>NZ_NFLI01000034.1 GCF_002160825.1 Lachnoclostridium sp. An131
AGCTACCGGAAATCTGCCGGAGTAAAACAAAAACAACAAATGTTGTGTAAACCGTCCGCCGGTAACGGCGGTCATAAAATGAGTCGGTACTCATGGTTTACCGTATACGTTTGATAGTAGATGGAAGCGTTTAGAAGTTGAGTATTGTGATGCAGGGATGAGCGAAGAACAGATTGCTGCCATGAAAGAATATGACTGGGCATGGTTTTGCAGTCAAAGGGTTTTTCAAAACCATACGCAACCAATACCTTGTGAACAATATGATGAAGTATGTGGTCAATCACAGCTGTTCCGAAAGTTTGCATCGTTATCTTATCAATGGGATGTTGATAAGATTGATCAAACGCGATATGGATGGTTGGCTTCGGTGGAAAACGAACAACTACTGTTGAGATTGAAGAAGCTGTCGAAGAAAGATTTGGAGCTATTGACATTACTTTTTGTGGATGGTTATCGTCAAATTGATGTAGCACGTCTTTGGCATTGTTCCAGAAGTGCTGTTGCACAAAGATTTAAAAAAATAAAAAAATTTTTGAATAACACTTAACAAATGAAGCGTATCAGTGCCTACCCATTGAGGGAAGAACATTCTCCCAATGTGGAGCTTGACAATTTCATAGACGGCATTTCCGGTACATAACCTATGTACGAGCGAATCAGGCACGCCGCGAAGATGGACAGCCCCAGGAGGTGATGAATAGGACTGTTCCGAGCGATCCACGTCAGCCTGATACCCGAAAGTGGCATTTCAGGGCGCGATGACTGCATAGGGGTTAAAGATACTTCCTCACGGCCTCCTAAAGACTTGGGGGGAACTCTGCGGCGCACGAGTAAAACGACGCTGTGGAGTTATGACAGCCGCGCCAGCGGAGACCGGAATGTCCCCATCGCCAGGGGTGCGTGGCAAATGTGGCGAGTAAATTTTTCAAAGTCAGATACCATGCGCTGGCAGCTTCGGTTGCCAGCGCATTCATGTGATTTTGAAAGCAACAACCACATCTTTGACAGAAAGGGGGACCACCTATGGAAAAATTGATTTCGCGGAAAGAGGCTGCCAAATTACTGGGGATTAGCATTGCCACTTTGGATGCAGCTCGAAACAGTGGGCTAATTTCCTATGTTCAGTATGTGCAAAATGGTTGCGTGTACTTTACAGATGCTGGCCTTCAGGAGTATATCGCAAAATGCACCCATCGTGCAAAGCCAGTGGAAAAAAGCGCTACATACCGCAAGCTGCGAAGTGTCCGAGCTTGAGCTGTTCCGTATCCTTGCTGGAACCTAATATGTCTGATAAAACAAAGGTACAGCGCTGGACATTATTCTTAGGAGGTGACGGAATTGGCAAAAAGAAAAAGGGCAATTCCTCAATATGGTACGGTCGTGCTTAACGGCATTGAATATTATAGAACCAGAGTCGAAGATTCGGATGGAAACAGAGTGGCGCTTTATGCAAAGACGCCCGAAAAGCTTTATGACAAGGAACTGGAGGCGTTAGAGCAGATTGACAGTACTACGTTTCGTCGAAGATCGCCTACGGTTGCTGAGTACTGTGAGAAGTGGCTGCTGATGCAGTCCGTCCATGTTCGGGCCACCACCTTGACAGATTATACCTCTAAGGTGCGGCGGCACATTATTGGAGGGCTGGGAGACAAGAGAATGGCTGATGTATCCCTGGATGACATCCAACTTGCCCTCGTACCTGTTTCCAAGAAGTCGGCTTCGGTTTATAAGTCTGTGGTGATTCTCTGCAAGTCCATTTTCCGGGCGGCCAAGGAGAGCCATGTGATTGACGAGGACCCGACCATATACCTGGATGCAAAGGGAGGAGTTCCCCAGGAAGAAAGACAGGCATTGACGGATGAACAGGTTGAGCGGCTTTTGGACACGATCCGGGATTTGCCGCCCTATGTATTTGTGATGATCGGTTTATATGCCGGTCTGCGCCGGGAAGAAATCCTGGCGCTGCAATGGGATTCTGTGTATCTGGATGCAGAGGCTCCGTACTTAACGGTACGGCGGGCATGGCACACAGAACATAACAGGCCGGTCATTCTTACCGAGCTAAAGACCAAAGCGGCACAAAGAAACATTCCTCTCCCGGTCTGTCTGGTTGAATGTCTGAAAGATGCAAAGAAAAAATCCACTTCGGATTATGTGATTGCCAATCGGGACGGTGATCCGCTATCCTATACACAGTTTAAGCGGCTGTGGCAGTATATTGTGACGCGGACTGCAAAGCCGAGAATGGCCAGAAAACTTGTGGACGGAAAGTATGTAAAATATATGCTTTACCCGAAACTTGGAGAAAAAGCCAGGAATAACGGCCATGTGGTATATAGCCTGGATTTTGAAGTGACACCGCATCAGCTGCGGCACACCTACATCACCAATCTGATTCATTCTTCGGTGGACCCCAAAACGGTACAATATTTGGCGGGCCATGAAAGCAGCAAAATCACGATGGACATTTACGCAAAGGTCAAATACAACAGGCCGGATGATCTTGTCAAAGCAATGGGCTGTGCCTTTGACTTATGGGACGCTGTGTAAGTTCCGAACAATTCAGAAAATGAAGTAAGAGCGAGACAAGGATGTCTCGCTCTTAGTTTTTCCTTGGCCGTATCTTTGATTCAATTTGAAATCTCTGATAAAAAGGAGGTGTAGATACATCACCACGCGAGAAAGGAAATTAATTATGGCAAAGAAGAAAAAAAACATACCTCAATATGGAACCGTCACACGAAAGGGTGTCCTGTATTACAGAACCCGGATTCTGGACGCAGACGGCAAGCAGGTGAGCTTGTATGGGACTACCTGCGAGGAACTGTACGATAAAGAGCAGGAGGCGAGACGCCAGGTAGCGGAGATCATCTTCCACCGGGAGCATCCTACTGTGGCCGAGTATTGTGAGAAGTGGCTGTTGATGCAATCCGCAAAAGTGTCGCCGGCTACACTGAAGGGCTACGCCTCCAATATGAAGAACTACATTATCAAGCCTTTGGGAGATATGTATATGGAGGAAGTAACAGCGGATGATATTCGTCTGGCGCTGATCCCATTGTCCAATAAGTCCGAGAGCCTGCACAATACGGTGAATATGCTCCTCAAGTGCATTTTTTACTCGGCAGAGCGGAGCCAGTTGCTGGAATACAATCCGTGTGAGGGGATTTCGGCAAAAGGAGGGAAACCGACCCAAAAGAAAGATTCGCTGACAGACCAGCAGGTGGAAGTGCTGCTGGAAACCGTCAAAGGACTTCCGCCGTATCTGTTTACCATGATCGGCTTATATGCCGGTCTGCGCCGAGAAGAAGCTCTCGCCTTGCAATGGGATTGTGTGTTCCTCGATGCACCCACTCCATATATCTCTGTGCGGCGCGCATGGCGATCAGAGCATAACAGACCGGTTATCTCTACAACGCTTAAGACGAAAGCAGCAAGAAGGGATATTCCCATTCCCAAATGCCTTGTGAATTGTCTGCGGGAAGCCAAGGCTGCCTCCAAATCGGAATATGTGATTGCCGATAGTGAGGGACAGCCCTTGTCATATTCGCAGTTCAAACGTGTCTGGCAGTACATCGTTGTTCGGTCTACCAAGGAGCGTACCTATTATAAGTATGTGAACGGACAGAGCATCAAGTACACTGTTCAGCCGAGTCTGGGAGGACATCAGAAAAACAATCCCAACATTGTGTATAGCCTGGACTTCGATGTGACACCGCACCTGCTGCGGCATACCTACATCACCAATCTTCTGTATGCAGGTGTTGACCCCAAGACGGTCCAGTACCTTGCCGGACATGAGAACAGCAAGACAACTATGGACATCTATGCAAGAGTAAAGTATAATAAACCAGAACAGCTATTCGATGTAGTAAATTCTGCATTTCATCAAGCTGTCCCCTCGTAAAAGTGGCCTGTTTTTTGGTTAAGGAATAGGACAACCGAGGGGCCGAGGCTCAAAAAAGCCCGGAATATCAAGGAAAATCATCGCTCAGACGATTGAAGTACGGCCTCAAAGCCGCTCGTCGTGCGCCTCAGTTCTCCAAGAGATAATCAAAAGAGAATATCGAAATGCTTACAAACCCTGGAAACTCCTAATGTTTCCGGGGTTTTTCAGTTCTCCGGAAACATTGTGGAATGTCGTGAAACGGGGTGAAAATTGCTCCGTTTGTAACGCATTTGCAACACGTTTGCAACAAAGTTATTCCTCTAATGTTCTGTTTATGGCATCAACAAGTATCTGTACATCCAGATGCGTATAAACCTTTTCAGTCAGGCTCATAGCTCCAGAGTGCCCTACAATTTTTTTGATAGTAGTGTCCTGAACTCCTGCCTCTGATAACACGGATATGCATGTATGTCTGGTGCAGTGAGGAGTCCGGTTAATTCCGATCTGCTCTGTAAGCGGTGTCCAGTAGCTGTCATAATAATTGCGGTACTTAAAAGGCTTACCATCCTCTGTATTCAGAAGATATTCACAGTCCGGACAGGATTCATACCAGGCTTTATAGAACGGAAGAAGTTTGTCCGCAATCGGAACCTTTCTGATACCATTCTCTGTTTTACTTTCAATCACATCAAAGTATTGCTTATCCAGATGCACGTTTTCCTTTTTTAAGGAAAGAAACTCGGAAATACGTGTACCGTTGTAGAGAAGCATAAGGTGTTTTTGGTTACCAGGAATATATTTACTCATTATGAGCCTCCTCCTACTGCTGTCAGAAGGAGATATAAACATATCATGGATGTATGAAAGAGTAAATATCAACTGTGCAGAAGTAAACGCTACTCCTCCTAAGGGAGGTGGAATTTAAAATTTCATTTTTGGGTTTTGCAAACAAGGCATGAAATGTATTTACTTTTGACATTATATTTGATAAAATCAATTTAGAGGTAACTATTATGGATGATGCAATATATACATGTATTAATATATTATGTGAGTCATTGCCGTCGATGCGAGACGTACTTGGGTTAACACAATTGGAATTTTCTAGAATTATTGGTATATCTCGACAGTCAGTGATTGAGTTGGAGCATAAGAAGAAAAAAACTACGCGAGCCGTTTTACTTGCTATAACTGCTTATTTTACTTTGCGAGAAGAGTCAGCAAAGATTTTGTTTGAAAAAGATTTTTATGAAAATAAGTTTGTAAATGAGCTAGGATTTACAACGGAATTAGTGATAAAAATACATGATTGGAGATAAAGATGAAAAAAGAGGAATTTTACTTCCAATGGCATTTTATGAATAGTTGCAATTTACGGTGTGCTCATTGCTATCAGGAAGGATATCATTTTGAAGATTTGCCAATTGAAAAATTGATGGTTATTGCCAAAAAAATTACAGATGCATTGAGGAAATGGAATATGCTAGGGAGGATATCCTTAACCGGTGGTGAACCGTTTTTGAGTCCGCATATTTATAAATTAGTGGATTATTTAGAAAAAGCAGAGGAAATTAAGCAATTTGATGTTCTTACAAATGGTACATGTATAACTGCTGATCATATTGATATGCTCAGAGATTCAAAAAAATTGCATCAAATACAAATTTCGATTGATGGGCCAAACGAAGAGATTCATGATAGCGTTCGGGGGAAAGGCACATTTTCTAAGGTTTTGACAACCATTGAGGCGTTAAAAGAGAGTGGTATAGAAGTTTCCTTTATGTATACATTGATGAATCGGAACAAAGATTATGCCATTGCTGCAATTGATTTTGCTGAAAAATGTGGCGTGAAGGCGATTACTATAGAGAGAGTTACACCTTGTGGTCATAGTAGTCTGGCGGATGTGTTGAGTAGCAAACAGATTAAGGAAATTTACGAAAGTATTACTTTAAGAGCTAATACATTATCTTCAGATTTGACAGTGAGGCGACAAAGACCTTTGTGGGTTAATACAGTTCATCTTGATTGTTCTGGAAATTCTAAAATAGGTGGGTTTTGTCCAGTGGGCTTCACATCACTTGCTATTTTATGGGATGGCACAGTTTTACCTTGCAGAAGATTAGAAATTCCTATTGGTAATATTCTGACAGACGGCTTATACAAGATTTGGTATGGTAGTGAAGTATTGTGGAATATTCGAGATAAAAATAATTTAAAAGGGAAATGCCATAATTGTATTAATATCGAAAGATGTGGTGGTTGTCGTGCAATTGCGTATGAAACAACTGGCGATTATATGGGGGAGGATGTTCAATGTTGGATTTAAACAGTAGATTTATATTGAGTCAAGATATCGTTCTTCGAAGTATTGGAGATAAGTATTGGGCACTAAATACTCAGAATGGAAATCAGTATAGATTAAACGAAGTGTCTTATTCTCTTTTAAATTTAACAAGAGAATGCATTACTTTGGAAGATATGGTGCAACAAGCTCTGCAAGAGTATAATATAGACAGGGCAAGATTGCTTGCAGATTGCGATACCATGTTGCAAGATGCATTGAAAAAAAATATAGTGAAGGAGGTGGAATGATGAAAGAGTATACTACGCCGATTATTACGGAAGAAGAGGAGATGCTTTTTACAAAAGAAGTATGGGAAGAGTTCAGTGAAGGTAACTGGTGCTTTGGATGCACAAACTGTAATTGTAACTAATTTGTAACTATAATCGTCTTTACAAGGAGGGGGTGGCTCACATGAGTTACTCTCTCTTTTTTCGAGGAAAAAGGATATGAAGATTATAGATTCACATATTCATATTGGTTTAGAAGAATTCTGTATTTCAGAAAGCTCTGATTTCAGATATAATTTATGCAGTAAATATGAAGATGTTATATTAATGATGGATGAAAATGAGGTGGATCAGGCTGTAATAGTTCCTATTCCACATCGGGATTTTGATGCAAAACGAACCAACGAGTATGTACTAGAGGCCTATCAAGCTTTTCCAACCAGATTTATACCTTTTTGCAGGATAGACGATAATCTAGAAAATAATGTCAATTCTCGGGGGTTCAAAGGTGTTAAACTACATCTACTATATGAAGATATTGAAATCAAACAGATAAAAAAGGAATTGCAGATAATAGAAGATGCAGGTGTTCCCTTGTTATTACACGCAAAATTTAAAAATAAGATTAAGCAAATTGAAGAAATATTGAAGTATGCTCCCAATATTCAGTTGATTCTCGCCCATATGGGAAGAGGGCATTTGTATACAGGAGAACAGGTGGTAGAGAATGCAGTAGGATTAAAAAAATATAAAAATGTATATATGGATTTGTCTACCGTAGGGGATGTCCAAGCTATAGTAAATGTCTGTGAAATAATAGGATACAATCGTGTCTTATTTGCCTCTGATTATCCATTTGGGAAAAATTATTATGGTAAAAGCTATGAATATAGAGCTGATATTTTGATGCTAAAAGTTGCTTTGACTGAAGAACAGTTCGAATTGGTTTCTTATAGAAATGCACATGATCTTTTTAAAGACAGAAAGGGGCAGGTGAAAATTCGCCGGGCTAAAAAGAATGATATGGATGGTATTATGGAAATGTTAAACAGTTTAAATGATTTAGATAAGAAATATCTTGCCCTTAAGAACAAAAGTACACTAATTCGACAAACAATTAGAAGTGGTCGCCATTGTTATATCGCGGAAATAGATGGGAGTATAGTTGGATTCATGCGTGAGAGCGGAAGACCTGATAATTATTCCTTGCTGGAAGAAATGGTTATAAATGGTGATTATAGGGGGAGAGGTATTTCAAAAATAATGCTGGAATATTATCATAATGCTTTTAAAAAAACTCTAGCAAAAACAAATGCTGGAAATGAGAAAATGATTGGTCTCCTTAAAAAGTATGGGTATGTTGCGTCTAATCCTAATGCACCAAGAATAATTAACTGGATTAGAGAGGAAAAATGATAATGAAAGATGCAGAGTACTATCAGAATTCAAATAAAATTACTTATATTTCAACATTATTGCGAAGCGAAGTAGAAATGATGATACATAACTATTTTCAAGAGCGGGGCTATATTTTTATTGTTCCGCCTGTATTGCATGAGCAAGTCAAAAATAAGAAATTTGAGATTTATTTGCCCTTATACAATGACCGTTATGCATTGAATTCGAGTAATGCGTTATATTTAGGAGCATATGCGGCAGATTTTAAAAAAGTATACAGTATATCATCCTGCTTTCGTGATGAAAGTGACTCTCAGAACCATCTTATCGAATTTAGAATGCTAGAAGTAGAAACAGTAGGTATGAATTTTGAATATATGATAGTCCAGATAGAAAACCTAATTTCATATATTTTAGACAATTTATTGGAAAGCGCCTTTGTCCTTTCTGTCGAAGATTTGAAAAATAGAATATTTTTATTAAGAGATAATTTTAAACCCAAGAGAATACCCTATCAGGAATTTATAAAGACCCTTAACAAGTCGAAACCCGGCAAACAGTATGGAAGTATTGATATAAGTTCTGTTGACTATTCAATATCACATATGTTAAAGACCCCGGTTTTTATAACTGATTATTCCAGTAAATTCGCTACATGGACAGCGAAGAAAAAAACACAAGAAACTAGCTGGGCTTTAAATTTAATGTTGCCAGATACGTATGGAGAGTTATGCGAAGGCTGTGAAAGAACAAATGATTATAAACTCCTATCGTATAAAATATCATGCGCAAAAGTAAAGCATTTACAATGGTATGTAGAAGCAGTAAAAAAAATCAATAGTGAAAGGAGCGGATATGGGATTGGAATTGATAGAATGATTAGATGGATTGTAGGCGCAAAAGATATTAGCAGCACATTAATGTTTCCTAGAGTTAAGGAATAAAGGAGAAATATATGTCTGTTTATGCTAACAGAGCAATACTTTCATTGCTGAATATGACAAAGGAAATGTTTAGAAAGAATATTGAAATTAGAAGAATAACAAAGACAAGTGCTATGTTGATAATGTCGGGATTATCTCCGCAAGATATTCCTGAATATGTCATAAAGCGTTGTATTGAGTCTCAGAAGATCGATGGGGGATTTATAGGAAATACAGATACTATATGGAATATTAAACTATTAGGTTTTTTTCCTGAATATCATGAGCAAAGAGAAAAAGCCATAAATTGGTTGATTTGTGGTAATGGAGATGAAGCGGGATTTGGTAGAAGCAAAAGGGATATGCATCGAATTCCTGTTACAGGATTAGCATTATATCTCTTGCCAGAGATTGCAACTGAAGAGAATCTTGAATGGCTAGAGAGAACATGGTTATCGGAATTGAATTCTCTTACATATAAAGCGGCATATAGTATTATGGCGTTTAATTCTAATGATTATCATACAAGAATAGAAAAAAATCTGATTCATGAAACTGCTGAGTGGATTAAATCACAACAAAAAGACAATGGCGGTTTTGGACCATGGTTAAATCATCCTGTTGGAGAGAATGTATATTGTACAGCTGTTTCGATTTTGGCACTTATAACAATGAATGACGATACATACAAAGATACTATTTATAAAGGATATAAGTATTTATGTAATACACAGCTGAGAAGTGGAATTTGGCCTTTCCATGAAATCGAAGATGGGGCATCGTGGGGGCTATTAGCTTTAACAAAAGCTGAACTATATTTGGAGGGACAAGAATGAATATTCTAATGGTTTATCCAGAACCGGATATTAATAAAAAAACTCGTTTTGGTTTCTCCTATGATCTTCTTCTTATAGCAACTATTCTTAGTAAATATCACAAAGTTCGCATTCATGATTATTCATGCGAACAGTTTTCAAGTGATGCTTTTGAGCAGGAGTTAATATATGAGAATTATGATATTGTATTTGTTGAGTGCGATTCATTTGCTCTGAAACGTTCAGAAAATTTGTTGTGCGCTAGAAGTATTGTTGAATTAGTAAAGAATAAATCTATATCAATTTGTTATGGTAATTACTGTTATATAAGTAAGCAGAAATTTGAAACTGCAGATTATACGGTGACAACAAACGAAATTAACGAAATTATTAGACTTGTAAATCAGCTTGATCAACGGATAAAAGTTCCGGAAATCTCTTCGTATGATGCACTTCCATATATTGACAGAAATCTTTTAAATGATATAGAATTTTATGACCAAAATAGGCATAATACGTTATTACAAACATCTAAAGGTTGTGAAAATACTTGTATATTTTGTCAGAGAAAAGGATGGCAAAGTAAATACGTAACTCATTCAGATGAGTATGTGATTGATGAAATAAAAATATTGCAGAAATACGGGTATAGAAATGTATGGATTACTGATGAGAACTTTACATTTAATTTGATAAGGGCCAAACGTCTTCTTAGAAAAATTGTAGATTTAGAATTAGGAAATGCAATTAATTTTTTTATAAGTAGTTGGGCTAATATAGATTATGAATTTATTGATTTGGCGCAGAAATGTAATGTAAGAATTATTAGTTTTGGAATAGAGTCGGCAAATAAGGAAATATTGAAATTTTATAGAAAAAACATTTATTTAGATAAAGTAATTCCTTTGATTAAATACGCAAATTATAAAGGAATTTTTACGGTAGGTAATTTCATCATTGGAGCTCCGATGGAGACAAAGGATTCAATTGAAAAAACATTTGACTTAATTAGAGAGTGTGAATTTGATCAGGTAAATATTAAAAATTTAGATTATATGATTGGTTCGGAACTATATGAAGGCTTAGACAATAATTTGAAAGATAAAGATCATATATTTGCGTGTGCGGAGAATGGATTGACGTGTTTTACTCTACATGAGATAAAAAAAATTAAAACACTTTTTTTATCTGACTATTATAAAGAACATAGAGAGGTATTGGGTAAAAAAATAAAAATGTATGGTTTGCCATATTATGTAAAACAATGAATGCTTTATGTATATTAATAATGCGGATGAATTATGTAATTTGCGAAAAAACATTTATTTGTACAAAAAATGGCATTTTGTATATTTTGATACGACTTGAAAAGTCAAGTTGAATAGTAGAAAGCCAGACTGATTAAGTTCCCGGGCACTTATTAGCACCCGGGAAAAAGAGAGATGTCCTCAATCGCTGTGAGATACTCTGGGTTTGTAACGCATTTGCAACAACTTCCCGTGTAACCCCTTGATTTTCCAGTATTTTCGGTTACCCAAACGTTAATCTCGGTTACCCAAGAGATAATTTCTGCTGTGGCAGTGAGCCATGCAGCGGTATATGCAAAAAAGCCTCCCCATGCTTGCATGGCGGAGGCTTTAGTGTGAAAGAAAGAAAATCGAGCCAAAATCGTGGAGTAGACACAAAAAACAGGCTCACATAGTGAACCAAATTAAGAGTATTCCCACCTAGATAAAGAGGCGCACCTGCACATCAATAAGCAAACGGGTGGGTGCATCTGATACTGATGCCGGGAATGTCTTATAAAATCATGTCTATTGTAACACGAAAACTTGAAGGTGTGAATCACTTTCATTACTATTTGTGCCGCCAACTGAAAGGCGGCGGAATGGAGATTTTTATGAAACGATTACTGGAACAGGTAATCCATGTTGTTTTTTATCTATCAGAATATCTGCCTTAGAGTGTACACGGTAAATCAGTAGTACCGTGCCAGTTTCCTCGCTCCATGAGATAATAACTCCAGAAAACTACAAGTTTTTTAAAGGAGTTATCGCCATGGATAAAATCACAC
>NZ_NFLI01000035.1 GCF_002160825.1 Lachnoclostridium sp. An131
GAATAAATTACTATAGTTCGCAACAACGGCAGAAATCGCTGTAGCCCAGTAAATACAAGGGATACAGCGATTTTTTCTTTACTTAACTGTCAAAGATGGGATTATATCAGCCAGAAGTTCAAAATACAATGAAAATCTGTGTCAAAAAAGCTTCCCAAAAAACTTCGTTTTCACAGCAGCTCCTCCATCAGGCCTTCCTGCTCCTCCTCAGTCCTGCGAAGCTTTTCCTTTATTTCCTTCTTTTTCTTTGTCATCAGTCCGCCGATACGCCCGGTCTCCTTTGCAGAAAGGGCCTTCCACCCATCCGACAGAACCTTGTCCAGAAGCCCCAGCTCCTCCGCAATTTCATATTTCAGCTGCTCTTCAGGCTCCAGATTTCTCAGATCTATTTTTTTCTTCTTTGCCATAATAAAGCCATACCCCTTTCTGCTGTCCTTATCCGGGAGGCGCAGTGCGCCTCCCGAAAAAACAGTTGCTACCTGGAGTATGGCCATTTTACCTGAAACTATACAACTTCACAGATTTATGCGATTCTCACATCGGAAACAGCGCCTTCACCGCCGGATACACCTTCCGGAACTTCTGATACTGTTCCTCGTAGCGTGCCGCATTCTCCGGGATGGGCTCTACGGTATCCACTACTTTCACAATCTTTGCGGCTGCTTCTTCCACGCTCGCATATTCTCCGCAGGCCACGGCTGCCAGCATGGCTCCGCCCATGGCAGGGCCTTCCTCGCTCTCGGGAATATCTACCTTGATATTCAGGATATCCGCTACCATCTGGCGCCACAACGGGCTCTTGGCTCCGCCTCCGCAGATCTTCGTGCGTTCGATGTGGATTCCCAGGGACTTCGCCACTTCAAAGGAATCCCGCAGCCCGAAGACTACGCCTTCCAGCACCGCCTGGGTCATGTCTTCCCTTGTGGTATCCATGCTCATGCCGATGAAGGTGCCGCGTACATTCGGATCGTTGTGGGGGCTTCTTTCTCCCATCAGATAGGGCAGGAAGAATACGTGATTCTTTCCAAGCTCCTTTACCTGGATGTCCTTCTGCTCGCCGCTGTAATCCTTTGTACGCAGTATTTCGTCCATCCACCACTTATTGCAGGACGCCGCGCTGAGCATACAGCCCATCAGATGGTAGTGGCCGTCCGCGTGGGCGAAGGAATGAAGGGCGTTGTTCTCATCCACACCGAACTTCTCGCTGGAAATGAAAATCGTGCCCGAGGTTCCAAGGGAAATATTGCAGGCCCCGTCTCCGACAGTTCCTGTTCCCACGGCTGCCGCCGCGTTGTCCCCGGCTCCCGCCGCGATTTTTACGTTCTCAGACAGGCCGAGCTCTTTTGCAAGCTCCGGCTTCAGAGTGCCGACCGCCTCATAGCTCTCAAAAATCTGCGCCAGCTGGTTTTCCTTCACGCCGCAGATCTCCACCATTTCCTTTGACCAGCACTTGTGCTCCACGTCGAAGAGCAGCATACCGGAAGCGTCCGACACGTCTGTGCAGAAGGTTCCGCTTAAGCGATAAGCCAGATAGTCCTTGGGAAGCATGATTTTTTCTATCTTTTCGAAGTTCTCCGGCTCATGCTTTTTCACCCAGAGAAGTTTCGGGGCGGTAAAGCCCGCAAAGGCAATGTTCGCCGTATAAGCGGACAGTTTATCCTTACCGATAACGTGGTTCAGATAATCGGTCTCTTCGCCGGTGCGGCCGTCGTTCCAGAGAATGGCCGGGCGGATCACCTGATCCTCTTTATCCAGAATCACAAGGCCGTGCATCTGGCCGCCGAAGCTGATTCCGGCCACCTGGGACCTGTCGCAGTCTGCGAGAAGCTCTTTTAACCCTTCCATGCTCTGGTTATACCAGTCCTCCGGATTCTGCTCCGACCAGCCGGGATGGGGGAAATACAGCGGATACTCCTTTGACACGATCTTCTGTATTTTTCCCGTTCCGTCCATCAGAAGCAGCTTCACGGCGGAAGTACCCAGATCAATTCCTACATACAGCATATACTTTCCTCCTGTGATTGCTCATGCAATTTTAAACAGGCCTGTACACCCCTGCACAGGCCTTATTGCCGGCGGACCGGGAACCCTTTCAGTCCCCGGCGCGCCGGATATATGAAAACATACCAATATCAGTTATGTATCCCTTACGCAAAGGGATTCTCGGTGGGATACCGCATTCCTTTCGGCTGATTGAAGCCGATCTCCTCCGGCTCCACTCCCAGATATTTGAATACCTCATAGAGTGCCTTTCCATAATGTCCGAAGGCCACAGCCCCGTGATGCGGATAGTTCTTCTCTACCAGCACGTGGCGGTAGAAACGTCCCATTTCCGGAATCGCGAAGATACCGATGGCTCCGAAGGACCGTGTCGCTACCGGAAGCACCTCGCCCTGTGCCACGTATGCGCGGAGCTTGCAGTCTGCCGTGCTCTGCAGGCGGAAGAAGGTGATGTCGCCCGGAACGATGTCTCCCTCCAGAGTTCCCTGGGTTACCTCTTCCGGAAGGCTTCTTGCCATAATCAGCTGATACTTCATGGAGCAGGAGGTCAGCTTGCCGGAGCAGGTGTTGCCGCAGTGGAAGCCCATGAAGGTATCCTTCTGGGTATACGGGAATTTGCCTGCGATATCCTCGTTGTAGATATCAGCCGGAACGGTATTGTTGATGTCAAGCAGCGTCACGGCATCCTGGCTTACGCAGGTTCCGATGAACTCGCTCAAAGCGCCGTAGATATCCACCTCGCAGGATACGGGGATTCCCCGGCCTGTCAGACGGCTGTTTACATAGCAGGGTACGAAGCCGAACTGGGTCTGGAACGCAGGCCAGCACTTTCCGGCGATGGCTACGTATTTGCGGTAGCCCTTATGCTCTTCTACCCAGTCAAGGAGCGTCAGCTCATACTGAGCCAGCTTCGCAAGGATCTGCGGCTTCTGATTGCCCGCTCCCAGCTCTGCTTCCATATCCTTTACCACATCCGGGATTCTCGGGTCTCCCTCATGCTTATTAAAGGCTTCAAACAGGTCGAGCTCAGAGTTCTCCTCGATCTCCACGCCCAGGTTGTAAAGCTGCTTGATCGGGGCGTTGCAGGCCAGGAAGTTGAGCGGTCTCGGTCCAAAGCTGATGATCTTCAGGCTGGAAAGTCCCACGAGGGCTCTCGCAATCGGAAGGAACTCATGGATCATGTCCGCACATTCTTCTGCTGTTCCCACCGGATACTCCGGAATATAAGCGCGTACATTGCGCAGCTTCAGGTTGTAGCTTGCGTTCAGCATGCCGCAGTACGCGTCGCCGCGTCCCTGTACCAGATCTTTTCCGGTCTCCTCGGCGGCTGCCACGAACATCACCGGGCCGTCGAAATGCTTTGCGAGCAGGGTCTCGGAAATCTCCGGTCCGAAGTTTCCAAGATATACCACAAGGGCGTCACAGCCAGCCTTTTTCACGTCCTCAAGGGCCTGCACCATATGAATCTCGCTCTCTACGATACATACGGGACACTCGTAGATATCCGCCGCGTCATATTTCTGCGCATAAGCCTCCACCAGAGCTTTTCTGCGGTTCACAGAAAGAGATTCCGGGAAGCAGTCGCGGCTTACGGCTACAATTCCCACTTTTACAGACGGTATGTTTATCATAGTAAGTCCTCCTTATATATTAGTTTTTAAGTTTTTTCCTGTCAAGCCGACGAAGGCTCCGTCCGCCCCAAGGCCGGACTCTTCGTGGGCGATCAGCCATTTATTGCGTGCCGTCATCAGGCGGTCTTCCGCAATCGCTCCCGTCACCTCCGGCATGGCCTCATTGGTGCCTTTTATCAGAATGATGGCTACCTGAAAGCCTTCCTGTCCAAGGCTGCAGGGCGCATAGTGGAGAGTCGTCGCATAGAGCTCCACCGCGCAGCCGGCCGAAACCTCAAAAAGCTCCATCTTTCCGGTGTCATAGGTAAAATCATCCGCGATGTCCTGCTGGCTTCCCACCATCAGGACCGCGCCCTGATATGCCACATTGATCTCAGAGCAGCGGTGATACTCGATGGCATTCAGCGTATCGTTATGTCCGTTGCAGTAGCCGATCTGAATGGGCAGGCCTCCAAATACACTGTTCTGGATGGCTTCCAATTCCGCGCAGGCCTCCAGCTCCGGTTCGGATGCCACATAGACTACCCCCTCTGTCACCGGCGTCTTTCCCAGGCGCTCCAGCAAATCAGGGATTTTGATGTCCAGAACCCTTCCGTATTTCCGGAATTCCGGATCTGTCACCTTTTTCATGGTTATATCCATTCCTTTCGCTTCACTCAGGCACAAAACGTTATGAAAATATTTTTCCTGAGCTTATTTTTCTTTATAATTCTTCTTGTAGGGAACTCGGTATACTACAAATCACGGGGAGGTGAGTGGGCTGTCCGGCTTACCAAGGTACGCCTTCGGTGTGCCGGATGACCGTATGGTTATATGTGTAGTCCGCCTTTTCAAGCACAAATAAGTGTGACGCAAGAGCACGTAATCTTATCTTTGTATAAACAATCTCGTTTATGGCTTAGGCGTTCAGTCAATGCCGTCTCTCCCTATGATCTTTAGCGAACCTTCTGGTTCTGAAAGGAGTCCCTATGGCTTTAAAAATCGTGTACAAAATCTGCTGTGGCATTGATGTCCACAAGACTTTTGTAGTGGCCTGCATTGCTTCTACTGACAGCAAGGGCGTGACCACCTATGAGCACCACCGTTTTTCGACCTACACGAAGGGTCTGAAAGATTTGTTACAATAGCTGCTCAAACATAACTGCAGGGATGTCTGTATGGAATCCACCGGTAAATACTGGATCCCTGTCTACAACGTTCTAGAAAACGACTGTACGATTGTCCTTGCACATCCCAAATATGTTAAGGCTATCCGTGGAAAGAAAACTGACAAGAGAGATGCCAAATGGATTGCTGACCTCTTCAAGCATGATCTTGTTGCCGGAAGCTTTATGCCGCCCGCTGACATCCGCCAGCTCCGCGACCTGATGCGTTACCGTTTCAAACTGACCTGCTTTATGTCAAGCGAAAAGAATCGTTTGCAGAACTGTCTCACGGTTTCCAATATCTAGTTGGGAAACGTTGTCTCGGACACCTTCGGCAAATCTGCTCAGGCGATACTGGATAAACTTTTGGAAAATCCCGCAGATACTTCTTTTGACCTTGAACCCCTTGTTTACAAAAGTTTGAAAAAGAAGCTCCCTGAGCTCCGGGACGCCATTGACGGCTATATCTCTCCGGAACAGGCCGGCAAACTCAAAGTGATCAAGGCCCATTATGAAAACCTTGAATCCCGGAAAGCAGAGCTTGAAGAACTCATTCTTGCGCTCGCCGCTCCCTATCAGCAGGAACTTTCCATTCTTCAAACCGCTCCTGGTATCCGCAGTACCTTCACTGCCATCGGGATCATTTCCGAAATCGGTACCAATATGGAGGCTTTTCCTTCGGCGAAACACTTATGCTCATGGGCCGGACTGACTCCGACCAACAATGAAAGCGCAGGGAAGAAAAAATCTGTCCGGGTTTCCAAGGCCGGATGCTATATCAAGCCACTGCTGGTGCAGTGTGCCAATGCTGTCGTTACCAGCAAAAAGCATCCTGAGATTCGTAACCGTTATCTCCGTATCAAAAAGCGTCGCGGTCACAAGAAAGCAATCATTGCCATAGCAAGAATGCTTCTGACTGCATTATACCACATGCTGAAGAACGGTGAAAACTATAATGCGGAACTTTACCGGAAATCAGATCAGCCTCCTGTTGACCGGGAAATCACGGTAGAACAGGCAATCATCATCGCAAGAAATCAAGGTTATAAGATTAAGTCAGCAACTGCATAACCTTAACTTTTCAATATTCAA
>NZ_NFLI01000036.1 GCF_002160825.1 Lachnoclostridium sp. An131
GGTAGTGTCAAATGAGTTATGAAAAAATGAAGTCTAAGAAATAGGCTCAGATTGAACCTTGAAAATTGCAGATATGATGTTTGATGGCAGCTTACGCCACCCTTGACAGCACACAAAAGCAATGCTCTGAGTGCCTTATCGACGGCGAAGAACTCAGGAACAGGCTGGTTTCTCCGTCTGGATCACAGCATTGTAGCATTGTTTTTGCGTGCCATCAAGGGTAAATCCCTCCGGGATGGCTGAGTTGTTATCTCCGGCTCTGAATCTAGGAACAGACTTATTCTTCTGCTTGAGACTTCTGCATCTGCAGGATGGTCTGTTGCCCGAGAAAGATAAGCAGCTGCCACTTGCCCGGCATGTTGTCGGCATTTTCCAGATGCTCTGCTTTATTGAGAACACGATAGTGGTTGTGCTGATGCGGTCTGAGAAAGTTATAATAAGCGACCCAGAGGGCGACATTGTAGTTGGCACCCTCATAGTTGTCATAGCCGCATGTTATGCGGTAGGAGGCTTTGAACGTACGGTTGAGACGCTCGATCATCTGTTTGAAAGGGCGGAACTCTTTGGAGACTTCGTCCTCGTTCGTGAGCCCGATGACCTGAGTGATATCAAAGCGGAAGTTCTCACCGAATTGGTGGAAGAACTGCTGAGCCGCAAGCGGATAGGCGCTGTAGCCATCGGCGATAAAGCGGAAGTTTTCCGGAAGCTGCTTCAACTTACGGAAAGCCATGCGCATAGCAAGGATGCAGGGACCTACCCCGCGGTTGTCAGAGACCTGATAGCCAAGAATGGAGCGGGATACCGCATCCATGATGAACCAGATGTATCCTTTGATCCCGCGGACTTTGATATAGGTTTCATCGGCGATAAAGGTGGTTCCGGTCTTGTACTCATAGTTGTCAACGAAAGGCTTGATGACGAGGGCGGCAGTCCGGGCATAATTGGCGACCTGCTGGTGGGAGATCCGGATGTTGTAAAGATCTTTGAGAGCCTGAGAAGTCTTGCGCAGGGAGAGACCAAGATTTACATGGAGAGTCAGACAGAGCCCCATGACATGGGCGTTATGCCGGCTGAACTTCAGGGAAGAAGCATTTTTCGGAAGGGAGTTTAAATCCATGCGAAAGAAATCTACAGTGAATTCACGGTAGATGTAATGGAGCTTGTATTTATTTTTCCCGTAAGCCTCATTGAGATGTTCTGGCTCCACTTTTTTAAGGTTATGGAGATAGTAAGGGCATTTCGGGTTTACGCACTTATGCAGGACAAAGAACTTCCGGTCTTTCTTTGGGACAAGAGTATTCCCACAGTGGGGACAGCGAAGTTTTATGGCAGAAAAGCGGTTATCCTGCTGAGAGAACTTCGCGTCACAGACTTTGCAGGAAAGCTGTCCTTTGGAGCCGTTGTTCTTGTAAAGATAGGGTTTTGGAGCCTGACAACGGGGACAGGAACATTCTTCCGGGATGTCACATTCGGACTGACGTTTGATGGGGCAGATCTTCTTGCCGTAACGCTTATGGAAGTAAGGAATCAGCTCCTTATAGGTCCAGTCCTGACGGAAATCCGTAATCAAAGGAAGTTCATCAATCTTGTACTTCTGGTATTTTGGGGAATGGGAGTCATCAAACGCCCACTGCTTGAGAGGGATGTATCTGCAGATAAAATTTAATAACCAGCAATTCAACTGATAAAGGTATTGAATAATGGTGAGAAGATAAAGTATAATGTCCATGAGCGTTGGCTCCTTTTGTATAAGGTTGGTTTGGCGATTGACATTATACCAGAAAAGGGAGGTCAATGCTCTTTTTATTTGCAAACCTCCGAAAAATCAAGGTAAAGCGTAACTTTTACAATAAAAAAAGAAGGTAGTTTTGACACTACC
>NZ_NFLI01000037.1 GCF_002160825.1 Lachnoclostridium sp. An131
TGTTTATCCTTTGGTGAGAATGACGAACCTTCTTTTTTATCCGGTTCGCTTTTTCTTTTGGTTTGCGGTACAATAGTTCCAGTAAAACAAAGGAGCGCCGAACATGCAGAAGATCTACTCACCGGAAGAATTGAACAGTTTCAGCAGGGAAACACTCGTGGCAGTGATCCTGTCCATGCAGGACCAGCTCGTCCAGCTGAATACAAACATGGAACGCCTGATCGAGCAGATCGCATCTGCGAATCATCAGCGTTATGGGCGATCTTCCGAAAAGCTGGACGTTATTGCCGGGCAGCTGGAACTGGAGCTCATCTTTAACGAAGCAGAAGCCCTGACCGAGACGCTTTATGTTGTCGAACCTGCAGAAGAAGATGTGATCCAGGTCACGCGCCGGAAGAAGAAAGGGAAACGTGAGGCAGATCTCAAGGATCTTCCTGTGGAAGTGCTCCCTCATACCCTTCCGGAAGAAAAGCTGCAGGAGATCTTTGGCCCAGATGGCTGGAAGCAGCTTCCGGACGAAATCTACAAAAGAGTCCGGGTTCAGCCGGCAGTCTACACGGTCGAAGAACATCATGTGGCCGTATATGCCGGCAGGGACAATCAGACGATCGTCAAAGCGGACCGGCCCAAGGAACTGCTCCGTAACAGCATTCTAACGCCTTCGCTGGCTGCAAGCATCATGAATGCCAAGTATGTCAACGGACTTCCTTTATACCGGATCAGCCAGGAGTTTCTGAGAAATGACATCCACATCTCCCGGCAGGTAATGGCAAACTGGATGATTCAGTGTGCGGACCGATATCTGGGGCCGCTTTATGATTACCTTCATAACAGGATGTACCGCTTCCATGTGCTGCAGGCCGATGAGACTCCGGTCAAGGTATCGAAGGATGGGCGCCCGGCAAACAGCAAGAGTTACATGTGGGTTTACCGAACAGGAAAGGAATATGGGGATCCCCCCATTATCCTGTATGAATACCAGAAGACCCGGAAAGCAGATCATCCGCGGGAATTCCTGAAAGGATTCACAGGAGTAGTTGTCTGTGACGGATACTCCGCCTACCGGAAGCTGGATCGGGAAAGCGAGACCATCGTTTTTGCAGGGTGCTGGACCCATGCGAGAAGGTATTTCGCCGATGCCCTGAAAGCACTGCCGAAAAAGGAGCATCCGGCGGCCAAAGATACGGTCGCTTACGAGGCGATCAAACGGATCGGCGCAATCTACCATCTGGATAACCAGCTCTCTGATCTGAAACCAGATGAGCGCAGAAAACAGCGTCAGATTAATCTCAAACCTCTGGTGGAGGCTTTCTTTGCGTGGGCAAAAGAGATCCAGGCTTCCGGTCGTCTCTCCAAAGGAAAAACACTGGATGGGATCAACTACTGCATTAACCAGGAAGAGACATTAAAAGTATTCCTGGATGACGGCGAAGTCCCGCTTGATAATAACGCAACGGAAGGTGCGCTGCGCAGCTTCTGCCTGCACAAACATGCATGGAAGCTGATCGACAGTATCGACGGCGCAAAATCCAGTGCGATCATCTACAGCATTACGGAAACAGCAAAGGCGAATAACCTGAGTCCTTTCCGTTATCTGGAATACGTCCTGACTGTGATGAAGGACCATCAGGAGGATACGGATTACTGTTTTATGGAAGAACTGCTTCCCTGGTCAGAACAGCTACCGGAAATCTGCCGGAGTAAAACAAAAACAACAAATGTTGTGTAAACCGTCCGCCGGTAACGGCGGTCATAAAATGAGTCGGTACTCATGGTTTACCGTATAC
>NZ_NFLI01000038.1 GCF_002160825.1 Lachnoclostridium sp. An131
TGGTGTGCTACCCGTCAAGAGGACAATGAAAAACAATAAATTTTTCTCCGTCAGCCGATACACGGCTGGCGGTATTTTTATGCTGCCTGTAATGTAAATTCATGAAATGCCATGGGTGTCATTATATGCAACTTACGCTGTAGGCGTCGATTGTTATAGTATTCAATATAATTCTGGATGCTTTGAATTAATTCTTCTTTTGATGTAAAGTGTTTCCCATAATACATCTCGCGTTTTAAGATTCCCCAGAACCCTTCCATCGGTCCATTGTCAATACAGTGTGCGACTCTGGACATACTTTGTTTCATATGGTGCTTCTTCAGACGATGATAAAAAGCCTGGCTGGTATATTGAAATCCCCGATCCGAATGAAAAAGAGGATGCGCATCCGGCTCTATCTCTACCGCCTGATCAAATGTATCCATAATAAGAGCATTATCATTATGATTACTGATCTTATACGAGACAATCCTGCGGTCACACAGATCAAGGATCGCACTTAAATAAATTTTGTGTATTTCTTCTCCTGCATAATATTTGAACTCTGTTACATCTGTCAGCCATTTCTCATTAGGTTTGTCTGCATGAAACTCACGATGAAGAAAGTTCTTCGCTATGTGGGCAGGATTCCTGTCCGCTTTTGTGCAGCTTTTTGGTTTCCATTTGATAGAAGACTGTACTCCGATTTTTCGGCAGATTCTCAGGATTCTCTTATCATTAACAGGTGTTCCATAATTTACAGCCAATTCATCACGGATACGCCGATAGCCCATATCTGGATGCGACTGGTGTATTTCCCTGATCCTATCAGCAATCTGTTCATTCCTGATTTCACTATCGCTTTTCGGATGTTTCAACCAGCGATAATAGGAAGAACGGGTAATTCCAAGGTATCGGCACATTTGTTTGACTGGATATCCTTTTGATTCGGACAATTCCCTGATTGCCTGATATTCACATAATTTATGTATTAAAGAAAGCGACTCCTCCTTTCTAATTCCCTTACTTTTTTTAACAGGTCATTCTCCATCTGTAAATCTTTATTTTTACGTTCCAGCTCTGCGATGCGGTCTCGTAATTCTTCTTCCGGAGTGCGGCTTGGCTGGGAGCCGATGCGTCTGCCCCTTCTATCTTCCAAGCCTGCACTCCCCATTTTTTCATACCGGCATACCCAATTTCGAACCTGCTGGTAAGAACAACCATACTTCAGGGCCATTGCTCCATAATTCCGGTCGTGATCAAGACAGTCTTTTACGATACAGACTCGTTCCTCCAGTGTTGTTTTTCTCGCTTTCTTCATGGCGCTACCTCCGGTAAGTTCTTTTAATTCCTTACCTTCATTATACACCCTGATCCAATTCATGAGTTGAGTATGTTGCCGGATTCTATACTTGATACATATTTCGTCTAAAGACCCCTGCCCTGAAAGATAAGCATGAACTGCCTGTAATTTCAATTCTTTAGAATAGGATCTGTTTGTCTTTGATGTTAGTAATCCTGTTGGCCCTTCTGCCTTGTAGATTCTAATCCACTCCTGAATGCTCCGCCTATTAACACCGTATAGTTTTGCAGCTTCAATTTGACTAATAGTTCCATTTAGATACTGTTCTACAATTTTTACTTTTTCTACTGCATCAATTTTGCTTTTTCTGGACATAAAATACCCCCAAGTAGGTTTTTATATTTTAGTGTCCTACTTGAGGGTATCATATCA
>NZ_NFLI01000039.1 GCF_002160825.1 Lachnoclostridium sp. An131
TTTGAAGGTATAAGGGAAGAACTTATGCCAGATAATCCTCGATAGCTCAATGGTAGAGCACACGGCTGTTAACCGTGGGGTTGTAGGTTCGAGCCCTACTCGGGGAGCTCGAGGAGAAAAACCTGTAAGCAGAATGCTTACAGGTTTTTTGTATTGTCTGTGCCGCAAAAACGGTTTTTCATAGATTTTAGCTATAGCTGTCTATTCAATACAGGTATTTGATCTTCAAAAAAGGCAGGCATATAATACAGTACAGGAAGACGGCCTGAGATATGAGACAGCATGAAATGACAGCGGAGGAGGAAGTAATATGATAACGATTGAAAATAAAACATTTGACGAAGAACGGGCTTTATATGGAAGCCATGATATTTTGGTAAAGAATTCAGCTTTTGACGGTCCCGCAGACGGGGAGAGCGCGCTGAAGGAAAGCAGCGATATTCAAGTGGAGCATGTGTTCTGCAATCTGCGTTATCCGTTCTGGCATGACCACAGACTGACGATTCGAAACAGTGAGATGACAGAGCTTTGCCGCGCCGCTCTGTGGTATTCTGACCATATTGAGATCACGGATACGAAGATGCACGGGATCAAGGCTCTGCGGGAGTGCAGTGATGTGACAGTAAAAAATTGTGATATCATTTCTCCGGAGTTTGGCTGGTCAGTAAGGAATATGAATATGGAAAACTGCACAGCTCAGAGTGAGTATTTTATGATGCGCTCAGAAAATCTTCGTTTCAGCGGCGTCCGGTTCCAGGGAAAATATTCCTTCCAATATATTGAGAACTCTGTTTTTGAGAACTGTACCTTTGATACCAAGGATGCCTTCTGGCATGCAAAAAATGTGACAGTAAAAAACAGTGTGGTGAAAGGGGAGTATCTGGCCTGGTATTCCGATGGCTTGACGCTGATTGACTGTAAGATCATCGGAACACAGCCATTTTGCTATTGTAAAAATCTGAAGCTGATAAACTGTGAGATGATTGATACGGACCTCTGCTTTGAGAAATCTGAAGTAGATGCGGTTGTAACAACTCCGGTCATCAGCATCAAAAATCCTGCTTCTGGACGGATTCAGGTTCCGGCGGTGGAAGAACTGATTTTTGATGATCCGAATGCCAGGGGTGAAGTGATTACAGGAGATCCGAAGAAGGAAAATGGAAAAGAAAAATTGTGTGCCTGTGCCTGAATCAGCTGAGCAGGCAGGCGCCGTGACGGTCTCCGAGAGTGCCGGAGAGAACCGCGGGCTGCTGCGGGCATTACTTTTTCTGGCCCTTCCTACTGTGGCGGAAGAGATTCTGGCCACGCTGCTGCAGTATGTGGATACGGCGATGGTAGGACAGCTGGGAGAGCAGGCTACGGCCTCCGTCAGCATTACGACGAATGTGACCTGGCTTGTAAACAGTGTTCCCGGGGCCATTGGGACGGCAATGCTGGTGCTGATCTCAAAGGCACTGGGAGCCGGAGACGAGCGGCAGGTGCGCAAGCTGTCACAGCAGGCGCTTTTTCTGGCCATCACAGCAGGCGCGCTCCTGAGCGTGGCTTCGATTGGACTCTGCCCGTATATTCCGGTCTGGATGGGAGCGGAGGAGGCGATTCTGATATGATACCCTCAAGTAGGACACTAAAATATAAAAACCTACTTGGGGGTATTTTATGTCCAGAAAAAGCAAAATTGATGCAGTAGAAAAAGTAAAAATTGTAGAAC
>NZ_NFLI01000004.1 GCF_002160825.1 Lachnoclostridium sp. An131
ATCTAAGTCACAACCACCACTTCAAGTGGTGGTTTGGATTGGCCCTCATAAGGGCCAGTTACATGCTCGCCCCAAAGGGCGGGTATCGCAAGCGTTGTTACTAGTCCGCTTATAAAGCGGTACTACTTGAATCTTCTTTCCTCGATTCTTCCGCCTGCTCTCTTATATATTTCTTTATTGCATCTTCTGTGATATTACCAATTGTTGCAACATAATATCCTCTGGCCCAGAATGCTTTATCCCATTTGCTCTGCAATTCTGGATGTCTATCATATATCATTAGCGTACTCTTTCCTTTTAAGTACCCCATAAATTTTGAAATACTATACTTGGGCGGAATAGCTACGCTTAAATGTATATGATCTTCGCATACTGCACCATCTATAATCTCTACATCTTTATATCTGCATAATGTAGAAATTATATCTCTTACATCTGCTTTCAACTTTCCATACAGTACTTTCTTCCTGTATTTCGGAATAAAAACTATATGGTATTGGCATTTCCACCGTACGTGTGATAAACTCTTATTGTCCATTTGGGACCGCCTCCTATACTAATTTTTGAGTTTGGCTTGCGACACCATTCTCATTTTAGCATAGGAGGCTTTTTATTGATATCTTACACGCTCCTGCTTACTCCATTCTCCCCAGCATAGCTGGGGGATTAGGCTTTTCATTCAGATTACTCAAACCATTGCCCAGATTGAGTTACTGGATAGTCAATTAAAACAGGTTGAAGCTGAGATGACTGAGATTATGAAATTTCATGATTCTGTCATCATGACGATCCCGGGTATCGGATATATCAACGGCGGGATTATCCTTGGTGAAATCGGTGATATCCATCGATTCTCCAACCCCAGTAAGCTGCTGGCGTTTGCCGGTTTGGATCCATCTGTATACCAGTCCGGAAATTTTCAGGCCAGACGGACACGGATGTCGAAACGCGGCTCCCATATTCTCAGATATGCTTTGATCAACGCAGCTCACAACGTAGTAAAAAGCAATGCCACCTTTAAAGCTTACTATGATAAGAAGATGGCTGAAGGCCGGACTCACTATAATGCCCTCGGACATTGCGTCGGCAAACTTGTCAGAGTCATCTGGAAGATGCTGACTGACGAAGTGGAATTTGACCTCGATTAAGAGATCTACATACCAATATCGATAGATTTTGAAAAAGCACCTTAAGGGAGCTCTATTAAGGTTACCCTTTTTTATCATCGATACCTAAAAGGAATTTTTTGCTAATTTATACTTGACTTTTCATAGCTGGTCTCCTCCTTTTTTAAAGTCTCCAATATATATATCCTGCTTTTTCAAATTTTCTTCTTTCCATAATACCTTTGATATCCAATAAAACTTTTTCTTTTTCAGCAAAAAATTGATCAATATTTTGTATACTTAATTTCACAAATTCTTCATGTGCTACAGCCAGTATTACAGCATCCATTCCTGTTATCTTTTGCATTTCTGTAAGATGGATTCCATATAATTTTTCAGCCTCCTGTTTATCTGCAACTGGATCTGCTATTAAAGGGGTAATTCCATACTCATGTAATTCTTTTACAATATCAAACACTTTGCTATTTCTAGTATCTGGACAATTCTCCTTAAAAGTAAATCCTAAAATTGCAACTTTTGCATTTCTAACTTGTTTCCCAGATTGAATAAGCTTTTTTACACAATTTTCTGCTACATATTTTCCCATATCATCATTTATTCTTCTTCCAGCCAAAATAATTTGACTGTGATATCCTAACATTTCAGCTTTATAAGTAAGATAATATGGATCTATTCCTATACAGTGTCCTCCCACCAATCCTGGGTAAAATTTTAGAAAGTTCCATTTAGTACCAGCTGCTTCAAGAACTGCTTTAGTATCTATTCCCATTTTATTAAAAATAATAGATAACTCATTCATGAAAGCAATATTTATATCTCTTTGTGAATTTTCGATGACTTTTGCTGCTTCTGCTACTTTAATACTTTCCGCCTTGAAAACTCCAGCTTCTACAACTAATTCATATATACTGGCAATTTCATTTAAAGTTTCTTCGTCCATACCTGATACAATTTTTTTAATAGTTTCCAATCTGTGTACTTTATCACCTGGATTAATTCTTTCTGGAGAATATCCAATTTTAAAATCAATACCACATCGCAAGCCTGATTCCTGTTCCAAAATTGGTACACACACTTCTTCAGTCACTCCAGGATACACTGTAGACTCATATACCACAATGCTCCCAGATACTAAATTACGTCCCAAAATATGGCTTGCTCCCTCTATCGGTCTTAAATTCGGAGAATGATCATCATTTACCGGCGTAGGTACCGCCACTATATGAAATTTTGCATTTTTCAAATCACTTTCATTAAATGTAAAATCCACACTACAGTTTGATATTGCATCATCTCCCACTTCACACGTTGGATCCACCCCTTTTTGATACAATCCAATTTTTTCCCTATTAATGTCAAAGCCAATCACAGAAACTTTTTTTGAAAATGCCACTGCTATTGGCATTCCCACATACCCTAATCCTATAACGGATATTTTTTCTTCTCCTTTAAAAATCTTTTCATAAAGCATCATGTTCTTTCCTCCTCATTTGATTTTTCTATTTATAATTTTTGCTGGTGAACCTACACATACTGCATTTTCAGGAATATCTGAAAGTAATACTAACGAATTAGCTCCTATAACAACATTATTCCCCACAAGCACTTTTCCAAGGATCAAACTATTTGCAAAAACAGTCACATTATTTCCAAGTACAGGCTGATTTCCTTTGTTTACATCACCTGTGTGTGAACCACCTAAAGTTGTATTTTGATATAAAGATAGATTCTCTCCTGCTACGACATGGGCTCCTATAACTATGGAACTAGGATGAACAAAACGTAAATTCTTACCTATTATAGCATTAGGTGATGCCAATATTCCATATTGATTAGCTAGTTTTTTTTGTAATAACTTTGTTATTATCTTATGAAACCAATCTTTAAATGAATTCATGTACTGCATTTTTCTGAACAAATATACTGCATTCGTAGCAGGGTTTAAATATCTTTGATAAAATTTCAAAAATAAACCTTGTACGTCTTTATAAACATCCGTTTGTAGTAAATCATTATATTCTTTTTTATCCATTTCGTTTTCCCCAAATATTTACTAGCCAAGAAGGTGATAAAATAGCTAGATATGCTCTGATTTTCCCGGACAATTTTTGCTCATTTGCGTATTTATCAGATATTATGCCCCAGTCTCTTTGAAAAATTTCTTTATATATAAAGTCTCTTTCTATCGGTCGTTTAAATGGTTCATGAAGTTGATTGTTATATTTTTCCTCTAAACGGATGTCCAACTCGGAGAAATCAAATTTTTTACCAAAACTTTCCTCCCAAATTTTTTTTGCTTTTATGCTATTAATCATAATTGTTGAATTTGATTCATTAGGATGAAAATGAGGATAAAATTTATGGCTATCGCAATCTCCTATTGTAAAATCTCCTATTCTATCCGGCAAGGCATATTTACACGTATAGCAACATTCTCGTAAGGCAAGTCCTTTAGAAAAAATATTATAATAAACATCCTCTGAAGGTTTACGTATACTGGGAAGCCCTCCTTTGAATATCATTATCATATAAAATGAACTTATTGAAGTCCATAAAGGATTTTTGACTCTAAATTTAATTGCTTTTGTTTTTCTTCTTGCTTCATTTTC
Organism: Lachnoclostridium sp. An131; assembly: GCF_002160825.1. Lineage (GTDB taxonomy): Bacteria > Bacillota > Clostridia > Lachnospirales > Lachnospiraceae > Laedolimicola. The sequence goes on from NZ_NFLI01000004.1 coordinate 3,737, forward strand.
ATTCTCTTCAATATATTTTTTAAATAGCCCAGGGCTTGGTACACCATGACATATGAGATCTACAGTATATAATTTTTCCAATAAGCTCTCATCTAAAAAATTGTACAATCCTGCTATCTGACATGGTGTACCAGAAAAAAGTACATATTTATTATTTTGTAAAAAAAACTTAGCTTTCTCATAACTACGCCCTATATTGCTTTGTACATACTTAGAATTTTGCAATTTATATAACTCTTTTACATTATCAACATATATATGCTTTACTTCCATATCTTCGCATAAGGCTGCACCGAATACAATTCCTTGATACTTGCTTAAAAACTCTATTGCCATTCCTACAAATGCTCCGCCCGAAGCGCTTTTTTTAGCTATTTTTTTTTCTTTATTTTGAGCAATTAAACACATACTTATTTTTGACGAATATTTCTTTGTTGATTTGATGGCATGACAATGCCTTTTACATCTACCACAGCCATTACATTTTTCACTTTCTACTATAGGTGCTTTAAATCCCTCACTATCATCTTGCATTTTTATAGCACCTTGAGGACATATTAAAGAACATGTGCCACATCCTGTACAAAGCCTTTTTTCAAGAACACCATTAATATTATTATTTTGCATAAATTATTCTCCATGCATTAAACTGCGCTGACTTTCTTTAATGATTCATATAAATACTTTTTCGACGATTTGCGTAAGCTTTCGATTTTATTATTAATGCTAGTATAATCTAACTCAAAACTCTTTTTCGAAATATCTGAATTTAATGTCAAATATCTATCACTAAGCCCTAGAATATTTAATAAACTTACCATTCTTTCTTCATGTTTAACCCAATATTCCCGATTATCTCTATGCAAAAGAATGAAAGGCTTATTAAAAATCAACGAAAACACCAAACCATGATATGTGTTTGTAATAATAACATCTGCCATGCAATATCTCTGTAAAAACTCACTAGGTCCACAAACATCTCTATTATGGACATACTCATATATATATTGTTTTAATGTTCCAGGAATATATTGTATTTCATATTCTTTCTCTGTAACTTTTTCTAATTTTTTCAAAAAATCTTTATTCAGATCTCCAAACATATAGCACAGTGCAATTTTTTTGCTTGTATGGTTCTTTTCTTTTAAATTAAAAGTTATCTTCCATTCGTCTGCTGTCATCAAAAAAGTGGGATCCAAAACTAATTCACATTGCTTTTTACTAATTTCTTCTATAAACTTGACTCCATTTAATTCACGACATGAACAGAAATCTATACTTTTAAGCGCTTTACTATAATATTTTACTGCCTCTATTTGACTCCATGAATTTCCAAAAGAAGGCGCATATGCTATTTTTTTCCCTTCAGGTGCAAATTTTAAAAAATAAATATCTAAAAATTCTTTCGATTCCCACGACCAAACCATATCACTTCCCGTAACAAACCCATTATATTTATTTGCATCTAATTTCAATGCATTAAAAGAATCGTATTTTTTAGAAGTTATAGGAAGTTTATTTCTAAACTGAACAAAATATTTTTTTTGTTTTTCTATTGCTTTTTTACTAATTAATAATATAATTGTTTTTTTTAATCCTAATTTCTTTATAATAGATATTTTACTTTTTTTCTTACTGTTTTCCTTTCTGTTAAAGTTCAATATATTACTTTCGTAACCTAAATTACGAATTATATTAGAAAGCGCAAACGCCTGTAAACAAGTTCCATAATTATCTGAATCATAAAATGTTAGAATACCTATTTTATACACTTTTGTCTCCTTTCTTTAATAAAAATATTAACTCTTTCATATTATTAGTACCAGTAAAATAATGTACATATTTCTTAGTTATTATCCATATACAACATGAATAAATGGTTGCAATTATAATTTTGTACATTACATTTGCAAATACTATCTCATTTTTAAATATTACATAACTTGGGAATACTCCTAAAATCAAAATTCCCCAAGAAAATATTAATATTTTACAAAATGTACTTAATTTGTATCCTATAGAAATATTTCTTTTATTTATTTTAAAAATAATTAAGGTGTTAACAATAATAGATACTAATGAAGCAATAGCACTTCCATACATACCTAAATAAGGAACTGCAATCGCTGTTACAATAATATTGCAAAGATTAGCCGTAACCGATGCTAAAAATATTTTTTTAGCAGTTTCTTCATAATACATGCATTGTGCAATATAAAAATAATAAATAGATCTCAAAGAAATTGCTACAATTAAAATAGGTATTACTTTCCAAGCCAAATAATATTTTGGCGATGTCATTATAAAAATTATTTCTTGAGCAAACAATCCTATTAATATAAATACAACAGAATAAAAACTTAATAATATGCTACTCATATTACTTATTTCAAACTTATTTAAATCAGCCGGTTTTTTTAGCCTCTCAAAAAGCCATGGGCGATAAGCGCGAGAAAAAGCATCTTGAAAAACATCTACAACGGAAGATATCTGCGTTGCAATCCCATATAAACCTACAACAGATAAATCATTAGAAATATTTAAAAACACTTTTGCTATAAATGTAGCTAAATACCCTGAAATCTGATGCGGAATTAGTGGCAATGAATAGCTAAGCATTTTTTTAGCTAGTTTTAAATCAAAACAAATTTCAATCATATCATTGTTAATCATATCTACTATCATAAATACAACAGTTCCTGCACTAGTTAATGCAGTCGCAAATAATAAACCCACTACCCCCTTTTTTAAAACGCCAATCATAATTATTGTTATTAGTGATGAGCATACGACTGTCAATATGCTTATTATTGCAACTTTTCTACCTTTTTGCTGTGCTTCTAGCATTCTTCTATGCAAAGTATAAAATGAATCCAAAACTAAAATCATTATTCCTAATAAAATATATGGAACAAAACTAATACCATTAAATACAGTTTTACATAAAATATTTCGATAATAAACGCATACACATAAAGTAGCTAAAGAAGAAATAAAAACGATACTAATTGATGTTCCATAAACCCTTTTCATGGTTTTTTTTTCTTCTTTAAAATCAGAATAAAATTTGATTAATGCAGAGTCCAAACATAGTAAAATAATATAGCTAACGACAGAATTGAATCCTGTAATTATATTTTGAATTCCGTAATCAGTTGGTGATAAATAAAATGTATATATAGGTAACAATAAAAAATGTAATCCTTTTGACAACAAATCCGCCAAAGCATAAAAAATTGAATTACCAAGCATCTTTTTATTTCCACTGTTTGGAGATATTTTCATAACTATCAAATTCCTTTATTTTGTTCAATTAACAAATATATATTACTTGCTTTACTTCGTATTTTTTTTATAGAATTAATATAATCTTTTAATTTATTTATTTCAATTAATAAATTGCTATTTTGTTCTTCTAGCTCAAAAAATTTTTGAGTTATAATTTCCCATTCTTTAGTATTAATATGAATAAAACTCTCTGCAGCATATTTATTTATCAATTTTCCTTCCAATTTTTCTTGAAATTTAAATCTTTTAATGGGCATATATCTTTGTGATTTATAAATTCTTTTAAAACATTTATATTTCTTATTCTGTTCTTTTTTGTTCATTGGGACAAAAAATTTAGATTTTGACGTCATTAATGGAACCGATATGGTATACCAAAAAAGTTTTATGTTTTTTTCAGACAATATAGAGCATTCTAATAACATGTAATTAACTAATCTATGTTCATAATGCCAGTCAATTAAAGATGGTAAATAAATTTCTTGTATATTATTATCTCTAACTATTTTGTTTAGTTGCTCAACATTTTGTATTTTATAAAAATTTGCCTTCATCTTTTGAGCCATTTTTGTAAATTCGCGTTCTCGAATTCTTTCATTTTTTAAAGTCTTATTAGATCCTGTAAATCCAAAATACGCCCATATAAGGCTATTTCCTTGCAACAGTTTAAGAGCATATCCTCCAAACAATTCATCATCAGCATGTGGAACAATAAAAAGCTTAGGGACCCTTGATCGCTCAATTAAATTACTACTTGTAATATTTATGTTTTTTTTCTCATTTTTATATTCCTGATACCACTTAAAGCTATAATGAAATAAAAATATTTTTGAATACATAAATAAGATATACTTATTATTACGTAACTTCTTGAACAACTGAAATCCACTTCCTCCCTATTTTATTTGGATCTAGCTCATTCCTAATTTCATAGGCATTATTTATAAGATTTCTTTTCAAATTAGAGTCTTTTATTACTTTAATCATAGCTTTTGCCAATGCTTCTTCATTATTAACAGGTACTAATAATACTCTCCTTCCATTATCAGATATAAATCTAACACCACCTGGAGGACAGTCAGTCGCTATACAAGGTATACCTTCTAACATAGCCTCTATCAATGCATTTGGCATGCCATCTGTTAGCGAATTTAATACAAAAAGCGAGCAATTATTTTCTTTTTCAAAAACATCTTGAACTTGACCACAAAGCCTAATCCTATTGTCTTTTAATTCGTTAATTATTTTTTGAAGCCGATTATATTCAGGACCATTTCCATATATATGCAACTTATAATCTTCTAGTTCTTTATGTGTTTTATAAAAAGCCCTAATTAAACCTTCAAAATTTTTTTCGCTACTTAATCTTCCACATGAAACTATAGTTTTTGAAATCTCATTTTTGAAATTTCTGTTAGTACTTCTTGATATGCATGCATTAGGAATTATTATGCTTTTACTTTTTATAGTATCAGAATAAAATTGTTGTGCTGCTTTTGTCTGAAATACTACTTTATCACATTTTTTTAAAGCTTTCGAATATTTTTTAAATTGCTTTTTACTATATAATGATGGATTACCTCTTTCTGAGCCAATGATTTTAATATTTGTTCCGTATGCAGCTATTGTTGATATTCTTACTAAATCTGTTCCAAAAGAAATAATAACATCTGGTTTTTCTTCTAATATTTTTTTTCTAAATTTTATTAAAAACAAAATTTTATTTTTTATTGATTCAACTCTATTTCCATCCGTTTTGTAATCGATTACCTCTGTTCTTATATTGTTTTCAAAATTTAATAGCTTTTCCTCGTTTGACATAGAAATACAACATACATCCATATTATTTTTTGCGCACGTATTGGCCACGAAACATAAAGCTTTAGCAATCCCACCAATACTAAACCTGGGAAATAAACACAAAATTTTTTTCATAAATAGACTCTCTTTTCTCTCTTGCTTCTTTTATCCATACAAAAACCCATTAATATCCAAAAAAGTGGTGAATTTAAATATGTGTCTGACAGCATAAGTGGTATAAATCCACAACACACAAATATCAATATTGGTATATCACATCCCTTTGTTTTAGCTATTTTAGAAATAATTATATATACTATCCAAATACATAAACACCCACCTAAAGCAAGTCCAAAATGAAGCAAAATTTCTAAAAACAACTGGTGTGGGTACGATACCATATAACTTAACTCCCCAGCTACTCCCCACCCTAAAAGAGGTTTAGCTAGGATATTGTTCCAAGTATTCACCCAAATTTCACTCCGTGTCCCGTGCACAACTAAACGTGCATTCAACAACATATTAATCGTTCTGCTTTGAATCCCTAATTTCAAGACTATTGATGACAGTACTGCAATAACTATGTTTGAAAAACATATTAATATTATTGTTCCAATACATAGGCACAAAACTAACAATACACCGTTACGCTTAAAATTCTTTTTTTCTTTGTATAAATAAAATAAAATCAAAAAGATTCCAAAACAAAGAACCGGACCTCGAGATCCATAAATTAAAACTAATGCAATTTCTAAGCCAGCTAATAACCAGTATTTTTTATTAAATTTAGTCATGCTTATATGGACAAGTATTGGATATAATAGTGCATACCCCATGGGCATATTATAGTCAGCTGTACTCCCACTTTTTATATAATCAACAAATCTGATTATCGCACATATTAAAATAATTATAGTAGCAAAATAAGTTTTTTTTATAACTTTCCATTCATCTGTAACATTTGTAGCCATAGCAAATAAAGGAATACAAAACAAAGATGTCCATAAACATCTTATTATTATCATTCTTCCAACATATGGATACCTCATAATACTTATTAATACAAGAACTACAAGTAACAATTCTAATACTAATAATTTTTTAATTACTATGGATAAATATCTTTTTTCATGAAACAAAATATTAAAGTAACCTACTCCTAATAACATAGTAAATACGTTCGTAATCAATGGTATATTTATACTTTGTTTTACGGTCAAATTAATACAATTTATTATTAAATAGGAGGATAACACTTGACCTACACTTTCATCATATCCTTTAATTTCTTTCTTCTGTTTCACTATTCCAATCCTTCTTATAATATTGCTTTTTGGGCAATTCGCGCATAGGAAAAATTAATTGATACCTCTTGAGCATTTTTTTTGAATAATTCAAAATCATTTACACAAATATTTATAGCTTTAAGCAAATTATCTTTACTGCAGGGCTCAACAAAAATACAGTTATTATTTATATTTATATGTTGAAATCCCTGTATTCTATGTAAAATACAAGGTAGACCTAATCCTGCACTCTGTTCCCATAATGTAGAATGCCAACATGGGTATACCGCAATATCGGCTGAGTTTAATATTTGATATGTTTCTTTTTCCGAAGCCCATCCATACATAACAATTTTATTATCTACTAATTTTGAATTAAATATATTAGCAAGTTCTAATGAAACAGAGCCAAAAATAAGAAGTTTTATATTTTCAGAGGTTTCTTTCACAGCATCCATCAATTCTAATACTGCAATCTTATTTTGATCTATCTTGCCTCCTGTAACCAACACTATATCTTTTTTAGTAAATCCATATTTATTACGTATCGCTTGTCTTGACGAATCAGCTTTAACTTCATCTACCAAATTATCATCAGCTCCCATAAGTAAAAGTTCTAGTTTGTTTCTAGGTATGTGATACATCTCATGAAAAAACTCTACGCGAGACGGTAATGTTCCATAAAATTTTTCAGTATATGGCAAAATAGCTTGAGCGCATTGTTTGTAGATTAATCCATGTAATATGTTTTTTGATAAAAAGCCATGTGCACTGTTTATAAAATCGGCATGCCCGTCAGCAACAATTCTTACTTTTGGATTTTTTTTAGCGTACTTTTTAACTTGATTTATACTAACAAATTGAATATCATGAAGAAAAATCAAATCAGGTTTGAATTTGCATAAATTGTAATATACATTTGGATAAATTCTCAGTTTTCTTACCAAAAACTTAGGAATACCTTTTAAATAAGGTATTCTTACTACCTTAATACCATCATCATTCAGATAGCTAGATGAATTTACATAGCTTAATTTATTATTTGGAGAAAGGGTCTCCGTAGATGCAAGAATTAACACATCATGTCCTTGTTTAATATGCATTCTAGGTAATACATTTTCTTGATAAGAATAATCATCAATATAATACGCTGCTAAACACACATGTATTATTCGCATAACTCTAACTCCTTCAAAAAATTTACTGGATCTTTGATATATACAGCTAATTGTTCTATTTTATTATCCGGTAGATTCCACCATTCACTTGCTAATAATGAATTAATCATACTATCTTCGAATCTGAATGCTATATGTTTTGCAGGTACTCCTCCTACAATTTCATATGGCAAAACATTATGAACTACCACTGCTCCCATTCCAACAACAGCACCATCACCAATTTCTATTCCACTTTTTATTAACGCTTTCTCACCTATCCAAACATCATTTCCAATTCGTGTCTCCAGGTCTTTTTCTCGCACATGCTCTGAAAATTTCTTTTTAATACTATCACGTCCTGCATAAAAAACAGGAGAAGTTGATACCCATGAAATGGGGTGTTGCGCTCCTCCTATAATAACATTATCTGCAATAGAACAATACGAACCTATTTTGCAATTAAGCAATTTACAATCATATCCACAAAACGAATAGCGTCCTACTACAGAATGCACCACTTGACTTCCCGCTTCAATCTTTGCTGTTTGATGTATTTTTGAATCACTAATTGCAGATGCTCGTATTTTTTTTAATATTCTATTCCATAAATAAATTATATTCATTCTCAAATCCTCATTATATTGCTAATTCTATTCCTATATATAAATCCTACATTTTTCAAGTTCTGCTTCTTCTGGCACATTAATCAACACCGCTTTTTCTTCTCCATAATATACAAACAAACTCCCTGCTGCGGCAGCATGAGCTTTCCCTTCTGTCAATACTTTCTTAAAATCCTGTAAATCCCCAGCTCCGCCGCATGCAATGACCGGAATAGATACTGCCTCAGATACGCTCCTAACCAAATCCAAGTCATATCCCTGCATCATACCGTCCTGATCAATAGAATTTAACAGGATTTCACCTGCTCCCAGTTCTTCGGCTCTTTTTGCCATAAAAACAGGATCTTTTTTGGTTTTCTCTTTTCCGTCACAAATATAACACCCTCGTTTTCCGAACAATTCTGTTTTTACATCTATGGACACAACGATGCTTTGTCTTCCAGCATAATCCGCTGCCTTTGTAATCAAATCCGGATCTCTGTAAAACGCTGTATTTAAGACCACTTTTTCATATCCCATATAAAAAATCTTCTGAATTTGATCCAGTGTTGTGATTCCTCCCCCATAACTGAGCGGCATAAACGCTTCGCTGGCGATATCTTTAATATAATCCATCTGCGGGCCACGCCCTTCTGCCGAAGCTGTAATATCCAACACGCATAATTCATCAACACCTTTTTCGTTAAAAATCTTTACAGCATTGATTGGATCTCCCAAATACCGCGGATTTTGAAACTTGGTTGTTTTGACTAAGTCTTTCATTCCTGTAATAGAAAGGCACGGAATCAGTCTAGGCCGTATATACATCTGTTATATCCTCCGCACAAAATTTTCCAGTAATTTCATTCCGAATTTGTGGCTCTTTTCAGGATGGAACTGAAAACCGTAAATATTATTCTTTTTTACCGCTGCAGCAAATTGATACCCATAATCACAGGTCATCAATACGTTCTGAGGATTTTCACAAACCGCATGATAAGAATGGACAAAATAATAACGCTGAATACCCTCCAGACCTTCCAATATCTTATCTTCCATTTCAAACTTTACCACATCCCATCCCATGTGGGGTATTTTTAATCCGCTCCCTTCATTAAAACCAAACCGGACACTTTTGAACGGAATCAAACCTAATCCTTGTGCATTTCCTTCTTCACTTCCGTTACCAAGAAGCTGCATTCCAAGACAAATACCTAAAAAAGGAGTCCCTTTTTCTGCCGTTACCTTTCGAATGGCGGAAACAAGATCTTTTTCATACAAATTTTCTATCCCATGATCAAAAGCTCCTACGCCGGGAAGAATAATTTTAGAGGCCTCCTCCAAATCATCCGCCCTATCCGTAACCATAGCCTCTTCTCCAATCTTATGAAGCATATTTACAATAGAGCCTGTGTTTCCCATTCCATAATTAATAACTGCTATCATATATCAACTCCTGTTTTATCTTATCGATACTGTCTTTTTTCCATACCAAATAATCGGGCCGCTTTTACCGCCAAGCTGATCATACCTGATGTATTTTTATAATCTTTGTAAGTCTTATTTTTCTGCTCCATTAAATTTATGAACTCTTCTTTTGTCAGTCCTAATTTTTTCGCCACATATTCCAGATCTTCCATGGCCTGTCTTTCATCATAAGGCGGATTTTTCAGGATTTCCAAAGCTTCTTCTCTCTTCAGCTGTCCTGTCAGAATCAGACTGGAGAAATGACATCTTCTTTTATCATAACCAAACTTTTTTACCAGCCAATAGCCTTCATAAAATCTGGTAAACACACTCTCAAAATGCTTGTTTGCATATGGTTCCCAGCCAAATTCTTTCTGTAACGTAGCAATTGCTTTTGCTTTTGTATAAGGAATTAAATCCAAAGGTTTCACAACCTTCATTCCTTTTATATAACGATAATACAGATGTGCTTTAAACATACCGCACAGCGGCAGTGTTTTCAGCGGTATAGTGCCATATTTTTTATGAATGTCTTTCAGCATACGAATATCATTCTGATATACCCATTCAATCGGCTCACGGACACATTCTGTCGAATTATTTCCGCCTGTCAACACATATTTAATACCGTGTTTTGCAGCATAGTTATAAAGAGATGCAAATATGACATGATCCTGAGGAATATCCTGATATGGCACCTGAGCTTTAAAAAAAGCAAGCTGCAGGTCCTTCATTTCATTCCAGTTTACAATCTCCGTATGCAAAGGCATATTTAACCCTTTTGTGATCTTTTCTACATTCTGCACCGCTACATTAAGATTCCAACCGGTATCACAGGCGAACAGCAAAGGGCGCAGCCCCAGCTTTTTAACTGCCAAATATGCCAGATACGAGCTGTCTACACCACCACTTAACCCTATAATGCAGTCATACTTTTTCCCTTTTCCATCTTTTTTAATCTGCGCAACAATTTCGTCCAATTTTTTCCTTCCCTGCTCATCTGGATGCCAGTTAGGAAGGATATTTTCGTAATAGTTGTGACAATGATCACACATTCCTTTTTCATCAAACTGAATCACAGAATCTGTCGTATCCATTACGCAATTTGTGCATACCTGATATTCCCTAGTACTCATCTTATTCCTCCGAATATATTTATTTATCCAAATATTTCCCTATTTTATCCAGCAAATTTGCCCGGTTAAATTCTCTGCAATAATACCGGCGCGCCCCTTTACTCATTTCTTCCAGTATTTCAGTTCCCGTTTTAGCCATTGAGTAAATGCTTTCTGCCAACGCTTTCGCGTTTCCCAGCTCGCATACCATTCCACAATCAGCCTCTCTGATAATCCTCTCCGTCTCTCCGGAAGCCGCCGCCAGAATCGGCATCCCGCAGGCCATATAAGACTGCAGTTTTGCCGGAATTGTCATTTCAAACAGCGGATTATCCGCAAACGAGATAAAGGCTACATCACACCACGCCAGATATGCCGGTATTTCTTCCGGCTTTTTCCGTCCCAGCATATGGAACATATTTTGTACACCGGCAGAACATATTTCTTTTTCCAGTGTCTCCCTGTATCTTCCATCGCCTATGATGATAAAGCTGCAGTTAACTGCTTTTTCTTTCAAAATAGCAGCTGCCTTGGGTAGAATGTCCAGGCCCTGTGCGTACCCGATATTACCGGTAAACACAATTTTAAACGAATCGTCCTCCGGCATATCCGGAAGTTTTTTCCGCGGCACAGGCTTATAAAACTCTTCCGCATACTGAGGCCAATATCTTACTTTACTTTTTTTGTTCTTCCAGGCGCTCTCTCTTTCTTCTATTCTTTTTACAAAAGAAGGAGACGTAGCGAAAATCAAATTGCAGTTCTTATAGATATAATCTACCATTTTATCTATTGCACGAATGATTTTCCTGTTATGAATCCCTGTAACAATTTCTACATTTTCGGGCCACAGATCCTGTACGTAAATATAGCAGGGAATCTTTTTTCTCTTTTTATACCATACCCCTAACAATGCCTGTGTCATAGGAGAGACTTCAAAGATAAATATTTTATCTGCTTCTATTTTCGTAAAGCGGCTCCAGAACCATCCCGATATCACGAAAGAAATATAATTCAACGCCAGCATCAAGCTGCTGTTTCCTCGCGGAATCAGCGGCAGCCTGACAATATGGATCCCTTCATATTCCTCTTTCCTTCTTTTTACCCAGCTATAACCTTTGAAGAATTTCCCTGCCGGATAATTAGGTATCCCTGTCACCACCGTAACGTCATACCCTCTTTTTACCCATTCTTTGCATAAATCATTAATGCGGAACTGTTCCGGATAAAAATATTGACTGATAATCAAAAGACGTTTTTTCATTTGACTTTTCCCTCTGTCAGATGAATAGAACGTACCAGACTGACACAGCGGTACTTCCCTTCAAACGCCTGGCTCATAGTCATGTCATAGGTCATATTTCCAAACGCCTTATTCACCATCCCAGACACCTTTCCCGAAATCTTTCCAGCCACCCACACAGCCGGATTTAACAGCCTTGTAATCCATATTCTATGGCCTGCAGTTTTCGCAATTAATCTTACCATCTCACTGGTTCGCACATACTCTGCATTCTGCGGGAAATAAATTCCCCCGTCACCTGACTTCATCAACAGGCACAGGAATTCACAAAGATTCCCAATATAGAGCATGCTTCTCTCATTCTGAATATCTGGAAAAACAGGAAGCTTCCTCGCCATCTTCGCCAGAAGAGGATAATTTCCTTTGCTTCCTTTTCCATAAATCATTGGAGGACGAAGCACCGCCACATGAAAACTGTCATCTGCCAGCTTCCTGACCCCCTTATCTGCCTGCCACTTGCTATCGCCGTAGAAGTTTGCTGGATGCGGTTTTGTATTCCTTGTAACTACCTTCCGTTTTCCTAATCCAGCACTCTCTCCATAGACAATCATGCTGCTCATAAATACGAACTGTTTGACACCATCTCTCTTTGCTTTCTGAGCAGTCTCAATAGCCAGATCTCGGTTGATCTTATAATAGAAAGCTTTGCGCTCTTCTGAGACATGTCCCACATCTGCATGCGCGATTCCCGCCACATGGAACACCGCATCATATCCCGCAAAGCTTGTCTCTCTCCAGCTCCCATCCACCATATCTATGGTGTCTATCTCAAACTCTTCCGGATATTTTTCCTTCGCCCAGGCTTCAAAGGATGTGCCTATATAACTGTTTGCCCCTGTTATCAATACTTTCTTCATATTTGAAATCACTTTCCTTTTCTTCCGGCTTTCTGTCTCTTCATCTCTCCGGTTCCGCCCTCAACAACACCCTCATGCCGCAGCACACTTCCTATCGTTCCAAAAAAGCATCGACAGTCCATCCAAAAACCACTGAGATTATTTTTTCGCAGCTTTTCTACGTATTCCCCATCCAGCTTTGCTTTCACCGGAATCTCCAGTTCATCCCGTCCGTTGATCTGCGCCCATCCTGTGAGTCCTGGCAGCACATCATTGGCTCCGTACTTGTCACGCTCCGCGATCAGATCATATTGGTTCCAGAGAGCCGGCCGGGGACCAATGATGCTCATGTCGCCCAACAGAATATTGATAATCTGCGGCAGCTCATCCAGAGAGGTCTTTCTCAGGAAATGACCTGCCCTGGTAATGTACTGATCCGGATTCTGAAGAAGATGCGTAGGCATATCCTTCGGTGTATCCGTCCGCATGGTTCTGAACTTCAAAATATAAAATGGCTTCTTATGAATCCCAATTCGTTTTTGCTTAAAAAGTACCGGTCCCCGGGAATCCAGCTTAATCCAAAGAATTAAAATTAAAAAAAGGGGCGACAACACAAGCAGCCCCATTGCAGACAAAAAAGAGTCCGCCGCTCTTTTTATTTTCAGATACATATGATTTGTCTTTCCTTCTACTCTTTTCTTATAATCTCGAGCCCTGCCTGTAGCTCCACCGTCCTCCCGAACAGCTCTACTGTAAGCCAGGCCAGCCTCTTATGCCGGTCTATCCGGCTGATTTTTCCTTCTAAGCCTTTCAAAGGCCCTCTTGTCACAGTCACCGTATCACCCTGTATGTACCCCTCTGAAAGCTTCATCAGATGTTCTCTGCCTGACAACAACTCTACAATTTCAATATCTTCATCTGACATTGAAGTCCATTTTTCTCCGGTTCCGAGCAGCTTCGTCAGCTGTGGGATCCGCTTCAGGGCTTTGTAAAGCTCCTCCGGGGCAGAACTGATAACAAAAAGATACCCGGGAAACAGAAGCTCTGTCTCTGTATGCCACTGTCCCAGGTATTTTCGTCTTCTCTCGTAATGAGGAATAAAGATCTCATCATAATATTCCTGTACCTGATATCTCCTGGCCTCTTTCAATATCTGTTCTTCCCGTCCCGTCTGGACCTGAATGACATACCACATATCTGCGCCTCCTCTACAAAAAGAGTGTGCTCCGCCATTCCGCGCTTGCTGCCCGGATTCATAATTTACAGGATGACCACCCTTCTTCAGAACGCGGCAAAGCGACGATTCTGAAGGCCAGGCTTCTTAACTGGATATTCTGACAATCGCCAGTACATAGCCTGCTAATTTAACAGATTTTACTGGGTTATGTCAAAAATGCTGTCAGAATTAATTATCCAAAAGGGTATAGCATACTACACCCTTGATTTCCCGACTATCATAGCACAGTTTGTCAAAAAGGTAAACCTCTTTTACGTTTTAGCCGATTAATTTACAGTTTTTCCTTTGGCAAGAAGGTATATGCATAGCTATAACCGTAAGTTTTCTATTATCAATCAATAGTATACTGCCGCCTATCCCTTTCTTAAGCCCTAACAGGAATCCTTGCATACACCTGGGGCTCTCCCTCCATCAGCCTTATACTGATCCCACTGTACGTCATCCCCTTTTCAACGCAGTCGATAAAAAGCTGATAGAATTCCTCTATAGATTTATTGAGCTGAATTTCTGTCACAGCCGGATTCAGTGAAACAAATAAGTAGCTCGCCTGGTAGCCCTGATTCAGGAGTCTGCTGATTTGGCACAGCTGCTTAATGGCTCTTTCGGAATAGACAGTCGGAAATAATCCACATTTATCAAAGGATAATATGCTTTTAATTTCGACCAGCGTCCTCGTATCAGGAAGATAAAGATCCGTTTTATAGGCCTCTATTTTATATTCGCGAATTACATTTCTACGATTTTTCCCCAGGTAAGAAAAGTATCTGCGGTAAAGCTGAGCCTCGATTACTCTGTTGACCTGCGACAGGTTCAGCAATATAAAGCTCCTCCTGTATTTGACTGCATAGACTGAGTAGGCCGTCCTGGCGTTTTCTGCCGCTACAGGCCTAAGAAGTACTGTCCGGTTCCGCATGTCAATAAAATTGCTGAGCCGGCATGAGGAGGGAATGTAGCAGGTTACATCCTCTCCGTTTACCTGCACAGTACATAGAAAGCGGTTTTTTATCTCACATTTAAATATGCCGTATATGACATCGTCTGCCTTTTCAGCTGTCATCTATCAGCTCTCCTTAAAGTCTCTCCAGGAAGCCTGTCAGCTCCTCTTCTGTAATATAAAGCCCCTGCATACGCTTAGTATCCGTATCAGTCACCAGGAGCAAATCTCCCTTGCCGAGCAGATTTTCCGCACCTGACATATCAAGAATCGTCTGCGAATCTACATGTGAGGGAAGGCGGAAGGATACCCTGTATGGAATGTTGGCCTTCAACGCACCCGTCACTATCTGCGCTGACGGACGCTGGGTCGATATAACCAGGTGAATACCCAGATTGCGGACCCTCTGCGCAAGCATAACAAGGAGCTTCTCAAACTCCTTCCTGGTTCCCTGCAGCTCAGCGGCTTGAATCAAGTCAGCATACTCATCAATAATAACTACCAGCCTTCTCATGTAGGAGGAAGGATTCTTTGTATTGTAAGAATCAATGTCACGGCATCTGCTTTCCTTAAGCAGAGCAGTACGTATCTCCTTATCCTCGTCATTTATTTTCCGAATCACCTTCAATGCCTCTGCGGCATCTGTGATAACATGTCCACCGTATAGCATGGGAAGCCCTTCAAAAAAGGTAAAATCAGTCTGCTTCGGATCAATAATAAGCAGCTGCAGGGAATCCTCCTGATATTGCCTCAGCAGACTGACAATAATGGAATACAAAAAAATTGTTTTGCCTGACCCTGTCGTTCCTGCAACTAAAAGATGTGGCGCTTTGGCCAAATCAACTACCTCGATCCTTCCATCCGGTATCTGCCCAGCAAGAAAATCCAGGCTTCCCTCTGCCCCATCCAGCTGATGTAAATTTTCTATCAGCCCTACCGTTCTTGCTGCACCCGCAAATGGAATGTCCACAGAAATATATCTCGTACCTCGGATATGGTTGACAAGGAGCTCGCCATCAGCCTCCATCTGAATTCCAATATCGACCTTATATTTTTCAATTGCCTTCATTGTTTCTCCAGATTTCAGCTCTACTGTAAAGCGGGTGAAGCGGGCCGCCTCCTGCACCATATCGGGATCTACAGGCTGTGCCTGAATCCCATAATCTCTGAACACCTTATTCAGCCTCGCACATTTATCTATGATATCTCTTATGACTCCTTTTTTTGCTGCCCTGTCCTCATTTTTCTGCTCAAATCCACCGCCTGGCAGACTTTTTTCCGAAATCGCGCCCGACCAAGCAGGCGCTTGATCTCTCGCTGTATTCTCTCCCACCCCATGTGTTTTATCGCATTCGTCCTCTCCAGGGAGACTAGCGAGCTCCCCTTCTCCAGTCTCAAAAGGGCTTTCCAACAGACCGGAAATAATGCTTTGGATTTCTCTGCTCCCGATCGTAATCAGCTGATATCTACACCCTTCGGGCTCATCTCGCCCAGCAAGCCACCGCACTGAGCTCTCTGCATGCTCAAAATCGACAAAGGAAATAGACCTGCTCACAGTAATTCTAAGCTCTCCCGCAAACAGTGAATTTAGTCTTTCACTTAAATGGTGCTTTTCTTCCGGCTTTATTGAGGACTGATACAGCGCATCAAACACCTGCTCTCTCAGTATTTCCCGTCTCGAAACCGTTGTTATTTTTTCGGACGCTCCAAAAATCTCTCTGATGAGCGCCTCTAGCACGGAGACCTGCCTGACAGCATGACCGGCGATAGTATCCCCTTCTATCTGGAATGCGCTCTCGTGATTGGAATAGGTCTTCACCTCAATCAGATCGACAGCTGCCTCATCCTCTGACAGAAAATCTATCCCAACCAGATCCGGCAGCCTGTTGTCATCTCTGTCAGAAAGCCATTCTCTTGCAAGCTGTGTGTCCAGGCCCACAAGCATTGCCCCGCTGTGCATCTGCAGGTACCTGATTGCAGAAACAGCAAGCCCCAGGCTGCCCTTTCCATGATTAGCTTCAAAAACTCGATTCGTTGAATGTGAGACAATACTCAGCAATCCTTCATCATTGATTTCACGGACAGCCCGAATAATATTACCTATTCCCTTTTCATTCGGAATAAAATTGCCACATTGCTTGATCAGGTAATCAAAGCCCTTCTCAAATTTCCGAAGATTTTTTGAATAAATCCCAATAGACCGATAATCGTTCTCTCTGTAAAAAAGCTTTTCACTGACAGCTCTCAGTGAAATATCCCAGCTTTTCAAGCTTTGATCAAGAATCACAAGCCAGTCTGCCTTCATTAAAAGACTGTCATAGGTTTCTCTCTTCAGAGGAGTATTAAAAAAGGTACTCGTATGGCTGAAGGTAGAGGGCTGCTCATTCAGCTTCTCAAGAATGCTGGCGTAGGTTGAGAAGATTCCACCCTCATTTGCCGGACGTATTTCCACCCTTTCGTCAATCGGATTGTACTGATAGACCTTGGGTACACATAATGGGTGAATGTGAAGCTGCCTGCTATTTTGTGCAGCAGCAATTCGCACCTCATTTGGATCAAAAATGACCAAAATATGCTGCTCCTTGTCCAGCTCAGCTAAAATTTTATGGTAGGGAAGTCTTTTCTCTGCTATTTTCAACCGAAATTTCAGACTTCGCCTGCCCTTTACCTGGCCCAGCATTCCATCATTCAAGGCTTCATCCCCTATTTCTATCCAATCCGAGTCCGCCTCCTTTGTTCTGAAAATAGATACCTCGATACCTGACACATTGAATTCACGATCCTTATCAAGCTGCTTCAGCATCTCCACGATAGCTTCCACTGATGGAGGATCGATAAAAGCGATTCTGAGCATCATGCTTGAATGCGGATATAGACACATATACCGGATAATCGCTTTCTTCAGATCGCCAATTCCGCTCTCGCTCTGGTTGATCTGTCGTCTGGTAGAATACACCGGAAGCGTACCAATCCGTCCCGCCAGCGGAAGGAATACTGCCCCCTGCGAACGTATTGTCGCAGGAAACAGCATCACTGAAAGAGGATCGGGAATGTCTCCGGCCTTACGGATTATAAAGCTCTTATCCTCCTCAGAAAGCTGTCCCTCCCCAAGCTCATCGATACCACGTTCAGAAAGAATCTCCTCTGCCAGCTTAATATATTTCCATAAATAAAGAGGATTCAGCGGTGTAGGCACCGCATGACAGGCCTTTGTTCCCAGAATAAAAACATTGTCAAGAGATATGATAATATTCACAAGCTGCTTTGCATTGGACGGAGCTATCCTCCATATCCTGGGAAACTCATCATTGACAGCAGTCAGGAGCCGCTCATACGCGTTAAGGTATGCCGTAAAGCTGTCCTTTTTCAACAGGACCTGCAGCATCGGCACATCCTGCAGCCGTTTTTTCCATGAAAGCAGAGCCTCCCTGGCAGTTAAAAAGCATTTGAGCGCAGTAGAAATCGTCTCGCCACCGTCTACTAATCCGGAGATTTTTCTGAGATTATCCCACACAATCTCCAAATACTCCCTTGTAAAGGGCACATACTCATACTTGACCTTCAGATCATCCAGCGCTTCTGTAGGCGATTGTACATCTGCGTAAATGGTTCCTCCAAAATCATCCTCACTAACCAGCTCCTCGGCTATCCTTTCAGAAAGCGGCTCCGGCCTAACCTGAATTTTTATACCCTCGTGACAGATCTCGACATGCCTGCCCTGTCTTGAGTCAGAGTAATCGTCAATCTCGTGACCAAGCTGGTCCAGTATAGTCTCCAGCTGCTGCGAATTATCCTCAAAGACTATCTGTGCTGCAAGCGCTGTCGGATTTGTATAGCCGCCTCTGGCTCTTGCAGGCCTTGAACCATTTTTTCTCGCTGCCTTAAGGCATTTCTCAACTGCATCCACATCCATCAATCTCAGCAGCTCGATATTCTTCGTCTTATAAAACTGCAGGATCAAGCGCGGAGTCTCCCGGTCCTTCTGCCCTGTGTAATAATCAGTAATGCTTTGCCGTTCAGCCTGCTCAAGATTTCCTATACGCTCAACCAAGCTGTGATTGTGCCTGATTCTTTTAACAAGCTCCTCCACTCCAGGTCTGCTACTTATTATGTTTGCGTCTGAACAGAGTCCCAGCCTGTAAAAATGCTTCTGCACTACCTCTGGAAGTGTGACAGGGTCCGCTTCCAGAAGATCCTCAAGATATTCGAGCACCCTTTCAAAATTCAAAATATTACGAACAGACTTTCTCCGAAGCGCCTGCAGCAGAGTATTGATAACCTGATTACTTTGAGCCAGCCTTTCCTTCACATAGGAGCAGCTCTCCAAATAAACTGCCTCCAGTGAAATCTCCGGGAACCAGCGCAGCGAAGAAAGCTTTTCAATTTCTACCCGCTTGATAATGAGAATCCGGAATATCCCTTCATCACCGGAATTTCTGGACTCCTCAGCCTCCTCCACAGAAAATGCATATGCAACATTCTCATGGATTGGCAAATCTACTCTTAGCTCTTCAATTGCTTCCTTAGAAAAGCCCAGGAAAAACAGCTCTGCCCGCCGTCCACAATCCAGCCCATCTACAAAGCTCCGGTAGTTAAAATCGGGCAAATTTAAAACTGCTACTCCGTATTCCTCTGCATATGCCTTTCTGTTTACCAGCCTAACAATAACCTCTGTTAACAGACGGGTTCTCATATCACAGCCTCCATCCTACCAGTGTAACTCCGTCAGCATAGCTCCTTGCCAGCCCCAGAGATGTGAAGCTTTCTGCAAAGGCCTGCGCGTTTACTGTCAGATCGCCCCGCAAATCCCCCGGCGTATTCTGCGCAATATTGGCATCCTCTAAAATTTTGTATTCTGTATCCGCATTTGTTCCAAGCAGAATGTTATATGTAGATACAGCCTTGCTCCCAAGCTCCTTGAGCTCTATCCCATTAAGCTCATCTTCTGAGAGAATACTTAAAGCTATAGTCTCAAGCGCGAAGCTGTTAATCAAATATCTTTTAATTCTTGCCCTGCTTCCCTTCGGCCCGACAATTCCACAGCGTACACCCAGCACCCGGCAAAAGTCAGAGGGAGAATTATATCTATATTCAAAGGTATAGGCCGCAATTTGAATGGCATGAGCTAAGGCATAAACTGGCTTTTCCCCGTCAGCGCAAAAGCTTTCAAAATAGCTTTCTATCGCAGGCCTGATACTCGTTTCCCGCTCCTCGCTGGAAAACATCATTTCTTCAATCCACCTCTCGCAGGAGGCTTTGCTGTTTCTGGAAATTTCAGGTCTGATTTGCTCCTCAAACACCCTGACAAAATAATCCTCCACGGCTTTCTTTGCTGCTGTATAGCACTGCTCGCTCGCTTTCTTGATCGACTCCAGCTCTGTACCCGCATCTAGAAGAATAGGGACACGAGGGCCTCCATAAAGAGCACTGCAGCAGTCTGCCAAATAAAGAAAAACCGCAAAGCCTGAAAAGCATATCATTCGTTCCAGGATCAGAAGTGCATTACCCTTAGCTCCCATCCGTATCATGTTCTCAGCCAGTCTGTCAAAGCCATTCCTGATAGTCTGTTTACAGGAATCCCATTTAATCTCGTTCTCCTCCGGATAGCAGACTCCCATCAGCGTTCTCTTTTCCTCACCTGATGGATAGGTAATAATCGGCTTCAAAATTTTTGTGAGATCATCATCATCTCTGCTCAGAGCCGATTGAATCAGCTCAATAGCCGGAGATCTCCGTCCACCTATCCTCTTCGCCAGTATTTTGAACAAAAACTCTCCAATATTAAGCTCTGACTTGACACCCGGCTTTATAAGCCAATGAGAGCTGATGCTAAATACAGAAAGCCGATAATTAGGATATACGGTGTTGTCCTGGTTAAAAATTTCCTCCATCAGGAAACGTATCTGTTTTATATTTTCCGGATTCTCCTCCGCACCATTCCAGAGAATCGCCTGATATCGATCTATAATATCAGCTGACGATACCGCGTCCTTTCTTCGCTCACTAACCACCCATTCATGAATATCCTTTGTACAGCAGGTCTCTCCCATGCATTGGCGAAATAGAGCATTCGCAATATGAGAAGGCTTTAGTGAATTTGAGGTTGGAATAAATTCCAGATACTCCCGGCAGACGGAGTCGGCAAGCTGCTTTAATGTATCTCTTTTTGCCATCACTCATCCTCCTCAAAGCCGTATTTAAAATCTCTGATATACAGAGAACGCTTAAATCCCCTTTTCCGGCTCGCAATTATAATTTCGCCATCCTCATTTTCCTCTGTCTGCCCGCTTTCACACAGCTGCTGTAAAAACAGGGCTGCCGTTTGTGTGTACCTGGGTGCCAGCAAATTCACAGGATATCCTTCCTCAACAGCATTAAGAGTTCTGAGGAAATCCACATCCATTACCAGACAAGGGGCCTCCTTCCCTTTAGGCTTTAAAACCAAATGTCTGGGAGTATACTCCAGCCCCTTCAGCCAGTCAGCCGGCCTGGGCATCTGAATATCAAGCTCACTCGTGTCAATATACTGGCTGGAAACAGCTGTAGAGGCCTCAATACTGAGATCATATCGATGAGTAGTCCAAATACGGAGCTGCTTTCTATCCTCCGAGGATGACAGAAAAAGCTTATTAAGGGAGTGAACAATTCTTTCCTTGATAGCCTTTCTCCTCGTATCAAGCTTAACAAACATATCTATACATTTTTCTATTTCTGATGGCTGCAGCCTCTGAAGCTCTGCACCCTTTAAATTCTCAAAGTAATATTTTCTCTTTATAGATTTAAACAGCTCCGACGCCTCATCCACCGCCTCGTCGAGCTCTGGTGAAGCAGGCCAGCGTTCCGGACATCCCATGCACCATCCCTGCCTGATATCACCATTCCACAGAGCCTCATCAATAGACGGATTGGAAAGATAGATGGGATCATACAGCTGAATTGCCTGAAGAAGTGCATTTGTCCCTGCGAATATGGCATCATAATACAGCAGTCCACTGAATTCCTCCGTCTCACAGGCTGTTAATGCAAATGCAATCGCTCCAAATATATCGCGCACCGAAAAATGTTCAAAGCTCATAGAGGCCAAATCAATCAACGCAACAAGCTGTCTTCTAATCTGCGGCTCAGATAACGCAGTAATATTGTACTCCAGCTGCCGACTTTTATAAGTATCCTCCCTGAGAAGCTCGCAAAGCCTTAAAATAATCTGTTCAGCCAGTGTATGATCCCTGTCAAGCAGATTTCTTTCATTCAGATCAATCACTGCAATTTTTTTGATATCTCTATGTGGTATGTCATACACAATAGAATGCTGCTTTACTGAAGAAATTTCCTCATACATTTCAGGCGCCAGCTGCCTGATCTGCCTTTGAAGATGCAAAAAAGGGTATTCGTTGACAGCCACTACTGCCGCTCTTCCTTCCTCGTAGCATTTCACCAGCTCCTCCGCTACACCAGCAGAGTTCTCGATTTCATTCATATCCATCTGCACATAGGCATCTAGCTGCGAAAGCCTGTCTGCAAGCATTCTTATTAGAAAGGTTTTCCCATCTCCCGGATTTCCAGTCAGAAAAATAATCCTGCCCTGCATCAGTAGAGAAACTACAATTTCCTCAACGTTTGAATGAATATGAAGAAGCTGTAGCTCCTCAGCGGACATATGATCCGAATAGCAGTTTTTTCCCCTGTAAAGCTTACGGATAAAATCCAGGTTACTCATGTCCCGCCACCTCCTTAAAGCAGGCTTGAGAGAAGAAGGTCTTCTACACGAAAATGTTCCAACCGTCCCACAATATCCACTGTCGTCAATCGCTTTTCCAGCCAACGGTGATACCAAAAGTCTATCAGATATTGCGTATGCCGGGCGATTTGTTCATCATCATTTAAATCAAATCCATAATCAAGCTCCTCAGTCAGCCCCATCAGAAATTCCTTTGTATTTTTCGCCAGATCGATGGAATAAACAATCCTCGGAGAATAATGACGCAGAAATGCCTCTGCTTTTATTCCGATTGAACGTAATCCTCTGCTTATAAGCCTGAACCTCGGGCTTGTCCCCTCACCAAAAACATGATTTATTTTTTTTCCTCCATCCATCCTCTCTAAAACAGCTGAGAAAAGGAGTGTAGTTTCTGAGGAGAAATATACTGTCCCATAGCCTTCTGTTATTCCCATTTTGCGATATTCCAGTGTACCACCGCTCAGAAGCGGGACCTTAATTCGATTGTATTGACTGCTTCCTGCAGAATAAAGACTCGTGGTTCCCAGAAAGGCCAGCCTGCTGTCACGAATTACCTCCTCACCCTTCATTCGAGAAGCAATTTCACTGACCTGCCTTTCATATTTTTTTGTACAGTCTCGTATCACAACAGGGCTGCATGCAAGAATACTTATAAGCTTTCCTCCCAGAAGCTCATTGTATGGTGGAATAGCCCCACATACAATAATTTCCATCATATTGGAACCAATTTTGTATTTTCTGTTGGCAATCAGAGCTGTATTGACGGCTCTTCTTCCCTCCTCTGTTGAAAGCAGTGCCATCAATCTTTCCAGGCTGCCTTCTCCGCAAGCCTCCTGAAAAACTCTTTTAGCGGATAATAATTTTGCTAATTCTGCAGCTCGTTTCCTTTTAAATAGGGTTGTCTTAGCTTCTCTCTCCCAGTCCGGATTGTGTCTGCCGTTCTTATTATTAAGAGCTTTCCTGCTCAGGTCCTCTGCCAAAGCTGTCAGCTCTGCTATAAACTCAGCATCTGGATGCTCTATTTCCTGCTCACAATTCAAATCCTTTATATAAATATCGTCAATTGCCTTATCAAGATTGTTAAGAAGAAGGGGATAGATTCTATCCGCAAAGGAGCGGGCTCTTTCGTTGTGCTCCTTTTCTGACTCAGCAGCTTTATCTATTTTAACCTTTACAGTCCTACCCTCTGTCCTTTTCACAATCTGATCACAGTAAGAGGTATCTCTTTTCTGCATCAGCTGTCTTTTAATTGAATCCACAGTCCATCCAATATCATCATCACGAACAGCCAGGTTCAAAACAGAGTTTCCCAATGCAAAAATGCCAATCACCGGGTGTGCTGGCTGCAGTCTGTCTCTGACCAGATAAAACAGATTTCTTCCTGGCATTGTCTTATACGGTATTGACCAGGTATACCTAAAATAGCGCCAGACATCCGACAGCTTATATCCAGTAAATTCATCACGTTCATTAGTTACCAGCTGTATATATGGATCACAGACCTGCTTCCGATCAAGAATTTTCTCCTTCAGAATTTCCGGATCGCCAATCAAATCCTTTATTGATATGCTCTTTCCCTTATAATTTCTGACCTTCTCCAGCGAACGAATAAAGCCTTGTACACTTTTTACCTTAAATTGAGCATTTCTTTCAGCGCTCAGTCTGTAACGAATCCGTGATTTATCATCCGTCTCTCCATTATCCATTTGTAGAACAAGACTAACTCCGTTTACCTGAAACAGCCAGCCCTGCTTTGACAAATCCATCAGAACGTGCAATACAGCAAGATACTTTAATGTGTCCGTATCCCAATCTGCCGTATTTGTCTCCTGATGAGCCTCCCTCACCCTATCAATCTCATTTTGAATCAATTCATCCCGATTGATTGCCAATGCATTGCTTATCCGTGTCAATAACTCTGCATAGGCTGCCTTGTATCCATCCCCTATATAAGGGCTGAATTCTTCTGACACCAGGGTATCGTCAGAATCATTTACTTGCATCATCTATATGCCCTCTCTTTCAACGATTCCGGTTTGCATTTCAGGTAATTTTCTGTGATACCCCGATTGACAGAGACATCCACCTCCAGCAGTATTTTGAACATCTTACCTGCCCTTTTGTTCCTCTCAGACTCTGTCGATTAAACATCCCAGACACTCCTGCTGTGACTGGCACATTGTATCAAACCGGCTTTCTCCATTGACTGTGCTTACCAGCATAGCTATGAATTTATAAGCTGGTTATGCATTATCAGTGTACAACAGAGCAATACTCCTATCACTGATGCTAGTATTCTATCATATTATGTCGCAATGAACAAGAGTTCTGTCTTTTCCTCTTCTCCCCCCTTTACTACCTATACTGCATATCATTCTCCGCCTCTTCCTTCACTACCCGGTACACCTCCCGGTAGCTCTTCCCGCTCTTTCGTGCCAGTTCCTTCACACTCTCATATTCCGGATAAAAGACCTCTTTCCCATCTGGCAACGCGCAAATCTTAACCTTCGCCGCTCCAAGTTCTGTCTGCACCTCGGCAAACCGCCGCGGCAGCACATCCCGCTCCACACGGCAGCGCCGCACACCAATCGTCGTCGTCTCCCGGAACAAAATTTCATCCATTTCCCGGATATGTTCCTCATCGCAGAGTACAGACAGTTTATAGGCCGGTCGGTTTTTCTTCATAAAAATGGGTGTGAAGAAAACATCCCTGGCTCCGGCCTCCAGAAGGCAGTCCATCGCATAGCCCATGGCCTCGCCCGGGCAGTCGTCGATATTGCTCTCCAGCAGCCACAGCTCTCCCTCCGGCTCCTCTTCTATCAGCATAGCCCGCAGAATATTCGCCTTTGGAAACTCCTTCTTTCCGGCCCCCAGGCCGGCCCTCTTCACGCGGAAGCGTGAAGGCTGCCGGCCTTCGGACAGCGCGGCTATCGCCGCGCCGGTCGGCGTCACCATCTCACCCTGCTGCTCCGTCTGCCGCAGGGTGAGCCCGTGCGCCGCCGCAATCTCCAGCACTGCGGGCACGGGCACGGGCAGCACTCCGTGCTGGCAGTGCACGTGCCCGCTGCCCTCCCAAAGGTCGGAGACCAGCACCTTCTCCACACCCAGCTCTTCGAGGCAGGCTGCAGTTCCCACGATATCCACGATGGAATCCACAGCGCCCACCTCGTGGAAATGCACCTGCTCCGGCGGGCATCCATGAGCCTTGCCCTCCGCCTCCGCTACTGTGCGGAACATTTGCCTGGAGAGCTCCAGTACACGGGGCTTCAGATCTGCCGTCTCCAGAAGCTGTTCGATATCCTTCCAGGTACGATGTACATGGGCATGGGTATGAGCCCCCCCATGATCATGCTCACATTCACGCCCCTCTCTGTGCTCATGTATATGCTCATGATGCTTCTCATGCTCATGTACATGCATATTACTACCATCTACATGGCCGTGTATATGACCATGCTCCACCTGTACATGTCCGTTCATTTTTTCCTGCAAATGCTTATGATCTGCCTCATCCTCCAGAATTACATCAAAATCACAGACGTCCAGCCCGTTCTTCCGAAGCCGCTGCACCTTGATTTCATATCCATCCACCGGAAGCTTCGCAAGCGTCCGGCGCAGATTTTCCTCGGTCGCGCCGAGATCAAGAAGCGCCGCCACAGTCATGTCGCCGCTGATACCGGAACGACATTCCAGATATAAAGTATTTTTATCACTCATATTTCTTATTCCTCCTGAAATCCAAACCAATGCGTAGAAAAATATTCTGCAGAAATCCGCTTCCCGGAATCCTCTTTCATCCTGAAATACCTCGCCCAATTCCGCTGTTCTGGCTGTATAAAATATTTTGCCCAATTTCTGCGCAGGTGTATAATCGTCTTCATGCCGCCTGTCAGATACTTGTTCTTTATGATAGGCACTGCTCCGTTCTCGTTTGAGGAGCTTAAACTCATGGAAAGGTATTCAGACCTTTCTCCCCTCTTAGACATCCTTCCCACTCCAAAGAAAAGATATGGAAAGGCCAGCTGCCCCCAAGCCTTCCGATGCACCGTTTACAATAACCGGAATACCCAGGCCTAGCTCTCCAGAATCAGATACACGGTCAGCTTTTGAATTTCGAAACAGGCGTCTCGGATGCTGGATTACGCACCTGGCATTTCTTTTCTCTCGTAGAAATCTGGATATCGAGTTGAGTTTCTCCAGCACAACGCTCCTGGCGCAAGTCCTCCCACCGCTCATCTCAAATCATGAAAAAAGCGCCAATTTATATGAAAGAAGCACTTGTTCCACGACAGAGCACCACACACTGTCAGGTCATGAAAAGAACCCTCAGTCGCGTACAATTTCTCACATAAAGAGACGTAACAATTTTCCAAACACTCCTGTCATTCCATCCAAACAAACGGACTCCATAATACTTCTCCAGCTCTTTCACCGCATTCATAGAAAAATACTTATCCATTTAATAGGATAATACTATTTTACATATGGATCAAGACTGGATATACTTAAAACCAGAGGAGGAGACTGAAGATGAAAAACAGAAAACAGGTCTTGTCAAAGCTGTTCATTTCCACGCTGTACCTGAGCGCCTTTACCTTTGGCGGCGGATACGTGATTGTGACCCTGCTGAAGAAGAAATTTGTAGATGAATACCACTGGATTGAAGAAAATGAAATGCTGGATCTGGTTGCAATCGCCCAGTCCGCTCCGGGCGCGATCGCGGTAAACGGGGCGATCGTGGTCGGTTATAAGCTGGCCGGGCTCCTTGGTGCCCTTACGGCCATCATTGCCACAATTATTCCGCCTTTCGTCATTATTTCTCTGATCTCAGTGTTCTATGCCGCTTTCCGCAGTAATGTAATCATCAGCGAGATCCTGGAGGGAATGCAGGCTGGCGTCGGCGCTGTCATAGCAGCTGTCGTCTATGAGATGGGCGCAGGCGTCGTGCAGAGCAAAAGCGCCGTTTCCATTTTAATTATGAGCGTTTCGTTTATCGCAGCCTGCGTATTTCAGGTCAATGTAGTCTATATTGTGCTTGCATGCATTCTGCTCGGAATCGCGAGAACCTGCATTCACATCAGAAAGAGGGGAGAAACATGATTTATCTGCAGCTGTTTTTAAGCTTTCTCCAAATCGGCCTGTTCAGCTTTGGCGGAGGCTACGCAGCCATGCCTCTGATTCAGAGCCAGGTAGTAACTGCGCATGGCTGGCTCAGCATGAGCGAATTTACAGATCTGATCACGATTTCCCAGATGACGCCCGGCCCTATCGCCATCAATTCTGCAACCTTTGTGGGGATCAAGATCGCAGGACTTCCGGGAGCTCTGGTGGCGACTATTGGATGCATACTGCCCTCCTGCATCCTGGTAACACTGATTGCAGGCCTGTACCTGAAATACCAGAACGTAAACGCCCTGCAGAGCGTCCTGAATTCTCTGAGGCCTGCAGTCGTAGCCATGATTGCATCGGCTGGAATCTCGATTCTCGTCACAGCCTTCTGGGGCAGCGAGACACATGCTGTGCTTGCTGAAACCAACTGGACACTGGTCATTATCTTTGCAGTCTGTATTCTGCTACTCCGGAAATTTAAAATGAATCCTATCTGGGTCATGCTTCTGGCTGGCATCATGAACGCTGCTGTATCTCTCATCAGGGGGTGAAGAAAATGTCAGACGATATGATTTCGACAGGGACAAGAAAAACACCCGGCGGCGCAGATACAGCTGCAGCATGTATGGAAATCACAGTAAAATCTCATTTAAATCGGTTTGAGCTTTGTGCTGAACCTGGCACACAGCTTCTCGCGCAGATTCAAAGAAGGTTCCACGGTGGAAAACGGCTGGAAATCTCAGACGCCGGAAAGAAACTGACGGCTTGTGTCCATCAGGAACAGGAAACGCTGATCGTCACAAAAGACAGCGGCGAATCCTTCTCCGCTTCCCTGGAATACAGAGAGGATGCAGAAGGGAGCAGAATCCAGAAATCCCTGGTCCGTCCACCGATGCCGGAAAAGCTCCGGTTCCAGATTCCTCAGGGAGAGCTTATCCTGGTTCAAACTGAACAGCGGAATTTCGAGATTTATCTGGATGGACGGAAAGTTATCGAGATGAGCCATATGCTCAGGCGGACGAAGAAAATCCGCATTCTGTCAGATATGATTCCGAAGGACTACTATGGCATCGTCTTTGCTATGGCCATTTTCATGCTTCATGATGATGATATAGAAATCGTGTGACAGACCTCGTCAGAAATCACACCACTGCTCTTCAACTCATTTATAATGGCAAAACAGGCTTCCGCGAAGGAAAGGGACCTGAGCCTTGGAAGCTGAAGCAAGAGGCGGGGCCCGAAACACAAACTACCGCTTTTATAAAACGCAAAAACAGCTAAACAACAGAATTTCAGAACCCAAAGAGGGCAGGCGCATCCGCGCCTGCCCTCTCTGCTATAACTCCTGTCTCAAAATTCTGTCTTTAGTTCATATTCTCAATTCTTATCCTTGGTTCCTATTCTCAGTTCCTGTTCCCAATTCTGATCTTTGGCTCCTGTCCCCAGCTCTCATTTTATTCGCAGTCAACTTCTCCGCCCGCAGGCCAACCGATTAATCTGCGTCGCTACATACGCGGCTCCATAACCATTGTCAATATTTACGGTGGTAATTCCGTTCGCGCAGGAATTCAGCATGGTCAGAAGGGCCGAGAGGCCTCCGAAGCTGGCTCCATAGCCCACAGAGGTGGGAACCGCAATGACAGGCACATCCACCAGCCCTGCCACTACTCCGGCCAGAGCACCTTCCATGCCGGCCACAGCAATCACGCAGTTTGCTCCGTGGAAGGTATCCATATTGGAAAGAAGCCTGTGGATTCCAGCCACCCCCACGTCAAACAGCCGGACCACGTTTGTGCCGAAAAATTCTGCCACCTGGGCCGCCTCCTCTGCCACAGGCACGTCGGCCGTGCCGCCGGTGCAGACTACGATACGGCCGATATGCTCCTTTTCCCGTTTCTCCACTTTCAGAATCCGTGAAATGTCATCCCACACCGCTTCCGGAACCGCTTCCTTCACGGCTTCGTACTGTTCCCGGGTCGCGCGGGTTCCAAGCACATCGATTCCTTCCGCCGTCAGCGTCTGGTAGATTTTCACCAGATGCTCTGTCGCCTTCCCCTGGCAGTAAACTACCTCCTCAAAGCCCTGGCGGACCTTGCGGTGATGGTCGAGCTTGGCAAAGCCCAGATCCTCATAAGGAAGGTTCTTCAGCTGTTCCTCAGCCTGTTCTATCGTGATTTCATTATTTTTTACCTGAGTTAAGAGTTTTGTGATATCCATGATGCCTGCTCCCTTCCATACCCTTTTGCCTCACTGCTTTCGGGATGCCCCTGTCTCATCCTTTCACCTGTCGTCCTTTCGCCTGCCGGGACATGCTCTCTCATTCTTTTCCAGAACACTCTTCCCCTCATTCCTCCACCGGCACTGTCGTGACGCTCGTCAGGTTGCGGAAGGCTTCCAGGTCCTCCTGCTCAATCCCCTCGTCTGTGATCAGCTCGTCTACGTCCTGCAGGTTCATGGTCTGCGCGAAGGCTACCCGGCCTACCTTGCTGCTGTCGCAGATAACAATCTTTTCGTTGGAGGCCTTGATGACATCGCGGATGCGCAGAGCCGTCTCCAAATCCGGCGTCGTGATGCCTTTCTCTGCCGTAATCCCCGTACAGGTGATAAAAATTTTATCAATATTTACCATATCAAGAAATTCGTCATGGAACGGCGAGGTGGTGTAGTGATATTTGGTGCGGAGCTGGCCGCCGAGGATCCAGATATCAAAGTCTGTATTCTGCTCCAGCCAGACGGCAAAGGAGATATCGTCCAGAATCACCATCAGCTCTTTCTTTTCCGTGAGGAGCTGAAGCAGCTCGAAGGAGGTGCTGCCCGTCATAATCGCGATGCGGTCGCCGTCCTCGATACGGTTCAGGGCTTCTGCCGCGATAGCCCGCTTCTGCTCTGTCATCCGGACCTTATTCTCAGGGAAGTATTCCAGCCCTGTCTTGGTCGAAATGATCGCTCCGCCATGGGTTCTGGTCAGCTGCTTTTCCTTCTCCAGCTGCCGGAGATCGTTTCGGATCGTAGACGCTGATACGCCGAAATAATCGCAGAGCTCCGGAACAACGATCTTCGTCTGCATTCTCAGCATCTTCATGATTTCCTGTTTTCTTTCTTCTGCAAAAAGCTGTGTCTGCGCCTGTTTCTCCGCCATATCCTTCTCCCGCCCCTGTTATCCTAAAAAAGGCTCCCAGCCGGCAAGTCTGCCCTGCCGGCTGGGAGCACTTACTCAAAAAAATAATATCATGATTTCCAAACCGTTACAAGTGCCGTTTGACCGTGTCCAGAATGTTTTCCACCGTCAGCCCATAGGCCTTCATCAGGTATTCCTGGCTTCCCACCTGGCCAAACTGATTTCTGCTTCCGATCCTGCTAAGCCTTACACCATAGCCTTCCCCGGCTATAACTTCCGCCACTGCGCTTCCCAGTCCGTTTGTGATTCCGTGGTTCTCTACAGTAACCACCAGCTTTTTCCCGGGGATCTGCGCTTTCAAAAGCTCTGTATCCAGCGGCGCTATCGTAAACATATCGATCACTCCCGCATCGATCCCTTCCGCTCTCAGCTGCTCTGCTGCCTCCAGCGCGAGCTTCAGTCCCAGGCCGGCAGCGACAAGCAGGACGTCCTTTCCTTCCCTCAGCACACAGCCCCTGCCTGTCTCAAAGCTGGATCCCTCTGCATAGATATCCGGCATGCCCTTTCTGGCCGCCCGGATATAGTGCACTCCCTTTCTGCCCGCAAGCTCCCGAATCAGCCAGCGAAGCTGCACGCCGTCCGCCGGATCATACACCTCAACCGTGGGAATCGCTCTCATAATCGCGATATCCTCCAGCGTCGTATGGGTCCCGCCGTTCTGGGCGGCGCAGGCGCCCGGATCAGAGCCGTAAATATTGATGGTATTTCCGGCATAGGCGCCCTCCAGGAATATCTGATCGCAGGCCCGCCGCACCGCAAAGGGCGCAAAGGTATGGACAAACGGAACACGCCCCCGCATGGACAGGCCAGCCGCGATCCCCATCATATTTGCCTCCGCAATTCCCACGTTGATAAACTGGGACGGATGGCTGTTTTTCAGCTTGGAAAAGCCGGAAGCTCCGCCCAGATCCGCCTCCAGGGCAATCACCCGGCCGTCCTCCTTCATCAGCTCGTCCAGGGTTTCCACAAACACCTTCCGCATCTCTGTGCTTCCGTCCTTATCTGCAAGACTCCACATTCTGTCCGCCTCCTTCTTCTACGAATTTTTCCAGCTCTTCTATCACCTCATCCAGTGCCTGCTTCGCCTTTTCGTCGAATTTCGGCGCGTGGCAGTCATCCTTATCCTCGTAGCAGGGAACCCCCTGTGCCTTCACCGTGTCAAGAAGCACGCAGACCGCAGAATCCTTTACCTTCTTTGCCTGGGTAAGAGCATCCAGAATGGAGCTCTCCTCTTTTCCATCTGCCTGCAGAACCCGGAAGCCAAAGCTCTCCATCTTTTTCTTCAGGTCAAAGGGGGTGATGATATCCTCCAGCCTTCCGTCCAGCTGCCGTTTATTGTAATCTATGATCACAATGACCTCATTCAGCCTCTGATGAGCCATAAACTGGAAGGCCTCCCAACACTGGCCCTCGTTCAGCTCGCCGTCCCCGACGATGAGGTAAACCCTCTGTCCGGAATCGGGAAGCTGCGCGTCTTTCGCGCCGCTCTCATTCTCATGTGCCGCTGCGCTGCTTTCAGGCTCCGCCGCGTTCTCCAGCTTTTCCAGCCGCAGCGCCATGCCAAGGCCCGCCGCTACCGAGGTTCCCTGTCCAAGGGAGCCGGTCGTCGCATCCACGCCCGGCGTCTTCAGGCGGTCCGGATGGGAAGGCAGCCTCGTACCGCCCTCATTCAGCGTATAAAGCCATTCCTTATCGAAAAATCCATGGAGCGCCAAGGCTGCATAGAGGGAAGGGCCGCTGTGGCCTTTGGACAGCACCACATAGTCCCGCTCCGGCCAGTCCGGATTTTTCGGATCGTATTTCAGCACCTCATTGTAGAGCACAGACAGAAGCTCCACGATGGACATGGCCCCTCCCAAATGTCCATAGCCTCTCCATTTCAGCATTTTCAGAGTCTCGAGCCGGATCCTGGCGGAACCGGTCTTCAGTTTCATCTCTTTTTCAGTCATGATTCTCTCCTCATTTTTCAATCTTTTCCAGCTGTTCAAAGGCATAAAAGGCGGAACCCGCCGTGCCCGCTCCAGGCTCCCGGCTGGCATGCACAACGTCAAAGTCTCTGCCCGGGCAGGGCTTTCTTGTAAATTCATACACGTAATCCCAGAAGGCTTCCTCCGGAAAGCCCTCCATCTCTATGACACCGCCGCCCACTACAACCCGGTCAGGATCGAAGATATTGATTTCCGAGGCCATCGGGATCGCCATGGCCTCCAAAAACTCCTGCACCGGCCGGTCGCTGCTGTGGTTTTTGAAAATCAGCGGGAACTCCTCCCCCGGCCAGTTTTCCTGCCAGATATCTCTCAGCACATGGCCGGATGCGTAGCACTCCGCACATCCTCTGTTTCCGCAGGTGCAGTACCGGTCGCTTAAGTAAAACGGGATATGGCCGAGATCACAGGCTGTTCCATGCTTTCCGCCCAGGAAATGGTCTTCCAGATATACGCTGTTTCCGATTCCCGTTCCATAGTAGATGCCTATGGTGATCCCTTTTCCCTTCCACCCGTGAACCGCGATCTCATACTGCAGAAGATTGTTTGCATCCTTATTGATAAATACAGGAAGCTTCAGACGGTCCTCCAGAAAACGCACAACATTTCTTCCGTCGAAGCCGCCGTTTTCATTTTGCAGATTCGGACAGTTATACACGACCTCCTTCGCTGCGTCCACGGGAGACGGAAAGCCGATCCCCACTGCCAGGGTACGGTCCTCCAGGCTGTGGCGTTCCAGAAAGCTGCGGATCTGTTCCTCCAGAAGCTCCACAGCCTCCCCGGGGCCGCAGAGCACCTGGCTTGAGATCTTCTCAAAATGATCCACCTGTCCATCCCGGCTCACCGCACCGATCCGGAAATTTGTCCCGCCGATATCAATTCCAACCGCTATGCCGCCAGTCCTGCTGCCGGCTCTGTTTTCCCGTTCCTTATTCATGTATCCATTCCTCATAGTCGGCAAGCATCTTCTTCCAGGCCACGCCCATATCATGATCCTGGCTGAACAGACAGGTCGCGCCCATGATAATGATATCCACCCCTGTCTCGCTTACCTTTTTCATCGTGGCCCTGTGACAGCCGCCGTCGATCTGCGTCTCGAAGGTGTACCCCATTCTTTCCCTGAGAGCATGCGCCTCCCGGATCTTATCCAGCACAGGCTCTATCAGGCTTTGCTTGGCAAATCCCGGCGTGACGCCCATAAAGGTCAGAAGATCTACCTCCTTCAGGTAATACTGCAGGGCAGAAAGGGGAGCCTCCGGTCCGAGAACCACGCCAAATTTCTTTCCCCGTCCCTTTATGTAGGAAATATACTTAAATACATTGCGTCCCATCTCCTCCAAGGGCAGCGAGATGATATCAGCGCCCGCGTCACAGACAGCCTCTACGATCTCCATCCCCAGATCCTGAACCATCAGATGGACGTCCAGCGGCGTCTCTGTAATTTTCCTGAGCTGCCCGATAAACTGGGGCGACAGGCACATATTCCGCGCATAGTGCCAGTCAATCACATCCACATGATAGTAATACGCATAAGGATTCAGCCCTTCTATCTGCTCCTGCACATTCATCAAATCCATTGCCATCAGAGAAGGGGCAAATTTCTGTTTCATCCTTCCAGTCCTCCATTTGCTTATTTTTTCCGTGATACTGCCTGATCAAGGCTTACCGCCGCAATCAGAAGAAGCCCGGTAGCCAGGTTCTGATAGAAGGTCGGCACACTGCACATATTCAGCCCGTTGCTGATCAGTCCCAGAATCAGGGCTCCTACAATCACATTAGGCACCTTTCCCTTGCCTCCGAAGAAGCTCGTGCCTCCGATGATGGCTGCCGCTATGGCCTCCGTCTCCGCTCCTGTCGCTGTATTGGGCTCCGCAGCCCCCAGCCTTGCCGCCATTACAGCTCCGCAGATACCGGCGCACAGGCCCGAAATCGTATGTACCATCAAAAGATGCTGCTTTACATTGATTCCTGAGAACCAGGCAGCATCCCGGTTGCCTCCCATCACATACAGGTTTCTTCCAAAGGTCAGCTTCGAGGTGACGAACCAGCACAGCAGCGCCACCACCAGGGCAATGACCACCGCCATCGGGATTCCATTCCACAGGCCTCCGAAAATCTGCGTGAAAGCCTTCGGCATTCCAAAGGTTGCCTGGGCGTTGGAAATGATCAGGGTCAGGGCCCGGAACACAGACTGCGTGCCCAGGGTGATGATAAAGGGGTGGACGCCGGTCAGATTGATCAGCGTTCCGTTGATGAAGCCGCAGAGGGCTCCGCCGAGGACTGCTCCCAAAAGGACAGCCAGAAACGGATTCATTCCTCCCTCCACCATCAGCTTTGCGGTAATCATTCCTGTAAAAGCTGCTACAGAACCAATGGACAGGTCGATTCCTCCCAGCAGAATCGCAAAGAACTCACCACAGGCCAGCAGCATGATCGTCGCGCTCTGAGTGATAATCTGAACGAAATTGCCTGCAGTAGCAAATGATCCCGGGGCAAGAACCGCAAACACACCCCACATTACGATAAAGATCGCCAGCGTACCGAATTTTTCCCAGTAGCTTTTAAAACTCCTTGCTTTCATAGCTCCTTACTCCTTTACATTGTCGCTGTCTGAAGAATCAGCTCTTCCGTCACTTCTGATTTATCAAGGATTCCCTTTTTCTGTCCCTGATTCATCACCATGATCCGGTCGCAGATTCCCAGAAGCTCCGGCATTTCTGAAGAGATCATGATGACCCCGACTCCCTGCTCCGCCAGACTTCTCATGATTTTGTACATCTCTGTCTTGGTCCCGATGTCGATTCCCTTTGTGGGCTCGTCAAAAATCAGCAGCCTGGCATCGGCCGCCAGCCATTTGCCTACAATCACCTTCTGCTGGTTGCCTCCGGACAGCTCTGTGATAAGCTGAGAGAGGGACGAGCATTTGATCTGCATTTTCTCCCGTTCCTGCTCCGCTATTCTTTGGTCCTGCCTGTCGTGTATCATTCCGCGGAAACCGCCCCATCCTGATTTCAGGAGCCGGTTCACCAGCACCAGATTTTCCTTAATTCCAAAGTTGGGAAAGATTCCCGTCTCCCTTCTGTTCTCCGTAATCATCGCAATCCCGTTTTTTATCGAGGTGTAGGGCGTTCCGATCCTTACTTCCTTTCCATCCAGCCAGATCCTGCCGCTCTCATAGGATTCTCCCGCAAAGATTGCGTTCATCAGCTCGGTTCTTCCTGCGCCTACCAGTCCCGCGACTCCGAGAACCTCGCCTTTATACAGTTCAAAGGATACCCCCTGTGTCTTCTTATCTTTTCTTCTGATATCTTCCGCCCGGAAAATGATATTTTCCGGCTTATATACGACCTCTTCCTTCCCGAAAAAGGTGCTCTGAAGCTCTCTTCCTACCATCATGGAAATGATCTCCTGCTCCGAATGGATTTCAGACATTTCCTTTGTGGCTACTGTTTTTCCGTCCTTTAATATGGTAACTCTGTCGCCAATCTCTCTTAATTCCTTCATTTTGTGGGAGATGTATACGATTCCGATTCCCTCCGCCTTCAGCTCCCGTATGATGTTCTGCAGATTTTTTGTCTCCTCCTCCGTCAGGGAAGACGTAGGCTCATCCATCACAAGCAGCTTCGAATTTTCCACGAGCGCCTTCGCAATCTCTACCATCTGCTTCTCTGATATGGACAGATCTCCGACCAGCGTATTGACAGGCTTTTTGAGGCCCACCCGCCTGGCTGCCTCCTCAGCCTGCTTCATATATGCCGCCTTGTCTACGACAGGCAGAAACGAAAGCAGCTTTTTTGTGGGAAGCTTTCCCACAAACATATTTTCTGCAATAGACAGCTCGTTTACGACGCTCAGCTCCTGGTAAATGATGCTGATGCCGAGCTCCTTTGATTTTTTCGGGGTCAGCGCCGGGTATTCCTGGCCTCCCATGACAATCGTCCCGGCTGTGGGCGTATAGATGCCGCTTAATATCTTCATCAGAGTGGACTTTCCTGCGCCGTTTTCCCCCAGAAGGAGATGTACCTCCCCTGCCTTCACATCAAAAGAGACCTGATCGAGGGCGACGACTCCCGGAAACTCTTTCCGGATATCTTTCATTTCCACCAATGTTTCCATATTCCACCTCTATGTCCTTCTGATTAAGAGGGGGCATCCCCTCTGCCGCCTTAAGAGGCCGGCCTGAGACGCCCCCATTCCTGTACGTTGTGCTCTCTTTACTCTGTTCCCATAAGCTCGGAAATATTGTCCTGCGTATATACGGTAGCTGGGATCAGCACATCCTCCGGCTGCTCGTCTACAGAGCCATAGTTTCCGCTCTCCAGCGCTGCTACAGCCTGCTCTACACAGGAGAAAGCGATTCCGCCCGGATCCTGAACTACTGCGATCAGCTGGCCTGCCGCGATAGCTTCCTGAACCTCTGTATCCGCGTCAGTGGATACCAGGAAAATATCCTCTCTGCCTGTATTGATCATAGCCTGCAGAACGCCCTTTGCCATCGTGTCATTCGCTGTGAAGATAGCGTCCAGCTCATCACCGTATTTGTTGATCATATTGGTCGCTACATCCAGCGCCGTCTGTCTGTCCCAGTCACCCGGCTGTACGTCCAGAACTGTGTAGCCCTCCGCAGCCTCCAGCGCATCCCTGCAGCCGTCACGCCGAAGCTCTCCCGACGTCGCTCCCGCGATTCCTTCCACGATGCAGACACCTGCTCCGTCCGGGAACTGATTCATAATTTCCTGCGCTGCCATCTCGCCTACCGCTACATTGTCGGAGGTCGCATAGCCAACCACATAGCCTCCTGCTTCCGCAAGAGCATCCATGTCGAATTTCTCATCAATGTTCACGACCGGGATATTTGCCTCGTTCGCCATCACGACACCGGAAATCAGGTTGGTCGGAGTAATCGGAGCCACGCAGAGCGCATCATACTTGCCGCTGGTAATCATGTTCTCCATCAGGTTCAGCTGGCCTGTCAGATCCTCCTCGGACTCAGCTCCGAAAATCTCGATGGTCACATTGTCCAGCTGTGCTACCTGCTCTTCAAGGCCGGACTGCATCAGCTGCCAGTAGGGACTGGACAGTGTCTTAAACAACACGCCTATCGTATAGGTGTCTCCAGTGCTCTCCGCTTCAGCTGCGGCATCCGCAGTCTCCGTGGTTTCTGTGGTCTCTGTCGTTTCCTCTGCGGCCTCTTCCGTCGCCGCCGGCTCTGTCGTCTCAGTGGTCTGTCCGCCTCCGGAACCGCACGCAGCCAGTCCCAGAATCATGACCGACGTCATCAGCATTGCTACTACCCTTTTCATTTGAATCCTCCTTTTTATAAATAGTGATTTATTGCTGAACCGGGAAGACTCCCGGCCTGCTTCCCCCTTTCTGCTTTTTGCCGCATGTCTGCCGCGCATTTTATTGTTTATTATTTTTTATTGCTATTTGTTATCGTTTTATGTGTTTTACTTTACATCACGTTGTGCGTTTTGTCAATATATATTTATCATTTATTTTTGTTTTTTGTCTTTTTTGTCTATATTTTCTAAGTTGACACCCGATATTCCCCATGTTATGATTGTTATATTCAATTGTTTGTTATCGTTTTACTCTAAAACAAAACAAGGAGGAACCTACCATGTCAAAACCAACACTTACCCGCGAGGAGCTTGCTTCTTACATTGATCACACACTCTTAAAGCCTGAAGCCTCCCGCTCTCAGATCAAGGCCGTCTGCGACGAGGCAAAGCAGTATCACTTCGCTTCCGTCTGCGTGAATCCCTGCTGGATTCCCTTTATCGCAGAAGAGCTTAAGGGCTCAGGCGTGACCGCCTGCAGCGTCATCGGTTTCCCGCTGGGGGCCACCCTTTCTTCTGTAAAAGCGGAGGAGGCAAAGGCAGCTGTCGCCGCCGGCGCCGGAGAGATCGATATGGTCATCAACGTAGGCGCAGTAAAAAGCGGAGACTGGGAGCTGGTGCGGGATGATATCGCAGCCGTAAATGCAGCAAAGGGAGAC
Organism: Lachnoclostridium sp. An131; assembly: GCF_002160825.1. Classification (GTDB taxonomy): domain Bacteria; phylum Bacillota; class Clostridia; order Lachnospirales; family Lachnospiraceae; genus Laedolimicola. The sequence continues at coordinate 42,773 of NZ_NFLI01000004.1, forward strand.
GCAAAGCTGAAGGTGATTATTGAAACCTGCCTTCTGACAGACGAGGAAAAGGTGCGCGTCTGCGAGATCGCAAAAGAGACCGGCGCGGACTTTGTAAAAACCTCCACCGGCTTTTCTACCGGAGGAGCCACTGTCCAGGATGTGGCGCTGATGAGGAAAACAGTAGGCCCGGAGATGGGCGTGAAGGCGTCCGGCGGCGTCCGGACGCTGGAAGACGCGCTTGCCATGATCGAGGCGGGCGCAAGCCGCCTCGGGGCAAGCGCCGGCGTAAAGATCATCGAGGCGCTGTAGGCCGGATTTCAGAGACCCCCGGCCTGCAATCAGAACTTTTTCTGAAAGAAAATTTCCTGAAAGAAGAAGCCCCCGGGAAGCAGCTGCTTCCCGGGGGCTTCTTCTTTCTGCTGTTATGAAATTCTGTATTTAGAAATCATTTTCTATTAAATTCGATATATCAGCTTGTTTAAAGATAATAATTCATCCTCCACAATTTCATTTGAAATATACCCATCACATAAAAGCTCTTCGTCGATATGCGTCATAACCTCATCGCACACATTTGGACGCGCAGTTGTTTTCAATCGTTCATCATATTGAACATTAGCCGTGATAAATTCTTTATCACAATCAATACGGGTAGCTGATCTAAACGGATTACGTGTAATATCCGGCTGCTCATCCCAGTAATGTTTCATTGGCGCAGAAAACAACATATATGGTTTCAATGTCTGGCATTTTACAAAATGCGTTATAACGCCATTGACCTGATGACATATATACATATGGGAGTTCACTGCAAGCTCAGATCTGATATTAGGAAACGGCATTTTAATTCTTACAACATCGCTCCGGTTAATCAACGCACAGCCTCCCATCTTCATCAATCTCAACATATACGGGGTTATGCAGTTCCTCCTGCTCAGATACCATGGAAAGTATATCTAAATGCTGTTCTGTAAGCTTTTCTATATCCTTCTTTGAAAAAACAAAATAAATCTCTCCGACATTGATAATCTCCGAATTCTGAATCATGTCTGCCGGATACATCTTTTCTAACATCCGTACAATTTGAGAGTCCGACTCATTAAAATCATTTTCGCAAAGCTCCACCTGCTGTTCGCCTGACATAATCCGCAGACTTTTAGCCTGCCAGATATTAAATTGATGCGTCAGTTCAGAAAGCTCGTTTTCAGAAAGAGAACTCACTATAAAGCTGGAACGTTTTGCGCGTACTTCGTTCACTTTCGCTTTTTCCCGATTGTAAGCTTCTAAGGCTCTGGCATCAAATTCTTTTCTGTCTTTTGTATAGTCTCCCCACACAGGACTGAACACCGGTCCCCGCTTATATCCTTTAAGCCGCGAAAAATCCGCATTGCCGCTATCGACTTTCGAAAACGCCTCATACAGAAACAGAAATTTCTGCAACCGCAAGGGAGAACAATACGCCGGCGCATCATGCTTCTGTAACCAGCCGCTCAGTAAAAGCTTTCTGCTATTAGAATAGAGCATAGACATTCCCTCCTTTGTTATTAGTGTAGCATGTCCAAAATCAGAAGTCCAATCTATTTTTCATTTCAGACAAAAAGGGCGCCCCGGGATATGTTTTCCCGAGAACACCCTCTTTTGTCCAGCTTTCCAGCCATTTTATCTTTATCGTAACACTCCCGCTCTTATCTTATATTGCGGTACATCGGGCCGTAAGCCGCGCATGCGCGGTAGTCCTGTCCCTCTTTGTCCATTCCAAAGGCATTCCATGCAGCCGGGCGGAAGATTTTCTCTTCCGGTACATTGTGCATGCAAACCGGAATTCTCAGCATGGAGCACAGAGTAATCAGGTCTGCGCCGATGTGCCCGTAGCTGATCGCGCCATGGTTTGCGCCCCAGTTGTTCATCACGTCGTAAGCGCTCTTGAACGCTCCCTCACCTGTGCAGCGCGGTGTGAACCAGGTGCAGGGCCAGGTCGGATTTGTGCGCTCCATCAGAGTATCGGATACCTCATCCGGCAGATTTACAGTCCAGCCCTCTGCGATCTGCATCACAGGTCCAAGTCCTTTCACCAGATTCAGGCGAATCATGGTTACAGGCATCTCGGCTCTGGTCGTGAAGTGAGAGGAGAATCCGCCGCCGCGGAAGTTGTCGAAGCCTGCCTCGCACCATACGGTTGCGTCGGTCATCTTCTTGATATCCTCATCGGTGACATCCCACCACTGCTTCATTACGTGGTTGCCATCCTCGTCTGTGCACTCGCCGCAGGCATCCAGGCAGGCTGCGCCGGAGTTCAGCAGGTGGATGATACCGCCGTTCTCTTTTGCATGTCCCTCAAGATCATAGCCGGTCACACGCTTGGTGGACTCCGGTGACCAGAAGGTACGCACATCCGCGAAAATCTGAGCACGGTTGGTCAGAAGCTTCATGAACAGCATGCCAAGGCCGTTCAGCACGTCGTTCTCAGTAGCCAGTACGATGGGCTCCTTCTTTCCTTCAAAATCGAAGGAGGAATTGAGAACTGCTTCCGGATAATCGCAGTTCGGCCAATGGTCTGTCCACTGACGCTGTCCCTGGAATCCTCCGGCGATGGCGTTGTGTCCCAGCATTTCCTCGTCAAACTGCGGGGGCAGGTTCTTGTTGCCCTTCATCAGATCCTTGATGATGCAGTACATCTTGATGGTGAATTCCCACTGTTTGTCCTTCTGCTCGCGGTTGAACTTCACGAAGTCCGGATTGTCGTCACGGCCTTCCTTGCAGTGCTCCTTTGTCCAGGCAAGAGCTCTCTCGACCTCCTCATGATCGTAGATGCCCTCTTCCATACGGCGGAGAATCTCTACCTCGTCGATGGACTCTACGCGCATTCCAAGGTACTCTTCCATAAATGCCTGATCCATGATGGAACCGCCGATTCCCATACACATGGAGCCGATCTGCAGATAGGATTTTCCTCTCATGGTGGCTGCGGCGATGGCAGCGCGGCCGAAGCGGAGCAGCTTCTCTTTTACATCATCCGTGATATTATCTACATCGTCCTTATCCTGAACCTCATGTCCATAGATGCCAAAGGCCGGAAGTCCCTTCTGCGCGTGGGTAGCCAGAACGGACGCCAGATATACGGCGCCCGGACGCTCTGTCGCGTTGAAGCCCCATACGCCCTTGATGGTCATCGGGTCCATATCCATGGTCTCAGAGCCATAGCACCAGCAGGCGGTAACAGTCAGTGTAATCGCTACGCCTTCTCTCTGGAACTTCTCCTGGCAGGCTGCGGACTCCGGAACACGTCCGATGGTTCCATCCGCAATCACAACCTTTACCTTCGATCCGTCAGAATAACGGAGATTTTCCTCATACAGCTTCTTTGCCGCCTGAGCCATTCCCATGATCTGATCCTCCAGCCCCTGTCTCAGCTGCATGGGGCCGGTCCTTCCGTCGATAACAGGACGGATGCCGATTGCGGGATACCCTCCGATAAGTGTTTTGTTTGCCACTTTCAATACCCTCCATTTCCTTTATTATCTTTTCCGATTTGAAATGGAACCCTGAACCGCAGGATCCCACTCCTTGCTTCGATGTCCTTATTATATAACATCATTCAAAAATTTGCACGTAAATTTCTATTCTTATATGGACATTTTTTGTGCTAATTGATATACTTTTCCTATATTATAAATATTTTTTTATTGATTACGTCCAGGTGTGGACGATAAGGAGACTGGAAGTATTATGAAAGCTTTTCACGAAGTCAGAAGCTACGATTCCGATTTTATGGTATGGCACTCCAGATACGAAAATATCAGCTTTCTGGCCCACTGGCACAAGGAAATTGAGCTGATCTATGTGCGCTCAGGCAGCTGCCGGCTCAATATTACCGACCATGCCTTTACGGCCCACGCCGGAGATCTGGCGGTCTGTGAAAGCGGCGTGATCCACTACAGCAATTCCTATGATATGGACAATTCCCTGGATTTTATTATATTTGATACCTCAATTTTAGGCCCGCTCTTTCAGAACCCGGGCTTTCTTCGTCCTCTGATCACAAAGGAGGAGCTGAAACCTTACGGACTGGACGGAAGGCTTCACGATCTGATCGATACGGTCTCCCGGGAGCTTTCCCAAAAAAGCCCCTTTTATCAGGAAGTGGTTTCCTCTTCGATTCAGACCTTCTGGGCTCTTCTGAAGCGGAACCATCCCCGCGCGGAGACAGACGGGCGCCTTCCGGACGACAGGCGGTCCCGCATGCTTGCAAAGCTCCAGGATCTCGTATCCTATATTGATACTCATTACGCCGAAAACATTTCTCTGGAATACGCGGCGGAACGGATGAATTTCAGTACCAGCTATTTCTCCAAAACCTTCAAGAAGCTGACCGGCACAAATTTTGTGACCTACGTCAATATGGTGCGTGTAGAGCAGGCCGCCTACGAGCTGCGCCATACAGAAAAGAAGTTTACTGATATCGCCCTGAGCTGCGGCTTCAACAATATCCGGACCTTTAACCGGGTCTTTAAGGAGATCACCGGCTGTACGCCCTCAGAATTTCTCCTTGTGCCTGATCCGGATATCTACAAGAGAACCTATTACAACCGCCGTTCTGCTGAAAAGGAGTTTGTCGAAAATGATTCGCTGACCGTCATTAAGAATGTCCGCTGACCGCCGCCGGTCCATCATCCGGCGCGGTCCCGCATGAAAAAATATCATAACTGTTCACCTTCACAGTTACAAACATCATATTGATAGGAGGCCTCTTATGTCAGAAAAACCTGTATTGTACCGGAAACGCCTGATCCCCTCTGAATGCATCCGCCTGGACAGCGATGAAATCCTGCTGCGCAGCGACCGCCTGCTTGTAACCCGCTGGAAAACCATCCGCCCGAAAAAAAACTTAAGCCACGGATCCTCCTGCTATCTGCTGGATAAGGGCTGGAAGGTCAGCCGCTTTCTGAATCACAGCGGCGATCTCATCTGCTGGTACTGCGATATCATCGATTACACCTGGGACGCCGGGACGGATACCTATGTGTTTACGGATCTTCTGGCCGATGTACTTCTCTATCCGTCCGGTGAGATACATGTCGTGGACCTGGACGAGGTGGCCCAGGCTCTGGAAACCGGTCTTTTGACCACAGAGCAGGCCTGTCTCTGCATGCGGAGGCTCGACAGCCTGCTGCGTGAGATTTATGCCGGACGCCTGCTGCCATCACTGGAGGAATACTGGCCCTCTTAACAGCCAGACCGCTGATTTTCTTTGTTACTGTTTGCAGTCCTGATTCAGAAACGATAACAGCGGCCTGTTTTTTTTCGATTTTCGATCGAAAATTCATTTTTTCCCGCTCCCGCCTCTTGCAGAACCGTTTATTTCTGCTAAGCTTTAGATAGAAGAAAGGAGGAGGCTTCTGTATGAAAAAATTACTGCTTCCGGACGGGCCCTGCAGGGCAGAGCGGACTGAATTTCTGAACGCGCGCATGCGCTCTGCTGTCCCTGAAATCTGCGTGGAGCGGGCCCGCCTCGTGACGGAAAGCTACCGTTCCACCGAAGGGGAGCCCTACATTCTGCGCCGTGCAAAGGCGCTTCGATATCTCCTGGAGCATATGACAATCTTTATAGACGAGGAAGAGCTGATCGTCGGAAACCATGCGGCAAAGCCCCGCTGCGCCCCGGTTTTTCCGGAATTTGGCCTTTTCGACGAGAAGGAGCTGGACCTGATGCCGGTGCGCAAGGTCGATACCCTTCAGATTTCCGAAAAAGACAAGCGTTTTCTTCTGGATGAGATTTTCCCTTACTGGAAAACGCGCTGTGCCGGCGAACGTGCGCAGCACTATTTCAGCCCTGAGCTTCTGCGGATCCTGGATTCGCCCTACCGGGTCTTCAACCCCTTAAGCCGGACACGAAGCGGACACGGACACTACCTGCCGAATGTGCGGCGTATTCTTCACGAAGGCTTTGCGGCAGTAGAAAAGGAAGCGCGGGAGCATCTGCAGACGCTGGATCCCTGTGATCCGGACTATGCAGAAAAAATGCAGTTCTATCAGGCTGCGCTCATCTGTGTCGAGGGCGTAAAGGCTTTTCAAAAACGCTTTGCACAGCTGGCTGAAGATATGGCTGCCGCCTGCGGCGATGAGCGCAGAAAGCAGGAGCTTCTGCTTATCGCGGCAAACTGCAGACGCGTGCCCTACGAGCCTGCCCGCACTTATTTTGAAGCGGTACAGTCCTTCTGGTTTGTGATCCTCATCGATTACTGCGGCCAGAATGGCTCCTCCATCTCTGACGGCCGCGTGGATCAGATCTTCCGCCCCTATTTTGAAAGGGATCTGGCGGAAGGAATTCTGACCCGGGATGAAGCACAGGAAATTTTGGAATGCTTCTGGATCAAGCACAGCGACGTCATCAAGGCCGGGACCTACTCCAGCGTGCGGAACAACGGAGGCTTCTCCACTGCGAACAATCTCGTCATCGGCGGGCTTGATGAAAACGGAGACGATGCTGTCTGCGATTTCACGTACCTCTGCCTGGACGCGGAGGAGAACGTATTCAACTCGGAGCCCAATACCAGCATCCGCCTCTCCTCCAAAAATCCGGACGCATTTATCAACCGCGTTCTGGAGATTCTGGTTCATAAGGAAGGCGGAAAGATGCCGATTTTCAATGACGATCAGATCATCCCGGCCCTGATGCGGGACGGTCTTTCGAAAAAGGAGGCCCTTGACTACGCCATCGTCGGCTGCGTGGAGCCCACCGGATACGGAAACACGATGGGGAGCACGAACGCAGGCATGTTCAATCTGGCCAAATGCCTGGAGCTGGCTCTCTTCGACGGCGTCTGCCAGATGTCCGGCATGCAGATGGGGCCGAAAACCGGCATGCTGACAGATTTCACCTCCTTTGAGCAGGTAAAGGAAGCCTTCCGGATTCAGGTCGAGTATTTCGTAAACCTGATGATCTGCTCCCTGAACTGTACCGAAAAGCTGATCGGAGACTACTGCCCCCATATCTTTTCTTCGCTGCTTCTGGACGGCTGCATGGAGCACGGACGCGACTGCACAAGGGGCGGCGCGAAATACAACCATATCGGCATCCAGGGCGTAGGCATGGCAGACGTGGCAGACTCCCTGACCGTGCTGAAAAAGCTGGTATTTGACGAGCCGCGCGTATCCAGGGAAGAGATGCTGGAGGCTATGCGGACGAATTTTGAAGGGAAAGAGGTTCTCCGGCAGATTTTCCTGAACCGGGTCCCGAAATACGGAAACGATATCGAGGAAGCAGACGAGATGGCAGCCTGGGTGGCAGAGCTTTACTGTGACTGCGTGCGCGGGAAGGCCACTGTCCGCGGCGGCTCCTTCCGGCCCGGACTCTTCTGCCTGTCCTCCAATACGCCTCTGGGACGCCAGGTATGCGCTCTCCCCAGCGGCCGCCAGGCCGGCACGCCCCTGGGAGACGGAGGGCTTTCGCCCAAGCACAGCATGGACACCCACGGCCCCACCGCGGCGGCCCGCTCAGTGGCCAAGATCCCGCAGGCCCTGGCGATCAACGGCGTCAACTACAATATGAAGTTTCTCCCGTCTATCCTGAAGACCCAGGAGGACCGGCAGAAGCTAACCGATTTAATCCGCACCTATTTTTCCCTTGGCGGCATGCACATCCAGTTCAACGTCCTGACAAGGGAGACGCTTTTAAGCGCCCAGAAGCATCCGGAAAAATACAGAAGCCTGGTTGTCCGCGTGGCCGGATACAGCGCGTTCTTCGTGGAGCTTGACCGGGATATCCAGAACGAAATTATCAGCCGGACAGAATACGGCGGCTGAAAACAAAGGAGAAGCATATGGCTGACGGAATGATTTTTGATATCCAGCGCTATTCGATCCACGACGGGCCGGGCATCCGCACCACAGTCTTTTTCAAGGACTGCCCCCTGCGCTGCCGCTGGTGCTCCAATCCAGAGTCCTGGGGCAGGGAACCCCGGCTTTTCTATATGAAATCCCGCTGCATCAGCTGCGGCTCCTGCCAGGCAGCGCCGGAGGCGCCCCAGGAGGCCTGCCCCACCGGGGCCCTCTGCCTGAAGGGGGAAAAAATGACTGCAGAAGAGGTCTTCGGAACAATTCTCCGGGATCTGCCCTACTATCAGAAAAGCGGGGGAGGCGTCACGCTCTCCGGCGGAGAGCCTTTGCTCCAGAAGGATTTCGCAGCAGCACTTCTGAAGCTCTGCAAGGATGCCGGAATCCATACCGCAATAGAGACCACAGGCCTGGTCCCCTACGAGACCTTTGAAGCGCTGGAAGGGCTGGCAGATCTGTACCTTTATGATTTCAAGCATCCGGACCCGGAGCTTCACCGGAAATGGACAGGCCGCTCAAATGAGCAGATTCTCGAAAACCTGGAGCGCCTTTCACGCACGCCGGCCCATATTCACGTGCGCGTCCCCGTGATCCCGGGCGTCAACGACCAGCCGGAGACCCTGCGGGAGATCGCTTCCTTCCTGAATTCCCACGGAATTCGGGAGCGCACCCTGCTGCCCTTTCACCAGTACGGAAGCAGCAAATATCAGTCGCTCGGCCTCTCCTACGAAATGGCAGACGTGCCCCAGATGACGGACGCCCGCCTGCAGGAGCTGGCAGAGGACTCTCAGTTTTACCAAAGCTGAAACAAAAATGAACCCTATCAATGACATAAATCAGGAGGAACAACAGCATGAATGCAACCTATAACCCGGACTATGCAAAATACATGGATCACACGGTTCTGAAAGCCGACACGACCAGAGAGACTGTAAAACGTTTCTGTGACGAGGCCCGGCAGTACCATTTTGCCAGCGTCTGCGTCAATCCCTGCCACGCAGCCTATGTCCACGAACAGCTGAAGGGCAGCGGTGTCAAGACCTGCTGCGTCATCGGCTTTCCGCTGGGTGCCAATACAACGCACATCAAGGCGGAGGAAGCCCGGGAGGCCGTGCAGAACGGAGCAGAGGAGGTCGATATGGTCATCAATATCGGAGCCCTCAAGGACGGCGAGTATGATTACGTACGCAGCGATATCCGCGCTGTAGTGGAAGCCGCTCACCCGGCCGCTGCCGTAAAGGTCATCATCGAGACCAGCGCTCTCACGGATGAAGAAAAGAAAAAGGCCTGCGAGCTTGCCATGGAGGCAGAGGCAGACTTTGTAAAGACCTCCACCGGCTTTGGCTCCGGCGGAGCTACCGTAGAGGACGTGCGCCTGATGAAGGCCGTGGTCGGCAGCCGCATGTCCGTAAAGGCTTCCACCGGCATCAACAACCGCGCCATCTGCGACGCCATGCTGGAAGCAGGCGCCGTGCGCATGGGCACCAGCAAGGGAATCCGTATTGTAGAAGGGACAGAGTAATGCAGGAAGAACGTATCGCCTATATTCTTGAAAAGCTGGATCAACAGGGGAAGGTTCTCGTATCGGAGCTGAGCCGGGAGCTTCACGTCTCAGAGATGACGATACGCCTTGATCTGAAATTTCTAAACGATCAGGGCCTCATCCGCCGCGTACACGGCGGGGCTGAGCCTGCGGGCGAAAGCCTTTATAAGGGCGACATCCGGCAGAACCTCTGCCGGAATGCCGGAGGAAAGATCTCCATCGCCAAGGCCGCCTGCTCCCTGCTGAAGCCTGGCGATACGGTTCTCATAGACGACTCTTCCACCTGCCTCTACCTGATCCGCCAGATCAAAAAGGAAGTATCGAAACCGATCACCCTCTACACAAATTCGATTCTGGCCGCCGCTGAGCTTCTGGATGTGAAGCACGTCCGTCTTCATCTGATCGGAGGCGAGATCGCCGGAAACCTGGCTGCCACCTCCGGCCCTGACGCAGAACAGAGCCTGGCTTCCCTGAAAGCCGATCTCTGCTTTTTCGGCACAAACGGCGTCTCCTGCGAGACCGGCGCCAGCGTCATCGGCTATTCGCAGATGCGGCTGAAGCAGACAATGCTGTCGGCCAGCAGAAAGCATATTCTGCTGGCCGACAGCCATAAGTTCGGTCTTCAGTTTCTCTCCGTCATCTGCCCGCTCTCAGAGATCGATCTCATCATCACAGACAGCGGCCTTTCAGCCGCAAAGCTTGAGGCCTTCCAGAAGCAGGCCTCTGTTCTCAGATCAGGCTCCTGAATCTGGCGACGCTCTCGTCCAGCGGAACCTTGTCGTTGAACAGGCTGGAGGTTCCCGCCACATAGATATCTGTTCCTGCGGCTGCCATCTTCGGGATATTTTCCCAGCTCACATTTCCATCCACTTCAATCAGCAGATCCCCGTATCCCCGTTCCTCCAGATACGCTCTTGTGTCACGAATCTTATCGATTCCCTGGGGAATCAGCTTCTGTCCGGCAAAGCCCGGATTTACGGTCATCAGAACGACTCCGTCTATATCGGGAAGCAGGTATTTCAGGCTCTCTACAGGGGTCGCCGGATTCAGGGCCACCATCGCCTTGGCGCCCTTGTTCTTGATGGTCTGCAGCGCACGGTGCACATGGGGTGTGGACTCATAATGGACAGATACATACTCTCCGGGCTGGATGTCAAACCAGTCCAGCTTCGTCTCCGGATTCTCCACCATCAGATGGATGTCCAGCGGAATATCTGTCATGCTTCTCAGGCTGCAGATATAAGCCGTCCCCAGCATCATATTCGGCACAAAATGTCCGTCCATCACATCCGCGTGCAGAAACTCTATCTGATTCTTCTCAAACTCCTTCACATAATAAGAAATACGGTCCAGCGGGGCGCACATCATAGACGGCGCGATTTTTCCTGCCATATAAAGCTCCTCCTTTATTTATGTATATTATTTCGTCTTTTTCCTGTCATGTCTGTAACTGTCAGCTTCAGTACTGTGGTTACCTTCATCATTTTGGTGTTAAACGGAAAGTCCTCCGCATGATAGTGCCGCATCAATATTTTCAGGGCCTCATACGTTTCTTCTCATATAACAGACTCCCGCTTCCTTTTTATGCTGCCGTCACTCCGCCTTCATGGCGTCCAGCATCGCTTCCGCACAATCCTTTACGCTTCTTCCCTTCAGGAAAAGGCCGGAGGTTCCTCCGATCAGCATCTGGGCTCCGTACTTCACCAGCGTCGGTATTGTGCTGACATTGACATTTCCATCCGCCGCAATCTTCGTATCGATGCCATGGGCGTCCATCATCTCCCGCAGGGCAAGCATCTTTTCAAAGGCCGCGGGCTGAATCTTCTGCCCGGAAAATCCCGGATTCACCGTCAGCTTGATGATATATTCCGCCTGCTCCATCGCCGGAAGAAGGTCTTCCGTGGCCACAGTCTCACTGCGGAAGGCCAGGGCCGGCTTTGCTCCGAGGCTGCGGATATACTCAAAGGTCTTCAGCACATCCTTCGTGCCCTCCGGATGAATCGTGACAATGTCTGCGCCCGCGTCCACAAACTGTTTGATATACAGCTCCGGCTCATATACGGCCAGATGCACCTCGATCGGAAGCTTCGTGTGAGGACGGATTGCCTGCAGAGTCGGGAGCCCCAGGATAATACACTGGTTGAATCTTCCGTCCACAACGTCAAAATGCACGAAATCTACCGGCGCCTCTTCTATCTCGGCAAACTGTCTTTCCAGGTTAAACAGGTCAAAGCAGGAAGCAGAGCCTCCCAGAATATAATTGTTTTTCATTTTCTCTCCTTTGCGGTTCTCTTCATCCATTATTTTTTTCTGTCAGAAAGCGGTTTCCAATATATGCGCTTCCAATCGCCACATTAAAGCTTCTCTGCTCCGGCGTCATGCTGCGCAGAAGCGGGGAATACATGGTCTCCTCGTCGAGACGCATGACGTCATAGGAAGGATTGTAAGCGCGCAGGCCCTCCCGCATCAGCGCAAAAGCCCTGTCGTCTGCGATAATGCCGCCGCTTAAAAGGCGGCGCGTCGTGATCTCCGGGAAAATCAGGCGATCCTGGTCGATGAGAATTCCCATAGCCTTTCCCATCATCCGGAAGGCCTCCTCCACAGCCGGGCAGCCCTCCGAAAGCTGTGAGACCAGGAAGCGGGTCAGCGTCCCTCTGCGATCCTCCGGCTCCAGAACAGAATACAGCGTATCAGCGCCGGCATTATAAGCAATCAGGCCCATTTCCTGCAGCTTTTCAAACAGCGGATCCTTTGACTCCCACAGCGCTGTCAGAGCCATCCGGAACAGGCCCATCTGAGAGATATACTTCTGGACCACGCCCGGAATGCCTGTGTTCGTGCTGTTGACGCTGCGCAGATCGGCAGGCGGATACTTCTGGTATTCCTCATTTCCCAGATCAATGACATGCTGGAAGCCCTCCAGCGGGATGTGCTGAATCGTTCCACCCCGGGAGATGAAGCCGGTTCCCATCTCGGTTCCGATCGTGCAGCAGAACATACCGTTTTCGTCAATAAAGCTCTCCGGGGCAAAGGTCTGCTCCACGCTGGTGATATAGGAGGCTGCGTTTCCGTCATTCAGAACCACGACAGGCGCTCCCTCCTTTGCATAAGGCGCCGCCAGCTCATCCAGATCGGAGGTTTTAAAAAACTCCACCTCATAATCTGTATCCGGATTATTCTTCATGCCCTGATGCTTAAAGGACTCTCCCCCGGCTATCTTGTTGTGCACCACGATATCCGGAAAGCCGATCACAATCGCGTCAAAACGGCCCTTCGTACAGATCCCGCTCCGTTCCAGCGCCTCCGTCTCAGCGAGAAGCTGTCCGTACGGCACATTTTTGGCAAAGGCCGCTTCCGCAGCCGCCAGATTCCCGTCTCTCTCCATAAGCCCCGTGCAGGCGCTTAAGAAACGTACCATCAGTAGCATCGGATCGTTCATTTCCTGCGCAGTGCGGCATCCGGTAGGATACCACTGATACTCCTTCAATACCAGCGCCCTGCCGTCCTTTACGACGGCTCCCTTAATGGAATTGCCGCCCACGTCCAGGGAACAGATGCATCGGCCTTCCAGCTCTGTGGCAGTGCGCTTCAGAAGCTTCAGCTCTTCCTCCTCCTTCTGGGGCACATAGATCCGATACTCCTTTTCCGGGTCCAGCTTCGGCCAGGCAGACAGATCCTTCAGCTGAAAAGCAAAGCGGCCAAGTCCCAGAAAGACGTTCATACGGTTGATATAATTCAGATATACGCCGTAGCTCTTCCTGTCATTGCGCGGAGAATCCGCCTGAAATTCCGCAACAGCTTCTTCTGTAAGGCTTTTCAGCTCCTGATCCGTCTCGTCAAAATAAAGCTCAAGGCCTGCTCCGCCGAAGGAAACCAGAAGGTTGTTCATCATCGCGAGCAGATAACGGCGGTACAGCTCCCGTTCCCCCTGAAGCGTCTCTCCCTTTGGCATCTCAAAGCAGAGCTTCCGGTATTCCTGCTCCTTATTCACCCAGACCAGCAGGCGGATCTCCTGCCGCTCTCCCGCAGGCAGCCTGCTGATTCGCTCCTGCAGTTCTGACAAAAACAAGGGTTTCATCTATCTCACCTCCACATAGCTGCACAGGCGCTCGAACTCCTCCTTCGGGAAGGCCCGAAGCTCCTCGTCAAAATAGGTTTTATCCAGAAACCGGTATTTCGTTCCCGCAAATGAATTAAAGTTTAAAAGCTCTATCTGAAGCTTCGGATCCACGCTGTCCACAAAGGAACGGATTCCTCTCAGGTTCTCTTCCGTGGCGGTGATCCCGGGAATCAGGGGCACACGCACCAGAATAGGCTTGCCAAGCCCCGCCAGGTAGCGGAAATTGCTCAGAATCTGCCGGTTCGATACGCCTGTATATTTTTTATGAGTCTCCTCATCCAGGATCTTGATATCCACAAGGAAGCGGTCCAGGTACGGCGCTATCTCCTCCAGAACCCTCTGGGGAGCAAACATGCTGGTCTCAATACAGGTATCGATTCCTGCTTCCTTCATGGATTTCAAAAGCTCCAGAAGGAACTCCGGCTGGTACAGGGGTTCTCCCCCGGAGATCGTCACGCCTCCTCCTGTGACGTCCGAAAACAGCTGCTCTCTCTTTAAAAGCTCTGTCAGCTCCTTCGTATCCGCCATGCGGTCAATCCTCCGCATAGCCCGGGAAGGACATTTTTCCACGCAGAGATTGCAGAAATCACAGAGACTCCGGTCAACGGACACCTCCCCGTCCCGGAAGCTCAGCGCCTGTTTCGGACAGGTATGTACGCAGGTACCACAGTGAATGCATGCCTCCCTTTTCACCCAGAGGTCGCGCCCACGCTTCATGCCCTCCGGATTGTGGCACCAGACACAGTGCAGGGGGCAGCCCTTGAGAAAAATCGTCGTCCGGATTCCCGGGCCGTCATGCACCGCAAAATGCTTAATGTCAAATATTTCTCCCTTCATCTCACGCGTTTCCTCCATACTCTGTCCGCGCAATGATCTCATCCTGCAGCTTCTCTGCCAGATCCACGTAATTTGCCGTATAGCCGGCCACACGGACCAGAAGATGCCGGTAATTCTCGGGAGTCTCCTTCGCCTGAATCAAATCCTGTTTATTGACTACATTGAACTGTACATGGCTGATCTTCAGAGCCACGAAGCCGCGGATCAGTCCGCAGAACTTTTCAATTCCATTCTCGTCCTCAAACATTTTCGGCGAGAATTTCATATTCAGCAGGGTACCGTTCGCAGCGTTGCAGGAACGGATCCGGGACACGGAGCGCAGAAGAGCGGTCGGCCCCTTCTGGTCACGGCCATACACAGCGCTTAAGCCTCCGTCCGCCAGCGGCTCTCCCGCCCGGCGTCCGTCCGGCGTCGCCGATACGTGAAGCCCCATCGGCACATGAGCCGATACCGTGTACAGTCCGATCGTATAATTGCCTCCGCGGTAATTGGTATAGGTATCCAGCTTCTCCTTGAAGCATTCCACCCATTTCTCTCCAAGCTCGTCTACCCATTCCACATCGTTGCCGTATTTGGGCGCATGAGTCAGCATAATCTGGCGAATCCGCTCATCCGGATAATTCTGGCGGAGCTGCTCCAGAAGCTCCTTCGCAGAGACCTCCTTTTTCTCATACACAAGCTCCTTCAGGGCCGCCATGCTGTCAGCTACGTTCGCCACCTGGATCAGCTGTACGCCGGACTTATTGTAGACAGCTCCCCCTGCGGTCACATCCACGCCTCTCTCCATGCAGTTATCTATTACGCTGGAAAGCATCGGGGAAACCATGTATTTCTTATGCATCTCTTCGATGATCTGGAGTCCCGTCTCCATCTTCTCCAGGAAATAATACATCTGTTTTTTGTATGCTTCCTCCAGCTCCTCAAAGGTCTTGAAATCCTCCAGAGTGCCAAGCTTCAGGCCAAGCTGCTTTCCTGTCTCCATGCAGACACCGTCATTCAGCGTCAGCTCCAGGCATTTCACCATATTAAACATGCCTGCGTCACTGAAGCCAAGGGCATTGCCCGGAACGCTCAATTCCACGCAGCCTACAACTGCATAATTCATTGCGTCCTCATGCGAATAGCCGGCGTTTTCCAGAGCAGGGGTTACGGCCTCATCGTTGAAGAGCTGCGGCATACCCGTTCCCAGGCTGATTACCTGAGTCACATGGCGCAGGAAGGTATCCGGCGAATTTTTATGGACGCGGGCCGACAGATTCGGCTGCCGCATCCTCACATGCTCCTGCGCATGCAGGAACAGATGGCTCAGCTCGTTGACGGCGTCGCTGCCGTCCGCCTTCCTTCCGCCCACCGCGATGTTGAAGCCGATGGGAAAGCCTGCGAAAAAGGCGGCTCCATCCGTATTTCTCATATATACAATCTGATTAAACTTGATAAAGACTGCATCCAGAATCTCCTGGGCTTCCTGAAGCGTCAGCCTTCCTTCGTCGATGTCCTTCCGGTAATAGGGATACAGATACTGATCCGCCCGTCCCGGAGAAAAGGAAGAAGCATTCGACTCCAGCTGCAGCAGCACGATCAGAAACCACATGGACTGTACTGCCTCGCGGAAGCTTTCTGCCGGCTTCTCAGACAGATTCCGGCAGACCGAAGCGATATTCCGGTAATCCTCCTTTTTCTCTTCCGGCGCATCCTTTAAGAGCTCCTCCGCCAGATCCGCGTACCGCCTGATAAAATGGCAGGCGCCCTCCAGCACAATGCATTCTGTCCTGTAAAACTCTTTATGCTCCTCATCTGCCGCCTCAAGCTTTTCCTGCGCCTTCGCAAGCAGACCCGCAGGGCCTTCCGCGATCCACTCCTTTACGTTCGGGCAGATATGTCCCTGGGCGTGATCCTTCTGGTTCAGCTTGCCGACTACCTCCCGTTCCTTGATATCAGAAGGCAGAGCCGCGCTGACATTATCCTCCAGCGTCATTCCCTCCCAGAACGGAACCAGCTCTTGAAAGAAATACTCCCGATCCTCCGGCCTTACGTGAAACTGATCCTGGGGCCTCGTCTCCAGCTCGTCGATCTCTTTTTCCAGCCATTTGATGCCGCCCTCCGGAAATACGACTCCGGCGCAGGACTCCCTGGTTCTGTTGCCGACGATGATCTCTCCGTCACGGATGCAGATTCCTATCTTCTCCATGGCCTCCCGCAGCGCCCAGGCCCGTTTCATCGCTACAGACTCTCCGCTGTGCTCCCGGTACGCCCGGGTAATCAGCTTCGCCTGCTCCACAGAAAGATATCTGGGCTCATCCAGCGTTTCCTCCCGAAGCTTCCGGATTCTCTCCGTCATCGGTATCTGCCTTACCTGTTCCACAAATTTTTTCATATGGCTGTCTCCTCCTTCCGCCTTGATCCAATTCTGTCCTCTATAGAACTCTACTCCGTCCTGTCATTTATACAATAATCAGCTTTGTCTGCTGTTCTATTCGTCTTCTGTCCTCCTCTGGCATCCCATCGTCTGTGATCACCAAATCGATATCGCTCCAGGGAACGCCGTCTACCATAGTGCCGCGCGTACATTTCGAGCTGTCGAAAGCCGCGATCACCAGCCGGCTGTTCTTTGCGTAGAGCTTTTTCACATCCCGGTCGTCAAAAGAAACCGCTCCGATCCCGTCACACTCCATAATCCCCGAGGTGCCCAGGACCGAAACGCTCATGTTGACGCCTTTCAGGTTTTCTCTTGTCCAGTAGCCGTAAAAACCGTTGTCAATTATCCGGAGCGCTCCTCCCGTAAACTGGATGGCGGAGTTTTTCTCCTGGGCATAGAGCTGGGCTATATCCAGAGAATTCGTCACGACCGTAATGTTAAGCTTCTTTACCAGCAGCTTCGCTACATGCCAGGTCGTGTTGCCCACATCGAGGCCGACGCTGAAATCTCCGTCCGGTATGTGGCGCATCACCTCTGCCGCAATCCTTTCCTTGGCCTCCTGGTTCTGTGACGCACGCTGCCAGATCGCTTCATCCTGATTGTCATTTTTTCTAATCAGCTGCACTCTTCCATGCATTCTCTGTATCATGCCCTGTCGTTCCATCTCAATCAGATCCTTGCGGATCGTCTCGTCAGACACCTTCAGTGTGGATATCAGATAGCTCACAGGAAGCTCGTCCTGTTCTGCCAGCATTTCAAGTATCCTGTTCCTTCTGTCTGTCAGCTGCTTTCCTTTCATAATTTACCAGCCAGACCTCCTGCCAAAATCACGCAAGGGTACCGCAAAGTCAGAAACCGTCTCCCTGAGACCTGTCTTTACAGCACCCCTGCCATCTGCATTATACTTCTCCTGAGACGTCCAGTCTAAAAAAATTGATTACTTACGCTTTTTTCTTTTTCTTTCTGGACGTAACCATACTCTGGAAGATTTCCACATAAGCAGCCACAACGATCACAAGGCCCGTTGCCACGTACTGCCAGTATGTGTTTACATTCATAACTACAAGGCCTACCTTCAATCCCGAGAAAAGAATCGCGCCCAATACAGTTCCCCAGGGATTTCCGCGTCCGCCTGCCATACTCGTACCGCCGATAGCGGCTGCTGCGATGGCGTTCATCTCCCATCCGTTTCCGGTCGTGGGATCTCCGGTTCCCAGCTTCGCCACCTGGATAACGCCTGCCAGCGCCGTACCCAGCATACCGATTGCGTAAGCCATCATCTGAATCAGCTCCACGCGCACACCGGAGAGTCTCGCCGCTTCCATATTTCCGCCGATTGCATAGATATATGTACCAAGGCGGGTTTTCCGAAGCAGAATATAGACAATCACAGCCCACACCAGGAAGATTACAATAGAAATGCGGATATCGCCGATAATCTTAAAGTTCAGCATATCACGGTAGGAATCCGGAACGCCAAGCACAGGATATCCATTTGTAATGATGTAAGCAACACCGCGGTATACAGACTGGGTACCCATGGTAGCGATGAACGGCTGCAGCTTCATCTTCGAAATCAGGAAGCCATTCAGCAGGCCTGCGAGGAAGCCTACAATCAGGCCTACCAGCATACAAAGCACCGGATTCACGCCTGCCACTGCAAGCTGCGCCACCACGCAGCCGGCAAACGCCAGCGCGGAGCCTACAGAAATATCGATACCGCCGGTGATAATCGGCAGCATGATGCCCACACCCATCAGGCCGTAAATCGTCGCCTGATCCAGAATATCAATCAGGTTCACAGGGCGGAGATAAGCGGGATTCAAAACACCGAAAATCAGCGCCATTGCCAGGATGGCGATAATAACGCTCAGCTCCCGGAAATTGTTTTTAAAAAGCTTTTTCATCATGTCTGGCTACCTCCTACTGCATAGGTAATAATACGTTCTTCTTCAAATTCTTGACGTTCCAGCTCTCCAACCAGATGGCCCTCTCTCATAATCAGCATACGGTCACTCATGCCGACTACCTCTGTCATCTCAGAAGACACCATGATAATGGATTTTCCAGAAGCGACAATCTCCTCCATCAGCTTGTAAATCTCCGCCTTCGCCCCGATATCGATACCTTTGGTCGGTTCGTCCATAATCAGGATGTCCGCATCTGTGGAAAGCCACTTTGCCAGAATTACCTTCTGAGCGTTGCCGCCTGAAAGGCTCACGGTCATAAATTCCGGATCGTTGGGCGTCAGGCCTACCGTCTTACCTACCTTCAGCGCATTGTCATCCTTGATCTTCCGGTTGACAAAAATGCCCTTCATATACTTTTTCAGGCTTGCCAGCGCAATATTGTCTGCATTATTGAAGTTCTTTACAAAGCCCTCTTCCTTACGGTTCTCAGATACCAGGCCGATGCCCATTTTTACAGTCGTGTTCGGCGTACGGTTTTCCGGAAGCTTCTGCCCGTTGTAGTACACATCGCCTCCATAGGTCTTATCTGCCCCAAAGATCGCGCGCATCACCTCAGTACGCATAGCTCCTACAAGTCCGAAAAAGCCCAGAATCTCGCCCTTATACAGCTCAAAGCTGATATCCTCAAAGCCTGCGGGGCCGCTCAAGTGCTCTACCTTCAGGACTACCTTGCTTCTGTCAGCGCAGGACGGCTTCTGCCGGCGCGCAAACATGGACACGTCACGGCCCACCATGTTCTGCACCAGGACCTCCTCCGTCGTGTCTGCAAGATTCAGCGTTGTGATATACTGTCCGTCCCGGAGAATGCTTGCCCGGTCACAGATTTCAAAAATCTCATCCATCTTATGGCTGATATATAAGATTGTTATGCCCTGTGCCTTCAGGTCCCGGATAATTCCAAACAGGGTCTTAACTTCCGCGTTACTTAAAGATGATGTAGGCTCGTCAAAGGAGATAACCTTTGCATGGCGGTACAGAGCCTTTGCGATCTGAATCATCTGTTTTTTTCCGGCTGAAAGACTGCCCACCTTGTCATCCGCCTTAAAATCGCAGCCCAGCCTGTCCAGCAGCTCCTGTGTTTCCTGCTCCATCTTCTTTTTGTCCAGCAGCACTCCCTTCTGGGGCTCGCCGCCCAGCATCAGGTTCTGAGCTACTGTCAGTTCAGGAACAACATTGATTTCCTGATGCACCTTCGCGATTCCGAAATCAATCGCGTCCAGCGCGTTTTTAAATTTTACTTCTTTCCCCTCAATAAAAACCTTACCTTCGGTGGCCGGAAACATTCCGTGCAGAATATTCAACAGAGTTGATTTACCGGCACCATTCTCGCCAAGCAGCGCATGCACTTCCCCTTCCTTCACTGAAAAGGACACGTCGTCTAACGCCTTCTGGCCTGGAAAAATCTTGGTGATATGCTGAAACTCAATATATTTTTCCACTGATACGCCACCTCTCTTAGTCCAATGCTTCTTGCTTCCGTATAAATGTCCGGAGCAGCCATGCTGCCCCGGACATCCTTTCTGCTTTACCTTCTCTGTAAACCGGGTTTACTTGTCAAGATTATTCCTCTACAGTGAATCCAGTCCATCCAAGAACTTCCTCATTGCTCAGGTCGCAGTTCTCAGAATCGATAACAGCGTGCGGAGAGTAGATCTTTTCCGGAACGTCCTGTCCAGCCAGTGTACGAACCAGCATCTCTACTGCTACCTGTGCCTGATAATACGGGAAGTCATTGACAGTCGCGCTCAGCTCTCCAGCCTTGATGGAGTCCAGAGCCTCAGTCGTTCCGTCTGTACCAACTACCAGAACCTTGCCCAGCAGGTCAGCTTCCTTTACAGCCTCCAGAACACCCATTGCCATGGTGTCATTGTTTGCATAGAAAGCGCCGATATCCGGATTGTTCTGAATGATTGTCGTAGCGATATCCTTTGCCTTGGTGCGGTCCCAGTCAGCGTTCTGCTGTGCCACTACCTCGATATCCGGATAGTTTGCTTCCATGTAGTCTACAAAGCAGTCTGTACGAAGACGTGCAGCCTCTGCAGTCGGAAGACCCTGGATTACAGCTACCTTTCCTGTTCCGCCAAGCTTTGTGGCAATCCACTCTGCTGCCATCTCAGCAGTCTCTTTGTGGTATGCTACTACTTCCGGAAGGTCTACGTTCGCATCCTTATCATTTACATAGGTCATCGGGATGCCTGCTTCCTGTGCCGCCTCGATAGCAGCTGTCAGGTTTGTATCGGAAATCGGGGCTACCATCAGCGCGTCATAATCGCCGTTGCTCATAGCCTTCATTACGGTTTCCTGACCCTGTACGTCAGACTCGCCTGCCGCAGACTGTGCTGTTACGGTTACATCCAGTCCAAGCTCCTGAAGAGCCGCTGCCGCTGCCTCTGCGCCTTCCTTCTCCATTCTCCAGAACTCGTTCTCGAAGGCCTTGCCGCAGAATCCGATGTTGAAGGTCATATCCTTTGCTGCTGCCGGAATCGCTCCAAGCTCTTCCTTAATGTCGTCGTACCTTACATGAGTATCTGCAGTCTCGGCTGCATCCTCTGTCTCAGCTGCGTCCGTCGTCTCCTCTGCCGCTGCATCGGTCGTCTCTTCCGTTTCTGCCGCGTCTGTCGTCTCCTCGGTTGTGGTGCTCGCCGTATCATCTGTTCCACCGCCGCAGCCAGCAAGCAGTGTGGCCGTCATAGCGCAGGCAAGCAATGTTGCAAGCAATCTCTTCTTCATTTTTGCTTCCTCCCTGATAGTATGAAGTTTTTGTCTGGTCAGCAGCTCCATTCTTTCCAACTCAAAATCCAACAAACTCCACTCTATTCCAACCGAGTTTGGGGTTTTCTTTTGGAAAATTGGATTTGCATTCCCAAGTGATGTTATGATTTTAACACTGTCTCCCGGTCTTGTCAACCGAAAATAGAACTTTTCTACAATTTTTATTGTGTTTTATCTCCATTTTATGGGAATTACGACAATTTCCATTTGCTTTTTCCATCCATTTATTATATAATTTCATGAGAGCCTGTTTCAAATCCAAAAGCACGGTTTAAAACTTGGATTTCCAATTTTGTTTTGTGTTTTCCAACTTTTATCCTTTTTTCTTAAAACAGGAAAAATACCAGTAGAAAGGAATCTGCAGCTATGAGCAAACAAATCGTTATTCTTGGCAGCATCAACTATGACATCACAGCCTCTGCGGAACGGCTTCCCGCCCGCGGGGAGACGGTAGCCGGCTTCTCTGTCGATATGTTCGGAGGCGGCAAGGGCGCAAACCAGGCCGTTCAGTCGGCTCAGATGGGCGTTCCCACCGCCATGATCGGACAGGTCGGAAACGACATGCAGGGCAGCGCCGTACTGGAAGCCCTCAAATCCAAAGGCATCAACTGCAGCCGCATTCATGTTTCCGAAACGAACCGGACCGGCTGCGCTTCCATCTACGTCGATCCGAACGGAGACAACATGCTGGTTTACGCTCCGGGAGCAAACCACCATATTACAAAGGAAATGATCGACAACGGACGCGACGTCATCGAGCAGGCAGCCGTTTTCATTACCCAGACCGAGATCAATATGGACGCTGTGATTTACGGCCTGAAGCTGGCCCGCGAGGCAGGAGCCATCACAATCCTGAACCCGGCGCCGGCCCTTCCCCTTCCCGAGGAGGTGTATCCTCTTGTGGACTTCATTACGCCGAATGAGACAGAAAGTGAATTCTACACCGGCATCCTGCGTTCCGATATGCCCATCGAAGAGTGGAAAGAAAAGACCGCCCAGTGGTTCATGGACAAAGGCGTAAAAAATCTCTGCGTCACCATGGGAGAAAAGGGCGCTTTCTATTCTAATGGAACAGAAGCCATCAGCGTTCCCGCCTTCCCCATCACAGCAGTGGATACCACCGCTGCCGGAGACTCCTTCCACGGCGGACTGGCCTACGGACTGGCAAACGGCTATGACATCGAGACCTGCCTGAAGATCGGAAGCGCCTGCGGCGCTCTCTCTGCGATGACTCTCGGCGCACAGAACTCGATCCAGCCGGAGGAGCGCGTGCTTGCCTTTTTGAAGGAGCGCGGAGTGGAACTCTGATTTCCACCCGAATTCTTACAAAACATCAGGATATAAAAATACAGAAACGCAAAAATCCGGAAGAGCTTCCTGCGGCTGCAGGCCTGCTCCTCCGGATTTTTTCTCAGCCTCTGAGGCGTTCTACAGCCGCCATAAACGCCCGGGCGCGCTCCGGATCGACCTCGTTCTTCCAGTTTCCGTCCTTCTTAAAATAGCTTCCCACGATCGCTCCGTCTGCACAGCCCAGAAGCTCCGGAATATTTTCCACAGTCAGTCCGCTTCCCAGGAAAATCGGCAGTCCGACACGCTTCTTGCAGCTTTCCACCTTATCTACGCTGGGCGGCATTCCCGTGTCAAATCCCGTGACGATCACTGCGTCTCCGTCCTGCGCCTCGATATCCATCGCCTGCTCTTCCACGCTGCGGTCATGAATAATATAGTGGCTTCCGTGCTTTACATTGACGTCGCACAGGAACGCGATATCCTCTGCCTTCAGGCTGCTTCTCATGCGCGCCAGCTGTCCGCCGATGGCCTCGATATATCCCGACTGGGAAATGAAGGCGTTGCACCATTCGAACACCCGCACCCAGCGGGCTCCGCCTGCCACCGCGCAGGCCAGCGCCTTGTCCGCTCCGTTCATATGAATCTCCGCGCCCACAGGGATGGAGACAGAATTCGCCACCTCATAGACGCCTACGGCCACAGCCGCCACCGTCTCCGGCCCAATCTTTTCTCCCTGGAGATAGGGAATGTCCCACATATTCTCCACCTGAACGCCGTCCACGCCGGCGTCCTCCAGCATTTTTGCCTCTTCCTTTGCAGTCTCAAGGATTTTTTTCATTCCCATCGACGCCGGATCATACAGCGGCGATCCCGGAAGCGGGCGCAGATGCACCATTCCGATAATCGGCTTTTTCTTTGTAAATATCTTGTCCAGTCTCTGCATCTTAAAACCTCCCTTTTACTCTCCCATAATCCTTTGAATCAGTTCCTTTTTCTGCTCAGCCTCTTCCGAAGCCAAATACCCTGCCGTAATTTCAGACACAAAGGTCTCTCCGCCCGGAAGGCTGCGGACATTTCCTTTCTCCTTCTCCGCCAGGTAGCCTTCCGGCTCTGCCGTTCCGGGAAGCACCATGCCCATCGCCTGCCAGTCCCTGTGATATACGATCCAGCGCACTGCACAGTTCAGCACATTCGCGTCATAGGTCGTATAATCCGCACTTCCGTCCGGATGCTGGTACAGATAATGTACAAAGCCGTTTTCATCCTTCACCGGACTGCGCAGGAAGGTTACGATCTCCGGATCGTAGACGTCGTCCTTCCCGATAACGCGGGTTACCGACACATCCTCTCTTACCCGGTCCAGGAGCTCCAGGAACTTCGGATTCACCTCGCTGTACTGCGGAATACTCAGGCGGGCAGACATATGCTCCTCATCCCACGGAAGAGTCTGATAGATTTTCGCCCCGGCCTCCGCCGCATTGTTGATATGGCACTGGTACATCAGATCCATCGGAGCGCTTCCCATATTCTCCACCTCCAGGCGGATATCGATAAGCGAAGAGCCCGCATACAGCTTCGTCATCGGGCGGGCGGCATAATGATCCGCAAAGACCTTATAGTACTCGTACAGCCCCGTCACCGCCAGGTAGCGCCCCTTCTCATCCTCTCCGGAGACAATGGCTGCCTCGTCGTAGGTCACGTAAGGAAGCTCCCCATGGTGCGGATGCGTATCCTTCTCAGACGGGCAGCCCATGCGGAGGATTCCGCAGTGCATGACATAGCAGCCATACGTATCGCGGAATTCCTTCCGGAATTTCGGAATACGGCAGGCATTTTTCATCTTCAGGGATCGTCCGCAGAATACGGCGTCCCAGACCATCTGCCCCTGATAGGGAAGTACGACGATATAACCCTTGCTGTTCTCAAGCTTCACCCCGCAGACGCCGCTGTCGTACCGGAACAGATAGGCCTTCAGCTCTCCGTCGTCCAGAAACAGCTGTTCCTTATCGGAAAACATCTGCTCTCTTAACTGAATTTTCATACCCTTCTCCTTTCCTGCTCCTCCAGATACTCCCGCATCACCTCAGCTGCCAGGGCATGATCCTCTTCCTCCGTAAGCCCGGAGACTGTGACCGTCCCTGCGATTCCCATACCGCGCACCTGCACCGGCACACTGCCTCCGGCAGCCGCGTAGTCCGCTCCGTTTAATCCGTACCTGGGACCGATGGAATCATTTTTCAGCTGCATGTACAGCGATTTCTCATAGGAGCTTTCAAAAAAAGTATACACCGTATTTTCCTTGCGCGCAATCCATCGTTCGTTGACCGGCGCCGTACCGTCCATCGCCATATAAAACAGCCTCCTGCGGTTCAGCGTCACACTGGCCGCAATGCAGAGCCCCCGTTCCTCAGCCTTCTGATGAAGCCTGCAGCCAAGCTGCCAGGCCACTGCGCTGTCAAAGCGTTCAAAGACCAGATCCTCCCAGCACGCTCTGGCAGCCCTGGTTTTCTCTTCCCATTCTGTTTTTTCCATCTGTCTGATACCCCCGTTTCTTCTGTTTTGTAAGCAAAAGGCCCGGACAGGGAAGCTGCGCTTCCGGGCCGGGCCTTTTGAAAAAGCCTTTCAGGCAGGACTCCTTCTGCCCCTTTACCGGATCACTCCGAACTCCTTCAGGCAGATTTCCACGGCGTCCCAGGTATCGGTCCATACCATTCCCGCCTCTTTCGCCTTTGAGGTATCAAGCCGCACGTCCCGGTTATGATCCAGATACTTCACCGTATCCTCCTTCAGTACCTGAGGCAGCTTATCCTCCATACCAAGCAGGCGGATAATATGCTCCACAATCTCATAACGGCTGTGATTATTTGTCGCGCCCAGGTGATAGGTTCCGTAGGGGCTCTCGAACAGCCTCTCAAAATTGGCAATCGTCTCATAGACGTAAGCCATACCGCGGAATTCGTGCCGGGACGCCACGATCGTCTCCTGGTTCCAGAGCTTGGTCAGCGTATCCCAGAGGATTCCGTTGGACATGTTTTTTCCGCGCTCAGGAAGGCCGAACATCCAGGTAAACCGGGCAATCCAGAGCTCTCCCAGAATATTCCTCAAAAGTCCTTCCGCTTCCAGCTTGTTTTCGCCGTATACGGTATTGGGCACTGCCTCGTCCTCCTCCTGAAAGGGTGAGCCTGCCGTATTGCCGTTGAATACCTGCTCAGAGCTGATAAATACCATTGCGCTTTTGTATTTGGCTGCCGCCTCTGCCACATTTACCGCGCCGTCCACATTGATCCGGTGAGCCACATCCGGATGCTGATTACAGAAATCCGTCACCGCAATCGCGCCGGCGTGAACGATAATGTCCGGCCGGTATTCACCCACGCAGGCATCCACCGCTTTCGCATCTGTAAAATCCAGCTCCTCCTTATCCGTTACCAGAAATTCATACTTGTCCCTGTAGTAGTCCGCCAGTCTGGAGCAGAAAAATCCCTTTCCGCCAGTCAGCATAATCTTTTTCATAACTGCAAATCTCCTTTCTGATTCTCGTCCTGATTTGACCGGAAATCCTTCCTGTGTCTTCCGAAATTCCATTTCTGTCCTTATTATAATTCCGATCTGACTTATTTTCCATAGATTTTCTGCAAAATTCCCGACAACTTTCAAGGAAAAACTTGAAGTTTCAAGTTTTCCCTGTCATTTCTTGAAATTACATGCTATAATGTCGTCAAGCATTATACCGCGCCGCATGGCATCCCCCGGGAGAACCAATTTTCACATTCCTATCAGCGGTAATAAAGAAGGAGGAAAACTCTTATGAAGGCGTCCGAAATCTCCGAACGCAGAAATCAGATCGTAGAGCTTCTGAAAGAAAAGAAATTTCTTAAAATCACAGAAGCAGTAAAGCTTCTGGACGTATCGCACGAGACCGTGCGCCAGGATTTCAATTACCTAGAAAAAAGAGGCCTTTTGAAAAAGGTGTACGGCGGGGCGCAGCTCGCCGAAAACGGCCCGACCGCCGATCTGCAGTTCCGGGAAACCTCCCATTACGCCGAAAAGCTCGCTATCGCCCGGGAGGCCTTAAGGCTGATCCCTTCCGGCCCCTGCACCATCGGCCTGGACAGCGGAAGCACTGTGGCATTCCTGGCCTCAGAGATGAGAGCGCTCTCGCCCAAAACTATCTTTACCAACTCCTGGGCAAGCATGACCGCTCTCCTGGACAGCGGACATGACCTGTATTTCAGCGGCGGCCGCCTGATACGGAGTGACATGTCCTTCCATGGAAATATCACCCGGAACGCCTTTGAAAACATTGCCATGGATCTCTGCTTCATGGGCTCCAGCGGCGTCTGGAACCACAGCGGAATCTGCTCAGCCTCCTATCCTGAGCTGGACGCCAAGCGCCAGTTTATAGAGCGGAGCAGCACAAAGGTGGTGCTGATGGACAGCTCCAAATTTGCCACCTCATCCTTTATCGAGGTGGCCAAATGGAATGAAATCGATATTCTGATTACTGACAGCCACATCGCCGCGGAGATGAAATACCGTCTGGAGCAGGAGCTTAAGGTCATCACGGCAGTCCCTGCGCGCTAAACGCGCAGGGACTGCCGTGCTTTGTTTGAATAAGGCTGTGTAAAACAGGGCCGCTTAACCGGACTCTCCCAGGTGGCTGGAGTACACATTCAGCGACTGCTCCAGCTGCGCTGCGGCACCCTCCGTATCATCCGCCAGCCCACTCACATCCTGCCAGCCCAGATGAATCTCACTCTTCTGCCAGCCGGAAAAATAGTTGTCCGCCGCACTCTCATACTCCTCTTCTGAGATAGCGTTCCCGTCCGCATCCTTGCAGCTCACACTCATATCCGGCCATATCGGAGACGATCACCTCGTATCTGCCATTGCGGTCCAGATCCGCCACCGCATACTGGCACAGCTCGCCCGCGTATTCCAAATCCGGGCACCACTGACTTCTGTTCTCCGCAATCACCCGCAGCTGCTCATCGACACTCCTGTGCCCGTTCAGGGAATCCAGGTAATCCCAATATTCCTCCTTAACGCTCATGATGGTCTCTATGCTGTCCGTATAAGAGTTTTTCATCAGATATTCCGTCATGATGTAATTTATAAAGGGTGGATTACACCACCGAAAATTACATCATGACTGCGGCTCATTTGTGGCGAATGAAAAGACCGTTGTGATGAAGGAGGGATGCCCTGCACCTGACCGTAACTGTCAACTCCACACATTCCCACAAAGGAGGCCGTTATGAA
Source organism: Lachnoclostridium sp. An131 (assembly GCF_002160825.1). Lineage (GTDB taxonomy): Bacteria > Bacillota > Clostridia > Lachnospirales > Lachnospiraceae > Laedolimicola. Next base: position 70,798 of record NZ_NFLI01000004.1, read on the forward strand.
ACTGACCTACACCCAATATGGGGATTATCTGATTCCCAATCTCGTATTGTCAGACACAAGGGAGTACCACATCTGCAAATATGGCCGGATGCGCCGTGTCTATCTGAAAGACCACCGTCCGGCCCTTTACAGTATCCTGCTGCTCACGGAAAAACTCTTTCCCCATTTGGCAGAGATCGACGCTGCCTGCAAAACCCGGCTGGACATCATCGAGACTGCCCTGATGCGCCGGGAAGGCGTGACCGAGGCACTGAAAGCCGCCGATCAGATGGAGTGGGTGCGCCGGAGAAATGGCATCCACAGCCGGGCAGAAGAAATCGTTCTGCATGAACTTGTGTACGCAGAATAAGCAGCAATGCCCTCACAGCAAGCCGTATAAGCCTGCCGTGAGGGCATTTTTCGTTATTTCAGCAACTTCCAGTATCCTTTGCGGTCGGAACCGATGCGCTCAATCAAGCCAGCCCCTTTGAGCATTTTTAATCTAAGCGACACGGTTTTCCGGCTCAGAGACAGGTTTTCGGCAAGGAAAGTCGTTGTGTATGCTGGATCGACGGCAAGGAGATTCAGAATTTTCAGTGATGTCTCATCCAGCGTATCTGTCACCTTATCTGTTACCTTTTCTGTCACCCTGCCGGTAACAGAACGGATGACCCGATCTTCCGGTGCGGTGAATTTTATCATAATGTCACCGGGATTGATGGTATATTCCGGCTGTGGTACGCCGTCCTTTTCACAAGCAGAGCAGATTTTCTCAATGCCACGTCCCCAGCTCTCAATAAAGCCCGCCAGATAGAACACATGGGCAATGTTGGGGTTGTAGGGGCTGGAAGCGTGCTTGTTCATCAGGTTTTCCAGCGTCCAGTTTTCCGGCAGGCATCCGCAGTTGGCGATGTACAGCTTATCTTCGTAGACACTGATCTGGATGGGTACGCCGGATTGGTACTGCTTGTGGCATAAGGCGTTCAGCAAGGCTTCCCGCAGGGCTTCTTCCGGCACAAAGTACCGCTCGATCCGCTGCATCCCCTCATACGTGATTTTGGCCCTCATGTACTTGAGATACACCAGCTCCACGATCTTGTCGATCTGTTCCAGAATGGAACCGTGGATTTCATCCTGATACAGCAAATCCGAGTCTGTCTCAAAATAGCCGATTTTCACATACGCACCCAGCTGCCATTTCTCCGGGTCTTTGCTAAACAGGAGCATGGCTGCATTGGTCAGATACGGGCCGTTCATCAGGTGCAGCTTTTCCATCAGCACGTCTTTTGGCTCATCCAGCACGCTTCGGTCAATGCGTCCCTTTTTGGCGGCCCACTGCTTAAAATGAGCCACCGTTTCGTCATCCACATCGTCCAGCGAAAAAGCCGGTAGCGGCAGATTGTCCCAGGTAGCACCCCGCTTGCGCATGAGGAAGGCCTCCAGCGCCGGGCCGGTCAGAATCTGCCGGGTGCTGCCGCTGCGGTAGTAGTAGACGCCCTTGCAGGAGATGCCGATGGGATACGGCGGCACGTCGATCTCAATGTATTCCTTGCCGTCCTCGTCCAACAGGTTGACACCGACAATAATGCCCATTGCGTCCCGGATTTTATTGGGAATGTCCTCCAGCAGCTTGCGGGCGTTAGGCAGGCCCACGACATTCCCTTCGTCATCGCAGCCGATATAGATTTTGCCGCCCTGCGCGTTGGCGTAGCCGCAGATCCATTCGAGATATTCGTCCTTCCACTTGCTTTTCCATTCCGTATTCTGGCTCTCAGGCATTTTCGTCACCATCCTGTTCTTTCTGTTTTCCCCGGCTTTTATAAACATTATACTGGTTTTTGCACCGTGCGCTGCAAAAAACGGCGTTGGCGCGGCTGCTCATAAACACCTTCTGGCAGTGCTTGCACAGCCGCAGCGGTCTTGCCTCGTCCACCAGCATGAAGCTGAACATCATCTGGATACCCAGCAAAAGCGAGTGGAAGTCCCAGTAAATCGTCGGCTTTTCCAGCAGCTCGATGTGGTAGCTGGGCGCGATCCCGCCAAAGGCCGCCATCGCCTTGCGGTACAGGTTCCGAGTTCCCTCATCGATGGAATCGTAATCGTGGTAATACAAAATGGAAGTCGTCAGCGTGAAGGCCCAGTCCTTGAGCTGCTGGGCGATCCAATCGTAGGGTTCCGCATATTCACGTTGGAAGCTCATCGTTTTCGCCATTGGCTCGTCGGCAAAGGTCATGGTCAGCGCGATCATCGTGCGGTCATTTGAAACCGTCCAGTCAGATTCCACGCCCTTTTTCACCATGTCCAGTTGCTCAAAGGGATAGAACAGCGCCAGATAATCCTCCGTCTCCATCGTCTCTGCCTTGATGAAGTGATTCTTCGGCAGGTAAACAGCCTCGTAATCCATGAAAGACGGCGTGGTGGGCAGCGCCGTCATCAAGCCCAGCAGGCCGTACTTTGTGACAAATTCCAGAATGGCCGTTTCCACGTCCACATCTTTCCTGCGGCCCATCATCAGCATCCCCACATTAAGCGCGTCCAGCACCATACCGGGCATCTCCTTCATGGGGTTATACACATCGGGCTTCGCGTCTTTCGCCGGTGTGACGTACCGCTTTCCATCAGCGGCGGTTTTCAGCTCATAGCGGTCATACCGCACCCAATGAGAACGGGACTGTTCAAACAGATTCTTCATGCCACCGTTCCTCACTTCCAATCGTCAATACCATACTTTTCGAGTAGCGACTGGGCGTATTCCTTGCCCGTTTCGGTCAAATAAACGCTCTTGCTCCTGCGGCTACCCTGACGGATCAAATCTTCATCGTCCAGTCCATTCAGCACATCAAAATCGTAACCTTTCCAGGCATAGAAGTGTTTGGCTTCCGCGAACTTTTCCCGTTCGCAAAAACGGGAAAGATAAATCAACATCATGGTCAGTTCTTTCATGGCCTGCTTTGCTTCGGTATGTTCCATGAATACCCTCCTTCTACCATGTAATCTTACTTCATAGTTTTATATTACTCGCTGCCCTTGCCGCCGTCAAGGGCGGCTTTTTTCCTGCGCCGTTTGGTCTTGTTCTCCCGGCGTATCACAGCGTCTTTTCCCTTTTCCCCAAGCAACGCAGCATATTCCTCCATAAACTGCCGCTCCCGCAGCGTCAGGCTTTTGCCTTCATCCTGCATCTGACACAGATGGGCATACAACTTCTTTTGCAGTTTCTTTCGGATGGTGTTGCGCACCTTGCGGATCTCTGCGCGGTGGAACAGCGAAGAACAGCTGCTTGCCTGGAGGGAGGCGTGGGCCACAGCGGCGAACCGCTGCCTGGAGCTGGCCGGTCACGACAGCCGCATCGATCACCGCAGCCATGCCGAGCGTGGCCTGGAGGAACGACCTACGATCCACGAGGGCGTAGTTGCCAGAGCCATGGAGAAAAAAGGTATTATCTTTGACCGGTGTGAACTGAACCGGCAGATCAAGGCGGACAATGCCTTGCTCCGGGAGCTGAGGGGACAGGTCAAAAAGCTGGCTCAGACAGTCAAAAATACCATCCCGGCACTTGCCGAGGCCATGGAGAATCTGCGTAAAAATCTGCTGCTGTTCTGTTATCAGCTGGGGTATCTCCGCAAGGGCAAGGAACGCCTGAACGCTTCGCTGAATACGTTGCGCCCTGCCCTCACGCAGTACAATCAGCTGGCAAAGGACATACGGAATAAGATGAAAGAACGCCGCAGTCTGCTCTCCGAGAAAAAGTCATTCCCTGCTGTCCATGTGTTCCGGCACCGGGAACTGGCGGCTAAAATTGCGGCGCTGACAGAGGATCTGGAGGAACTGCGTTCGGAAAAGAATCTGCTTCTGGCGTCGCTGGCATATTCCGAGGAAAATGCTGCCGATCAATTCCCTAAAGACATCGCTGCCATGGAGCAGAACCTGAAACGACTGGAAGAACAGGAGCAGAAATATTCCGCTGAGTTGGATGCTGCCCTGAATGAGTATGCCGGGCTTCGGGAGCAGGCCCACGGCTTCGACCCGGTGCAGCTGCATGAAGCAAGGCATGCCATCCGCCCCGGCAAGGAGCAGGAAGCGGAGAACCGGGTACAGCAGGTTTACGGCGAGAAGTACAGCCCGCTTTTGATGTTTGACAGCAAAAAGGCGGTTTCTCGGATGCTGAATGAAGATATAGAACAGCAGGCAGTACGGAGAATGGTGCGGCAGGCGCAGAAAGAGCACCCGATTTTTAAGTCAAAAAAAGATGATAAGGGACAGGAGCGGTGATGCCATTTCTGTCCCTTATCTTTTGTTATTGGTTATAGGTTTACCGTATACAGCGCAGACAGCTATCCCGCTTGGCGCAACACATCCGTCTGCGCTATTGATTTAGGGAAAACATAACAGTAAGTCGTGTTAAAATCAGACATTTAACGGGAATAGAAGTTTGAGAAAAACGCGCTGGGCGTTTTGCTCGCTGTTAAAACTGAAGTATCGCTTCTCGCCGCTCCCATCGTATAGCTCAAACTCTGATTCGGATATTTTCAAGGCGTACTCCAGTTGGTTCAGGGCTACATATACGGCCAGCTCCCATTCGATTCGGTCGTTCAGCTCCTGTGCGAAAATTCTGTCATAGATCCATGCAAATTCCTCATAATCAATTCCATTTTCCAGGAATTGCAGCCAGAGTCCGACCTTCTGCGGGAAGGATAACACGTCCAGGTAGTCCTGCTGTTCCTGATCTTCTGACAGATTCCCATAACAGTAGCAGGTACTCTGATGTAACCACGGGATGTACTCCCGTTCAAATGCCTCGCACAGATCCCAATCTGCCACAAGAATCCCGCTCTGCCAGTCCATATGCTGACAGAGCAAGTTCACCATCGCAGCGTCCTCTGTGTCGGCACATTCAATCCGCAGGCAGAGAGAACGGATGCTGTCCGCATAGCAGCCTGAGATTGTTTTTTGAACCGCATAGAATTTTCCGTTTTGCTGGTCCAGCAACAATGCTGCCGTTTCCTGTGAAGAAAGTTCTGTGCCAAAGATGCCGATTTTCCATTTTGGTCGGAGAGCGATCAGATACCCGCCGAATGTCTGCCAGAAATCCTGCTCGGAAAACGCAAAATTGCGAAAAAGGATATAGAGGCTATGCGCATCTTTTTTAATTCCAACGCTGGTGACCGGCATAGCCTGCGCCCAGGTGCAAAGGTCGCACAGAAATTGCAGCAGGAGTTTCCGTGTAATGTTACCCTTAAAATCGGGAACGGGGATTTCTTCCCGTTGCGATTCTTTAAAATAGTGCATCTCCTCCATAGCCGTCCACCTCTGTCACAGGATTCCCATCCGCTGTGCGATCTCGATATTGATTTTGAGCACATTGACAGTCTCCTCGCCAAAGACGCCAAAGACTTTGCCCTGGGTATTTTCTGACACGATATCTTCGATCTCTTCCTCTGTAAGCCCGGACGCTTCAGCGATCCGGGGGATCTGTATTTCGGCGGAAGCCGGGGAAATGTGCGGATCCAGGCCGGAACCGGAGGCCGTCAGCAAATCGGTGGGGATATCCTCCCGCTTTACGCCGGGATTTTTCTCCAGAAATGCCTTGATGTCCGCCTCCACGCGTTCGGCCAGCGCCGGATTGGTCGCCGCGTAATTGTTGGAACCGGAACCGATTCCGGGAAATTCCGTGCCGTCATTGTAGTACAGCTTCCCATCCTCCCCTTCCACATATACATTGTAATGATACGCAGAGGGACGGCTCCACATATAATAATCCTCGGTAAATTCCTGGCCGACATATTCCGCGCCTACCGTTTGCCCGTTGACCGTGAGAAGATTCCCGCCTGCCTGGTGAGGGAAAATCAGGGCGGACAGCCCTGTCAGCAGGCAGGGGAACAGCAGGCCGCAGACCAGCATCAGAATAACCGTAACGCCGATTGTTTGACGTGCGCTATGTAATATACGTTTAACAGATTCTTTCATCCCATATCCACCTTTCTTTAAAAACCAACCACACCGATTGCCGTAAGCATCGGAGCAATCAACGTATCAATAATCTTGATTCCGACAAACGGCGTGATGACGCCGCCAAGGCCATAAATCAGCATATTCCGTGCCAGCAGTCGCCCGGAGGACATAGGCCGGTATTTTACGCCCTTCATGGCCAGGGGAATCAGGCAGGGGATAATGATGGCGTTAAAGATCAGTGCTGACAAAATCGCACTGTAGGGCGTCGCCAGGTGCATGATGTTCAAAACGCTCAACTGCGGGATCGCCATCATAAACATGGCGGGAATAATGGCAAAATATTTTGCAATGTCATTGGCGATGGAGAAAGTCGTCAGGCTGCCTCGCGTAATCAGAAGCTGCTTACCAATCTCCACGACCTCCAGAATCTTCGTGGGATCGGAGTCCAGATCCACCATATTGGCAGCTTCTTTGGCCGCGGTGGTGCCGCTGTTCATGGCAAGGCCCACATTCGCCTGCGCCAGCGCGGGCGCGTCGTTGGTGCCGTCGCCGGTCATGGCAACGATTTTGCCCTCTGCCTGCTCTTTTTTGATGATGTCAATCTTATCTTCCGGCTTGCATTCAGCAATAAAACCGTCCACGCCCGCTTCTTTGGCGATAGTCGCTGCGGTCAGCGGATTGTCGCCGGTACACATAATGGTCTTGATGCCAATGGCGCGCAGGCGCTCAAATCGCTCCACCATGCCGGGCTTCACAGTGTCTTTCAGATAGATAACACCCAGAATTCGGTTGTTTTCACAGACCGTCAGCGGCGTACCGCCAAGGCTGGAAATTTTGTCAACCTGCTCATGCAGGTCGGCGGGGATCGTACCGCCCATAGACTTTACATACTGCTCAATGGCTTCGGCCGCCCCCTTTCGTACTTTTGTGCCGTCGGGCAGGTCCACGCCGCTCATCCGGGTCTGCGCAGTAAATTCAATATATGCAGCGCCCGCCGCGTCCTGGCTCGTATCGCCCAGATGACGAGCAAGCTCCAATGTGGACTTGCCCTCTGGGGTATCGTCATGCAAGCTTGTCAGGGCGGCGCAGCGGATCAGTTCGCTGCGGGAGGCGCCTCCCACGGGGAAGAAATCGGCGGCCAGGCGGTTGCCGTAGGTGATGGTGCCGGTTTTATCCAGAATCATGGTGTCCACATCGCCGCAGGCCTCCACAGCCTTGCCGGACATAGCGATGACATTGAACCGGGTCACGCGGTCCATACCTGCAATGCCGATGGCGGAAAGCAGGCCGCCAATGGTCGTCGGGATCAGGCATACGCAAAGAGCGATCAGGGTAGAAGTTTGCAGCTGTACGCCGGAATACAGTCCAATCGGATACAGCGTTACGATAACGATCAGAAAAATGATGGTCAAAGAGACCAAAAGCGTATTCAGCGCGATTTCGTTGGGCGTCTTTTTTCGGGAAGCGCCTTCGACCAGAGCGATCATGCGGTCAAGAAAGCTGCTGCCCGGGTCAGAGGTGATGCGGATTTTCAGCCAGTCGGATACGATCGTTGTGCCGCCGGTCACGGAACAGAAATCGCCGCCGGATTCCCGCACCACCGGAGCGGACTCACCCGTGATGGCCGACTCGTCTACCGAAGCGATGCCCTCAATAACCTCTCCGTCGCCGGGGATGATCTCGCCCGCCTTCACCATGACGACATCGCCTTTTTTCAATTCGCTGGACAGAACTGTTTTCTCCGTGCCGTCCTCCAGCAGCAGACGGGCCTGTGTATCCTTCTGCGTCTTTTTCAGACTGGCGGCTTGCGCTTTGCCCCGTCCTTCCGCCACTGATTCTGCGAAGTTTGCGAACAGGACGGTGACAAACAGCACCGCACAGACGATCATATTGTATGCTCTCAAATTTGTACCCGAACTGACATCCCCAAAAAGGCCCGGGAAAAATGAAAGTACAAATGTGATAAAGAAGCCGATTTCCACAACAAACATGACGGGATTTTTCATCATGTAAACAGGATTCAGCTTTGTAAAGGAGCCGATAACTGCTTGGCGTAAAATTGCAGGCGTGACCAGCTTCTGATTCCTTTTGCTCATGGTAATTCCTCCTTATGCCCAAAGGGTCAAATGTTCGGCAACGGGGCCAAGCGCCAGCACTGGGAAGAAGGTCAACGCCGCAAAGATGTAAACGACAAACACCAAAATGACGGCAAAGCCCATGGTATCGGTATGAAGCGTACCTGCCGATTCACTGACAAACCGCTTTTTCATCAGAGACCCCGCAATTGCAAACTGCAAGACGATCGAGAGATAACGGCCGAAGAACATGACAAGACCGGTGGTAATATTCCAGAACAACGTGTTGTCCGCCAGACCTTCAAAGCCAGAGCCGTTGTTGGCTGCCGAAGACGCGAATTCATAGAGCACCTGCGAAAGCCCATGGTAACCGGGGTTGGTGATACCAGCCAGACCGTCCGGCGTAGCTACCGCCAGCGCAGAGAACGTCAGGATCAGCAGCGGGTGAATGATGATGCAGAGGGCCGCCAGCTTCATCTCCCGGCCTTCGATTTTTTTGCCGAGATATTCCGGCGTGCGTCCGATCATCAAACCGCAGATAAAAACGGCCAGGATCGCATAAGTGATCATATTCATAAGACCAACGCCCTTGCCGCCGAATACCACGTTGAGCATCATGTGGAGCAGGGGGATCATGCCGCCCAACGGCGTGAGCGTGTCGTGCATATTGTTGACCGTACCGGTCGTGAAAGACGTCGTTGTGGTTGTGAACATCGCGGATTGGGCGATACCAAACCGCACTTCCTTGCCTTCCATGCTGCCCATGGACTGTGCCAGCCCGACTTCTGCCAGCGCCGGGTTGCCCTGGCTTTCCGCCCAGAAGCAGACCCCTAGCCCAATCAGAAACAGGATTCCCATTGCCATGAAGATGCTTCGGCCTTCACGGCCAAAGATTCTTGCCGTCAGGCTTTCCCGACCTTCGATTTGGGGGATTGCAGCGGCTGCACCATCTGTGACAACCGCAGCCGCCAGATCCCGTTTGCGGTCCCGAATCATCTTGCCAAAGGTGATCACACAGGCTCCGGGAAGGAGCATCATGGAATACAGCTCAATCAAGTTGGAGATGATGGTCGGGTTTTCAATCGGCGTGGCCGAGTTCGCGCCCAAAAATCCGCCGCCGTTTGTGCCGAGATGCTTGATAATTTCCAGCGCCGCCACAGGCCCCATGGCGATCACCTGTTTTGCGCCTTCAATGGTATCCACCACCACATTCCCAGAAAAATTCTGCGGCACGCCCTGCCATACCAGCAGCAGGCCGCCGATAATGGAGAACGGAAGCAACACGCGGATCGTGATGCGAACCAGATCGACAAAGAAGTTTCCGACGTTATCCTTCGTCCTGCCTGCCAGGCCGCGGATGAATGCGATGCAGGCAGCGTAACCGCTGGCGGCGGATACAAACATCATGAATGTGATGACCAGCATCTGCGACAGATAGGACAGCCCCGACTCGCCGGAATAATGCTGCAAATTGGTATTGGTCATAAAGCTAATGATGGTGTTAAAGGAAAGGGATTCCTCCATCGCTCCGATCCCATTGGGATTGAACAGGCCAATACTCTGAATTCTCAGGATTATGTATCCCAGCAGAATCATAATCCCATTGGTTATCACCAGAGAAACGGCATATTTCTTCCAGTTCATTCCATTTTTGGGATTGACGCCGCAGACTTTATAAATAGCGCCGTCCACCCGGTTGAATACCGGATCGGCAAAGGTATGTTTTCCGGCGGCAATATGATACACGTAAACTCCTGCCGGGATGACCAGAATCAAATAGATGAGAATGGTCAAGGCAATTTGTAACATCTGATTTTCCTCCTGTTGGACTTAGAATTTTTCCGGGTGAAGAAGTGCATAGACCAAATAAACACCCAGCAGTAAAATGATGATTCCTAAAACAATCATGATTTCCCTCCTTACTCGCTTTTATCCACCTGCTTCTGGCACCAGCCGATCAGCAGGATAATGGAACCGATACAGCCTGCCAACACTGCAAGCATGATACAATCCATCATAAAGGTCCCCTCCTCTCCGCTTTTCTGGAGAGAATCTTACCATATAAACCGTGAAGGTGCTCTTAACATTTCCGGGCAAGGATTAAAAGCATATAAAGGCCCACCAAAACAAAAAGCCGCCCGCAAAAGCGGACGGCTCTGAAACGCAGAGTCTATTGACGGATCATCCTGTACCCAACGCCAATGTGGGTCTGAATATACCTGGGGGCAGATGGGTCACGTTCAATCTTTTTGCGCAGGGTGGCCATAAAAACGCGCAGGGAAGGGATATCGGCGGCAAGGGCAGTTCCCCACACCTCTTTCAGAATGTAGTTGTGCGTCAGTACCTTTCCCGTGTTTTTTGCAAGTACGCACAGGAGTTTGTACTCGATGGAGGTGAGGTGGATTTCTTTTCCCCCCATATAAGCGCATCCCGCCGCATAATCAATCCTTAATTCCCCGTTCTGATACAGGGAGGACTGGGCCGGCCCGGCAGTCTGGTCGGTTCGGATGCGGCGCAGGGCCACGCGAAGCCTGGCCAGAAATTCATCAATGCTGAATGGCTTTGTCAGGTAGTCGTCTGCTCCAGCGTCCAATGCCTCCACCTTGTCCTGATCTTCGCTCCGTGCGCTTACAATAATAATGGGCACGCTGCTCCATCCGCGCACCTTGCGGATAATCTCCACACCGTCCATATCGGGCAGCCCCAGATCCAGAATGATAACATCGGGGTTATAGGAGACGGCGTCCAGGAGCGCGCCTGCGCCGTTTTTGGCGGTGTGGTACTGGTATTCCTGTGTATCCAGCGTGGTTCGGATTAAATTGGTGATGGCAGGGTCGTCCTCTACCACAAGAATTTTGGGCTTATACATTTTGAATTTTCACCTCCTCCAAGGGCAGTGTAAAAGAGAACACTGAGCCATGGGGCTGGTTGTCATGAACGGTAATAGACCCGCTGTGCGCCTCTACAATGGATTTGCACAGGCTTAAACCCAGTCCAAGGCCCCGGCGGCTGTCCGCCCCGGCGCTGCCGGTGTTCACTGTATAGAACATATCAAACAGCCGTTGTTTGGCTTCGTCGGATATGCCCGGGCCGTTGTCAGCAATTTCGATGCGGACCATGCTGTTTTCCTTTTTTGCCGACAGGCAGATATCCGAACCTTCAGGCGTATACTTGACGGCGTTGTTCACGATATTGATAATGACCTGTACGATCAGGCGGGCGTCCATATTGGCCATCAGCATATCGTCCTCAAGTTCTACGCGAATCTCGTGTTCCGCAGCCCTGCGATCCACATGGGAAAGCGCTTCATGGAAAATGTCGCCAATCATCTCTGCGTCCCGCCGCAACGGCAGGGTCCCGTTTTCGATTCGGGTGATGGAAAGCAGATTCTCCGTCAGATTGACCAGCCACATGGAATCGTCATAGATGGAACGGTACATTTCCTGTTTTCTATTTTCATTCAGAGAAACGCTTTTTTCCATCAGCATACCGGCGTTGCCGCTGATGGCGGTCAGCGGTGTGCGCAGATCGTGGGAAATGGCCCGCAGCAGGTTGGCCCGCAGCTGTTCACGCTGGGTTTCCATCTCGGCGGCCTGCTTTTCAGCGCGCAGTTTGCGGCGCTCCAAAATCAGGCCGCATTCGTCCAGCATGGCGATCATCAGGTTTTTTTCAAAAGTATCCAACGGCGGATAAAACTTGGATGGTATGCCGACCACCGCCATGACCTCCTGATTGCCCCGGACGGACAGATACAGATTTTGCGCATGAGAAAGGGTGCTGGTCGTAGCGCCCGCGTGCTTATCGTTTTTGGCGACCCATTCCGCCACCCCAAGCTCTTCGGCAGTCAGCCTGCCCATGGTCTGTTCTGATTCAGAGGCTGGGACCGCATGAAATCGGAGCTGTCTATCCTTTTCCAGCAGTGCATACAACACTGGACGTCCCAGAAGAGATTGGAGCTGCTGCGCGGCAATCCGGATGATTTCCTGTTCGCTTTGGCCCTGCTGCATTTTTTGATTGCTGCTCATCAGGAGTTCCATATAATAGGCCCGTTGAGCAGATTGCCGCCCCTGCCTTTTCACGCGGGTAGCCAGAGAGCAGGAAAGACAACTTGCCAGCATCATCACTAGAAAGGTGATCGGGTAGTTCGGGTCGAGCGCTGTCAGGGAAAAACGCGGAATTGTAAAGAAAAAGTTAAAGGAGACTACGCTTAGTAGTGAAACCAAAACCCCGTAGAAATACCCGTTCGTCCAAACCGCTGTGAGCAGAACCCCCAATAGGTAGACAATGATGATGTTCGCTTCACGCAGGCCGAGTTCATAAAACAAAAAACTGATCCCCGTAGCGGCAAGGGTGAGCAGGAGGGATTTCCCTAAATCCTTCCAATCAAATTTCTGTTCCGGTTTGCGAAGCAGTGCCCTTTTTTTCTTATATAGAGGTTGGACATCCGGAATGATATAGACGTCCACATCCTCCATCCTGCTGGTAAGCCGGTCCACCAGCGGCTTGCTTTTCATAAAAAGGGATGCAGAGTGGTTTGTGCGCCCCAGCACGATTTTTGTGACGCCGCTTACCTTGGCATATTCGGCGATTTGCACAGCCGGGTCGTCCCCATACACGGTGGCGATCCGCGCTCCCAACTGTTCAGCCAGACGCATATTGTCCCGCAGGCGTTTCAGGTTTTCGCCCTTCAGATCCCTGGTCTCGGGAGTTTCTACAAACAGCGCCGTGAATCCGCTGTGAAAGGCCTCAGCCATGCGGGCTGCCGTGCGGATCACCTTTGCGTTGGATGGCGCACTGGAAAGGCAGGTGAGAATGTGTTCCCCGGCTTTGGCGGCAGTCTCATTTTCCGCTTTCTGGGCTTTTTTGCTTAGTTGGTCAGCGGTGCGGCGCAGCGCAATTTCACGAAGGGCCGCCAGATTATCCCTTGTGAAGAAGTGATTCAAGGCACGGGAAGCCTGCTGCTTTTGGTAGACTTTTCCGGATTGCAGCCGCAGGATCAAGTCGTCCGGCTCGATATCCACTAATTCTACCTGGTCGGCGGAGTCAAAAATCGAATCAGGGATACGCTCGCTGACGGCAATATGAGTGATGGAGGCCACCAGATCATTCAGGGATTCCAGATGCTGAACATTAACGGTGGTGTACACACTGATACCGGCTCGCAGCAGTTCCTCCACATCCTGATATCGTTTTGAATGGCGGCACCCGGCAGCATTGCTATGGGCAAGCTCATCTACCAGCAGGATATTGGGGCGGCGCTGTAAGGCGGCATCCAAATCCAGCTCCTTGAGGGAGATTCCCTTATATTCAACTATTTTTTCGGGCAGCTGTTCTAGCCCTTCCAGCAATGCCAATGTATCGGGGCGGGTGTGACGTTCAATGTAGCCCACAACAACGTCTATCCCTCTGTTTTGAGCCTGGTGAGCGGCCTCCAGCATAGCATAAGTCTTGCCGACACCCGCAGCATATCCAAAAAAGATTTTTAAATGTCCTTTTTGAAAAGCTCCTGGGCGGTATTGATTTTGCGCCTGATAATTTTCCAACCCTGCATCTCTCCCCGCCTGTTACAATAAATTTGTCCTCTAGGTAATTTATTATAGCATAAGAGACCTTGTTATGCCATAAAGATGGCAAGACTGACATTAAGACGAAATTAAGATACCCATGGGACATGAGGTGTAATTTACCCTTGACAAATCTCTTTCCAAAAGGGCGTGTTCCTCGAATCCCTGCTGTTCCTCCAGCTGAAAATAAATCCTGGGCAGCTGATACCCCTCCCCGGACATGGTCTCATATTCGCAGAGCGTGATCACATCCTGCAGACCATCGTCATTATAGTCCCGAAACGCGACCGCAGACACTGCGAGGAACAGATCCGAAATCCCGTGCTCTTCATTCCAGCCCGGAAATTCATACAGTGCCGCTCCGTCTCTCATAAGATAAAATCTCACATCCGGATTCCGTCCGTCTGCCGCAAAGGAATGGTTCTCAGGCGCAAAGCTTGCAAACGTTACAGTTCCCCATCCGTCCAGCTCTACTTCGAAGGTCTGCTCCGGCACAGGGATGCCTGATACCTCCAGTCCCGGCATATCGTTTTCCGCAGCTTCCCCATCCCCGGCGTCTGTGTTCTCCGGCGCTGCTGATTCTGTTTCCCCACTGCTGTCCGTGCCATCCTTCATGCTGCTTCCGCACCCGGATGCCGCAAACGCCAATGCTGATACCAGAATCATTGCCCACGGCGCTACTCTCTTCCACACCATAGAATCAATCCACCTATTCCAGGCCTTATTCCAGATTCGCGTGAAGCGCAAACATCTCTTCCTCGGTCCTTCCAAGGCGCTTCATCAGGATAATCACAACCGTATCGCAGATAAGCCACAGCATCTGCTCAAAGGCATTTCCCATAGGCTGAACGGAAACTGCCGTGTCAGCAAGCTCGCTTTTGGGCGTGGAGCCCGGCACGGCAATCACCGCGTCCGCAAGGCTTCCTATGGAGGCCTGGGGGAAAATCGTGATTGTCGCCAGGGAGGCTCCCTGCTTCTTTGCCTTCTGCGCCATGACCTTCAGGCTTCCCGTCTCGCCGGAGCCCGAGGCGATCACCAGAAGATCCCCTTCCTGAATCGACGGCGTCGTAGGCTCACCCACAAAATATACGGTAAGCCCCAGATGCATCAGCCGGTTGGAAAAGGCTCTTGCCACAAAGCCTGAACGTCCGGCTCCTGCCACAAACACCCGCTTTGCCTTCTGTATCTGATCTGCAAATCCTTCCAGCTCCTCCTGGCGGATCTGCTCTGCGTTACGCGTCAATTCTCCCAGAATCTGTTTCAAAAGCACTGCCTCTGCCATTACTCTCTGCCCTCCATACTTCTGTTCATGCTTTCCTTGATCTGTCTCGCCGCTTCCTTCGGGTCCTCCGCATGGGCAATCCCGCTTCCAACAATCAGGACCTCCGGCTTCAGCGCAGCGTATTCCGGCACTGTCTCCGGCTTGATTCCTCCTGCTACGGAGATCTTCGCGCTCCTGCAGTGCTCTGCCATGACCCGCAGATCGTCAATCGGCTTGCGGCCGGCTGCCTGCTGGTCTGTTCCCACGTGCACAGCAAGGCCGTGAGCGCCAAGCTCCTCCAGCTCCCGGATTCGCTTCGGGAGATCCGGAACGCAGATCATATCCACAACAATCTCTTTGCCATACTGTTCTGCCGCTTCGATGCAGCCTTTAATTGTCAGGTTATCTGTGACGCCCAGCACCGTGACGTAATCCGCTCCCACCTTCAGGGCTTCCTCCGCCTCATAATATCCGGCGTCCATGATCTTCATGTCCGCAAGGACTTCCTTGTCCGGAAATCTCTTCTTAAAGATCTCAACCGCCTTCATCCCCTCCTGGTAGACGAAGGGCGTGCCTATCTCAATAATATCGATATACTCCCGCACGCTTTCTGTCAGCGCGAGAGCCTCCTCCATGTTTAAATCATCCAGTGCCAGCTGCAGCTTCATCTTTCCCGTCTCCTTTCTGTTCCCAGAACATCCGCCTGGTCTCCTTCTCCTTTTCTGCTTTCCCGTCGTTCCTGTGCTTTTGTCTCTTCTTTTTGTCACTCCAGGTTGGCGTGGTACTGCCACAGCTCCTCTATCCGGATACCCCGGTCCTTTACAAGCATCAGCGCAGTCACATCGCCAAAGAGCAGAAGCGCCTGTTCAAAAAGCGAGGTCATCGGCTGCTGGGAGTGAATCTCATCCGCCTTTTTGGCGCGGCTCTCCACCGGAATCCGCACAAAGACGTCATCAATCTCCTTCATCTGGCTGTCAGGATTGCTGCCGATATGTACGATTTTCGCCCCAACCGCCTTAGCCTTCTTCGCAATGCCGGACGGATACAGGGTCTCTCCGCTGCCGGATCCCACGATCAGAACGTCCTGATCGGTGATCGCCGGCTCGGTAATCTGTCCCACTACAACGGTCTGAATGCCTAGATGCCCATAGCGCTTCGCTATCGCCTCCAGGGAAAGCAGCACGCGTCCGACTCCCACGAAAAATACTCTTTTGGCTCCGAGAACAGCATCCAGATATCTCTGTACAGCCTCCGGATCCACTGCTTTCAACGCCTGGCTGCATTCCTCGAGCACGATCTGCGCCGTCTCAAGATACAGTTCCTTATTCAACAGTTATCCCTTCCTTCTTTAAAAATTCAAATACTTCCTCTTCCCTCGGAATCGAAACCTGCGCTCCCAGCCTGGACACACAGATTCCTGCAGCCGCATGGGCAAAACGGATGGCGTCATGAATCTCGTCCCCCTTGCAGAGCCGGATCGCCAGCGCCGCGCCAAAGGTGTCGCCGGCGGCAGTAGAATCCACTGCCTTTACCCGAAAGCAGGGAATCACCTCCGCTGTCTTCCCGTCATAGAGAAGCGCGCCCCTGGAGCCCAGCTTCAGAATCACATACTGAGGCTCTGCCTGCTCATACAGCCACTGCGCCGCCTGCCTTGCATGCTCCTCTGTGTCCGGATAAATGCCGGTCATGGCCGCCGTTTCCGCCTCGTTCGGAGAAAGAATATAGAGCCCCTTCAGCCTCTCCAGAGGAATCGATTTCGCAGGACCGGCGTCCAGAAATACCGGAATCCCCTTCTCCCGCGCCAGCTCATAGGTTCGGTACACGGTTTCCAGCGGCATCTCCAGCTGCATGACGACCATATCAAAGCTTCCGCCCTCCAGCGCCCGCTTTACATCTTCCTCTCCGATGTAGTCGTTGCCTCCCATAGCGCAATAGGATACGTAACGTCCATCCTCGTTCAGCAGCATCAGCGCCAGTCCCGTCTGATGATCCGGATCCGCCGTCACATAATCCGCACAGATCCCTTCCTTTCTCAGCGCTTCCTGCAGGGCCCTGCCATACTCATCCGCCCCAACACGCCCTACCATCGTCACATTGGCGCCCTGCTTGCTGGCTGCGATCGCCTGATTGGAGCCCTTTCCTCCTGTCGCGTATCCATAATGCCCGCAGGGAACCGATTCTCCGTATTTCGGAATCCAGTTAGCCCCCTCCACATAGAGATCCATATTCATGCTTCCTACTACCAGAATATTTGGTCTGTCCATATATGCCTCCGTCTGTCTTCTATCATACTGTATTTTCACTCAGGCTTCCACGACAAAAAATGTATCTCATCAAAATTTTGTCTGCACCAAAACAAAAAACCGGCGGAACCATCAGGAGATCCCCAGAGGCTCCAGGACGATTCCGCCAATTTTATGTACCGAATTCCAGCGCAGCCGCCGCAGGGAGGCTGACCGGAATATCTGTTTTTTAGCTGGTTTTGCTCAGCTTCTGTGTTCTTCTCTTATCCAGGATAAAGTTCATAATCAGAACACCAATCAATGCCACGCCCCAGATCAGGTTGCGGTAGTAATTGCTCACGCCCGGGAACATGTTCAGATAAGAGGACATCATCTGAAGAATCAATACGGCAATCGCAATTCCCGGAATCGTTCCGAAGCCACCGTTGGGATTCACGCCGCCCAGTACGGCGATCAGGATACACTGCATCGTATAGCTGCTTCCAAAGTCAGCCTTTGCAGAATTCAGACGCGCCAGGCTCAAAAGACCCGCGATACCGGAAATCAGTCCGGAAAGCAGATAGGTCTGAATCAGAATCTTGTTGCAGCGGATTCCCGCAAATCTTGCAGCCTTCTCATTCGTACCTACCAGATACATACGTGTGCCGAATTTCGTCTTGCTCATAACAAAGGTCATGGCAGCGCAGACCAGCACAAATACTACGAAGGAAAGCGGAATGTAGCTGAACAGGGCTGTTG
This sequence comes from Lachnoclostridium sp. An131, assembly GCF_002160825.1. Lineage (GTDB taxonomy): Bacteria > Bacillota > Clostridia > Lachnospirales > Lachnospiraceae > Laedolimicola. Next base: position 88,607 of record NZ_NFLI01000004.1, read on the forward strand.
TAGCGAAGCTGGTAAAGCTCGCCGGGATACCGCTGACAGTACTTCCCCCGGATATTACGATCGCGATTCCCTGGAACAGCTGATAGCTTCCCAGAGTCGCCAGCATGGCCGGTATCTTCAGATAAGATACGAGGAAACCGTTGAAGGCTCCGCATGCCGCGCCGACTACAAGCGCAATCAGGACTGCCACTGCATTATTTCCGCCGCCCTGCAGATAGAGGCCGGACAGAATGCCGCACAGGTTTGCAATATATACGGTAGACAGGTCGATTCCGCCTGAAATCATACAGATTCCTACGCCGACCGCCATCAGGCCGTACTCGGAAAGTGCCTTCGCCATGGTCTGGAAGTTTGCGATCTTGATGAACTGGGAAGGCTTCGTCACACAGGCCAGCACAATAAACACAAGCAGGATGATAAGCAATCTGACAATATTGCTGTCAATCTTTATCTTCTTATTACTCATAATTTACGCAGCCTCCTTCTTTAACCTGGTCTTAACCTTGGCCCCCGCATGGCTCTGGATTGCAGAGACTGCCGTACCAATGATAATGATAGCTCCGATAAAGACCTTCTGCCACTCGATCGGGATGCCCAGCATAATCAGGCTGTTGGTCACCATGGTCAGAAGCAGGGTTCCCAGAAGGCAGCCCTTCAGTGTTCCGACGCCGCCGGTCATACGGGTTCCGCCTAGGATTACCGCAGCGATAACCTCCATCTCAGCGCCTTCGTACTCAGTAGGCAGATAACGGATTGCCTGTACCGCATAGCAGAGGCCGCCGATCGCCGCCAGTCCGCCGTTCACGACGAACACACCAAAGCGGATAGCTTTTACATTGAAGCCGGCGCGTTCTGCCGATACCTCGTCGCCGCCTACCGCGTAGACGCCGCGGCCTACCATGGTTTTATTCAGTACAAAATATGCCACTATGTAGAGGAACACCATAATCAGGAAGGTCATCGGCAGCGTCGAGCCCAGGCCCGTCTCTGCATTCTTTACTGTCAAAAGCGGTGTCCTTGCAAAGTTCTCCAGGTTCTCCGGCAGATACATTCTTCCCGCCTCAAAGGCTCCCAGCAGGATGCCGTTGAAGATCGAGCTGGTGCCCAGCGTCACGATCAGGCTGGGGAAGCGGTATTTTACGATAATGAATCCGTTCAGGGCGCCCATCAGGCAGCCGAAGAACGTGCCGATCAGGAAGGATACGATCCAGGGAGCTCCGGCCAGGCCCAGCCCCTCTGTAATCACGATTGCCAGATAGCTGCTCAGAGCGCCGATCAGCGGGAAGGATACGTCCGGTCCCGTGCTGACGAAGGCAAGCAGGGCGCAGAGCGCGTAGATCGAAGGCACGATCATGGAACGAAGCCTGTCAACCAGGTTGTTGTTTGTAAAGAACAGTCCGGACTTCGCCTCAATGATCAGCGCAAATACGATAATAATCAGAAAAACATAAAATTCTGACTGCTTCAGCATTCTTTTGAAAGTCTTATTCATATTCATTCCCTCTTTCACCCCTTCCTAAAGCGCTGCCTGCGCAAGCGTGTCTGCGTTGAGATCCTTCTCAGACAGATTTCCGGTCACTCTTCCTGCCTGCATGACAATCGCTCTGTCGCAGGTTGCAATGACCTCCGCCGTATCATCGGACACAACGAGAATCGCCATGCCCTGGGCAGCCAGCTGCCGAAGCAGGTTGTGAATATCGTATTTCGCTCCAATATCCACACCCACGGTAGGACCATTCAGAATCAGCACCTTGGGTTCGCTCGCAAGCCAGCGGGCCAGCACAACCTTCTGCTGATTTCCTCCTGACAGCGTCTGCACAGGAAGCATGTGATCCTTTGTGGCTACGCCAAGCTCCTTCACCCATTTTTCGGACTCTTCCTCTACCTTCCTGCTGCTGAGGAAGCCAAGCTTGTTCGCCAGGCGGTCGAGAACGCTGACTACATTATTGCGCATGATAGACTGCGGAAGGAAAAGTCCTTCTGTCAGACGATCCTCAGGAACCAGGGCGATGCCCAGCTTCTGCGCCGCAGTCACGCTTCCGATCTTTACTTCCCTGCCATCCACAAGAATCTGTCCGCCCGTAGGCTTGAGCATGCCGAACAGCGCCAGGGACAGCTCCGTACGTCCGGAACCCAGCTGTCCGGTTACGCCCAGGATCTCACCCTTGCGGAGCTGGAAGCTGACATTCTCAAATCCGGGAGCTGAGAGATTTTTTGCTTCGAGAACTACATCTCCTATCTGATCCGGATTCGTCTTTTTCTCCACCTGCGTATCGAAATGACGGCCGGTCATGTAGTACGCAAATTTTTCCTCCGTCATTTCAGACGTCGGGCAGGAAATCACGTTCTCTCCATTCCGAAGAATTGTGATGCTGTCGGAGATCTCAAATACCTCATCAAGCTTATGGGATACGAACAGGATCGTAACTCCGCTCTTTTTCAGATCCGCAATAATCTCAAACAGCCGGTTTACCTCTTTTTTGGTCAGAGCCGTTGTCGGCTCATCCATGATGATCAGCTTCGCATTGTCCAGAAGAGCCCTGGAAATCGCAATCAGCTGCTTGTCAGCCACAGGCAGGGTCTCCACTCTGGCGTCCAGGTCTACGTCGAAGTTGATCTTCTTTACCGCTTCCTCGGCAATCCTGCGGAACTCTTTCTTATTTACAAATTTTTTCTTGTTGGCGAGCACCTGGTTAAACGCCAGATTCTCAATTACTGACAGATTCGGGAATACCGAAAAGTCCTGGTAGATTACCTGGATTCCGGCTTTGATCGCTTCTGCCGGAGTCATGACGGGATACCCTTTGCCGTCCACCTCGATGCTTCCCGCATCCGGCTTATAAAAACCGGATATAACCTTGATGATTGTGGACTTGCCGCAGCCGTTTTCGCCTGCCAGACAGTGGGTTTCTCCGCGCTTGATCGTCAGATCCACACCCTTAAGCGCGTGGACGCCGCCGAAGGATTTTTTAATGCCTTTGACGCAAAGAATGTTTTCACTTTCCATAATTCACCCTCCTTATTTATTTCCCGGGTTTCCCACTGGGGTAACGTAAACAGCCTGCGCTTCTGCTTACGTTGCCCCAGTCTGGAAAAAGAGCCGCACACCCCGCATGGATGCAAGATGTGCGGCTGCTTTCATTCATCTCTGAAGCCTTCTTCTCCGTAAGACCAGTCTTCCGGAAATTCAAGCCGCGATTTCATCATCGATTTAGAAGTCGTAATCGTCGATATTGTCGATGGTGATGGTGATATCAGCATCTCCAACGAGGCAGCGGTTGTCGCCTTCTACCAGAGTAACGCTCTCATATCCAGGAGCAACCAGGTTAGCGCCTTCGCCTACTTCCTCACCTCTCAGAATCATAGCTGCGGTCTGGCACATTGCATAGCCGGCATCCTTCGGATCCCACAGCTTGATGGTGGAGATGGTTCCGGACTCTACGTACGGTCTGAACTCGTTCGGTGTACCAACGCCTACTACCTTAACATTCAGTCCAAGCTCCTCTACAGCCTGAGCGATGCCCGGGCAGTCTGTGGAAGCCACGCCTGTAAAGCCTGCCAGATCCGGATTTGCGTTCAGGATCTCTTTTGCTCTCTCATAAGCAGTGTCGATAGACTCTTCAGACTCTGCGGACGGGATAGCACCGTCATTGATCAGCTCCATGTTCGGATAAGCTTCCTGCTGACGAGCGTACTGAGCGTTCGCATACTCCATATGTGTGGTGGATGTGGTGTAAGCAACCATCATCGCATACTTGCCTTCCTCACCCATGTCTGCTGCCAGAGCATCCATGATAGCTGCGCCGAAGTCCTCAGCTGTGAATGCCTCGATATCGAACAGCGTGTTAACCTGGTTGGAAGCCTCATGTGTTACAACTACAATTCCCTGCTCCATTGCGTTCTGCAGAGAAGCCTCGATTGCGCCCGGGTCGATCGGAACTACGCAGAGAGCATCTACGCCCTGAGCGATCATGTCATCGATAACCTGTACCTGGGAAGCAGCGTCAGCGTTAGCCGGGCCAGTCTGGATTACGTTGATTCCTGTAGCCTCGCCGAACTCATTTACGCCTTCCTCCATGCGCTGGAACCAAGCTGCGGTGTTGTCCTTTGTAACAACTGCGATGGTCCACTCTGACTCATCCTTGTCAGATTTGTAGTTGGCCAGATCAAACAGATCTCCGCTTGCCGCTGCGTCGGTGGTCTCTTCTGCCGCATCTGTTGTCTCTTCCGTAGTTTCTGCTGCGTCAGTCGTTTCCTCAGCTGCCGTATCATCAGAGGATACGGTTGTCTGCTCCTGTCCGCAGGCTGCCAGTGACAATGTCATTGCTGCAACAGCCAGCAGCGCCATAACTTTTTTGAGATTTTTCATACTTTTCCTCCTTTTTATTTTTAAAAGCTCCGCAAATCTCTGCGGCCCTATTATGGGTGAAGTAACATTACTCTACATTCCTGTGTCTTGCTACCATCTCTTCCGGGGCGATTCCCATCTCCTCCCGGAGCATCATCACCAGAACGTCATAGAAGATGAAGAGCGCCTGCTCAAACAGGTTTCCCATCAGCTGCCCGCTCGGCACGAAATCACCGACAGCCTTGTATGCTGCGGCCGGAACCTTTGTCACCAGATCCGCTATCGTCAGAAGATATCCTTCATTGGAGGGAGTAATCAGCGCCAGATCTGCTCCGTTGTCCTTTGCCATCTTCGCAATGTAGTTCTCATGGCCTACATTGGCGGAACCGCAGGCGCAAATCATCAGGTCGCCCTTTCCGATAGACGGGGTCGTATCATCCCAAATCCAGTAGGACTTTTTCCCCAGATGCATCAGGCGCATTGCGAACGACCGGGTCGCCAGTCCCTCACGGCCTGCCGCAAGCAGGAAAATGCGGTCTGTCTTCTTGATTTTCTCCAGAAGCTCGCGGACGTTTGAATCATCCATCTTCGCAAATACCGCTTCCAGCTCCTGTAAAGCCATTTGTGATAACTCTTTAAATCTGTCTCCCATTTTTATGTACTTCTCCTTTCTCTGCCTTCCGGCCTCACCAGCCGGCGACCGCTTTCCTGTCATCCCGCAGGCGATTCGATTTACAGCTCCCGGATTCTAAGAGCCGGGTTTAGAATAATATGCTTCAAACACTGATCCGGACAGGCAATTCGTTCATTCAGAAGCCGTATCGCCTCCCGCCCCATCATCTTGGCGTCACGCTCAATATAATTGAACTTGCTGTCGATGATATCGAGGGCTTCTATCCTGTCCAGCCCGATGCAGGCAATATCCTTCGGGAGGCTCTCATGCCTCTCGTAAAGCGCCTTCAGGAATCCGAGGCTCGTACGGTTGTTTCCGGTGATCACCGCCGTCGGCCTGTCCTCCATGGAAAGCATCTCTCTGGAAAGCTGGTAAGCCTTTGTCATATGGTAATCTCCTTCAAAGACATACCGGCGGTCCAGAGGGATTCCCGCCTCCTTCAGAGCCTTCTCATATCCTCTGTAACGTGTACGGGCCAGCACCCGGTCCATCGTCGCATTCAGCAGCGCTATCTTCCTGTGCCCTTTGCCAATCAGACACATGGCTGCTTCATAAATTCCTTTTTCATCATCAAAGAACACACCGTCATATTCATCCAGACTGTCTGCCTGCCTGTCCATAATTACGACCGGAGCGTTTAAATCCTTCAGCAGCTTTCCAATCTCCCTGCGCTGTTCCTTTGTAGTATAATCCACGGCAGGCGTATACAGAAGCCCCCGGATCCTGTGGCCCTTCAGCATCATCAGCGCCTTCCGGTCCTTCTCCAGGCTGTCATCGGAATTGCAGCAGATTAAGGTGTAGCTGCATTCATCCGCTATCTCTGTGACGCCCCGCAGAATCTCTCCAAAAAAGGGGTTATCAATATCCGGTACAATGATCCCGATCGTATTGGAGCTTTGCTGGGAAAGATTTCTCGCCATTGTAGATGGCGTAAAGTGCCGGTCGGCCATCACCTTCAGCACCCGCTCCTTTGTTTCCCGTTTTACGGAAGCAGAGTCATTCAGCACCCTGGAGACTGTAGCTTTTGAGACGCGTGCTTCTTTCGCAATGTCATTGATGGTAAACTCCTTTGGCACGCTCCCCCTCCTCACCCAGTTTCTCTGTAAATTTGTAACCGGTTTCATTTTTCTGTATTATGGCATATTTCTCTTTCTCTGTCAATGAAATCTCGCTGCAAATATTATTTTTGTATAGTTTGTCAGTTTTTATCCTCATATTTTGTGCATATTGCACTTCCTCTTTCTTTCCATGCTCTTCTTATTTTTTCCTCTTTCTCCACTAATCGCCAGAAAAAGAAAGCGGTTTCTTTTTCCTGGCCTCCGAAGCAGAAAACCCCCGCGGGATACACAGGCTTTTCCTTTGTATCCCGCGGGGGTTTTTGCTTTCCTTTTATCCAGACAGCGCGGCCTTTTCCGGCCGCCGGACTTCTGCCCGTCCTACGCTTCCGGATATACCGTCTTTTCGAATTCGACCAGCTCGTCGTATTCCTTTTCCACACGCTTTGCCATCTCCGGGTCAAGTCCTTTGAGATGCTCAGCCTCCAGCCATGCGTTTGCCATCTCGATCCCCATCTCTTTTCCGATGATGAAGCCGCCCATGCAGAGCACGTTGGTATTGTTTACCGTCTTTGCACGGCGGGCCTGGTACAGGCTTTCGCACAGCGCTGCGTACACGCCTCTGTGCTTGTTGCAGATGATGCTGACTCCCATGCCTGTGCCGCAGATCGCGATTCCCCGGTCATATTCCCGGCTCTGAACGCCCCTTGCCACTGCTACGGCCGCGTCCTGGAACAGCACCGGCGTATCCGGATCCACATCCGTGATCTCATACCCCTTTTTCAGCAAGTCTTCTTTAATCGCGTTTTTCAGCTCGAATCCGGCCGGATCCGCTCCCATGATGATTTTCATGTCCTTTTCCTCCTGCTTTTTCATTTTGTAACCGGTTACAAATTATGCTATCAATATAAACGCCACACGTAGCTCTGTCAACCTTTATTTTGAGCGCTGCTTCAGCTGCAGCGCTCTGTGTACACCTTGATCTTCGGTTCTGTGCCTGAGGGCCGGATCTGGGCCTGGGAACCATCCTCCATCCAGAGCTGCAGCACATTCGAAGCCGGAATCCCGTCAATGCCGTCCCTGTAGTCCTTATAGCGGACCACCTTTGATCCGGCGAATTTCATGCCCTCCGGGCTTTTCAGCCCTTCCCGGATCCGGCTCATGCGGCGGTCCGCCTCTTCGCCGGTAAACTCATAGGTCCTGAGGGTCGTCTCATAGCGTCCGTACGTCTGGTACAGCTCCTCCAGATAATCCCAGAGTGTCTTTCCTTGCGCCTTGCAGGTATCCGCCAGCTCGCAGAGAATCATGGCGGCGCCGACCGCGTCCTTATCACGGACATAGCTTCCAATCATGTACCCGCAGCTTTCCTCAAAGCCATAGACAAAGCGGTCTGCCTCTCCGGCCTCCTCCAGCTTTCCGATGGCTCCGCCGATCCACTTAAAGCCGGTCAGTGTCTGAATCACCTCCGCGCCGTAATGCTCCGCGATCCGGTCCGTCATGGTGGTCGTCACAATCGTCCGGATCACAACGGGCCTCTCCGGGAGCGTACCGGCTTCCTTTCTGCTCTTTAAGATATAATCCAGCAGAAGAATTCCCACCTGGTTTCCGTTCAGGCGCTTATATTCGCCGTCCTTTTTGGCGACGACGCCCAGACGGTCACTGTCCGGATCTGTCGCGATCAGAATATCTGCGTCTGTCTTTTTGCACCATTCGATACCCAGCTCCAGCGCCTTCGGATCCTCCGGATTCGGATAAGGACAGGTCGGAAAATCCCCGTTTGGCTTCGCCTGCTCCGTGACAATCTGCAGATTCTGGACTCCGATGTATTTCAGAATGCTGGTCACACAGCTTAAGCCTGCGCCGTAAAGCGGAGTGTACACCACCTTCAGATCCGACTCCAGCTTCTTCTTTGTCCTTTTACGGATAATCGCTGCCAGAAACGCCTTGATGGTTTTCTGATCAATCAGTACGATGCTTCCCTTTTCCACATAATCCTCAAAGCTCTCTGCGCCGTCCGCTTCCTTTCTGTCCGCGGCCCAGATATGCTTCTGGATGCTGTCTGCAGCCTCGTTCGTCACCTGGCAGCCGTCCGGGCCATATACCTTGTATCCGTTGTACTCTCTCGGATTATGGCTGGCAGTCACACAGATTCCCACCGTACATTTCAGATGGCGCACGGCAAAGGAAAGGGTAGGCGTAGGAGACAGCTTCGGATAAATATATGCCTTCACGCCCTTACATGCCAGCACGCGGGCCGCCTCTCTCGCAAATTCCTCTGAATGATTCCGGCTGTCATAGGCGATTGCCGCGCTGGGCTCCTTGCTCTGTTCCTTCGCATAAGCCGCCACTCCAAGCGTGGCTTCCTGAATGGTTTCCAGATTGAGATGATCCGGCCCCGGCCCCATCGTGGCTCTCAGGCCTCCCGTACCAAATTTCAGATTCATATCATTCTACCTTTCTTGTCTCATATAATACCAGGGCTTCCGTCCGTCTCCCGCTTTTGCCGCAGGCCTCCGGATGAAATGAGCAGCTGCAGATTTCCTTCTGCCCGATAAGCTTCCATGCCCTTCGGAAGGTACACGCTGTCCCCGGCCTTAAGCTCCAGCCTCTGTCCCCCTCCTGTAAGCACACCTTCTCCTTCCAGCACGAGCAGAGACAGAAAGCCCTGCAGCGTATCTCCCTCAAAGCTTTTCTCTATTCTGTATAATTGTACCACAAAATATGGACATTGCACTAATAAAGTTCTGGAATATCCGTTTTTTTGAATTCTGGGCCCCATGGGATGATGCCCGGCCAAGGGCGGCACGAAGCCGGCCACCTGCTCAGCCTTTCGGATATGCAGCTCGCGCTTTCTGTGCTCCTGGTCTTCTCTGTTGTAGTCGTACACCCGGTAGGTCACATCTGAGCTCTGCTGTATCTCAGCGACAGTGATTCCTGCCCCGATGGCATGCAGAAGCCCTGCCGGAATATAGAATACGTCACCCTTCTTGACAGGCACCTTCCGGCAGACCTCCAGAATGGTCTGGTTCTGAATCCGTTTGCGGAATTCCTGCGGTGAAATTCTGTGCTTCAGCCCATAATAAAGATATGCGCCGGGCTCACAGTCCAGCACATACCACATTTCCGTCTTTCCGTTTTTTCCTTCCTCCGTCCGTGCAAACTCATCGCCCGGATGCACCTGTACGGACAGGGCCTCTCTGGCACGGATGATTTTGATCAGGAGCGGACAATCCTCCAGCCCCTCCTGCAGCCAGGACAGCATCCAGTCCTCCGTTCCCCAGATATACTCCTTCCTCACAGGCTCAAGCTTCACCGGCCCCGGCCTCTTCTCTGCTTCTGCTTTCATCTGACCTTCCGCCCTATCTCTCGGCAAACTCCCCTGTCTCATATCTCTCGCAGAACCATTCATAGGTTCTCCTAAGCCCCGTTTCCAAATCAATCCGCGGCTCCCAGCCCACAGCCCGGAGGCGGCTGATATCCGTGAGCTTCCGGGGCGTTCCGTCCGGCTTTGAAGGATCGAGAACGATTTCTCCTGCGTATCCCGTAACCTTCTTTATCAGCTGGGCCAGCTCCAGAATCGTAACCTCTTTTCCATAGCCCACGTTAAAGAAATCGTTTCCGTCATAATGGTCCATCAGATAAAGGCAGGCATCCGCCAGATCGTCCACGTTCAGAAACTCCCGCAGAGGCGTGCCGCTTCCCCAGACTGTGACTGACGGCGCTCCGTTTTTCTTCGCCTCATGAAATTTTCTCATCAGGGCCGGAAGGACATGGGAGTTCTCCAGCCCGAAATTGTCGTTGATTCCGTACAGGTTGCAGGGCATCACGCTGATATAGTGCGTTCCGTACTGCCTGTTGTAATAGGCGCACATTTTAAGTCCCGCAATTTTGGCCAGCGCATACGCCTCGTTTGTCTTTTCCAGATAGCCTGAGAGCAGGTATTCCTCCCTGATCGGCTGCGGACAGTCTCTCGGATAGATGCAGGAGCTTCCGAGAAACAGAAGCTTCTTCACCTGATTCTGAAAAGCCGCGTCAATCACATTGCACTCTATCTGAAGATTCTTCATGATGAAATCTGCCGGGTAGGTATCGTTGGCATAGATCCCGCCCACCTTAGCTGCCGCCAATATGACATAATCCGGCTTTTCCTGTTCAAAAAAGGCCTCCACATCCGCCTGGCGGGTCAGGTCAAGCTCCGCATGGGTTCTTGTGATAATATTCCGAAAGCCGTCCTGCTCCAGCCGCCGCACGAGTGCGGAGCCGACCAGGCCCTTATGTCCTGCCACGTAGATTTTTTTATTCCGATCCAGCGGCTCTGCCGCACAGCTCTGTTCCATAGATTTCTGCACTGCCTGTTCCATTTTCATCCTTCTTTCCTGTATTCGTTTCTCTTTTCCGCCTGTAAACGGACATTTTACTTCAATACGCCGGCTGCGCCGCCCCTTCTGACCAGCTCCATATCATGCTCTACCATGATTTTTACAAGCTCCTCAAAGGAGGTTTTTCTCGGATTCCATCCCAGAAGCTCCCTGGCCTTTGACGGGTCCCCCAGCAGCAGATCCACCTCGGCGGGCCGGAAAAATTCCGGAGACACCTCCACCAGTGTCCTTCCTGTAGCCTGGTCGATCCCCTTTTCCCTTACGCCCTCTCCTTCCCAGCGAAGCTGCATTCCCGCATGGGCAAAGGCCGCCTCTGCAAATTCTCTGACTGTGCGCGTCTCCCCTGTGGCAATTACAAAATCCTCCGGCGTGTCATGCTGTAAAATCATCCACATGCACTCCACATAATCCTTCGCATAGCCCCAGTCGCGTTTGGCGTCCAGATTTCCAAGCAGCAGCTTTTCCTGGCGCCCTGCCGCAATGTTTGCTGCTGCCAGCGTGATTTTCCTGGTCACAAAGGTCTCTCCCCGCCGCTCTGACTCATGGTTAAAAAGAATCCCGTTTACCGCGTACATCCCGTAGGCTTCCCGGTAATGCTTTGTAATCCAGTAGCCATAGAGCTTTGCCACCGCATAAGGCGACCGGGGATGAAACGGCGTCGTCTCCCTCTGCGGAATCTCCTCTACCTTTCCAAAAAGCTCTGACGTAGACGCCTGATAGATCCGCGTGGTCTTTGCAAGCCCCGCGATCCGCACGGCCTCCAGGACGCGCAGCACTCCGATTCCGTCTGCATTCGCCGTGTATTCCGGCTCCTCAAATGAAACTGCCACATGGGATTGAGCAGCCAGATTGTAGACCTCATCCGGCCGGATCTCCAGCATCAGCCTCACCAGATTCATCGAATCTGTCATATCGCCGTAGACCAGATGAAGGCCGTCTCCCTTTTTTTCTCTTTCCTCCAGCAGATGCGCGATGCGCTCCGCCGTGTTAGTCGAGCCCCGGCGGAACAGTCCATAGACCTCATACCCCTTTTCCAGCAGAAGCTCCGCCAGATAGGAGCCGTCCTGTCCTGTGATTCCTGTGATCAGCGCTGTCTTTTTCATATTCTGTTTTCCTCCGTTATCCCTATAATATATGGCTCAGCTCAATTTCATCCCAGTCAAACGTAATCCGGTTGATATCGTCGCTTCCGGTACTTGTTCCCACATGGATCTCTATATATTCAAAATCCTGAAAGGCCTTGACCGCATGGCGCTGATTTTTCCGGATGCAGACAGCCTTTCCAGAGCTCAAAGGAATCTTAGTCCCCTCCAGAATCAGCTCTCCCGTTCCGGAAAGAACCGTCCAAATCTCGTCACGGTCTTTGTGGTAATGATAGCTGGAGGTCATTCCATCATAGATATGAATCTTGCGGGTCAGCGTAGAAAGTCCCTGGTATTCGGAGCTGTCCAGCGTCTCCAGCGTTCCCCAGCGGCGTTCCTCAAACATCGGCCGGGAGGTGAAGGCCGCCGCAGCTTCCTTTACCTTTGCACTCATGCTCTTGTCCGCCACCAGAATCCCATCCTGAGAAGCCACAACCACCAGATCTCTGGCTCCCATTACGACTGCAGGAGCCTTCAGCTCGTTGATTACCTGTGTGTTTTCACAGCTCTCGTCCAGGACGACGTTTCCGATGGCGTCTGTGCTCATCTGCTCTGCCAGCGCATCCCAGGTGCCGAGATCCTTCCAGTAGCCCCGGAATTCCGTCACGGCCAGCCTTTCCGCCTTTTCCAGCACCTCATAATCGAAGCTGATTTTGGGAAGGCGCTCATAGGCGGCGCAGAGGCCCTCATAGTCCTTCGGAACGCCGTATGCCGCTGCCTTTTCCAGCATATCGCCGATCCGGACACAGAAGACGCCGCAGTTCCAGAGCGCGCCCTTCTGCATCAGCTCCTCCGCCTGTTCCTCATCTGGCTTTTCCACAAAGCCCTCCACCTCTCTCCAGCCGTCTCTTGCTTCTCCCGGCAGAATATATCCGTATTTCACAGCGGGATAAGAGGGTACCGCTCCCATCAGTCCCACTTCCGCGCCCGAACGGATCATTACCTCCTCCAGGCTCTTCACTGTCTCAAAATAGGAGCCTTCTGTGTAGGGATCGACTGGCATGATCGCTGCGTAGTCCTCTTTCCCTGCGCCCAGCTTCGTATACAGCCAGGAGCAGCTCAGCAGCACGGCAGCAAACGTGTCTCTCCTTCCCGGCTCCACCGCAATTCTGGCTTCCTTCACCTGGCTTTTGATCAGCTCCGTCTGATCTCCGCCCGCAGTGATCACAGCGTGGCTTGAGATTCCTGCTTCCTTCATCTGATCCCAGACCCGCTGAAGCATGGAACAGCGTTCCATCGAATTCATCTCTTTGTTGACTACCTTCAGATATTGTTTCGGCCGCGCCTCGTTCGACAGCGGCCACAGCCTTTTTCCAGAGCCCCCTGACAGCAGAACGTAATACATCGTTTTTCCTTTCCGCCATATCCGGTACCAGTTTCTCCCGATATGGTATTTTATTGTAATTATATTTTTTTATTTATCTGTTGCTTTAGCAAGTATATATCTGTATATTTATATTAACAAGTGAGTATATTGCCGAAAACAGGTATTTTATTGCTCTCATAAATCCTGACCATCTTCTCCTCTATGGAGAACCACTCACAGTAAGGAGATACTTTTATGGATAATTATTTTGACCGATTCCCGGATTCCTATGTAGAAAGCTCCCGCCGCAGAATTCAGACTCCCAGCGCCTTTGCCCGTTCCGCTTTTTTCTATGTGCAGGAGACCGGATACCTGAAGCTGAAGGAAAGCCATGTGGCACGCCGCAAAAACCTGGAATCCTACCTCATCGTTCTGGTTCTCTCCGGGAGCGGTGTCCTGATGTACGACGACAGGATCTACCAGCTGAAGGAAGGCTCCTGCTTCTTTATCGACTGCATGACGCCCTACTATCACCAGAGTAGCAATACCGATCCCTGGGAGCTTATCTGGGTCCACTTCAATGGTTCCTCCTCCAGGGAGTACTATCAGTTTTTTTCTTCCGCAAGCCTCCCGGTCTTTTCACCGGGGAGCTTTCCGGAGCTGCGGGAAAAGCTGAACAGCCTGCTGGACGTAAATTCTGCCTCCGATTTTCAGGCCGAAATTGCTTCCTCCCGCCTTATTGTAGATATTCTTTCCATTCTGCTCCAGGACATTACAGAATCCAAAGAAGAAAAAAACCCCGGCCATTTAAAAATGGCCGAGGTGCGCAGCTATCTTGATACGCATTATACAGAAAAATTTTCTCTGGATGAGCTCTCTGAGAAATTCTTTATCAGCAAATACCATCTTTCCCGGGAATTTCATCAGTATTACCACACTACGCTGAACCAGTATGTCATTTCGAAGAGACTGACCCATGCGAAAAAGCTCCTCCGGTTTTCCGGCTGCACGCTGGAAGAGATTGCGCGCAGCTGCGGCTTCTATGACGCCAGCTATTTGAATAAGCAGTTCCGGAAGTCGGAAGGGATCAGCGCGTCCGAATTCCGCAAGAAGTGGATAAATTAACGTAAATGATTCGCAAAACGAACGCTGCCGGTTTTCTGTATCCTGTGTTCGGCCCAGGCCGCAGCGTAAACCTTATTTATAAATCAGCATCTGGACCGCAGGGTCGCTTAGATTTTCGGCGTCGATCCAGCAGTAGCCTGTATCGATGACAGAAGCATTTTCCATCCGGGCAATCTCGCGGAAGGCCGCTACGGCTGCCGCGTAGCCCATTCCATACGGATTCTGGACGATGGCGCCTGCCAGCTTTCCATCTTCAATGTCACCAATCTCTGTGGAGGAAGCGTCAAAGCCGGCCGCTATGACAGTCCGGTCCTCCGGGCCATACAGCTCAAGGGCTGATACGAGAGCTTCCGTCGTCTCCTCGTTCATGGCCTGATACGCCTTCAAATCCGGATACTCCGACAAAACAGCGGCGACAATGTCATCCACGCTTCTCTCATCCTGCTCCTGGTATGAAATGTTTACAATTTCAATATCCGGGTGATTCTGTTCCATCTCATCGATAAAGCCGCGTTCCCGCTCTATGCCTGTCTCCGTCTCGGAGCTATGTACCAAAAGGGCAGCCTGGCCGGAATCGCCGATCAGAGAGGCCAGCTGCCGGGCAGCCTCTGCTCCGGCCTGATAGTTATCTGTCTGGCTGGTGCTGACAATCAATGAATTTTCAATTGCAGAATCTACGGAAAACACAGGCACTCCGTTGCTTTCCGCCAGCTCAAGCTGCGTCCTTCCTGAATTGATATCTACAAATCCCACGATCAGGGCGTCCGGATTTTTATCCAGCATCTGATCGATAATATCGATCTGCTCCGCCACATCCCCTGCAGCTGAAGCATCGTAAATCAGCTCTGCCTTCGCGTCTCCTGTATATCCCAGCGCTGTGTTCAAATCCTCGACTGCCTGTTCCGCTCCGGCATGAACCTGCTTCCAGAAGCCGCTCTCCGAATCCTTACCCACCATCGTTACCGTCACGCCCTCGGGTATATGGATTCCTTCCACAGAAAGGTAATCAATTCCTTCCGCCTGTATCTCAAACAGCTCCTGAAAAGAAGAGCTGTCCTCTTCCTCCGCAGCCTCCGCCCCGCCGGACGAGGCCTCCTGCGCCTCATCTGACACGGCCTTCTCCGCAGCCTCTGATGCTGCACAGCCCGCCAGTAAGCTCAGCGCGAGCAGCGCCGCCAAAACCTTTCCTCTCATCTCAATGCCTTTCCTGTCTTCCTGCATATCCCATGCCGGCAGCCTTCCCTGCCCGTAAGGAGGCATGCTGCCAGCGTTCTTCAGTACCGATGTTCCCAAGTATAGACTAAAAAGGGATATGCCGCAAGACATATCCCCCAAATACCGAAAATATTAAGAAATTGTTTCGTTTTTATTAAGGCGCCATCCTCTTCTGCGCAGGCTTTTGCCCGGAGGCCCGGATGTTTTATACCACTACGCCCTTCTGAAGCATAATATTTGCGTACAAGGCCTTCTCGCTGGTGGCGATGATCGCATATGCCTTCTTCGCTTCCTCATAAAAGGCAAAACGCTCGATATTTCCTACGCAGGCGTCTCCCCTGGAATCATACTTTTTGATGATATCCTTATAGGTGTCCCAGATCGGCGTCTCCACATCGTCACCCGGCACGACCTCCATCAGCGTCACCGGCTTTTCCACATAGGTGTCAAGGGGCACCAGCTGCAGAATCGCATCCAGAAGCTCCGGCACGCCGTGTCCGTCGCACCGGATCACGATGGCGTCCTTTCCCATCGACTCAGCCGGGAAATTGCCATCGGAAATCACAATGCGGTCTCCATGTCCCATCTCGCACAGCACCATCAAAAGCTCCGGTGATAAAATCTGCGGAATTCCTTTTAACATATCCTTCTCCTCCTTATTCCCGTCCGGCGCAGCCTGGCTGCAGAGCTCCCTGCAGACGCTTTTGTCCCACTGGCCAGACTTATCAAAGGGGCACACCGGATGGTGCGCCCCTCTGTATTTACTTCAGATTTTGTGAACTGAATGTTCCGATTACTCGTACAGGTTCTGTGCGATCTCCGGATCGTCCATGTTCTCAGCTGTGTACCACTGGCATCCGGTGTCGATATCCTCTACGGTCTCGCCGTTTGCAGCCTTAACCAGAGTCTCTACCAGCTGCTCGCCCATTGCTACAGGAGCCTGGGTAACAGCGCCTGCGAATACTCCGCTTCTTACAGCCTGCATGATACTTGCACCAGAGTCAAATCCAGCTGCGATAACCTGTCCTTCACCGGTTCCGCACTTGTTCAGGTTCTCGTTAGCAGTGATGATTCCGTTTGCAGAGTGCTCGTTGGAACCATAGATAGCGATGGTGTCTTCCTGCTCCAGGATAGCAGAAGCGTCTGCTGCGGAAAGCTCGGAAGTAACGCTTGCCGGTACACGAACCTCGATAACCACGTCAGCCTCGTCGTTTACTTCAACGCCGGAGTCGGTTACGTAACGCTCGTTGGATACGGAAGCCATACCAACTGTCTTGCCGGAATCTGCAACCAGAGAAGCCATCTCCTGGATGAATCCAAGGCCGCGGTTTACAACGGACTCAGAAGTAGCGTCCTGAGCAACTACGCCGATACGAACAGTGCCTTCTGCATTGGCGATTCTGTCAGAGATCAGCTTGTATACTTCCTGTGCTGCGATTCCGCCTGCTGCCAGGTTGTCAGTAGAGCAGTTTGCTACGATAGCGCCTTCCGGAGCGCCCGGAACACCAGAGTCGAATCCAACGATCGGGATTCCGGAATCAACTGCAGTCTGCAGAAGATCCATTACAGAGTTTGTATCCAGAGCTGCCAGTCCGATTGCGCTCGGATTTGCGTTCAGAGCTGTCTCCAGCTGCTGTACCTGCTGCTGAATGTTGGACTCACTGTCCGGTCCTACAAAGTTTACAGTAACGCCAAGCTCTTCTGCCTTGGAATTCACGCCGTTCAGAACTGCCTGCCAGTATGCATGCTGAAGTCCCTTGGATACGATCTCCAGATGAAGTCCGGAATTGTCGGTTGTCGCTTCCGCATCTGCCGTCTCCTCAGTCTCAGCCGCATCCGTGGTCTCCTCGGTCTCAGCTGCTGCATCGGTTGTTGTGTCTGTTGTCGTGGTGTCTCCACCGCCGCCGCAGCCTGCAAGCAGAGTTGCTACCATTGCTACGCTGATAAGCGCTGCTAAGAGTTTCTTTTTCATTTTGAATCCTCCTTTTACTTTGTTCTCCCTTTTGGGTTTTATGTAAGCCGCCTTGCCTGACGGTACATATCTTAAACTGAAATCACTGAAATCCTGCCGCTTTCCGCCGCTGCCCTTCCGGGCGCCGGATTCAGGAAAGCTTCTTATTCTTCAGGACATCCACGTATACTGCCACCAGCAATACAACGCCGATGATAATCTGCTGATAGTTTGCCTGAAGTCCAACCTTCGGAAGACCTGTCTGCAGAATCGACATGATGAATACTCCAAGGATGGTTCCGGCTATGGTTCCTGAACCGCCGCTCATGGAGGTTCCTCCGATAATCGCTCCGCCGATGGCGTTCAGCTCTACTCCGCCGCCGCCTCCGGGCGTCATGGACTGGAATGCCGAGCTGTAGGCCAGCGCTGCAAGCCCTGTGAAGAAGCCGCAGATCAGGTACGCCAGCGTCTGGTATTTCGCCACATTGATTCCGGAAAGGCGTGTCGCCTCTTTATTGCTTCCAATAGCGATGATATAGCGCCCCGGACGTGTCTTATTCAGGATAATGCTCATAACCACTGCGGCAATCAGCACCCAGAGAAAGCCCAGCGGAATCTTTGTCCCGGACGGCAGCGTGAACTTGAAAAGATTTCTCGTCCAGCCTTCCGGAGTGCCTGCAATCGGCCATGTGATACTGGATCCGCCTGTAATGATGGCGCCCAGACCCCGGACAATCATCATCGTACACAGCGTCGCCAGGAAAGGAGCATGCCCTCCCTTTGAGACAATCAGTCCGTTCACCAATCCTACCAGAACTCCCATGCCCACCGTCACCAGAATTCCTACGATAACCGGCATATCCATCTTTGTAATCAGATAGCCGCCTGCCAGCGCATAACAGAACATTCCTGTTCCGATGGAAAGATCTACGCCTCCCGTGATCAGGCAGAAGGTTACGCCGATCCCCAGGAAAGCCAGATAGTATGTATAATCCATGATACTTAACAGCGAAGCGTAGGTCCAGAATGACGAGCTCTTCACACTGAAGAAGATAAGCAGAAGAATCAGCACCAGTACAACGACGACTTTCTGCACGCCAATCGCTCTCACTATCGGATTGTTCGTAAATGCATTTCCTTTTTTCTTGTTTGTCATTGCTCTGCTCCCTCCTAATTCCTAAGCGTCGCCGCATGCATGATCCGCTCCTGGGTCGCTTCCTCGATTCCGAGCTCTCCAGTCTTTCTTCCTTCACACATAACGACGATCCTGTCGCTCATACGCAGTATCTCAGTCATCTCTGAGGAAACCATGATAATGGACTTTCCTTCCGCCACCAGCTCGTTCATCAGATGATAAATCTCGCTCTTGGCTCCTACGTCGATTCCGCGTGTTGGTTCATCGAAAATCAGGATATCGCAGTTCCTTACCAGCCACTTGGCGATAACCACCTTCTGCTGGTTTCCTCCGGACAGGTTTACTACCAGCTGATCCACGCCCGGCGTCTTTGTCTTAAGGATGTCTACATATTTCTGCGCCACCTCGTTCTCTTTTTTCTTGTCTATGAAGAGTCCCTTCATATACTCGTCCAGAGTAGCCATCGTGGAGTTTTCAGCCACCGTCTTGTCTACGATAATGCCAAAACGCTTCCGGTCCTCGGACAGGTATCCGATTCCGTGGCTTACCGCATCCCTCGGCGTCTTGATATCTACCTTCTCGCCATTGATATAGATATCTCCGCTCTGCTTGGGATCCGCTCCAAACAGCGCTCTCATGGTCTCGGTACGTCCCGCTCCCATCAGCCCGGAGAAGCCTAAAATCTCACCCTTGCGAAGCTCGAAGCTTACATCCTGCACCATACGGCCTGCATTCAGATGCTCTACCTTCAGAACCACCGGAGCATCCTTTGCCACCTGGCTCTCTGTCTTCGGATCCTCGTAAATTACACGGCCTACCATCATGTTGATGATATCTTCCTTGGTACAATCCTTCGTAATCAGCGTTCCCACATATCCGCCGTCACGCATGACGGTTACGCGGTCTGTAATGACCTTGATTTCATCCATACGGTGGGAGATATATACGATTCCCAGCTGCCTCTCTCTCAGATCCCGGATGATTTTGAACAGCTCTTCAATCTCCGCCTCTGTCAGGGCCGCTGACGGCTCGTCAAATATGATGACCTTCGCGTCATGGGAAATCGCCTTCGCAATCTCACACATCTGCTGCTTACCTACGGTCAGCCTGCTCATGGTCTCCGTCGGGTCGATATCGATGCCCAGCTGGTCAAACAGCTTTCTGGCCTCCTCGTTCATCTTCTTATCGTCGATGAATTTCCCCTTCATAAATTCACGGCCGATAAAGATATTCTGCGCTACGGTCAGATGGCCCAGCATATTCAGCTCCTGATGCACGATTACGATTCCTGCATCCTGCGCCTCTCTCGGATTGGTAAACTCCACTTCCTTTCCTTCAAAAGTAATGGTTCCTTCATCCTTGCTGTAAATACCGGTCAGCACCTTCATCAGAGTGGATTTTCCCGCTCCGTTCTCGCCCATCAGCGCATGTACCTCGCCCTTACGCACCTCCAGATCTACATGATCCAGCGCATGTACACCGGGGAATGATTTGTCAATGCCTTTCATGGTTAAAATTACGTCGCCCATTTTTTCGCTTCCCCCTTTCGATTAATTGCGCCGGCGGCGGCTTCTCAGGTCCGCATATACTACTACCAGAACGATAAGTCCGGTGATGATATACTGATAATTAATCTGCAGGCCCATGGTCATAATGCCCTCCTGCAGAAGCGCCATAATCAGCACTCCAATCAGAGTTCCGCCGATGGAAGCTACTCCTCCGGTCATGGACGTCCCGCCCATAACGCAGCCTGCAATCGCTTCATTATTGAAGGTGTCGCCCAGGCCCGGCTGAACGGTCGTATAAACTCCCACATAGAAGATAGCCGCGATACCTGCCAGTGTTCCGCAGAGAATATAAGCCAGCGTCTCCCAGCCCTTTGTATTTACACCGGACAGGCGCACTGCCTCCCGGTTGCTTCCGATACACAGAATATAACGTCCCGCTTTTGTCTTATTGAGAATGATCGCGCAGATGACTGCTCCAATCAAAAGAATCACCAGGCCGGTCGGCAGCGTAACGCCTCCCACCTGCAGCCTGACCAGATTGCGGTACCAGCCGTTTCCGCTGGGATCCGTCAGCTGCGGCCAGCTCACCGGCTGGGTCTTCGTAAATACGGAGCCAAGGCCCTTGGCAATCATCATGCTGGCCATGGAGGTGATAAAGGACGGCAGTCCAAGATAGGTCACCAGAAGTCCGTTCAGGGTTCCAAATGCGGTTCCTACCAGAATGCAGAGCACCAGGCAGAGCACCAGAGGCCATCCGTTCATCGTGAGCTGGTATCCTGCAATCAGCGCTGCGCAGAACATCACCGGCCCAATGGAGAAATCGATTCCTCCGGTCGCGATAACAAAGGTTACGCCCAGGGACAGAAAGCCCATAAAGCAGGCATAGTTCATAGCGCTTAAGATATGCGCCCAGGTCACAAAATTAGCGTTCGCGTCAGGATTCACGATCGGCACCAGTACTGCAAATAATATGTACAGCAGTATCAGAATGCAGAACAGCACCAGACTGTTGAATCCGATCTTTTTCACGAATGCATTCTCTTTAATCTTATCCACGTTCTTCCCTCCTAGTTACCGGGCGACCGAACGCCCGTCCCGTCCAGTATCCTTGAGAAACAGGGCCGAAGGGGGAGACTTACCCCTTGTCCGTTTCTGAATCTGTGTACATTATATGTCTAAATTATGAATAAATTAATAGAAAATCTTATTTGAAATGGTAAAAATTTTACTCCGCCACCGGAAACAGCAGCTTCTGGTTCTCCTCCGTATACATATTCTCCTTTGTAATCAGCTCAGAACCGGAATCAATACTCTGTTCCACCGCCTCGCCCTGCACGGCGCGGACCGCCGTTTCCACGCCCAGGTACCCCATATTAAACGGCTTCTGAATGGCAAGCGCCTCATAGACGCCTGCCTCCAGCAGCTGAATCTGCTCTATGGAGCTGTCGATGCCTGCCATGCGGATCTGGTCAGACAGCCCCAGCTCCAGCACAGCCCGGGCCGCCCCCACGGCAGAATATTCATTGAGGCCTACAATCATATTCATATCCGGATATTTTTCCAGAAGCTCCCGGGTCAGCTCCGAAGCCCTCTCCGTCACAGAATCGCAGAATACAATTTCCGCTACCTGGGCCTCGGCGTCTCCCAGCCCCGCCCGGAAGCCAGCCTCCCGTCCGAGAGCCGTAGAGCTTCCCTCCACATGGCCGACGATGCCGATCACAGTGTCCTCATCCACAAACTGCTTCATATAGCTTCCCATTTTATAGCCGAGCTCATAGTTGTCCGTGGCTACGGCGGCCGTTCCCGCTTCCTCTTCCATCGTCGAATCCAGGAGAATCAGCTCAATTCCGGCCTCCTCTATCCGGCGCGCATAGGGCAGCGTCTCCCTGCTGCTGCCGGGGGCCAGAACGATTGCGTCCGGCTTCTCCGCAATCGCCTCCAGGATCATCTCATTCTGCCGTTCAATATCCTGTTCCCGCTCCGGCCCGGTAACAGTCAGGACGGCGCCGTGCTCCTGAGCCGCCATTTCGCCCCCCTGATATACGGATGTCCAGAAATCCGTATCGTCCATGGCCTTTTGAATCATGATAATCCGGCAGGGGCTTTTCTTTGTCCCCGTAAGGCTCAAAAGCAGGAGCGCAAGCGCCGCCAGAAGCAGAAGCGCTGCCAGAAGCAGCAGAATTCTGCGGTTACGTCTGTTCATCCGTCTCCTCCCTTCTTCCCGGAAGCCGGATTCTTACTGTCGTCCCTTTTCCCGGCTCGCTTTCGAAGCTCAGGCCATAAGCCGTCCCGTAATAGAGCCGGATGCGCTCATGGACGTTCTGCAGGCCTACTCCGTTGGATTTTGTGTCCCGCACATGCTTTTCAAAAATATGCTCCAGGGTATCCTGATCCATCCCTCTTCCATCATCCTGCACCCGAAGGATGATGCTGCCCTCCTCCCGGAAGCCCCGGATCTGAATCAGGCCCTTGCCTTCCTTGTATTTGATTCCATGATAGATCGCGTTTTCAACCACAGGCTGAAGAACCAGCTTCACAGTCTCTTCCTTACGGATATCCGGATCCACCTCAATCTCATACTCCAGCTTATCCTGGTAGCGCATCTTCTGTATGGTCAGATAGGCCTCGGTGTAATCGATCTCTTCCTCAATTGTCACCACCTCCTGCTCATTGCTGATGCTGCGCCGCAGAAGCCGTGCCAGGGAGGACGTCATTTTCACTACCTCCTGATTTTTTCCCCACTCCGCCATCCAGATGATGGAATCCAGCGTATTATAAAGAAAATGCGGATTAATCTGAGACTGAAGCACCTTCAGCTCATATTTCCGCTTTGCCTGCTGCTCCTTCTCACTCTGCTCCATCAGATTCTGAATTTCCCGGGTCATCGTGTTGAAATTGCGGCTCAGCCGCCCGATCTCATTGTTTTCCCGGACCTCCAGCGCCACATGGGAGAAGTTTCCCTTCTCTACCTCCTTCATGGAAAGCTCCAGGGACTTGATAGGCCTTGTAATCTTATCGGAAAGGACAAAGGCCAGCAGCATGGCAACGGCAAGCAGCACCATAGCCACCAGAAGATAGGTGACCCGCGCTTCGTCCGCTCCTGCCATCAGCTCCGACACATAGGAAACGCCCACCACGATCCAGCCTGTGGCCTCAGAACGGGAAACCGTGTACAGCCTTCCGTCATCCGTCAGGAAGGAGGGGGTGTCTGTATCCATAACCTCTGAAATAAGCTCATCCTTCATCCCGCTGTAAATCAGCTGCTGCTGGGGATGGTACACGATTCCTCCGTTCTCATCCAGAATATAGATGTACCCCCGGTCGCCCAGGCTGATGCGTTCGCACAGATCACTGATGGAATTATAATTCAGGTCGACAAAAAAGACCCCTTGAACCCCAGGACTTGCCTTATTTGTGATGCTCCGGCTTAAGGTTACAACCCAGTCATATTTCTCGGCTATGGCATTCTGTACATGGGAGGTGGAAATCACCGCCTGGCCTTCCGCTGCCAGGGCCTTCTGATACCACTCCAGCTCCGCGATATCCGTATATGGATTCAGCTCCGCCCTTCCGTCATTGATCAGCGGCTCTCTTCTGTCCGGCAGAAGCGCTATGTTCGTGATATCCTCACGGGTATCGGAAACCGTCTGGAACAGCGTTACGATCCGCTCCTGCAGCTGTCCGGAGCGCTCCCAGGTCAGATTTTCCGTAAACAGATAGTCCCGCACGTCCGAGTTGTTCGCTACGATAAAGGAAATATTTTCCATATAGCTGATGTAGGAATCGATGTCATTGTTGACCTGACCGATCAGCTGGGAGGTATATTCCGTGGAATTTTCCAGTACGGTGCTCTGTGTGTACTGAAGCGAAATGATAAAATAGGTAAACAGTGCGAACGCCACCAGAGCGCCGAAGGACACGACGATGGAGGTGCGGACGCTCCGAAAGCGCATCAGCAGATTCTTTTTCATCTGTTCCGTTTCTCCTTCGCGTATTCCGTAGGGGTCTTGCCTGTAGCCTTTTTAAAGGAGACGCTGAAGTAATGGGGATCGGAAAATCCCACCTCCTCCGCCACCTCATAGGCTCTTTTCGAGGTGTTTTCCAGAAGACTCTTTGCTTTCTCCATACGCTTCTTTGTCAGCGCCTCGATGAATGTCTCCCCTGTGTGGGTCTTGAAAAGCGTGCTGAAATAGCTGGTACTCATGGCAAGGTAGCTGCAGACAGAATTCAGGGTCACATCCGAATTCATATAATTCTGCTCAATATATTCCAGGGCCCGCATCGCCTGCTTCTTTCCGTAGCTGTCCCGCTGTTCATTCAGAAGCCTGGACAGGCTGCAGCAGATGGCAATCACATCCGTGGCCATATCCCGGAGCCTTTCATAGGTATAAAGCCGGTTCATCAGCTCCTTTTCCTCCTGCAGGATGCGGTTCTCCTGCTCCTCCGCCAGATCCGCCGCATTTACCACCGTCAGCAGAAGATTCTGCATGTAAATAATCGCCCGGTTCCTGTTGATTCTCGCTTCCCGGAGCACCTGCGCAAAGTCACGGATCGTCTGCTCTATCTCTCCGGGCTTTGCCGCCTTCACAGCCTGAGAAACCCGCTCAGCCCAGTGGGAGACGTCCACAGGCGTGCTCCTCCCTGCGCTCAGCATACGGGAACGCAGCACCTGGTTCCCGCCCAGCAGCCATTTCAGCTCCAGGGCCGCCCGGGCCATTTCATAGGACTGATAAAGCTTCGAAAGCTGTGAAACCGCCTCTCCCACTCCTGCCGTCGTTTCAATAAACAGAAGCTCCCGGATCGTTTTCCGCACAGCTCCCAGGGATTCCCCCGCATTTTTCTCAAGCTCCTCTTCCGTGCTTCCGCAGAAAATCACGACCGTCTTCTCCTCCATATTCTGAAAGACGACGCCCATTCCCTTCTGTTCGATCAGCTCCTGGGTAATATTAAAGATCGAAAAAAGCGCGAGCTCATCCCGCACGCCCGGATACCTGCTGACAAAGGGCGACAAATCATCGCCCTCCACAATCGCAGTATTGAAAACAGAACCCGGCAGCGAGACCTCCAGCTCCCGCATTTTTCCTTCCAAATCCTCTGTCCGCTCGTCGCCCTTAAGAAGGCTGTTCAGAAAACGGCCGCGCAAAAAAGGCCTGTTGCTCCGGTAGGCCCCCTTCAGCTTTTTCAGCGTCTCATTTTTCGCGCGCGCCTCGTCAAGACTGGCTCTGGCCTTCTCCAGAACCTCCGTCAGCTCTGCAGGCGTAACCGGCTTCAGGATATATTCCATCACCTGATAGCGCACTGCCTGCTTCGCATATTCAAATTCATCATAGCCGCTGATAATTACCGTCCGCGTATCCGGGCAGTGCTCATGAATATAACGGGCCAGCTCGATCCCATCCACATAAGGCATATAAATATCTGTGAGAACCAGGTCTGGAGGCGTCCTTTCAATCACCTCCATCGCTTGCTTCCCGTTTTCGCAGCTTGCTATCAGTTCAAACCCCATCTCTTCCCAGTGGATGTTCTCCCGGATTGCTTCCCGGATCAGGACCTCGTCATCCACCAGCAGTACCTTATACATAAACCTGCGCTCCCCCAGTGCTTTTCTACTCGAACAGGCTGCTGATCAGATCCACGATCCTGTCAAAAAACCGCGTGATGAAATTACCCACCTGCTCTGTATCGATGTTGTCCAGGTCAAGCCCCATTCCCTTCAGCTTTTCATAAAGCTGAGACGCCTGCTGCGCCAGGGCGTTCACATCGATATCCAGCTTGCTGATCTTATCCATCAGCTCTACCAGCTTTGCCACATCCTCATCCGACAGGCTGATGTCAAACTCCTCCATGGCATTCCGGATAATGGTCTCGATATCCTCCGCACTGTCTACTCCCTGCTCAACAATCTGCTGCTTGATGTAAGCAATCATATCGGATGCTGTCTCGGAATCTCCCAGTACGTCTCCAATCTCTCCCGTCACCACCAGCTCGTTCACGGCCGTCTCCAGCGCCTGCTCATTCACAGAGCTTCCTGTCATATCCGCATATCCCTTGACCGCTCCGATCAGGGCCGAGGTTCCGGAAATATTGGATGGTGCCGCCACATACACATCCGCATCCTCCAGTCCTGCCGTCAGCAAAGCGTTCGTATACATATCAATCGTACAATAGCTGATATTGTAGGTCGTGACGTTGAGCCCCGATCCCTCCTCTGCCGGACGGATCAGAACAGAGGACAGCGCTCTCGTTCCAATCACGCTGGAGCTCAAATACGCGTCCAGATACTGATGCTCCTCCTGGTTCGTCACATAAATCACGTCATAATTTTCCAGATCTGCTTCACTCACTCCCAGGAGTCCCAGTACCGTCGCGCGCTGGTCTGCACTCAGATCAGAACCAAGCGCCAGGATCGGGCGGTCGCCTGAAGCAGCTCCGGCAGTCATCCCAAGGCTCAGTGTCAGAGTCACTATCAAAAGTAATGATACCAGTTTTCTTATTTTCCGCATTTCATTTTCCTCCTGCTTTCGCGGCGCGGGTCAGAAGCCCGCACATAGAGCCAGGCATACAGATCGCGCAGAACCGTGCTGCGGTCTGTCTCATTCAGGATCTCATGCCTGTCGTTTTCATAGAGTATCCAGGTGACATCGGTCATGCCTGCAGCCTCAAACTGCCTTCTCACCTGCTCTACTCCCTTTCCGAATCCCCCCACAGGATCCTCTGCCCCCGACATAAACAATACCGGCAGATCCTTCGGCATCCTTTCCAGATTTTCCTGCTTTGAAGCCTCTTCTATACTGACAAACAGATTATAATAGCCATTCACCGTGAACCGGAAGGTACACCGCTCGTCAGCCAGATAGGCATCCACTCTGTTCCCATCCTTCGTAAGCCAGTCCTTTTCTGTCCTGGCCGGATGGAAGTGTTTATTATATCCCCCGAAAGCCATTCTGTCAACCAGAGGACTGCGGTAATGCCAGCCGCGCATCCTTGCCAGCAGGCTGCAGAGCCTCTGCCCTGCCTTCAGCGCCGATGCAGGCTGCGTCCCCGTGCCCATGATAACAGCCCCGTCCAGCTCATCTCCATACATACAGAGGTACTGGCGCAGCAGAAACGATCCCATGCTGTGTCCCAGAATATAATATGGAACCTTCGGCCATTTCTTCCTTGTTTTCTCATGAAGCCTGCGCAGATCGCCCAGCACCACCGCGTTTCCGTTGTTTTCGCAGAAGAATCCATACTCCTCCTTCGAGACAATGGATTTTCCGTGTCCCAGGTGATCGTTCCCGACTACCACAAAGCCCCTTTCGGTCAGATATTCTGCTGTTTCCTCATAACGCTCTATAAACTCCACCATTCCATGGAAAATCTGCAGCACCCCGCAGATCTCCCCCTTCTCCGGCTTCCATTCCACCGCATGAATCTTTGTCCGTCCATCGCCGGAATCAAAAGTAAATTCCCGTTTTACCGACATTCGTGCAGTTCCTTTCTCTTTTGTATTTAGCCATTATACCATATTTCCCGGGAATGGGAAAGGGGCGGCCTGAAAACATGGCCTTCGCGATCGAAAAAGGGATCGTCCTTTGCGGACAACCCCTTTTTCCTGCCGTTCTTTCCTGTTTTTCCGCCCTGGCTTATCTGTTCCAGCCAAGCATATTTGCCGCAAAGTCCTCAATGGCCTTCGCCGCCTGCTCAAAGGTCAGCGCCGTGGTGTTGATGCACAGATCGTAGTTGCGCATGTTCTCCCACTCCTGCCCTGTGAAATAGCGGTAGTAATCGCGGCGGTACTTATCTGTCTTGGAAATAAATCTGTCCGCCCGCTTCCAGTCGATCTTCTGGCGGTTCATCTCCTTTTCAATGCACTTCTCTCTGGACGCGTAGATAAAGACGCGCACCAGATTCGGCTTATCCCGCAGCACGTAATCTGCGGCCCGGCCGATGACCACATACGAGGACACATCCGCCAGCTCCTGAAGAACCTTGGCCTGATAGTTGAACAGGTTGTTGTTCGATGTGAAATCCTCTCTCTCCGGAGGAATCACGCCTCCCTTATATACCTTCTGGGATACCCGGAACAGAAGGCTCTGCTTCTGATCCTCATCAGCCCTGGCAAACAGCTCCTGGCTGATGCCGCTGTCGTCGGAAGCCAGTCTCAGAAGATTCCGATCATACAGCTCCACCCCCAGATTTTTTGCAAGTATTCTTCCAATGGAAGTAGCTCCGCTGCCGCTGGTTCTCGTTATCGCAATCACGAAATTCTCCATATGCATACCTCCCGTTTTTTATTTTTCCCCGCCGTCAAAGAGGCTCTCGCCGCCCTGCCGCACAGGGGCTTTTCTTCTGATTTAATCATAAAATTTTTCCAGGGTTTTGTCAATTCCCGCAGCCCGATCCCGAAAAATTTCGCCTGTGAGCAGACGAAATTTCTTCTCTCCGGGCATATCCTGGCGATTGACACCTTATAACGCCTCTGCTATGATCGAGGTGACTAAGGCTGCCGCGGCCTGGCGTCTGTACAGCCGCCGCGCTGTCCCGAAAGGCAGCCTGCAAGATGGAGGCATCAGCTTATGAAAAAACTTCTGCAGCATTTCCGCCGGACTCCCCAGGCAGCTCAGGCAGCGATTCTGGTGATCGCCGCGGGCGTTCTGGCTCTTATCCTGGAAATCGGAGTGTTTCACTTCTCCTTTTTCACACAGGACCCGGAGACATACCCCGAGACAGAGATAGATTTATCTTCCATGGACGGATGGAACGGAGAGGCTCTTCCCCTCCTTCCGGAAAATGCGACCGTTTCTTTTGACGGGCTTTCTGTGCCTGTACGCAGCGTAACAGTCCGCACGTCGGGACCCTCGGCGGTCCTGTCCGGCAATATCGGCATCTGCGATGAAGCCAGCGCTTACAAAACCGTAGGCGCAGGCAGCTTTCAGGTCAATCCCGGCGGCACGGAAAACACCTTTACCGTGCGGCTTGACAGCCACGGCAGCCTGTCAAGGCTTCGAATCAATTTTACGGACGGGCTGGAAGAGCCTGTATTTCTTCTGTCGGTGACTCTGAACGCCCGGCAGCCGCTTGCTGTCAGCTGGATGCGCCTCGCCCTTATGGCTGCCGTTCTGGCCCTTCTCCTTCTGACACTTTATTTCCACCTTTACCGGAAAGATTATCAGCCGGACAGGCCGGCGCACCGCCTGATGAACGCAGGCGTCCTGCTTCTGTGCCTGCTGATCTGCGGAGGTGTCTTTTACGCGCAGGATTCCGAACATACGCTTCTGCGCCCCTATCCCACTCTGGAGGAAATCCGTTCTCCGGAAATGATCGTAGACGCTTATATGCAGCAGCTCGACGCCTTTGAAAAGGGCCAGATCGAGCTCGATCTGGATGTGAGCCCCGAGCTGGAAGCCCTTGACAATCCTTATGATACCGGCGAACGGGAGAAAAAGGGCGCCTCCTTCCATTGGGACCGGGCCTACTATAACGGAAAGTACTACTCCTACTTCGGCCTGGCCCCGCTCTTCATGGTCTACTATCCGGTATACTGGCTGACCGGCATGCTTCCCACGACAGCCTTCGCAGGCTTTCTTCTGTCCGTGTTTGCCGTGATAATGATTTTTGCAGCCATTCAGGGGCTCCGGCGTCTCCTGGCGCCCCGGGCAAACCTGCTGCTTTTTCTGATCGGAGAGGCCGCAGTCATCTGCGGAAGCTTCCTGTATCTGATGCAGGCCTCCTCCTCCAGCTTTTATTATCTGCCGCTGCTGGCAGCGGCCGGCTGGCTCGGAGCCTTTGCGGCCCTGGCAAGCTTCGCCTTCTGTGCCTGCCGTTCTGCCTCTGCCCTCTCGCCTGCCGCCGTCTCGCAGAATCCTGCCCCGCAGACTGCGTCTGTCCGGCTTTCATCCGGGGCTGCTTCCGGAGCCTGGAAACGGAGCCTGCTTTTCGCGCTCTGCGGCCTATCCCTGGTGATGCTGGTTCTCTCCAGGCCCAATATGGCCCTGCTGGCAGCAGCCTTTGCAGCCCCGCTGTTTCTGTATATCCTTTTTGACAAGGGCTTAAGCCGGCGGCAGCGGTTTCTGGAAAGCGCCTGCCCGTTCCTGATCCCGGTTCTGGCCGGAGCAGCCGCCATGATGTATTACAATGATATCCGTTTTGATTCTGTATTTGAATTCGGAACTGCCTATCAGCTCACAGAAAGCGATATCCGCTGGAACGGACTGTCCTTGAGCCTGCACCATTTTGGCTCCATGCTTTACCATTATTTTGTGGAATCCTTTGTGTACACAGAGTTTTTCCCGTTCCTTCGCTTCACTGCAGAGCGCTGCACAGATTTCGGAAACTACCTTTACCAGGAATACAGCGCCGGCCTCTTTCAGATGCCTCTGAATCTTGGCATCTTTCTGGCTGCGCCTGTCCTTCTGACCAGAACACACAAAAAAAAGAATTCCCTGAAAAAGGTAAGCCTCGCCTGCCTTCTGCTGGGAATCCTCGTTCTCGGTTATATCAACTTTCTGCTTGCCGGCATCCATATCCGTTATGTATCCGATCTGAGCCTGGCTTTAAGCCTCTGCGCCTTTCTTCTCATACTGGAGCAGATTCATTTTGACGGAACCCGTTCAGCCCGCATCCTCTATGTGATCGTCCTGTGCGCCCTGCTGCTCACGGTATGCCGCGGACTTCTCGTCATATTCTCCAACGAGACCAACGACGTGCTTTTCAATAATCCGGATTTTTATCTGAAAATCAGCCGTATATTCCACGGATGATGCGAAGCGTCAGATCCGTCGGAAGGATCCGGCCCAGAAATCCGAGAAGCTTGCTGGACACCCCCACTATCCGGTGCGCCGGCAGCTTCTTCTTTTCTGCCAGCCGGAATATTTCTTCTGCCACCCGTTCCGGCGCCATCCCCTCTCTCTCCGAACGCTCCATCTTCTCCACGGAAGCCCGGATTCTGCCGCCGTAAATATCATCGCCCCGAACTGATTTTTTCCGGCTGTCTGTAAAATCGGTCCGCACATCGTTCAGCATCACGGTACAGGTCTGTACGCCAAAGGGCTCCAGCTCAATTCCCAAAGCATCGGAAAAGACATTCAGCCCCGCCTTGCTCGCAGAATAGAGGCTCTGGAACGGGAGCGGAAAAACAGCAGCCAGGGAAGAAACAAAGATAATTTTTCCAAATCCCTGCTTTCTGAGCGCTCCCGCCGCTCTGCCCGCACAGCGCACGGCGCCCAGCAGGTTTACCTCTATCTGGCGCGCCGCATCCTCCTCAGAGGTAAATTCCACGGCCCCGGATATCCCCATGCCCGCGTTGCAGACCAGAAGATCCAGCCGTCCCGCCTGCATACAGGCAGAATCCAGCGCTTCGTTTACACTTTCGGGATTCGACACATCGCAGGGAATCCACTGCACCCTCTCATCCGGTCCTTCCGTGCGGGAGAGCCCATATACCTGCCAGCCCGCATCAATCAGCCTCTTTGCCGCCGCAAGGCCGATTCCTCGGGACGCTCCCGTTATCACTGCCGTCTTTCGTGACATGATACACCTCCGTATATTCTGCGCAGTCCGCCATTTTCTGCGGACTGCAAAAAAAGAATCCTTACGGCACACATAAGGATTCTTTTTTCTTTATTCTGTAAGTCGGCGTGACAGGATTTGAACCTGCGACCTCTACGTCCCGAACGTAGCGCTCTACCAAGCTGAGCCACACGCCGATTGTCTGCTGCACTCGCTGTCAGCAGTAGATATAATATCACATTCTTTTTCGTTTGTCCAGCAAAAATTTAATTTTTTGCAAATTAATTCTGCCGGTTCCTTCCGGGCAGGCTCTCTTCAGTTTTCCCTCACCAATTCCCTGGCCCTCTGGGCGCATTCCGCCGCATCCTCCGTATAGGCGTCAGCTCCGATTTCGTCCGCCAGGGCCTGGGTGACCGGAGCTCCCCCCACCATAATTTTAATGTTTTTGCGGAAAGCAGCCTTGTTCAGATATGTGACGGTATCCCGCAAAGCCTGCAGTGTCGTCGTAAGCAGAGCCGAACAGCAGACCAGGCTGATATCCGGATTCTTTTCAATTGTCTTTGCAAATTTTTCCCGGGATACATCCACCCCCAGATCCAGAACCTCGAAGCCGGCGGATTCCAGCATCATCGCCACGAGGTTCTTTCCTATGTCGTGAAGATCGCCGGCCACCGTTCCAATGACGGCCTTCCCGGCGCTCCCCACAGCCCCTGTAACCAGATGGGGCTTCAATACCTCTACGCCCTTTTTCATGGCCCGGGCAGACATCAGCATCTCCGGCACAAAAATTTCGCCCATTTTAAATTGCGCCCCTACTTCATCCATGGCCTTTATCATCCCGGCATTCAGTATCTCCACCGGGGTGCAGCCCTCCGCAAGGGCCTCCTGAACCGCCAGCTCCACCGCCTTTGTCTTGCCCTTTACCACCATTTCATATACTTCCTGAATTCCCGCCATCTGTACTCCCCTTCTTCCCCCGTCAGGCCCGTTTTTTTCTTCTGCTCAGCGGGCGGAATACGGTAACCCGTCCGATAAAGCAGATTATCTGCACCAGGATGACTCCTGCGGCGATCCCTATGCTGTCTATCATCACATCCCGCTTTGAAGGCCCGCGTCCAGCCACAAAGGACTGGTGGTATTCATCCAGGCAGGCAAAGCCCACGCAGATCGTTCCCGCCAGAAGCAGAAGCCAGATGCCCCTTACCCTGTAGACATACAGCGGGAAGGACACGCTGACTGCCAGCAGAAAATATTCTGTCATATGAGCCAGCTTCCGCACCGGATAATGGATTCTCTCTATATAATACTGCTCCTGTTCTGCCGACCAGTTCAGCTCAAAGGCCTCGTTTGCCGTCTCTACAATGATTTCGCTGACCTGATAGCTCAGGTTTCCCGACGTCGTCCCATCCTGGGCCGAAAAGCTGTAGATCAGATACATCATCAGGATTGCCGGGATAAAGGACAGGGGTTTCAGGACTGCCCGTAATATTGCTTTTACCATACTGTTCTCACTTCATTTCTCTGTCTGAAAATATCCTGCTCTGTAAAAATGCTGCGCCATCCCGCGCTGACGCTATCATAGCACTAAACCCGCTTCCTGTCCAGCAGTCATCAGAGAATTAAGAATTTGGTGTCCCGGACCGGCAAGAGCATACACACCTCAAGCAGCATGGTTTCATGAAAGTTCCTTTACAGCCTCCTTCATTTTTCTCACATATTCCCGGACCGGCGGCACGCAGTCCCGTCCATAGGTCTCACAGAGCCTCACGATGGCCGAGCCCACGATAGCGCCGTCAGAGCATGCGGCCATCTCCTTCGCCTGCTCCGGAGTGGAAATGCCGAAGCCCACAGCGCAGGGGATATCCTTTTCCTGCTTTACCAGCCCTACCATCGCTCCCACATCCGTCGTAATCTCCGCCCTCATTCCGGTGACGCCCAGAGAAGATACACAGTAGACAAAGCCCTCCGCCTCCCGCGCGATCCGCGCAATTCTGTCCTCCGAGGTAGGCGCAATCAGAGAAATCAGATCTATTCCGTATTTCCGGCAGACACCGCCAAACTCCTCCTTTTCCTCAAAAGGAACATCCGGCAGAATCAGCCCGTCTATACCGGCCTGCGCAGCCCGCTTTACAAAACACTCTGTGCCAGAGTCCGCCGTTTCGTCTCCCTTATGATAAGAAAAAACTACATTGGCATAAGTCATAAACGCAAGGGGAAGCTGCGTATTCTTCCGAATCCGTTCCACCATCTCAAGGATTTTATCTGTAGTCGTACCGCCCGACAGCGCGCGCATATTGGCAGCCTGAATGACAGGGCCCTCCGCAGTCGGATCCGAAAAGGGAATTCCAAGCTCCACAAGATCCGCGCCCGCCTCCCCGCAGGCATACACCAGCTGCTCCGTGATTTCCAGGGACGGATCCCCGCAGGTGATAAACGGGATAAACGCCTTCCCGTGGGCAAACGCTTCTGCAATTCTTTTATTCATGGATATCCTCCCCTCTGTACCGGGCGATAGCCGCGCAGTCCTTATCCCCGCGCCCGGATATGGTAATGACAAGGATCTGATCCCTGCGCATGGACGGAGCCAGCTTTCTGGCATAAGCCACCGCATGGGCGCTCTCAATCGCCGGAATGATTCCTTCCGTCCGCGACAGATATTCAAAAGCGTCCACCGCCTCGCTGTCCGTCACCGGCACGTACTCGGCTCTTCCCGTGTCATGGAGATACGCGTGCTCCGGACCTACCCCCGGATAATCCAGGCCTGCGGAAATCGAATAGACCGGTGCAATCTGCCCATATTCATCCTGGCAGAAATATGACTTCATTCCATGAAAAATCCCAAGCCTTCCCGTGGAAATCGTCGCCGCCGTCTCTGCCGTGTCTATTCCGCGTCCTGCCGCTTCACAGCCGATCAGCTGCACTCCCTTCTCCTCTATAAAATGATAAAAGCTTCCGATTGCGTTAGAGCCTCCCCCAACGCAGGCCAGCACTGCGTCCGGCAACCTCCCCTCCTTTTCCTTCAGCTGTTCTTTGATCTCTCTGGAGATTACAGCCTGGAAATCCCGGACGATCGTAGGAAACGGATGGGGGCCCATAACAGACCCAAGAACATAATGCGTGTCCGCGATCCGGTTTGTCCATTCACGCATGGTCTCTGATACGGCATCCTTCAGTGTCGCCGTCCCGCTCTCCACCGCATGCACCTTCGCGCCCAGAAGCCGCATCCGGTATACATTCAATGCCTGGCGCTCCGTATCCTCCTTTCCCATGAACACTTCGCATTCCATGTCCATCAGAGCAGCCGCCGTCGCCGTCGCCACCCCGTGCTGTCCCGCTCCGGTCTCCGCAATCACACGCGTCTTGCCCATTTTCTTTGCCAGCAGCACCTGCCCCAGCACATTATTAATTTTATGGGCGCCCGTATGGTTTAAATCCTCGCGCTTCAGATAGATTTTCGCTCCTCCCAGATCCTCTGTCATCCGTCTGGCATAGTAAAGCCTCGACGGCCTTCCGGCGTACTCATTGAAAAGCTCTGTAAGCTCCCGGTTGAAATCCGGATCCCTTTTATAGTGATTGTAGGCCTCCTCCAGCTCCAGCACCGCGTTCATCAGCGTCTCGGGAATATACTGTCCGCCGTGGATTCCAAATCTTCCTCCTGACATGCCACTGCTCCTTTCTTTCCATTCATGATTCCTTTTCCGGCACAGCCGCTGCTTCATTCAGCCTCCACGCACTCTGCTGCACACTGCTTCCTCATGGCTCAGCTTCCGTGCCAGCTCCACCGCGCGCCGCCTCTCCCTGGTTCAGCCTCCGCACCAGCTCTGCCGCGCGCCGTATCTTCTCCGGATCCTTTCTTCCATCTGTTTCCAGGCTGCTGCTTAAATCCACCGCCCAGGGCCTGACCTTCAAAACTGCTTTCTCCAGATTCCCCTCTCCCAGTCCTCCCGCCAGGAAAAACGGCCGGGTAACCTCCAGGATCAGGCTCCAGTCAAAGGTAAGCCCCGTCCCTCCGCTTCCCTGATCAAAAAGCAGATAGTCTGCCTCACTTTCAAGAGCGCGCCTCACATCCTTCTTTGTCCGTATGGAGAAGGCCTGGATCAGCGGTTTATCCGTCAGCCTCCGGAGTCTTCTGATATAAGCCGCGTCCTCCTGACCGTGAAGCTGAGCCACCCCCAGGGTTCCCTCCTCCAGCAGCTCTGCCACAAGCTCCGCCGGCGCATTGACAAATACCCCTGCAGAAATAATCTCTTTGCCGAGCTTTCCCGCCAGCTCCCGAAGCTCCCTTCTGTCCACAGAACGCCGGCTTCCCGGCGCCTCCACCACAAAGCCTGCAAAATCCGGACCTGCCGCGTTTACTGCCTCGATATCCCGCAGGCTTCTGAGACCACAGATTTTAATTTTTGTCATACATCCCTCCCTGTAAGCGGCCCTCCATTCAGTTCTTCCAGGGCCCTTTTCCTGTCAGAGCTTCTCATCAGGGTCTCTCCAATCAAGACCGCGTTTACTCCATTCTCAAGCAGAATCCGGACATCCTCCTGCCTCTGGATTCCGCTTTCCGAGACGAACAATACCTCCTTCGGCGCCAGGCCGCGAAGCCGGAGGCTGTTTCCCATGTCCACCTCAAAGGTCCGCAGATCCCGGTTATTGACGCCCATGATCCGGGTTCCGGCCTTCAGGGCACGCTCTGCCTCCCGCTCATCGTGGGCTTCTGTCAGCGCGTCGAGCCCCAGCTCTTCTGCCAGCTCCCGGTACGCCTTAAGCTCCGCGTCATCCAGAAGCGCGCAGATCAGAAGCACCGCAGCCGCTCCCTGGGCCTTCGCCTGGTACACCATATATTCGTCCACAGTAAAATCCTTTCGGAGAACGGGTATCTGAACCTTCTGTACAATCTCCCTCAGATACCTGTCCTCTCCTTGAAAATAATACGGCTCAGTCAGGCAGGAAACCGCCGCGGCCCCGGCTGCCTCATACTCCCGTGCGATTTCCAGATACGGAAAATCAGGGGCGATAAGGCCTTTGGAGGGCGAAGCTTTTTTCACCTCACAGATATACGACATTCCCGGCGCGGCCAGAGCTTTCCGGAACGGAAAGCTCCTGTATCCGGACAGGCCTTTCTGATCCGCCCTGTCCTGGCCTCTTCTTTCCTGAAGCTCTGTCTCCTGAGCGTGTATCTGCGCCTTCAGCTCTGCAAGGGGAAGCCTCCGCTTTTCCTCTGCAATTCTTTCCCTGGTCCTTTCTGCAATCTCGTTCAAAATATTCATGCGCTTCCTCCTTTTCCCAGGACCGCCCGTCACGCTGCGCTTTCCCTGATAAATTCCTCCAGCTTGGCAAGGGCCGCTCCGCTGTCGATAAGGCCTTCCGCCATGCGGACGCCCTGCTCCATCGTTTCCGACTTTCCTGCGATATAGAGGGCCGCGCCAGCGTTCAGGCAGACCGCGCAGCGTTTTGCGCCCTTGTCGGCTCCATTCAGGATCGCCCGCGTGATCGCCGCGTTTTCCTCCGGCAGTCCTCCCTGGAGCTCTCCCTTTTCGCATCGGGTATATCCAAACTGTTCCGGCGTCAGCTCGTAGGACTGGAACCATCCGTCCCGGATTTCACATACTGAGGTCGGCGCGCACATGGAAATCTCATCCAGCTTATCCTGCCCGTAGACCACCATGCCCCGCTTTACTCCCAGCTTCATCATGACCTGGGCCAGCGGCTCCACCAGCATATCGTCGAAGACACCCATCAGCTCCATGTTGGCTCCCGCCGGATTGCTTAACGGCCCCAGGATATTGAATACCGTCCGGATTCCCAGCTCCCTGCGGATCGGCGCCACATACTTCATCGCGATGTGGTAATTCTGCGCAAACAGAAAGCAGAGATTGATTTTTCTCAGGAGCTCAGCGCTCTTTTCAGGAGGAATCGTAATCTTCACTCCCAGCGCCTCCAGCACGTCTGCCGCCCCGCACTTCGATGACGCGGCCCGGTTGCCGTGCTTCGCCACCGGGACGCCGCCCGCCGCGATTACCATGGAGGCAGTCGTGGAAATATTGAAGGAGTTCGATCCGTCTCCGCCTGTTCCCACGATCTCCAGCACATCCAGGTCGTGGAGCAGCTTCACACAGTGGGCCCGCATGCCTGCTGCCGACGCCGTGATCTCGTCGATCGTCTCTCCCTTCAGAGAGAGCGCCGTCAGGTAGGACGCCATCTGTACCGGCGACGCTTCCCCGCCCATGATTTCATTCATTACCGCTTCCGCCTCCTGATAGGTCAGATCCTTTTTCTCTGCCAGCTTTAAAATTGCCTCTTTAATCATTTTTCACTGCCTCCATAAAATTTTTCATTATTGCTTTTCCGTCCGGCGTCATCACCGATTCCGGATGGAACTGCACGCCGAATACAGGATATGCCGTATGCTCCACTGCCATGACCTCCCCGTCCTCCGACCAGGCCGTTACCCGCAGCTCCTTCGGGAGAGTATCCGGATCTGCCGCCAGCGAATGATAGCGGGCCGCCGGAAACGGGGAGGAGATTCCCCGGAAAAGCCGGCTTTCCTTTTCCGGATATACAAGCCTCTGTTTCCCGTGCATCAGCTCCTTCGCATAGGATACCGTTCCGCCAAAGGCCTCACAAATGGCCTGATGGCCCAGGCAGACGCCCAGGATCGGGATCCTCCCCGCAAAGCGGCGGACAGCCGGTATGCAGACGCCTGCGTGCTCCGGCCTGCCTGGGCCCGGCGAGAGAAGCAGAGCCTCCGGCTTCATGCTTTCGATTTCCTCCGGCGTGCAGGCGTCATTTCTTATCACCCGGATATCCGGCTCCAGAGAGCCTGCAAGCTGATACAGGTTATAGGAAAAGCTGTCGTAGTTGTCAATCAAAAGTATCATATGAGTCCCTCCTGTGCCTGTTCGATCGCATTTACCACGGCCCTGGCCTTATTGCAGCATTCCTCGAACTCCTTTTCCGGATCGCTGTCCGCAACGATCCCCGCGCCGGAACGGATGCAGATTTCTCCGTTTTTCCGGTAGACCAGGCGGATCGCGATGCAGGTATCCAGGTTCCCGGCAAAATCCAGGTAGCCGACGGCCCCTCCGTAGACGCCTCTCGGGGAATGCTCCAGCTCCTCGATAATCTGGCAGGCCCGGAATTTCGGCGCTCCGGAAAGGGTTCCTGCCGGGAGCACAGCGTCCACTGCGCCTACCGCGTCCTTATCCTCCCTGATCTGCCCGCTCACGGTGGAGCCCAGATGCATTACATGAGAATATTTCTCCACGCTCAGATAGCTTTCCACCTTCACCGATCCGGTTCTGCTTATTTTCCCGAGGTCATTGCGTCCCAAATCCACCAGCATATTGTGCTCTGCCAGTTCTTTTTCGTCCTGCAGAAGCTCCTGCTCCAGCCGCCGGTCTTCCTCTCTGGTCCTGCCCCTCGGCCTGGTTCCCGCCAGCGGGAAGGTACGCAAGGTCTGTCCCTCCAGCTTCACCAGCGTCTCGGGCGAAGCGCCCGCAATCTCAATATCGTCACTGGAAAAATAAAACATATAGGGCGAGGGGTTGCTGGCTCTTAAAGCCCGGTAGGTATCGAAAAGGCTCCCATCCGCCTTCGCCCGCATGGGATTCGAGAGCACGGCCTGGAAAATGTCTCCCTCGCGGATGTATTCCCTGGCCCGTTCTACCATGCGCCCGTATTCCTCCTTTGGAAACGCCGGCTTCAGCTCCGACTGAAGCCTGAGAGGCGGGAACTCCTTCCGCTCCCCGTTCCGTATCAGGTCCGCGAGCCGTTCCAGCCTGCGGCCGGCCTCCTCATATGCCGCTCTCAGGCTGTCCGGGGCTTCCTGGGGCTTCGGCTCTGTCCTTTCTGATGTCCCTGTTTTCACGCCTGCTGTCAGATATATCTTCTGGCGGTAGTGATCAAACGCTATCACCTCATCAAACAGCATCAGATCCATGTCCCGGAAATCCTGCCTGCCCCCGCTCTCCAGCTTCAGCTTCGGCTCGCTGTATTTGATATAGTCATAGGAAAAGTACCCGACCAGCCCGCCGGTAAAGGGCGGCAGTCCTTCCACAGCCGGACTTTTGTATTCCCGGAGAATTTCCCGGAGCGCTTCCCCGGGATGCGCTGTCCGGCGCATTTCTATCTCCTCTGTCCCGTCCGGCCCCGGCTTCCGGATGTGGAGCTCGTGGTCCGTCAGATTCAGCTCCAGGGCCGGATTACAGCCCAGAAAGGAGTACCGTCCCCAGACCTCGGTCTGGCTGGCGCTCTCCAGCAGGTAGCAGTGGCGGCTGGCTCCCCTTAAGGTACGGAGCACCTCCACCGGGGTGTACCGGTCCGCGTAGAGCTCCATCCACACCGGGATCCGCCTGTATTTTCCTGATGACGCTGTTTTTCTGACCTCTTCAAATGTGGGATGCAGTTGTATCATGATCCGTTCCTCCTTTTTCCAAGCTGTATAGGCAGATTCCGCTCCGGCTCGCTCACGGGC
Source organism: Lachnoclostridium sp. An131 (assembly GCF_002160825.1). GTDB lineage: Bacteria > Bacillota > Clostridia > Lachnospirales > Lachnospiraceae > Laedolimicola. Next base: position 128,404 of record NZ_NFLI01000004.1, read on the forward strand.
TTATATGCAAAAAACGCCCGTCCTGACAGATAGATCTCTATCTGTCAAGGACGAGCGTATGATTCACCCGCGGTGCCACCTTGATTCACGGCATGACCCGTGCGCTTAGCGGAATACCTTCATATTCCCGGCAACTGACGTATGCCCCACGTCGCAGAATACTCGGCTTATGACATCGCGCCCTGTACAGCATGTACTCCGCTCTCTGTCATTTTGTCTCCAGCCTTTGGCTGCGCCCTCAGCGGTCCATTTGACAATCTGCATCTCGATCCGGCTTCCACCTGACCCGGACTCTCTGTACGCGCATAACTGCCGTTACTTCCGCTTCATCGGTTTAACTGTTTACCATGTTAAATTTTCTATAAATTATCACAATTCTTATTTGTTGTCAAGAAAAATTTTATCGTTTTTTCTTACTGATAGTCCTTCCACACGGCCTCTTCGCTCTTGTAATTCAGCACTGCTGCGGAATACGGCGGCATAAAGATCTCAATCTCGCCGTTCAGAACCAGATAATATGCCTTTTCCAGCGTAAACCCGTCCTCCACGGACATGATCTGCCGGTTCATCAGCACGCCGTCCGGCGTCTCCAGGCGCCAGACCGGAAGCTCCAGCCTGCGGCCTTCTTCCGTATTGTTCAGCACTGTGACCACATAGTTTCCCTCCAGAAATCTTCCAAAGGAGATACAGCCTCCATCTGCAAACAGCCATACGCTGCAGCCCCGGCGGCAGGCCGGATTTTCCTTCCGGATCCGAATCAGCTCCTTGTGAAAGCGGATCAGCTCCCTGTCCTCATGACCCCAGGGATAGGTCCTGCGGCTGTCCGGGTCCGTAAATCCGCAGACGCCGGCTTCATCTCCGTAATAGATCGTAGGAGCTCCGTGCCAGGTCAGCATAAAGGTAACCGCCTCACGGAATACAGCCTTTGAAACGCCCTCCTCAGCCGCCCTGCTGCCCAGCTCTCCCACACGGCCCACCATATGGTTGGTCCTGGTCAGAAAACGGGAATGGTCATGGTTGGAAAGCTGGTTCATCGCTACCTGATAGGACTGTCCGTAAAAGGCCGGCGTCTTATCCTGCAGAAGCCTCAGGAAAAAGTCCGCGTTGTTCATAAGCTCCGGATGGTAGGCGTCGCTGTGCTTCTCCATACCCGTCAGATACCAGGTAACCGGCTCCATAAAGGTATCGTAATTCATCACGGAATCCCACTCGTCGCCCTGCAGCCAGGCTGAAGCGTCCCCGTAATGCTCTGCGAAAATCACCGCGTCCGGGTTCGCCTCCTTCACATTTTTCCGGAAATCCTTCCAGAATTTGTGATTGAATTCCTCGGACCAGCCCAAGTCCGCCGCCACGTCAAGCCTCCAGCCGTCCACATTGTACGGCGGAGACACCCATTTCCGCGCGATTCCCATGATATAGTCATACAGCTCCTGTGAAGTCTCATAGCTGAGCTTGGGCAGCGTATCATGTCCCCACCAGCCGTCGTAATATTTGTTGTACGGCCAGTCGTGCTTGTTGTTAAATTTAAAAAACTTCCTGTATGGACTGTCCGCAGAGATATAAGCGCCCTTCTCGTAGTCACTGTCGCCCTCATACAGACGTTCCCGGTCAAGCCATTTATTAAAGGAGCCGCAATGGTTAAATACGCCGTCCAGAAGCACGCGCATGCCTCTTTTGTGCACCTCTTCCACAAAATGAATAAAAAATTCATTGCTGGCCTCCAGGTTCTCCTTACAGACCACACGCTTGATGTACTTGGTAGCCTTTGTGTTGTCCAGCTCTCCCGGAGGCAGAAGCTCTCCGCCGTCATGCTTGATTACCGTAAAATGCGGATCGATATAGTCGTAATCCTGCGTGTCATACTTATGATTCGAAGGCGATACGAAGATCGGATTCATATAAATGACCTCGATCCCCAGATCCTGAAGGTAATCCAGCTTATCCAGAATTCCCTGAAGATCGCCGCCGTAAAAATACCGGACGTCCATAGGCTTCGGGTATTCCTCCCAATTTTCCACACGCTGTACCTGCTCTCCGATATAGCTGTACTCCCCGGTCAGCACATCATTGGACGGATCCCCGTTGCAGAAGCGGTCCACATAGATCTGGTACATCACCGCTCCCTTCGCCCACTCCGGCGTGGAAAAGCCCGGAACGATGCCGAAGGCATAGCAGCTCTGCAGATCGTCCGTCACGTTCTGCTTGTTATAGAAAAGCCTTTCATCACCGGAACGGACCTCAAAAAAGTACGGAACCAGCTCCGTTCCCACATCTATCTGTGTTTCATAATAATCAAAATATCCGCTTGAAGAAACCTTTTCCATGGGCCAGCGCGCTTCCCCGCTGATCACATATACATTATCGACATTGTCTTTTCCTGTGCGGAATCTTAAGGTCACCTGATCTCCCGGCTTTGCCTCAAGCGGTATCCGGTAAACGCCGGATTCATCCGCATAGAGCGCCTGCTGATTAATTTTTCCCATATATTCACTCTTTCTATCGTTCTCCCCTATGTTCTATTCTATACTACCTAACTATCAATTACAACCATTTTCAGAGAAAGCGTACAGGACGTGCCTGCCTTTCCATCTGGCATTCACCGAGCCTGCACGCTTTTTGTACAAAGTGAAACAGACAGCTTACGCTGTCTGTTTCAGGAGAAGGTATTTCTTTTACTTATGGGGTGTAGCAAAAACTATATAATGTATTGGGGGTTTTACGAGTATTATTATAGCATAGTTCCGGAATAAGTGTGCACAAAGTTCACAAAAAAAGCAACTTGTTTTTGTGAATAATTCACATACCATTTCCGGCATTATGACGAAATATACAAAAATCCGGCTGCAGGAACGGTAAAAACCGGTTGTCAGGCCATTTCCGGCGCATTTCCATTCTCTTCAAACAGCGCCTCAAACTCTTCCCGGGAAATCTTTTCCTTCTCCAGGAGCAGCTCTGCCGCCGCATCCAGCACCTTCCGGTTTTCCAGAATAATCTTTTTCGCCTTCTCGTAGCACTCGTCCACGATCCGCTTAATCTCAGCGTCGATCTTGCCGGCTACATCCTCCCCGTAGCCCTTGGTGTGTCCAAAATCACGCCCGATAAATACTTCCTCGTCAGAATCATAGCTGACAAGGCCAAGCTCATCGGACATGCCGTATTTCGTCACCATGGCGCGGGCCACGCGGGTCGCCTGCTTGATATCCTGGGACGCCCCTGTCGTAATATCGTCAAAGACCAGCTCCTCCGCAATGCGGCCGCCCAGGGAAACCTCGATATCCTGAAGCATCCGGCCCTTTGTATTAAACATCTCGTCCTTCTCAGGAAGCGGCATCGTATAGCCCGCGGCGCCGATGCCCGTAGGGATAATGGATACGCTGTAGACCGGTCCCACGTCCGGCAGCACATGGAACAGAATCGCATGCCCTGCCTCATGATAAGCGGTAATCCGCTTCTCCTTCTCGGATACCACGCGGCTCTTCTTCTCTGCTCCGATTCCCACCTTGACAAAGGATTTGCGGATATCCTCCTGAACGATATAAGGCCGGTCGTCCTTTGCCGCAAAGATCGCGGCTTCATTCAAAAGGTTTTCCAGATCAGCTCCAGTCATCCCGGCAGTCGTCTGGGCGATCTGCTTCAGATCCACGTCCTCAGACAGCGGCTTATTCTTTGCGTGTACCTGAAGAATCTCCTCTCTTCCACGCACATCCGGCCGGCCCACCACAATTTTTCTGTCGAAACGGCCGGGCCGCAGAATAGCCGGGTCAAGAATGTCTACCCGGTTCGTAGCTGCCATCACAATGATTCCTTCATTTACGCCGAATCCGTCCATCTCTACCAGAAGCTGGTTCAGCGTCTGCTCTCTCTCGTCATGGCCGCCGCCCATGCCGCTGCCGCGGCGTCTCGCCACCGCGTCGATCTCATCGATAAACACAATACAGGGATGGTTTCTCTTCGCGTCTGCGAACAGATCCCGGACGCGGGACGCGCCCACGCCGACAAACATTTCCACAAAATCAGAACCTGAAATGCTGAAGAACGGCACTCCCGCTTCTCCTGCCACTGCCTTTGCAAGCAGCGTCTTACCTGTTCCCGGAGGCCCCTCCAGAAGCACTCCCTTCGGAATACGCGCGCCTACGCGTACGTATTTCTCCGGAAGCTTCAGGAAATCTACAATCTCCTTGAGCTCCTCTTTTTCCTCCTGAAGACCTGCCACATCCTTAAACGTCGTGTGAATCTGCTCCTGGGTTGTCATCCTGGCGCGGCTTCTTCCGAAATCCATCATCTTTCCGCCGCTGCCGCCGTTCTGCCGGTTCAGAAAGATCATCATAACCGCCACTACGGCTACCGACACAAGCAGGGATATTCCCACAGAGCCAAACAGACTCTCCCCCCTTACCTGCGTGAACGATACGACTGCCCCGCTCTGCTGAAGCAGCTCTCTGGCTTCCACAGTATCCGGCACATTTATCTGGCGCTCCGCTCCATCCTTCATGGTCAGGCGGACCGTTCCTGTAGGCACAGCCTCAGACTGCTGAATCACCGCGCTTACGACCTGCCCATTCTCCACGTCTGTCTCAAACTGATCATAGGTATACACATTGCCCATATCCATGTTTGCAATCCACCGTGCAAAAAACAGAAGCGCAATCATCAAAAGAAGCATGGACAGTCCTGATACCCGAAATTGTCTGCTGTTCAAATCCTTTCCTCCGTTACCCTTTCTCTCTAATCCACAAATTCTATCACACCGATATAGGGAAGATTCCGGTACTTCTGATCGTAATCCAGTCCGTATCCCACCACGAACTCATCCGGAATCTGGAAGCCGGTGAACTCCACATCCACATCCACGACTCTCCGGGAAGGCTTATCCAGAAGCGTACAGAGTGTCATAGTTTTGGGACTTCTCTGCGCCAGCAGCTTTACCAGATGATTCAGCGTTCTTCCGGAATCAATAATATCCTCCACGATAATGACATTCTTGCCCTGAAGCGGCTCGTCCAGGTCCTTGCTCAGGCGCACCACTCCGCTGGATTTGGTCTCTGCGCCGTAGCTCGATACCTGCATGAAATCTATGGTCACGGGAACTGTAATCCTCTTTGCCAGCTCGCAGACAAAGAACACGCTTCCCTTTAAAATACAGATCAGATGAACTGCTTCCCCCTCAAATTTCTCACTGATTTTCCTGCCCAGCTCTCTGATTTTGGCGTCTACCTCTTCCTCCGAAATCATCACTCTGATTTTCTCAGCCATTTTCTTCTCCTCCATCGATTTGTACTTTCAGGATTCTTTCCGTATCGTCCGTCACCTTATAGCCTTCGCTGATTCGATGTCCCGGAATCCAGACAATATGGGACCCGTCTGCAAGCAGGCGCAGGCGCTCCCGTTCCGAAGCCGGTATTTTTTCATCCACCAGATACGCCTTCAGCTTCTTTCTGCCGTGCTCTCTGTTGATCTCCAGGTAATCTCCCGGCCGTCTTCCCCGTATTTCCAGACATTTTTTTATTTTATCATAGTCAAACCATTTCGTATATGTTTTTTGAGGAATAATTTGATCTTTTTGCGCTTTTTCAAGGGAAAAGCGCCAGGTCTTCCCGCCGATCGTAAGGCTTCCGGGAATCCTGGGGCGCAGTGCCTGTTCTGCGGCCGCACCGGCCGTACCCGTACCGGTTCCGCCTTCCCCGCCGGGCGCCTCCTGCGTTCCCCTTCCTGCTTCCGTCCGGGATTTTTTTTCTATCCGGAGCCCCTGGTACTCCCTTCGGGCGCTCCGCCCTCCCGGCAGATCCGCCCTGCTTCCCGTCTGCTTTTCCATAAGCTCCCGGAGAATCCGGATATGAATCCGCTCTACATCCTTCAGTCCTCCTGCCGTCTCCATGCAGCGGCGGAGCAGCCGGTCCTGCAGAACAGGATCGAGAAGCCGGTAGCCGGACTCAAAAAGAAAGCAGCCGTTCTCCTCTTCCCGGACGCACAGCCGGAAGGCCTCTTCTGTCTTTCGCCTCAAAAAGCCTTCTATCTCTGAGAGCTCCTGCGCAGCCTCCGCCACATGGCGCCCGGCCTGGGGATTGACATGGGCTTGAGCCCAGGGAAGAAGCTCGCCCCGAATCCGGTTTCTCATATACTCGCTGCTCTCATTGCTGCTGTCCGTCCTCCAGGAGTGTCCCTCCCCCCGGAGCCATTCCAGAATTTCATCCCGGCAGACGCAAAGAAGGGGCCGGATCACATCGCCCCTCACAGGCTCCATGCCGCTAAGGCCCCGGATGCCAGCCCCCCTGAACAGATGAAAGAGGACGGTTTCTGCCTGATCGTCCATGTGGTGCGCCACAGCGATCCGGGCGCCGCCAAGCTCCGAAGCGGCCTCCCGGAAGGCTTCGTAGCGGCAGAGCCGCCCTGCTTCCTCCAGGGTAAGCCTTTCCCGGGCTGCGCGCTCTCTCACATCATACGAAAAGACCCTCAGAGGAATCTGCTCCCGGGCGCAGAGCTCCCGGACAAAGCTCTCGTCGCCATCTGCCTCTGCTCCACGGAGCCCGTGATGAACATGGACCGCAGAAAGCCTGGCTCCAAGCTCCCGGCAGATATCCTTCAGCAGAAAAAGCAGGCAGACGGAATCCGGGCCGCCCGATACGCCTGCCGCCACATTTTCTCCCGGCCGAATCATCTGATGCTCCTTGATATATGCCTGTACACGTTCCCGCATGCCTTTTTGCTTCCTTTCCTGCCCTTTTCCTGCCGGCGGCAATTCTGCATTTAGTATACAGGCTTTTCTTTCCGGAAGTCAATACTTTACAAGCCCCATGACGAGCACTGTCATATCGTCCGAAGGCTCCTTTTCCCGGTACTGGCGGACCCTTCCCAGAATATAGGCCGCAAGCTCGGAGGGATTTCCCGTATCATGCTCCATGATGATGTCCTTCATCATGCTTTCCTGGTGGGCCGCCGGAAGCGCGTCCAGTACACCATCCGTCACCATAATCACCATATCGCCGGCATACAGCTTTTTGCTGGCGCAGTCTGGCTCCAGCTTGTGAAACACCCCTGCCGGAAGGCTCGTGGACGAGATCGTCTCCACCCAGTTGTCCCTGCGGATAAACGTCGTAGACGCCCCCACCTTCAAAAATTCACACACGCCGGTATACAGATCCAGCGAAGCGATATCAATGGTAGAAAATACCTGGGCGTCTGAACGCACAATCAGCGCAGAATTGATCATACGCACTGCCGTCTCCTTGGAGAATCCGGCTTCCAGAAACTGCTCCAGAAGATCGATCACCAGCTCACTTTCCCGGTAGGCCGTGATTCCCGAACCCATTCCGTCCGAAAGGGCCCCGATGAACTGCCCTTCCCGGCAGCACCGCAGAGAAAAATTGTCCCCCGAGATCCGTTCCTTTCCCTTCACCGCCTTCTCCACGCCGTACAATACCTGAAAATTCGTGCGCTCCACAAAAAGTACGGTAACCTTTTCACTTCCCACAAAAGCACGGCTGTCCCTGGCCGGCATCATTGCTTTCTTCATAAGCCTGGTCAGCGCTGCGGCAATGTCTTTGACCGCTACGCATTTACGCCTCCTGGTATTCATCGTCAGGTAGACCTCCTGGCGTCTGTGCTCCTCGCAGTACACCAGCACGGAATGGACCGAGAGTCCCATCGCTTTCAGCTTTTTCCTCAGGTGCTCTTCCAGATCCTCGTCGCTTTTCGTATCCCAGGCATGCTCCACGGTGTCAGTCATAATCTGAGCCATTTCATTCAGCTGCGCGGCCATAGCCTCCCTGTTTTCCTCCAGCCTGGTATTCCACAAAAGCTTCATCTTCGCCGGCGCGTCCAGCACTGCAGCCCCGTCCTCCGGATGAAGCTCTGCTTCCCTTTCGCTTTCCGGGGCCCTTTTGGCTGAAAGGCCGGTAAAGCTCTGTGCCAGGCTTCGGAAAGCCTCCTCATACTCCCGTACTCTTGCGCGGGCCGGGCTCAGATGGCCCCCCAGCTCTCCCTCCTGCGCCGGCAGCGGGCGAAGCAGCCATTCCATGATGCTGCCGCAGATAACCGTCAGCGAGCATACCAGCAGTCCCTGGGCCGCGCCCAGAATAACCGCGTAGTCCTGTTCCATCTGAAACATTCCCACGCCGATCTGCATGGCTGCCACGCAGGCTCCGGCTGTAATGCCGTACAGCCAGCCCCAGCTTCCGTTTTTTTGCTGTTCCTCTTCCCTCTTCATTTTCCAAGTCCTCCTAATCTTCTGTGTGTGTCTGTGTGATTGGGTATTATAGAGGACGGAAAACAAATAATTTGTCAAACCATAGAATCAAAGACTGGAAATTTTAGACATTTTAGGACATAGAATCCGCTTTAAGAGCTTGAGACAAAAAAAACGAAGCTTACGCTTCACGACAATTCTCTCCTTCATAAATTCCGCGCGCCCTGTATCGGCAAAAGCGCCGGCGTGCGCGGGCTGTATGCCCTGCACGCCGGCGCCAAAGCCGCTTAAAAGCTATTCCCGGCTATTCCTCCGCCTTAAAAAGAATCTCATCCTCATAGACCAGTCCCAGCCGCTCCTTGGCGACCTCTTCCACATACTTTTTGGTCTGAACATATTTCTTAAGCTCCTCGATCTCCTCAGTTCTCTCCTCTTCCTCGGAAATCTGGGCCAGAAGCTCCTCTTCCTGCTGCTGGTACGTCTCATTTTTCTGCTGGAGCCGGAGCTTCCCGAAAGAAGCCACAAGCAGCAGACAGAAAACCGCCGCCAGAACCAGACGAAATTCCATGCGCTTTTTCCGCTTCATCACGCGCCGCGTCTTTGTGGTCATGACTTCTTTCCTCCCTGGGTAGACTTTGAGCTCATTATACCTCTTTTAACTGAATTATGCAATTTCTTTCTCACTTTTTTTAAAAGCTTTTCTAATTGCAAACACAATAACATGCCTAAAACGACTGCTGCGATGGCAAACCCCCGGATCGCCCCGCTGTTTTCCTGGTAAAGCATCCGGAAAATCAAAACGCCGCAGGCCAGCCAGTACAAAATGTCCTCCACAGCCAGAGCTGCCGTCCCGTGGGAGACCAGGCGCCGGAAAATACGGATCAGGTCATAGACCAGGGCAAGAAACATTCCCCACAGAAACGCCCGGACAAAAAACTGCAGCTCCAGCAGGATCTCCCCGCTCATCTCTATTTAAACAGGCGGCCCAGAAGAGACGCGCCCGTCTTGTGAAAGTCCGTAACCTCCGAATAAGCCATGCTGTCGATTCTCCCCTCGATATCCACCTCGCCCTTTTCCAGTGTCAGGCGGTTTACATGGAGATCCGCGCCCTTTATCGTCAGCATCCCCTGCTCTGTCTCCAGCAGAATCTCTGCAATGTCAAAGGAAATCACGTCTGTTACGCCGCTTACAGTACCTGTCCTTCTATTGTTCAGCAAAAGCTTATGCGCCTTTGCATACTGCTTTTCCTCCACAAAAAGACCTCCTAACATATTTAATCTATTATTAAATATATTAGAAGGTCTTACTTTTTATGTCTTATGTGACTCAAAGATATCGGTACAGCTCTTTTGCTTCCTCCTTGCGTACAGTCTCCTGCACGTTCAGAACCTCTACCTTGACGGCCTTGCTTCCGAACTGTATCTCTATCACGTCCCCTTCCTTGACATTCACCGAAGCCTTGGCTGTCTTGCCGTTCACCAGAACCCGTCCGGCATCGCAGGCCTCATTCGCCACAGTTCTCCGTTTAATCAGGCGGGAAATCTTTAAATATTTATCAAGGCGCATAGATTAGTTCAGAGCGTCCTTCAGTGCCTTGCCGGCTGTGAACTTCGGAGACTTGGAAGCCTTGATCTGCATGGTCTCGCCAGTCTGCGGATTTCTTCCCTCTCTTGCGGCTCTCTCAGATACCTTGAAGGTACCGAAGCCTACCAGCTGAATCTGCTCACCCTTCTTCAGCTCCTCTGCCACTACGTCAGTGAAAGCCTTCAGCGCCTTCTCTGCGTCCTTCTTGGATAACTCGCTCTTTTCTGCAATAGCAGCAACTAATTCCATTCTGTTCATTCGGATAATTCCTCCTATCAAAAATACTTCTTCTTTGTTTCGATGATATGTCTGTGTGTGCGTTCTCCATATCTTCTTTCCTATTTATACCCGTTTACCGTACGTTTGTCAAGGAGTTTCCCTCATTTTTTGGCGCCGCTTCGGACATATGAAAAAATTACCAGCTGTTTTCCGAAGCCTTCTGCTTTTTCCTGCGCTCCTTTTCTTCCTTCTCCTGCCGTTTTACAGCCTCCCAGCTGGCCAGGCCCTCTTCCGCAGTCAATGCCTTCTGATCGCCGAACACATGAGGATGGCGGCGCACCAGCTTGTGGGCCAGCATGTCCACCACATCCTCTATCGTAAACCGCTGCTCCTCCGCCGCGATCTGGCTGTGCATCAGCACCTGCAGCAGCACGTCGCCCAGCTCCTCGCAGAGATTCTCATCGTCCTTCTTCTCGATTGCCTGCACGACCTCTTCGCACTCTTCCCTGAGGCATTTGATCATGCTTTCATGGGTCTGCTTCCGGTCCCAGGGGCAGCCATGCTCGCTTCGAAGCTCTGCCACGATATCCAGAAGCTCTTCATAGGTATATCTTTTTTCCTGTTCCATCCTTTTCATCCACCTTTTAACGCCGGCGTACCAGGGCAGCCTTTTTGGCTTTCCCTGATATGCCGGCGCTTTCTGCCTTTTTCTTGAAATGATCTGTCTTTTTATGCAAGCATCGGCTTCAGCGCTTCCGCCAGCTTATCCTTCTGTGCCTGTGCCTCCTCCAGAGTCCTGCCCAGAGTCGTAAAGTACGTCTTGATCTTCGGCTCTGTTCCTGACGGACGGATGATTACCTCAGCTCCTCCATCCAGCTTGTAGGTCAGCACATTCGCCGCCGGAAGCCCGGTCTCCTCCGTATTCTTATAATCGGTCGCCTTTACCACCCGGCAGCCGCCGATCTCCGCAGGCGGATTTTTCCGTAAGCCTTCCATAATCCCGGCCATCTTGTCCATACCGGACAGACCCGGAAACTCAAAGCTGTCTACCTTATTCAGATAGCGTCCGTATTTCTCATAGATCTCTTCCAGCCTCTGCTTGATGGAAGAACCGATGCTTCTGTAATATGCCGCCATCTCGCAGATCAGCATGGAACCGATGATAGCGTCCTTGTCGCGCACATAGGGGCCTGCCAGATATCCGTAGCTCTCCTCAAAACCAAAGATAAAGCGGTCTACCTCGCCTGCTGCCTCCAGCTGCGCAATCTGATCTCCGATCCACTTAAATCCGGTCAGTACTCCCCGGAGCTCTACGCCGTAGTTCTCCGCCACCGCATCTGCCAGCGGGGTAGATACGATGGATTTCACCGCCACCGGATTCTTCGGCATCGTGCCGTTCTCGATACGTCCGGCGCAGATATAGTCCAGCAGCAGAACGCCCATCTCATTTCCGGATACCAGCTCATAGCTTCCGTCCGGACACTTCATCGCGATTCCCACGCGGTCAGCGTCCGGGTCGGTGGCAAGCATCAGATCGGCGCCGCATTTTTCTGCCAGCTCAAGGCCAAGCTTCAGCGCCTCAAAAATCTCCGGATTCGGGTAGGGGCAGGTCGGGAAATTGCCGTCCGGCTTCTCCTGCTCCGGAACAATGGTAACATCTGTAATACCGATATCCTTCAGCACCCGCATAACCGGAACCAGACCCGATCCGTTCAGCGGAGAATATACCAGCTTCAGTCCTGCTGTTTTGCAGATTCCCGGACGCACGCTGCGTGCCTCGATCGCTGCATAAAGCGCTTCCTTGCAGTCGTCGCCTACATACTCGATGAGTCCCTGCGCCTGGCCCTCCTCGAAGCTCATCAGCTTCGCGCCGGTCAGAATATCTGTCTTCTGAATCTCCGCATAGACGATATCAGCCGCCTCATCTGTCATCTGGCAGCCGTCCGGGCCATAGGCCTTATATCCGTTATATTTGGCAGGATTATGGGATGCAGTCACCATAACGCCTGCATTCGCCTTATAATAACGCGTCGCAAAGCTCAGAGCCGGAACCGGCATCAGAGCATCATAAATACGTACCTTAATTCCGTTTGCCGCCAGCACGCAGGCTGCAGTCCTTGCAAACACATCGCTGTTAATCCGGCTGTCATAGCTTATCGCCACCAGCTGGTTTCCCCCCTGGGTCTTTACCCAGTTTGCCAGCCCCTGAGTCGCCTGACGCACCACATAAATATTCATGCGGTTTGTTCCTGCGCCCAGCACGCCGCGCAGACCCGCCGTTCCGAATTTCAGGGCCACCGCAAAACGATCCTTGATCTCGTCTTCCTTCCCCTGAATCGACTCCAGCTCTTCCTTCAGAGCCGGGTCCTCCAGATCTGCTTCCATCCAACGCCTGTAGTCATCCATGTACATATTTTTTGCACCTCACCCTTCCATAATTCCGGGCTGCCGTGGACTATCCTGTCTGTACTCCTCCAAATCCGCGCCTCCGGCGGCGATCCCGGTCTTTTTTCATTGTAAAATGTTTATAGTTAAAAGTCAATGAAATATGCCCGGTTCATGAAAAACTTACACAAAACAGGCCCCGGATCATCCGCTTCCTTTTCTCCTCCTGGGCCAGAAATACCTCCAGCTTTTCTGTGCTCTTTTCCGGCACCCAGGCCTTGCTGGTATTATAATAATGGTGGATCAGCTTCCATACCTTTTCCGGATAATACAGGCTGACCGCCAGATAAAGCCGTTCCTGCTCCGACAGCGGCTGCTCCCTTTCATAAGCCGAAAGCATGCGGGCTGCAAGCCCTTCATTCCAATTCTGCTTTTCCATGATTTTTCTTAAGAAAAGGCAGATATCTCCCACCTGTACATTGATTTCGAAGCGCTGGAAATTTACCACAGCCGTTTCCTGACGGCTGATCAGGATATTATGATGAATATATTCCCCATGGCAGATGTGCTCCTCCTGGCAGGCGCGCTCGTAGAGCGCGCCTGCTCCGTCAGCCTCCAGCCTTTCCTGCGCCAGCCGCCCGTCCCGAAGGACGCCCTCCGCGCATTTTAAAAACAGAAGCTCAAAGCTTCCTTTTCTGTGCCTGTTCCGGATAAAATTCTGTGCCCGGCGGAGCTCACGGTTCCGTTTTTCCAGCTCCCGGCACTGTCCTGTTCCGGTCATGCGCCGTTTGTCCTCTGCGGATATGGCCGCCGCTTCCGGCAGACCCCGGAGAACCCGATGAATCCGGGCCAGCGTCCGCATGCTGCGCAGAAGCTCCTCTTCGTTTTTCGGATCGCATTCCCGGCCCGGAGGCCAGTTTTTCAGAATATACGGCGTATCGTACTCTCCGACAGAGATCAGGCTTCCTTCCCGGTTCGGAACCACCCGGTCTGTCCTGCAGACCCCCTGCTCCTCCAGCCGTTTCAGCAGCTCCTGCTCACAGGGGAGCTTATGTCTGGAGCCTGCAAATTCCTTCAACAATTTCAGTCCCCTGTCGGTCTCCAGCATCAGGCTTCCGCGGCCGCCGAAGCTCTTCTGAAGACAGATATCATACTGCTCTAAAATTTGCAGTCCCTTTTCGTTCACACAAATCCCCCCGTTCCTTTCAAATCTATGAAGAAACGGGGGGTATTATTCTCTCCAAAAGAGATTCTTTTGTATTATATTCCGGATGCTCAATCACAAGCTCCAAAAGCTGATTCAGGGTTCTTCCAAGCTCCGGCCCCGGCTGCATTCCCGCCTCGATGAGATCCCGGCCTGTCACTGCCAGGTCCTTCAAGGAAAGGCACTGCTGAGCCTCAAGAATCTTCTGGTACATCTCCTCTATCCGGGCAAGCTCGTTCAGCTTTTCCTGGCGTACGTCCGGATTCTGCGCCATGATATCCGCCCGGCGTACCTTCAGGTAATCCGGAAACAGATCGGCCCCAATCCGGTATACGGCCCGGCGCACGCTTCGCTGCGCCGCAGCAATCTGCAGGTCGTCATGAACCTGCACCAGCCTCGCCACCCTCTTCCGGGTATCATTGTCAAATTTCAGGCGGCGCAGAATACTGCCAGCCATCTCCGCTCCCTTCTGCGCGTGGCTGTAAAAATGATCGACACCGCACTCATCCGTAGTCCGAACCGGCGGCTTTCCGATATCATGAAGGAGAACTGCCAGACGCAGCACCTTGTCAGGCTCCACGAAGGGCAGAGCGCGCAGCGTATGCTCACCCACAGACCAGCAGTGATGCGGGTTGTTCTGGGGAGTATCCATGCAAGCGTCAAATTCAGGCAGAATCACTGCCGAAATTCCTGTTTCCCAGACCACACGGAATACCTCCGGATGAGAGGATGTAAGAAGCTTCACAAGCTCTGTCTGGATCCGTTCCGCGCTGACCTTCCAAAGACGGGGCGCAAACTCGGAAAGCGCCGCCCTCGTCTTTTCCTCTATCGTAAAATCCAACTGGGCGGAAAAGCGCACAGCCCTCAAAATCCGCAGCGCATCCTCCGTGAATCTCTCCCTCGGATCGCCCACGCAGCGAATCCGCCTGCGCTCCAGATCCTCCAGGCCGCCGAAGGCGTCCACAAGGCCCTCCTTCTCATTATATGCCATGGCATTGACTGTAAAGTCCCGGCGCTTCAGATCCTCCAGAAGGCTGGGCGTAAACGTCACCCTGTCAGGATGGCGGCCGTCCAGATACTCGCCGTCGATCCGGTAGGTCGTCACCTCAAAGCCTTCCTTTCCCTGCATCACCGTCACGGTTCCATGCTGGAGTCCAGTATCCAGCGTTCTCGGAAAGAGCGCCTTCACCTGCGAAGGCAGCGCGTTCGTCGTAATGTCCCAGTCCGCCGCGTCCCGCCCCAGAATAGCATCCCGGACGCAGCCGCCCACCACGTAGGCCTCAAAGCCGGCTTCCGTGAGGACTGAAATAATATGGCTTGCTTTTTCCGGGATCTGAATCTGGGGCATGGAGCGTTTCCTTTCCGAAATGGATTCTCTACTGATTATTCTATTGGTTCTTCTATGGCCCTTGCCTTAGTACGCCTTGCCCCAGTAAACCATGGCCTTCGCAGGCTTTCCGCAGCAGACGCATACGTCTGAAAGCTTCTCCTGCTTAAAGGGCATGCAGCGGGCAGTGGCTGTAGTATCTTCCTTAATCTTATCCTCGCAGGCCTGATCGCCGCACCACATAGCACGCACAAAGCCCGGCTTTTCATTGATGGTCTTCACAAACTCCTCATAGGTCAGCGCGTCATAGGTGTGCGCGTCTCTGTGAGCCCGCGCGCGCTCCAGCATATCCTTCTGCATGGTATCCAGCACCTCTGCCAGCTTCGCGGACAGCTTATCAAGAGAAACCACGATCTTCTCGCGGGTATCGCGGCGCACGATCACTGCCTGATTCGCCTCGATATCCTTCGGTCCGATCTCAATGCGGACCGGAATGCCCTTCATCTCCTGCTCAGAGAATTTCCATCCCGGGCTCTTGTCAGAATCATCCACCTTAACTGTAAAGCCGGCCTTCAGAAGCTCAGACTTAATCTCATAGGCTTTATCCAGCACACCCTCCTTGTGCTGGGCGATCGGGATCACCATCACCTGGGTCGGCGCGATCCGCGGCGGCAGAACCAGGCCGCTGTTGTCTCCATGCACCATAATGATCGCACCGATCATACGGGTCGTCATACCCCAGGAGGTCTGATGCACATACTGGAGTGTATTATCCTTTGCCGTATACTGAATGCCGAAGGCCTTCGCAAAGCCGTCGCCGAAATTATGGCTGGTTCCTGACTGAAGCGCCTTGCCATCATGCATCAGAGACTCGATCGTGTAGGTCGCCTCTGCTCCCGCGAATTTCTCCTTGTCCGTCTTGCGTCCGCGAATCACCGGAATCGCCAGAACCTCCTCACAGAAGTCCGCATACACGTTCAGCATCTGCTGCGTACGCTCCTCTGCCTCCTCTGCAGTCGCGTGAGCCGTATGTCCTTCCTGCCACAGGAACTCTCTGGAGCGCAGGAACGGACGCGTGGTCTTCTCCCACCGCACGACAGAACACCACTGATTATATACCTTCGGCAGATCCCGGTAGGACTGGATCTCCTTCGCGTAGAAATCACAGAACAGAGTCTCCGAGGTAGGACGCACGCACATACGCTCCTGCAGCGCTTCCGCGCCTCCATGAGTCACCCAGGCCACCTCCGGAGCAAAGCCCTCTACGTGATCCTTTTCCTTCTGAAGCAGGCTTTCCGGAATAAACATAGGCAGATAAACGTTCTCCACGCCCGTCTCCTTAAACCGCCTGTCCAGCTCCTTCTGAATATTTTCCCAAATCGCATAGCCTGCCGGCTTGATTACCATGCAGCCCTTTACGCTTGTATAATCTGTCAGCTCCGCTTTTTTTACAACATCCGTATACCACTGGGCGAAATCCACATCCATCGATGTAATCTCTTCCACCAGTTTCTTCTCCTTCGCCATTTTCTCTCTCCTCTCGCCGCCCCGGGGCAGAATTTTCTATCATTGAGACTGCCCGTCAACAGGGCGTATCTTCTAGTTATTCTATCGCCCCGGCACAGGCTTTGTCAAGACTTCTCTATAATTCCCGTGATTCCTGCATACCGCTTTCTCTGCGTCTTTCTCACAATTCCCGCGCTCCGCTTTCTCTGCATTCTACTCACAGTTCCCGCGTTCCGCTTTCTCTGCATTCTACTCACAGTTCCCGCGTTCCGCTTAAGCCCTCTGCCGCCGCTGCGTCCACCTGCCGCCAGAGCTCCTGAATCAGGAGCACGGAAAGAGGACCGAGAAGAATTCCGCCGAAGCCATAGAGCTTTACGCCTGCGTACA
This sequence comes from Lachnoclostridium sp. An131, assembly GCF_002160825.1. Lineage (GTDB taxonomy): Bacteria > Bacillota > Clostridia > Lachnospirales > Lachnospiraceae > Laedolimicola. The sequence goes on from NZ_NFLI01000004.1 coordinate 145,198, forward strand.
CGCTGGCCAAAATGACAATAGGAAGAATGCCAAGCCTTCCTCCTATCAGCTTAGGCTCCAGAAGCTCCCTCGTCAGGACGCAGATTCCGTATGTGACCGCCAAAATCAGAGCCGCAGAATAATTTTTCTGAATGAACAGGAGAACCAGCGCCCAGGGGAGAAACACAGTTCCTGTCCCGAACACAGGCAGGGCGTCAAGGAAGCCGACGCCGATCCCCGCCAAAACAGGGTTCGACACCGTGCCGGACAGCCAGATGCCAGCTATGCAGAGCAGCATGACAAGACCCATGATTATGCACTGCGCCCGCAGATACCCGCCTACCGATCGCAGAATTCCCCGGATCACGGATACGATAGGTTCATATAGAGGCCATTTTTTTCCCATTGCGTGGATTTTTTCAAAGTCTGAGGCCATCAGAAGTACAGCGACTCCTGTTACCAGAAGGGCCGCTCCCCAGGAGCCCGCGCTCTTCAGAAACTCCCAGGAGCCGCCGAAAGCCCCGGGAAGAATATTCTGCCTGGCGTGATCCCGGAACACATTCAGCTGCTCTGTCACAAAGACACGCACATTCTCGGCATCCAGATGCATCAGCTCACTGATTCCATCACAGCATTCATAGAGAATACGCTCCGTCTCACCAGGATTCCCAAACCTTTCTGCCAGCCATTCAATCAGGCTTCCGATTCCTTTCCCAAGCCAGACGCCTCCTGCTGCCAGAAGCGCCGCCGCAAGAATCAGAATCACCGCCATCACAACCGGAGGCTTCATATGAAGGCGCCGGTGAATCCAGCTAAGCCATGGCCAGCACCAGCATACCAGAAGGGCCGCAACAAAAAACGGAACCAAAAGAGGCACCAGGTACTTCATTCCCAGGTAAACGCCTGCTATGATTCCGATTTTTTTCCACAATACCTGATTCTTTCTTATCTGATCCATGGGCAGCCTCTCCTTCTGGTCCGTCTCCGAATTCATTTCCCGGGCCTTACCCTAAGTTGACAAGGGTATACACGGTCAGGACAGGGCTGTTTCGGCGTCCTGCTGCGTTGCTTTTCGCTCCGCGTACGTCCAGTACGCGTCGTTCATGCGCCTTGCAGGACGCCGAAACAGCCGCTGCCTGACTCTTCGACCTCCAGTAGGTCTGCTCCCGGTATTTTCAAGGAAACGGAATGAGGCGTACTGGACGTACGCCGATTGACGGTGACGCAGAAAATACCGGGAGCAGACCGCTGGAGGCGTGTATGCCCTTATCAACTTAGGGTAAATATATCTCGTCTCAGGCACATCATGAATTCAGAGGTAGTATGCGCAAATCAGGAGATTTTACCCTGCTACATTCATCCAGCCGCAGCCAGTTCTATACATGCTGCGGCAGAAGAAAGTGGATTACCATGTGGATAACTCGCTATTTTGTGGATAAAAAAGTGGAAAACACAGGATTTTGTGGTTTTATCTCAAATTTCATACATTTTCCGCTGATGGGATGCGTAAACTTAAGCCGATATGCACACAGAGCCGGAAAGGAGTTGTCCACATTATCCACACAGTTTTCGACATGGGCCGGTCCGTATTTCCGATCTCCGGCAAGGGGCGTTCCCATACCGGCCATCTGCACACGGATTTGATGGTGCCGTCCCGTCTCCAGCCTGATTTCTACCAGCTCCCAGTCTCCTGACCGCTCCAGGATCCTGTAAAACAAAACCGCCTTTTTCGCCCCTGAATGGGAGGGCGGAACAATCTCAGAACGGTTTTCCTTTCCATTTTTACACAGGTAATCCACGCGTTTTACCCAGTTTTCCACCTTCTTTTCCACATTTTCAGGGGGTTTTCCACATGGATTCTGACTATTTGAGATATCCACACCAAGGTTATCCACAATATGGCGGACAGCCAGATAGGTCTTTTCCATCCTTCTCTCCGCCGACTGCCGGCTTAAGCCCGCTGCCGCCTTCGGCGTCAGCGCAAATACGACCAGTCCCTCCACAGGCTGGTCAAGGCGGTGTACAATCCCGAGGTACGGCGCTCCCTTGCCGGGATTTTTGGCGTGCAGATAATTTTTTACCAGACTTTCGCAGTCTTTTACGCCCACACGGGCGCTCTGAACGGGAACACCCGCTGGCTTGTACAAAACCAGCAGGTGCTCATCCTCATAAACAATGTGTAATTCCATAGCTTACAGTCTCTTCAGAAGCTCCTCGCGCTCCTTCTCATAGCCGGGCTTTCCAAGCAGGGCAAACATATTCTTCTTGTAAGCCTCCACGCCAGGCTGATTGAACGGATTTACGCCCAGAATATATCCGCTTACGCCTACCGCGAACTCAAAGAAGTAGAAGAGCTGGCCCAGGCAGTACTCGTCCTGGCACGGGATATTGATGCGCAGATTCGGTACGTTTCCGTCTGTATGAGCCAGAACCGTTCCGTTCATCGCGTTCTTATTCACAAAGTCAACAGTCTTTCCGGCAAGATAATTCAGGCCGTCCAGATCCACCGGCTCCTCCTGAATCGTCACCTCTGCCGGGCTCTCCTCCACATTCAGTACCGTCTCAAACATGTTGCGCGGTCCGTCCTGGATCGTCTGTCCCATAGAATGAAGATCGGTAGAGAGATCTACGGAAGCCGGGAAGATTCCCTTCTGATCCTTGCCCTCGCTCTCTCCATAGAGCTGCTTCCACCATTCCGACACGTAATGCAGGCTCGGCTCATAGTTTGCCAGTACCTCAATGAGCTTGCCCTTGCGAAGCAGGATGTTGCGGATCGCCGCATACTGAAGCGCGCTGTTCTCCGCAAAGGGAGCGTTCAGGGCCTCTTCTCTGGCTGCTGCCGTTCCTTCCATCAGCTTCTGAATATCTGCTCCGCTCACTGCGATGGGAAGCAGGCCTACTGCAGTCGTCACAGAGAAGCGTCCGCCTACATTGTCCGGGATCACGAAGGACTCATATCCCTTCTCATCTGCCAGCTTCTTCAGGGCTCCTCTCGCCTTGTCCGTCGTCGCGTAAATTCTCTTCGCAGCCTCAGCCTCGCCATACTTCTTCTCCAGCATTTCCTTGAAGATACGGAATGCAATGGCGGGCTCCGTGGTTGTTCCGGACTTGGAGATTACATTGATGGAAAAGTCCCTGTCCCCAATCACATCGATCAGGTCTTTGATATATTTGCTGCTGATACTGTTTCCTACAAAATAAATCTCCGGCGCCTTGCGCACTTCTTTGGATACCACATTGTAGAAGCTGTGCTTCAGGAAATCAATCGCCGCTCTGGCTCCCAGATAGGATCCTCCGATACCGATTACCAGCAGAAGCTCAGAATCCTCGCGAATCTTGTCCGCCGCCTTCTGGATGCGCGCAAACTCTTCCTTGTCGTAATTCACCGGAAGATCAATCCAGCCGATGAAATCATTTCCAGCTCCCTTGCCGGATACCAGAAGCTCCTTTGCGTTCTCCGCAATCGCCTGCATGCTTCGAATCTCGTCCTCGCCAATTACGTTCAGTGCTTTGGAATAGTCAAATGAAATCTTATTGCTCATTTTTGTTTTCTTCCTTTCTTTGCGCTGGCTTATGCCGCCTATGCTTTCATTCTAGCAAATGCTGCCATACGGATCAAGTTCCAGTCCAAAAATTCTGAGCGAAAAGACAGCAAAAACCATAAGTTCAGCCCAAAAATTCCGTCAGCACCTCGTCCAGCACCCGTTCCTCCGATGCGCTCAACGGAGGCTTCTCAGATTTTTCTTCCGCCGCCTCTGCCTTCTGCCCTTCCTCCGCGTCCCTCTCTTCCTGAAAATTCGGATAGCTCTCCGCCGCTCTCACACTCAGATTGCTCCTTAAAAGCTCTCTTTTACTTTCCTTTACAATCCCGGAAATTTCCCGGACATCAGCCCACAGATAAAGCAGAATCACCAGCAATACCGCCCAGGCTGCTATGATAAACACCCGAAACATTCCAATTCCTCCCCGCTTGTCCTGATTTTCCTTCCCGGACGGCAGTCCCGCCGGCTCCGGATCCTGCTTCCATTATACGCCTGCCCGGAACAGATAAAAAGAGCAGGCGCCTGTCAGAATACGTCCCACTCTGACAAAATGCCTGCTCATTCCTGCTTTTTCCTTTTTTATTCCCGCAGCCTCTCCCCTGGAGACCTTCCCGTCCTGCGTCACGACGCCAGTCTTAAAACGCGTCTTCCGGAATCCGGGATACAAAATTCTCTACCAGCTTCACACTGTGCTCGATCGCCTTCTTTTCAAATTCCGGATAATCCATCGACGCGCTGTCGTCTGCCTTATCCGAAATAGCCCGCACAATCACAAACGGCACCTTATTCAGATAAGCTGCCTGCGCGATAGCCGCTCCTTCCATCTCCGTGCAGCAGCCTTCCGTCCAGGAGGCGATCTCTTCCTTTATCTCACGTCCCGCCACAAACTGATCGCCTGTCACAATCCGGCCCACAAATGCATGAATCTCCGGATTCACCTCTTCACATGCCGCCTTCGCCAGCGCAATCAGCTCCTCATCTGCCGGAAAGCTGAGCGTGTCCATGCGCGGAATCTCTCCCCTTGCATATCCAAAGGCTCTGGCATCCATATCATGCTGCACCGCATCAGAAGAAATCACAATATCTCCGATGTCAATCTCCGCTTTCAGGGAACCCGCGATTCCCGTATTGATCAGCCGGTTCACATTGAACACATCCACCAGTATCTGAGCGCACAGCCCTGCGTTCACCTTTCCGATTCCGCTCCGCACCAGCACGACCTCATGACTGTTCAGGCGTCCCTGATAAAACTCCATAGACGCCTTCTTCACTACAACCTCTATCTCCATCTTTTCTTTCAAAAGAATAATTTCCTCTTCCATCGCTCCGATGATGCCTGTTCTTCCCATATCCGTCCTCAACCTCACTTTCCGCATTCATTCCCGTAAGCTGTAAGCCAAATGCCTCTCCCGGGCGCCATTTGGCTGTTTTCATCCGTTTCCAATTATTTTACCAACAGTTCCATATAATTTCAACCCATTTCGGGTTTCTGCATTTCCGCCCTTTCTTTTCTCTCTTTTTCATATTCTTTCCGGAACAGAAAAACCGGCAGGGATATAACGCCCTGCCGGTTTTTCTGAGTTCTTTTCAGAACTTTGAAAAGGTGTGTTGAGTGTTTTGTTAATAGTTTTTTATCAAGTGTGTGTTACCTTATATAAGGATTTTTTTATACCATATTCAGTTGTCTTTTGGTTTTGCTGTTGCTTTTAGGTGATTTGATCCCGGTGGGGTATGGATGGCGGGATCAGGATGCTTTCAAAGCACGGGTTTGCGTGCTGCTCGTTTCTGTTGTGGAACCTTCTGTGACGCTATGCACACCGCGCGCGCAATACCATCTACCAGAAGTTACGCTGATATTAGCCTCGCTGCCATGACAGGATGATGCATTCTGTTTCTCAAAATGATACACACCAATAGTTCCAAAGCTACTTCCGCCATTGGTACTTTCATCCAGATACACACCAACTTTGACATAGTCACAGACAGAATGGGCATTTGTCGTACCGGAAACGCTTACCTTCCCAGTCCCAGCTTTCTTTATCCCGCTAGTTCCACTTTGCAGATAGGTCCCTCTTGCTATTCCAAACCAATTGTCAATCGCTTCATCTTCTGTAGTGATATATTCATGGTATCCAGGCACTGACACCTCTTCCGCCCTACTTGTCAATACCTGAGTATTCCAAAGGCAAATTCCCAGCGCAATGCACATGATATCTACTACCACTTTCTTGATATTTCTCATTACCTCCCTCCTTTCATATAAATTTTGAAATTAGCAACTACAATAAAAATACGAATAGAAACTAAAAAATCACACATTTTCAAAATAGATTTCCTGCAATATTTCTTTCAATCCTTTTATGTCTAAGCTAGAAGTAATACAATAATATGCATTTCCCCGCGCTATCTCTACCGCATAAAAGAAACTTTTTTCATCATTCTCTATCTCCAAAATATTGATTTCTTCATTGTAATAAAATGTTCTAACAACATCAACTATCTTTCCATCAAATTGCGTATCAAAGGCTGCTTCGTCTCCCTGTTTGTTTTCATAAATTTTTAAAATATGTTCGTCATAGCTGAACTCCATCAGCGCCTCACCCATATTTTCATCTATATAAACATTTTCCATTTCCATCCCCTGCGGCTTATAACCAAGCCTCAGTGCCAAAATTCCCAGCCTTTCTTCAATCTCTTCATAAGCCTCTTCCTCTGTGACTTCCAGATAAATTTCCTCACCGCCAATGAATATTTCTACATTATACTCCCCATCCTCCATCCGGCTCTCCACCGTCGGAGAAAAGAGCCTCTCACCACTGGCTCCCACGCCAACAGCAGCCAGCAAAATTGCCACAAGGGCAACCGCAAGAAGCGTACGGCGGCGGATATGAAAAGCCTTCGGAGCCGGAGCCGCGCTGCTTTTTTCTCTGGCCTCGATTCGTTTCATCAGATCCGCATAGGAGTCGTCAGGCATGCGAACCGAAGAGAGCTCTTCATTTGCCTCAACCTGTTGTTCCAACGCTTCGGCTTCTGTCTCGATTTCTTTTTTTATCCATCTGCGGAATTTATTTTCCCTCATTTTCTTCCTCTTATTTTCTTTCAATATGAATTGACAGACCAATCAGAACCTATCATAATAAACATAATAAAACTGACTGTTTATCATGGAGGTGGAATCTTTGAAACGAATACTTCTGACCGGCGGCGGCACTGCCGGACATGTCACTCCCAATATTGCTCTGCTTCCAAGGCTGCGGGAGCTCGGCTATGAGATCTCATATATGGGCTCCTACAATGGTATAGAAAAAAAGCTGATTGAAGAGCTTCAAATTCCTTATTACGGCATTTCCTCCGGAAAGCTGCGCCGTTATTTTGATCCCAAAAACTTTACAGATCCGTTTAAGGTTCTGAAAGGCTACGGGGAAGCCAGACGCATCATCAAACAGCTGAAACCGGATGTGCTGTTTTCCAAGGGCGGCTTTGTGTCTGTTCCTGTCGTGCTGGCCGCCAGGCATTTTCATGTCCCGGTCATCCTGCACGAGTCCGATCTGACCCCGGGCCTGGCAAATAAGCTCTGCATCCCGTCGGCCTGGAAGGTCTGCTGCAATTTCCCTGAGACACTCCAGTATCTCCCGGCTGACAAGGCCGTGCTGACCGGTTCTCCGATCCGCCAGGAGCTTCTGAAGGGGGATCCTGTCCGGGCCCTGAAGTTCACAGGCCTGTCTCCGGATAAACCTGTCATCCTCGTCATGGGAGGCAGCCTGGGAGCCGCTGCAGTCAACGAAGCTGTCCGCAGCATTCTTCCGCAGCTTCTGAAGGATTTCCATGTCATTCACCTCTGTGGTAAAGACAAGATAGATCCTTCCCTGAACGGTCTGTCCGGTTATGTTCAATATGAATATATCAAGGGCGAACTGAAGGATCTGTTCGCTCTCTCAGACATTGTGGTTTCCAGAGCGGGAGCCAACGCTATCTGCGAGCTGCTGGCGCTGAGAAAGCCGAGCCTTCTGATTCCGCTTCCGGCAGCCTCCAGCCGCGGCGATCAGATACTAAACGCCCGCTCCTTTGAAAAACAGGGCTTCAGCATGGTGCTGGAGGAAGAAAAAATCACTCCGGATTCCCTTTTTGACGCAGTCCGGTCTCTCTACGAAAACCGGGCTGAATTGTCCTCCGCCATGGCCGCAAGCAAACAGACAGATTCTATCGAAACCATTATCAGCCTGATCGAAGAGGCCGCCAGCCGTTCGTGAAAAACGCTCATCCAAACCGGAAAGGGAATGCGCTTCCTGCGTTCCCTTTCTAAATTCAAAGCTTCTAAAATTCTTCGTATTCCTTCTGGAAATTCGCTTTCATCCATTTCTTGCTTTTCCGGAGATAGTTGTCTATCGTACTCAATGAAACGCCGCGCTTTCTGGCTACGACCTTTCTCGGAACTCCAAGATATTCCACAAGCATCAGAACCTCGTACCAATCCTCATTCTTTTCGCGCAGAGCTCTCAGCATGCTGCCGCACAGCTGTTTCTGTTCTGCCTGTTCCAGATAAATGGACGCCTGATCGTCTATCACACCCGTGTCGGAGTCGCGGGAACCGTCTGTCAGAATCTCTCTGCGGCTGCTCGCCTTTTTCATGTAGTCGTAAACCAGATGTGAGGAAACAACCAGAAGCCAGCCCTTCACCTTTGAAACAATAATATTGTCCTGATACCCATGCAGTCTCAGAAATGTTTCCTGACAGATATCCTGCGCAAGATGAAAATCTCCGGTCATATCATAGACGCTTTTCAAAACCAGATTTTTATACTCTTCATAAATTTCCTGAAATTTATCTTCTGTATTCACCATTCCTACTCCCGGGGCAGATCCTGGGACAAAAGAGCCGTCAGCTCTTCCTTATCCTCAGGAGTGAGGCTGCCCGGTTTCCAGGTGATTCCCACGCCGTCGTCCTTATACCGCGGAATCAGATGCAGATGAAAATGAAATACGGTCTGCCCGGCCGCCTCTCCATTATTCTGCACCAGGTTCAATCCGTCACATCCCAATTTTTCTTTCATATGTTTCCCAATCCTCTGAGCAAGCACGATGAGCTTTTTCAGATGCTCCTCGTCCATCTCAAAAAGATTTGCGAAATGCTCTTTCGGCACTATCAGCGCATGACCCCGGGACGCCGGATTCAGATCCAGAAAAGCACGGAACTCTTCATCCTCATAGATCGTCGCTGAAGGGATCTCGCCATCCGCGATTTTACAAAAGATACAGTTATTTTCTTTCATCACACTTCTCCTCCTGAAAAAATCTTTATATTTTGTCGTATTTTGCCGAATTGTTCTGTGTTGTAAATTTATTCCTCCCATGTTAAAATCAGGTACAGGAGTGATACGAACATGGAAGACATCAATTTCACAATCGCAAAAATGACGCATGAAATACGCAATCCACTGACCCTGATTAACAGCTCTCTTCAGCTTATAGAAAGGACTCATCCAGAGGTCAAAGACTTTCCATTCTGGTCCCAGACGCTGGAGGATGTGGAATACCTGAACCAGCTTCTGGACGACCTTGCGGCATACAGCGATGAACGCCGCTTTTTTATGTGCGAAGTCGATCTGAAGGAGGTATTCCTTGCTTTGGAAGAAAGCCTGCAGCCCTATATCCTTACCAATAAAAAGAATTTTTCCGTTCATCTGCCGGCTCAGCTTCCGCCGATCTTCGGCAACCCCATAAAGCTAAAACAGGCATTTCTGAACCTGCTCAAAAACGCCTTCGAATCTACGGGCGAAGATGGATGTGTATCCCTCTCTGCCAGAAAGTACCTCGATCAAATCATTATCCGGGTGTCTGACGACGGCTGCGGCATAGCGCCCGAGGCGCTGGAAACAATTTTTATGCCTTTTACCTCCTATAAAACGACCGGAACCGGACTTGGCCTCGCCATTACCCAGAAGATCATCAAAGCCCATTACGGAGACATCGACATCAGCTCTTCACCTGGCCGCGGTACTACTTTCACTATTACTTTGCCTCATTTATAGTACATATTTTATATTAATTATATGGATAATACAAGAAATTTTTTTCATTATGACAGTATGCTTACCGGCTCCGCAGACATGGAGCCGGTAATTGTCATTTTAAAATGACATTTTATTTTTGGAACTTTAGAATTTCAAAGACTTATTCACATCAGAGATAAAGATCGTCGCTCCGCCAATTTTCAGAGTACGCTCCGTCTCAATCATCACATTTCCATTATACTCCCATACCTTGCACTCTTCCTCGCGCTCCGTACAGCTCTGGCGGATATAATCCAGGATTTCCTCCTCGCGCTCCGCCTCCACACAGATAAGCAATGTAATGTTGGTCCTGCTGGAATACAGTCCCTCTGTTTTGAATTTTGTCGCCCGGATTCGGTTTCTGATCAACAGTCTTGCCAGAGCATCAAAATCCTGCTCCTGCACAATCACGATCATCAGCTTCATTTTTTTATTTCCTCCTGAATTCGGCAGCGCGGCATATCGCCTGCTGCAGTCTATCCAAAAGTATAGCCGACTTCTTTTCAAATTACAATAGTTTTCTACATTACTCTGTATTGGAAGAATCTTTCCTGAAAAAGGACAGAAAAAAGCACCGCCCCCGCGCTCCATGTCGCAAAAACAGTGCCCTGCGTGCGCGATCAGGGGTTCGAACCCTGGACACCCTGATTAAGAGTCAGGTGCTCTGCCAGCTGAGCTAATCGCGCATATTTTCTTTTGTTTCTTTGCCGTTGTCCTCAACGCAAAAGTTATTATACTGTATCGTTTTCAAAAATGCAAGTACTTTTTTTATATTTTCTTGATTTTTTTTTTAGATTTATATACAATGAAGAAAATGCGGCCCTGGAAGCTGTTCCGAGCCCCATAAAATAAAGTAAATTTCGTATTAAAGGAGTAGACGAGTGAGACTGAAGCATATCAAAGGAGCGGAGGAGGCTGTGGCCTCAAGTCCCTTTGTCATCCATGATGCAAAGGAGCGCCGGGGAGCCTGGCGTGAATTGTTTGGAAATGAGGGGGCTGTCCACATAGAAATCGGCATGGGAAAGGGCCGCTTTCTGATGGAGCTGGCAGCGCAGAATCCTCACATTAATTATATCGGTATCGAGCGCTACAGCAGCGTTCTGCTGCGCGCCATCCAGAAGATGGAGGAGGAGCCTCTGCCAAATCTGTATTTTCTGTGCGAAGACGCCTCAGAGCTGGAGCAGTTTTTCGCCCCCGGAGAGGTAGACCTGATTTATCTGAATTTTTCCGATCCCTGGCCGAAAGCCCGCCACGCAAGGCGCCGGCTGACCTCTACAGAGTATCTGAAGCGCTACGCGGCTGTTCTGGCTTCAGACGGACGGGTAGAATTCAAGACGGACAACGAAACACTCTTTGACTTTTCCCTGGAAAGCGTGGAGGAGGCCGGATGGACACTTCTGGGCTGTACGAGAAATCTCCACCAGGATTCCCGGATGAATGAGGGAAATATTATGACGGAATATGAGGAAAGGTTTTCTTCGAAGGGAAATCCGATATACAAGCTGATCGCTGTTCCGCCGTGCGGACCTTCCTGAAGCCCTGCAAAGAACAGCTGTTTTGCCTGTTTTTTCAGATAATTTCTTTTAATTTTCGACATTGTACTTGTCAAGGAAATTTTTACGATTTGAATCCTTTTCCTGCAATTTATTCAATCTGTACAAAACATTCGTTTCGATAAATACTATGTAAACCGGTCTTTTACACATTCAAAAATGTGGATAAAGTGGATAACTTCGTTGATAACTTTCTTTCCCGGCTTTTTTCTTTGGATAAGATGTGGATAACTTTTCAGTTATCCACTCTTTTTGGTTAAAAATTTGTAAACTTCATTAAAAGTTTGTGCAAAATGCAGTGTTGGTATTTTATTCCATCCTTTTTGTTTTTTTGCGTGTCTGACAATAATACGCTATTTTCAAAAAATACCATCTCTTTTCCGGCGCGAAAAAAGCAGGAGCCTTTCGGCTCCTGCTGCACATTACGATATGTTTTTTCAAATATATTAAAAGATTCTTCTTACACAGATTACGTTTCTGTAATTTGCCGGAGATGTGTACTTGATGCCGGTAGCCGCTGTGCTTGCGTGAACAATTGTATTGTTTCCACAGTAGATAGCCACGTGGCCGCTGTAGCAGATAATATCTCCCGGCTGTGCGTCCGCCAGACTTACCTCATATCCTACGCTTCTCATAGCACTGGAGGAATGGGGCAGGCTTACACCGAAGTTCGCGTATACGCTCATGACAAATCCGGAACAATCTGCTCCATTCGTCAGGCTTGTGCCGCCATATACATACGGATTGCCGACAAACTGGCTGGCAAAGCTTACAACTGCGTTTCCGCTGCTGCTGCCGGAGCCGCTTCCTACTACCGTCTGAGTAGAGCTTTCGGAAGAGCTGTTTGCCTTGGCCTCCACCTCAGCCGCTCTTCTTCTTCCTTCTTCCTTCGCCGCTTCCTCTTCTGCCAGGCGCGCCTCCTCCTCTTCTTTGGATTCCGCCTGTACAAAATCAGTTCTCAGATCTACATAATCGGTAGATACCCATCCGTCTCCTTCCTCGATGGAGACCTGAACCCAGCCGTCCTGCTCGTTTGTAACAGTCAGCTCCTCGCCTTCTCCAATCAGTCCCAGAACGCTGGCATCTGTGCTGGCGTCTGTTCTGACGCGAAGAGTCTGGGTCGTAACCGTAGCGACTCTCTCGCCTACCTCTGCGGCAAGCGCTTCCGCTTCATCACCTGTAACTACGTAATCAGCCTTCACATATCCTGTCACGCTTCCGGAAGTAATTTTATACCATCCATCTGTCTCTTCCTCGATAGTTCCGGCAGAATTATCATAAAGCTTTCCGAGTATCTCGCTCTCCTCATTCGGTTCGCTTCTGACGTTCACATAATCATTTACCTGCGCAATGCAGATTCCGTCATATTCAGAAGGCGTCATCTCCTCCAGTACCTTTTGATCCGCTTCCGGGTCTGCCTCATAGGCCTCCGTCATAACAGAAGCGATTCCTTCCTCCGCCGCCGGCAGAAGATTGCTTGCCTCTGCCCTGCTTCCGCTTATCAGAAAGCAGAACGCTCCGGCCAGGCATACCGCCGTAAATCTGTGCATATCGTTCTCATCCTCCGTACAGTCCTGAACTCTCGGACTTAAATATTACAAATTTGTTAAGACTTATGAAAGAATTATAACAGTATGCTATGCGCTTGTCAACCGTTTCTGTCCACTCTTTAGGATTCTTTTTGAATAAGCCTTTGTTATTTCCATGTAAACTTTTTCTATTGACAACAAAAGCATTTCTGAATAAAATATAAGAAATGATAACTGTTATTATTATTGCAATGTGAAAGGATGTTTTTATGGCAACATTAAAATACAGCCGTCAGAGGGAATCTATCAAGCGGTTTCTGCTGTCCCGGTACGACCATCCGACTGCCGATACCATCTATCTGCATGTACGCGAGGAATTTCCGAATATCAGCCTGGGAACCGTATACCGCAATCTTTCTCTTCTGACTGAACTGGGCGAGGTTATTAAAATCACGACGGACGGCCCCGATCGCTTCGACGGTCATACGGAACCCCACTCCCACTTTCTCTGCCGGAAGTGCCATTCTCTTCTCGACATTCATCTGAAAGACGAAAGCGCGATCGACAAGCAGGCCCAGGAAAGCTTTCCGGGTATTATCGACGGCCACTCTGTTCTATACTATGGAATTTGCTCTGACTGCGCAGGTTAAATGTTAAATGCAGGAGACGGCTTGCCGGAAGCTTTCTGCCAGGCTGTCTTATGAAAAAGCTCTCAAATAAACAGCAAACAGCCTGGTCTATTCACAGGAAAAGAAACTGGTAAAAGAATTTTATTTCATAATATAGAAATAGTGCTTGACGAAATCAAAGATCTGTGATACATTAATATCAGTAACAGGAATCATTACTGTTTTTAGCAATTACTAATTAAATTCTATATCAAAAAGAAAAGGAGACTATCATTATGAAGACATGGGTATGTACAGTATGTGGTTATGTATGGGAAGGCGAGAGCGCACCGGAGAAATGTCCTCAGTGCGGCGTAGGCCCGGACAAGTTCAAGGAGCAGAGCGAAGGCCTCAGCTGGGCAGCTGAGCACGTAGTAGGCGTAGCACAGGGCGTTAGCGAGGACATTCTTGAGGATCTGAGAGCAAACTTCAACGGAGAGTGCTCTGAGGTAGGTATGTACCTGGCTATGGCAAGAGTAGCTCACAGAGAGGGATATCCGGAGATCGGCCTGTACTGGGAGAAGGCTGCCTGGGAAGAGGCTGAGCATGCTGCTAAGTTTGCAGAGCTTCTGGGCGAGGTTGTTACCGACAGCACCAAGAAGAATCTGGAGATGAGAGTTGCTGCTGAGAACGGCGCTACCGCAGGCAAGTTCGACCTTGCAAAGCGCGCTAAGGCTGCGAACCTGGATGCGATTCATGACACCGTACATGAGATGGCACGCGACGAGGCTCGTCATGGCCGCGCATTTGAGGGTCTTCTGAAGAGATACTTCGGCTAAATAACACTTGATACATCAGGAAAGAGGAGTGAACCTCAAGGTTCACTCCTTTTTCTTATCTTTTTCTAAATCTCCTTGACATTCGAAACAGCCAGGTATAATATGAATACAATATAACATAGTTTTTAATACTATATATAAAAGTATATAAGACTTTTTCGAAAAGGAGGAGAACATTATGAAATTTGAAATCAAGGATCCGGGAAGCGCCATTACACATTTTATCGGCATGCTGATGGCTGCCTTTGCGGCGACTCCGCTTCTGATACGCGCCGCCCGCAACCCGGATAAGGTACATCTCATCTCGCTGGCCATTTTTATCGTAAGCATGATTCTGCTGTACGCGGCAAGCACCACCTATCACACGCTGAATCTCTCAAAACGCACGAACCGCATTCTCCGCAAGATAGATCACTGTATGATCTTTGTGCTGATTGCCGGTTCCTATACGCCGGTCTGCCTGATTGTTCTCGGAGGCCGCACCGGATATACCCTCTGCGCACTTGTATGGGCCGTGGCCCTGGCTGGAATTCTCCTGAAAGCCTTCTGGGTGACCTGCCCGAAATGGTTTTCTTCTATATTATACATCGCCATGGGCTGGCTGTGCGTACTGGCTTTCACCCAGCTTTTGAACGCCCTTTCCCCGGCAGCCTTCGGATGGCTCCTGGCCGGCGGCGTCATCTATACCGTAGGCGGCATTATCTACGCGCTGAAGCTTCCGATTTTTAATGCCCGCCATAAAAACTTCGGCTCCCATGAAATCTTTCATCTGTTTGTCATGGCCGGAAGCATCTGCCACTTTATTGTTATGTATGTATTTGTGGCGCCTATGCCGCTGCCCGTCTGAGTCCGGATATCCGGACCCGGACAGCCTCAGAAGCGTAAGCCCTCCGGAAGCCTCCGGAGGGTATTTTTGAATAGCTTCCAGAACAATCCTGCTCTTTACAGGCAAACTCTCTCTGCGTATAATATATCACAGGCGCAGCCTGTGAGCGCCATTCACCGCCCGCCTCGCGTGAGCAAGCTCCCGCAGGCTCGCTTGCGCTCATTTTATCATAGACTGCGGAGGGGGCTTTTATGAATTACACCTATATCCTGCGGTGCGGCGATGGCTCTTACTACACCGGATGGACGAACAACCTGAAAAAACGCCTGGAAGACCACAGCCAGGGACGGGGAGCCAAATACACGCGCGCCCATCTTCCTGTTTCGCTCGTGTACTATGAGTGCTTTGACAGCAAAGAGGAAGCCATGAAAAGGGAAGCTGCCATCAAAAAATTAAGCCGCCCCCAGAAGGAACGGCTTATCGCTTCTCATACTGCTGATTTATCCATTATTGAAGAAGAGCCATAGGATCGATGCTCTCTCCATCCTTTCTGACCTCGAAATAGACGTTGCAGCCTTCCTTCGTGTAATAACGGGTAGGCTCACTGACATATCCCACGGTCTCTCCGGCCTTCAGATAATCCCCTTCTTTCACAGGAAGCTCCTTGAGCTGGCCATAGATAATCTCATATCCATCTCCGATGTCCATCGTGACTGTCATGCCTGTCTCTTCCAGAGTCTCGATCTTGGTGATTTTTCCCGGAGCTGCGCTCATTACATTTTCATCCAGACTCCCCTGAATAATAATGGCAGGGTTGTATTTATACTGATCCAGAGTCGTAAAATAAACAGTCTTGTCCATGCTGTAATCCATAATAACATTGCCGGCTACAGGCCAGAGCAGATGATCCGTTTCTGCCGAAAAGGAAAGCTCCGGCTCCTCGGAAACCGCGTCTGCGGAAGCTGCCTCCTGCGCCTCATCCAGAATTACGGTCTCTCCTGTTCCGGAAGGATCCGGATCTGCCTCTGCAAACTCACTTTCCAGCTCTGCTCCATCTATGGCAGCTGTTTCCTGGCCCTCTGTGCTCTTTGCATCTGCAAGGGCTTCTCCTTCCTTATCACGGGACGCAGAGCCGGAGGCCGCCTCCTGCGCAGCCTCTTCCTGCTGCTCTTCCTCTGCCTCCTCCTGTGCTTCCCTTGCGTCCGCCTCTGCCCGGGCCTGCTCGCGCGCCTTCGCTTCTTCCTCCGCTTCCGCCACCTTCTGCTCCAGTTCCTTTTGCTGCTGGTCCGACTTTCCCACCGAATACATGCCGATCATCGTCACGACCGCGAGAAGGCACAGACTGAAAGCGATCGTAACGGTTCTTCCGCTGGAAAAACCGCCCTTTTTCTTTCTCTTTACTGTCATAAGCTTCACCTCTACACTGTTTTCCACACATTTTCTGTGCTGCTGTCACTGCTCATCCTTCCCGAACAGTTACCTGCCGCTATCTCTAGGATAGCCAGTTTAAGAGTAGCTTATACACTCCAGGTTTTTATAAAAATATTGCAGAATTTCCTGATAATTCTTGCCCTCGATCGCCTGCAGGTTCGCCTGGTACATGCTCAGGCCCAGACCGTGTCCCAGGCCCTTTGTGACAATGCGAACCCCTTTTTCTGTCTGTTCAGCCGTAAAGCAGCTGGAATTCAGGCCATACAGGCTGCGGAATTCCTCGCCTCCCAGAATCTGTGCACCCATACGCACCTCTGTCACGTAGCCTGCTTCATCCCGGGCCAGAATCTCCGGCGTCTCCTGCAGATCAAGAGTCTCTATTTTCAGGTAGTCTGAAGACTGCAGATCCTCAGGGCACTCTGCAGACTCCAGCCAGGAATAGCTCTCTCCCAGTACGCTTCCGCCCCTGGTCCGGCCTGCACTGACTGCATGATAAGGCAAATCATCAGGCAGCTGCGGCTCTGCCGCCCCGCCAGACAGCTGTCCCGGCTGTTCCTCCGCCTGAGCATCCCCATTCTGGAATGCCAGCACCTGGCCTGCCGTCTCTTCAGCGGCCTCCCTGCATTTCTCCGTATAGCGCTCCCAGTTCTCAAAACCCCAGAGCGCTATCTGCTCCTCCTGGTCATAAAAAGAAAAGCCCAGCTGTTTCAGATCGGTTTCCTGAACAGCCGCAGACGCCTCTGCCAGGGTTCCGGAGCCATAAAAATCTGCAGCCTTGGAAAGCAGGTTCGTACGGATAACGACTGCCTGGGCCTTGAGCGCTTCCTCCTCATAGTGGACAGGCATCTGGGAGGGCAGAATCTCCGCCACAAAATCTTCCAGGCTCCTCTCCTGCGCCATGCTTTCCGTCCCTCTCATGCTCCCGGTACGGAATACGGCGGCCACGTAGGGAAGCAGCATTAAAATGATCAGTACTGAAATTCCTGTTTTTATTTTTTCCTTCATTCTACAATCTATGAACGCAAAAAAAGAGATAGACGTAAGCTTTTACGCCTATCTCTTTTTTCGGTTCGCTGTAATCCGCTTTTTTCTGCCCCCAGATCCAATTATTTGGAAGAAGCAGACTCCTGCGGAAGACTTACCGTCATTTTATCCAGGTGCCAAATCTCATCTACATACTCCTGAATCGTACGGTCAGAGGAGAACTTGCCGCTGCAGGCCGTATTCCAGATAGCCTTTTTCGCCCAGCCCTTTTCGTCACGGTACGCCTCTTCTACGCGCTTATGAGCCTCCGCATAGGAACGGAAGTCCTTCAGAATGAAGTAGGTATCCGCGCGGTCACTGCTCTTTGTGTTCAGCAGAGAATCGTAAAGATCCCGGAACATCTCCGGATCCTGAGGCGCATAATAGCCATTGATCAGCTGCATCAGGACATGGCGGATTTCCTGATCGCTGTTGAAGATATCCATCGGATTGTAGCCGCCGTTCTGTTCGTAGTTAATGACCTCATCTGAGCTCAGGCCGAAGATAAAGGCATTCTCCTCGCCCATCTCCTCTACCATTTCCACAGTAGCTCCGTCCATGGTTCCAATGGTCAGCGCTCCGTTCAGCATGAACTTCATATTTCCGGTACCGGAAGCCTCCTTGCTGGCTGTGGAAATCTGCTCGGATACATCAGCTGCCGCAAAGATCAACTCTGCGTTGGACACGCGGTAATCCTCGATAAAGACTACCTTCAGCTTTCCATTGATAGAAGCGTCGTTGTTGATCACATCTGCCACAGAATTGATCAGCTTGATCGTCAGCTTTGCCCTGCGGTAGCCTGCCGCAGCCTTCGCTCCGAAAATGAAGGTTCTCGGATAGAAGGGCATATCCGGATGCTCTTTGATCTGATTATACAGATACATCACATGCAGAATGTTCAGAAGCTGGCGCTTATACTCGTGGAGACGCTTCACCTGTACGTCAAAGATAGAGCGCGGATCCACGGTAATGCCATTGTGCTCCTGGATATATTTTGCAAGGCGGACCTTGTTCTGATACTTGATATTCATAAACTCCCGCTGAGCCTTCTCATCATCCGCATAGATCTTGAGCTTGGAGATCTGAGACAGGTCGGTGATCCACTCGTCACCGATGTGCGCGGTTACCCAGTCAGCCAGCAGCGGATTTCCGTGAAGCAGGAAGCGGCGCTGTGTGATGCCGTTGGTCTTATTGTTGAATTTCTCCGGCATCATCTGGTAGAAATCCTTCAGCTCCTGATGCTTCAGGATCTCTGTGTGAAGCCTTGCCACACCGTTTACAGAGTAGCCGGCAGCGATAGCCAGGTGAGCCATCTTTACCTGTCCGTCGTAGATGATCGCCATCTTGCGGATCTTCTCCTGATCACCCGGATATTTCTTCTGGATCTCAATCACGAAACGGCGGTTGATCTCCTCAATGATCTGATAGATACGCGGAAGCAGGCGGGAGAACAGCTCGATGGGCCACTTCTCCAGAGCCTCTGCCATAATGGTATGGTTCGTGTAAGCGCAGGTCTTTGTGGTCACATCCCATGCCTCGTCCCACTCCAGGCCTTCCTCGTCCACCAGCACACGCATCAGCTCTGCCACCGCTACGGTCGGATGGGTATCATTCAGCTGGAAGGTGGCCTTCTCATAGAATTTGCGGATATCGCTGTGCTCTCTCTTGTAGCGGTCAACCGCAGCCTGCACGCTGGCAGAAATGAAGAAATACTGCTGCTTTAAGCGCAGCTCCTTGCCTGCCATATGGTTATCATTGGGATAGAGCACCTCCACCAGAAGCTTCGCAAGGTTCTCTTCCTCCACTGCCTTCTGGTAATCGCCCTTATCAAAGGCGTCCAGACGGAAGGAATTCATGGCTTCCGCATCCCAGATACGCAGGGTATCTACCACGTTGTTGCCATAGCCTACGATGGGCAGATCGCAGGGAACCGCGCGCACGCTCTGATAGCCCTTCTGAATGAAATGGCTCTTTCCTCTCTCGTCTACCTCAATATCTACATAACCGCCGAATTTTACAATCTTTGCGTACTCCGGACGGCGAAGCTCAAAGGGATTGCCGTTTTTCAGCCAC
Organism: Lachnoclostridium sp. An131; assembly: GCF_002160825.1. GTDB lineage: Bacteria > Bacillota > Clostridia > Lachnospirales > Lachnospiraceae > Laedolimicola. The sequence continues at coordinate 164,651 of NZ_NFLI01000004.1, forward strand.
TCATCCGGAACCTCTACCTGATAGCCATCCTCGATTTTCTGCTTGAACATGCCGTAGCGGTAACGGATCCCACAGCCATAGGCTGCATAGCCCAGAGTTGCCAGGGAGTCCAGGAAACAGGCTGCCAGCCTTCCCAGGCCTCCGTTTCCAAGCGCTGCGTCCGGCTCCTGATCCTCGATCACGTTCAGATCACAGCCCAGCTCCTCCAAAGCTTCCTTTACCTCGTCATAATAGGTCAGATTAATCAGGTTATTGCCCAGCGCGCGTCCCATCAGGAACTCCATGGACATATAATATACAATCTTCGGATCCTGCTTTTTCATCTGCTCCTGGGTAGCCAGCCAGGCGTCAATGATCGCATCCTTGGTAGCCAGAGCCACGGCGCTGAAGATCTGCTGCTGGGTAGCCTCTTCAATGGTTCTTCTGTACAGCGTCTTTACATTGTAAACCACGCTTCTCTTGAAGAGCTCCTTATCAAAAGGTCTCTTGCTCATATCAGTTTCCTCCTCGTCTGCCATTTTGAGTGTTCCGCGCAGGCGTGCCTGTTATGCACGCTCTACGCCAAGGGTTACGTCTTCCCCGTTAATATTCCAGTCTTTCACATAGCCAGTCGTCTCATCTGTCTTTACTTCCACAGCCAGGACCTCCGACTGAATCTCTTCTTTATGATCCTGCAGGATCTTTTCAATCTTTCCATTTCCGCTGCAGGAAAGAATAATTTTGTCGGTTACCTGGAAATCTGCCTCTTTCCGCATGGTCTGCACCTTGCTGATGATCTCGCGCACAAAGCCTTCCTCGATCAGCTCCGGCGTCAGCTTTGTATCCAGAACAACGGTGATCTCATTATCTCCGTCTGATACATAGCCTTCCGTCTGTGCCATGTCGATCAGCAGATCCTCTTCTGATAATACCACAGTGGTGCCATTTACGTCAAATGTAAGGTTTCCATTTTTTTTCAGCTCGTCCATGGCGCTGTTGCCGTCCATAGAGGAAAGATGCTCACGGATGCCGTTCAGGAACTTGCCGTACTTCGGTCCTACCGTCTTAAGCTGCGGCTTAAAGCTGTAGGTGGTAAACGCGCGCACGTCGTCTGTAAACTCCACGGCCTTCACATTCAGCTCGTCCCGGATAATATCGCAGTAATAGCCGGCAAGCGAGGAGGGCGCCTTCACGTACATCTGCGCGATAGGCTGACGGTTCTTGATGTTGGCGGCGTTCCGGCAGGCACGTCCTGTCACGACGATGCGCAGAACCTCATCCATATTTCTTTCCAGCTCCAGATCGATCCATTCCTTCTTTACCTCCGGGAAATCGCACAGATGGATGCTTTCCGGAGCGTTCTTATCAATGCTGCGCACCAGGTTCTGGTAGATGCTCTCTGTCATAAACGGAATCATCGGCGCCGCCGCCTTGCTGATGGTGACCAGAGAAGTGTACAGGGTCATGTACGCATTGATCTTATCCTGCTCCATTCCCTTCGCCCAGAAACGCTCGCGGCTGCGGCGCACATACCAGTTGCTCATATCGTCCACGAACTCCTGCAGGGCTCTTGCGGCCTCCGGAATCTTATAATTTTCCAGATCGCTGTCCACCTCGCCGACTACCGTGTTCAGCTTGGAGAGCAGCCATTTATCCATGACGTTCAGAGAATCGTAATTCAGCTCATATTTTGTCGCGTCAAAATTGTCAATGTTCGCATACAGTACAAAGAATGCATAGGTATTCCACAGAGTACCCATGAACTTGCGCTGTCCCTCCGTCACGGCCTTTCCGTGGAAACGGTTCGGCAGCCAGGGAGCGCTGTTGACATAGAAATACCAGCGGATTGCGTCCGCGCCGTAGGTCGCAAGTGCGTCAAAGGGATCTACTGCATTTCCCTTGGATTTGCTCATCTTCTGTCCGTTCTCATCCTGCACATGGCCCAGCACGATTACATTCTCATAAGGTGACTTGTTAAACAGCAGCGTAGATTCCGCAATCAGGGAATAGAACCAGCCTCTTGTCTGATCAACCGCCTCAGAAATGAACTGGGCCGGGAACTGCTGCTCGAACAGATCCTGATTCTCAAACGGATAGTGATGCTGTGCGAACGGCATGGCTCCGGAATCAAACCAGCAGTCAATTACCTCCGGCACGCGGTGCATATCCTTTCCGCACTTCGGGCATTTGATCGTGATCTCGTCAATATACGGACGGTGGAGCTCCACGGTCTTCGCCTTCTCATCGCCGCTCATCTCGTAAAGCTCTTCACGGCTTCCGATAGAATGCTGATGGCCGCATTCGGAGCACTCCCAGATATTTAAAGGAGTTCCCCAGTAACGGTTCCGGCTGATGCCCCAGTCCTGAATGTTCTCAAGCCAGTCTCCGAAGCGTCCCTTGCCGATGCTCTCCGGAATCCAGTTAACTGTGTTGTTGTTGCGGATCAGATCCTCCTTCACAGCTGTCATCTTGATAAACCAGGATTCCCGCGCATAGTAGATCAGCGGGGTGTCGCAGCGCCAGCAGAACGGATAGTCATGCTCGAACTTCGGCGCAGAGAACAGCTTTCCTTCCTGATCCAGATCCTTCAGGATCTCCGGATCCGCTTTTTTCACAAAGAGCCCCGCGTAAGGAGTCTCCTCTGTCATATTTCCTTTTCCATCCACAAACTGTACGAAGGGTAGCTCATATTTTCTGCCGACACGGGCGTCATCCTCACCGAAGGCCGGAGCGATATGAACGATTCCGGTACCGTCTGACATGGAAACATAGCCGTCGCAGACTACATAGAAGCCCTTCTTGTGCTGCTTCTCGGCAGATGCTCCCGCGCAGGCAAAAAGCGGCTCATATTCCTTATACTCCAGCTCCTTTCCTTTATAGGTCTCCAGGATCTCGTATGCCGGTTTTCCTTCCTCAGCCAGCTCTCCCAGCACCTTGTCAAGCAGAGCTTCCGCCATGTAGTACACATAGCCGTCCGCAGCCTTTACCTTTACATAGGTATCCTCCGGGTTCACACAGAGGCCCACGTTGGAGGGCAGCGTCCAGGGTGTCGTGGTCCATGCCAGGAAATAGGCGTTCTCGCCCTTCACCTGAAAGCGGACGATGGCAGAGCGCTCCTTTACAGCCTTATAGCCCTGGGCCACCTCATGGCTGGACAGAGGCGTGCCGCAGCGCGGGCAGTAGGGAACGATCTTGAAGCCTTTGTAGAGAAGCCCTTTCTTCCAGATCTCCTTCAGCGCCCACCACTCGGACTCGATGTAATCGTCATGATAGGTGACATAGGGGTTGTCCATATCCGCCCAGAAGCCGACAGTGCTGGAGAAATCCTCCCACATCCCCTTGTATTTCCACACGCTTTCCTTACATTTTTTGATAAATGGATCCAAACCGTATTCCTCGATCTGCTCCTTTCCATCCAGGCCAAGCTCCTTTTCCACTTCCAGCTCTACCGGAAGTCCATGGGTATCCCAGCCGGCCTTTCTCGGAACATAGTATCCCTTCATGGTGCGGTAACGGGGAATCATATCCTTGATGACACGGGTCAGTACATGGCCGATATGGGGTTTTCCATTCGCCGTAGGCGGCCCGTCGTAGAAGGTATAGGTCTCTCCTTCCTTGCGGTGTTCCATGCTTTTCTCAAAAATGTGGTTTTCTTTCCAGAATGTTTCCACATCCTTTTCGCGTTCTACGAAATTCAGATTTGTTGATACTTTGTCGTACATAATAACCTCCTTATAGAATATGCATCCTTGCGGAGTACTGTCTCCAGGATGATAAAAAGGCTTCCGTCCTGTAACAGGACGGAAGCCTTAGACTTTCGTTATACCACCTAATTACAGCATGCAGACACATGCGTCTCCCTGTAACGGGGGAAATCCGTCGGTACCTAAGAAGCAGCCTGCCTTTCGGAAGCCCTTCCTTCAGTCCGCAGCTCAGAAGTGATTTTCGTAAAAACCGTACTCGCACCGGGCTTCCACCATCCCCGGCTCTCTTGGCCTTTCCAGATTTTTCTACTCTCTTCGTCTCTGCCTTTTCATCATTCGGGCATATCTGCCAAACGTCCCTAGTATACCCTGTTTTTGCGGGCTTTGTCAACCTTCCGCAGCTTTTTTCATGATTTTTCTTAAGGAAATGTGAACTTTTTTGATTTACCCTTGCGTATCAAAGGGAAATGACATATACTTTATTTGATAAATATTACAAAATTGTTTCATTCTACGAAATTTCAGATAAAACACCTGATGAAGCTTAAGGCTTCCGCAGCGTGTCAATTTACTGTACACAGGATTACATTTTCTGAAGGAGCTAATTCAAAATGAAGTTTTCACATAAATTCTGGGCAGGGGCGATCGCCCTGTCTGTTCTTGGTACACTCTGTTTCCACCCCATCACGGCTGAAGCCAGAAGAATGACCGCAGCGGAGCAGGCCGCAGCAGAGGCGCTCGAGCAGGAACGCCAGGCCGCCTATAATAAGGCCATTGACTCCAATTCCATAGAAAACTGGCCCCAGGGCCCGCAGATCTATGCGGAATCCGCCATTGTCATGGAGGCCTCCACAGGAACCATCCTTTACAATAAGGATATGGATATGGTCACCTATCCGGCCAGCATTACCAAGATCATGACGGCGCTTGTCACCCTGGAGCACTGCTCTCTGGATGAGGTTGTGACGTATTCCTACTACGCGACTCATTCGATCGAGGCCGGAAGCAGCAGCATCGGCACGACAGAGGGCGAAGAGCTGACTGTGGAAGAATCTCTCTACGCCCTGCTTCTGGAATCTGCCAATGAGTGCGGAAACGGCCTGGCTGAGCACATAGCAGGCTCCATAGATGCCTTTGTGGAAATGATGAATGAAGAAGCGGCGGCGCTTGGCTGCACCAACACTCACTTCAACAATCCCCACGGCCTCCCCGACGAAAACCATTATACAACAGCCCATGATATGGCTCTTATCACGCAGGCCGCCCTGCAGTATGAGGATTTTGCCCGGATTTCCGGCACAGACCGCTACCAGATGCGGGCTACCAACAAGGATGACGAAATCACCTACATGACAAATCATCATAAAATGATTGCTTCCAACGGCGGAGACACCCGCTTCCTGGACGACACCGTAATCGCCGGAAAGACAGGCTATACGTCCGTCGCCAAAAATACCCTTGTCACAGTGGCGGAGCGCGGAGGAATGACGCTGATTGTCGTCACCATGAAGACAGATAACACTGCAGAATCCGGAATACCTCTTTACACGGACACGGCCCTGCTTCTGGACTATGCCTCAGAAAATTTCAGTAAGGTCAATGTGGCTGAAAATGAAACCAAGTTTTCTGTGTCAAAGACAAACAGCTTTTTCGCAGGAAGCTCCATTTTCGGACAGACGATGCCGCTGATCAGTATCAATCCCGACGACAGCATCATTCTCCCGAATAATGCAGCCTTTACCGATGCTTCCCCGGAGCTGGCCTTCGCAGATGACAGCACAGATTCCGATATTATCGCAACCCTGTCCTACACCTACCAGGGACAGCCTGTAGGCTCAGCCTCCATCATGAGAGAAGAGGCCAATATCCAGGAATTTACCTTTGACCGGGAGATCACTTCGGAAGAAGACGCTGAGGCTGTGACTGCCCTTAGCACAGGCGTACAGCAAAAACGTTTCATCAAGATCAATGTACGGCTCATTCTGATTTTTGCGGCAATCATAGCAGTGGTCTTCCTGCTGTACCGGCTAATCCGCCATCTGATGAAAAGCTTCCATTTTTCTCTGGGCTTTTCATCCAGGCGCAGCCATTACAGATATACCCGCTCACGCCGGCGTGGACGCTTTTCGCTGAAAAGGAAAAACAGGAGCCCCGGCGCCAGATACCACAGAACTCCTAAAAACAGAGGGTCCTCTCTGGATGACATTGATCTTTAAAAGGAATGATTGGAACAGAAAACTCCGGTTTTCAAAAGCGGGCCGCGGCAGGAACTCCTGCCGCGGCCCGTGTTTTACTCTCTGTTCTAAACCTTCAGGATACTTTTTGCTTCCTCCAGCCTCTCATGAAACTGCTCATAGAAATCCCTGTCCAAATCCCATGGCTTCTGATAAAAGCTTTTCAGAATATACAGGCTGACCGTCTTCTGATATTCCCCGCTGTCCGCCGCCCGAAGACTGGCAGTAAGATCCTTTAAAAAGTAATGCCAGTCAATAATAAATTTCTCATTCTTCTTCACGTCCGGCGTATCGATCCACTTCTGTACCCTCACCTTCAGCTTGGGCTCCTTTTTGCATTCATGCACCTGAAGAAAATACTGAAAGCTCCGGTTCTCATAATAGCGTCCAAGCGGAAAGATTCGGCACAGCCCCGGCCGCAGCGCATGGACGCTGCAGCGGCCTTTCTCATCCAGAAAACCGCAGCGCTCGCTCTCTCCCTCCGTCTTCATATTCGGAAGAATGATTCCCTCCTGCACGTTCAGCTCCAGCTTGTCCTGAAGAAGCTCGTCAAATGAGATTTGCAGACCGGTAGTCAGCCGCCAGACATCGTAAGGATCCAGAATAATGGTACTTCCCATGCTCTCACAGCAGTCAGAACAGCCCTGGCAGCCGCCGCAGTCTGCCTTTACCATATCCCGCAGACCGTACAGCCGTCCGTCAGAGACTTCTTTCATATCAATCTCTCGTTCCATTTTCTTAAGCTCCTCCCGCGTTTTCACCCTTCAAATCGATCCCGGAGGCTTTGCCCCGGCCTCCAAATCATTTAAAATTACCCTTGTCGGATTTTTTATTTTATGGTACACTCTTTACTGGAAGTTCGTCAAGAACGACTTTGTATCTTTGTTTCCGTAGCTCAGCAGGATAGAGCGACCGCCTCCTAAGCGGTAGGTCGGGTGTTCGAATCACCTCGGGAACGTGAAGAAAAACGGAAACTTTTAAAGGTTTCCGTTTTTTATTTATATGAAATATTTTATCAGGGCAGATAAGATAAATTCCTTTTTGCCAGATCATTTAAAAAGTTTGCAGCAGCCAGTCCGCTATATCGTAGATCTCAATGCCTTCATAGCTGTATTTCGGATGTTTTGTCCGGGCAATGATCATTTTGGGATAAGCGTCTCGAATCTGAAGCAGCGGCGAACATTCTCTTACAAGAGTTTCCTGGCCTGAGATATTATCACTAACCTGAATATAAATTTTTTCGCTTCCTTTCTGCGCTACAAAATCAATTTCCTTCTGATACAGCTTTCCCACATATACATCATATCCCCGGCGAAGCAGTTCAATGCAGACTATGTTTTCGTATACTCTGCCATAGTCCATATTTCTGCTGCCGAGAACCGCGTACCGGATACCTGTATCGCAAAGATAGAATTTCTCTGTACTCTCCAGATACTTTTTTCCACGGATATCATAACGCTTGATATCGTAAAAAACAAAGGCATTGCACAGATATTTGATATATCTGCCCACTGTCACATGATTCGTCGCTGTATTGCCCGCCGTCAGTATCTGACTGACTTTATTTGGAGATGTCAGATTACTGATATTGTCCATCAAAAATTCACTCAGCCGCTGTAAAACCAGTGTATCCGGAAGAGAATATTTCTGTACAAGATCTCTTGTAACAATCGTTTCATAAACCTCTTTAATATAATTTGTCCTGTCTTTCTCCGTCTTGTAGGGATAAGATCCTGCCAGGCCTCCCTGAACCGTATACATGTCAAACATCTTATCCTTATCCTCTACATTCTCATAATACTGGCAGTATTCCGCAAAGCTGAATGGGAACACATGAATCTCGATATATCTCCCGGTAAAAAGCGTAGCCAGATCGGCACTCAGCAAAAAGGCATTAGAACCGGTCATATAAATGTCATATTTTCCTTTAGAGTGCAGCGCATGATATTCCTTGATTTCTTCATACGCCAAATCCATAAAATCAATGAAGATGATGTTAACATCTTTGAAATGATTTTTCAGGTAATCCATATAGGCCTGCATCAGTTTTGACTTGCCTGAGCGGCGAATCCCCGTAATAATTTTAATATCCGGAGTCCCGTTCAGTTCGATTATCCTGTTCAGATACTTTGTCCTTGTGATTGTTTTCATATATCCACTCACTTTCAAAATCATAATTATTTTCATTTTTCGAAACCAGACAAGACACACCGCCTCCTAAGCGGCAGGCTGTGCGTTCGAATCACCTCGGGAACGTGGGAAAAGCCGAAGGCCTGATTTTACAGGAAAATCTGACCTTCGGCTTTTTTGATCTCACATTTATTTTTCTATATTTACTAAATATAATCTGTCTTCCTGCTGGCAGCATAATTTCTGCTGTCTTCTTCACATGATTGGAAATAGTACACCATATCCTCAAAGGTGTCCTCTCCATCTGCAGAAACATAATTTTCAAACTCTTCCTTCCAGACAACGGCATCCCGAAAAACAGGTGAGTTTTTGTACTGCTCTCCGCACATCTCGTAAAGATCCACGCTGACATTCTGAAATGCGTGGCGGCATTCGTGAAGTATCGTCTCCAGAGAGGATTCCGCAGGCCCTGTCTGCAGATACTCTTCGTCAATCGCAATACTGCGCTCCCAGTGGTTGTATGCCCCTGTCACATCTCCTTCCAAATCTCTTGCAGAAACTGTAATCATATAAGGAATTCCCAGCTCGACACATTCGATATTCGCCACTGTCTGCAGGGTCTTCAGACGTTCCTTCTCGTTCAGATTCACCCACATGTCTTCCTGAAGCGTCAGTATGACAGCGCTCTGCTGGCTTATGGTCCATTCGTTATCCTCTGAAAAGTACACGGTTGAAGCCTCTCTCACCTCTTCAGGGTCCGGTTTTTGGATAAAACCCAGCATCGGGAAAATAAGCAGCCCTGACAGGGTCAGAGCGGCCAGAACTCTGACTGATAAATATGCGTTTCTCAGCCGAAGCCTTCTGGCTTTTTTCCCGTTTCCCGTTTTTTTCCGCGTTTTAAAATATAAGAAAAGATACAGGACAGCTATGATAATCGTTCCGGCCAAAAATCCTCTGACGAAGACCGGCCACACATCAAAGTATGCAATCACGGTGTAAATTTCAATCGGCAGCAGAACATTGGCAGCCAACTGAAATTTCGTGCGGTTTCTATCCATTGTGAGCACCGCTCCGGCGCCGTAAAATACCGTTAAAAAGACGATTAAAATATTCGCCGACATATCCGTGTCCAGCAGCAGAGGGCCAAGCTTCAGATTAATAAACATACTGCCCATATACCATCTGATGATAATCATTGCCAGCAGCCAGGTCATGAAGCAAAATTTTCCAAAACTGTATTCATTTGTACTCCGCATGCTATACACATCCCCCTCTTTTGCTGTGATATTGCTAAAATAATATTACTATTTATTTTCTTTGACTTCAATCCTGTAATTACAAATCTGAGATAACGTATAATTAAGGACCTGTTGACACAACCTCTGAAAAATAAAAATAAAAAGACCGGGAATTTCCTGATATAGAAGATCCCCGGTCCTCTGATAAAATGCAAAAAATAGAACGCCGCCGCAGCGCCGTTCTTACAAAAACAATATCTGTTTTTATGATTCTGACTTAATTATATGCACCTAAAATTAAAAAGTCAACATATTTCAGCAAAAATATATTTACATTTTTTCCTAAATATGGTTTAAAATTTGTCAAATATAGACCTGTTAATTTTACACACAAATTCATAGTTGCTTTTTATTAATTCATTTTTACAAAAAAATCCTCTTTTTTGCAACATCCTGTCAAAAAACAACTCCTTTAATTCCTGAACTCTATGATACTTAACTTTATCTGATACAACTATATTATATGTATAAAGTAAAGCCACAAACTCAAGCATTGGACGGCAGGAAAGCTTTTTCTGCCTCTGCTTCGTACTGATAGAAGATATTTTTGCCACAGCCTGACTGATCTCTGCAGGAGCCTGAGAGGTTCCATGAGCCAAATCAGCCAAAATACAATTATTATGTGCTGCTCCGTTTCTCAAACTTTTAACAAGATTTATCACTGGCGATGAAATCTTCGGAAATGATCGTGTTGAATAATAAAATTCATAAAATTTTATAAAATCTCCAAACGTAAGCATCTCCAACAATACCCAGGCAGGACAATCATTATATGCAACAATTTTATTTTCTTTTTTTCCTTTTTGATTGTTGTACACCCGCTGAATAGTAAAATATTTATGAATCAGATCACTTGTAAACGGCGAGGCGCTTGTAGCTTCCAGCTTTCCTACAATATAAAAATTTTGGCTCAAAAATGTATTTACAATATCATATCCATCCGTTGTTGGATCTGTTTCAATATTTTTCAGCATTCGTACCTTGAGATCATGTTCAATATCCAAACACATTTTTGAAATTAAAAAACGCAAATGCATATCTATAGTAGAAAGCTCTTGTAAAAACGAAAAATCAAGATCAATATATTTTCCTTTATTTGTACCATTATTATATTTTTGATAATTTTTTCGATACGCAGCTGTTCGTAAATAATTATTTTTATCCGTAAGATACTCGGCAGCTTTTTCTTCTGTAATATATTTAAAAGTAATTCCCTTTTTCTTCATTTTATCAACAAGCTGTACTGCCGTAAGTTTTGGTTTATCCACAATATTTGACATAAAATGCCCCCTCATCCACCATAACGCCATAACTTTTCTTCAATTTTAATTCCTGTCTTAAGGAAAATCAATACTTCTTTTTCCAGTTCTTTAACATGGAATTAAATCCTTCCTTAAATGCAAAAAACCGGAAAGCTCCAGTAAATTCGGAACTTTCCGGCTTTTTGATATTCCAAAACATAATCTGTTCTCTACTCCCTCATCCTTCTCTCCCGCTTCTCCGTCGCCTCCCGCAGCAGCGAGTAAAAGGCAGACATGGTCGGCACTCCCAGCAGCATTCCGAGAGGACCTGCCAGGCTTCCGCCGATCGTGATGGCCGCCAGCACCCACATAGCAGGAAGATTTACCTTCGCGCCCACCACCTTGGGATAAATCACGTTGCCTTCCACCTGCTGAAGCACTACCAGGAAAATGACAAATATGACAGCCTTAAAGGGCTTTACCGTAAAAATAAGGAGAGCGCCCACCAGTCCGGCGATAAAGGCGCCCACATAGGGAATCAGGGCTGTGACGCCTACCAGCGCGCCGATCATGGGCGCATAGGGAAGCCGCAGAATCAGCATGCCGAGGGTGCACAGGGTTCCGAGGATCACGGCTTCTGTGGTCTGTCCGGAGATAAAAAGCTGAAAGGTATTCCCGCAGACAGATACCACATGGGTGATCCAGGAGCCGATTCTCCGGGGAATCCACACGCGGATCAGGCGGCTGACCTGCCGGATCAGTTTCTCCTTATTTGCGAGAATATAGATGGAAAACACAAAACCGATTCCCAGATCCACCAGGGAAGAGGCTGCGTTTCCCACCGCGTTTCCGGCCTGGTTCATGATAGAGCTTCCAAGCTGGGACAGCCAGCTCTCCAGGCTGTCTCCCAGCTCCGTCCAGTTGATATCGATCTGGGCCAGATACTCTCCAAAAGGGAGCTGTGAGAAATCCATGCTGTTTTCCAGCGTGGCCATCTGATCCAGCAGCCACAGGGCCGCGCCCGCTATGTCGGATATGTACCGCACACCAAGAAAAATCAGAATGCAGGACGCCGCAATGCCTATGATCCATTTCGCCAGCTGTCTCCATTTTGTCTCATCGTCTAAAAACATACTTACTCCTTCCTGCTTCGCCTTCTTATAAAATTCCAGTGTATTCCATTTTTGGACAAAGGATAAAAATTGTCCAAAAGGATTTTTGGGAAACTCGTTGAATTTTAAAATCCGCTTTGCTAGAATAGTCTACAATAATGAGGTGAGGTAACGTGGCAGATTCCAATATAACGAAGCGTGCTCTGGCAGAGGCCCTGAAAGAACTAATGGAGGAAAAGAGTTTTTCCAAAATCAGCGTCGCCGATATCTGTGGAAAATGCAATATGAACCGCAAGAGCTTCTATTATCATTTCAAAGACAAATACGATCTGGTCAACTGGATATTTGACACAGAATTTATCTCCGTAATGAGCAGGAAGGCTCCTCCTTCCTTCAGTACCATGGATTTAATAGAAGCGCTCTGCGTATATTTCTATAAAAACCGCAGCTTTTACCAGAAAACACTCAGCGTTCAGGGGCAAAATTCTTTTTCCGATCATTTTCATGAGCTGCTGTCCGCCTTTTTCCAGTCCCGTCTGCGAGAGCAGACAGGAGCAGACAAGGTCACGGACTTTCAGGTAAATTTCTTTTCCGACGCGGCCGTCAGCGCCTTTCAGCGCTGGATTCTTGACAAAAGCGATATGACGCCGGAGGATTTTATGACACAGCTTACTATCTGTATTCAGTGTATCGTCGAATACGAAAATTTCTGAAATCTGCTGTATGGTTCCGGTCTCAGCCTGTGAGAGACGCCATACCGTTTTTTGTCTTCGGAAACGCCTGCTTCAGTATGTCCGCAAGGGGCTGCCGGAATATATTATATTCCTTCTGCAGCTCTCTCCCATATGCGTGAAACAGATATCCTCCCGCGTTAAATGCCGCCCCGCAGGAATCCTCTGAAATGATGCCGTCTATAAAACGGCTGTCATTTACGATATCCCAGAGAACCGTCGAGTTCCGCTGCTCCTTCCTCAGCCGGATGATTTTCTGATACACGGCTTTCCGCACCTTCTCCTCACAGTCTTCATCGCCCAGGAAGCCCGTAAATACTGGATGGAGGACTTCTATTTTCTCCAAAATTTCCTCCTTAAAGATATTATCCGCGTCCGCTTCTTCATAGATATAAACCACCGAATAAAGGAATTTTCGGAAACGCAGAAGACGGCAGGCATCTTCCACTCCTTCCTCATACCGCACCGCAAACATGAGGTTTAACATATCTTCCGCCTTGTCCAGCATGGCGCCGGTAACTTCATCCGGACTGCAGTATATGACAAAAGCACATTCCGGATATTTTCTGGCAAGCGCAAGTATTTTTTCCGTGCCTCCGGGAGCATACAGCATCCATGTATAGATTCCCAGCCTTTTCCCCTGTTCCAGTACACGGAGGTACTCTTTTTCATTCTTTTCATATTCTTTTCCGGAAATAATCAGGCTGATGGACCAGGGAATATTAAACTGCTCCTTTTTTTCCAGCGCGCGGATCCTTTTCGCTCCGGCCGTACAGCTGTTATAGCCCAGATTGATTCCGAAATTGATAATTTTTTCCGTATCTACATGGACGGCCATATCCGGGATCAGCCTGTAATAAGCGCTGTTCTCATCCCGGAGCATGGACTGAGCTGTCTCAAAAAAACGGCTCTGGAACCGCCCCTCCGAAAAATTCAATGCCATATCAATCAGGTTCCGGGTGCTTCTTTTCGGAGAATCCCGGATATCCCGGATCGCCTTTCTTACGATTGTCTCTATCAGAATCTGAGGAAATACAGCGCTCATATGAAAAAACCTTCTTTCTCATGTTTCCATATTCCTTATTTCTATATTTCTGCCATCTCTTTGGACAGCAGACTGTCATGATTCCCGTTAAAAATACCTTACCCGGCTGTCCTCTGTTTCTCAACGGACAAACCCGCAGATTCGTCCAAAAATGTAACACTCTCTTCTTTTGTCGTAATTTTTGACACTGCCAGATTTCTGTCCCATGACATTTTTTTTTTCTTTTTTTATAATCTGCTTAAAATTTAAGAGTTAAAAAGCATTTGCCCAGCAGGCAGATGCTGAATACGAAAGAAAGGAACGATTTATTATGACTGGCATGAAAACCTCCATGCAGAACTTTGCAATCAATCAGGCGCTTAAATACATAGAAGGCGATCCGGAGACCAACATTCCAAAGCTGATGGCTCTGGTTGATAAATACTCTCCGGAAAACTGGTACAAGGGACAGCGCGACGCGATCCGCGGCGTCATTGAAAGGAAAGACAACTGGTATCAGCTGATTCTGAAAATTTATGATCTGGACCCCGGCGTAAGAAAAGCCTTTTTCCAGAACTTTCTGTTCAATGCCAGCTTAAGCGGCACCTCCCGCCAAAACGAAGCAAAAGAAAAATACGGATGCAACGTTCCCTGGGCGATCCTGCTGGATCCCACCTCTGCCTGCAACCTGCACTGCACCGGATGCTGGGCGGCAGAATATGGACATAAGCTGAACCTGAGTCTGGAAACCATCGATTCCATCATCCGCCAGGGCAAAGAACTCGGCATCTACATGTACATCTACACCGGCGGAGAGCCCATGGTCCGCAAAGCTGACCTAATCAGAATCTGCGAGATGCACCCGGACTGCGAGTTCCTGTCATTCACAAACGGCACGCTGATAGACGATAATTTCTGCAAAGAAATGCTGCGCGTGAAGAACTTTGTTCCGGCTATTTCTCTGGAAGGCTTCGAGGATGCCAACGACGGACGGCGGGGAGACGGAAGCTACGCAAAGGTAAAGCATGCCATGGATCTTCTGAAAAACTCCAGGCTTCCTTTTGGAATCTCTATCTGCTATACCAGCCGGAATTACCAGGATATCAGCAGCGAGAAATTCTTTGATTACATCATTGATTCCGGCGCGCTGTTCTGCTGGTTCTTCCATTATATGCCCGTTGGAAACGACGCCGCTGTAGAGCTTCTTCCCACACCGGAGCAGAGAGAAACCGTTTACCGCCGCATCCGGGAATTCCGTAAGAGCAAACCTCTCTTTACCATGGATTTCCAGAACGACGCCGAGTATGTGGGCGGCTGTATCGCCGGAGGACGAAACTACCTGCACATCAATGCAAAGGGAGATGTGGAACCCTGCGTATTTATCCACTATTCCAACTGCAACATCCACGACACCTCTCTTCTGGACGCGCTCCGGAGCCCGCTGTTCATGGCTTATCACGACGGCCAGCCCTTCAATGAAAATATGCTCCGTCCCTGCCCCATGCTGGAGAATCCGGAAAAGCTGCGGGCAATGGTAAAGGAGACGGGAGCTGTCAGCACCGACTACCAGAGCCCTGAATCCGTAGACAGTCTCTGTGACAGAACATCAAAATACGTGGAGAAATGGACGCCGAAGGCAGAAGAACTCTGGGAGGCATGCGGAAAGTCAAAGAAGCAAAAAGGAGCGTAACCTATGGCTGATTATCAGATTTTTACAGACGCTACGGCAGATTTAAGCTACGAAATGTTAAAAGGACTCCCTCCTGTAAAAATCATTCCGATGCATGTGGAAATCGGGGGAGGGCTTACACCTATGGCCCTTCCGGAACCATTACTCCTATTGAAAATAATCTGGATCTGCGCCCCAGCTCCATCATAGGCAGACTACAGCTGCGCAATCCCATTTATGCATCCACCACCAATTATGGACATTTCGGAAACAGCTGTTTTTCATGGGAACAGATAGACGATACTCTTATCAAGTCCCTGAAACAGCTTCTTGTAAAACATATGGTTTAATGCTTCCGTCCCAGTTCCCAGAACGCCACGGCGCTGGCCGCAGCCACATTCAGCGAGTCTACGCCGTGGGACATGGGAATCCGGACCGTATAGTCGCAGTCAGCAATCGTAGAGGAAGCCAGGCCGTCACCTTCTGTTCCCAGAATTACGGCCAACTTCTTTTCTGCCAGAAGCTTTTGGTTATCAATGCTGACGGAATCCTCACGGAGCGCCATGGCTGCCGTCCGGAAGCCCAGCTCTCTCAGAAGACGAATTCCCTTTTCCGGCCAGGCATCCTTCTCAAAAAAAGTCCAGGGAATCTGAAAAACCGTTCCCATGCTGACACGGACCGCCCGGCGGTACAGGGGATCGCTGGAATCATAAGTCAGAAGAACCGCGTCGATTCCCAGAGCCGCCGCCGAGCGGAAAATAGCCCCTACATTCGTGGGATTTACCACGTTTTCCAGAATCGCGATCCGCGATGCGCCGCTGCACACGGCCTGCACCTTCGGAAGCGGAGTCCGATACATAGCGCAGAGCATTCCTCTGGTCAGCTTGAAACCGGTGAGCTGCGTCAGCACATCAAATTCCGCCGTATAGACGGGAACGTTACCGATTTCTCCGCATCTTCGGATGATTTCTTTTGCTTCCCCTTCGATATGCCTCTTCTCCACAAGGCAGGAGACGGGCCGGTATCCCGCGTCCAGCGCCCGCTCGATCACCCGCGGACTCTCCGCAATGAACATTCCTTTTTCCGGCTCGCAGCGGTTCAGAAGCTGATTCTCCGACAGGCGGGCATACACGTCCAGCTCCGGCGCCTGAAAGTCTGTGATTTCGATGATATCAGAAGCTCGCATTTTCTCACTCCTCTTCCTGTTCTGCTTCAAACAGCTTTTCTACCTCCCGCACAGCTGTCAAATACCTTTCCTGATAATCTCCGCTAATACAGAAATATGTTCTGCCATGGCTTTCCAGAAGTGCTTTAATCTGATCCGAATATTTTTTGCGATCAGCCTTTATAACCTCACTTCTGTCGCCATCCTGCACAAAGGCCACATCCGGCTCCAGAAACAGAATCAAATCATAGGAATTGAGAGCATCCACCGCATCAGACAGAGCCCTGTTCCTGTTGATATCCGGATCCTCCAGAAAATTCATATAAAACTGTGTCACCAAAGCATCCGTATCGATAAACAGCACCCGATTGCTGCTCTCCAGCGCTTTCATCTCGTTTAATTTGTGCTGAAGAAGGATTTCTGTAAAATCCTCCGACAGCATCATTTGATCTGTGCCTGATTTTTCCGAAAGCTCTCTTCCCGCTTCTTCCACAAAATTTGTATTAAACCGCCTTGCCAGGTTGATCGTAAGCGTGGATTTTCCCGTGCTTTCACCGCCCATCAGCAGAACCTTTTTTACATAGAAAGGCTTTACGATATCCGGAAGCCACTCCCAGTGAAGATAGGGATTTTTCCGTATTGCAGTGGAACTGATCGCATTTCTTTTGAAAATATACAGCTCACTCTCCGGATAACAAATATTCCAAAAGCTGCTTTCATCGTAATCGCTGCCGCAGAATACCACATCTATCTTTTCTCCAATCTGGCTTTTTATCTGCTCTGCATCTGCCTGCCAGAACTCCCGGGTATATGCTTCCTTTGTGCCGGCCTGATCCTCAATCGTCAAAATCCGGACATTTCCTATATGCTTTGTAAGCTGATACAGCCAACGGTAACGGATGCGGCTGTTGATTTCATTTCTTTCCACACCAATACTCAGTACAAGATAAAGTTTTCCACATAAATTCGCAGCCTGAAGGATACAATCCACATGTCCCATATGAAGCGGGTTGAAAGATCCTCCATACATTCCTACCTTATAACACATTCTGCTTTTGCCTCCCGATTCCAGCGGAGATACATAATCACCGCATTGATAAGATAAACGCTCCACATGGCCAGAGTCCCAATGCTTTCGCCTCCCTGGGCAAAATGAACCGCCCACATAACCACTGTCACAATATCTACCACGATCCACAGAATCCACTGCTCCGTCAGCCTGTACACAGACATAATCTGCGCCGCCACAGATACCACTGTGCTCATACTGTCGATATACGGAAGATTTCCTCCCAGTCTTTTTAAAACCCATCCGTAAGCCACGATTCCGGCAGCTGTCGCCCCATAAGCAGCTATTCCCTTTGCTGGCGGCAGCTTCTTTTTGATTACCTCCCCAGTCTCTTCATTCATGTGCTTTTTCCAGGCATACCAGCCCACAAAATTCATCGGAAAGTAGTAAATCAGATTCAGCATTACCTCGCCGTAATATTTTGCCTGAAAAGATATGGCTGCATAAAACAGCACATTAACAATCCCAAACAAAAAAGACGAACGCTTCCCTTTTCCCGTCAGGATCACGCACCAGACCCCGGTAAGAGCAGCGGTAATACTGACGAAATTATCCTGCCAATACAGGGAGAGGCCAAGAATCACTGCTGTCGCAATTCCAAGCCAGACAATTTCCGGCGGCCTCCAGCCTGTGCTTTCTTCCTTCAGATAAATTTTCAATTTTTCTTTTAACATCCTTCTTGGGGCTCCTCCCATATTTATTTTTTCTTAAAAATTATATCATTGAATCTTTATTGATGAAATACAATTTGACTGATATACTGAAGACAAATATGAGATAAGGGGGATTTCCATGCGACTGTTGATCAAACAGCGTGTCTTTTCCTGGTCAGACACCTATGATATTTATGATGAAAACGAAAACATCCGCTATTTTGTAAAAGCAGAGGTTCTTGCACTGGGACACCAGCTTCACGTATACGATGCCCGAAACAATGAAGTCGGCCGGATCAATCAGGAGCTTCTGACTTTTCTGCCCGCTTTTGAAATAGAAGTAAACGGAGTAAAACAGGGAACGATTCAGAAAAAATTCTCTTTCCTGACGCCAAAGTATGAGATAGATTTCAACGGCTGGCGCGTGGAAGGCGATTTTCTGGGCTGGGATTACGATGTCTATTCCCAGTGCTGTCCCATTATCCATATTACCAAAGAGGTTCTGCACTGGGGAGATACCTATGTCATCGACATCGCAAATCCGGAAGATGAACTGATGGGATTGATGCTTGCCATTGCTATTGACGCTGCCAACTGTACAAACTGACCGCGCCTGTTTCTGCCGCCTGCCAAATCAGATCAGAAAAATACCCCTGACTGACATGGAACCGAGGATTCTATCCTCTTTTCTATCAATCAAGGGTATTTATTTCTCAAAAAATATTTAATTCTGGAAGCTTACGTTTCCCTGAAGCCAGATAATCCCTTTAAACCGCCTGCCCACTGCAGGCTCTCCAAGCAGATCCTTCTGGTTGATGCAGACCTCAAAGATCAAATCATGGCTTTCTATGGTCAAAATATAGACCTTTTCCTTCGTCAGGCTGTTTTCCACCAGCTCATATTTTAAAATCTCGCCGAGCACATTATAGTGATCGCATTCTACGCCGTACGGCATAAAGTAGGTAGACACGATGGAAAACACGTCTTCATCCGCAATCCGCCGGGAAATCATAGAATAAGTGTCCATATCCTCCAGAGTCAGATTTTCGATAGCTTCCTCGTCTCCTTCTCTGGCCGCCTTGAGAAGCCGGGTTCTCTGCAGAATCGCCTCCGAGTTTTCTTCCTCTGTCATGCGTTTTGCCACAGGAAGCAGAATTCTTCCGTCAATGGAAAGGCCGGAAAACCGAATCGACGCAATGTGAAAAGACAGCTGATTCAGATGACGTTCGCTCAGGTAATCCACGACGTTCTGCACGTAGAAAATAATCGTCACTCCCATAGACAGGTCCTCGCATACGCCCGCATAGGATTCCTTTTCCGCATGCCGCTCAACGCTGACGTTGTCGTAAAGCTTCTCCTGGGTGCCCTGAAAATAGGGAAAATAGTATTCCCTCTGGTAATCGCCTTTTTCGTCGTATTCACCCCGGAGTATAATTCCCATCCGGGGAGCAAATTCCTTTTTTCTCTCAGAAAAATCATTTCCGTTTCGGGAAAAGGCCGTTTTTTCACTCTGATAAGAATCCTCTGTCATCTCCAGAAGATGATTCAGCTGTTCTTTATTCTCTACACGGCTAAAGCCTACTGCTCTCAGATACTCATGCACTGTATTCACCTCCTCAGGATCAGGCTGTGCTTTCATGCGCTTTGTACTATTCCTGCACAAAGGCAGCCTGTACAGATACAATTATCCACATTTCCACGCACTTATCCACAATTGTGGATAAGTCCTGCCGCAGAATCCTTATTTGATTACAGTCATTCCTCCCATATATGGCTGCAGAGCTTCCGGAATCTTCACAGTTCCGTCTGCCTGCAGATTGTTCTCTAAAAATGCAATCAGCATTCTGGGCGGAGCTACTACTGTATTATTTAATGTATGCGCAAAATACTTGCCCTTCTCCCCATTAATGCGGATTTTCAGGCGACGGGCCTGTGCGTCTCCCAGGTTGGAGCAGCTTCCCACCTCAAAATACTTCTTCTGCCGCGGAGACCAGGCCTCTACATCTACAGATTTCACCTTCAGATCTGCCAGGTCGCCGGAGCAGCACTCCAAAGTTCTCACCGGAATATCCAGGGAGCGGAACAGATCTACTGTATTCTGCCACAGGCGGTCAAACCACATCGGGCTGTCCTCCGGCTCGCATACTACGATCATTTCCTGCTTTTCAAACTGATGGATACGGTATACGCCGCGCTCCTCCAGGCCATGCGCGCCCTTCTCCTTGCGGAAGCAGGGAGAATAGCTGGTCAGAGTCTTGGGAAGCTCGTCCTTCTGCAGGATGGTATCGATGAATTTTCCGATCATGGAATGCTCACTGGTTCCGATCAGGTACAGATCCTCTCCTTCGATCTTATACATCATAGCGTCCATTTCCGCAAAGCTCATAACGCCGGTCACCACATTGCTGCGGATCATGAAGGGCGGAACGCAGTAGGTGAAGCCTCTGTTAATCATAAAGTCACGGGCATAAGCCAGAACTGCGGAATGCAGTCTTGCGATATCTCCCATCAGATAATAGAAGCCATTTCCGGATACCTTTCTCGCGCTGTCCAAATCGATTCCATTGAATTTCTCCATAATCTCGGTATGATAGGGAATCTCAAAATCGGGAACCACAGGCTCTCCATAACGCTGTACTTCCACGTTCTCGCTGTCGTCCTTTCCAATGGGAACGCTTGGGTCGATGATATTCGGAATCGTCATCATGATTTTCAGGATTCTCTCATCCAGATCCTTTTCCTTCTCAGAAAGCTCGGCAAGACGATCTGCCTGAGCAGCCACCTGCTTCTTTACTTCCTCTGCCTCGTCTCTCTTTCCCTGTCCCATCAGAGCGCCGATCTGCTTGGAAAGCTTATTTCTGTCCGCACGGAGCCCGTCCGCCTCCTGCTGGGCGGCGCGCTTCTGCGCGTCAAGCTCGATTACTTCATCTACCAGGCCAAGCTTCTGGTCCTGAAACTTATTTCTGATATTCTGCTTTACCACTTCCGGATTTTCTCTTACAAACTTAATATCTAACATCTTTTTTCTCCTTTTTCCGTCTCCTCCGCCGAAATTTCTATGCAAAATTCTTCCTTCACCGGCGCAAGGCTTAGTCTTTATGATATACCAGTCCGCCAGGTTTTTCAAGACTGGCTTTTTGCATTGTCAAGCGCCGCCTGCTCCTCCTCAGACAGCGGTATGGAGCTTTCCCCATTTACAATTTCTTTGATATAGGAATAGCCGCCTTCCTTGGCATAGACAGAATTGATTACAAAACCATTCTCTCTCTGATCCAGAAGAGCCAGCGCATAGCTTAAATCTCCACTCATCTCGCGAAATGCATTATATTTTACCATTCCCATTTTCTGATAAGTAATACGCTGGTTTTTCCGAAGGCCAATGATATCTTCCCGGAGCATCTGGTTCATCTGATCAATCTGCTCATTTTTTTCAATACAGGAAAGAAGGGTATCCTCCAGACTTTCCGCATCCTTTCCGCGCATGAACCGGTCATATCTGCGATTCAGCTTCTTTAGTTTACATAACGCAACAATTATCAGAATCAGCAGAATTAAAATCAGGACAGCCATTCCGATCAAAATATATGCTGCGTCAATTCCTGTCATCTGATATACATATTCTAATATTGGACTCATCTTTCGTTCTCCTCCTGCAAGCTTGAGATTTAAGCGTAGCAACTCACTTTTGTCGTTCCATCAGCGGCTCTGCGCATGTGTAATGATGTCAATGATCCGCTCCAGATCCTCTCTGGAATAATATTCGATCTCTATCTTACCTTTTCCCTTTGCATTCTGATGAATAGAAACCTTTGTTCCTACTGCCTCTTTCATCTTCTCTTCCAGATCGGTATAGATAAAATCATGTACCGGCTCTTCTCTTTTCTTCTCTGTCTTTCCCTGCTGAATTTTTTTGACCAGCTTCTCTACTTCCCGGACACTGAGCTTTTCATCAAATACCTTTGTCGCAGTCGTAAACTGAAGCTCCGGATCGTCAATTCCCAAAAGAGCTCTCGCATGCCCGGTAGAAAGCATGTCATCAATCACCATTTGCTGTACTCTCTCATCCAGCTTCAAAAGACGCATGGAATTTGTCACAGCAGTCCGGCTTTTTGAAACACGTTCTGCCACCTCGTCCTGCTTCAGATTAAACTCATTCAGCAAACGCTTATAAGCCAGCGCCTCTTCAATTGGATTCAAATTTTCTCTCTGAATATTTTCGATCAGAGAAATTTCTACGACCTCCAGATCCGTATAATCCTTTACGATTACAGGAACTTCTTTGAGGCCGGCCAGCTTTGCCGCACGCCAGCGCCGCTCTCCGGCAATAATTTCATAAAATCCGTTTTTTTCCTGAACAATCAAAGGCTGAATAATTCCAAACTGTTTGATGGAATCTGCCAGCTCCATCAAAGCGTCCTCGTCAAACTGCTTTCTCGGCTGTTCCTTATTCGGGCCTACCTTTGATATTTTCACCTTCAGTTCAACGGGTTTTTCTACGACCTTCTCTACAACCTTTTCCACAACCTTGGTTTTTTCTGGTGTCGTCGTCTTAATTGTCTCTGGAATCAGGCTGTCCAATCCCTTTCCCAGCCCTCCTCTTTTTACGGCCATTTATCTTATTCCTCCCTGTTGATTACTTCCTCTGCAAGCGCCCGGTAGCTCTCTGCTCCCGCCGATTTTGAATCGTAAATCGTGATTGGATATCCGTGGCTTGGAGCTTCGGCCAGTCGCACATTTCTCGGTATGATAGTACTGTAGACTCTCTGCTTGACATTTGCACGCACATTTTCCACTACCTGGAGCGAAAGATTTGTTCTTGCGTCAAACATGGTAAATACAATTCCTTCAATATCCAGATATGGATTCAGCCTTTCCTTTACAAGATTAATCGTATGTATCAGCTGGCTTAAGCCCTCCAGTGCGTAATACTCGCATTGGATCGGAACCAGGACGGTATCCGCAGTCGTCATTGCATTGATTGTAAGAAGATTCAAAGAAGGAGGACAGTCGATCAAAATAAAATCATACTTATCCTTGATCTTTTCTACTTCCTTTCGAATAATAAATTCTTTCTCCGGTATTCCGATCAGCTCAATTTCTGCCGCCGCCAAATCTACATTTGACGGTATCAGGTGAAGATTTTCGAATTCCGTATATTCTATACAATCCTGTATGGAAGCTTCTCCGAGGATCAGATCATAGATCGTATTTTCCACCTCATTCTTTTCCACGCCAACGCCGCTCGTTGCATTGCCCTGGGGATCAATATCAACCAAAAGAACCTTCTTATTCTTTTCTGCCAGTGCAGCCGAAAGATTAATCGCTGTGGTAGTTTTTCCAACTCCGCCCTTTTGATTTGCTACTGCTATTACTCTTCCCATAATGATTCTCCTCAATGTTTCACGTGAAACATTCGTAAATTAAAAAGCTATTGTAAACAAATATTTTGCAGTGAGCAGGCACATTTTCAGGTTTCTATTTGCGTTTACGTTTAATGCACAGCAAATGTTTTTTCTGTAATTCATACAAAATATTATGTGGAATATTGCTTACAAAATAGTGAAACGCAACAGTAGTAAAGAATACCAATTAGAGTATCTGAATATATCAGAAACTATATTGACCAGAGCAGGATCCGTTATAGTCACGCAATGCTATCTTGTGTCACGATACTCTCTATCCGTCTGTTCAACCTCCGACGGAGGAGTATTGATACATCAATCTGCAACAGAAACCTTTAATTTCTTATTCTTTAGTTTTAAACACAAAAACATGTCTGTTACCGCTTAAATATTATAGCATAGAACTTTAATTATCTACAAGAGAACGAATGTTTCACGTGAAACTTTTTTATTCATAAGTCGTATTTTAATCACAAAAGAACTGCTTTTTCACATGTTACTTGTGTATAAAGCAGTTCTCTTACCATTATTTTTTATAAAATAAACCTGAAATTCAAAAAGGCATAGTAATGATAGGAATATCCTACAATTTATTAACAGCTGTCAAATAAACAAAATAGCTACTATCGTATCGGTTCCTTCGTAGGCGTTCCTGCCTTTCTCGGATACTTTCCAGGAGTTTCTTTATCTTTTCTAATATACAAAAGACATCTGTAAATATCTGAACCAGGAAGCATAAATTCCTTTTGCTCCTCTATTTTTCCTCCGAGTATCCGGACCGCCTTTTCAGCACCCTTGATTTCTTCCTGAACCTTCTCCGATTTGTATGGAACAAAACATCCTCCCACGCGCACAAAGGGCAGACAATATTCCGAAAGAGAGGCGAGATTTGCTACAGCCCGGGACACACAGCAATCAAATTTTTCCCTGTATTCTTCCTTTTTTGCCAGCTCCTCCGCACGCCCATGGATAGCTGTTATATGCTCCAATCCAAGCTCATCAATGACCTCCTGCAGAAATTTGATTCTCTTATTCAGAGAATCAAGGAGAACCAAACGTAATTCAGGATATACAATCTTCAGCGGAATTCCCGGAAATCCAGCTCCTGTTCCAAGATCAAGCCAATATTCCCCTTCCGCCGGTTCAAAAAGCGTTCGAATCATCAGACTGTCCAGAAAATGCTTCTGCACTACATCCGGAAATTCTGTAATTGCAGTCAGATTCATCACTTCATTTTTCTGTATCAGAAGCTCATAATAACGCTCGAACTGCCAGAGCTGCCTATCCGTCAATGAAATTCCTGCCTTTTCAAAAACACCTTTTATATAATCCTGTCTCTTTTTTTCCATCAATCTTTCCTGCCCTTTCTCTGTTCCAGCCAAACAAGAAGAACTGAAATATCAGCCGGCGATACTCCTGAAATACGGAAAGCCTGGCCTACGGAAACAGGTCTTACTTCCTTCAGCTTCTGCCGGGCCTCTATTCTGAGGCTTGGAACCTCATCATAATCCAGCTCATCAGGAATTTTTTTATATTCCAGCTTTTGAAACTGCTCTACCTGCTTCAGCTGTCTCCGAATATAGCCGTCGTACTTGATATGAATATTGACCTGCTCTGCCACCCCGCGGAGAAGAGAAGGCCTGTCCGGATCTATCGGTGCCAGCGCCTCATAATTCAGCTCTGGTCTTCGAATCAGCTCCGCCAGTGAAATTCCTGAATGAAGCGGCGTACTTTCATACTGCTCCAGAAGCCTCTGTACCTCCTCCGAGGTTCCTACATGTACCTTTTCCACCCGCTTTATTTCCTCCTGGATCTGCCGCTCCTTATCAAGAAGTCCCTGATATCTTTCCTCTGAAATCAATCCAACCTCATAACCTGTCTTGGTAAGGCGAAGATCCGCATTATCCTGCCGGAGAAGCAGACGGTACTCAGAACGGGAGGTCATCATGCGATAAGGCTCCCTGTTTTCCTTTGTCACCAGATCATCGATCAAAACTCCAATATAAGCCTGGGATCTGTCAAGAATCAGAGGATCCTTTTTCTGAATCATACGGGCCGCGTTAATTCCGGCAATTAATCCCTGTGCAGCCGCTTCCTCATATCCGGAGCTTCCATTAAACTGTCCGCCACTGAACAGTCCCCGGATTTTTTTAAACTCCAGACTGGGATAAAGCTGTCTTGCATCGATACAGTCATATTCTATGGCATAAGCATTTCGGACAATCCGTACATGCTCCAGGCCTGCTACGGAAGAGTACATCGCATGCTGCACATCCTCCGGAAGAGAGCTGGACATTCCACCCACATACATCTCATTCGTATAGAGTCCTTCCGGCTCAATAAATACCTGGTGACGGTTTTTATCTGCAAAGCGGACTACCTTATCTTCAATCGACGGACAATACCTTGGACCTGTTCCTTCTATCATGCCTGAATACAGCGGAGATCGATCCAGGTTTTTCCTTATAATTTCGTGGGTCTTTTCATTCGTATACGTCAGCCAGCAGGAAACCTGAGGAATCTGAACAGTCTCGGGATCTGTCGTAAAGGAAAAAGGTATTACCTTTTCGTCTCCAAACTGCTCCTCCATCTTACTGAAATCTATCGATCTTTTATCTATCCGCGCCGGAGTTCCTGTTTTAAACCGGTACATTTCTACTCCGAGCCTTTTTAAGGAATCTGTCAGGTGGTTCGCTGCCTGAAGGCCATTCGGGCCTGTATAGGTGCTTACATCACCGTAGATACAGCGAGCCCGCAGATAAGTGCCTGTACATAAAATAACAGTCTGCGCTTCATAGATTGCTCCAGAGGTTGTTCTGATTCCTTTGACGATCAAATTTTCTTCCGTGCCTTCAGTCAGAATCTCAGCCACCTCGGCCTGGACGATTGAAAGATGATCTGTATTTTCCAAAACCCTTCTCATACTTCGGCTGTACTCAGCTTTGTCGGCCTGCGCCCGAAGAGAATGAACGGCAGGTCCCTTGGACACGTTCAGCATCTTTGACTGGATAAAGGTTCTGTCAATATTTTTTCCCATCTCGCCGCCTAAAGCGTCAATTTCCCGAACCAAATGCCCCTTTGAGGTTCCTCCGATATTTGGATTACAGGGCATCAAAGCAATACTATCCACACTGACAGTAAACATAACCGTCTCTATCCCCAGCCTTGCACAGGCAAGTGCAGCTTCACAGCCTGCATGCCCAGCGCCGACTACAACAGCCTGGCAGGTTTCTTTGTATACTGTATTCATAATATTTCCTACTTTCCCATACAGAATTTTCCAAATATTTCATTAATCAGATCCTCGCCCATCTCCTCTCCGAGAATTCTTCCCAAAGCCTGATAAGCATCTGTCAAATCAATCGTATAAAAGTCCTCCGGCATCCCATTCTGTATGCTTTCCTTTACCATAGACAGGCTTGCCCTCGCATCCTGCAGAGCCGCCTTATGGCGCGCATTTGTAATCAGGATCTCATCGTTAAAATCCACCTCTCCCTGAAAGAACAGAGAACGAATTTCATCCTCCAGCTCCCGGATTCCCTGCTCCTCCTTTGCTGAGATCAGGAGCACCTTATGCTTTGTTCTTTCCCGCATAATCTCCGGAGTCACAACCGGCTCCAAATCAGATTTATTCAGGAGTACCAAAGACTTTTTTCCTTCCAGGAGAGAAAGGATCTCTTCATCACTCTCATTCAGCGGCCTGGAGCTGTCGGCCACATAGAGAATCAAATCCGCATCCTCCGCCTGCTTTCTTGCCCGATCCACGCCTATCTGTTCTACGATATCTTCCGTGGAACGGATTCCGGCTGTATCCAGAAGCAAAAGGGACAAATCTCCAAGCTGCAGCTGTTCCTCCAGAACGTCGCGGGTTGTTCCCTCTATCTCAGTCACAATCGCCCTTTCTTCTCCAAGAAGAACATTTAAAAGAGAAGATTTTCCTGCATTTGGCTTTCCGAGAATTACGGTTTTGATTCCTTCCTTCAGAATCCGGCCGCTTTCCGAGGATTTTAAAAGCTTCTCAATTTCCCCGCAAATTACTTCCACCTTTTTCAAAAGCTCTTCAGAATATCCATCAAGACTGATATGCTCCGGATCGTCAAGGGCCGCTTCCAGAAAAGCCGTCTCATAGAGAATCTGAGAACGCAGCTTTTCTATCTGCTGGCGCACAGAGCCCTGAAGCTGAGACACCGAGGATTTTAACGCCATTCTGTTTCTGGACTGAATCAAATCCATGACAGCCTCTGCCTGGGAAAGGTCAATTCTTCCGTTCAGAAAAGCTCTCTTCGTAAACTCTCCAGGCTCCGCAGGCCTGGCGCCGTTTTTGATAACCAGATCCAGAATCCGCTGCATGACAAGCCTGCCTCCATGGCAGTCTATCTCCACCGTATCCTCAGCCGTATAGCTGTGAGGCCCTCTCATAAGAAGCACCAGAACCTCATCCAGAACCTCTTCTCCCTCTTCAACGGTTCCATAATGCACTGTATAAGAAGGCTGTGCGCTCATGTCCTTCTCCTTACGGTAAGGACGGAAAATTTTCTTCATAATAGAAAATGCTTCCTCCCCGCTGATCCGGATAATTCCGATCCCGGAGCTCGACATGGCTGTCGCCGCAGCCGCTATCGTATCGCTTTCTCTCATAATTTCTGCTCTTTCTTCTTCTTAGACAAAAAGGAACGCATCAGCGTTCCTTTTTCTTATAATTACGGTTATAACGATTTCTTCCCCGTCCGTTGTAATTATCCAGGCGGACGCCTTCCTTCAGAGAAACCACTACATGCCTGTACGGCTCCTCTCCTTCACTGTGCGTGCACACAAATTTATCATTCTGCAGCGCGGAATGAATCACTCTGCGCTCATACGGATTCATAGGCTCCAGAGAAACCGGTTTTCTCGTTCTCTTTACCTTCTGGGCGATATTTCTTGCCAGATTTTCCAGGGTAGCTCTTCTGCGTTCCCGGTAATTTTCCGTATCTACCTTTACCCTGATATAATCATCGCTGCCCTTATTTACTACAAGGCTCGTCAGATACTGGAGAGAATCAAGAGTCTGTCCTCTCTTTCCGATCAGAACTCCCATATCGTCGCCTTCCAGATCAATGCTGACCTCATGCTCCTCCGGCTTCTGTGTGATCGTAATCTGAACCTTCATATCCATAGCCGCGAATACCTTCTCAAGGAAATCCTTGACTTCATCCGTATTCACAGGTCTTGCGGGCTCTGTCTTCTCCTCTTTTGCCGCCTTTTTCGGGGCTTCCGGTTTCTCTTCCTTTACAGGCTCCGGCTTTTTCTCTGCCTGTACAGCTTCCTTTACAGGAGCTTTTTTCGGCTTCTCAGCCTGAGGCTTTTCCTTCTTTCCCGGTCTTTCCTTTTTCTCTTCCTTCTTCTCCGCCGGCTCAGCAGGCTTCTCACTTTTTTCTTTTACACGATCAAGAATCTTTTCCATTTCCTGATCTGCCTTCAAAGCTGCCTCTATCTCCTCGTCCGTCTTCTGCCGGGCTCTGATAACCGCTTTTTTGCTTCCAATCCCCAAAAATCCAGGGCTGCCCGGGGTAACGACTTCATAGTCAACCTTGTCCCTTGTGGTTCCAAGCTGAATTGCTGCTTCCAAAACCGCATCTTCCACTGTTTTTGCGGAAACCTCAATACTTTCCATATTCACAAAACCCCCCGTTCCTTACTTTTTCTTCGTTTTTTCGTTATACTGCTCCACCATTCTCGCCTTCGCTGCAAGACTTCCGGGTTTTGCCTCACCCTTCTTATAATATTCCGTAGAATCCTTAATCTGCTTCATACGGTCCTCAGAAGTAATTTCACGCTTCTTTGTATTCTTTGGCTCCACCGATTTCGCGCTGGTTCTTGCCACATTGTTCAGCCTTTCTGGCGGAAGTCCATCCTTTTCACGCTTTCTGTTATATTTTTCGATGTTTTTCTTAATCTCTTCATCAATATCCATCTTCGACAGATATTTATTGATCGCAAGCTGCTGAACCATACGGACGACAGCGCTCATTACCCAGTAGATGCCTACACCGACAGGAAGAACGAAACAGAACCATACGGACATCAGAGGCATGAAATTGTTCATCATTCTCATGGACTTCATCATGTCCTCGCTGTTTCCATCTCCGGTAGCCGGAGCAGCCGTAGGCATCAGGCGTACGCTGATCCACTGAGTCAGACCTGCAAGAACCGGAATCAAAAGCGCTACGATCAAAAGAAGGTACGCTCCCTCTGCCCAAAACTGCTTGATGCTGAACCAGGGAGAATTGGAAATATTCAATCCAAGAAATCCGTTGATACTCTCCAACGCGTTTCTCGTCTGATCGATCACACCGCTCAAATCCGGAAAACTGGATGCAACCGTATCCCATTCTGCTGTAGACGCCTTATTCAAAATATCGATGATTGTATTTTCATTAAAAGCCTGTCTGCTGAACTGAGCAGCGCTGCTCAGCTTTGTCAGCACATCCTGCGCGCCTTCTATATTCACCAGCTGGCTCACAAGCGGCGTATAGACAGCTCTTACCTTATCCACATAAGCCGGAATCGCATAAACCACCCGATACACTGCCAGAAGAAACGGCAGCTGAATCAGAAGCGGCAGACAGCTTCCCATCTGAGATGTGCCATACTTTGCGTAGACAGCCTTCATCTCATCCTGCATCTTCAGCATGGATACCTGATCCTGCTTTCCCTTATACTTCTTCTGAATTGCCTGAAGCTCCGGATTCATCTTTACAGACATTCTCGAAAACTTCTGCTGCTTATAGGTCAGAGGAAGCATCAGCGTATAAATAATAACTGTAAAAAGGACAACTGTCAGTCCTACATTTGGAATACCGATAGAATCAAGAAAGTTAAAAATACCGTTAATGATCCAGCCTAAAACAGCAGCGAACTGTCCCAGGATAGGCGTTGCATTTTTGGTCAAAAACAAACCTGTCAATGAAAAAATCCTCCTTCAAATTTCCTTATGGTACAGGATCATATCCACCACTGGAAAACGGATTACATCTCAAAATCCTCCAGGCGGCCAGAAGGCCTCCCTTTAAAGCTCCGTATTTCTGGATGGCCTCCAGACCATACTGGGAACAGCTTGGAATATAAGGACATTTCGTACGTTTCATCGGCGATAGATATTTCTGATAAAATTGAATCAATTTGATCAATACAATTTTCATTTTTGAATGACTCCCTGAAGCTTTCCCAAGTGAAGCAGCGCGCTGCAGATTTCATTCATGCTTCTTCCCTTTGCACTGGCCCTTGCGATGACTGCCATGTCCAAACCACTATTGAACATGTCTTCATGCAGCCGGTAGCTTTCACGAATCAATCTGGTGATTCTGTGGCGTACGACACTGTTGCCGACCTTCTTGCTGACAGAAACACCAAAACGATTCTGATCCATCCCGTTTTCTCTCACATAGAGTACGAGATAACGATTTGCACAGGATTTTCCTTCCTTATATAAAAGCTGAAAATCCTTATTTTTTTTTAAAGACTCTGAATGCGGATATTTCATGCAGCCTCCGTCTTAAAGCCGCCCGCCGCGGCATATAATAAGGTACATAGGAAAATAGGCCACATATATGCGGCCTACGCGGATAACTTCTTTCTTCCTTTTAATCTTCTGGCTGCTAATACTTTTCTTCCGCCAGCCGTACTCATTCTGGCTCTGAATCCGTGAACCTTAGATCTGGATCTTTTCTTCGGCTGAAATGTCATTTTCATTGTCTCTGGCACCTCCTATCTAAAAAACATCATTTCAATTATATTCATAAAACCCCGCAAAGTCAAGCAATTTGGCAGTATTTTTCTTTTTCTTGTTCTCTCCCTTATATCTTGTAGAAAGCAAAAATTTATCCACAATATGTGGATAAGATGTGGATAAAAAGTGGACAACCCAGGGAAAGGGTTACAGTTTTCACTTGATCGCGCCCGTAATTTGGTATATTATTAATCATAGGATAAATTGCTCTTTTAACGGGCATTGAGGAGATATAAGAATGAACTTGATAGAAAAAAACTGGAGCGAAATTCTGGAACATGTCCGGAAAGAGCACGAGCTTTCAGACGTATCTTTTGAGACCTGGCTTCTGCCCCTGCAGGTGCACAGCGTAGAAAACCACACGGTGAAAATCATTGTTCCCATGGGAGAACAGATGATCACTTACCTGAATTCCAAATTCAAAACTCCCATCTATGTGGCGATTGCGGAATTCACCGGCGAAAAGTATGAGGTGGAATTTATTACGGAAAAGGAAGCGGCAGAACAGAGCGCTCCCCGGGAAAAGCATCCAAAGGACAGCGGAATCAGCCCGGCATCCGGAAATATTGACTATGAAAAGTCCAATATCAATCCAAAATACACGTTTGACACCTTCGTAGTCGGCAGCAACAACAAGTTTGCCCATGCCGCATCCCTCGCCGTAGCGGAGACGCCCGGCAATGTGTACAACCCTCTGTTTCTGCACGGAGGCGTGGGACTGGGAAAAACCCATCTGATGCATGCTATCGCAAACTACATATTAAAAGAAAACCCATCCATGAAGGTTCTCTACGTGACCAGTGAATACTTCACCAACGAACTGATCGAAACCCTTCGAATCGGTGATCCCTCCGGTATGACCCGCTTCCGCGAAAAGTACCGGAATATTGACGTGCTGCTGATCGACGATGTGCAGTTCATCATCGGAAAGGAAAGTACGCAGGAAGAATTCTTCCATACCTTCAATGCCCTTCACAGTGCAAATAAGCAGATCATCATCTCCAGTGATCGTCCTCCCAAGGACATCGAGACTCTGGAAGAGCGTCTCCGCACCCGCTTTGAATGCGGCCTGATCGCAGACGTCTCCTCTCCGGATTTTGAAACCAGGATGGCGATTCTGCGCAAAAAGGAAGAGCTGGAGGGCTACCAGATCGACGATAATATTATTACCTATATTGCAACCAACATCAAATCAAATATCCGTGAACTGGAAGGAGCCTTCAATCGTCTGATCGCGCTTTCCACCCTGGAAAAGCGGCCTATCGATATGCTGCTGGCAGAGGAAGCGATCAAGGACATCATCTCACCGGGAGAAAGCCGGAAGATCACGCCGGATCTGATTATAGAAGTAGTAGCCGAGCATTTTCATATAAGCCCCGACGATATCAGGGGAAACAAACGGACGGCAAACATTGTCTATCCGAGGCAGATCGTCATGTACCTCTGCAAGGAAAACGGAACTACCTATAAGAAAATCGGAGAGATCCTCGGGGGCAGAGATCACACCACGATCATGCACGGAGCAGAAAAGATCGAGAATGAGATCCAGTCCAACGATTCTGCCAGCCGTCTGATCGCCACGATCAAAAAGAAGCTGAACCCGAACTGATAGAAGCCCTTAAGCCTCAGATCACTTATCAACATTCCGCTGTGGAAAGAATGTTGATCCTGTGGGGAAAACTGAAAGCCCAATTTCAGGGTGTGTATAACCCGGGTATTTTTCTCCCGGTTATCCTTCCGTTTTTCACACAGTTATCCTTTCAAAATATGCAGGATTTATCAGGCTTAAGACCAGTTATCAACATATTCACAGCCCCTACTACGAATACGACGGATTATATTATTTATATATACATCTGCGCCTCCGGCTGACAGAGGAAAGGAGTTATACACATCATGAAGTTTATCTGCAAAAAATCAGATTTATTAAAGGGCGTTAACATCGTACAGAAGGCCGTTCCTTCCAAAACTACCATGTCCATTCTGGAGTGCATTCTGATCGATGCATCTGCCGGTCAGATCAAAATGACCGCCAACGATATGGAGCTTGGCATTGAGACAGTAATTGAGGGCGATATCCAGGAGAAGGGAATCATAGCGATTGACGCCAAAATCTTTTCTGAGATCGTCAGAAAGCTCCCGGACAATGACGTTGTGATAGAGACAGACGCAGGCTTCCAGATGAAAATTACCTGTGAAAAGGCAAAATTCAGTATCGCGGGAAAATCAGGAGAGGATTTCTCTTATCTTCCCTATATTGAAAGAAGCGAACCGGTAGTCTTATCCCAGTTCAGCCTCCGGGAAGTGATCAAGCAGACGATCTTTTCCATTTCTGACAATGAGAATAACAAGATGATGACAGGAGAGCTCTTTGAGATTGATGGAAACCATCTGAAGGTAGTTTCTCTGGACGGACACCGGGTATCCATCCGAAACCTGGAATTAAAGGAAGAGTATCAGCCCAGGAAGGTGATCGTTCCAGGCAAGACTCTGATCGAAGTGAGTAAGATTCTTTCCGGAGAAATGGATTCTCTTGTCAACCTGTTCTTTACAAAGAATCATATTGTCTTTGAGTTTGATGAGACGACGGTGGTATCCCGTCTGATCGAAGGAGAGTATTTCCGGATTGAGCAGATGCTCTCTGCCGATTACGAGACAAAGGTAAAGATCAATAAAAAGGAGCTTTTAAACTGTATTGATCGTGCGACCCTTCTGATCCGGGAAAATGACAAGAAGCCCGTGATTATTCAGATTACAGATGGAGAGATGCGCCTGAAGCTGACCTCTGGCCTGGGATCGATGAATGAAGAAATTGTCATCGAGAAGGAAGGAAAGGATATTCTGATCGGCTTTAATCCAAAGTTTCTCATTGACGCGCTGCGCGTGATTGATGATGAAATGGTCACTCTGTATCTTGTAAATCCGAAGGCGCCCTGCTTCATCCGGGATGAGAATCAGACCTATATTTATCTGATTCTTCCTGTGAACTTCAACAGCGCTTCTGTGTAAGGGGTGAAACAGATGGATTATATCGAGGTTTCAATCCGGGACGAATATATCCGGCTCGGCCAGGCCATGAAGCTGGCCGGACTTTTTGACAGTGGATCGGATATCAAATATGAGATTCTGGACGGAAATGTGCAGGTAAACGGAGAGACAGAGGAACGCCGGGGACGCAAGCTCCATAAGGGTGATGTCTTTCGTTACGCCGGGCAGGATTATAAGATCGTATGATTGTAAAATCCATTGAGCTAAAGAATTTCCGTAACTACAGAGATTTGAAGCTTCTGTTTGACGAGAGGACTAATATTTTCTATGGCGATAATGCCCAGGGAAAGACTAATATCCTGGAGGCCGTTTATTTAAGCGGAACTACCCGCTCCCACAAGGGCAGCCGGGATCGGGATATGATCCTTTTCGGGGAGGAAGAAGCGCATCTTCGCACGTTTATCCGAAAACGGGAGCTGGAATATCAGATTGATATTCACCTGAAAAAAAATAAGGCGAAGGGAATCGCCATCAACGGGGTTCCCATTCGCAAGGCAAGCGAGCTCTTCGGCATCGCAAATTTTGTATTTTTTTCTCCTGAGGATCTGAGCATTATCAAGCAGGGACCGGCAGAGCGCCGGCGGTTTCTGGATATGGAGCTGTGTCAGCTTGAT
This sequence comes from Lachnoclostridium sp. An131, assembly GCF_002160825.1. Lineage (GTDB taxonomy): Bacteria > Bacillota > Clostridia > Lachnospirales > Lachnospiraceae > Laedolimicola. The sequence continues at coordinate 199,492 of NZ_NFLI01000004.1, forward strand.
AAGGTATATCTTCATCATCTCTCCGGATATAACCGCGTCTTGATTCAGAGAAATAAGCTGTTAAAGGATCTGGCCTTTCAGCCAGAGCTCGCGGATACCTTGGATGTGTGGGATCTGCAGCTTGCGGAATACGGAAAAAAGGTCATAGAGGGAAGAGAAGAATTTATCGCTTCCCTTGGAGAAATTGTGGGCCGGATTCATGGAAATCTGTCCGGAGGCAGAGAAAGGCTGAAGCTTTCCTACGAAAAAAATGCTTCCGGAGAGGAGCTTTATGAAAGGATCCGGCAGAACAGGGACAAGGATATCCGGATGAAGACGACTTCTGTGGGGCCGCACCGCGACGATCTTCTTTTTTCGTCAGACGGAGTGGATATCCGGAAGTTTGGTTCCCAGGGACAGCAGCGCACAGCCGCTCTTTCCCTTAAGCTGTCTGAGATTGAGCTGGTAAAGCAGGTGATCCGGGATACCCCTGTCCTGCTTCTTGACGATGTATTGTCTGAACTGGATCAGAACAGGCAAAACTATTTGCTGAACAGCATTCATGACATTCAGACCATGATTACCTGTACGGGTCTGGATGAGTTTGTAGGCCACAGATTTTCGATCAATAAGGTATTTAAGGTGGTTGAAGGATCTGTAAGCGGTGAAAACTGACCGCTTTTCATAAATTAGATTGGAGGAACGAAAATGAGCGCAGAATATGGAGCAGATCAAATCCAGATCCTGGAAGGACTGGAAGCTGTCCGCAAAAGACCTGGTATGTACATTGGAAGCACCTCCGCCCGCGGACTTCATCACCTGGTGTATGAGATTGTAGATAATTCTGTGGATGAGGCGCTGGCAGGCTTCTGCAAAAATATCGATGTTACGATCAACAAGGACAATTCGATCACTGTCGTAGACGACGGCCGCGGAATTCCCGTGGGAATCAACCATAAGGCAGGGATTCCGGCTGTAGAGGTGGTATTTACGGTTCTGCACGCCGGAGGAAAATTCGGCGGAGGAGGATATAAGGTATCCGGCGGTCTTCACGGAGTGGGCGCTTCTGTCGTAAATGCTCTTTCGGAGTGGCTGGAGGTCCGGATCCGCAGCGAGGGAAAGGTTTATTTCCAGCGTTACGAGAGAGGACATGTCATCGATAAGCTGAAGGTGATTGGAGACTGTGATCCGGAAGAGACGGGAACGATGGTGACCTTCCTGCCGGATAAGGAGATTTTTGAAGAGACTGTCTTTGATTATGATACCCTGAAGGTCCGCCTTCGGGAAATGGCCTTTCTGACAAAGGGCCTGAATATCATTCTCAGGGATGACCGGGTAGAACCCCAGCATAAAAAGGAATTCTGTTATGAGGGCGGAATCAAGGAGTTCGTAGAATACCTGAACCGTTCCAAGACGGCCCTTTACGATCAGATTATTTACTGTGAAGGCATGGTAAATGATGTCTTTGTAGAAGTAGCCATGCAGCATAACGATTCTTATACAGAGAATTGCTACAGCTTCGTAAACAATATCAATACGCCGGAGGGCGGAACCCATCTGACCGGCTTTAAGAACGCCCTGACAAAGACGTTCAACGATTATGCCAGAAAGAATAAGCTTCTGAAGGACAGCGAGCCCAGCCTGAACGGAGATGATATCCGTGAGGGGCTGACAGCGATCATAAGCATCAAGATCGGAGAGCCGCAGTTTGAAGGACAGACCAAGCAGAAGCTGGGCAACAGCGAGGCAAGAGGAGCCGTAGACAACGTGGTTTCTGAGCAGCTGATGATTTTCCTGGAACAGAATCCGGCTGTGGCAAAGGTGATTCTGGAGAAATCCATCCTGGCCCAGAGAGCCAGGGAGGCTGCGAGAAAGGCCAGGGATCTGACAAGAAGAAAGACTGCCCTGGACGGCATGGCGCTTCCTGGCAAGCTTGCGGACTGCACAGACAAGAATCCGGAGAACTGCGAGATCTATATCGTGGAGGGAGACTCCGCAGGAGGATCAGCAAAGAAGGCGCGTTCCAGAGCGACCCAGGCGATCCTTCCCTTAAGGGGAAAGATCCTGAATGTAGAGAAGGCAAGACTTGACAAGATCTATGCAAATGCAGAGATCAAAGCAATGATCACGGCCTTTGGAACAGGAATTCATGATGACTTTGATATTACAAAGCTGCGTTACCACAAGATCATTCTGATGACAGATGCCGATGTGGACGGAGCTCATATCAGTACGCTGCTTCTGACCTTTATCTACCGGTTTATGCCGGATCTGATAAAAGAAGGCTATGTATATCTGGCTCAGCCGCCTCTGTATAAGCTGGAAAAAAATAAAAGGATCTGGTATGCCTACAGCGATCAGGAGCTGGCAGATATCCTCGCGGAGGTAGGACGCGATCAGAACAATAAGATTCAGCGTTACAAGGGGCTTGGAGAGATGGATGCGGAGCAGCTCTGGGAGACGACGATGGATCCGGAGCGCCGGATTTTAAAGAGAGTGACCATGGACGATACAGATTCTGCCGAGATCGATCTGACCTTTACGACCCTGATGGGGGATAAGGTAGAGCCGAGACGTGAGTTTATTGAGACCAACGCAAAATTTGTAAAGAACCTGGACATCTAAGCAGGGGAGAGGAAAACGAATGCAGGATAATATCTTTGATAAAGTTCATGACGTGGATCTGAAAAAGACCATGGAGGATTCTTATATCGATTATGCCATGAGCGTAATCGCGGCCCGTGCGCTTCCAGACGTCCGTGACGGCTTAAAGCCGGTACAGAGAAGAGTTCTTTATTCCATGATCGAGCTGAACAACGGTCCGGATAAGCCACACAGAAAATGTGCCCGTATCGTCGGTGATACCATGGGTAAATATCATCCCCATGGAGACAGCTCTATCTATGGAGCGCTGGTAAACCTGGCTCAGGAATGGTCTACCCGTTATCCGCTGGTAGACGGCCATGGAAACTTTGGATCCGAGGATGGAGACGGAGCGGCGGCCATGCGTTATACAGAGGCACGCTTAAGCAAGATTTCCATGGAAATGCTGGCTGATATCAATAAAAATACAGTAGATTTCGTGCCGAACTTCGACGAGACAGAGAAGGAGCCGACCGTGCTTCCCTCCCGTTATCCGAATCTGCTGGTAAACGGAACGACAGGCATTGCAGTCGGTATGGCGACCAATATTCCGCCTCACAATCTGCGTGAAGTGATTAAGGCTGTCGTAAAACTGATCGATAACCGGATCGAGGAGGACAGGGATACGACCATGGAGGAGATCCTCAAGATCGTGAAGGGCCCTGATTTTCCGACCGGAGCTGAGATTTTGGGCACCAGGGGAATCGAAGAAGCTTACCGGACCGGACGCGGAAAGATCCGCGTGCGTGCGGTCACAAACATCGAAGCTATGGCAAATGGAAAGAGCCGTATCGTCGTGACAGAGCTTCCCTATATGGTAAATAAAGCCCGTCTGATCGAAAAGATTGCCGATCTGGTCAAGGAAAAGAGAGTAGACGGCATCACGGATATCCGTGATGAGTCCAGCCGGGAAGGAATGCGGATCAGCATAGAGCTTCGGAAGGACGTCAATGCCAACGTACTGCTGAACCAGCTCTACAAGCATACCCAGCTTCAGGACACCTATGGCGTGATTATGCTGGCTCTTGTCAACAATGAGCCGAAGGTGCTGAATCTTCTGGATATGCTGAAATACTATCTGCTTCACCAGGAGGACGTAGTCACCCGCCGGACGAAGTATGAACTGAATAAGGCGGAAGAGCGCGCGCATATCTTGAAGGGACTGCTGATTGCTCTTGACAATATCGACGAGGTTATCCGGATTATCCGCGGCTCCCGCTCTACCCAGGAGGCAAAGCAGGCTTTAATGGAGCGCTTTGCTCTGGATGATGTGCAGGCTCAGGCCATCGTGGACATGAGGCTGCGCACGCTGACAGGCTTGGAGCGTGAAAAGCTGGAGGCAGAATATAAGGATCTCATGGAGCAGATCAATTACTTAAAGGGAATTCTTGCCGATGAGAAAAAGCTTCTCGGCGTCATCAAGGATGAGATTCAGGTGATCGCCGACAAGTACGGCGACGAGCGCCGGACTCATATCGGTTACGATGAATTTGATATATCCATGGAGGATTTGATTCCGGAGGAGGACGTGGTGATTGCCATGACAAACCTCGGCTATATCAAGCGGATGACGATGGATAATTTCCGCAGCCAGAACCGCGGCGGAAAGGGCGTCAAGGGAATGCAGACGATCAACGAGGACTATATCGAAGATCTGATGATGACTTCAACCCACCATTATCTCCTGTTCTTTACGAATACAGGAAAGGTCTACCGTCTGAAGGCTTATGAGATTCCGGAGGCTGGCAGAACCTCCAGGGGAACGGCGATTATCAATCTTTTGTCCCTGCAGCCGAAAGAAAAGATTACGGCCGTGATTCCGATCCGGGACTACAGCGAAGGAAAATACTTATTTATGGCGACCCGGAACGGTCTGGTGAAGAAAACCTCGATTCAGGAATACGCGAATGTGAAGAAGACAGGGCTTCTGGCGATCAATCTGCGGGAAAATGACGAGCTGATCGAGGTGAAATATACCGACAATGAGCAGGATATTTTCCTGATTACAAAATTCGGTATGTGCATCCGGTTCCATGAGACGGACGTAAGGGCTACCGGCCGTGTATCCATGGGCGTGATCGGAATGAATCTCACCGATCAGGACGAGGTTGTGGCCATGCAGGTACGCACTCAGGGAGAATATCTTCTGGTGGTATCGGAAAACGGCCTTGGAAAACGCACGGGAATGGATGAATTTACGCCTCAGAACCGCGGAGGCAAGGGCGTTAAGTGCTACAAGATCACGGAAAAGACCGGAAACGTAATCGGTGCCAAGGCAGTGAATGAGGACAACGAGGTGATGCTGATTACCACTGAGGGAATCATCATCCGGATCCCCTGCAGCGGAATCTCCGTCGTAGGGCGGATTGCTTCCGGAGTCAAGCTGATGGATGTGGATTCTGAGAATGTAAGCGTTGCCAGCATCGCAAAGGTGCGCGAACAGTCAGGAAAAGAAGAGGATGAAGCTTCAAGCGGGGATGCGGATCCTTCCACTGAAGAAAAATAAAATATTTATTGAAAAACAATAAAAAAATATTGATTTTAAATAAATAGTGTGCTATGATGCAGTTATCAACTGGAAACAGGGGATAACTGCATTTTTTGTTTACAGGAGGCCGCTATGAGGGATTTGAAGCTTGCAAAATTTACGAAGGGAATACTGGATTTTATGTTTTATTCAGGAATACTGGTCTGCGTGACGCTGCCGTTTTCACTGAGGCTTGTCGGAAACTATATTCCGCACTACCAGACCTATTACATTCCCATGATGATTCTGCTTCTCATTTCAGGAATCTTTGCCGTACTGATCATTCTGGAGCTGAGGCGGATGTTTTCTACGGTACTGAATGAGGACTGTTTTGTGGAAGAAAATGTGAAAAGCCTCAGAAGAATGGGAACCTACAGCTTTTGTATCGTAGCAGCCAGCATCCTCCGGCTTTTTATTTTAGTCACGATGGCAATGCTTGTGATTATTCTGGTCTTTATTATCGCAGGGCTTTTCAGCAAGGTGCTCGCCAGAGTCTTTGACCAGGCCGTAACCTATAAGCTGGAAAATGATCTGACGATTTAGGAGGTGCGGGAATGTCGATTGTGATCAACCTGGATGTGATGATGGCAAAGCGGAAGATAGGGCTGACGGAGCTTTCCAAAGAGGTAGATATCACCATGGCCAATTTGTCCATACTGAAAAACAATAAGGCAAAGGCAGTGCGTTTTTCCACGCTGAATGAAATCTGCAGGGTTCTGAACTGCCAGCCTGGAGATATATTGGAATATGTAGAGGATGAAGAAGGAAAAAATGAGTTATAAAAAATGAGTCAAAAAAGGGCAGGATCGGAAAATACAGAGGCTGCCGGCTGAAATGACAGAAAAGGAGGAAAACTGAAAATGGAAGAAAATAGAATTATGGATGGTATGGAAACTGGCGGAAAACCGGCAGTCTGGGTAAATGCGCCCTTTTTTCTAAGACTTTGCGTCTTATTTGCTGCCTTTTATGTGTTCTGTCTGTATGACAATTATATGGGAATCACCTACCCGCTTTTTACGGCAGGATTTTTGGGAATGTATCTGTATTTTTTGAAGAAGGAAAATCAGAAGCTGAAGAAAAGCTCTGTCTTTTATATGGTGTCTGTTTTTCTGCTGGGTCTTTCCAATTGTCTTACCGGAAATGAAATGATTGTATTTTTCAATAAGGCGGCCAGCTTTTTGTTGTATGGAATTCTTTTTGTCCACAATTCTTATCATGATGAAAAATGGAGATTTCTGAAATATGTGGAAAGCCTTCTGGAATTCGGAATATCCATGATAGAAAATCTCCCGGCCGTGTTTCTGGTGGGAAGAAGGCAGCGGAGAGAAAAATCAGCGGAAGGTAAAGCGCGGAAAAAGGACTCCAACGCAGTGTATATCCTTCTTGGCCTGCTGATTGGCCTTCTTCTCTTGTGCCTGATTCTGCCAATGCTGGCTTCTGCTGACCAGGTGTTTGGAGATCTGCTTAATCAGGTATTTCAAGCATTGTTTATAGAGATTGCGATACCAGAACGCCTGATTAAGATAGCTATGATGTTTTGCTGGGGAATCCTTTTCTTTTTTGGCCTGCTGAGCGCTGTCAAAAGAAAAAAAATAAAAGAGCAGCAAAGAGATATACGCAGCCTGGAACCTGTGATCGCAGTCACCTTTCTTTCAGTAATAGGAATTGTGTACCTGATCTTTTGCCTGATTCAGATTTCCTATCTTTTTGTCGGGGGAATGGATCTTCCGTCCGGATATACCTACAGTGGATTTGCGAGAGAAGGATTTTTCCAGCTTCTGTTTGTAAGCGTTCTGAATCTGGGAGTTGTGCTGCTCTGCATTGAATTGTTCCGGAATCACAGGCTTCTCAAAATCCTTCTGACATTTCTCTCAGGCTGCACGTATATTATGCTGATTTCTTCAGCCTGCAGAATGTGTCTGTATATCCAGGCCTACGGGCTTACCAGGCTTCGTGTTCTGGTGATAGCGGCGCTTCTGGCGATCGCAGTGATTCTGGGAGGCATGATCTGCAGTATTTACAAGGAGGAATTTCCTCTGTTCCGGTTCAGTACAGTGGTGGTTACAGTGGTTTATGTGATTCTTTCTTTAAGCCATATGGACGCATTTATTGCAGAATATAACATTTCTCAGAAGGGCTTCGATATTACCAGTGAAAATTCTTATCTGATGACGCTTTCCACAGACGCCGCCGGGGTCTATGCCGACGCCGCTTCCGGTGAAATGGAGAAGACAGAGCTGGCGGATGAAATGCTGAAGGATTATTTTGAAGATATGGAACAATACAGGGAGGAAGGGATCCGTAAATTTAATCTTTCTCACTATCTGGGCGTACAGGCTGCGGACCGGTATTTTGCTTCCGGCCGGCAGCAGCCCGCGGCGGATTGAAAATGTGATTCTTCTGGTGACAAGCGGTCAGAATTATACTATAATTACTTTAAATCAAAAAAGGGTCAGTGATATCTGGATCTAAAATATTTTTTGGAGAAATCAATGAAAAATGTGATTCTGCGGGGAGGCAGGGGCATCGTCGTCTGGCTGTCCATAGCCTTTATGCTCTTTTTGACGATTGTGAGCCTTGTCAGCACCGCATATTTCAATCAGTCAGATTTTTTTGGAGAGCGTCCCCGGTACCGTATGGATCATCTGCTGATCAACCTGATATGGATAGCGTTCGTATTGGCTGTTCTCTATTTTTTGAATAAAAAGAGAGTTTTGGAAAAAATACCGGTTAAAATTCTTGCGGCTGCAGCGGTGATTTTTGTGACGGCTGTGAGTATTCTGTGGGTAAACGTCAGCCATACCTATCCGGAGGCGGATCAGAAGGCTGTCTCGTGGGTTGCGTACCTGATGACGCAGAACAATTTTCTTTTCTTCGAGCCGGAAAAATATATGCAGATTTATCCGAACCAGCTGGGGCTTGCCGCGATTCTGGAGGCTCTTTACCGGCTGACCGGGGGAGAAAACTGGAATGCTTTCCGCTATCTGACTGCTCTGGCAAATGGAGCTGTGGTATATCTGCTCTACAAGATCACAGACTGCCAGTTTCACAGCAGAAAAGCGGACTGCCTGGTTCTGATCGGATCGGCCGCCTGCATTCAGATAATCCTGTATACCACGTTTCTATATGGCATTATGCTGGGATTGGCCTTTGCCCTGGCAGCCTTTTATCTGCTGCTTAGATTTCTCGAAAAGAACAGGATTTTGTATGCCGTTTTGTCAGGGATTTTGATTGGAATTTCCATTCTGGTTAAAAATAATTACAGTATCTTTCTCGTAGCCATGGTGATTCTTCTGCTTTATAAGGCCTTCGAGAAAAAAAACTGGAAGCCTGTTCTGGCTGCCGTAATTCTGCTTCTGGCCTCCGCGCTTTTAAGCCGGGGGCTCACAGCGTTTTACGAATCCCGTTCCGGGATGGAGATCGGAAGCGGAATGCCAAAAACCCTCTGGATCGCCATGGGAATGCAGGAAGGGGAACGCGCTGAGGGCTGGTACAATGAATTTAACTATAATACGTTTCTGGAGACCGGCTGTGATGCGGAAAAGAGCAGCGCTATAGCAAAAGCAGCGATTGCGGAATCAGCAGAAAAATTTTTAGATGATCCGTTCTATGCTGTAAGATTTTATTATAAAAAGACGGTTTCCCAGTGGAATGAGCCTACCTGTGAAGCCCTTTGGGTTAATCAGTTTCACAGCGGCGATTTTTCCTGGATTGTACAGAGCATCTATGACGGAAAGCTTTATACGGTTTTGGAAGAATACATGAATCTGTTTCAGAGCCTTGTCTATGGGGCGGTGCTGTTTCTTTTGTGGAGATACCGGAAGGTCTGGAAAATGGAGCAGCTTTTCCTGCCTCTTGTAATTCTGGGCGGATTTTTCTTCCATACGCTGTGGGAAGCGAAATCCCAGTATATTTTTCCATACTTTGTATGTATGCTTCCCTGTGCCGCGGCAGGACTTGCGGAGGCTGCAGATTTCCTGAAGCTTCTGGCAGACAGGAAAAGCGGGATAAAAAACAGGAACAGAGAAAAAGCGGAGGAACGATAGGATTATGAAGAAATATTTTTCACAGAGGATATGTGTGCTTTCAGCGTTTTTATCTCTGGCAGCTACGGCCCTGGTTTCCTGGCTCATTATGCGCGTCCAGTATCAGAGAACGCCGGAATATGAAGAGTTTGTCACAGGCTATACGACCTGGACGGGATATTTTAAACAGGGAGATATGACGCTGGCAAATCTTGTGATCGCTGGAATTTTGATCTTTTTTGTGCTGTTTTCTGTTCTTCTGACCCTGCTGTCCAAAAGGTGCAGCTGGCTGGCAGGAAGCTTTGACAGGGACAGAGAGTATAAAGCCGGCTTCCATGAGAAATATGAGAAGGCGGAATTTATTGTATTTCTGATTTTGTTTTCAGAGTTTTCTCTGGCTGCGATCTGCAAGATGATTCAGATGGCGGAGGGAGGAATCTCATGGATAGAAACTGTCTTTCCATACCTGCAGATCCTGGTTTTGATCGCAGCGGGCACTCTGTCCTATCTGTATATCCGAAGTGGAAAAACGCATATCATGAAGCATGCGCTTGCGGCAATCCAGCTTTTTCTTCCGCTGTGCTTTCTATGGATCGCGCGCTATGAATATATACGTGACGGTCAGGTGATTGTGCAGTATGATTCCTGGAAGATGAAGGCGGCAGCAGCCTTTTGTGCAGGGATTCTTTTGATCGTGAATATCTGGAAGATTTTTTTCAGAGACAGAAAAAAGGAAAGGCCTTCTGTCTATCTGAGCAGCTTTTTGTCACTGGCTGTGTTTGCGTCCTATACGCTTCCCAGGGGAACGATCTCGGGCCTGCCCCTTGAGATGTATCATTACGGGGAGCTTTCAGAGCCGCTTCATCAGCTTTTGAATTTCGGAACTGTGCCTTATATTGACACGATGCCGATTCACGGAGTCTGCGACTATTTTCAGGCTGCGGTCTGGTACCTGTTTTACGATGGAACCTATGCCAGCTTCGAACCGGCCATGGTCATGGGCTGTGTCGTGATCGCGCTGATTACGGCTGTGGTTTACTATTATTTTGTAGAAAATAAGCTGGCGGCCCTGCTCTGCATTCTGCTGTTCTCACTTTTCGGAGACAAATATTACTATGTGCGCTGGGCCTTTGCGCTGCCCTTTATTTTGATTGTATTTTCAAAAAAGGTACGGAAGGATTTTCCGCGTCTTCTCTGGTGCTGGACCTTTATTTCGATTCTTTCGATCGCCTGGAACTCCTCGATCGGCGGAGCCCTGGCTCTGGCGGCGCTTCCCATGGTGCTCTGGGAGGGAATCCATGAAAAGGGATGGAAGATCTTACTGCGCCTGAATGAAAAGGAGGTAAGGAAGAAAATCCTTCCCTGGTATATTCCGCTTTTGATCCTGGGAATTTGCTTTATCCCCATGTTTATCGCGATTCTCCGCTATATTGTGGAAAATTCACAGGCGATTCTCGAGACCACGGGAGATATGCTGATGGAGGAGCTGGTAAGTCCCTTCGTCTGGTATGCGACCTTTGGCTTTGTGTTTTCTCTTTTGGCAGCGCTGATTTACCTGGCGGGAAAGAAGGGGGAAGAAAAGAAAATTGCGGCCTATGCCCTGATTTTCCTGTTCCTGTTCAATATTATCATCATCCGCTATACCTTCGTCCGGACGCAGTTTGGAGAAAGAGGGATCATCGTCACGACGATTTGCAGCCTGTTTCTGCTTCTGATGGTTTTTCTTCCGTCGCTTCGGAGAAAGCCTTCTGTCTGCACTCTTGTTATGACTGTGTTTCTGTTTGCGTGTACGGTCTGGTCCAAGGGCTCCAATCTTCTGACGATGCCGGCAAATGTATTTGCGAGAGAAGAAATTCCGGAAGAATATGTGTATGCGTCGGCGGAAGAGACAGGGATCGAAGGTCTGGGCGATATCTATATTACAGAAGAGCAGAAGGAAGAGCTGATGAACCTGAACGAGCTGGCAAATGATCTCTGTGCAGATTTGAAGTTTGTAGATATGACGAATCAGCTTTCCCATTACAACATTCTGGATAAGAAAAATCTTCTTCCCTTCAGCAGCACCTATAATACAAATAATAAGGTGATGCAGACACGGGCCATCGAAGTTCTGAAGGAAGAGCAGCCGGAGATCATTGCGGTCTATCCTGCCTGGATCCATGATTCCGGATCCTTAAGCACCCGGAACTACTATCTGTATCAATACCTGGCTGCAAATTATACGCCGTGCAAATATAAAAATATCATTTTCCTCACCAACAGCGACGAGGTGAGAGAGCAGTTTGAGCCGGCTTATGAAGAGCTTGGAGAAATCATGCACATTGAGCGGCTGGGCGATCTTCCTCTGGTGTGGGGAAATGAGTATCTGGAAGAGCAGGAGACAGAGGATTTGCCTCTGGAAATGAATCTCGTGGATACAAATGCGGAAAAGCTCGGTGGAGACGAATATCTTCTTTCTGCGGAAGAAAGCTATTTTCTGTATTCCTTCGACGAAAACCAGACTGGAATGGAGATTCCTTTCCTGCGAATCATGGTGGAGGATCAGAGTGGTTCTGAGGAGGAGCTGCAGTTTGAAGGCGTAGTTTACTTTATGGATGAAGGAAAGGGCGTCAAGGAAAGCCACAGATTTATTTTCGAGGGCGGCGAGGGAACCTTCCTGATTCCGCTGACGACCAGCCCCTGGTGGAGCTATTCCGATCAGATTCAGAGCATGATGATCGATTTTATCAGCAGCAGTCTGCCCGGAAAGCAGATTTCTGTGACGCTGGAGTTTGAAACTTTGAAAGAAAGCGAAGGTTAAGCTATGTGGCGTATCATTTTGATGGTGCTTTACAGTCTTCCGTTTGTGCCTTATTGGTGGTATCAGCTCTGCTCTTATGCAAAGCATACGGATGAAATTCCGGAGGACAAAAAATATGCCCTTCTCCAGAAGGTGACGGTGCATGCCAATAAGGGCGGGAGGGTAAAAATCGACGTTCACGGACGTGAAAATATCCCGCGTGAGGAAAGCTTTGTGTTTTTTCCGAATCATCAGGGACTTTTTGATGTGCTTTCCATCATAGAAGCCAGTGATCGGCCGTTCTCTGTCGTGGCGAAAATCGAAGTGAAAAATATCTTCTTCCTGAAACAGATTTTCACCATCATGAAGGCGAAATTTATGGACCGGGATGATGTACGCCAGTCCCTGAAGGTGATTCAGGAGGTCACAGAGGAAGTCAAATCCGGCAGGAATTTTCTGATCTTCCCGGAAGGAACCCGGTCAAAGGAGGGAAACCATCCCGGGGAGTTTAAGGGCGGCAGCTTTAAGTGCGCCATGAAGGCCCGGTGCCCCATCGTACCGGTCGCCATGCTGAACTCCTACCAGGCCTTTGATACGAACAGTATCCGGCCCGTAACGGTTCAGGTTCATTTTCTGAAGCCTCTTTCCTATGAGGAATATAAGGATATGAAGTCCACAGAGATTGCAAGGCTGGTCCGGGATCAGATTGTGGCATGTATCGAAGAGGCGGAAAAGGAGGAGCAGGCATGAATCAGGACGTCTTGTTTTTCTTTGAGTCTATGCCCGACGCAGCGTTTCTCTATGAAGCGCTGGAGGAGCGTATTTTTTCGGAGATCGAAAATGTGAATGTACGGGTGCAGAAGACGCAGATTACCTTTACAAACCCGAAGGTGTTTGCCTGCGCCTCTCTGCTTCGGGTAAAGAAGAAGAGCGAGCTGCCGCCGGTGTATCTGGTCGTAACCTTTGGCCTGGAGCATCGTGTGGAATCCCCCCGGATTGCCGCAGCTACGGAAGCCTATCCAAACCGATGGACACACCATGTGGTGATCGCTTCCGCCGAAGAGATTGATGAGGAGCTGATGGGATGGATCCGGGAGGCGGCAGAGTTTTCAGCGTCCAAAGGACGGAAAAAGGATGGAAAGCGATGAAAAAGCAAAGGATAAGGGCATTAGAGGAGCAGGATCTGGATCAGGTGATAGAGATCTGGCTCCATGTGAATCTGGCGGCCCACAGCTTTATACCGGCGGATTACTGGAAAGGCCATTATCAGGAGGTAAAGGAGGCTCTTTCAGAAGCGGAAGTTTATGTAGCCTGCGGGGAGAAAAATAATCAGATACTGGGCTTTGCAGGACTGGACGGCAATTATATTGCCGGTCTCTTTGTTGCGGAAAAATGGCAGTCCCACGGAATCGGAAAAGCTCTGATAAATTACATAAAGGAAATACGGGACAGCCTGGAGCTTCATGTTTTTGCAGAGAATCAAGGGGCTGTCCGTTTTTATAAAAGAGAGGGCTTCCAGATTCGGGAAGAGCAGCTTGGTCAGGATACCGGGAAGAAGGAATATCGAATGACCTGGAACAAAAAAGAGGAAAATAAAATTTTCCGATATAAGGCCGGGATCGTCTGCTGTTCAAACGGGCAGCCTGAAAAAGCAGCGGTAACGCTTGAAGCTCTGAAATCATATCTCTTAAGTGCCGGGGTGGTTCCGGTATTTGGCGATTACATTTATCAGGCAGGCTCTGTATACAGCGGAACAGCCAGGCAGCGGGCACAGAGCCTGCTGAATTTTTACAGAGATGAGGAGATCCGGGTGATATTCGATATATCCGGCGGAGACCTGGCAAATGAGATACTTCCATATCTGGATTACGATCTGATTGCGAAAAGTGGAAAGGAGTTCTGGGGCTACAGCGATCTTACGACGGTTATCAATGCCATTTATGCAAAGACAGGAAAAAGCTCTGTCCTGTATCAGGTAAAGAATCTGGTCTCTCCGGAGGGCCAGGCGCGGAGGGTGGCCTTTGAAAATACGCTGCTGAAGGGCAGGCGGGATCTGTTTGAGTTCTCTTACCGGTTTCTTCAGGGAGAACGCCTGGAGGGAGTTTTGATCGGCGGAAATATCCGCTGTCTTCTGAAGCTGGCGGGAACGGAATATTGGCCGGATATGAATGAAAAGATACTGCTTCTGGAAGCCCTGGGGGGAGACGTTCCCAAAATGGCTGCATATCTAAGCCAGCTGAATCAGCTTCATGTATTCGATCAAATAAACGGCATTCTTCTGGGGACCTTTACAGAGATGGAAAAAAACAGATTTTCACCGGCTGTGGAAGAGCTGGTAAAGCAGTATGCCGGCGAGAGACTTCCCATAGCAAAGACCGGGGAGATAGGCCATGCGAAGGATGCAAAGGCGGCAGTGATCGGAAAAAGAATCCTACTTGGTTGATAAAAATGAAAATAAATGTGGATAACTTTTCAAAAAATGGAGGGGAGGGTGGAAAATGAAAGTAAGCTTAAGAGAATGGGCTTTGTCGGACGCTCCTGCGCTGGCTAAGCTTATTAATAACAAAAAGGTTCAGGATAATCTGCGGGATGGTCTGCCATTTCCTTATGGGGAAGCGGATGCAAAGGTATTCATTTCTGAAATGCTGGCTTCTGATCCCGATCAAAACATTGCGTTTGCCATTGAGGCAGAAGGGGAGCTGATCGGAAGCATTTCCGCTTCCCGCTGTGGAAACATCCATTACCGGACAGCGGAACTGGGTTATTATCTTGGAGAGCCGTATTGGGGGAAGGGATATGCCACAGAGGCAGTCTGCCAGCTTTGTGATTACGTCTTTCAAAGGACAGATATCCTTCGCATTTTTGCAGAGCCCTTTGCTTACAACAAGGCTTCCTGCCGTGTGCTCGAAAAATCAGGCTTTCAGTTGGAGGGAGTGCTGCGCAGCAACGCGGTAAAAAATGGCCGGATTCTTGACATGAAGCTGTATTCCAGAATCCGGGAGAATTAGAACGATCAAAGCAGAAAATGGAGGATCAGAGCGGCAGATGATTTTAAAAGTAACAGATCCGGAGAAGGTAAGGCAGCTTTTTGACGGATGGGAGGAGACGATGATCTGGTCCTGCCTGCAGGGGATCATGGGCTCTCTTTACGCAGAGTACCCGGAATCGAGAAATTCGGAAGGGCTGGGTTTCTCAAAAAACAAGGCTTTACGGGAAACGGAAAATCCGGACAATCCCCTGTCTGCAAAAGCGATGCTTGGAGATTTTGTATTTCTGGCAGGAAAACCCTCCAGAAATCTTTTGCTTTATTATCCGGAAGCAGAGACTTCTCAATGTGAAAACCGCCTGAAGGAATACAGGGAGGCAGCAGGCTTTCAGATTCTCGTACCGCGCAGCAGGGACTGGGAGCTTTTGATCGAAAATACATATAGGCATATTTATGGGTGCAGCGTCGAAAGGATCACACGCTATGCGATCAAAAAGGAACCGGACATCTGGAATAGAGAAGGCAGGAAAAAGCTGGAGCGCATGGCGGCGGCTCTGCCGGAAGGCTATGAATTGCATCTCATAGACGAAAAATATTACGATCAGTGCAGGCAGAAGGAATGGAGCCGCGACCTGGTCTCTCAGTTTCCGGATTATGAAATGTATAAGAGATGGGGGCTGGGCGTCGTGGCCTGCCATGGAAAGGAGCCAGTCGCTGGAGCCTCCTCCTATTCCCGCTATCTGGAAGGAATAGAGATTGAGATAGATACGAAGGAGGAATACCGGCGCCGGGGACTGGGCCGCGCCTGCGCGGCGCGGCTGATTCTGGAATGCCTGGACAGGGGGCTGTATCCAAGCTGGGATGCGCATACAGAGATTTCCGCAGAGCTTGCGGAAAAGCTGGGGTATCACAGAGGAGAAGCATATACGGCCTACCTGCTGACAGAGGAAAAAGGACTGCAGGCAGAATAGATATTTCTGAGGGTGTAAATACAGAATGCTGTAAAGTAAACGGGAGGGATCAGAGCAAATGAAGAAAATGAAAAGAATAAAGACGGTCAGCCTGTTGTGCTTTCTGATTCTTTTGTCAGGATGTTCGGCAGATGGCTCAGCAGATGAAAAAAACACACTGGATGAGACAGAGATCAGTGCAGGCGTGGCAGAAGACAGTATAGAATCAGCAGAGGAAAGCGTAGAAGATATGGAAGAGAATACAGACGAGACTGATTCAGAACCGGTGCGACCGGAAAAGGAAGAGGTTGTGGAAGAGGAAAATCTCACAGAGGATGAATTTTATTCCAAATATGGGACACAGGTAATTGCCTACAATAGCTTTGACGCAGATGCTTTTATAGATCTGCTGGAGGATATGAAGGCTTCTGTAAATGACGAAGACCTGCAGAATGATCTGCAGAAAGTCATCGATGAGACAAGGCTGGCGGCAGATACTCATGAGGTAGAGCATGCCGTTAATATTTACAGGCTTTTGCATGACATGGATTATTACCTGCTTCGGTACGGCCCGGAGGATGTAGGAAAGTATGTGCAGGATACCTCAACGATCATGAAATATTATGGTGTTCTGTCCATTTATGAGGACTGAGAGAAAGAAAGCAGAGTAATAAAAATAGAATAATATAAGATCAATTCCGGGGGAAAGCTGTTCCAGGCTTTCCCCCGGATAAATTTGTTTCTGCCTTGTCAGGAGAGTCAGGCCAGCAGAGGCTGGACAAGCTCATCAATTTTTTTCAGCTCTTCCGCAGACAGCGGCGCGCCTTCCAGAGCCTTCAGGTTTTCCAGAATCTGCTCCGGCCGGGAAGCACCGATCAGAACGCCGGTCACGGCGTCGTCCTTCATTACCCATTTGAGAGCCATACAGGCCAGCGTCTCACCGCGCTCCGCGGCCAGATCATTCAGCTGGCGGATGACAGTCAGCTTCGCATCAGTCAGAGCATCCTCATGGAGAAAACGGCCGTCAGTCCGGATCCGGCTGTCTTCCGGAATACCGTTCAGGTAGCGGTCGGTCAGAAGTCCCTGCTCCAGCGGCTTGAAGGCGATGATTCCTTTTCCCTTTTCCAGGGCTGCCTGCTTCAGCCCATTTCTTTCTATAGTCCGGTTCAGTATATTGTAGGCATTCTGGTTCAGCACGAAGGGACAGCGCAGATCCTCGAGAATCCGGCATGCTTTTATCATAGTCTCTCCGTCATAATTGGAGAGTCCTGCATAGAGAGCCTTTCCGCTTTTTACTGCCTGGGCCAGAGCGCCCATGCTCTCTTCCAGCGGAGTGTCCGGATCCATGCGGTGGTGATAGAAAATATCCACATAATCCAGCTTCATCCGGCGCAGGCTCTGGTCCAGGCTGGCGAGCAGGTACTTGCGGCTGCCCCAGTTTCCATAGGGACCGGGCCACATTTCATATCCGGCCTTGGTGCTGATCAGAAGCTCGTCCCGGTAAGGAGCCAGATCCTCTTTCAGAATCCTTCCAAAGTGAAGCTCCGCGCTTCCGGGAGCCGGTCCATAGTTATTTGCCAGATCAAAGTGCGTGATTCCGTGATCGAAGGCTGTAAACAGCAGCCGTTTCATATTCTCATAATCGGCCGTATCTCCGAAATTGTGCCACAGGCCGAGAGAGACAGCCGGAAGCTTCAGGCCGCTCTTGCCGCAGCTTTTGTATTTCATGGAATCATAGCGGGTTTGTGATGGCTGGTACATGATTGAATTCTCCTTTGTGAATAGTTTTTTCATGAATTTTGAATACCCCCAGCTGACAAAAGGCGTGTTTGCTCTTGTCAGCTGAGAGTATGGTTTCTGCTGATTATGATTGTGAAGATTATCTGATGTACTTCAATTCTTTTGCTATAGCTTTACAAATGCTGTGTTTCCGATTTCCCTGGATGCCTCCATAGATTTCTGAAGCTGGTATGATAATATGGTCTACACTTAAGTTTTTGTGAGGATAAGATATCATAGATTTTTTTGAATCCTCGTTCCATGTCCATCTTCCGCCTTTCGCGACAAAAATTGCTCCATATGCCGCTATGACAGGCAGCAGCTGGCTTCGATTTTCTTCAGTAATGCGATTCGGAAAATCATCCAGCGCCTTCTGCAAAGCCTCCAGCGCTTTGTCTGTATCATCCGCATTAAAATCGTATTCTTTTTTAAAGTCATTTAGATATTTTTCATGGTTTTCATACATATCCTTATATTCGGAGTATGTCGGATACAGATCCTCCGGATCATTCAGAATTATATCCAAATACTCAAAGCCCTTTTTTTCCAAAGACTCTTTTATCATTTCCAGTATCTGTTTTATATCTTCTTCTGTTTTATAAATCCATCCTTCTAAAGATGATTTTTTTACTTTCCTATTCTCAATAATAACATTCTTTTCATCAATAAAAGGAAGATGCAGATATGTGGGGAGTATATCTATTTCTATTTTTATACATTTATAATATTCAAATTGTGTAACTGTAATTCTTTCCAATTTTCCCCCTTCCTCATTTCTTTTTACAAATACACAGCAATCTGGATAAAAAGCGTGAGTAAACCCATGTTCCTCCATAGCAGGAATTAGAATCTGCCTGATATTTTTTGAAGTTATTCTATTCATTTGAATATCCTACGTTTGATTATCCGTATAAATATTTTATAAAATCATCTTTTCAGTTGGCAGCACAAAATAAAAGTTTCGACTTCCTTTATGTTTTGCTCCATACTAAAAGCGGAAAACTGCATTATAAGAAGGTTATAAAAACAGTATAAACACAAAACGCAGGACTTGACAAGATCCGCTGAAAATGCTATGTTAAAGTTAATTATACGACTGACGGAAGTGGAAGAAACCACAGGGAGTATAAGGGATGAGGAGCCGACCGTCTGGGCATGATACGCTTGGAGGTTAGGCTTTTTTTGTTACAGCTTACAACAAGGAGGAGAACGCAATGGAAATGATTTCACTGGCAGAAGAGCTGAAGAGTAATTCCTATCCCGGCAGAGGGATTATTCTCGGACGCTCAGAGGACGGAAGAAGCGCAGTCGCAGCCTATTTTATCATGGGCAGAAGCGAGAACAGCAGAAACAGAATCTTTGTGGAGGATGGACAGGGAATCCGCACACAGGCCTACGATCCCTCAAAGCTCACCGATCCCAGCCTGATTATCTATGCGCCGGTGCGCGTGCTGGGAAATAAAACGATTGTCACAAATGGAGATCAGACAGATACAATCTATGAAGGCATGGATAAGCAGCTGACCTTCGAACAGTCCTTACGTTCCCGCGAGTTTGAGCCGGACGCACCCAACTATACGCCGCGTATATCCGGAATCATGCATGTAGAAGGCGGAAAATACAGCTACGCTCTTTCTATTTTAAAGAGCAACAATGGAGATCCGTCTTCCTGCCTCAGATTCACCTTTGCCTATAATGACTGTGCGGCTGGCGAGGGTCATTTTATCCATACCTACAAGGGCGATGGAAATCCTCTTCCCAGCTTTGAAGGAGAGCCGAAGCTGGTAGCCATTCCGAACGATATGGAAAAGTTTACAAACATGCTCTGGAATAATCTCAACGAGGATAACAAGGTATCTTTGTTTGTGCGCTATATCGATATTGCCACAGGAGTAACCCATACTATCATTAAAAATAAAAATGGTCAGGAGGAGTAAGAACATGAAAGAACTGCAGCTGAAATACGGATGCAACCCCAATCAGAAGCCTTCAAGAATCTATGTGGCGGACGGATCCGATCTGCCGATCACGGTTCTTTGCGGAAAGCCCGGCTATATCAACTTTCTGGACGCCTTCAACGGCTGGCAGCTTGTAAAAGAGCTGAAGGAAGCGACTGGTCTTCCGGCAGCCACCTCCTTTAAGCATGTGTCCCCGGCGGGAGCTGCAGTCGGCCTTCCCCTTGATGATACCCTGAAAAAGATTTACTGGGTGGATGATATGGGAGAGCTTTCTCCGCTTGCCTGTGCTTACGCAAGAGCCAGAGGGGCAGACAGAATGTCTTCCTTTGGCGATTTTATCGCTCTGTCTGATGTCTGTGATAAGGATACCGCTTCTATTATAAAGAGAGAGGTTTCTGACGGCGTGATTGCTCCGGGATTTACGGAAGAAGCTCTGGAAATCCTGAAGCAGAAGAAAAAAGGAAATTATGTGGTGATCCAGATAGATGAAGCCTACCGTCCTGCACCTCTTGAGCACAAGGAGGTCTACGGAGTGACATTCGAGCAGGGACGCCAGGAGCTTTCCATCAATGATGATCTGATTTCCAATATCGTGACGGCAAATAAGGAGCTTCCCGAGTCTGCGAAACGCGACATGAAGGTGGCCCTTATCACCCTGAAATACACCCAGTCCAATTCTGTCTGCTTTGTGAAGGACGGACAGGCTATCGGCGTAGGCGCCGGCCAGCAGTCCCGTGTGCACTGCACCCGCCTGGCTGGTCAGAAGGCTGACAACTGGTTCCTGCGCCAGAGTCCTCAGGTGCTTGGCCTTCAGTTTGTAGACGGAATCGGACGTGCCGACAGAGACAACGCGATTGACGTCTATATCGGAAATGAGTATATGGACGTGCTGGCTGAGGGAGCCTGGCAGAAGATCTTCAAGGTAAAACCGGAAGTATTTACAGAAGAAGAAAAACGCGCATGGCTCGATAAGATGGAAAATGTCACGCTGGGATCCGATGCGTTCTTCCCGTTCAGCGATAATATTGAGCGTGCGAAAAAGAGCGGTGTAAAATATATTGCAGAGCCGGGCGGATCGGTCCGTGATGATCTGGTGATAGAGACCTGCGATAAATATGGAATGGTGATGGCGTTTACAGGAATCCGCCTGTTCCATCACTAAGATTATTTCTGATTACATGAAGCAGGAATCCTTGCCCTGAGCTGACAAGGGGAGTAAAATCTGAGTATGCAGATTTCAGTGTTCGGATTTGGATGGCAGTGCGGAAGCTTTCCCCTGCCATCCGTCTTTACGGGCGCTTTTCGGAGAAATCTCAGTAAATCATATCTTTGTCAATATAAGGTTTGCAGCAGCAGATTCCACATTTCAGGAGGAAAAGATGCGGATTTTATGTATTGGAGACAGCAATACCTGGGGATACAGCCCGGGAACAGGGTGCCGGCATGAAAACAGGTGGACAAGGCTTCTTGGAGAATGGTTTCCGGAGGATGAGATAATAGAAGAAGGACTATGCGGGCGCACTGCGGTTTTTATGGAAGCAGCGAGACGGGAACGGTGCGGGATCGACAGCCTGAAAATGATTCTCATGTCTCATAAGCCTGTCGATCTGGTCATCATCATGCTGGGGACCAACGATCTGAAAGCGGCTTTCCACGCAAATGCCAAATACATTGCGGCCGGAATCAAAGAATATATCAGGATCATTAAAAATCCATATCTGTGGGAAGAGTTCCGTGTTCCGGACATTTTGATCGCTGCACCGGCAGAGCTTCGGGAATGCATCGTAGAGAAGGAAGGGCCGGGAGGTAATTTTGACAGATACAGTCTGGAGCAGTCCAGGCTTTTGGCGGCAGCTCTGGAGAAAATCTGCCGGGAATACGGCACGTATTTTCTGAATGCTTCTGATTATGCAGATGCCTCTGAGATTGACGGAATTCATTTGGATGCAGAAAACCACCGCAGGCTGGCGGAAGGATTTGCAGAAAGGATTCGGGAGCTTCATACCTGCAGGCAGCAGGATCAGAGGTAATGAACGCAGAAAAATGCAGGAAATGAAAACTGCGAAAAGCGGCAGAAATCCGGCTGTATGGCCCCGATTTACAGTTTTAATCCCAGACAGCCAAAAATGTAAAATCTATGCGAAAAAATTGTTGACAAACAAAAATGCGTTTAGTATAATAACCTATGCGTCAGAGATGACGTAAAAAAGAATATCGTTTGGAAAACGAACTTCAGGAGAAATACTCAAGAGGCTGAAGAGGCGCCCCTGCTAAGGGTGTAGGTCGGGAATACCGGCGCGAGGGTTCAAATCCCTCTTTCTCCGTTTTCTTTTCAAAAGATATTTTTTTTGCTCTCGAAAGCTCTTGACAAGCTGAGGGATGAATGATATAATATAGTTCCACTGCGAAAGCAGAAAATGTTCTTGAAAAAATACAAAATAAAGTATTGACAGCCGAGAACAAACATGATATTATATCAAAGTTGCGTCTGAAAGATGCACAGCGAACCTTGATAACTGAACAGTGCTAAGAATCCTTGAAAATTCTAAAGAGAATTGTTCAAAGAACAAAACCTATTATAACAGTAAACGGGAAAGAGATTGCCAGAAGCGATTTCTGACCTGGAGAAAACTTAAACATGAGAGTTTGATCCTGGCTCAGGATGAACGCTGGCGGCGTGCCTAACACATGCAAGTCGAACGAAGCACTTATCTTCGATTCTTTCGGGATGAAGAGATATTTGACTGAGTGGCGGACGGGTGAGTAACGCGTGGGTAACCTGCCTCATACAGGGGGATAACAGTTAGAAATGACTGCTAATACCGCATAAGCGCACGGAATCGCATGATTCAGTGTGAAAAGCCGAGACGGTATGAGATGGACCCGCGTCTGATTAGCTAGTTGGTGAGGTAAGGGCCCACCAAGGCGACGATCAGTAGCCGACCTGAGAGGGTGACCGGCCACATTGGGACTGAGACACGGCCCAAACTCCTACGGGAGGCAGCAGTGGGGAATATTGCACAATGGGGGAAACCCTGATGCAGCGACGCCGCGTGAAGGAAGAAGTATTTCGGTATGTAAACTTCTATCAGCAGGGAAGAAAATGACGGTACCTGACTAAGAAGCCCCGGCTAACTACGTGCCAGCAGCCGCGGTAATACGTAGGGGGCAAGCGTTATCCGGATTTACTGGGTGTAAAGGGAGCGTAGGCGGTCTGACAAGTCAGAAGTGAAAGCCCGGGGCTCAACCTCGGGACTGCTTTTGAAACTGCCGGACTAGATTGCAGGAGAGGTAAGTGGAATTCCTAGTGTAGCGGTGAAATGCGTAGATATTAGGAGGAACACCAGTGGCGAAGGCGGCTTACTGGACTGTAAATGACGCTGAGGCTCGAAAGCGTGGGGAGCAAACAGGATTAGATACCCTGGTAGTCCACGCCGTAAACGATGAATACTAGGTGTCGGGTGGCAAAGCCATTCGGTGCCGCAGCAAACGCAATAAGTATTCCACCTGGGGAGTACGTTCGCAAGAATGAAACTCAAAGGAATTGACGGGGACCCGCACAAGCGGTGGAGCATGTGGTTTAATTCGAAGCAACGCGAAGAACCTTACCAAGTCTTGACATCCGGCTGACCGGTGAGTAATGTCACCTTTCCTTCGGGACAGCCGAGACAGGTGGTGCATGGTTGTCGTCAGCTCGTGTCGTGAGATGTTGGGTTAAGTCCCGCAACGAGCGCAACCCTTACCTTCAGTAGCCAGCGGTTTGGCCGGGCACTCTGGAGGGACTGCCAGGGATAACCTGGAGGAAGGTGGGGATGACGTCAAATCATCATGCCCCTTATGATTTGGGCTACACACGTGCTACAATGGCGTAAACAAAGGGAAGCGAGAGTGTGAGCTTAAGCAAATCCCAAAAATAACGTCTCAGTTCGGATTGTAGTCTGCAACTCGACTACATGAAGCTGGAATCGCTAGTAATCGCGAATCAGCATGTCGCGGTGAATACGTTCCCGGGTCTTGTACACACCGCCCGTCACACCATGGGAGTTGGAAACGCCCGAAGTCAGTGACCCAACCGTAAGGAGGGAGCTGCCGAAGGCGGGTCTGATAACTGGGGTGAAGTCGTAACAAGGTAGCCGTATCGGAAGGTGCGGCTGGATCACCTCCTTTCTAAGGAAGAATGCCTTTTTCCGTCTGGAGCAATCCAACTAAAACGGAAGAAGAAGTAGAGGAAGACATGTATGTGTCAGAGCACTGTTTAGTTATGAAGGCTCGCGAGAGCTGAAAAGATTTCCGGTGGCGATGCGCGTGGGGGTCACACCCGTACCCATCCCGAACACGATGGTTAAGCCC
>NZ_NFLI01000040.1 GCF_002160825.1 Lachnoclostridium sp. An131
AGTCAGTTCAGGCAGACCCGAAACCGGGTGATCTACCCATGTCCAGGTTGAAGTTGCCGTAAAAGGCAATGGAGGACCGAACGCACATCCGTTGAAAAGGGTGGCGATGAGGTGTGGGTAGGGGAGAAATTCCAATCGAACCCGGAGATAGCTGGTTCTCCTCGAAATAGCTTTAGGGCTAGCCTCGATGGAGTCTAATGGAGGTAGAGCACTGAATTTCCTAGGGGGCGTCAAAGCTTACCGAAGAATATCAAACTCCGAATGCCATATAGATGCTCATCGGGAGTCAGACTGCACGAGATAAGTTGGGCAGTCAAAAGGGAAAGAGCCCAGACCTGCAGCTAAGGTCCCAAAGTGCGTGTTAAGTGGAAAAGGATGTGGGATTTCAAAGACAACCAGGATGTTGGCTTAGAAGCAGCCATACATTAAAAGAGTGCGTAATAGCTCACTGGTCGAGAGGTCCTGCGCCGAAAATGTCCGGGGCTAAAACACGACACCGAAGCTCAGGAATGTACGAACGTACATTGGTAGAGGAGCATTCTTAATCAGGACGAAGCGTCACTGGAAAGAGGCGTGGACGGTTAAGAAGAGAGAATGCCGGAATGAGTAGCGAGAGGAAGGTGGGAATCCTTCCGGCCGAATATCCAAGGTTTCCAGGGTAAAGCTGATCTGCCCTGGGTAAGTCGGGACCTAAGGCGAGGTCGAAAGACGTAGCCGATGGACAACAGGTTGAGATTCCTGTACTGCTGTATAACAGAACTGTGGGGACACGTGTGGAGAGTGTGAGCCGGGTATGGAAAGACCGGTGCAAGCGAGGTAGGAGTCAGATAGGCAAATCCGTCTGGCAATCCGAAGACGTGACGCGGACCGAACTAAAGTAGGGAAGCACATGAGCCATGCGTCGAGAAAAGCCGCTATTGCTTATACAGTACCCGTACCGTAAACCGACACAGGTAGATGAGGAGAGAATCCTAAGGCCGACGGAAGAAGCATTGTTAAGGAACTCGGCAAAATGACCCCGTAACTTC
>NZ_NFLI01000041.1 GCF_002160825.1 Lachnoclostridium sp. An131
AAACTATATACTGAAAATATCCAGTTAAATCGAAGATTTAACAATACAAGACATCCGAGGTGATTATCCTTAAGGCTCTTCAGAATGGAAACAGGAAGAAGAGAAGAGAATAGTACCTTACAGGTATACCTGAATGCCCTGAAAAACGGGCAGAATAAGGAAATCACAGGAAGGAATCGAAAGAGGACTTCCAGAGGAAACAAACCTCTTAAAAAATAACCTATGGCCCTCATGCAACGCTATACATGAGTGTTGAACGAGAAGAAGTTTAACGAAAGGTCAAGCGTTAAGAGCGCAGGGTGGATGCCTTGGCACTAAGAGCCGATGAAAGACGTGATAAGCTGCGAAAAGCTTCGGGGAGGAGCAAATATCCAATGATCCGGAGATATCTGAATGGGGAAACCCGGCTGAGCAAACCTCAGTCAGCGTATGGTGAATCCATAGCCATGCGTGGGGAACCGCCTGAACTGAAACATCTAAGTAGGGCGAGGAAAAGAAAGAAAACTCGATTTCCAAAGTAGCGGCGAGCGAAATGGAAAGAGGCCAAACCGGAGTGCGTGCACTCCGGGGTTCGGACCGCATAATTGATTCTGTGATTCTAGTGGAACGGTTTTGGGAAAGCAGACCAGAGAGGGTGAAAGTCCCGTACACGAAAGGAAAGCAGACATGGCGGGATCCAGAGTACCGCGAGACACGTGGAACCTTGCGGGAACAAGCGGGGACCACCCCGTAAGCCTAAATACTCCTTAGTGACCGATAGCGCATAGTAC
>NZ_NFLI01000042.1 GCF_002160825.1 Lachnoclostridium sp. An131
CCATCCCGAACACGATGGTTAAGCCCCATACGGCCGATGGTACTATGCTGGAGACGGCATGGGAGAGCAGGTGGCTGCCGGAACACTTAATAAGAACAAGCCGAAGGCGTAGTTCGAATTTAGTGAGTGGCGTGTCACGACACTTAGCGAAAGCGAGTCGCGAGACGAAGCTTGAGGTTAGTGACGGGACCTGCCGGATTTATAAAAGGAGGGCTTATAGCTCAGCCGGTTAGAGCGCACGCCTGATAAGCGTGAGGTCGGTGGTTCGAGTCCACTTAAGCCCATTTAAGTAGGCCAAGGATAACCATGAGCAAATGGGGAAAGGCCCACTTAAGCCCATTGGTTTGAAGAGATTCAAGCCAGACAAAAGAATAAGGAAAAGAAACCTA
The DNA here is from genome assembly GCF_002160825.1 of Lachnoclostridium sp. An131. GTDB lineage: Bacteria > Bacillota > Clostridia > Lachnospirales > Lachnospiraceae > Laedolimicola. The sequence goes on from NZ_NFLI01000042.1 coordinate 390, forward strand.
TTCGTGGGGGTGTAGCTCAGTTGGGAGAGCACCTGCCTTGCAAGCAGGGGGTCAAGAGTTCGAATCTCTCCATCTCCACTCGATGAGGAAACATGAAGCACTGTGAAGTGAAACATGGGAACTCATCACCTTGTACCTTGAAAACTATATACTGAAAATATCCAGTTAAATCGAAGATTTAACAATACAAGACATCCGAGGTGATTATCCTTAAGGCTCTTCAGAATGGAAACAGGAAGAAGAGAAGAGAGTAATACCTTACAGGTATACCTGAATGCCCTGAAAAACGGGCAGAATAAGGAAATCACAGGAAGGAATCGAAAGAGGACTTCCAGAGGAAACAAACCTCTTAAAAAATAACCT
>NZ_NFLI01000043.1 GCF_002160825.1 Lachnoclostridium sp. An131
ATTTGCTCCTCCCCGAAGCTTTTCGCAGCTTATCACGTCTTTCATCGGCTCTTAGTGCCAAGGCATCCACCCTGCGCTCTTAACGCTTGACCTTTCGTTAAACTTCTTCCCGTTCAACACTCATGCATAGCGTTGCATGAGGGCCATAGGTTATTTTTTAAGAGGTTTGTTTCCTCTGGAAGTCCTCTTTCGATTCCTTCCTGTGATTACTCTCTTCTCTTCTTCCTGTTTCCATTCTGAAGAGCCTTAAGGATAATCACCTCGGATGTCTTGTATTGTTAAATCTTCGATTTAACTGGATATTTTCAGTATATAGTTTTCAAGGTACAATTCTGGCAGACTGATGTTTAATCAGTCATTAGAAATCTCAATCTCTTGAAACCTCTAATCACTGGTTAAAACCAGTTATATAGAACAGCACTGCCCTGCTGATAGGGTTAACACATCTTTTCCCGCAGGCTTTTCACGTCCCACTCAGATATGTCTGTATCTATATATAGAAGCTGTCTTCCAGCTTTCTTTTTTAGGGAATCCGGCAGGTCCCGTCACTAACCTCAAGCTTCGTCTCGCGACTCGCTTTCGCTAAGTGTCGTGACACGCCACTCACTAAATTCGAACTGCGCCTTCGGCTTGTTCTTATTAAGTGTTCCGGCAGCCACCTGCTCTCCCATGCCGTC
>NZ_NFLI01000044.1 GCF_002160825.1 Lachnoclostridium sp. An131
GAGGCGACCGCCCCAGTCAAACTCCCCGCCTGACATTGTCCCACCGCCGGATCACGGCGGCTGGTTAGAAACCCAATACTGCAAGGGTGGTATCCCAACAGCGGCTCCAGAACAACTGGCGTCATTCCTTCAAAGCCTCCCACCTATCCTGTACATGCAATACCGAATCCCAGTATCAAGCTGGAGTAAAGCTCCATGGGGTCTTTCCGTCCTGGCGCGGGTAACCAGCATCTTCACTGGTACTTCAATTTCACCGGATGCATTGTCGAGACAGCGCTCAAATCATTACGCCTTTCGTGCGGGTCGGAACTTACCCGACAAGGAATTTCGCTACCTTAGGACCGTTATAGTTACGGCCGCCGTTTACTGGGGCTTAAGTTCAGACCTTCGCTTGCGCTAAGCCCTCCCCTTAACCTTCCAGCACCGGGCAGGCGTCAGCCCATATACCTCACCTTTCGGTTTCGCATAGACCTGTGTTTTTGCTAAACAGTTGCTTGAGCCTATTCTCTGCGGCCTGCTCTCGCAGGCACCCCTTCTCCCGAAGTTACGGGGTCATTTTGCCGAGTTCCTTAACAATGCTTCTTCCGTCGGCCTTAGGATTCTCTCCTCATCTACCTGTGTCGGTTTACGGTACGGGTACTGTATAA
>NZ_NFLI01000045.1 GCF_002160825.1 Lachnoclostridium sp. An131
TGAGACAGTTCTGCAAACGATTCTTTTCGCTTGACATAAAGCAGGTCAGTTTGAAACGGTAACGCATCAGGTCGCGGAGCTGGCGGATGTCAGCGGGCGGCATAAAGCTGCCGGCAACAAGATCATGCTTGAAGAGGTCAGCAATCCATCTGGCATCTTTCTTGTCAGTTTTCTTTCCACGGATAGCCTTAACATATTTGGGATGAGCAAGGACAATCGTACAATCGTTTTCTAAGACGTTGTAGACAGGGATCCAGTATTTACCGGTGGATTCCATACAGACATCCCTGCAGTTGTGTTTGAGCAGCCACTGTAACAAATCTTTCAGACCCTTCGTGTAGGTCGAAAAACGATGGCTCTCATAGGTGGTGACGCCTTTGCAATCAGTAGACGCAATGCAGGCCACTACAAAAGTCTTGTGGATATCGATGCCACAGCAGATTTTGTACACGATTTTTAAAGCCATAGGGACTCCTTTCAGAACCAATAGGTTCGCAAAAGATTGTAGGGAGAGACGGCATTGACTGAACGCCTAAGCCATAAACGAGAATGTTTATACAAAGATAAGATTACGTGCTCACAGTCACACTTATTTGTGCTTGAAAAGGCGGACT
>NZ_NFLI01000046.1 GCF_002160825.1 Lachnoclostridium sp. An131
AAACTTCTTCTCGTTCAACACTCATGCATAGCGTTGCATGAGGGCCATAGGTTATTTTTTAAGAGGTTTGTTTCCTCTGGAAGTCCTCTTTCGATTCCTTCCTGTGATTACTTTCGTCTTCTCTTTCGAGAAGCCTAAGGATAATCACCTCGGATGTCTTGTATTGTTAAATCTTCGATTTAACTGGATATTTTCAGTATATAGTTTTCAAGGTACAATTCTGGCAGACTGATATCTTAATCAGTCATTAGAAATCTCAATCTCTTGAAACCTCTAATCACTGGTTAAAACCAGTTATATAGAACAGCACTGCCCTGCTGATAGGGTTAACACATCTTTTCCCGCAGGCTTTTCACGTCCCACTCAGATATGTCTGTATCTATATATAGAAGCTGTCTTCCAGCTTTCTTTTTTAGGGAATCCGGCAGCCACCTGCTCTCCCATGCCGTCTCCAGCATAGTACCATCGGCCGTATGGGGCTTAACCATCGTGTTCGGGATGGGTACGGGTGTGACCCCCACGCGCATCG
>NZ_NFLI01000005.1 GCF_002160825.1 Lachnoclostridium sp. An131
GATGAACAGCTGGCAGAGCTGGCACCTTGGAGTGAAAAACTCCAATCTATCAAAAATCGCATGTGAATTATAGTGAATTACTCCAACTCGCAAAGGGCTGGGGTAATTTTAAATTTTACCGCGGTATTATTTGGCGGTTACGATATATGGTATAGCACAGGGGGCAAAACAGGAGAACAAGAATGAAGACCCGGAGCAATGAGCGGCTTTGCGCTCAGGCTCAAAAAGGGGACGAAAATGCCCGCAGCCTTCTTCTGGAAAAGAATTATGGATTTATTCGGCAGACTGCCGCTGAACTCTATCAGAGCATGAATCTGGGAGAAAGTGACCTTGGAATTGAGATGGATGATCTGACGCAGGAGGGCTGCATCGGCCTGCTGGATGCCATCTCACGCTTTGACAGCAGCAAGGGCATTAAGTTTCTGACCTATGCTGCGCCCTCCATCAAAAACACCATGACTGACCTGGTGCGCTCTGCCTTTGCACAGTATGAACAGCGAATGACCGACAAGAAAAACGGGCCGGGACTTCAGAAAGTCCTGCTGGATGAAATCCTGCCTGACGATGAACGGATGCTGCGGATTGAAGCCATTGCCAATCCCACAGCCAAATCCCCGGAGCAGATTTATCTTGACTGGGAGACAATGCGGGAGCTATATGAGGGATTGGAAAAGCTATCTGAGCGGGAGCAGACATATCTTCTGTATCGCTATGGCTTTACAGACGATACAGAGCATACGCTGATTGGGACGGCAATCCATTTCAGTCTCCGGGAGAGCCGGGCAAAGAAGCTGGAGGAAGAAGCCATGGACAATCTCTGGCTGGAGCTGCCGTGGTGGTTTTAGGGCGTGACGCTGTGGCGGGACAAGGTGCTGATGTACTGAATGGGTAAAATTTTTCTTCTGTGAGGTATTCAAAGGATATTTCCCTTTGCCGCCGCCTGCTCCGTTCCCGCCATGCGTTGATAGCCGCATAGCGTATCACGACTTTGCAAAAGCCGTTAAAAGTATACATGATGTGTTCCTTGTATGCTTTTGTGTAAGCCATAGAAAACTCCTCCTTTCTCCCACAAAGAGCATTGTGACTGGTTGATATTGCCTAAAAGCAAAGACAGGCGGGGCTGTCAATAGCGGACGTAGCCCGTTCATTTTACTGTGGACTAATATGTGTTGCATTTTTTTGCTTTCTTAATTCTGTTCCCACTAACACAATAGATAGCACAAACGCTGAAAAATCAGCAACAGGCCCCGCTAGCAATACTCCCATAATTCCGAAACGGAGCGGGAGCAGCAGGGTAAGCGGAATCAAGAAAAAGGTCTGCCTTGTTAATGCCAACAGAGCACCTTTTAACGCTTTTCCTATTGCGGTAAAAAAGCTGGAAGAAAGCAACTGCACACCATTTACCAACACCATGAAAAGATAGGTACGCATGAACAAAACAGCAAATTCAAAATACAGCTCGTCCCCGTCTCCGAATAGTGAAATGATAGATTGCGGGAAAAATTGAAATGCGATAAAAGCAATAATGGAAACAACGAGATTCCACTTTACTGCAAGCAGGTAAGCCTCCCGTACCCGATGATATTGCCTTGCTCCATAGTTGAAACCGATAATCGGCTGTGTCCCTTGCGAGATTCCTACAACAATCGCAAGGATTATGGCATTTGTTTTCATAACAATTCCGCAAGCTGCCAAGGGAATATCCGTTCCATATTTTGTTAATGCGCCGTAATAAGTCAACGAATTGTACTGAATGATTTGAATCACGGTAACTGCAATCTGATTTGAGCTGCTGCTTATCCCCATGCTGCAAATTTTCAGGCTTTCTTTAATGTCCAATAAAAACGACTCTTTTTCAAAATGGATTGTTTGGAAACGCCATAGATAACGGAGTGCGAGTATGAAAGAAAAAATTTGCCCAATAACCGTTGCCCAAGCTCCGCCGGCAATTCCCCAATCGCAAACAAAAATAAAAATGGGGTCAAGAATGGTATTGATAATAGCTCCCGCAACCATGCAGACCATTGAATACTTTGGTTTTCCATCTGCTCGAATCAAATTGCTCATACCATTCGTTACAATGAGAAACGGCATTCCAATCAATGTTATGCTGGCATACTGCTTTGCATATGGAAATACATCTGTCGTTGCCCCAAATGCCTTTAGGAGCAAAGACAGAAAAGTTTCTCCAACCAGCAAATAAATAATTCCGAAAATTCCCATCAGAACAATACCATTTCCCGCTGCTTTGGCGGCAGCTTTCGGCTCTTTGCGTCCAAGACAGAGGGAAACACGGGAAGCACTGCCAATTCCGACCAGTAGTGCAATGGCAAGGCAGATGGTAGAAAACGGGTAGGCAACATTGGTTGCTGCATTTCCCAAATAACCGACCCCTTGACCAATAAAAATCTGATCCACAATATTGTAGATTGAGCCGACAAGAGACGCCACAATACTGGGAACAGCAAAATTTTTCAACAGCTTTGAAATTTTTTCATAGCCTAGCGGATTTTCAGTCATTGAACTCCTCCCCCTTTCTCTCTATATGGAGTTCCGATGTGATATTTTTGCCCGCCTGTATTAAGAAATCCATAAAAAGATTCTGATCGGATTCGCTCATGCCCTGCAATAAAAGAGCTTCTGTCTTTTCGCATATCGTCTGTATCTCGTCAATAATAGACAATGCTCTTTCTGTAGGATACAATTTACATGTCCGCTTATCCTTATCATTGGGAGAGCGTGTAATCATTCCCTGCTTTTCCAATGTCGCAACCGTCCGTACAATATTGCTTGGATGAACATAGAACATATTCAACAAAGAATCTTGTAGAATACCGGGCGAACGACAGATTTTGATTAAGAACATATATTGACTGTTGTTGATTCCATAGGGGGCAAGCTGTTTGTCCAAATAGATTTTGTAAAATCGGTCTGTTACGGAAAGCCATTTTAATAGTTGCATAGATATATACCTCCAATCAGAAAGCATTATAGATCAATATGCTTGCGCACGCAAGTATTTTTTGAAAGTGCAAATATCAATACTTTTTCGGTCAACAAATATTTCCAAATTAAGGTATTGAATCCTTATCATGTTTTTGCAGATAAGTATGAGAGGGATTCCGCAGTAGTCGGCATTGTGGGAATGTGTATAACTGGCTGGCTTATGGAGTTGTGGGTAACTCTGTTTGCAGAATGTGGGAAAGCTGCACTTTAGCTTTTCCATGTTCTGTGAACAGAGTTATCCATGACGGAATAGCCTGTTATGCACATTTCCATAATGCTTTTCTTTTGGTCTTGCTCTTTGATTCTTTTGTTCGGAATAGTGTGGTGCTGGCGGTCTATCTCTTATTTTCGATTTCTTGCTTCTTTACCGTACATGAGCACTGGTGCTGGGCACAAAACAGCAGAAAACCACTGAACAGGGGCTTTATGACAAAGGCGAGCGCCCCAATGCCCTCATCGACTGGCCGGTGGATGCCCTGGACTACGAGCTGGTGGACATCTTCAACTGGCAGGAAGAAGCCGCCGGAATGATCTCCCAGATGGAGTTTGTCCGCCGGGTGGATGTGCAGACAGAGACCATCGAGCGGTATGTCCGGGACGGAATGCTGGTGCCCGATCTGGTGGTGCCCATGAGTGAGCACCGGACCTTCAAGTATTTCAAGGAGGAAACTTTACAGAAGTATGCGGAACAGTACGGCTGGACGCTGATCGACGACTCCAACCGCAAGGATTTGTTTTTGGATATGGTGCGGCAGATGGATATGAGCTACTCCTACAAACCGGTACTCCTCAAGGCGGTGCTGCTGTTTGCCGATGACAAGGGCCGGGTAAAACTCAGCGACATTGTCACCTACTTCCGGGAGTTCTACGAGGCCCGTCGGGCTGCTGGTCTGGTGGTGGAGAAGGCCAACAGCATCTACGCCAAGGGCAGCTACACCGATGCCCAGGCTCAGCGGAATATCCTGTCCAACCCTTTCAAGCGGTTTGAGGATATGCAGATGCTCCATCACACCAAGACCCTGGGCGTGATCCAGGTGGACGAGTCCGTCTGGAAGAAGCTGACCCGGGAGGAAAAGCAGGAGATTGAGCGGATCTGCGATGAGAAGCTGGAAGACTATTACCGGCGGTTTGAGTAATGCAAAGAGAGGGAATGAGCGATGAATGTCATCTGCTATGTATGGCGACTCCTTCACCTACGGCTATGACCCACGGAGCTATTTCGGTGGACGCTATGATGCAGACAGCCGGTGGGATGACATCTTGGCTACGAAAATCAGCTGGATAATCTACCGAGAGGGAAGATTCCGCCCATCTCTCCCGCCTTTCTTACCGGTACAGATCTGCTGATTGCACGGCAGCCGATAATCCGGGATATACACATGGTCAGCCGCCATCTCAATTTTTGGGTGTTGAGATGGCGGCCTTTTTGTGCCGAGAGATTTGGTTGTTATTGCAAAGCTATGTTTTAGTGAGCAGATTATATATCCCTTTTGCTCCCTCCGGCGGCACGAGAAAATCCTGCGCTTCACTTCGGATTTCCTCTCACCGCCTACATACGGACAGGCAGATTTCGCTCATGCTTCATTCAGCTTTTGCGTATTCAATTCGGCAAAATCCGCCTGTCCTGCTGTCACTGGAAAGTGTCTGTGCGGCCACAAACGCAGCCCCTTTCCAGCGCCAGCGGGAGCAAAAGGTATAACACACTAGACTTTCCGTGGAAAGTCGTGTGCCAACAGGGATGCTCTCGCCCCTATTGGAAACCCAGAGCCAAAGGAGCTGCGCCCCTCTGGACACCCGCATATTTTCCTCGCAAATGGTACCCAAACTGTAAAAATGCAGTTTGACGCCCTTGCTCAGAAAATACAAAACCGCTGCAACTTCATCCTGCATGGGGATGAAATTGCAGCGGTTTTTCTTTGTTGCAGATATCACTTCTTAATATTCACTGCAACATTTTCTGTAATACCTTCTTCGCCGGGCGATGACCTCCGGAAAATCCAGATCATACCAGAGCACACCAGATGCCCCGACACGATGTACACGGCTGTCCAGGCCGCACTCAATATGCAATACGAGAACCTCGGAATCCATTGCAATCAGCTTTCTGACCCATTCGTCAAAAACCCTTGCCCGCATTGCCATAAAGTAAGCCAGCCATTTTGACTTTGATTTTCTTCCCAACTGTACCGCATTTTCCGCCCATATCTTTTCAGCAGTCCTATCCTCAAGAATAATCCCCATTTGGCTGACCTTTGCCTTGCCGTACAGCGGAATATATAAAGTTTTATTTACATGATCCATATTGTCACAGGTTAATCCTTTCAAAATCACGCATTGCCCTCTGCATGGACATCAAGGTAAGTGCGGCATACAAACTCGCTCCAAGCAAAAGAACGCATATCTGCAAGTCAATATATGCAAATCCGAACGCATTCAGAGCCTCCATCCCTGGAATATGAAACAGCGTCTCTGCAATTCCTACAACCAAAAAGGCCGCAACAATAAAGATAACAAAGGGCTTTGCCAGTCGATAGGCGGTTTTGAAAAAGCCTCCAACAAAAATCCCGTTGAACAGCCCCAGAATCAGCAGCACGAAGCCAAGGTAAACTAGATTGGCATTCATCAGCGGATTGCTCCTGTAAACCGCCGCTTCAGATAGTACAGTCATACGAATCAGAGTGACAGCGGCAGTCAGCGCAAAATAGCAAAGTTGGACAAATCCGCAAAAGAGGTATTTCGCTCTGACCACATCTGCCTTGGCCACTGGCAGGAGCGCCGTATAAGTGATATCGTTTGCTTCTCTCGCCGCCTGGAAAGACTGGAACAGGCCGAGGCATAGGAAAAAGGCGCTGACCAGGATGGGATAACCAGGAACAAACGCCATCAAGCCAAAGATAATAAAAAGATAGGAAAGCGGCGAAGCTGCCAGCTTCATTTCTTTCTTCAACAGTCGTATCATACGCTGGCACCCCTTTCCATTCGCAAAATCGCTTGCTCTATGGTTTCGCCTGCTTCACAGCAGTTTTTCCGAAAATCCTCTTTTGGGTAGTTGGCTACAAGTTTTCCATCCCGAATATACAGAATATCGTCAGCACATTTCTCAATATCCGAGGTAATATGGGTGGAAAACAGGATAGAAACGCCCCGCTTTTTTAATTCTTCAAATATGTCAAGCAACTCATCACGGGAGAAAGGGTCAAGGCCGCTGGTTGGCTCATCCAAAATGAGAATCTCCGATTTATGAGATAGCGCCAGCAGCAGATTAAACTTCACCCGCATCCCTTCGGAGAGCTCAGCGGGCATCTTGTTCTCGTCCAGCGCAAACAAGGAGAGATATTCCCGATAGGTTTCTTCGTTCCATGTGTCAAAGAACATCCTTGTAACAGCAACGATGTCTTTTATTTTTCTCTTTGGATAGTAGTTGACTGCTCCCGTAGAATACCCGATCTGCTGCTTGATCTGCTTCTCGTGCCGGGCAAATGGCAGCCCGAAGTAACGAATCTCGCCGCCATCCGGATGGACAAGGCCCAGCATAGATTTGATGGTTGTGGTCTTACCGGCTCCATTTCGGCCAATGAATCCCACAATCCGTCCAGCATTCAACTGAAAAGACAGGTCAGACAGGGTAAAAGAAGGATAGGTTTTTCTCAGATTATTGATCTCACACAGAGGCATCTAATCTACCTCCTGTTCCGTTTCAAATACGGCTGTGGCAAATTGTGAAAACATGGTTTTTGGAGGGATGGCAATCCCCCGTTTTTCATCCCCCAGAAGCACCAGTGTATCTCCCGGATGAATATCAAATACTTCTCGTGCCTGTTTCGGTATCACAATCTGCCCCTTTTCTCCCACTGTGGCCGTCCAGGCGTATTTTCCTTTTGGCTTACCCATTATATTTCCTCCTCAAAAGTATGATTTGTATAACAAATTATACTTTACAGTCATGGCAGTGTCAACAGGCAACATAGCGTTTTCTCCACATGACAGAGAGGGCGAAGACACCTCACAAAGCGTCTTCACCCTCTCTGTCATAATATTCATATTCTCAAATCATCCCAAAATGCTTTAGCGCATCCATAATCGCCGCTTCCTTTTCCGGCGGACATTTTGGCACTTTGCCGTTTTCTTTCTTTGACAGGTTATAGTTCTGCCCCACATCCAGCCCGCATTTCCGCTTGACCTGGGAGATGTATAGGGAAGATACCTTCAGACCGGTATGCTCCAGCACATACGTCTTAATTTGCTCATAAGTCGCACCTTTCTGGAACCCGGACATATCCATATCTTCCAGAGAGAACTCTACACGAACCTTCTTCGAGTCGATTTCTCCCTTGGAAAGCAAGACAACCGTCTCCACATGCCCCGTTTCCAGGATGAATTTTTGTAGACATATCTACTTTTCCTTGGTAATCACACAGAATACAAGAAATAAAGGCTTTCCTGTGGTTTATATGCAGAAATTATATCATATTTTCACTCAGATTCCTATATATTATCCTATCCACGGTTGACAAATGGTTGACAGCGTCTACTCCTCTTACAATGTGTCACCCAGTTGGCAGCTACTCCCGGCCATTCGTCTTACATGCTGAACCGGCTGACAGTCCAATATTAGAAGGATTGGAAGGTCAGGTGACGAAATTCTTTCATCAGGTAAGGCGCAGATGCAAAGGCCGAGTGCTCAAAGTTGAGCCGTCCACTTCTAAAAATCGAGGAATCCCCCTTGCACCCCACCGCCAGATGTGCTATATTGATAATAGAAAAGGGAAAGCCAGAGACACACGGCCTACCCTCAAATAATTACGACAACTGTTTTACACAGCCGTTCACTATTGCGAGTAGTGGGCGGCTATTTTCTTCCCTTGAATATCTGATAAAGCAGACTTACAAGGGCTACAATGAATATTCCAATCTGAACCAAGTCCTGATATGTAACATACATTGGCTTGCCCTCCTTTCTTTCGTCTGGAGGGTTAGCCCCTCCGAAAATGGGAGGGTAGGCCGCCTTTATGCGCTCTGACTTTCCGTATTGCCAGTATAGCACATCTGTTCGGACTTCTCAATCATATTATTGGATTTTTACACTCCTGCAGTTCTTTCTGCTTCCCGGCCCTTCAGCAACAGTTTAAAGATATACAATGCCCTGCGACGGTAAGCATAGAAATCATCTTCTTTTATCGGAATATATCTGCCTTTCTTCATCATCCCTCTGTATCCGTATCCTGTTGTGAGAGAGGTAAATAACGCATCAGACAGGCCAGGATTGCTTTCTTCTGCGGAAAGCCTCACCAAGGCTGCGTTATCCGGATCGCCTGCCAGCTCTATCAATCTATCTGCTTCCTCTTTGGTAATGCCATAATCAAGCAACTTTAGACTTCTGGTACTCATATTATATCCCTCCTGTTTCTATGTTGTGCCTCCCGTCACAAGCCGGACGCCCACTCGCTTTTCTTCTGACTGCATATAAGGCAATGCCAATCGTGCAAATGTCTTTCCGTCAATCTGAAGATATACGTCACCAGAAGAACCGCTGTTTCCTGTCATTCCAGCTTCCAGAAGGGCTTCTTTCAACGCCTGCTTCATTGTAGACAGCGGCGAAACAATCTCTGTTTCCCGGTTATTGTCACCCAGGATTGCCGCAAATTCTCCGGCACGTGGAGGAACTACGGTTCCGGTTGCAAGGCGCGGTATGCTGTATGTCACGGCAGAGTAAGCAGCAGGTGGATAGGATACGGAATATACATTGCTGATATTTCTTTGCTGTGATGAGGTGCTGAACTTTGTTCCAAAAATGGAATCTATCGTTTTCTTTATTCCTTCAACAATATCCTCGATTATATTTACCGCTCCTTCTATAACCGAAACAATGCTTTCCCATATCCCTGAGAAAATATCTTTTACTCCTGTCCACGCCTTTTCCCAGTTTCCTGTGAAAACACCTGTAATAAAATCAATAAGCCCACTTAAAATATCAAACACTGTCCCGATAATCTCTGCTATAGTACCAAAAACATCCAAAAATATATTGCCTATTGTTTCTAAAACCGGAGCCACCACGGGATATACTTTTTCTGCTATCCATGACAGAAACGGCTGAAGGACTTCTTCCCACAATAATTTTATCGCATCAACCACCTTGCCGATGAACCTTAATGCCTTGTCAATCATTTCCCCAATCGGCCCGTTCATGACCTCTTTAAATTGATTGGCCAGCCTATCAAACACAGGTACGATATATTCATTATAACCATCCAGCAGCTTTTCCAAGATTTCAGTAAGCCCATTTTTTATAGATTCATATAACGGATGTATATGTTCATCATAAAGCTGAACAAAGCCATCCACTACCTTTCTTACTGTATCTGCAATGCTATCAATGACTGTTTTCACAGAACTGAGAAGATTGCTGATAATCAGCTTGATTCTGTCTGCATTCTCTGTAAAAGGTGTCAAAATCACTGCTAAAATATCTCTGGTATACTTTGCTGTCAGCTCAACAATGCCTCCGAAGACATCCATAAATATTTGTATAATTGAGCCTGTAATATCCTGAGCTGTTTGGGAAGAAAACACACTGAATACATCTGCAAAAGCAGCAAAGAACTTACCAAGTATATTGTTAATTTCATCCCCAATATCAAACATCCGGGACAGCCATGTTTTCAAACGCTCAGCATTGTTAGACAGGTAGCTTTCCATTCCTCCAACAAGATTTGCCGCTATCGTCAGCCCTATACTGGCTATTGAACCAGTCAGCTTTCCCATCATTTCAGCAAACGAATCAACAAACCGATTAGCAGAAGCCAGCACATCGGCATCTGTAAAAATGTCTTTGAAATGTGCCCCAATGCTTTGAAGATCCCGCGCCAGTTCATCCAAAACAGGCTTATAATTCCCCATTCCTTCCCAAAATCCTGTCTTAAAGATTTCTCCTATTTCAACAAGGCGATTTTTAATGTCATCTAAAGTTTCAGCGACATTATTCAATAGCGGGGATTCCGTCTTTCCTTCTTCCTGAAATACGCCAGATGAAACTCCACCACTCTCCGCTATAGCATTCGCGTTTTCCTCAGTCTCAAACTGAAGCACATTCAGCTCATCAAATGGAGCCAGAGCCCCTTTTACCTCTTTATTTGCATTTTTTACGCTATCTGCAAATTCCTCAGCGCCTTCTGCCGCTCCCTCATATCCCGCCTGAACGTTTGAAAGCTCCTCTGTATTTTGGAGGATACCCACATCGGCAGGCTTTTGCACACTTGCTCCCGCAGACTTTTTCCCCATAATCAATTCCGTAAAATCTTTAAAAGCCGTTGTCGCCACAGAGAGTTTTTCAAGAAATACATTGATAGCTTTAATAATAGGCGTAAACAAATTTATAAGGCCTTGTCCTATTGTAGCCTTCAGTGACTGGATCCTTAGCTCAAATATTCTCGTCTGATTGGCCCAGGAATCTGATGTTCTGGCAAAATCCCCGCTGGCTGCTGAAAGCTGATCCTGCACAAACCGAAAACGCAGAGCCACTTTCTCCTGCTCCGTCATCTCATCTGTAGTTTTTCCGATTCCATTGGCCAAAGCATATTGATCCAGAGCAGCCTGCGTCATAACAACGCCCAGGTCCTTTAAAGTTTCTGTTTCCCCAGTAAATACGCTTTTTAACTTGGTGTAAGCTTCTTCCTGCGATAAATTATAAAAAGATGCCACATCTCCCGTCAGGCCCGTTAAAGCTGTTGCCATATCATAGGCAGCTTCTTCTGAATATCCAAAGGATTTTGCCATACTTCCAAATGTACCAACGTATCTCTTTGCCATTGTTTCAGACAACCCAAAGGAATCCGCCGCTTTCCTTGCAAACTCCTCAATCTGCTTGGTCATCGCCGGAAATGTAACATCCACAACGTTCTGCACTTCCTGCAAATCCGATCCAAGTTCCAGGCATTCTTTTCCAAACTGCACCACCTGTTTAACCGCAAATACTGCCGCTATCGCAGCACCTACTTTCTTTGCAGTTCCACCCAGTTTAGATATAGAATTCTGTACCTCCCCGACCTTTCTTGTCATGGAAGTTTTCAGATTGTTTATTCCGGCTTCTACGCCGTCTGAATTAATTCTGGTATCGATAACGATACTTCCATCAGATTTCATCATTCCGTCATATTCCTATCTGCAAAAATAAGAGCCGCTAACCTGCATTCAGCAAGCTAACGGCTCCACTCAGCCCTTAATAAGTACCATTTTACTTATCGTCTTGATATGTAATTTTTTTGTTTACCTCAAGAACTATTATTCCGTCCTTCCTTTGTTTAACTTCCGCAGTATTCCCCCGCTTTAATATTTCCCGAATGGCCTTAAGCATAAGTTCATCCTTCATACTCTTGTTTGCCCCTCCAGGAACGGGTATTTCTTCCCCTTTAATGCCGCTTCTTTATAGGCTCCAGTATATTTTTCAGTTCTTTTCTCTATGCTTTTTGCTGCTTCATTCAGCTTTTCTTTTACAGCCTCCAATGCTGCTTCTAAAAATACTTCAAATAAAAAGCGATTGTCCTTACCAACTAAAGACAAAGGAGACTGTCTGCCAAATGCCGCCTCCGCTACATCAGCGTTGAAAATATAGTTCAGCTTTTGATTGATGGATTCATTAAATTCCTGCAGTCTCTTTACGCTTTCTGCCAGGGAAAACTCCTGCGTTTCTACCGGACTTCCATCTGCTCTGACCTCAATTCCTGAAATACCAGCGCTTTCCTCTCTTAATTCTTTCATGCTTTTCTCAAAGCGTGCCAAGATATTTCCGTCTTTAGGATTAATACGGATAACCCGCTCTGGATCATTATTAATTGTAAATACCTCAAATCCATCCTCAAAACTAATATTGGCCATTTTCAGCATTCCTCCTCATCATTTTATATTGATCTCGTATTGCCGATAGTCTCTTTTCCTCCTCAGCCATACTTCCGCACATAACATCCAATCCAGAATGCATGATTTCTCTTTGCTGTTTTGCTATACCTGGCAAAATCTCCAATGCCTTCTCACATTTACATATACAGTCCTTAATCACGGATATCTGTCTTTTCATTCTCTATTTCTCCTAACTTTTCACAAATCGCCGCCAGCTCACACACAACCACAAATAATAAAATCCCTACAACTATCATACTGTCCTCCTAATCTGCATTAGGACGCACCAGAAGAGCCTGGAGGCTTGCTATAGCCTTTTCTGCCATCTCATCAAATCTGGCCTGATATGACGGAATCACACCTTTGTCACGAATAGCCAAGACCGCCAATTCCCGGATGCTCTTGAAATATTCCAACTCCTTCCGGCCGCGCTGGTTAGCATAGTGTCCTAATACTGACACCAATTCAGAACGCAGATTATTATTTTCAGCATACTGAGCGAGCATCCGGAGCATAGTGGGATTGTCCGTATATCCGGAAATCAGGCGGTCAAACTCAGCTTCATTAAATGGGAAACCAGCATCAAGCAGTTTCATCGTAGTATCGTCAATCCTGCTTCCGTTAGGGCCGTAGAAATCGTCCAAATGCTCCTGAAGCTGTTCCTGCACCTTGTCCAATGCCTCATTCATTTCGGTATGCAAATCTGCAATGGCCGTTTTAAAATCTTCCTCAGCTCGCAGATATGAAGCTTTCCACTCAGCTCTACCCAACTCGCTGATGCTTTTATCATTTGTTACTCGTTTCCAATCATTTCGCGCTTTCTCCACAGTCCCACGAAGGTTCTGAGCCTTATTGCCCATGTCCCCCTGGATCTTTCTCAAATCATCCACATATCCGGTAAAATCCTGATGTTTCATAGTTTTGTATTCCTTTCTGCCGTCTTTGGCTGAATAATATTTCTTAATTTCCTCTTTTACTTGCTCTACAATTTCCCGACACTTCTTCTGCCATTCTGGATGCTTTGCATAATCCTTTGAATCAGCGGCTATTTCCACCGCTTTAAACGACGCGTTTTTCCAGTCCGGTGCAATGTCATATCGCCGCGCAGTGATCTTTTCATATAATTCTTCATCTACCACAATCCCTGCCAGTATTCTGTTCATAAAATATGTTCTCCTTTTTCGTTGATTCTCGGCAAATCATTAACGATAGCCACCTTCGCACCACACTGGCGCATATACGCTCCCAGGTCCGCAATAAGTTCTCCGCCGATATAATACTGTCCATTGTAGAATCGAGGAAAGACAACAAATTTCCGTTTTTTCTGTTCCTCTGCATCTTCCAGCTTTCTTATTCTTTGTTCTAAATTCATTCTGTCTCCTCTAAATACCGCGGAAGCTCCATGTCTGAGGTAAACGGGCCAACACCTTTGCCATTTCCCGGCCCTCATCCGTTTGATATAACCAGGCAATCTCCGGATATTGCTCCATGTCCCGACTTCTAAACCTTTCTTTTTGCTCCTGCGTGTACAATTTGCCTGTCTGCGTGAAAACATGCATCCATTCAACGCACATTCCCATACTAACCTGAACATACAATTTCTTTTTAAATTCTTCATCCGCCAGATCAACAGCTTCTCTCAAAGGCAAATACTCTAAGACTTTTGGCGACTGATAAAGCCCTTCCGGATAATACTTTATAATCGTTTCATCTTTTGCCATCGACCAGGGAGCCAGAACCATAAAAGGCTCATGCCGTTTCTTTTCTTTTTGGCGAAGTGCCATTCGACTTTCTAACAATTTAATTCTCTTTTCAAGTCCAGTCATAATTCCCTCATCGGTACATATCCATCCAGCAAGGCATCCAGGTCTTTCAAACTATTCCCCTGTACTATGCGAAATGGAAATATACATTCTCTGTCTTTCACCGGATCTGCAAGCTCATCCGGAGCACAAGTCAGAAATTCTTTTACATTCATTTTTCTCTCAGTCCCATCAGCCATAGGAACTGCTAAAATTAAACTTTGAGGAGCCTGTTTCTCCAGCGCCTCGATTCTTGCATATAAAGACTTCATATCACACCCCTGAAATCAGTCAATTATTCCTCTTTGCTCTGCCTTTCCAGTGCCTCAACCCGCTCTGCCAGGTCCGCTGTCTCTGTCCAGGACTTACACTGCGACATCATAATCTGAATAGCGTTTACCCTTATCTGAGGCGAAATATCATCATTATTGATGATGCGGTTCAGTACATTCACACAGTCTGTCAAAGACTGCTGCATCTTCTGGACACTCCGACGGATTATCTGCACTCTACGCTGATTCAGTATATCCTGAAATTGTGGATCGTCCCGGTACCTTGTGACCGTATTCCTGCTGAGGCCTGTTGCCCGCATAATATCAGAAATCTTATCATACTCCAGAAAAGCCGCTATGAGGTCTTCTGTAAACACTCGTTTTCTTGCCACTCAATCAACCTGCTTTCACCTTTCCAATAGCCGCCAGGACTTCATTTCTACGTTTTTCCGGAAGTTCATGACGCATCATCCGATAAAATGTACTTTCCGCCACTCCCAATTTATCAGCCACCTGCCAACAATAAATACCGCACCTTTTCATTTCCCGGCGAATCA
The DNA here is from genome assembly GCF_002160825.1 of Lachnoclostridium sp. An131. Taxonomy (GTDB): domain Bacteria; phylum Bacillota; class Clostridia; order Lachnospirales; family Lachnospiraceae; genus Laedolimicola. Next base: position 14,533 of record NZ_NFLI01000005.1, read on the forward strand.
TTTCATTACACATAGCCTGTCTCCTTCCTTCAACTTCTGCAACTGCTTCTACTATTATTTATTTTACACCAAATTTTTCAGCCACCTCTCCCCACATTTAACGCAAAAACAGAGCCAGATTTCCACTACTCTAAGTAGGTTCTGGCTCTGCGTCTTGCGTCCGGCTCTATAATATTTACTTTCCCTGATATGCCGCCGGGTTCGGGTGTTGGCGCACCGTTCCCCGGCTCATAAAAGGTTATTTTCTGCAGATAAACTGGATCACGTTCAATATCAGGCTGGCTATTGCCACCACCATCCAGGCATTCCGTTGTCTCTTTATTTGGCTGATTACATCTGAAGCAAGCATAGCATCACTTCCTTTCCGTGGTTATTACGATTTTCACAAGAATAACTACAATCCCCATTTGCTCTTCAGACTGTTCAATACCTTCATTTCCTCGGAGGTATCTTTATCCGGATTACTGTCTGGATGGAACGCTTTGGACAAAGTACGATAAAATTTTTTCAGGATGGCCTTGTCATCCGTTGTGTAGCCCCCAAACACTTCATTATCATATCCCCCGTAGTTATCGCTGTTATTTTCCCAATACCTACGGCTGTTTTCACGGCTCTGGCGTTCATACTCAGCCTGTTCCTTTCTCCTGGTCTGTATCTTTTGTAAATATTCTGGATTCCTCAGCTTTCCAAAAACATCAAAGCAGCGGTCATACACATCGCGGCTCACACCATATTCCTCTGCAAACGCTTCTTTCTGCTTCCTATATTCATCAATAACTCGTCGATGCTTCTCTCTGGCCACATATTCCTCTGTATTTGAATATTCTTCCATCACCCGGTCAATAATTGGCTGGAACTTTTTATAAACCATATCCACCAATTCATTTTCCGATATCCCCAAGGCCACCGCTTTATCATTCAGAGAGCAACAGTCACCAATCCATCCTCCTAAATCAACAATGTCATAATACCTAACAGTACAGATAACCGTCTGCTTCTTCCTGACTTTTCCGGCCTCCCTATAGCTTTGATGAATACTGATCCGGAATGAATTTTTCACAGGGCGCTCAAATCGTTCACTGCTATAATTATAGCCGTAAAATATGTATTCCTCGCCGTTTAATGTGAGCCTCGTCTCATGGACTTCTATGGTCCGTGGCTCCCCTTTGGAAGCCTTACGGACAGCTACTTCTTGTATCACGCAAAACATTATTTTTCTCCTGTGGTTACTACATTATCTTAATTGATAACCACAATTCCGTTTTTCTTGTGTCAATCGTTTGTACTTCTCGTCCGACATCATCTTGACGCCCAAATGAGGAACCATATTACCTTCTCCATCTTTCTCATATCCTACAATCGGGAAGCGCAGCGGCTTAGAACTTCCTTTCGGAGCCAGACCCACGACCTCCGCAACGCTGGGACAATACATTTCCATAAACTGCATTCCGTTTTCTTCAATAAGATTAAAGTTCATCATGCCATCGTGCCTTTCTTTCCCTTCAGATTACAAAGCATTTCCGTTGCTTGCTTAATTTCTGCTTCACTCAAATTAACAGCCATCTTCATAAACTCAAATAAGTGGGGCTTTCCTTTAAGTTCACACTCAATATTATTATTCTTTATAAAGTTCCTCATTTCATATTCCTTCCTGCCGGAATATATGCTACTATGTAAGTGGTTTTATTGTGTAGCTCCGGCTATGCCGCCCCTGCCAGTGTTGGCGCACTGGCAAGGGCATTTTTCTTATTTCCCATTCTTTCCTGCTTCTCTTTCCATGCACCGCCGCACTGACCGGGCGTTCTGTACGGCCATCCAGTCATACTTTTCCACGTATCCACCAATGAGCAGCCTCGGCTTCCCTTCATCATCGTCCACACAGCCCGCCAGAGCCTCCAGATTCTCCGAAATGCTCTCCAGATTCCCATTCATACAGGACAGCTCCTGTATCAGCTCGTCCAGCTTCTCTAAAAGTTTCTCGTCCATAAAAATCTCCTTTCCGGCCGCAGATAACGCGGCATTATATAACTTCTTTGCTGTCCAGCCATTCTCTCTGCCAGCGGAACGCTTCTTCCAGACTCTCCGGTTCATGGTCATTTTCACGAATGTAATTTTCTACTGCGCCTTCTGCCGCAATCCGCTGCCATTCTTCATCTGACATCCATGCAATTCCCAGAAGCGGGACATCAACTCCCAACTTCTGTGAATGCACCGTTCCGATTACTTCACAATTCTCAAACATTTTCTTTTTCCTCCTGTAAATTTTAATGAAAGCCTGAAGAAATTTCCCGCTTACTCGGGGATAGCTCTTATACATACTGAGAAAATCCACCAGTACGGTGTGAACCCTGATAAATACTGGCTTTATCGTACTCGTTGGCATCCCCTAGTACGTACTATTCGTTCTATCGTACTCGTTGATGAGCCTCTATTACGCTCAACCCCTATAAATTAAGGGATTTTAACGTACTCGTTGATTTTCTCAGGGGCTTTAAGAGACATAAAATATTTTTTAGGATTAAATCCTACAGACCAAACATGTGTTAAATTGTCTTTTTTAAGAACCGCCTTTGCATTCTTTAAAGCGTTTTCGCTAATTCCGTTTGCAACGGCTAATCCATCTAACTCAGGAATCTCTATCTGCTTCCGCTCCCTAAGTGTATCAATAATAAAATCCTTTGCATCTTCAATCACTGGCCTTATATTCCGTTCCCTCGCTTCAGCCTGAATAAATTCCCTATCTCTCTTGGTTGAATAACATTTAAAGGTCGGTACGCATTCATCAAGCGAAAATAAGACAGTATCACTCAGTTTCCCGTAATTTGATTTTTCCTGAGATATGTACCGGATACCTTCATCTGGTGTAGTTCCCACCATAAGAACAGATCTGGACGCATCCCAAATATCGGAGCTGTCTGCAATCCTCTTTCTTCCCCATACTCCTGACTGTTTATTTGCATGAGCGATAATAATTGACGTGACCTTGTACTGTCCACCATATCCAATTAATGGAGAAAAGCATTTTCTCATAGCATTCCTATCACCCATTTTCAAATTAGCCGGAATGAATGCCTGCAAAGGGTCAAACACAATAACGCTCGGTCGATTCTCCTCGATAATCCCTTTCAATAAGTCACCATTAAAATTCAGATCAACAAATCTTTCATCCTCTGGTGACAGAAAACTGATTTTGTCAAGGTCTGCACCATTGGCTTCAAGCCGGGCCCTAAGAACATATGACCAGGAATCTTCTGCCGACAACACCAAAACATCTTCCGGCGGGCTGGTGAATGGGATCTGCTCACTCAAAAGAAATGAATTCCTCCCTGAAGTGATATTGGCTACAATCGAACACCAGATAGAGGTCTTTCCAACTCCACCCTCTCCGGCTATTGTGGTTATTCCGTATCTGGGAATATATCCTGGAATCAGCCATTCTGGATTTTTTATAATAACGCTACTTGCTTTTTCCAGACTAAACTTCATCGGCTGTTTTGCCACCCTGAATTCACCTTTGTCAAGGACTGCCTTGTATGGCGCAGTTCCTTTCTGATACCGCTTCAAAGCCGGGAAAACCGTCTTTTCCATTTCTTCATCTGTAAGCGGCGGCACACAGCGCGTATTATTTTCTGCCTGGACTGCGGCGCGTATAGCTTCATCAGAAAGCCCTTTGGCCTGCTGGCTGCATACCAGCCTAACGAGAGTGTCTGTCCTCTGCCCCTCCGGTATTGCCTCCGGCATCTGAAAGCCTACCGCTTTTGATTCAGAGGGTGGACCAGAAAGGAATTCCTTCACTTTATCATCAGCCTGTGCGATCTGATACTCGTCCGGCCCCTGCTCCCATTCGTATCTCTTTCCGCTTTCATGTAAAGATGGCGGCGCTACAATATAGCCATTTTCACCCCTAATATCAACACCATCATATAATCCGGCTCTATTAGAGTGCTTTTCGGAATCCCGAAAGAAGATATGATATCCACCGCGCCCTGTTATGCTTTGCAGAGTATCAGGAAGATTTCCATGCTCCCTCTGCCAGTCTTTCAGCATTTCATAGCCATTAATGCCTCTGTCTTCATCAATGTCCAGATCTACAACCACAAGGCCGCCGGATCTGCTTCCTGTGGCTATTCCAATGTTCGCATCCGGACAGCTATCCCACCACTGGTTAATCATCTCTGCATTCGTTGTAGCATCCAGAACGCCGTGAGCTGTCATAGGTTCTTTCCCTGGCTTTTTCTGACCGGGCAGGCGCGGAGGTTTTAATGGAATTACTGCAAAACCCTGAGCTGCGTAATAAAGCGCCCATTCTTTCATTGTCACGCTCTGCGTTCCTCCTGTTCAGTTGCATTTTCTACCGGATAGGTCTCAATAAACCTCTCCAGATCACTCCCCCTTACCTTCTTCGCACCTATTTGCAAATAAGGGAGTTTTCCCCTGTTCATCAGGTCATACACTGAGTTTATGCTCACCTGAAGAATCTTTGACACTTCTTTTACCGTATAAAGCGGCTTATATGTCTGTACTGCCATACTTGTCCACCCCCCGTTTTCCTGGTAATTTCTCAATGCTCATTCCAGCTGTCCTTTCCAAACCTGATGTTATGCTCCTTCAGGAGCCGGTCATAATCCTCATTAGAAACTATTCCCAAGCGCTTCGCAAAGCAAAGCGCCCCAAATCCCCAGGCGTGCACCTGATCACATACAGGCATAGTCTCTCTCAGCTCCAGAAGATAATCCTCTATCTGTGCCACATATGACCTATTACCCATGATTCACCAGCCTTTCTGTTGCGACGTCGCAACAGTTCATTTCCTGATCCAGCCCGCCAGCTTTCTCAATTTTCTAATAACGACTCAATTGGTACTTTCAATGTGTCCGCAATTTTGATTGCTGTAACATTGGAACAAGAACGACCATTTTGTACGCCACTAATAGTCGTCCTTGATAAACCAGATTGCTCCGCAAGCTGTAACTGTGTTATTCCTTGGCGTGCCATTTCTGTTACCAGCTTAATCCTGTTGATTCTCATTTTTTGCCCCTTTCTTGCGCAATATTGGTACAAATGCACCTTATATTTGCATTATAATCAATACACGGTCTACTGTCAATGTTTTTTTGCATATGTATTTATTTTTATTTGCAAATGCAAAAAAATTGTGCTTTAATAATAATTAAGGAGGGACTTTCATGGGTGAAGGAAAAAGATTACAAGAATATTTGAAAAATAAAAATATTAAAATAGCTCAGCTTTCAAGAGATTCTGGTATTTCACAAAATACATTATACGCAACTATAAAAAGAGATAGTTCCATCAGTGCCGAAACTTTAAGCAAATTAGCAAAAGCGCTTGATATGGAAACATCTGAGCTATCTGATATTATAACAAATGCTCCCGACAAAAACACTGCCACATTTAAGCCACGTATTCTAGATAATGAATTAAAACAAACTCTATTAGATACTAGGGATTTAATTAATAAATTAAATCGATTGACGCAAGAATATGAAGGCGCTTTAGGAAAAAGGACACAGTTAACTGCAATAATCTCTGATTCTAAAAAAAGAATCTCTGATTTGCAAATGCGAATACAGGAATGTGAATCCGAATTAGCCGTTATAGATGCTGATATCGCCAATCGACAATTAGAGCTAAAAATGTTACGTGAAAAATTAACTGAATAAGTATTACAATTTTGTTGATTTTTCCTTAAATATCCTCACTAAATGAGTAAGGAAAAAAATCCTGAAGAATAACCTAATAGTAACTAAAACGATGCACAGGAGGCGATATACTATCAATAATTTACTTCTTGATGAACACCCTCTACAGGTCCTTCCAACACTGGCAGCCATTATAGGGTTAAACCAATCTATCATATTACAGCAAGTACATTATTGGCTTAAAATCAAAGAAAAGGGCAAACAAGACTATATAGACGGCCATTATTGGGTATATAACAGTTATAAACAATGGCAGGAACAATTCCCTTTCTGGCATCGTAACACTATACAGCGTGCTTTTTCCGATTTAGAAAAGAAAGGACTTTTAATTTCTGGAAATTACAATCAAGCTGGATTTGATAAAACCAAATGGTATACTATTGATTACAGCATGCTGAATAAAGTCATTTCGTCACATCAAAATAGTGTTTCTATTACACCAAATAGGTGTGATGGAGTACATCAAAACAGTGTATCCAATACCATAGAATACACAGAGAATACTACAAAGACTTCTGTATTAAAAGGTGCGACGCCAAAGCGTAGCACACCTAGCACACCTTTTGACTGGTCTATTCTGGAAAAACAGATCATAGGTGCTTGCAATCGAGCAAACGCAGAAGATCCACAACCATACATAGACATCATTGAATACTATTACCAAGCCTACATGAATGCTTTCAATGAAGAACACCCGCGCTTATCTTCTAAAGCAATGGATAGTGTTATTTCCGCTATTCAATGCGGTACTGATCTGATAGAAGATGACCTGCTAAATATTGATATGTATCGCGCTATGATTGACAAACATTTTCAGACGCAGTATAAAAACTGCGATTATAGTATTTGCCATTTTATGACTGAAGGAGTCCGCAATAATCGCTTTTATGAGACGTGTTATTAACCACATCTTACAGGAAATACATTTATGCTCATTTTAGCGGCATACAGATTACTGGTAGCTATTCCGAATTATCCCCAGCTCATTCCCTGATCCAGCCCGCCAGCGGAAGGGAGAATGAAAATGGGAGAATTACGAACACGAAAACGCGGGAAGACTTGGGAATGGTCCTTTGAGGCTGCCAGGGTAGGCGGCAAACGCCAGTCTGTATCCAAGGGCGGCTACAGGACGAAAGCTGACGCCGTGGCAGCAGGAACCCAGGCAAAAGCCGAGTATGAGAACGCCGGCCGCATCTTCCGGCCGTCAGAGCTGAGCGTCTCTGACTACATGGACTACTGGCTGGAGAATTATGTGCAGCGGCATCTTGCCTATAACACGTATGCAGATTATGAGAGTAAGACACGGAACCATATCAAGCCGGAGCTGGGAAGCTACCGCCTCGCCTCTCTGGAGCCCGATATCATCCAGAAGTGGATTGATGGTAAAAAGGATCGGGGATATTCCCAGAGTATGATCAAGAATATCCTGGCCTGCCTGCAGGGTGCTCTTAACTATGCTGTGCAGCCCTGCCAGTATATAAAGGCCAATCCTTGCTTTTATGTAAAAGTCCCGAAAGTGCCGGTCTCAAAGCAGACAAAAGCTCATACAGAGTATATCTGCGTTCCGGAAGATTATGCTGCCATTCTGCAGCGGTTTCCGCAGGGCAGTATCTTCTATCTTCCTATCGTTACCGGATATCACTGCGGTACGCGCATCGGGGAGACCTATGGAATTGACCTGGGCAATGATGTGGACTTTAAAACCCATACCCTTCATATCAGGCACCAACTGAAGAAAGAGCATGGCGTCTGGGTATATCGGCAGCCCAAGTATAATTCTATCCGGTCAATCAAAATAGATCCGGATTACGAGGCCGCACTGAAGGCTGAGCTTCACACCAGGAAGGAAAACCGGCTGCGGTACGGAGAATACTTCATAAAGAGCTATCTGCTGCCTGATGGGCGTGTGGAGCAGGCCCGCGCAGACATCCTGCTGCCGTATCCGGAAATCATGCCGCTATCCGTCCGGGAGAATGGAGAACTGCTCACCCCGGAATCCTTTAAATACTGTGCTCGTGTCGTGCATCATGAGCTGAACAATCCGCTGTTTCACAGCCACAGCCTGCGGCATACACACGGAACCATCCTGGCAGAGAATGGAGCGCAGCCAAAAACTGTTATGGAGCGCCTGGGGCACAAAGACATCAAGACCACTATGGAGCGTTACGTCTTCAATACTGAGAAGATGCAGGATGACGCTGTCCGGCTCTTCATGCAGGCTATATCCTCATAAAGAAAATGCCTCTTGTCTACTTCCTCAAAAAAGGGTAGACAAGAGGTCGACAAAATCCTATATTTTATCTGTTCAATTCTTAAGATTCCTTGATTTTACGGGAAAGTTTGCACACTGTCTCCACATGCCCCGTCCCCGGAAACATATCCACCCCAACAGCCTTCTCCACCTGATACCCCCTGCCCTGCAGCATCTCCAGATCTCTTACCAGGCTCGTGGGCTTACAGCTGATATACACAATCCGCTCCACCCCAAAATCAATAATCTTCTGCAGCGCCTTGGGATGAATTCCGTCCCGGGGCGGATCCAGCACAATCAGATCCGGTTTGTCCTGAAGCTCGTCCACGACCTTCAGCACATCACCGGCGATAAAGGAGCAGTTGGCAAGTCCATTCAGCTGCGCGTTTACACGCGCAGCTTCTACGGCCTCCTCCACAATCTCCACGCCGACCACCTTCTGAGCCACCGGCGCAAGAATCTGTGCGATCGTGCCGGTACCGCTGTAAAGGTCGAAAATCACACGGTCCTTCGTATCGCCGACATAATCCCTGGCTGTGCTGTAAAGGACCTCGGCCCCCAGAGAATTCGTCTGGAAAAAGGAAAACGGGGAAATCTTAAAACGCAGTCCCAGAAGTTCTTCATAGAAATAGTCCCGCCCATATAGAACCTCTGTCCGGTCATTCTGAACCACATCAGCCAGACTGTCGTTGTATGTATGAAGGATGCCTGCGATGGTTCCATCCAGCTCCAGGGCGCGCAGCAGCTCTGACCAGTCGGCATCCATCCGCTGAATCTGCTGTATCTGCCGAGGGTTGGCTGCATCTGCCGATCGAGCAGCTGAAAATCCATCCTCTTGCTGCACAGCCGCTGCTCCCTGTGGCTGCATGTTTTCTGCCTTTGCTTCTGCTCCCCAAGGCAGCGAAAGCTGCGTCGTCGTTACCAAATCTACCAAAATCTCGCCGGTTTTCGCGCCCTTTCTTACCAGCAGGTGGCGCAGATATCCGGTATGGCGCAGTCTGTGATAGAAAGGCAGCCCCTGCTCCTGAAAATATTGAAGGGTACAGGACAGGATTTTGCGGTAATCCTCATCTACAATCTGGCACTGGTCCGTCGTAACGATATCATAAAAGCCGCCGCGTTTATGCATGCCGAGGGCCAGAGGCCCGTCCTTTACCTCATCGCCAAAGGAAAATTCCATCTTATTGCGGTAGGCGAGGCGGCGGGGGCTTTCTTTTACTCCTTCAAACATATAGGGTTTCCAAACTGCTCCGTCAAGAAGCTCCCGCAGCTGGCTCTCCTTCAGCCGGAGCTGTTCCTCATAGGGCAGGTTCTGATAGGTACAGCCGCCGCACTGTCCAAAATGCGGACAGGCCGGCTCTGTCTCCAGGGGCGACGGCTCCAGTACCTCCAAAAGCTGGCCTTCGCCGGTTCCTTTCCGCAGCTTGCGGATCCGATAGCGGATCTTCTGGCCCGGAATCGTATTCTTTACTATGATGCGGCGTTCCTCCGCCTTTATAATTCCACGGTTCGGGAACTCTGTCTTTTCTACGGTTCCCTCGTAAATTTCTCCCTTTTTCATAAATACTCCTGTCTGTGCGCGGCGTCTGCGCTTTTATTTTTTCCTTCCGTCCTTATCCTTCGGACCGCCAAGCAGCACCTGGCCCACCAGAGCTGCTCCTCCAAAGATAAGGATCAGCATAATCAGATACACATAGAGGCTCGTAGCGCGGAACACGAAACGAATATTTGAAATAATAGAAGCCAGTATTATCACGACTCCCAATATTGTCAGCAGCTTCGCTCCTACAGAATCCACATTCAGAAACAGCCATATAATTCCCGCAATAAAGGGAACGACCACCAGTCCGGCTCCAAAGTGAAAGCCCCAGAGCCTGAAGCCGAAGTGTGTGCTGACTGTTACGTTGGACATAAACCAGTAAAGTCCTGCCGCCAGCATTATCAGTCCAATCAGAAACTGAGCCAATGGATTGCGCCTTTTTTTCATTTGCTTCCCCCTCCTGTTTCTCTCTTCTGTTTTCCCTGTCGGAAAACCTGAAGGTTCCCAAAAAGGGCGCCTCAAAACATTCCACGTCTTGAGGCGCCCTTTTTTCATCAAGTGCTACTCTTCTTCTCCATCCTCAAAAAAGTCATCGTCGAAATCGTCATCGAAATCATCTTCAAATTCCTCCGGATAAGACGGAGTCAGGAAGCGGTACACAGCGTACGCGATTCCTGCGATAGCCGCTACGGCACCGATAATCGCAAGAACCCAAAGCAGTGTGTTCTTATTCTTTTCGTCTTCTTCCTTCTTGTGAATCAGTTCGTTCAGTCTGGTCGCTGCCAGAAAATCTTCCATCTTGTTCATGCCTCATACTTCCTTTCTGCGTCATGGGACATCCACGCCTGCTAACTGCTCATATTATACCACACAGCAGTCAAAATTACTATCGTTTCCTAGATTTTTTTCAGTTTTGCAAAGGAAGCAAAGAGCTTTTTTACGCCAGCCGTATCGAACTCTACCTTGACCTCGTAATCCTTCCGGCCTTCGGTAATCTCCAGCACAGTACCCTCTCCAAATCGCAGATGGCGGACCCGGTCGCCTACGCTGTAATCCAGATGGTCTGCTTTTGTCACTGTGACAGGCGCTGTCTCGAAGGGCTTGGAGCGCAGGCTTCTGCGGGCTTCCATGTAAGCCTCTCTGCGTTTCTCCCGGCGCACCTCCCATTCTTCCTTTGCCCGCTGGCCCGGCGTTTCATTTTTGACATCCAGATACTCCTCCGGAATCTCCCGGATAAAGCGGGAAACCTGATTATACTGAATCTCACCACGGATCATGCGCTGCCTCGCCGCTGTCAGCGTCAATTCCTTCTTCGCCCGGGTGATGCCTACATAGCAGAGACGGCGTTCCTCCTCGATCTCCTCCCTGGGATCTTCAGCCATAATTGACATATAGCTGGGAAACAGGCCTTCCTCCATGCCTGCCATATAGACATAAGGAAATTCCAGGCCTTTCGCGCTGTGAAGGGTCATAAGCACCACATGGTTGCTGTTTTCCTCCAGATTGTCAATGTCGGCGACAAGGGCTACCTCCTCCAGAAATCCGCTTAAGGAAGGCTCTTCCGCGTTGTCGTCGTAGTCGCGGACCTTGCTGAGCAGCTCGTCAATGTTTTCGATTCTGGCCCTGGACTCCTCTGTGTCCTCCAGCTCCAGCTCCTTCACATAGCCGGTCTCTTCAATCACTGCCTCGAGAAGCTCACTGACGCTCAGCTGCTCCTGCTTTGCACGAAGGGTCTGAATCAGCACCGTAAAGGGCAGAACCTTGGCGCTTCCCCGGCCGATTCCGGGAATATCTGCTGCCTGAAGAAGGGCGTCGTAGAAGCTGATTCCATACGCGGCCGCGTAGTCTCCCACCCGGGTCAGCGTCGTGGCTCCGATTCCCCGTTTGGGGACGTTAATGATACGACGGACTGCCAGCTCGTCCCGGCCGTTGTCAATCGTTTTCAGGTAGGCCAGCAGATCCTTGATTTCCTTGCGGGCATAGAAATTTACGCCGCCGATCAGCTTATAGGGAATGCTGGCATAAATCAGCTTTTCCTCAAAAAGACGGGACTGGGCATTGGTCCGGTAAAGGATTGCGTGATCCTGGTAATCCGCCTCTTCCTTTTCCACATGGCTTCTGATATTTCCAATTACGTATTCCGCTTCCTCAAACCCATTCTGAAACTGCCGGAAATGTACCGGAGCTCCGTCTCCGTTATCCGTCCAGAGGCGCTTGTCCTTGCGGCCCACGTTATTCCGAATCACATCGTTCGCCGTATTCAGAATGTTTCCGGTGGAACGGTAATTCTGCTCCAGCTTAATGACCTTTGCATCCGGAAACACATTTTCAAAATTTAAAATATTCCGGATATTGGCTCCCCGGAACCGGTAGATAGACTGGTCATCGTCACCCACCACGCAGAGATTCCGGTATTTGGAGGCCAGAAGGCTCACCAGGCGGAACTGGGCCGTATTCGTATCCTGGTACTCGTCCACCATAATATAACGAAACCGCTCCTGATAATTGTCCAGCACATCCGGACAGTTCTGAAACAGCTCCACGGTTTTCATAATCAAATCATCAAAATCCAGCGCGTTATTCCGGTGCAGCTGATCCTGGTATTCTTTATATACCGCCGCCGTACGCTGCGCCCGGAAGTCCTGTCCCGCATTCAGCGCCATCTCCGCCGGACTGATCAGCTCATCCTTGGCCCTGGAAATAGCAGACAGCAGCGTGCGCTCTTTCATGATCTTGGTATCAATATCCAGCTTCCTGCAGACATCCTTCATCACGCTTTTCTGATCATCCGTATCATAGATGGAAAAGGAGGTATCGAAGCCCAGCCTGTCTATAAAACAGCGCAGAATCCGCACACAGGTCGAGTGAAAGGTGCTGACCCAGATGCTCTCGCTGCCCATGCCTACAATCTGATTGATGCGTTCCCGCATCTCCCCGGCCGCCTTGTTCGTAAAGGTAATGGCCAGGATATTCCAGGGATTTACTCCCTGCTCAATGAGATATGCCGCCCGGTGCGTGAGCACGCGGGTCTTTCCGGAGCCGGCTCCCGCCAAAATCAGAAGCGGCCCTTCTGTATGAAGCACCGCTTCCTGCTGCTCCGGATTTAACGTAACCTGATTCAGGGTATTACTGTTCATAATCCGTTGTCTCTTTTCTATTACATCTCTTATTCTATCGTGTTGAAATACATGCTAGACAAGCTTCTGGCCGCAATTGGGGCAGAAGTTTGCTCCGTTCGTCTTCGTCCCGCAGTTGGGACAGAAATTCGGGGCCGAGCCTCCTGCTGGAACTGCGCCTCCCGCGTTCTGATTCATCTGGCCTCCCTGGCCTGGCATACTCTGGTGCATCTGAGACGCCATCTGCTGTCCCATCGCCATTCCCATGGCCATTCCTGCCATTTCCGAAGCCGTGCCGCCTCCCTGGCCGTTTGCCATAGCCTCGCCCATAGCCACCTGCTGGAAACGTCCGACGTCGCCAATCATACTCTGGGCCGCAGCCTTCTCCGCCATTTTCTGAACCTCGGGCGGATAGTTGAAGCTGGAAACGGCAAAGCTCGAGATACCGATTCCAATCTTCTGCATCTCCATGTCCAGATCCTCCTGGATGCCCTGCCCGATCTCATGGGCATTCACCTGAAGATTGAACATATCCTTTCCTTCTTTTGAAATCCATTTCATCAGGAGCTGATCCAGCATGCCGGTAATCCGTTCCTTGACGTCCTCTACCGTAAACTGCTGCCGGATTCCGGCCACCTTTTCAATCAGCGCGTCATAATCCGCCACCTTGCAGGCAAAGGTTCCAAAAGCCCGGATAGGCATGCCGCCCGGAAGGCCCGGAGCAGGCATCAGCACAGGATTTTTGGTTCCCCATTTCACCAGAACCTCCTTCGTGTTGATAAACAGCACCTCTGCCCGTATTCCACTGTTGAAACCAAACTTGAAGCCCTTCAGCGTAGACAGGAAGGGAATGATGTCTGACTCAATATCATAGCTTCCCTCATCCCGGAAGATTCCCTCTACCTTGCCGTTGTAGAGGAAAATGGCGTCCTGCCCGGGCCGGATAATCAGGCGGCTTCCTTTCTTGATTTCTTTATTGCTCCATTTCCAGAACAGCATATCGTCCCGGAATTCCTGCCATTCGACTACGTTGGCAAACTGTCCTCCAAATAATCCCATGGAATTTCCTCCTCATCTCCCAGCTCTGTCGCCGCTTCTGCCGTCCAGGTATTCTGAATGTCCGCGTATCCTCTGTCGTCGTCTCTGCTGAACCAGTAAAGAGACGCCACTATGATCAGAATCACTGCTACAATTCCCGCGATTTTTACCGGACTCTTCGGGTAATCGCCCTCCACGCGGCCGCTTTGCCCATTGATCAGCACGTGATACTGCTTTCCCTTATAACTATATGCAGTCGTATAAACCGGCATCATCACATGCTTATAGGTCTCATCCCGGTAATCGGCCCGGACCCGGACGTCGCGCACTTCATCAAACCGGCGCAGGACATCCTGTCTGGCCATGCTTTCCAGCTCCTGCCCCATAGCCTGAAGCGCCTCTCCATGAGCGTCATCCAGATCCACAGTATAGCATTCAGCGCCGTAGCCCGAAAAGTACTCCGGGGCATAGGAAGCCATCTGCTGCGTGCCAAAAACCCCTGTCCTCCTCAAAAGCTCCTCATCCAGCTTGTGAGAAGCCGGCACGAGCACATCGTCAAAGGCCTTTCGCAGTGAACCGGAGGTAGGATACCAGTCCGTCACGACGCGATGGGTAGTCTTTCCGTCAGAGCTTCTGTGCGTAACCGTCCTGTGACGCCCGCCCATCGCTGTATATCTGGCGTCAGCCTTCGCATCAAAGGTCCAGTAGGGCAGATACACTCCCTGCAGCCGCTCCCTCTGGTACAGATGCTTTAGCTCGCCGGGAGCCAGCCAGCGCCCCTTCATCCAGTGGCGGAACAGCTCACCTACCCGCTCCCTGTCAATCTGAAACGGAATCACGCCGTCCGGAATAATAGCATCCTCCTGCTTCTCCGCCAGCACGTAGCTGGAACCGCAGTACGGACACTCCACCGCAGTGCTCGTAGGGTCTACCTCGATTTTCGCTCCGCAGCCCTTACACTCCATAGTCTGCGTCGTTTTCTCTTCCGCACGTATCGTCTGCATGGCATGCCGCGTCAGGCTGTGCTCCACGATGCGCTCCTTCTCGTTCAAAATCGGAACCACCGTATCACAGTTCGGACATTTGAGGCTCTGGGTCTCCACATCAAATTCCATGACGCCGCCGCAGTTTTCACAATAGTATATTTGGTTTTCCATCTCGTCCCCTGTTATTGCTGATTATGTACTATAAGCCCATCTTTGCCTTAAGCGCCGCCAGCTCGTCGTCTACAGAGGAAGAACTGTCGTCCGAATCATATTTTCTCGCCAGATCGTCGATGCTGTCTCCGGAATCATTGAGCTGGGACATGGCGTTTGCCTCGTCCAGCATACGGTTTGCCTTCTCCTCCATACGGTCAAAGGCTGCCATGGCCTCTCCCGCTCCGGCAATGCTGGATCCCATTTTATTCATCCTTTCCTGTGTCTTCGCTACCGCCACCTTGGCCTTAATCGCGTCGCGCTTCGCCTGCAGGTTATCCAAATCCTTCACCAGCTTATCATGCATTTCACGCATTTTCGCCGCATTTGCCGCAGCCGCATCATATGCCTGCTTTAAGCTCTCCTGCTGAGCTGTAAGCTGAGCCTTCTTCTCCAGAAACTGGCGCGCGTCATTGTCATTCCCGGCCATCAAAGCCTTTTCCGCATACCGCTGCATCTTCGCAATGTCCTGAGTGCACTCGTCAAGCTCTCTTTTCGCCTTCGTCTCAGACGCCATCACTGCCGCCGTCTCAGCCTTCACCTTGCCCAGATCGCTCTCGATATCACGCAGATACTCATCAATCATCTTCTCCGGGTCCTCCGCCCTGTCCAGAAGCGCGTTGATATTCGCCGACATGATATCCCCAAACCTCTTTAAAATATTTGCCATTGCTTTCCTCCTTATATAAAGACGGCTGAGTTCCCGTTCAGCCTGTCTGAACTGTACACGGCCGGACGCTGCCGCCGGTTTGATTCTTAAGTCCTATTATATTACATCTCCCCGCCTCTGCACAAGAGGAAATCCTTCCGGGGCCTTCTTTCGTGTACAGCTGCAAAGTGCGCATTTTCCGGTCGAAACAGCCATTCTGCCTTTCTGGGAAAACAAATTAAAATAAAATTAAGATTTGACTCTTGTCATATAGTTTTGAATACTATATAATGAAATTCTGGGGGTGAATGATATGACCATCGACAGTCAAAACCTTCTGGAGAGCATTTTACAGAGCCTGGATCGCATCGACTATATCAAACCGGAAGACATTCCCGGAATTGACCTTTACATGGATCAGGTGACCACCTTTATGGACAGCCATCTGAGCGCGTCCAGGCGTTACGAAGACGATAAGATTCTTACAAAAACCATGATCAACAATTATGCAAAGAATCATCTGCTTCCCCCTCCGGAAAAGAAAAAATATTCCAGGGAGCATATGCTGCTTCTGATTTTTATTTATTATTTTAAAAATATCCTTTCCATCAATGATATTCAGAGCCTGCTCGCTCCGCTGACGGAACGTTACTTTCACACAGAGCATGAGCTGCAGCTCGATCGCATTTACTCCGAGGTATTCAGCCTGGAAAAAAGCCAAATCGAGGTCATGAAGGAGGATCTGATCCAAAAATACCAGACCTCAAAAGACACCTTTTCCGGCGCGCCGGAGGAAGACAGTGATTTTCTTCAGCTCTTTGCCTTTATCTGTATGCTGAGTTTCGACGTATATATGAAAAAACAGGTGATTGAAAAGCTGATCGACCAGTTTCCCGGCCAGGACAGACCTTCCGGAAAAAACCGCAAAGAAAAAGAAAACGATTAAAAATTCAGATTAAGCTTAAGAAGCCACAGAAGGCAGTGGGCAGGCTCTCAGATTCGAGAAAGCCTGCCCATTTTGACGCATATATAAAAATATGCAAAATCATCCGGCTTTTATTCCTCACAGCCTCGTGAGCCTTGCCCTGTACGGATGAAGCCCCTTTCTCTTACTGGGAAAGCCTGTCCAGGTATTTCATATAGCTGGCCACCATAAGAGCAATCTTAAAGGTCAGCGCGTCCTCAAACACACGGATATCCAGGCCTGTGGTTTTCTGAAGCTTCTCCAGACGATACACCAGTGTATTTCGGTGCACAAAAAGCTGGCGGGCTGTCTCCGACACATTCAGGTTGTTTTCAAAAAACTTCTCAATCGTCGTCAACGTCTCCTCATCGAAGGTATCCGGCAGATTCTCTCCGAAAATCTCCTTCATAAACATCTCGCACAGCGGCAGCGGCAGCTGATAAATCAGACGCCCGATTCCCAGCGTATGGTAGGCAGTCACGGTCTTTTCCGGATAAAAAATTCTGCCCACCTCCATGGCCATCTTCGCTTCCTTATAGGACTTAGACACATCCTTAAGCTGGCCGACCATGGTTCCGTAGGACACGCGAACCCTCTCCGCATCTTCCGTATTCAGCATGTTAGCCAGCATACCTGCGATCTCTTCCAGCGTCTCATAGGTATCCTGCTCTCCCACAGCCTTCACAACCACAATATTTTTTTGATCCACCGCCGTGATCACATCCTGAGAACGGGGCGCAAATACACTTCTCACTGCTTCCAGAGCCATGGCGTCCTTCTCATCCCTGGTCTCCACCAGATAAACGACACGCACAGCCTCTGTCTCAATATGCAGCTTCTTAGCCTGGCTGTAAATATCTACGAGCAGCAGATTATCCAGCAGCAGATTCTGAATGAAATTGTTCCGGTCAAAGCGCTCTTTGTATGCCACAATCAGGTTTTGAAGCTCACTGACAGCCACCTTTCCGATCATATAAGCGTCCTCGCCGCTTCCCTTCGCCAGCAGTATGTACGCAAGAACCCCTTCATCATATACCTTGAAAAAGTGGCATCCCTGCAGGCTCTGCCCTTCCGCGGGCGACTGCGCAAAGGTCCGAATCATCTCCTGAGAAATATTTTCCAGCTCAAATGTCGAAGCAGCCGTATTCCCATCCGTCTCCGTCACGCAGAGATCGATTTTTGTAATCGACCGCAATTCTTCTATTGTTGCCTGTATCACCTGATTGGAAATCATGACATTCTCCTCCTCCAGCGCTTATTGTTTTTATTATAGCACGCTTTTTAAGATAATGACTATAGTTTTATTTACTTTTTACAAATAATGAATGCTTTCTGATGGAAATTCAGCATTTTCCCGGCTTCCATTTCTTGACTAAGCATATGCGCAGGCTGTATGCTGATTACAGAAAGCAGCGCCAGGTACTCCTGCACACTGCATATTTTCAAAACTAATAAGGGAGAAAGGAAATGAAAATCTCTATCATGAGCCGCTCCATGGCCGTCCAGGCAATGCAGTCGAATCTGCATGGAGAAAAAACTGTTATTATCTCTATCACAGAGCCAGGCTTTGACATCCCGGATTTCAGGAATAAGGATTTGCTGGCCGTATACCCCATGCATTTCTGGGATATCGAAGAGCCGCTGGGTGACTGGCTTCCCGCATCCAGAGAAGATGTCCGCGGAATCAGGGAATTTATCGACAGATACCGTGACGCTGCACAGCACATCCTTGTCCATTGTGCCGCAGGTATCTCAAGAAGCTCCGCAGCAGCCGCCGCGATATCTGAATATCTGGGCATAGAGCATCAAATTTTTTCCATACGCAGATACCGTCCCAATATGCATGTCTACCGGCTGATGTGTGAAGAATTTGGAATTGTGAAAACACAGGAAGATTATGAGGCGCTGGCTAAAAACCGAAGGAAAAGTCTGTTTGAGGGGCAGGATAGAGGGGGATAACCAAAAGCGGCTTGCTAAAAACAGAAAAAAGCACGTAAACCTTATATTTACGTGCTTTCTGCTCTATTTCTGAAAAGCTGCTGACGGGAATCGGACCCGTGACCTCCGCACTACCAATGCGACGCTCTACCGACTGAGCCACAGCAGCATCTAGCGCAACGCGCTAGATTATATTAGCATTAACAGCTAAAAATGTCAAGAAAGAAATTAAACTTTTTCAAATTATTTTTTGTTCCTTTATTCGTTAGATGCCGTGCTGGTATTTGTGTTTGTACCCAGAGTCACTTCAACCGTCTGCTCCACATACTCTCCATCTGAAACGGCGCTGTAGGTAATCTCCACCGTCTCGCCTGAACGGTAATAGGAAATCAGATTCTGCAGGTCAGACATCGAAGAAACACTGGTTCCATCAAATTTTGTAATAATATTTCCCTGCTGCAGTCCTGCTGCCGCTGCTGCGGAGCCTTCCGTTACAGAAGTGATGTAAACGCCCCTGGGCATACCATAAGCTTCCGAAACCTCACTGGTTACATCCTGGCCTGTGATGCCCAGAAAGCCACGCTCAGCCTCAGCCACCTGCTCTGTACGCGCGGTGCGGTTCATCAGACTCTCAATGATATCGGTTACGTCATCTACCGGAATCGCATAGCCCATTCCTTCGACCGTCGTGTCGGAATACTTTGCCGAGTTAATACCTACCAGCTGGCCCGACATGTTCAGCAGAGCTCCGCCGCTGTTGCCGGGATTGATCGCAGCGTCTGTCTGAATCAGCTCGTTCGTAACACCGTCAATCGTTACCGAACGGTTCAGAGCACTGACGATTCCTGTAGTCACAGACTGACCATAGCCAAGAGCGTTTCCGATAGCCACGACCTGCTCGCCTACCTGAAGGTCCGATGAGCTTCCTATCTCAATGACCTTTATCTTGGAAAGCGTATCTTCGGAAAGATCGCTCTTATTTACGGAAATCACCGCAATATCATGATCTGCATCCGTACCGTTAATATGGCCCTCTGCCGCAGTCTCGTCCACAAAGCCTACGCTCAGTGTCTGCGCGCCTTCCACAACATGGTTGTTGGTGACTATCAAAAGCTCTGTATCTGTCTGTCCTACGATGATACCGGAGCCGCTGCTCTCGCTCTCATATACCTGGCTCTGTCCAAACCAGTTCATCATTTCCTGTACACTCTGATTGGTAATCGCTACCAGAGAGGGCATTGCTGCGTCGGCAATTGCTGAAACCGACGAAGTTTCGGAAGAACTGCTGGAGTCTGATGCATCAGCGGATGTACTCACCGCATTTGCCATATTCAGCTCCGCAGTCTGCTCCTCCTCTGAGCCTGTGCCCAGCTGGTTAAATAAATAATTCGTTCCCTGAAACGCTGCGCTCGCCATTACGCCAAACGTAAGCGCTACCGCTACAAATTTTGCTCCTTTTTTAATCTTCCACATATCTATGACCTCCTTAAAGAGTTTACTTTTTTCTTTTGACAAAGTCATTATACGGAAGGTCTGTGATACAATTGTGGTATTTGTATGGAGAATTTGTGGTATTCCTGTGTTTTTTCTGTGTCCTCTGCGCATACTGAAACTATCACCGTAATATCAGGAGGAGCTTGTATGAAACAGCAGAACGATTCAAAAAACCGAGAAAAAGCATCCGAAGGCAGAATTGTCCAAAACCGGGCTGGCCGCGACGATGTGGACGGCTACGATTACCTTGGGAAATCCTGCTCCGCTTCAGACTGTACCGGCCTGATCCCCAGCGAACCACAGAATAAGGCGGAACAGGATTCCTATGAGGAGCTCTATCATTACCAGCCGAAGCCCGTTGCAAAGAATACTTCAAAAAGCTGACCGAAGGGCCAGACTTATCACGCAAAAGCTGCATACCGCAAAAGTGGAGGGCCTTCCCCTGCCGCATGGGAAAGCCCTCCGCCTTTATCTTCGTACCATCCTGCCTTTTCTGCAGAAACGATTTCCTGTGATCTAAATCCTTTATTCTTCCGCAGACTCTCCTTCACCGGAAGTCTCTCCGGAGGTATCTACAGAAGCCGTATCGGCCCCTGCTTCTCCTGCCACATAATCGAAAAGTGTCTTTGCATCTGTATAGCGTCCTGCGTCGCTGTCCTCCATAACAGCTGCCACATAACGCTTTCCGCCGATTTCCGCTGATGCGACCAGGCATTTCACGTCATTATAGCTGCCGGTCTTCATACCTGTGGCGCCCTCGTAATAATTGTCGTCAGAGGGCTGAATCAGCAGATTCGTGTTCCGGTAGGTCACATCCATGTTATCAAACAGCGCCCGGTAGGTGCTGGCTCCGCAAAGCCTCATAATCGCCTCATTTTCCATGCAGGCTCTGGCAATCCGTACCATATCACGGGCTGTCGTGTACTGGCCGTCTGACTGATCGCCGTCCGGAGTCTCAAAATTGGAATTCTCCAGATTCAGCTCTGCCGCCATATCTCCTACCGCGCCCATAAACGCTTCAATGGCATCCGCCACGGACGCCTCGTCATTGCCGAGGATTTTATGTCCTGTATAATTTGCCAGCGCATACGCGGCGTCATTGCCGGAAGGCACCAGCATCGCCCCAAGGAAGGTCTCCACTTTACCGCTGGTCCCCACCTTCAGGCTGGCCGTCGACGCGCCCTCGCTGATCAGATTGATTTCCTCGCCTGCCGTCATCGTCTCGTCCAGGCTGCAGTACCGAAGCACCGTCAGGGCCGTCATCAGCTTCGTCGTGCTGGCCGGCGTCACTTGCTCCGTACCGTTCTTTTCATATAAAATCAAATCATCGTCAATCGAAAACAGGCAGGCCGCCCCCGCTTCAATCGAAAGCTCCGGCATACTCTCAGAAGTCTTAAGCTTTTTCGCCTCTTCCTCCGCAAGCCTCTGCGCCTCCGCCTCCGCTGCCGCCTGCGCAGCAGCTGCCTCTTCCGCCGCCTGCTTCTCCTGAGCAGCCTTTACCTCTCTGACGCGGGCCGCCTCCAGCTGGGTTCCCCGTCCAATCACGCAGAGGAGCATCAAAAGCACCAGAAACTCCAGCTCCATCCGCACCGGAAATGGAACGCTGTGTCTTCTGGAGCGCTTTACAGTTCCCATACGCTCAGCCTCCCGGAAATACCGGCAGAGAAGGCAAAACAGAAAATATCCGATAAAGGTTCCAAGCAAGGCCAGAATCACATCATCAAGACGGCAGTCCACAGTCTGCAGAAACAGCTGGAATATCTCGATAAAAAGAGCGATTCCTCCGCAGAGAGCCAGAACCTTCGTAAAATGACGGTATCTCCGAAACAGAAATGGAATCAGGAAACCGAGAGGCACAAATTTGAATACTGCTCCTAATACTGCCCCAAAGCCCTGCGCAGAGGCCAAATCAATCATTCCCTTTACAGGAATCAGATCGGTCCCCGGGAACGTAGGTTTTATGGAAAATTCAAGCGTCGGAGTGACGGATGAAGAAAAAAGCGTCAAAAGCCAGAATGCCAGCAGGAGGAATCCCGCCTCGTGCAGAATCGGAACCCGCATCTGCCCTCTGTAGTACATAATCCAGATAAGCGCCCGAAAAATCAGATATACGATAACTCCAATCAGAAGATACGGAACAGCGCTTCCAAAATAATTCGACAAGAAATTCCCTCCTTCCCCTTCTTCCATGCCACATAGCGCGGTATAATATCTATCGACATTATACCATGATTAAAGCGAAAAGTGGATCTAATTCGCCAAAAATTTCTTTAATTTTCTCCGAATTCGCTGAAGCGCGTTATCGACAGATTTCGGGGAACGGTTCAGCCCCGCTGCAATCTCCGTATAGCTCTCGCCCTCCAGGTAAAACTGAAGAATCTTTTTCTCCATGGGACTTAAGACCTTCCAGATCTCCTTCCGAAGCCCCTCGATGTTCTCTCTGTCAATCAGCAGCTCCTCCGGACTCTTCCCCTGAGGCCCATCCTCCTGCGTGTCCAGCTGATCTGAGAGCTCCACATAGCTATTCAGCGGCGCATGCTTCTGCCGCCCCGCCGCCTGTACCGCGCTGTACAGCTGCCGGGAAATGCATAGCCTGGCGAAGGCTTCAAAGGAGGCCTCCTTCTCCGGCCTGTAATCCCGGATAGCCTTAAAAAGCCCCAGCATTCCTTCCTGAATCAGATCATCATTATCGCCGCCCATCAGATACAGAGCTCTCGCCTGATTGCGCACCTGGCGCTTATACCGCTCAATCAGGATGTCCATACAGGTGGAATCTCCTCCGCGGATCCGCTCCACGAGCTCTTCGTCTGTCAGTTGTCTCAATTTACACATCTGTCCCCTGTCTCACCATTCTCTGCCTTACAATCTCATAGGACAGCACTCCCGCCGCCACAGAGGCATTCAGAGAATCTATATTTCCTTTCATGGGAATCGAAGCCGTAAAATCACAGGCCTCTCTGACCAGCCGGCTCACTCCCTCGCCCTCATTTCCGATGACGAGGCCCACCGGGCCTGTGAGATTCAGATCATACATGAGCTCCCCGCCCATGTCAGCGCACACGAACCAGAGCCCCTTCTCCTTCAGCTCCCGGATCGTGTTCGTCAGATTTGTCACCTTAGCCACCGGCGTATAATTGATCGCCCCTGCCGAAGCCCTTGCCACCACTGCGGTCAGCCCTGCCGCCCGCCTTTTCGGAATAATGACGCCGTGGGCTCCTGCAAGATTTGCTGTCCGGATGATTGCCCCCAGATTATGGGGATCCTCAATGTCGTCCAGAAGAATCAGGAAGGGATCCTCTCCCTTCTCCCGGGCATTTTCCAGCATTTCCTCCACAGAAGCATAGGCATAAGCCGCTGCCTGGGCAATCACTCCCTGATGGCGGCCCGTGGAAGAGAGCTGGTCCAGCCGCTCCTTCGTAACGAAGTTGATGATGGTATCATTCTTTCTCGCTTCCCGTTTGATGCTGTTGATGCTGCCGTCCTGGCAGCCGTCCAGAATGTAGAGCTTATCTATGGTTTTCCCGGAGCGGAAAGCCTCCAGAACCGCATTTCTTCCCTCTATGGTCTGTTCCTTATATCTCATATTTCCTCCTTGCGGCCTTCCTGAAGCCTGTTCAGGCAAATGAAGCCGCGGCTTCTCAGAATTCTGCGCCGTCCTCCAGTCCGAGGCGTACCAGCTCCAGAAGGCGGCCGGTCTGCCCAGTCAGGTAAAGCCATCCCATCAGGGCCTCAAAGCCTGTGGCCTTCCGGTAATCCGTCATCGTCGCATGCTTTGCCATCGTTGCAGAGTTGGCGTTGCGCCCCCGCCGGAACACATGCAGCTCCTCCTCTGTCAGCGCCTCCCGGATCCGCTCCAGCGAATCAGACTGGGCTCCTGCATTCACCAGGCTGCTGGCCCTTTTATGAAGCCGGTTTACCTGAGCATTTCCCTTTCCGGCAAGCAAAGAGCGGATGATCAGCTCGTAAACCGCATCGCCTACATAGGCCAGCGTCAGCGGGGAATACGTGCGGATATCCGTCTCCTCCAGGCCGAAGTCCTTCCGGATCTCAGCCATGAAATCCATTACGCCCGTCTCCATTTTACACCCTCACGCGTATCCTCCAGCACAATGCCCTTCTCCAGAAGCTCGGCGCGGATCTCGTCCGCCCGGGCAAAATTCTTTTCCTTTCTGGCCTGCTGCCGTTCCGCAATCAGAGCCTCTACGTCCGCATCCAGAAGCTCCTCCTTCTTCTCAATCACAAGGCCCAGAATATCGCAGAGCGTCTTCAGGCGATCCAGGCATTTCTGCAGATATTCCCTGGAATTGTCCGCGCCTGTATGCGTGTTCAGATATTTTACCAGCTCAAAAATAGCGGAGATAGCGTCAGCAGTATTGAAATCGTCGTCCATCGCCTCTTCAAACTTCTTTACATACTCCTCGGAAGCGTCGTAATGCGCCAGCTCACTCTCGGACATTCCTTCGTTCTTTGCGTTTTCTATCAGATGCTTCAGATTGTCAGCCGCCGTCACAATGCGGTCCAGGCTGGACTTGGAGGACTGCATCAGCTCTGCGCTGAAGTTTAAAGGGCTTCTGTAATGAGCGTTCAGCATGAAGAAGCGCAGCACCTGCAGATCGTATTTCTCGCTGATCTCCCGCACCGTAAAGAAGTTGCCGAGAGATTTGGACATTTTCTTATTGTCAATATTCAGGAATGCGTTATGCATCCAGTACTTTGCAAATTCCTTGCCGTTGCAGGCTTCACTCTGGGCAATCTCATTTTCATGATGAGGAAAGACCAGATCCTCTCCGCCCGCATGAATATCAATCTGCTCTCCAAGATATTTTTTCGACATCTCAGAGCACTCGATATGCCATCCCGGACGACCCTCGCTCCAGGGAGAAGCCCAGGCCGGCTCGCCCTCCTTTTTCGGCTTCCAGAGCACGAAATCCAGCGGATCCTCCTTCTCATCCTCTCCGGACACCAGAAGAGAACGGTTTCCGCTTCTTAAGTCGTCCAGATTCTTGTGGGACAGCTTGCCATAGGGCTCAAATTTTCTTGTGCGGAAATACACGGTTCCATTGACCTCATAGGCATAGCCCTTGTCAATCAGCGTCTTAATCATCTCGATCATGCCGGGGATTTCCTGCGTCGCCAGCGGATGAGTCGTAGCCGGCTTCACATTCATCATTTCCATGTCCTTCCTGCACTCGGCAATATAGCGTTCTGAAATCTCCTGCGCAGACACGCCCTCCTCAATCGCTTTCTTGATAATCTTGTCGTCTACATCTGTGAAATTGGATACGTAATTCACGTCATAGCCCTTATACTCCAGGTACCGGCGCACCGTGTCAAAGACGATCATGGGGCGCGCGTTTCCGATATGAATAAAATTGTATACGGTCGGGCCGCAGACATACATCTTTACCTTTCCCTCTTCCAGGGGAACGAATTCTTCTTTTCTCTTTGTCAGCGTATTATAGATTTTCATGAGTTTTCTCCTTTTTCTCCTTATTCTCTCTGCCTTCTTTTTTCTCTTTCTTATTCTTTTTTGTCTTCTCAAGCTCCAGCACCTGGGCCCGCAGCATATCGTTTTCCTGCTGGAGCTTCGTCAGGCACTCCATAACCGGATCGGGCAGATCTACCTGGTTCATATCGCTGCGCGGCACCTTTACATCGTTCCGCTTTACGATACGCCCCGGAACGCCCACCACCGTACAATTGGGAGGCACTTCCTTGAGTACGACCGAACCGGCCCCAATCTTTGAATTTTCTCCAATGGTGAAGGAGCCCAAAATCTTGGCGCCGGCGCTCACCATGACATTGTCCTTCAGGGTCGGATGCCGCTTTCCCTTTTCCTTCCCGGTTCCGCCCAGCGTCACGCCCTGATAAAGCGTCACATTGTCGCCGATGATTGCCGTCTCGCCGATGATGACTCCGGAGCCGTGGTCGATAAACAGCCCTTTGCCAATGGTGGCTCCCGGATGAATCTCGATTCCTGTTTTGCGCACTGTCCTCTGTGACAGCCACCTGGCCCAGAAATAATGTCCCTTCAGATACCACCTGTGAGCCAGCCGGTAGCTTAAGATCGCCCGGAAGCTGGGATACAGAAGCACCTCCGCCGGCGTCTTGATTGCCGGATCCCGTTCCGTGATGACCTGAAATTCCTCCTTGATATATTTGATAATTCCCATACCTACTCCCCTTTATTTTAAGCTAAGAATCCCTCAGGCAAAAGGAGCGTTCTTCCGAAGTGAGACGCCCTTTCTGCCATATAAAAACGGATACCTTCCTCTCCAAGAGACGAAAGTACCCGCGGTTCCACTCTTCTTAAAGGGCCAAAGCCCCCTCACTCTGCCGCGTAACGTGCGCTCTACGGATTCGGCTGACAGGCCTTTTTGCCCTTCACCGAACCAGCTCCCGGATGCACTTCGTCTGTCCCTTCACCGAAACGGCTTTCAGCCAGCGGCCGTTCCTCTCTGCTGCTTCAGGATCAGATTACTCTTCCGTTCTCTGCCTTTTCTTTATAACCAAAAACAACGATTTACCTTTATAGAATATGCAAAATCAGGGATTTTGTCAAGTGCTGTCTACACTGTCTCGTTGATGTAAATGCCGTCTATCACCTGGACCCGGCCCAGCCTTTCAATCACAGACTGCGGATTTTCCGCATCTTTAAGCCCGGGCAGCTCCTCCGGCCCCAGCATACCGCAGAGAAAGCTTCCCAGATCCGCAATGGATACCCGTATCTCCGGCTTTGAAGCCGTAGCAGACAGAGTGCTTCCCTCTTCTGAGAAATCCCATCGAAAGACGCCGTTGTTTCCGGGCAGAATTCTGTCCTCTATCTCTATATTCAGGCTCTGCTCCTGCTCTGCCCCGATTCTCCGCACAAAGGACGGAAGATGCAGCAGACGAATCATCATAGGGGTGGATTCCCAGCCCGGCCAGTCAATATGGCGCCTGGCATAGGCCTCGTCCTTTTCCGTGTACAGATCATAATCCTCTGAAAGCTCTTCCTGGCTAAGCTCAGACAAGCCTTCTTCATCGTCATTTCCCATCAGCCGGAAGTCAAAGGGCGTATAGATAGCCTCGTCCGCAGGCATCAGAAATGTAAAAGGATATTTCTGCTCTTCCATATCCCGAAGCGCCTTTGTAAGAAGCGCACTCATCAGTCCCCTGCGCCGGAATGCAAACCTCGTGGCCACGGCCACCAGGTAATCTGCCGGAACGCTTTCTCCCCGGAAACGGAAGGTGTAGGGATTGCGGTGCAGCATGGACACAATCTCTCCGTTTTCCTCTGCCGCAAGGATTTCGTTGTCCACTGCCTTTACCTGATAATAAGCGTCCACAAAGGCCTGCTCATCCTCTACAAATACTTCCTCGTAAAGCTTTCTGGAGCGCTCATGCTCCTGCCTGTCCAGATAACGAATCTCCATCCTGCTCACCTCTTACTGATTTCCGGAAGAGCCCGGGCACCCGGCACAGCCGCCGCAGCCCTGCTGCGGCTCCATCACATCGTCATACACATATTCTGCCGGGAACAGCAGGCACACCGCCTGGGAGGAAATCCCCTCTCCGGATCCGGTGAAGCCCAGCCCCTCCTCCGTCGTCGCCTTGATATTGATCTGGCTCTCTTCGATTCGGAGAACCTCCGCAATATTTTTCCTCATAACCGATATATGCGGCGCCATCTTCGGCCTCTGCGCGATAATAGTGGCGTCGATATTTCCGACTGTGTAGCCCTCCTTCTCCAAAAGCTCTCCCACATGCTCCAGGAGCTTCAGGCTGGAAATTCCTTTGTAAGCCGGATCCGAATCCGGGAAATGCTTTCCGATATCTCCAAGAGCCGCCGCTCCCAAAAGCGCATCCATCACCGCATGCAGCAGCACATCTGCATCCGAATGGCCCAGAAGTCCCTTTTCATAAGGAATCTTCACTCCGCCGAGGATCAGATCTCTTCCTTCTGTCAGCCTGTGCACATCATAACCCATTCCTATCCGCATTTTTGCACCTCTTTCTTTTCGCGGCAGCTGCCGCAGAAATCTGCCGGTTTCCCTTTGTTCTATAGAATCTGTTCCTGCTGCCTCTGGCTGTATTTTAGTCCCCGAGAAGCTCTCGAATCACCTTCCACTGCTCAATCAAAGCCTCCAGAGAGCTGGCCGCATTCGCCGGACTCGTGGAAGGCAGCCGGATGGCCGTGCAGCCGGTCACCGGATACAGATATTTCTGATACAGCTTGTAGGCCGTGCCTCCGTTTGTATAGATCTGGCGGATTTGAGCCGCCTCCAGGATCCTGCTTAAGTCATTTGGAACTACATCCCGGATACTGCTGTCGCTGGAGCCCTGAATCTCACAGCTTGCTATCACATCCCAGAGCGCAATTCTGTTCCTCAAAAGGAACTCCTTCTTCTCCGGGATGCTTCCAGGGGTCTCCTGCCCCGTCACTGCCGCCAGCGTCCTCCAAAACCGATTCTGCGGATGATGATAAAAAAATCCGGCTTCTCTCGATTTCACTGACGGAAAGCTCCCCAGAATCAGAATTCTGGAATGCCTGTCAAAAACCGGCTCAATCTCATGAAGCTCATGCCCCATCCATCTTCCCTCCGTATTGCCCTGCCGGAAGCACTTTTTGTGCTCCCGGTTACTATTCACAGCCGATTCAGAAATGTGAATAGTAACCGTCCCCGGCCTGTCTACCCACAGTTTACAGGGATACCTCCCCTTTGTCAACAGCAAAGCAGTATCCCCAGGCAGACAAAAAGAAAAGCTCAAAAACATTGCATTCGCAATATCTTTGAGCTGTTTATCAGTAGCGAGGAAGGGACTTGAACCCCCGACACTGCGGGTATGAACCGCATGCTCTAGCCAGCTGAGCTACCTCGCCGTAATGGGACCTATAGGGCTCGAACCTATGACCCTCTGCTTGTAAGGCAGATGCTCTCCCAGCTGAGCTAAGATCCCATTCGTGTGGGCCGTTATCTCCGACCCGCTTTGCTATTATACTATTATGTTCCGACAAAAGTCAAGAACTTTTTTTATAAATTTTCAAAAATTTTTTTTCACTGATTTCCTCTTTTGTGACTCATACCTTCCCCCCTTATTTCCAAGAACCTAAACTTCTCCGTTCTTAAACCTCCAGATCATTTCACTGGTCAGGCTGATGTTTAAAGGCTGCGCCGGCGCTTCCTCTCTGGTAAACCAGCCTGCTGTAGCCAGCTCATCCGTGTCCAGGGTGATCGTATCCTCCCCGTCCAGCTCCGCAAAGAAGCCCATGAGCAGCGTCTCTGAGAATGACCAGGGCTGGCTCTTATAATACCGCAGGTTCTTCACATGCAGCCCAACTTCCTCATAGACCTCTCTTTTCACAGTCTCCTCCACAGTCTCCCCTATCTCGGTAAAACCGGCAATCAGCGCATAATAGGGGACGTCTCCTCTGCCCGCGTACTTGGACATCAGAAGCTTGTCGTTATGAATGACGCCTATGATGACTGCCGGGGAAATTTTCGGGTATTCCGTCTGTCCGCAGTCCGGGCACTGCAGCATTCTCTCCTTATCTGAATGAACCATAGGGCATCCGCAGTGGCCGCAGAATACATGGCTGTCATACCAGTGCCAGAGCTGATATGCCGTAATGCCTGCGAAAGAAAGCCACTGGGGCGCAGCTGACCTGAAATTCCGGATGCTGTCCAGACGATAGGCTTTTCTCTCAGGCGCCTGCAGCTCTTTTACCAGATAGAAATTCTGATCATCGATGGAAAACAGGTAAATCACACGGTCAGAGAGTCTTCTCTCCACCTCCGGATAATCCTGGAACCTTGGAAATGCAAGCTCCGGTGTGTCCCAGGCTGCCAGAGCCTTTCTTTCCTCAAAATACAGAAGAAAGCTGTCCTCCTTCGGCGGTACCGGCCTGTATTCATTATGGTATGTATGAGGTGCTATATCCTGAATCATCTTCTTATCCTCCTGCTACTCTAAATATTCTGTCTGTTGTTCGATGTTCCTTTTATCAAGCTCTCCAGTATAAATCTCTTCAGGCTTCTCTGATTGGGCCTTTCCGCTCCGTAATCACGCCTTCTGCGCCTCTTCCAGCTCTTCCGCCGCGTCTCCGCGCTCCATGCTCAGCCTCCATCCGGCGGCCTCCACCCGCTTTTTCAGGTCTGCCAGGCTCTCCGCCGCCTCGTCCCCGGTGCAGAGCTTGTTGTCATACAGCTCATACTGCTTTCTGTTTGCCGCCGGAGACAGGTTCGGCATTACCACGTTTGCCCCCGCTGCAAATCCCTTTTCCCGTCCCATGGGATCCATCGTTCCGAGAGCCGTCGTAGCCGGAAGCAATACCCTTGGCAGAAGAATCCGGACAATAGACAACAGCCGGAGCGTCAGCTCCACACTCCCTGCAGGCTCATCCCTGAAGGGCGTACTGTGGTGAGGAATAAAGGGGCCGATCCCGGCCATCTGGGGCTTAAGCTCTCTCAGAAACAGGAGATCCTCCGCCAGCTCAGCATAGGTCTGTCCCGGAGAGCCTGCCATAAACCCAGCTCCTACCTGGTAGCCCAAATCCTTCAGCTGATACAGACACTGCTTCCTGTGGACGAGGCTCATCTCGGCGGGATGAAGCCTCCGGTAGTGCTCCTCGGAGGCCGTCTCATGGCGCAGCAGATAACGGTCGGCTCCGGCCTCCCGAAGCCTCCGGTAGCTTTCATAAGAGCGTTCCCCGACAGACAGGGTAACCGCGCAGTCCGGGTACTGCTCCTTAATAGAACGGATGATCCTCTCCAGGCGCTCGTCGGTATACCAGGGATCCTCGCCGCCCTGAAGCACATAGGTCTGAAAGCCCAGCCGGCTCCCCTCTTCACAGCAGGAAAGAATCTCTTCCTCTGTCAGCCGGTAACGTTCCAGTCCCCGGCTGCTTCTGCGGATTCCGCAATAAAAGCAGTCGTTTCTGCAGTAATTTGTAAATTCAATCAATCCGCGCACGTAGACCGCATTCCCATAGTATTTCTTTCTGAGGCGTACCGCCTCCTCCGCCAGCCTGTGTGCAGCCTGCCGGTCTTCGGAAGCCCTCAGAAGCTCTACATACTCTGTTTTCCCAAGCTCAGGATTCCGGATAAAGCGTTCTATGATGTCCATAACCTTCCAGCCTTTTTTCAGAAGGGGCCGCGAGAAAACAACTTCTTCTGCTCCCGCGGCCCCGCCTTATTACAATCCTTACAATTCTTACAGATACTGGTTAAACTCTACCCTCTCGCCGTTCGGTCCAAGCACGGTAAACCAGGCCACTCCATTCTCATAGAACGGCAGGGACTGAATCTCCTGATCCAGCATCGTACAGCCGGAGGCCTTCATCTCTTCAAAAGCCGCCTTCACATCCTGTACATTGAGAGCCAGATGATCGATATGGCCATCCTTTCTGGCTGCTGCCTCTTTCACAGCCTCCGGATCATTCTGGTAAAGCTCAATGACCAGATTTCCCTTCTTTACAAAGACCGCATGGCAGCCCGCCTCCGGCAGATTCTTTTCCTCGATTACCTCAAATCCCAGAAGCTCTGTGTACCATCTGATGCTTTCCTGCAGGTCTGCCGCCGGGATTCCCAGATGCTGCAGTCCCGTCACATTCTCTTTGATCGTCATCGCTTACCTCTCCTTATTCTCGATTTCCTTTAAAATTCCCCCGATAAACTCATCCAGCTTTTTCGCTCCCTGATCTCCGCCTGCACGGGTTCTCACAGAGACGGTTCCCTCTTCCTCTTCCTTCTGGCCTACTACCAGCATATAAGGAATCTTGGCAGTCTGGGCCTCACGGATCTTATAGCCAATCTTCTCGGAACGCTCGTCAAGCTCTGTGCGGATTCCCGCATCCTGGAGCTTCTGCTCCACCGCCTTCGCGTAATCCATGTATTTCTCAGAAATCGGCAGCACACGCACCTGTACCGGAGCCAGCCAGGTCGGGAAGGCTCCCGCAAAATGCTCGATCAGGATACCGATAAAACGCTCGATAGATCCGAATACTACACGGTGAATCATAATCGGGCGGTGCTTCTCTCCGTCAGCTCCCACATACTCCAGCTCAAAGCGCTGGGGCAGCTGGAAATCAAGCTGGATTGTTCCGCACTGCCAGGTACGGCCGATGCAGTCTACCAGGTGGAAGTCAATCTTCGGCCCGTAGAACGCTCCGTCTCCCTCGTTAATTACATAGGGCAGTCCAAGCTCGTCCAGAGCTCCCTGCAGGGCAGAGGTCGCCATCTCCCAATCCTCATCACTTCCCATAGAATCCTCAGGACGGGTAGAAAGCTCCACATGGTACTGGAAGCCAAACAGAGAATAGGTGTCGTTGATCAGCGCTACGACGCCCTTGATCTCATCCTTGATCTGCTCCGGAGTCATAAAGATATGCGCGTCGTCCTGCGTAAAGCAGCGCACACGCATCAGGCCGTGCAGCTGACCGGATTTCTCATGACGGTGCACCAGACCCAGCTCACCCATGCGGATCGGCAGATCACGGTAGGAACGGGGCTCGGAAGCATATACCAGCACGCCGCCCGGGCAGTTCATCGGCTTAATTGCGAAATCTTCCCCATCGATCTCTGTCGTATACATGTTGTTCTTATAGTGATCCCAGTGTCCGGAGGTCTCCCAGAGACTGCGGTTCAGAATCACCGGTGTGGATACCTCCACATAGCCTGCCTTCTTATGAATCTCTCTCCAGTAATCGAGAAGGGTATTCTTCAGAACCATTCCCTTGGGCAGGAAGAACGGGAATCCCGGGCCTGCCTCATGCATCATAAAGAGTCCCAGCTCCTTGCCAAGCTTTCTGTGATCGCGCTTCTTGGCTTCCTCCATCATGGTGATGTAGGCTTCCAGCTCTTCCTTCTTCGGGAATGCTGTCGCATAGAGACGGGTCAGCATCTTGTTGTGCTCGTCGCCTCTCCAGTATGCGCCTGCCAGACTCATGATCTTGAAGGCCTTTCCTACCTCCTTCGTGCTCTTCAGATGCGGTCCCGCACAGAGATCCACAAACTCTCCCTGCTGATAAAAGCTGATCTCCTCACCCTCAGGCAGATCCTCAATCAGCTCCACCTTGTAGGGCTCGCCCTTCTCCTTCATGAAGGCGATGGCTTCGTCACGGGGCTTTGTAAAGCGCACAATCTCCAGATTCTCTTTGATAATTTTCTTCATCTCCGCCTCAATCTTGTCGAAATCATCGGAGGTGAGCGGCGTCTCAAAATCCATATCGTAATAAAAGCCGTCCGCAATGGAAGGCCCAATGGCCAGCTTCACGCCCGGATACAGACGCTTCACTGCCTGCGCCATCACATGGCTGGCTGTATGGCGCAGCACCGGCAGCGCCTTCTCATCCTTCAGGGTCAGGATATTCAGCTGGCAGTCCTTATCCACGATGGTCCGGATGTCCACAACCTCTCCGTCAATCTCGCCGGCGCAGGCTGCGCGGGCCAGACCCTCGCTCAGATCAAGAGCAATGTCGTATACGGATTTGCTTTCTGCGTACTCCTTTACGGAGCCGTCTTTCAAAGTAATCTTCATGTTTGGGTTCTCTCCTTTTTTGATTTTCTTTTTACTCTTTTCTTTGTTTTCCTGCTGGCAGCGGCAAAACGCCATGCTTTTGCACGGCTTGCAATCCTTTTACCCATGAGCCGTGCGCGCAAAAAAGCCCCTTTCTGCCGCTGCCGACAGAAAGGGACGATATTTTTCATTTTATCGCGGTTCCACCCTCTTTGCTTCATCCTCCGGCTGCTGCCGGCGACGAAACCACTTCATTCAGACGATAACGGGGTCACCGGGCCGTATTGGGGCCGCTCTGAGCTGGTCTTCGGTCCGGATTCCTTCAGGCCGTTTTCCGCGCTTCCGGCGCTTCTGTACGTCCCTCTCTGTATCCTTCTGCTTCCTATGAGGATGCTCTCAGCCTGCACATCCCTCTCTGGCATATTCCACAGCCTACTCGTCTCATCATCGCTTTATTCTGTATGGTTGTTCTGACCGGAATCCTCTTCTTTTCCCGGGTTCCGTCTGAAATTCATTATAGCATTGAAATAAGTTTTGTCAACCGGAAATCCTTCCAATCTTGCCTTTCCTTCCGATATTTTCCCTGCAGCCCAAAAGGAATACACCGGCCTATTTCCAAATCACATCTGCCTGCCGCCTTGGCGCTGTCCGCCTGTAGGATACGGCCGGATACCCCGCCAGCATGCAGCAGACTATCCTTTTTTCTCCTGTCCCCAGCCATTCGCGAAGCCTGGGACTTGCCGAAAGCGCTCCTGCCAGATATCCGCTGTAGAGAACGCCCGCACCCTCAGCTACAGCCTGATTTTCCATATTTGCAGCCGCAAGGCCCCCGTCCAGAGGATTCTCTGCCGCAATCATCAGAAAGCAGGGCGAATTGAAGAAAAACGTGTCATCTTTCGGATTTCTCTTCCACAGATGGTAAAAATACCGGAAGGGACTCACGTAGGCAGGCGCATGCTCCTTCAAATTCTCCAGAATCTCCGGAAGCTCTTCCCAGAAAAGCTTTTTAAATTCCTCCAGCCTTTCCTGCACGACTACAAAGGTACAGGCCTGTGCATTCTTCGCCGTCGCAGTATAGCGGCCCGCGCTCAAAATTCTGTCCAGCTTCTCCTTCTCCAGAGGCTTCTCTTTGAAATTCCGAATGCTTCTGCGAAATTTCACTGCGTGAAGATAGTTTTCCGGCGAAATCCGGAAGGTATCCGGCTCATACTCCTCTACATCCTCCATATCATACTCAGGGATCGCCACAGCCCGTACCGGGCAGATGGCCACACAGTGCCCGCACTGAATACAGGGCCGAACCGCCTCTGCTTTTTCCTCTTTTATTTCAATGGCGTGTCCAGGACAGTCCTTCACACAGGCTCCGCACCCGATACACAATTCCCGATCAATCGTTACCATATCCTTTTCCTCCTGTTCCTTCCGGCAGACCGGCAAGATAATCCCCCTCACGGTTGTCTTAATGTATAATAAACGCGGTTGCTTTTACTTTTTATATTATGAAAACAGAATACATGAAAGCCCCCGCACATTGCCCAGACAGGCATTGTGCGGGGGGCTGCATTTAGATATAAGCCTCAGCGGTCAAATATGACAGACCTCTTATTTGCTGGCGATAGCTGCCTGCGCTGCTGCCAGTCTTGCAACCGGTACGCGGAACGGTGAGCAGGATACATAGTCCAGTCCGATGGAGTTGCAGAACTCTACAGAGCTGGGATCTCCGCCGTGCTCGCCGCAGATTCCCACGTGCAGCTTCGGATTAGCCGCCTTGCCTGCCTCGACAGCCATCTTCATCAGCTTGCCCACGCCGTTCTGATCCAGCTTCGCAAACGGGTCATTCTCCATGATCTTCGCCTCATAGTAAGCAACCAGGAACTTGCCTGCGTCGTCACGGGAGAAGCCATACGTCATCTGGGTCAGGTCGTTGGTACCGAAGCAGAAGAAGTCCGCTTCCCCGGCAAGCTCGTCCGCCATAAGAGCGGCTCTCGGGATCTCGATCATCGTACCTACTTCATACTTCAGATCGCTGTCTGCCGCCGCAATCTCAGCGTCCGCAGTCTCAACCACAAATTTCTTTACATATTTCAGCTCCTTCACATCTCCCACCAGCGGGATCATGATCTCCGGCACAAGATTCCAGTCCGGATGAGCCTTTTTCACCTTGATAGCCGCGCGGATGACAGCCTTTGTCTGCATCTTTGCAATCTCGGGATAGGTCACAGACAGACGGCAGCCGCGGTGTCCCATCATCGGGTTGAACTCATGGAGGCTGTCAATAATCGCCTTGATATGCTCCACTGTCTTGCCCTGAGCTTCCGCCAGCTTCCTGATATCCTCTTCCTCTGTGGGAACGAACTCATGAAGAGGCGGGTCCAGGAAACGGATGGTAACCGGATTTCCTTCCAGAGCCTCATACAGCTCTTCGAAGTCTCCCTGCTGATAAGGAAGAACCTTCTCCAGGGCTTTTTCTCTCTCTTCCTCTGTCTCCGCGCAGATCATCTCACGGAACGCGTCGATTCTTCCCTCGCCGAAGAACATGTGCTCTGTACGGCACAGTCCGATTCCTTCTGCTCCCAGCTCTACCGCTTTCTTTGCGTCAGCCGGCGTATCTGCGTTTGTGCGGACCTTCATGGTTCTGAACTTGTCCGCCCAGCTCATAATACGTCCAAATTCGCCTGCAATCGTAGCGTCTACCGTCGGAATAATTCCGTCATAGATATTTCCTGTAGTACCGTCGATGGAAATGGGATCTCCTTCGTGGAATTCCTTGCCGCCGAGAGTGAATTTCTTATTTGCCTCATCCATGACAATATCGCCGCATCCGGATACGCAGCACTCACCCATACCGCGGGCAACTACAGCTGCGTGGGAAGTCATTCCTCCGCGGACAGTCAGAATACCCTGAGCGGACTTCATGCCCGTGATATCTTCCGGAGAGGTCTCAAGACGTACCAGAACTACCTTTTCGCCTCTCTCTGCCCATGCTACCGCATCGTCTGCCGTAAATACAATCTTGCCGCAGGCAGCTCCCGGAGAAGCTCCAAGACCCTTGCCCATAGGCGTGGCTGCCTTCAGAGCGGCTGCGTCAAACTGGGGATGAAGAAGCGTGTCCAGGTTACGGGGATCGATCATCGCCACTGCCTCTTCCTCGGTTCTCATGCCCTCATCTACCAGATCGCAGGCAATCTTCAGAGCCGCCTGAGCGGTTCTCTTTCCGTTACGTGTCTGAAGCATATACAGCTTTCCATGCTCTACGGTAAACTCCATGTCCTGCATGTCTCTGTAGTGCTTCTCCAGAATATCACATACTTCCTTAAATTGCTTGAATGCCTCCGGGAATTTCTCTTCCATCTCGGAAATGTGCATCGGAGTCCGGACGCCTGCAACCACGTCCTCGCCCTGCGCATTTGTAAGGAATTCGCCGAACAGTCCCTTCTCACCTGTAGCCGGGTCACGGGTAAATGCCACGCCGGTACCACAGTCGTCGCCCATGTTTCCAAATGCCATCATCTGTACGTTGACAGCGGTTCCCCAGGAATAGGGGATATCATTGTCACGACGGTATACGTTCGCTCTGGGGTTGTCCCAGGAACGGAATACGGCCTTCACAGCGCCTACCAGCTGCTCTTTTGCGTCAGACGGGAAATCAGAGCCGATCTTTGCCTTGTACTCAGCCTTGAACTGGCCTGCCAGCTCCTTCAGATCCTCTGCGGTCAGCTCGACGTCCTGCTTCACGCCCTTTTCCGCTTTCATCTTGTCAATCAGTTCTTCAAAATATTTCTTTCCGACTTCCATCACCACGTCGGAATACATCTGGATAAATCTGCGGTAGCAGTCCCAGGCCCAGCGGGGATTGCCGGATGCTTCTGCCAGGGTCTCCACTACTTCCTCATTCAGTCCAAGATTCAGGATGGTATCCATCATACCGGGCATGGATGCTCTCGCGCCGGAACGTACAGAAACCAGAAGCGGATTTTCCTTATCTCCGAACTTCTTTCCTGTCATCTCTTCCAGTTTTGCCATGGCCTCCATAATCTGGCCCATGATCTCATCGTTAATCTGTCTTCCGTCCTCATAATACTGGGTACACGCCTCTGTCGTCACTGTGAACCCCTGCGGCACCGGAAGTCCCAGGCCTGTCATCTCGGCCAGATTCGCTCCCTTGCCTCCGAGAAGGTTGCGCATGCCAGCGTTTCCTTCCTTAAACAAATACACCCATTTCGCCATTGCAATGTTCCTCCTGTTAAATAGTTTCTCTCTCCCCGGCGCTCTTACGTCCTGCAGGGCCGTCCCTCGCGCACAAGTGCGCTCCTGCCGCCTTCTGCGGCTTCTGCAGGGCTCTGCTTTTTTCAGGCATGAGCCCTGCAGCTCGACTCCACTCTGTTCCGTCTCGCTCGCGGGCTTCGCCCTATAGAATCCGCTTCAGCCGTCCCTCGCGCACGAGTGCGCTCCTGCCGTCTTCTGCGGCTTCTGCAGGGCTCATGCCTGAACGTAAAATATGCGCCGGATATGTGGTCAACGACCAAACCCTGCGCACATTTCTAGTGTAGCATATTTGTAATATTTGTCAAGGCTTCTTTGGTAAATTTGTTGTAAAAAACCACCGTAATGCCGGTTACTTTTTGTTTATTTTTTAACTAACTTCCGGCTTTTTCTGCATTCTCTTCCGGAAAACTGCCATAAATATTTTCCGACCGCCCGCGCAAAGGCACAGATATACCGGCTGACCTTTTCTCTGCTTCCGAAGATGGAGAACATCCCTTCTTCTCCGTCTTCATAGACATAATCTGCAAAAGCATCGCCGATTTCTCTTATTTCCTGCTCTGTCATTTCCGTAATCGGAGTTAGCATACCTGTGTTTCTCCCCACCGCTGTTTTCTGTCAAGTTTCTGTCATTCAGTTCCGTAGCAATTAGCATTGTCTAACGCCATTATGCTTTTCCGGATCACTCCGTGCTCCATCTCATACACCTCGTCGCAGAGGATTTCGATATCCTCCCTGCTATGGCTGGCCAGCAGAATCGTCTTTCCCTCCACCCGAAGCCCCAGCAGAAGCTCCCGGACGTCCTCCACGCCCTGCCGGTCCAGGCCGTTCATGGGCTCGTCCAGGATCAGAATATGGGGATTTTCCATGATGGCCTGGGCGATTCCAAGCCGCTGGCGCATTCCCAGAGAATATTTTCTCACCTTCTTCGGGTTCTGCGGATCAAGCCCCACCCGCTTCATGCTTTCCATTATCTCCTTTTTCCCGATCTTCTTTCGGATTCCCGCCAGGTATTCCAGGTTCCTGTATCCGCTGTACCCGCCCAGAAAGCCGGGATTTTCAATGATAATTCCTATATTTTCAGCGAAATCCACATCCTTTCCGATCTCCCTTTCTTCCACCAGCACCCGTCCGGAGGTTGGTCTGATAAAACCTGCAATCACCTTAAAAAGGACTGTCTTGCCGGAACCGTTTCTTCCGACGAAGCCATAGATCGCTCCCTTACGGAACCTGAGGCAGATATCCTCCAGAACCGTTTCACCGCCAAACTTTTTCGTCACATGCTCTACCTTAATCACACTTGCCATAAATAATCGGTCTCCTTCTCTCTTCCCGCCAAAAAGCCATATCCCAGCAGGCAGCAGCCCGCGATACAGGCCGCTTCCGCGGCCAGAACCGGCACAATCCGGTATCCAGCTCCATCACACAGGCTGCTCTGCGTATACATCCCCCAGCTTCCAAACAGAAAGCGGGCGGCCTCCCTGTGGTAATGTCCATACAGGAAGCTCATCCCCTCCAAAAGCAGCAGAGCCGGGGGAATCAGATTTCTTTGTTCTGCCGTTTTCATAAACAGCTCCATGAAGAAAAACAATGCCAGAAGCGTCATCATGTGGACTATCCATAGTATGCAGACTGCCGCCATCGCTTCCATGCCCTGTCTGTCCGGCTGTGTCCCGGTCAGCAGCAGCTGAACCAGAAGACCGGACGCCAGAAGCGCCGCCCCAGTCAGAACGCCGTACAGCAAATGCCTGCAGAAATGAGCCGTCCACCATTTTCCTCTTTTCCCATAGCGAATCGCTGCAAAGAGACGGCTGGCCCTGCTTCTCTCCATGCGGAACCCGACTGCCAGAAGGCAGATACCCAGCGGAAAAAGCCAGCGTCCCAGGGGATACAGCGGGAAGCCTCCGGTATCCTCTGCGGGAATTCCTGCGAAAAACAGAAAAAACAGTTCTCTTCCCATCTACTATCTACTCCTCCTCTGTCTTCAACTGAAAATCCACACGTCCGATAAAGCACAGGGAAATCCCTGTCAGAATCAGCAGAATTCCCACAAACAGGAGCGCGGTTTTCCATTCTCCCCCATTCCCGTCTACGGAATATCCCAGTACGGATTTCGACAAAAGGGAAAACTGGGGGCTCATCCCCTCCTGCAGCAGAAATCCGCCTATCTGTACTCCAAATGCGGCCAGAATTGCAAATATTTCCTTCATAAGCAGTGTGCATACATAAAGCAGCATCCCAAGCATCATCAGATACAGCCACAGAAAAAGGAGAGTGAGGAAAAATGCCTCCGGAACATGCATGGCTTCCAGAATATTCGGCCACGAAAAATCGATTCCTGCCTCCATCGCCGCACTCTCCGCCCACCCCATCGCCAGATCATAGACCGGACTGCTCCACATATTTCCCGCGAATCCCAGAGGCGAGCTTGCAAGCACCGAGACCAGTGCCAGGCACGCTGCGTAAAGGAAGGCCTGCACTGCGATATAGAGCAGCATGCCCAGATTCCAGACCTTGCGCCCGCACCGGTGAAGGACGAGATACGCATTTCCCTTTACAAAGGGAGCATCCGCCACGAGCAGAAGCCATCCCAGAGGCAGAAACAGCATATTCTTATATAAATGAGCCACTACTACAAAGGCTTCCAGTACATTTACCGGCTCTCCCATACCTGCGGCGTATTTCAGAAAAAGCTGCAGCCGCCAGCCTATCAGAGCGATTCCCAGAAGGAAGCCCATCACGACTCTTTTCTCTCCCCGCTCCTGCCGGAGCATATTCCCCGTGATGCCAAGCACCTGCCGCCCCAGCTTACCCATTCCGGCACCTCCTTTTCAGTCCCAGCATGACCGCAGCTGCAGCCAGCAGGATGTAGATACACTCCATCAAGGCCGACAGGGGATAGCTGTTCAGATCCTCTCCGCGCCACATGTAAATAGGATTCAGCACCATAAGCCTGCCCGTTCCCAGACTCAGCCACATAGCCTCATACAGCACAAAGGGGCCTATCAGAGCCACATATTTATTGGGCATCCACACCGCAAAGGCCAGCCCGGCCAGAGCCCACATACAGCCGAACAGAAAGCCCAGCAGTACCTTCCCCGCGAAGATGTACCAGTCCCCATAATGCTCTATATAATAATACACGACTGTTCCATCCAGCAGCCCCCTGTCGCTTCCGGACGGTATTCCGGGAATGCCGCAGGTAAACGCAATACCGCAGGCAGCCGCAATCGGAAGCGCCAGCATCAGGCCTCCCGACAGTGCTGCCGACAGCATACGGATCAGTCCGAATTTTTTCCAGGACATCCTGGAAAGAATCATCTTCAGATATCCGCTCGTATATTCCTCACAGAAGACAGACGCGTAAGCCAGTCCCGGGAAAATTGCCGCGAAGGGGCCAAAGCCCGAAGCCGCAAAGATATCTGCGATAATCTGATAGCTGCTCCTGCTTCTATTAAGAGGTGACTGGAAGGACCCGTTCACCAGAATCCAGGTCACCGCCAGAAGCCCCGCGAAAAAGCCTGCGTTCAGAAAGCCCCTTCTTAAATCCTGTCTCCAAAAGCTCTTCATTCCTATCTCACCCGCAAAAGCTCTCCGGTCACTGCGTCAATGCAGATATTCCAGGCCGCTCCCTTTGTTCCAAATTCCTCTGACATCGTACTGTCCTCTATGTGTACAGCAAGCGGAACCTGCAGCTGCCAGACAGGAACC
Source organism: Lachnoclostridium sp. An131 (assembly GCF_002160825.1). Taxonomy (GTDB): domain Bacteria; phylum Bacillota; class Clostridia; order Lachnospirales; family Lachnospiraceae; genus Laedolimicola. The sequence continues at coordinate 55,910 of NZ_NFLI01000005.1, forward strand.
AGCTCCAGCTCCTTTTCGTCCTCGCTCAAAAACGGATAATAGGCAAGCTCCACATCTGTCAGAGCCGCTTTACTGCTTCCATGTATCCTCCCATCTGCCAGATACGTCTCCAGAAGCTGTGTCACCTGTTCCCAGGTCAGCACACCTTCACAGCGTTCCTTTTGAATCACCTCTGCTGCACTGGTGTCCAGAAACACCTCTGCAACCCCCTCGCTGCACACCCATGCCTGACAGAAGGGAAAATGTTCCCCAAAGCTTACCGAACCGAAGTCGTGAACCGTACCCATTCCCTCCCAGGATGGCATATAATAGATTTCATAAAACATGAAATCACCGCTTTCATACATGTACACTTCCGAAACGTGGATTTCTGTGACCTGAAGCGTTCCAAGCTTCTCTAAAAGCATGCTTACTGCATCCTGAATGGAAAAGCCTGCGCTGCCTGCCGCCGCATCCGCCAGTTCATTCTCCCCAAACCTCGTCTCGTTTTCAAGCTGGAAAATGGCCGCGCATCTGTCACGTAAAGCCTGATCCTTATAGTATGCATAGGTTCCTCTGTCAAAGCTTGCCCTCTTCGTCCCATCCGTCAGAACATAGAGCGGGCCTGTGCCAAACATAGGCATATCCACCCACGCCTCCGGATCCTCATTCCTCTCCTGTGCCAGCTCCTGTGCCTCCTGCTCTGACAGATCCTGAATTTCTCCGGAATCACTGTCCAGGAATGCTTTCAAAAGCTCCTTATCCATGGAAGTGTTCTCTCCCAGAACCATATGGTACACACCTTCGGGAGCCTGCACGACAGGATCCTGAATCCGAATTCCGTTTTCTTCCGTACCAATAAGACAATCAATCGCATCCTGTCCGCCAAACAATTCCATACCCAGATCGCCGTTTCCCGGCTCCGGTCCCCCAGCCGTTCCGGCTCCGCCTGTCCCTTCTTCCTCTGTATATTCTCCTCCCGTCTCCCCGCCGTCTGCTTCCACAATGCCTGCAATCTCGTCCTCAAGCGAATCCTTTGCATGCAGAATTTCCTCATCTGCCGAAGCCTCCGGGGCCTTCTGGCAGCTGCACATAGTAAGCGCCAAAAGGACCGCCGCTGCTGTTGTCTTTAGGATCTTCTTCCTCATACCTGCCTCCTCCTTAGGTAAAGCTTTCCCAAAGCCCGGAAAACGCCTGTCTTCCGGACAGGGAACTCTTCCAGGCCTCTCCCCTGGACATTTACAGTATACCTTATTCCAGCCTGTCTGACCGCAGCCTGCCGAAATTCGCCTGTAAAAATACCGAAATTTGCAGGAGACGAGTGCGCATGTGGGCGGGGTGGCTGTGAATAGTAACGCGAAGACAGCCGGGAAACCTCTGTACCCCGTACAGGTTTCCCGGCTGTCTTCAGCGTCAGTGTACAAGGGACAAATCCGTTTCCCTATATACCAGCACTACAGCTCCTTCAGATACAGCATGAGATCCGCTTCAAACCACCCATTCTCACATGTAAGCTCCATATCCCCATGATATTTTTCTACGATGGCCTGCACATTTTTCAGCCCGATTCCATGATTTTCCCGGTCGGCCTTCGTGGTAGGAAATGCAGCAAATGCCCGGGAGCTTCCTTTTTTCTCCGCCTGCTTTTCCGGACAGCTGTTGCGGATATTCAAAAACAGCAGCCCTTTCTCTGCGCGCATCCGAATTTCCAGCTTTTTTTCTTCTGTCTGGATGGCCGACTCCACAGCATTGTCCAGCAGATTCCCCAGAATCACATTCAAATCAAAGGAATTCAGATGCAGCTCCTCCGGAATCCGGATATCCGTTTTCACAGAAGAAAGCCGTTCCGCCGCCTTTCCTATTTTATAATTTAAAAGACTGTCTACCTGCTCGTTTCCAGTCATCACATATTCCGATGGATTCACCATAAAATCCTGCATCCCGTGGAGATATTCCTGAAGCTCCCTGCTGTCTCCCTTCCCGGCTATGGCCTGCAGGGCAAGAAGATGATTTTTCATATCGTGCCGGAGCGCCCGGATGCGGCCCTGGGACTCCATAATGACCTCCAGCTGATTCTGATACAGTCTTGTCTGCTGTCGGTAGCTGTCCCGCTCCCGCAGATGCCGGGCGTTTTTTTGCAGTCCATGGTACAGGTAGAGGACGCTCAGATTCACAATCAGAACGCAGGCGCAGATAAGCCCTCCCCGCATGTCCTGCGCCTTTCCCATGCCCATCGCGGCAGACAGCAGGACAACTCCGGCAGCCGGAACCGCCGTCAGCGCCAGGGCCTGTTTCCCGCCCAGTTCCGCTTCTTTCAGCTCTTCCTCATCAAGAATATGCTGCAGTATGAAAACGCAGGCAAGAAACAGGAGCACTCCCGCAGCCGTTCCCATGTAGAATCCGTATAACGCGTCCTCTCCAAAGATAAAAAACGCAGTAAACAGGCAGCACATATCCAGACAGAACAGTACGGACGCCGCCCAGATCTTCTTTTTCCAGCCATCCTCATAAAAACCCGCCAGTACGAGGATTCCCGCAAGGTTCAGCAATTCATAGGCGGCTGAAATCCTCCACAGGCAGTACGCGGCAGAGGACGCCAGATAATAAACCGCAAGGACAGCCTGAAACACTCTTTTTCTCTGTTCCCTTCTGGTCAGAAAAAGCTCTGCGGCCTGTTTTATCATGGACACCCGCAGAATATTGACAATAAATTCTGCCAGAACGCCCTGATCAATCTCCGGATATATCATTCCTTCCTCCAGTCTGCCGCGCGACGGCGTTTCTCGCGTTCCCTGATTCTTTCCCGCACTTCCTTCCGGTAAGGTCTGCTGATACTCAGCTCCTCTCCATCCGTCAATTTCACTGTTTCATACGTATATTCCGCAATAAAATCCTGATTTACCACATAAGATTGATGGATCGTCATAAAATACCCGGGCAGGCCTTTTACCGCCTCCTTCAGCTTCCCATAGAACTCTTCCGGCCCGTTTTTCGTCACAACGCGAATCTTCTTATCCATGCTCATAAAATAGACAATCTCTTTCAAAGGAATCCTCCGGTGCGAGCCGCCCTTCTGGTATTCAAAATAATCACCGCTGTCTCTCCTCTGACGGATGCTCCGGGACAGCACCTCTCTTAACTGGTCCTCCGATACCGGCTTTATCAGAAAATCCAGCGGCTGAATTTTAAAAAGCTGCATCGCATAATTCTGTTTCGATGAGATATAGACGATATGCATCTCCATATCGTTCAGCTCGTTCCTGATAAATCTCCCCACATCGACACCGTTTGCCTGTACCAGCTCGATATCCAGAAAAAGCAGGTCGAGCCGGAAGCCCTTCTCCAGATCCTTTCTCAGGCTCTCCCCCGACTCCCAGACCTCCGTCTCAGCCTTTACATCCATTTCTCCTGAGATATGACAAATCTGCTCTTCCAGCTCAGAGCAGAGAATTCTGTCATCGTCGCAGATTCCGATTCTGTACATGTTTATAATCCCCTCATCATAATTGGACAGACTGGCAGCTTATTCCCGCCTGTATTCCAGGATATCTCCGGGCTGGCAGTCCAGAACGTCGCAGATCGCCTCCAGCGTGGAAAAACGGATTGCACTGACATGTCCGTTTTTCAGCTTTGACAGATTCACGTTGGCGACGCCGACCTTTTCTGATAATTCATTCAAAGACATTTTTCGATCGGCCATCACCCGATCCAGTCGAAGGACAATAGGCATCTTTTTCCTCCTTACAGGGTTTCGTCGGACTGCTTCTGAAGCTCTGCGCCGTACCGGAATATATAAGACATCAGGAAAAATACAAGAGCTATCAGTATAAATCCCAAATCTATCCGGGGCTCCAGCCTGCACTCTATAATCTTATCACTGATAAACAGATTCTGCACCTCATAAGCCCGGTAGGACATGGTATCTATCAGCACCCGGCCAGCCGAAATCAGCCCTCCTCCGATCAGAGTAAAAAAACCCAGCTTTCTGAAATTCTTATATACGCTCTCGTCAAAGGGCAGCCCTTCCTTCATCGGAAGCAGGATTTTTCTTGCAATTTTCGCGGCGTATATTACCAGAAAACAAAGCACGCAAAACATAAGCGCTCTGACAAGCAAGTTTACCTTGGATAAGCCGGGCGGCAGAAAATCAGCTCCCCAGATGTCTACCTTTACGCTTCCCAGGGAAAGCGTAACAGGCTCCCCGCTTAATATATTCGGTTCAAAAAAGCAGACATTCAGCGCCGCAAGAACCACCAGGCATCCCCCGCCAAACCAGATTATCTCCCCAATTTTGGCAAGCTGCGCAAGCTCTCCCGCAAATTTCTTCATTTTTTCCATCGTCTCCCCCTCCTTCTGCACCTGTTGTTCTGTTCTCCCTTTCCATATTTCCTGTGGACTGTTTCCTATTGATTATTGATGCACACCTGATTTTATATTTTCATTATCGCCTGTGTGCAGTGTCTTGTCAATCAATTTTTAATGTTTATCATCAATTTTTTAATATTAAACGAATATAAATTGTCGTTTGCAAAGACCCAGAAAGATTCAGAAAAAGCAGGCCTCCCCCGCGTCCTGCAAAGCACGGAAAAGACCTGCCTCATTATATCCTATCTTGCCTCCCGAAGCTGCTTATTCTCCGTAATAAGCCTTCAGATAAAGCTCCTTTATCTCGGACATCAGCGGATACCTCGGATTTGCTCCGGTGCACTGGTCATTAAAGGCATTCTCCACCATCTCATCCAGAGTCGCCAGGAAATCCTCTTTCTGAATACCGTAGTCCCGAATCGTTCTCTTGATTCCTACCTTCTCTTTCAGATCGGCAATGGCCCGGATGAAATTCTCGAATACCGCATCATCATCCTTTCCGGTGATGCCGATGAATCTGGCCATCTCGCAGTAGCGTTCCTTTGCATGTGGATACGGGTACTGGGAGAAGGTTCCCATCTTCACAGGCGCCGGATCTGCGTTGTAGCGCATGACAAGCTCAATCAGCAGGGCATTTGCAACGCCGTGGGGCAGATGGTGGTAGGCGCCCAGCTTGTGCGCCATGGAATGGCACACGCCCAGAAAGGCATTGGCAAAGGCCATGCCTGCCATTGTGGAAGCATTCGCCATCTTCTCTCTGGCCTCCGGATCGTTCGGACCGTTGTCATAGCAGCGGGGCAGATACTCAAAGATATTTTTAACCGCCTTCAGTGCCATTCCATCGGAAAAATCCGTAGCCATGATAGAGACGTAAGCCTCGAGAGCGTGGGTCAGCGCGTCGATGCCGGAAGCGCTGGTCAGCCCTTTGGGCTGGGTCATCATGTAATCCGTATCTATAATCGCCATATTCGGCATCAGCTCATAATCTGCAATGGGCCACTTGGTTCCCGTCTCCGCATCCGTGATAATCGCAAAAGGCGTCACCTCAGAGCCCGTACCGGAGGAGGTCGGAATCGCCACAAACATGGCCTTTTCTCCCATCTTCGGGAACATGTAAACTCTTTTGCGGATATCCATAAAATCCATGGCCAAATCCTCAAACCTGCACTCCGGATGCTCATACATAAGCCACATGATTTTTCCTGCATCCATCGCGGAGCCGCCGCCCAAAGCAATCATTACATCCGGCTGAAACGCCTTGATCTGTTCTACTCCCTTCTGTGCACACTGCAGCGTCGGATCGGGAGCCACCTCATAGAAGCAGGCGTAGGTAATGCCCATTTCATCCAGCTTGTCGGTGATCGGCTTTGTGTGTCCGCTGCTGTAAAGGAAGCTGTCGGTTACGATGAAGGCTTTCTTCTTATGATAATAGGTCTTCAGCTCATCCAGCGCCACCGGCAGGCAGCCCTTCTTAAAGTATACCTTCTGAGGCGTTCTGAACCAGAGCATGTTCTCTCTCCTTTCCGCAACAGTCTTAATGTTGAGCAAATGCTTTACGTTTACATTTTCGGATACGGAGTTTCCGCCGTAGGAGCCGCAGCCCAGCGTCAGGGAGGGCGCCAGCTTGAAATTGTACAGGTCTCCGATTCCGCCCTGGGAGGAGGGCGTATTTATAAGAATGCGGCAGGTCTTCATTCTGGCCGCATGCTGCGCCATCTTCTCCGTCTCGGAGGGATGGATGTAGAGAGAGGAGGTGTGCCCGTAGCCGCCGTCCTCAATCAGCCGCTCAGACATTTCAAGAGCTGTCTCAAAATCCTTCGCCTTGTAAAGCGCCAGCACCGGAGAAAGCTTTTCATGGGCGAAGGGCTCGGAACTATCCACGGAAGTCACCTCGCCAATCAGAATCTTGGTATCCTTCGGCACTTCAAAGCCTGCGATCTCTGCGATTTTGTGTGCAGGCTGGCCCACGATTTTCGGGTTGACCGTACCGGCCTCTGTCAAAATAATCGCGCGCATCTTCGCCATCTCTTCCTCATTCAGAATGTGGCAGCCGCGCTTTTCGAACTCCGCGCGCACCTTATCATAAATATCCTCTATCGCCGTCACAGATTGTTCAGAAGCGCATATCATACCGTTGTCAAAGGTCTTGGAGTGAATCACAGAATACACTGCCAGCTGAATATCACAGCTGCTGTCCATGATAACAGGCGTATTTCCCGGGCCCACGCCAATGGCCGGTTTCCCGGAGGAATAGGCTGCCTTCACCATTCCGGGACCCCCAGTCGCCAGAATCACATCCGCAGAACGCATCAGCTCGTTGGACAGCTCCAGAGTCGGATTCTCAATACAGTCAATCAGTCCCTTGGGCGCTCCTGCCGCCTCCGCCGCTTCACGCACGATGCGCGCCGCCTCTGCCGTACACTTCTTTGCCCGGGGATGGGGGCTGATGAGGATCGCGTTTCGCGTCTTCAGGCAAATCAGGCATTTGAAAATGGCAGTCGAGGTAGGATTCGTCGTCGGAATGATCGCTCCTACCAGCCCCATAGGCTCCGCAATTTTCTTGATTCCATAGGAGGTATCTTCCTCGATTACGCCGCAGGTCTTTACATTCTTGTAGGAATTGTAAATATACTCAGCCGCATAATGATTCTTGATCACTTTGTCTTCCACGACGCCCATGCCAGTCTCTTCCACTGCCATCTTTGCAAGCGGAATCCGCTGCTTATTGGCTGCCATAGCCGCCTCAAAGAAAATTCTGTCGACCTGTTCCTGAGTAAACGCCGCAAATGCTCTCTGCGCCTCCCGCATCTGTGCGATTTTCTGCTGAAGCTTCTCTACATCCGTCATCGCCGCCTGCTCCTGCGAAGCCTGAGCTGCCTGCATCTTTTCTTCCTGTCTGCTCATACGAACCCTCCTTAACTGTCTGAACCTCTGGTCTGCTGTCTGCCGCGTCCGGATACAAGCTGACCTTTTACTTTCCAATGCGCTTCCTAATATTGTTAATTAATTAACATCTTCGTTAATATATTAACATTGATGCTCTTATATGTAAATTGGCAATATTGCAAAAATTTTTAAATTTATCTATAATTTTTTGAACATTTTTTATATTTATAATAAGAAAATAATTTTACAGATTTTCTCTTTTTATTTTACAGTTTTATCTGCTTTCCGGGCCTATTCCCAAAAACACCGGAATAAGACTACAAGGCCTTAGACTCTCCCGGCGGTTGCCTAATGGGCGCGCAGGCAGCAAGCCAAGCAAGTGATCCGGTCTGTATCCGCCCGCCCCAATGTCCGCAGAAATAAAAAAAGGCCCGAAAATCAGATTCATCCAATCTTCGAGCCCCCGCAGGCATGTTTCGCAGCTTCCTAGCTGCATAATATGATTGATTAAAATTTAAACGCCACCTTAAAATCTCCGTCTTTTCCTGTCGCTTTGTCAAAGGCTTCCTTCCAGTCATCCAGGCTGTAAACTGCCGATACCACACCGTCGCCCTTCAGATCGCCATTTGCCAGATGCTCGATGACATAGGGGAAGCAATAGGGAGACAGATGAGATCCCAGCACATCCAGCTCTTTTCCATCACCAATGATGCTCCAGTCTATCGTTGCAGGACTTCCAAAGACGCTGAACTCCACAAAACGTCCCAGCTTGCGAATCATCTGCAGTCCCTGCTCCACGCTTGACGGATGGCCTGTCGCCTCTATGTAAATATCGCAGCCATAGCCTCCTGTCAGCTCCTTCACTTTGGCAACGACGTCCTCCTTCCCCGGATTCATCACCAGATCCGCGCCGAACTCCTTTGCCTTTTCCAGCCGCTCGTCTTTCATATCAAGGACAATCAGCTTTTCAGGATTCAGACGGCTCGCATACGTGATCATACCCAGACCAAGGGTTCCGGCTCCGGAGATCACCACCACATCTTCACTCTTGATCTGCGCCCGGTCCACACAGTGCTTTGAGCAGGCGAAGGGCTCAATCAGAAGCGCCGTCTCCAGAGGCATATCCTTCGGCACCTTATGAAGCACAGCTGTCTTCGGATAACGTACATACTCTGCCATGCCGCCGTTGTTCTCCTTCTGGAAACCGAAGGTCGCATGGGGTTCACACATCCAGTAACGTCCGGATTTGCAGAATTTGCATTCTCCGCAGGGCACGATCTGATCTGCCGTAATCCGATCCCCGATCTCATATCCCTTCACGTTCTTTCCCATTTTTACCACATGTCCCAGGAATTCATGGCCGGGAATAAAGGGCGGCCGTACCCAGGCCGGATCCTTTTCATTTCCCCAGAAGCGCTCCGCGCCGTGCATGCACTTCAGATCTCCTGCACAGATGCCGCAGGCCTCTGTCTTGATAATAATATCGTCGTCTCCGCACTCAGGCACCGGGAAATCCTCCACCAGCCTGTACTCATCCTTACTGAAAGCAACCAGGGCTTTCATTACTTTGGGCAGTTCCATGTTCAATCTCCTCCTCAATCTTATTTTTTATACGTCCAAAATTGCCTTCTGCTCCAGCAGATGCTTCCGGAGCTCCTGTACATCCACTTCCTTCGGGAGCTTTCCTTCCGACACTGCCATCGCAGCTGCTTCTCCTGCCGCCTGGCCTGCTGCCATGCAGACATTCATAATTCTTGTGGCTCCAAAGGTGACAGGATCGACGCTGATATCGCGTCCGGCCATCATCAGGTTGCTGATATCCTTTGAAACCAGGCACAGATAGGGGATTCCAAATGGCTCCTCGATAGACACCCGGTATGTTCCCTCTCCCGCTCCATTGTGAATGTCGATAAAGTATCCACAGAGCGCTACCGTATCCTCCGGCCTTTTCCCCGCCACAGCATCCTCATGAGAAAGCATTTTTATTCCCTTTACTCTGCGGCTTTCCCTCACGCCGATAGAGGAATTTACAGAGGCCAGGTAACAGTTCTCGAAGCCCGGAACATGCTTCCGGAACATTTCCATCAGCTTTGGAATCTGAAGATGGGCTTCCATTTCCCCATTGCTCAGGTCACGGACATCAGAACCATCGAAATTCAACAGGCGGATGGTATTTATTGCGGCTTCTCCAGGAATCGGCTGACGGATAAAAATCACTGTCTCCCTGTCTACCGGACACTCACCCTTCTCTCTCAGCTTCTCCAGCATATGATGCATGCCAAGGAAAATAAAGCCTTTCGTCCTTCTGAAAAATTCTGCATTGTAGCCCTCTTCTATGTTGTCCAGCACATCATACGGAAGCTCCTCGGGATGCTGTTCTATAAAATCACAGAATTTGTCAAAATCGATGCCTCCCAGGTTGAACATCAGCGTGGGCGGCTGCATCACTCCCTGTCCGTTTCCCTTTTCCGTCTCTGCTCCCGCAAGCACTGCCAAATCACCGTCTCCGGTAGCGTCGATAAAGATATCCGCAGAGATCTCTATCCTCTGCCCTTTTCCCGAGACAACGACTGAGCGAATCTGCCCAGCCTCTGTTCTGGCGCTGCTCAGCTCGCAATGCATAAGCAGATCCACTCCAGCCTCTTTCACCATCTCGAAGCACAGAATGCGGGAGTAATACGGATGCACGGCGGTCGTTGACTGATGATGCGGACAGTACTCATGTCCATAGGAGGCTCCAGCCGCCTGAAGGCGATCCACAAACTCCTGAGCAAATCCTCCTATCACCTGTCTGCCTTTCAGATCCCAGAAGGCCAGAAACGGCAGGCCGCTTCCCAGCTGTCCGCCGAGATAGCCGTTTCTTTCCACGAGCAATACCTCTGCGCCCGCGCGTGCCGCTGTCACTGCGGCAGCGATTCCGCCCGGCCCTCCGCCAATCACTACGATGTCTTTCTCCAACCGTTCCATAAGCCACCTCTCTTTATACGTCCAAAATTGCCTTCTGCTCCAGCAGATGCTTCCGGAGCTCCTGCACATCCACTTCCTTCGGGAGCTTTCCTTCCGACACCGCCATCGCAGCTGCTTCTCCTGCCGCCTGGCCTGCTGCCATGCAGACATTCATAATTCTTGTGGCTCCAAAGGTGACAGGATCGACGCTGATATCGCGTCCGGCCATCATCAGGTTGCTGATATCCTTTGAAACCAGGCACAGATAGGGGATTCCAAACGGCTCCTCGATCCGGATTCCGGTAGTATCTTCCCCGGCCCCGTTATGAATATCCAGGAAGTAGCTGCACAGCGCAATCGTATCATCCGGCTTCAGCCCCTTCAGACAGTCATGATAATCCAGCATCTTCTCACCCACGATACGGCGGCTTTCGCGAACGCCGATGCAGGAATTGATGGAGGTAAGATAGCAGTTTTCAAATCCCGGCACATAGTTCCGGAACATATCAATCAGAAGCGGAATCTGCAGGTGCGCTTCCATCTCGCCGCTGCTTAAGTCATGCACATCAGAGCCGTCAAAGTTCAGCAGACGGATGGTATTGACCGCGACTTCCCCGGGAATCGGCTGGCGGATGAAGATAATCGTGTCTCTGGCCACCGGGCATTTTCCTTCCTCACGCAGTCTTTTTAAAAGCTTCTGCATGCCAAAGAATACGAAGCTGGGATTATTCCGGAAAAAGTCTGCGTCATAGCCTTCCCGCAGATTCTGCATGTTCAGTCCGTAGGGCAGCTCCTCCGGATGCTTCTCAATAAAATCATAGAATTCCTCAAAATTGATTCCTGCCAGATTGAACATCAGGGTAGGCGGCTGCATCACATGAGTATCGTCCTGTCCCTTGTGGCACTCGGCTCCTGCCATATACCCCAGATCACCGTCTCCGGTTCCGTCGATAAAGACGTCTGCCTGCAGCTCTACATGGAATCCCTTTCCTGTGACGGTCACAGACTCTATCCTGCCGTCCTTCACCTTGACATCCGTCAGCTCACTGTGAAGCAGAATCTCCACGCCCGCCTCCTTCACTATCTGAAACGCGATGATCCGGGCATAAAACGGATGTATCAATGTAGTGGAAAGATGGAAGGGACAATACGCATGCCCATAGGTCCCCTGCACCTTAGCCAGCCTGTCTACAAATTCCTGGGCGATGCCTCCGATGACCTGACGCTTCTTCCAGTCCAGGAAAGCCAGAAACGGCAGGCCGCTTCCCAGCTGTCCGCCGAGATAGCCGTTGCGCTCCACCAGAAGAACACTCTTTCCTGCCCGCGCCGCTGTCACGGCTGCCGCGAGGCCGCCCGGGCCTCCGCCGATCACTACGATATCTTTCTTCATCTGTTCCATTGTCATTGCTCCTTTCTTTTTTCAAAATAGGTACGGGCAAAGCCGTGCGCTCCGATTTCCGAGAGAGCCCGGATTCCCGAGCTGGCCAAAGTCAGCCTTCCAATCCGCAGAGTGGGAACCATATACAGCTTTGAGGTCTCGCCAAGCCTGGTACATTCCAGAAAGTGAAAAAACTCATGTGCACTCACCAGCTCCTGGGCCTCCTCAAAAGGCAGCTCATTGGCCTGCGCCCATTTTTTTATGGATCCCTGGTAAAGAATCATTTTGTTTTCCCGGACGCTGTATTCTCCAAAGGTACGGAGAGCGGCATTGACCTTCTCTTCCTCTGCATACTTAAGCTTCAGGCCTTCTTTTCCGGCAATCTCCGGAAGCTTCATTCCCGGATACTGTTCCAGAATCTCACAGGCAGCCTTTCTGCCCCTTTCCCAGGCCATATCGCAGATTGCCTCCCTGTCCTCCTCCGGAATCCTGTGATACAAAATATCTCTTTTCAGTTCCTCCCTGGATTCCAGCCTGTCTGGAAACGGAAATGCGCGCATTTAACCCCTCTCATTCTCTGTAGTCCGCGTACAAATCAAGATCAGCTTCTCATCTCCCGGCACATTCTGGAGCTCCACCTCGCAAAGGGACAGAATCTGGCTGTCACTCTGCATGCCGGCAAAATCAATGATTCTCTTTCCGGCAACAACATAGATGTTTGGAATCTCAGCGCCGCCGTCGGCATGGACTGTATATTCATTCAGAAGATGCTTTACCTTCGCCCGCCATTCGGAAGCCTGACATTCCAATACTGCCGCATTCTTCCTCTGGAGCCGGATGACCCCGTCTTTGTCTATCAGGCGCAGCATCGTAACCTTCTTCTTGAAGAACAGCATGGTCTTCATCGTGGTGTGGTACACAAAAGCCTTCATAAGACCGTTATCTGCTGCCTTTTCCATCTCGTCGGGAGATGCTCCCACCGATTTAGCAGCGATTTCCGCAAGCTCACAGTCTGTCTTTCCGCTTCCTGCCAGCTCCTTTGCACGAAGCTCTGTGGTTCCTATGGCGATGGCACGTACCTTATTCTGCTGGGTATCCACCTCGATGCGGACCTCTACCGTATCCGGATTCGCACCCGATTTTACAGCCTTCTGAATCGCTTCGTAGCGGAGCGCCAGGATATCCTTTTCCGTCGGATTCTGGATCGTCCTCTCTACCATATCGCGCACCATAGCGAGAGCCACACCGATAGGAGAAATAACTGCAGCATTCCGGGCAATCTTAAAGTTTACGCCAAATTCCTCTGCGATATGGGGAACCACGCTGGCGGCTCCGCCCCCTCCGCCTACAAAGGTCAGCGTCTTCTTGTCCAGTCCATAATCGCGGATAAAGCTTTCGACTACCTTTCCGTTTTTCTGGGCCGCAAGATGCAGCGCCTGTTTTGCTGTCTCCTCTACCGTCAGTCCCATGTTGTCAGCCAGAGGCTTCCATGCCTTCTTTGCCGCCTCCACATTGCCGTACGCGTAATTATCCTTCTGTACATAGCCTGCAATGTTTGCCGCTCCGGACAGTGTCAATGCAAACTTTTTCCCGTTTTTGCATTCTACATATGCGTATGCAGGATCTCCCTCTTTGGGATGAACTTCTTTCAGGACAGGCTCATCCATGTCCTCTGTGTCTGTGTACACCTCATAGGCCAGGTTCGCGATATGGGAGCTTCTGGGGCCTACATTTACGATTTTTCCGCCTTTAATCTCGATCATGCTTCCGCCGCCGATTCCGACCGTCCGCACATCCAGAGAGTTCACATACGTCTTGTGGCCGCCGACCTCTGCATACTTGATTACCACATTTCCATCCTTTACGCAGGAAATATCGGTACTGGTTCCGCCTACTTCCATAAAGATGCCGTCTGTCAGCTTTTCATACATCAGGGCTCCGGCCACTCCTGCCGCCGGTCCGGACAGGATCGTAAGAATGGGCCTGCTTCTCACCTCGTCTACCGTCATAACGCCGCCGTCGCAGCGCATTACCATCAGAGGCGCCTTAATCTGTGCGTTTTTGATGGAGTCCTCCGTCATATTCGCCACTTCCAGCATCTTCGGCAGAATACTGCCGTTGATGACAGCCGTCCTGGTCCTGACCTTCAGCCCGTACAGCTTCGATACGTCATTGCCTGCCGTAGCCGGGAATCCCTTCCCGCTGCACAGAGCAACTACCTTATTTTCATTGGCAGGATCATCCACACTGAAGGCCTCTGTCACAACCATGGACTGGGCGCCCTTTTCCTTCAGCCTGTCCAGCGCCTCCCCGGCATTTGCCTCCAGCATATCCGGATTTCCGGTATTCACATACTCATTTTCTGTGTAAAGGAACTTTCCCGGAGCAAGCTCAATATTTCCAATGTTTGTATCCGCCTTTGACTTTGCACCCTGAATTCCGGTTCCCAGTGTCAGGATACCTACCTTCGCCACATCGCCCTCCAGAAGAGCGTTTGTGGCCTGCGTCGTACCGTGAGCGATAAACACAACGTCCTCCGGCTTCACATTGCATTCTTCCATCGCTTTGTGCAGCACCTGAATGATGCCTGCAGCTACACCTTCCTTCGCCTCATGAGTCGTCGGAATTTTTGCGCTGCCGATCAGTTCAAAGGTATCATTGTCGATCACTACAGCATCCGTAAAAGTGCCGCCTACATCGATTCCAATCCTTACTTTCATACGCTTTTACTCCTCACCTTATTGTTTAAAACCACAGCAGGCCTGCTGTAATACCAGCGCCGCGGTTCCGAAAAGTAAAACGGATGTATGAGACCCGCTTTACCTGCATTTACCTGAATATTCTGTGCCGGGCCTGCTTCCCGCAGACCCGGCGTCTGCCTTACATATACATCAGAACCAGAATCACTACGGACAGAGCCGTCACAATCCAGTTGGGCCAGAATACCTTCATCGCCACTGTCGTAGGCTCATATCCCACAAAGTTTGCACACCATACCACCTGAGTAGAGGTCGGGCAGGACTGGGTGGGCCATCTTAAGGTCGCATAGAATGCTACGGACAGGGCCAGAATCGGAACTGCATCCACAGCCATCATGCTGGCAGCCAGGCCTGCTCCAAGTCCCAGGATGTTGAACGGTCCGCGGTACAGGCTGCCCGGGGACAGGATACATACGAAGAGAATCAGACCGATCGCTGTCGTCGGTGTGATCGCCTGCATGAAAGGCTCAATCGCGGCCTGAGTCGTCGGAGCCGTCATGGCATTGATCAGCATACCGATGCCAAACATCAGGGAAGCTGTAGGTGCGCCTTCCTTGAATCCTTCGTAGCAGCTCTGCACGATCATGCTGCAGTACTTGGACCAGCTGCCCTTCACTGTCATAATCATCAGCCAGATAATTCCAATCAGGAATACTGTAATGGCGTCAAGATTGAAAATCAGCATTACCAGAACCACGACAAACGGAGTCATACATGCCAGGAAGCCTCTGATTCCTTTCACCGGCTCAATCTCTTCCCCGTCACTGCCGGGAATCTCCGCTGCAAACGCGTACTTCTTTCCTTCCTTCTTGAATCCCCATACAAGGATTCCCACGCAGAAGATACAGCTGAGTACTGTCAGAATAATCGCTGCCGTATACATGCTGCCCTGCTCAACGCCGGTAATATTGGTGACCGCTGCGATATTCGCCGGATTCAGCATATAGCCTGCCGTCATGGCTGCCAGGAATGAGTTGCACGCTACCATCGGCGGAACGCCAACAGAAAGCATAATCGGAAGAACGATTGCTCCTACCATGGCTACGGCACCTGTTCCGTACAGTACCGTGAACAGGAACACGCTGGCTGCACAGAGAAGCAGCGATACCACCAGCGGCTTATCTCCTCCGAGCTCTGCAGCCTTCTTGATAATCGTTGCCGATACGCCCGTGCGGTACAGGATTCTGGAAAGCCAGCAGCTGAAAAGAATTGCCACATATGTACTGGCCAGCTTCAAAGCACCCTGCGGAATCACATAGGTCAGGATTCCTTCGTCTCCTTTGAGCGGAAGTCCCGCTGCCACTGCGATCAGTACAGCCATCAGCGGAAGCGCAAGAACCGTTGGCAGCTTTTTCGAAATCATCAGCGCCGCAACCGCAACAAAGATAACAACAACAATAATACCAGTTACCATCATTAACCCTCCTTCTGGTTTTTTAATCCTGTTTTTTATTCTAGTTTTTTAAATCTAATTTAATAAACAGGTTTAATCAGAGTATAGAATGATTTTACGATTTTGTCAACAGCTTTTTATGAATTTTTTATAGTTTTATCTGATTTACTGTCTATTTTATATGCATATTTTTACTTTTTCTCTTTTTAATACTTTCTTCTTTTGTCATCCCGGATCTAAATTTTGCAAAATCTCTGCGGCACTGTCTCCTGCCTGCAGGTATTTTCACCAGAAATTGTGAAATTTATCTTGCAAAATCCGCCGGTATATATTATGTTAATGATAGTTAATTAAATCACTTTTAAAAAACAAAATGGGGATAATTCAAATTATGACCAATAAAAAACCAATCAACGTAGAAATCAAGAAAATCAACCGTTCCAATATTTACAGGCATTTTCTGAAAAACGAGGCGCTTACAAAACAGAACCTTGTCGCCGACCTGCAGCTGTGCCTTCCTACTGTCACCAAGAATATCGACGAGCTGATGGCAGAAGGCCTCATCGAAAAATCCGGTTCCCAGGGCCATACCGGAGGACGCCGGGCCGTCACCTACTCCCTGGTGCGCAATGCAAAGGTCGCTCTTGGAATCGACATCACCCAAAACCATCTGACCTTTGTCGCTCTCGATTTGACCGGCACATTGATTACCTTCAAACGCCACCGGATTCGGTTTGAGGCTTCCGAAAGCTATTATCAGTATACGGGGAAAATGCTAAAAGAATTCATTCAAAATGCCGGCTTCAGGGATGAGCAGATTCTGGGGGTGGGCGTAGGACTGCCCGCCCTGGTAGACGCTGATAAGAAAAGTATTTTTTACAGCCAGATCATTAATTTAAGCCCTTCTACCCTGGAAGAGCTTGCGCGGTATATTCCATACCCCATCGAGCTGTACAACGATGCCAATGCCGCTGCGTTCACCGAGACATGGATGAATCCGGATATGAAAAATGCCTTCTACCTGATGCTCAGCAACAACATCGGCGGTTCCATGGTGATCAACGGCGCTGTATACAGCGGCGACGGACAGCGAAGCGGCGAGATCGGCCATGTCACCCTTGTTCCCGGAGGGAAGCGCTGCTACTGCGGACAATACGGCTGTGTGGACTGTTATCTGGCAGCGACCAATCTTTCCAACCTGACAGACGGTAATCTTCAGGCCTTTTTCACCGGCCTGAAAAACGGAGAACCGCTGTTTACCAGAACCTGGGATACTTATCTGAATTATCTGGCCTCTACGGTTAATATCCTCCGCATGCTGCTGGACTGCAACGTAATTCTCGGCGGATATGTGGGAGGGTATATGGACGCTTACATCGACGATCTCCGCGTGCGGGCCGCCCGGCTGAATACCTTTACCGGCGACGCCGATTATCTGAAGCTCTGTTCTTACAAAAACGAATCGATTGCGGCAGGAGCCGCCCTGTATTTTATTGACGCATTTACCAATTCTTTGTAATGCCGGTACATCAGAAAGGCAACACAGTCTAAAAAGGTGAAAGACAATTAAAAAGCAAAACAGCCCCACAGAACTCCAGGATTTTAAAAGCCTGAATTCTATGGGGCTGTCTTTTCGTTCAGCAATTTATGCTTATTAACAATCTATTTCCTTTAGAAAGCCTGGCAGGTTTATTCTCCCTGCTCCAGAGCAAGCGTTCTGGTGGTAAGATCGCACACCTCTGCCGGTCCGTAGTACTGGATAGCGCCCGGGAAGGTATAGCAGGTATTCACTGCCCACTCATCTCTGTGCGCTGCGAAGTACTGGAACGGCTTTCCATCCAGCTCTACAAGGGCTTTCCGGATAACCGGCTTATCCTCGCCGTGTCTTCTCTCAATGTTCATCATCTTGGTGATCGGCATACCGCCTGCAACCCACTCCTCAGCCGGCTTGGAAAGGTTGGAAACCTTGGAAAGATATCCATTGTAGCCATACTGGATCAGCATGAATGCATTGTATCCAAGAGAGTAGCAGTAGTCAGCGTCAAAGTTGGACGGGAACGCGCATCTTCCTTCATAGCCGAAGAAATGGGTCTGTACGGAATATTTTCCTGTGTAGGTGCCTGCCGCTTTTCTTTCCTTCAGCTTATCGCCTACCAGGGCAGCGAACAGCTTCTCAGACTCAATCAGGGAAACCTGTACGTTTCCATGCGGGTCTCTTTCCAGGAACAGCTGCTGCTGGATCGCCTGGGGCAGAATCGCGAATACAGCCATGGACTCCTTCGTCAGGCCTTTTTCGATAAACGCGTACTTCTCATCCCAGCTCGGAAGCGCGTTGAACGCATCTGCCTTGCTGCCGGCAAGGAGCTCATTGATCTCGCTGATCAGAACGGAAAATTCCGGTACGAACTCTACCACGCCCTCCGGAATCACAACTACACCAAAGTTGTTTCCGTTTGCCGCTCTCTTCTCTACCGCGTCCGCGATATAATCTGCGATCTCAGACAGAGACTGCTTCTTGGCCTTTACCTCCTCGGAGATCAGGCAGATATTCGGCTGGCACTCCAGCGCGCACTCGAGAGCAACATGGGAAGCGGAACGTCCCATTACCTTGATGAAATGCCAGTATTTCTTCGCAGAGTTACAGTCTCTCTCGATATTTCCAATCATCTCGCTGTAGGTCTTGGTAGCTGTATCAAAACCAAAGGAGATCTCGATATCTTCATTCTTCAGGTCGCCGTCGATGGTCTTCGGGCATCCGATAACCTGTACGCCGGTCTTATGAGCTGCCATGTACTCGGCAAGTACGCAGGCATTGGTGTTGGAATCGTCGCCGCCGATGATTACGATCGCTGTGATGCCATGCTTTTTGCAGACCTCTGTGGCAATCGCAAACTGCTCTTCTGTCTCCAGCTTGGTTCTTCCGGAACCGATGATATCAAATCCGCCTGTATTTCTGTACTGGTCAATGTATTCATCATCGAAAACGATAAATTTATCTTCAATCAGTCCGCTGGGGCCGCCCTTGAAACCAATCAGAACGTTCTCCTTATTGGTTGCCTTCAGCGCGTCATACAGACCGCATACTACATTGTGTCCGCCAGGCGCCTGTCCTCCGGAAAGGATTACGCCGACAACCTGCTTTTTAGCGGCAGAGGTGTTCTCTCCTTTTACAAAGGTAACCTCCGGCTCTCCATAGGTATTCGGGAAAAGCGCTTTGATCTTCTCCTGATCTGCTACGCTGGTGGTAGCGCTTCCTTCTTTGACAGCGATCTCAGAGATACCATTTCTGAGCATTCCCGGAAGCTTCGGAACATACTCATATCTTGCTTTCTGAAGTGGTGAAAGATTCATAATCATACTCCTTTGTTATTTATATTTGCAGAATTTCCGGCACGGTTCTGTGCTTTTCTCTGCTTGCCTACCAATAATAAACTATCATTATTCCCCGGTTTCGTCAACCTTTAGCCCCTGATTTCCCCAGGCTAGAATGTAAATTTATCGGCAAAATATGCGTCCAGCTCATCGATCCCCACGCGGACCTGCTCCATCGTATCACGGTCGCGGATTGTCACCGCGCCATCCGTCTCAGATTCAAAATCATAGGTCACGCAGAAGGGCGTACCGATCTCATCCTGACGGCGGTAACGCTTTCCGATATTTCCTCTGTCATCAAACTCGCAGTTGTATTTTTTGCAGAGCTGGGTATAAATCTTCTCCGCGCCCTCGTTCAGCTTCTTGGACAGAGGCAGTACGCCGATCTTCACAGGCGCCAGCGCCGGATGGAAGTGAAGCACCGTACGCACGTCGCCGCCCTCCAGCTCCTCCTCATCGTAGGCTGCGCAGAGGAAGGCCAGAACCACACGGTCTGCTCCCAGAGACGGCTCAATGACATAGGGAATGTATTTTTCCTTCAGCTCGTCATCAAAGTAGGACAGATCCTCGCCAGATACATTCTGATGGCAGGTCAGGTCATAATCGGTACGGTCAGCGATACCCCAGAGCTCGCCCCAGCCAAACGGGAACAGGAACTCCAGATCTGTAGTAGCCTTGCTGTAGAAGCTCAGCTCTTCCTTTTCATGATCACGGGCACGCAGCTCACTGTCCTTCATGCCGAGGGATTTCAGCCAGTTGATGCAGTATTCCTTCCAGTACGCAAACCACTCCAGATCCGTATCCGGCTTACAGAAGAATTCCAGCTCCATCTGCTCAAACTCTCTGGTACGGAAGGTAAAGTTGCCCGGCGTAATCTCATTCCGGAAGGACTTTCCGATCTGAGCGATACCAAAGGGAACCTTCTTTCTGGAGGTTCTCTGCACATTCTTGAAGTTTACAAAAATGCCCTGGGCTGTCTCAGGACGCAGATATACGGTATTCTTCGCGTCCTCGGTTACACCCTGGAAGGTCTTGAACATCAGGTTGAACTGGCGGATATCGGTAAAGTCATGCTTTCCGCAGGACGGGCAGGGGATATTGTGCTCATCGATATAAGCCTTCATCTCCTCCTGGCTCCAGGCGTCCACAGAGCCCTCGATCTGGATCCCGTGCTCCTCATTGTAATCCTCGATCAGCTTGTCAGCGCGGAAGCGCTCCTTACAGCTCTTGCAGTCCAGCAGCGGATCCGAGAAGCTGCCCAGATGACCGGAGGCTACCCAGGTCTGGGGATTCATCAGGATCGCACAGTCCACGCCTACATTGTAGGGATTCTCCTGTACAAACTTCTGCCACCAGGCACGCTTTACATTATTCTTCAGCTCCACGCCCAGATTTCCGTAGTCCCAGGTATTTGCCAGGCCGCCGTAAATCTCGGAACCCGGATACACAAAGCCCCTTGCCTTGGCCAGGGCCACGATTTTGTCCATTGTCTTTTCCATTTTAAATTCTCCTTATCAAGCTCCCCCGCAGGGTTTGTTTTCAGCGCAGCCCGCTTGGCCGCCGCTGCCTCTTTTTCTTATCTGTAAATAATATATGACAGCTCAGGCTCCGCCACAGCCGCCTCCCTGTCCCCTGTGACGGTGACATTGTCCTCCGGGCACACTGCCAGGATCCTTCCCGGCACACGCACCTGCACGGCCTCCTCCAGAATCAAAATCCGGGCGTCGCCTTCACTGTTCAGTTCCTCTACGTCTACCGCGTTCTCTTCCGGATTTACGAAGTATGCAGGCAGCTCATAGCCTTCCTCCTCCGCCTCCGAAACCGTTCCCACAAACAGCTCCAGTCCCGTATAATCCTTATAATACTGGCTTTCGTCAAAGACAAGCTGCAGCGTCGCTATGCCGTCCTCAACTTCAAACATTTCCTTCCTGATGTGATCTGCAGCAAAGTTCTGATTGTACTCTGCCAGTTCCTCGTCAATCTCGCTTTCCAGCTCTTCAGAGTCATAAAACTCCTTATCGAAATCCTCGACAATCGTACTGGTCACTCTGCCCCGCTTATCCACAGAAATCGTGTCCTGATCCGGGGCAGCCCCGAAACAGCCTGAAAACAATAGGATGCTGCACATCAGGAGGCAAAAACTGACTATTTTTCTCATTCTGGTTTCCTCCCGCTCATTCCGGACTGGTCATAAAATTCCACTTTTTTCCCAAAATCCGAACATCCCATATAGTATATCGTCTTTTGGAGGATTTTTCAACCGCTTTTCACGCAGGCCTCCAGAATCTCCAGAGACTTAAAATGTCCCTCCATGTAAAGCTCCCGGTAGCGGTGCAGCACGAATTTCAGTTCTCCCAGAACCTGCTCCGACACCGTAAAGGTATAAAGCTTCTCCACAGAGGACGCGGCGATATACTGAAGCGTATACAGCGTGGATTCGCAGACGTCCAGCCCTTCAAAATCCACCGGACACTCTCCATTCACCACCAAAACCTTCAGCTCATATATGTACCGGATCAGCTCATCTGGTATGCTGGGCCGCGACAAGGCCCTTAAGCTCTGATACAGGAGCTTCAGCATTAAAAGCTCATCATTCGCCTCCCGCGTGTAATAATCGGCCAGCTCGCAGAAATAGAAGCCATAGCAGGCGCCCGCAAAATCAGAGCTCAGCTCATGGAAATAATTCTGTGCCTTCGCCTGCATCAGATTATAGGAGCTGCGGCCCTCATAAACGGTAAACTCCCCGAACACAAAGGAATTACAGACGGCAAGAAGCGGGCTGTTCTGTCTCCTGGCTCCTCTGGCAAAGGCCGTGATCTTGCCCCTTTCCTTTGTCAGAATGGTGATCCGTTTGTCATAATCACCGTAGGGATAAGCCGCCAGCACCATTCCCGTCACTGTGATCATCTGTCCCATTCTCCGTGTTCCTCCGCTCTGTTCCCTGTTCCGCGCAGGCCGCGCGTGCCTGCCCTTCCTCTCTCCAGTCGATCCCCTTGTATCTGAGATAATCCTCCACTGCGCCTGTCAGCTCAAATCTTTCCCATGTCATCCGCGTCATCTGTTTTTCGCCCCTGTTTCCCTGAATTCCGGCCAGACAGGGCAAACCAGCCCTGTCCGTCCCTCCCTCTGAAGCGCCGTCTGCTTCAGAATCCTTCTCAATTAGAATGTCCAGAAGGAGCGTTCTTATCCTGCGAAAAAAATACCAAATCAGATCCCCCGCAGCAGGCTGTTACAGGTCAAAATCCTTTTTATCGTACCCGAAATTTTTGATCAGGAAGTCGCTGTCTCTCCAGTCCTTTTTGACCTTGACCCAGAGCTGGAGATTCACCTTCATTTCCATCATACGCTCAATCTCATAGCGGGCCGCGCTTCCTATCTTTTTCAGCATGGCTCCCTGCTTTCCGATGATGATTCCCTTATGGGAGTCCTTCTCGCAGATGATCGTGGCGTCGATATCGCAGACCTTCCCTCCGCTGCGCTCCTTCATCTTATCGATGGAAACCGCAATCCCATGGGGAATCTCATCGCTTAGGCACCGCAGGGCCTTTTCCCGGATGAGCTCCGCCACAATCTGGCGCATGGGCTGATCTGTCACCGTATCCTCGTCATAGAACCGGGGGCCATAAGGCAGGTATTTGAAAATCTGCTCAATCAGCGTATCCGTATTGTCACCGTTCAGCGCAGACACCGGAACGATCTCGTCGAAATCATACAGCTTCCGGTATGTATCGATAAAGAGCAGAATCTCTTCTCTCTTTACCGTATCCGTTTTGTTGATCACCAGAATCACCGGGGTCTTTGCCTTTGCCAGCTGCTCTGCGATATGGCGTTCCCCGGCCCCGATAAAGGTGGAGGGCTCCACCAGCCAGAGGACAACGTCCACCTCACGGAGCGTCCGCTCCGCCACATTGACCATATATTCGCCCAGCTTGTTTTTTGCCTTATGGATTCCCGGCGTGTCCAGAAACACAATCTGCCCTTCGCCGCAGGTATAGACTGTCTGAATCCTGTTCCGCGTAGTCTGCGGCTTATTCGAAGTGATCGCGATTTTCTGTCCGATGAGCCTGTTCATCAGTGTAGATTTTCCTACATTTGGCCTGCCGATCAGTGTGGCAAAGCCTGATTTCTGCATCTGTTCCATAGATGCTCCTTTCTGTCTTTAGTGGAACAGGCTTTCCAGCCTGCCGAACATGTCCTTCTGCTCCTCCAGCTTTTCCTCATTTCCGATGACGCAGAGGCAGTTCTGAGAAAGAATCGCTTTCAGATAAGGCGCCAGGGCCCGGATCTGTGGGCAGCCGCAGGAGAGCACCTCGTCCCGCTCCTTCTGCACATCCTGGAAGGAAAGCCCTGTCATCCAGGCGCTCATGGAGCGGGCGCCCTTTGCGCTGGGAGTCAGCGGCGTATCCATGGAGCTGACTGTTCCGATGATATATTTGGTCATATCCCGCTCGGATACCTCAAAGCTCTCCGTATAATCCACACTCTTCTCAAAGATTTCGTTCGTTTTCTCCAGGTTCGGGTCACGGTAGGACACCAGATAGGAATTTCCCGACCGGGCATAGTTGTTCATGCAGCCGTATGCTCCGCCCTTGACACGGATATTGTTCCAGAGGTAATCATAGCTCATAATCGTGCGCAGCACCCTCAGCGCTCCCGTATAGGGAAGTCCTGCCTTCACGAAGCTTCCGGAGCGGGCCACGTACTGAATCTTCGCAGAGGTCTTAAGCCCCTCGTTCTTCCGCTCGGGCCTGAAGCTCCAGGCTGCCGCCGGATCCGCCTCGTCCCGGTAAAGCTCTGCCGCAAGCTTTTCTGTCTGCTCCACCAGGAGCTCCAGGCTCTTTTTCTCAGCCGTGCAGCTCACAATCAGATTTTCCGGACGGAACAGATCCTGCGCAAGCCTTGAGAGCTTCTCCGCCGCTTCGGCCTGCCTCTCCTCAAACTCCGCGTCCAGCTTCTCGATAAAGTGGTAGAAATCCACGCCGCCCGTCATATCCGAGAAGCAGGCGCTCTCAGAGAAATAGGACATGGCGCGCAGGGCAGCCATGGAGTGCCCGGAGGTCTGGAAGGCCATCTGAAGCCTGGACTTTGTCTCCGCGACAATTTCGCGCAGCCGCTTGGGATCATCCATTTTTGAGGTCATCAGCATCTCCCGCATCATGGAAAATGCTGTCTGCTGCTCCTCATAGAGAGCCTTGCTGTGCACCTCGAAGACCGCCGTATATTCGTCCGGATTCCGAACCTGGTCATAGCTTCCGACGCTGCAGTAGATTCCGCCCGTATGCAGGTTCAGCTCCTTGGCAAATTCCCCGTAGCTGTAGTTTTCCGTATCTACCTTTCCAAGCACTGCCTTCAAAAGCCCCAGATACGGGATCAGGTCCTCCGGGATCTCGTTTGCCCGGAAAATCAGATTTACATAGCCGATCCCATTGGTAAAGAGATCGTGGAAAACCATCTTTATCCCGCCTGCCGGCAGCTCTTCGTTCTGGAAGGGCAGGGCCTCCTTTCCGATGTCCCCGCGCTCCAGCAGCGGAATTTTCTCCAGATCCTCCTGGGGCGAGGGCTCACTCTGATATTCCTTCAGATGCTTTGTGAAATCCACGATCCGCTTCCGCTCTTCGGCAGTCAGGCTTTCCTTATAAGCCGCCAGCTTTTTCTTGAGCGCCTCGTCCTGCTCTGCCGTCAGTCCCCTCTTCGGGCGGATCACCACCAGGGAGCCATGGGGATTTTCCAGCAGGTACTTCACAATCAGCCCCTCAAAATATCCGTTTGCCGCCTGCTCCTTCAGGAACGCAAAGGTGTCGAGAGCCTCCAGGTGCAGGAATGCGGAATCCTCCTTATAAAGCCAGCTGTCGAAGGCCTGGAGGCCGTACATCAGCCCTGCCGGATAATTGCCGAAATCCGCCTCCCGGTACCGGAATTCAAAATAATTGATTCCCGCGCGGATCGCCTTCTCGTCCAGTCCTTCGCTTACAAGCCGGGCCAGCGTCGCCTCGATCGTCTCTACAAAGGCCGCCTTCTGGCTTTCATTTGCATTCTTGGCAATGATGGAGAAGATCGGCTGCTTCACGCCGTTGTCGTAGGAGCTCATGATGTCGCGGCCGATGCCCGCGTCCAGAAGAGCCTGCTTGAGAGGAGCTCCCGGCATGGAAAGCAATACATATTCCAGCACCTGCATTCCCAGATACAGCTTTTCGTCCAGCGTATCGCCCACAGATTTGTTCCAGGACAGATAGGTGTTGTCCTCCTCGCTCTCCTCCGCGGAAATGGAATAGTCCCTTGTGACCTCCGCCATTTTCTCAAAGGGCGCCTGGGTCCGCACCTCGGAATCGATCGGGAGGTAATCGTATTTCGACAGATAATTTTCATCCAGCCAGCTCAGCTTTTCTGCCATATCGCAGTCCCCGTACAGGAAGATATAGCTGTTGGACGGATGGTAATAGCGGCTGTGGAAATCCAGAAACTCACTGTAGGAAAGCTCCGGGATTGCTTCCGGATCGCCTCCGGACTCATTGGCATAGGTGGTGTCCGGATAAAGAGAGCTTAGGATCACCCGCTCCAGCACGCTTTCCGGAGAGGAAAAGGCTCCCTTCATCTCATTGTAAACCACGCCGTTCAGCGTCAACTCGCCGTCCTCTGAATCCATCTCATAATGCCAGCCCTCCTGGCGGAAGATCTCTTCCTTCTCGTAGATATTCGGATAAAAGACTGCGTCCATGTACACATGAATCAGGTTCTGGAAATCCTTGTCATTGCAGCTCGCCACCGGATATACGGTCTTGTCCGGATAGGTCATGGCGTTCAAAAAGGTGTTCAGGGAGCCCTTCGCCAGCTCCACAAACGGATCCTTTACCGGAAATTCCCTGGAACCGCAGAGCACAGAATGCTCCATAATGTGCGGCACACCGGTGTCATCCGGCGCCGGTGTCCGGAAGCCGATATAAAACACCTTATTCTTGTCCTCATTGGAAAGCAGGCAGACCCTTGCTCCTGTCTTTTTATGCTTCAGGTAATAGCCCGTGGAGGCAAGCTCCGCGATGCTGCGCTTTTCTATCAGTTCATAGGCCTGTAACTCTTCTACTCTCATAGCTCTCTCCTGTTCTTTAAAATTTGCCCCTTACATCTTCCAAAAAACGGCGGGCAGAACCTCCTTTCCGTTCTGCCCCCTGGAAGTCTGCGGCATCTGCCACATAGTATATCACTTTTTTTCTCTGTTTAAAAGCCAAAAACCAAAAGAGGCCTTCCGCTGTCTGTTTTAAACCGATGTGCTCGCCGCGCCGCAGCAGCACTGGAAATCCGTATCGATGCTGTGGGCAATTACACGCGCTTTCAGATTCCTTTCGGAGCACAGCATACCCGGCATGCCGCCGGATACATTCAAATCCTCCGGATAGAATGAGGATTTTCTCCTCACTCTATCATATGTCCATGATTCAAAAATGGTACTTGCAGGCCTACTCATACCGCAGCGCGTCAATCGGATTCATCTTCGCGGCCTTATTGGCCGGATAATAGCCGAAAAACACACCGATAAAAATCGAAAACGCCACCGAGAAAATGATGCCTTCCACAGACGGGGACGCGGCGTAGCCCATCGTCTTCGTGATGACCGCAGCCAGAACCAGGCCCAGCACAATTCCGATAAATCCGCCCAGCAGACAGATGACAATAGCTTCCATGATAAACTGAAGGCGGATGGAGCCATTGGGAGCGCCCAGGGCCTTTCTGGTACCGATCTCCCGGGTCCGTTCCGTGATGGACACCAGCATGATATTCATGACGCCGATGCCTCCCACCAGCAGGGAAATTCCCGCAATCGCCGAGATAGCCGCCGAAATCGTCGTCAGCATTCCCGTCATGGAGGCCACCATATCCGCCATGCTTGTGGCGCTGATTTCATAATTCTCATTGTGCCGGAAATATTTCCGGTTGAACCAGTTTTCCAGCTCTTTTGCGAAATCCGAGGAATCCACGCCCGTCTTCGCGGACAGCGTGATCTGGGAGTATCCCGCCGTAGA
Organism: Lachnoclostridium sp. An131; assembly: GCF_002160825.1. Taxonomy (GTDB): domain Bacteria; phylum Bacillota; class Clostridia; order Lachnospirales; family Lachnospiraceae; genus Laedolimicola. The sequence continues at coordinate 83,003 of NZ_NFLI01000005.1, forward strand.
ATGCGCCTGCTCCCGCGCCGCCTCGAAGGGCAGGTACATCTCCGTGGAAATGTATTCCTCCGGCAGGGACGTAAAGGCAGACTTGTCGTACTCATAGACGCCCACAATGGTGTAATTATAATATTTTCCATTCAGGTACACTTCTGTCTGGCTGCCTGCCGCCTTTTTGGTATCTCCGTCAAAGAGCTTTCTGACCACACGGTCAGACACAACCACAACCCCTTTTTTCTCCTTCTGATCCCGCTCGGTCAGAAGTCTTCCGCTTAGGAGCTTCAGGTCCTGATTCTTCAGAAAAGCAGTATTGACTCCCATCAGCGTCACATTGGAAGAGAGCTTTCCATCCTTCGCCTGCCCCTCTCCTACATTTTCGGAGAGCAGAACGCCGTCGATTTTATCCGCGAATTCCTTTTCCGCGTCCTCCAGCATCTCATTCGTGAGATAGTCTTCTTCCGTCATGGACGCCTGCTGCATCTCTCCTTCAAACCGGTATCCTTCCTCCGTCACCTCTTCCTCCGGCTCCTTCTGCCGAAGCCCTACGGTGATGTGATTCGCTCCCATAGATTCCATAGAAGAAGTCACAGAACTGCGAATGGAGTTTCCGACGCTCATAATCGCAATCACAGAAGCGATTCCGATGATAATGCCAAGAATCGTAAGAAGGGCGCGCATTTTATTGGCCCGCAGGCTTCCAAGCGCCAGCAGAATATTTTCCAGAACCAGCATCAGGCTCCCCTCCTCTCTCCTGTGATTTCTCCGTCCCGGATGGTGATAATCCGGTCTGTCTCCGCCGCCAGCTCGTTGGAATGTGTAATGAGTACAATGGTCTTTCCCTCTTCCCGGTTCAGCCGGTGGAAGATGTCCATAATTCTGCGCCCGGTTTTGGAATCCAGCGCTCCTGTGGGCTCATCCGCCAGGATAATCGAAGGATCATTCGCCATGGCCCGGGCAATGGAGACACGCTGCTTCTGGCCTCCCGACAGCTCGTCCGGCTTATGGGACATCCGTTCTTCCATCCCGACCATTTCCAGATAATGTCTGGCTCTCTGTGCGCGCTCTTTTCTGCCTATTCCGGCATACATCATGGGCAGTTCCACATTTTTCAGGGCGCTTGTCCGGCTGATCAGATTATAGGTCTGAAACACAAAACCGATTTTCTGGTTGCGGATGCGGGACAGCTCCTGGTCCTTTAAGGCGGAAATATCCAGACCATCCAGCCGGTACTCTCCTTCTGTCGGCCGGTCCAGCACGCCGATGATATTCATCAGCGTACTTTTTCCCGAACCGGAGGCCCCTACAATGGACACAAATTCTCCTTTGTACACGGTCAGATCAATTCCATGGAGGATTTCAAGCTCGTGAGGCTTTCCGATGTAAAACCGTTTGACGATTCCTGTCAGTTCAATTGTCTTCTCTCTGTTCCTCATACCTTCCTCCCCTGTTAAAATCCATACATGACTTCGTCCGCATTGCCCGCGTTCTCTTCTTCCGGCAGCTGTCCGCCCTGCCTCATTCCGTCAGGCAGATAGACTGTCATGCCTTCCTTCAGATCTTTTCCTTTGATTTCCGCGAAGTAATCGGTCTCCATACCCTTTTCCACTGTCATTTCTTTCCTCTGGCCGCCCTCATCCACATAAATGATACTCGTGCCATCCTCTTTCGTCTCTACACAGTCATAAGGCACCGCAAGCACGCCTCTGCTCTCTTCCTGCACAATGCTGACCTTGGCTGTCATACCGGGACGCAGCTTCTCCTGCTCTCCCTCAATGGTAATCTGAATCTGATAGGAAGCCGAACCGCCTGAGCCTGACTGAGAGCTTCCCGCGCCTGCCTCGCCGCCTTTTCCGGCTCCCGCCGTGGGCGCCACGTAAGTGACCGTTCCCTTCAGGAGTTCTTCGCCCATGGAATTGGTCTTGACGTAGGCTGTCATTCCCTGCTTGATTTTAACCACGTCGTATTCATCCACAGAAGCCTCCACTACAAAGTGCTTCAGATCCTGAATCTCATAGATGACTCCGCCTCCAAAGGTCTGTCCCTCTTTTACAGACAGAGAGGTAATCACGCCGGACATGGGCGCCCGCACTGTGTAATCCTCCAGCTGTTCCTCATACTGGGTAATCTGCTTCTTTGCGTCGTTATCTGTGATGAGCTGAGACTGGAGCTTCGATTTCTGATAGGCTGTCTTCGCATCTCTGATGCTGCTGTCATAAGTATTCTGCGCCTCCTGTCTGGCTGTCTTCGCCTGATCATAAGAGGATTTTGCCTGGCCTGTTTCTGCTTTCGCCTGCTCATAGGCGCCTCTGGTCCGCTCAGCTTCCGCCTTCGCCTCCTCCAGGGCTGCCTTCGCCGCGCTGTAGGCGTTCAGGGTATCCTTCAAAGCCGTATAATCGGGACCGTTTACGTCCAGCCCCGCAATATACGCGTCAATGTCGTTGATGACCACCGGCGTCCGTTCCGGAAGCCTGTCTGCCGGATTTTCCGCGGTTTTTGCCATGCTGTTTTCTACAGGTTTTTCTTCTCCGCTGCCTGACGCGGCTCCACTTTCACCCTCTGCGGAAGCGTTCTCCTGGCTGCCTTCCGGCGCAGGCGGCTGCTCCACTTCCTGAATTCTGTCCGCGGCTGCTGCCTGGCGGGCCGCCTCGTATGCTGCCTGCTGCCTGTCCTCATATGCCTGGGCCGCGGCTGCCGCCGCCTGTTTTGCCGCCTCGCAGGCCGCCTGTTTCTCACTCAGAGCCGCTGCCGCCTTATCCGCCGCCGCACGGGCCGTTGATTCTTTCCCGGAAGCTTCCTGATAAGCGTTCTTTGCCTGATCCCGCTTCTGGCTGGAATCCTTCAGGCTGCTGTCTGCCTGCTTCATGCTGTCCCGATACTGCTTCTCATAGTCTGCTCCCATGGCGTCCAGCTTCTTATTAATCTCATAATTGTTCCGTGCCGCGGCCAGAGACTCTTCCAGCAGAGTCGAATCAAAGGTACAGAGCACGTCGCCTTCCTGCACCTCGTCGCCCACCTTTACATGGACCCGCTCCACCTTCAGGTTGGTAAGCCCGGTATTGCCTGCTCTTCCATCCGCGGTTGCCACCACGCCTGTGACGCTGACAGATTTCAGCAAATCCTTTTTCTCGATTACCGTCGTATTCATAAGATCGTCCTGTACGTTCTCCCGGGTCCTTCCTCCTCCGAAAAAGACACGGACACCTCCCAGAATCACAAGAACCGCAGCAAGTCCTGCCGCCGCCCGCCTGAATGTTCTGTTTTTTAAAAAACCAATACGAAATATGTTCAACTGCATTTCCCTCCTCATGGATTTATTCCTGTTACTTAAAACCGGCCAGGGAAGACTCTCCCTGACCGGTCCTATATTAAAGAGAAATTCTTAACAGATCCTAATCTGTTTCTTAACAGTTCTAAACTCTATCCTGCCGCTCTGTACATGGGAAAGAAAGTCTGAGCCGAAAACACCCTTCCCTTTCTTCTGCCGCGCAGGTCCCGTTCATCCTTTCCATCATTTTTTTTATGTTTTCCAGACCGATGCCCGTGCTGTCCGTCTTTTTCTCCAGCTTCCTGCTCCTGTTCTCAAACACGATTCCCGCTGTCTTTTCCGTGTGTTCCGAGCAGATATATATGGGAAACGCAGGATCTGCGTATTTTACAAGATTTGAAGTGATATTGTCCAGCACTCGAATGACAAATTCCATGTTGACCCGGACCGTTTCCTTTTTCCACTCAAATTTCAGCTCTGTGTGAAAACCGCTCTGCTCCAGATAGGCGCAGGTCTCTGACAGAAGATCATAAAAAACCGTCTCAAAAGACTCCGGCTCCTCCAGCTTCACCTCTGTCTCCCCCGTCACCAGCGCATATTCAAACAGGTGATCCGTCAGCTGCTTCATCCTGCGCGTCTTCTGATCAATCTTGTCAATGTATTCCCAGAACTGCTCCTCACTCTTTACCTGGCGCTTCCTTAAAATCTCCGTATAGAGCATTACCGTAGTCAGAGGAGTCCGGATATCATGAGACATTTCTGTAATCATCTTATGATTGGCCGCCACAAGATGCGCTTCCTGCCTTACCTTTTCCCGAAATGAACCCCGCATGTCATCCAGCCCTTTCGCCAGCGCCGCAAGCTCGTCCCGGCCGGTTACCGTAATCTCATAATCCAGGTCGCCGCCCTCCAGAATCTCAATCTCACTGCTCAATTTCCGGATATAGCGGATCTTATAACGGATTCCCAGCATCACGATTCCCACAAACAGCGCAAAAGAAAGAAGGAGCTCCGCAATCACCGCATAATTATAATACTGGTAGAAATACATTCCATAGATAGAAATTTCCGCTTCCCCGTCCGAAAACTGTACAGGATAATAGACTGTCCATTCATAATCCCCGGCCTCTATCTGCTCTGCTTCCATATCCTGATCCGGGTATTCCGAATCATACATCAGAATACCGTTCTTATAAAGCTGCAGGGCCACCACTCTCTGTCTCCTCACCCATTCTGTCAGCTCTTTCGTGTCCTCTGTGGAAAGCTGATTCTGGGAGACATATTCCTGAAGCCTTCCGATATATTCCCCGTTTTTCTTTTCCTCATAATTAGAGCTTATATAAAACCAGTTCAGCAGACTGTCCCCCGCCCAGTTTGTAACCAGGAAGAACAGGCCGGAAACCAGGGCCGCAAGAATCAGAAGCTGAAAGAGCTGAAAATAAATGGAATCCCGTTTACGCACCATAGGCATCAAACTTGTACCCCTTTCCCCATTCCGTCTTGATATATTCTGGCTTCTGCGGATCCTTCTCTATTTTTACCCGCAGCTTCCGGATATGTACCATTACCGTGCTGTTGCAGGTGTAAAAATAGGGTTCGTTCCAGATACTTTCATACAGGTTCTGGGCGGAAAAAATCTTTCTCGGATGCTTCATCATCAAAAGAAGCATCTGGTATTCGATATTGGAAAGCTCTTTTTCCTCTCCGTTTACATAGACCTCGTTGAATTCCTCATTGAGCCGTATTCCGGAAAGCTCCAGATATTTCTCGGTTTCTTCCTCCTGCTTTTCCGTCTTTCCCCGGTACACCTGATACCGGCGCAGCAGAGCCTTCACCCTTCCGAGCAGCTCCGCGTAGGAAAAGGGTTTGGGCAGATAGTCGTCTCCTCCTGCCATAAGTCCGATGAGCTTGTCGGACTCCTGGGACTTGGCGGTCAGAAACAGCACCGGCACGTTGGAGCGTTTCCGAATCTCCTCACAGGTGCGCAGCCCTGACATTCCAGGCATCATGATGTCCAGAATCACCAGATCTGTGTCCTCTGTCAGAAGCTCCAGCCCTCTGCTTCCATTGTCCGCCTCTGTGACCTGATAGTTTTCGCTCTCCAGAAGGATTCTGACACCCTCGCGGATATCAGCGTCATCCTCAACGAGCAAAATTTTTGAATTCTGCATCTGTTCTCCTCCTCATACGATTCATCCCCTGAAATTTCCTGTGTCCTGCTCTGAAATTCTCTCACAAAAACCTTAACAAATCCTGAAGCATATCTTAACAAATCTGAAAACGGAATACAATCCAGACAACAAGGACGCCCCAAAACCAAGCATGATTTTGAAACGCCCTCTTTGTACATCTCACTCCGCTGTAATTCCGATACTTCTCTATTCTGCCTTCAGTTCCGCCGGCATCTTCCAGGCACTGTGATCTGTGTGCAGAAGCTCATGGGCCCTGTGGGACAGCGGCGATCCCAGATAATCCTCGTAGCATTTGAGCACGGAAGGATTCTCATGGGAAAACCGCAGAGCGCTGCCCTTATCCAGTGTATACAGCCGGCTTCCACGCACCTCACCGAGCTCTTCTCCATCGTGAATGGGCTGTCCGCCGCCTCCGGCACAGCCTCCGGGGCAGGCCATGACCTCCACGAAATCATAAGAGACCTCGCCCTTACGCAGCGCTTCGATGAGCTTTCTGGCATTGCCCAGGCCATGGGCCACGGCTATCTTCAGCTTCGTGTCTCCCAGCATGAATTCCGATTCCCGCCAGCCTTCCATACCGCGGACTGCGCGGAACGCATCCGGATCGGGATTGGAGCCTGTCGCCAGATAATAAGCGCTTCGAAGGGCCGCCTCCATCACGCCGCCGGTGGCTCCGAAAATCACGCCGGCTCCCGTTCCGATACCTAGAGGCATATCAAAATCTTCCTCCGGAAGCTCTGCAGGAACAATATGCTCTGCTCTGAGCAGCCGATCCACCTCACGGGTAGTCAGAACTACATCCACATCCTGTCCTGCCTGGGCGTCATTCATCACCGGAAGCGCAGATTCCTGCTTCTTAGCCACACAGGGCATCAGAGATACGCAGAAGATTCTGGCCGGATCCACATTCAGAAGAGAAGCGTAATAGCTCTTCGCCACCGCCCCAAACATCTGCTGGGGAGATTTGGCTGTGGACAGCTGGCCAATCATATCGGGGTACTGGGATTTCAGGAAGCGGACCCAGCCGGGACAGCAGGAGGTAAACATCGGGAAGGTTTCCTTATCCCGGTGCTTCAGCTTCTCCAGAAACTCACTGCCCTCTTCCATAATCGTAAGGTCCGCGCTGAAATCTGTATCAAAAATATAGGAAAAACCAATCCGCCGAAGCGCCGCCACCAGGCGTCCGGCTGTGGCGAATTCCCGGCTCAGGCCAAACTCCTCGCCCCAGGCCGCCCGCACCGCGGGCGCCATCTGCACCACTGTGATTTTATCCGGATCTGCCAGAGCTTCCAGTACCTTCTCTACATCATCCCGTTCCCGGAGCGCTCCTACCGGGCAGTGGGTGATGCACTGTCCGCAGAGAGCGCAGTCCGCCTCCTCTATCTTCCGGTTGAGGGAGACATCCACAGTCGTACGGGAGCCTGTTCCCGCCACGTCCCAGATATGTAAGGACTGTACCTTATCGCAGACCTGCACACAGCGCATACATTTGATACATTTTTTGTAATCACGGATCAGCGGATAATCCGGATTCCATTTCGTCTTCGGAAGCTGCTTCTCAAAGGGCATCTCCAGAATTCCCAGATCGTTGGACAGCTTCTGGAGCGAACAGTTTCCGCTTCTCGCACAGATGGCGCAGTTGCTGTCATGCTGGGATAGAATCAGCTCCACATTAATCTTCCGGGTTTTTCTCACCTTCGGGCTGTTCGTGTGAACGATCATCCCCTCGGACGCCCGGGTATTGCAGGCGGTTACCAGCTTGGAATTGCCTTCCACTTCCACCATACAGACGCGGCAGGCGCCGATCTTGTTCAGCTTTTTCAGGTAGCAGAGTGTGGGAATATGGATTCCAGCCTGTAAGGCCGCATCGAGGATCGTGGTTCCGTCTTTTACCTGCAGTTCTGTTCCGTCTATCGTAAGCTTTACCATTGTTCCACTCTCCCTCCTTTAAATGATCCAAAGCCGAATTTGTCGCAGCGCAGGCATCTGTGGGCTTCCTGCATGGCCTCTTCCTCTGTCATACCGCACTCAATCAGCTTAAAGTCCTTCACACGCTCGCACACGCTCCGCTCCTTCATATTTACGCGGGCACAGCTCTTTCTGGTGCTCATACGTACTTTCGGAATCTCCACATCCGCGGAAATCACATGATGGTAACCAAGGAATTCATCGATATTCGCAGCCGCTACCTTCCCGGCTGCGATGGCACGGATTACCGTAGCAGGCCCTGTCACACAGTCTCCGCCTGCAAACACGCCGGAAATATCCTTGACGCCGCTCCAGTTCAGCGCATCAATTACGCCCCGCTTCACCGGAATTCCATATTTTTCAAAATTTCTGGAATCAATGCCCTGGCCAATGGCTACAAGCACCATATCGCAGGCCAGACGTACCTCAGGCTCTGCAGAGTCCATAGGCTTGGGCCTTCCGTTTACAACTGGCCCGATAATCTGAGGCTTCACCCAGAGAGCCGCCACCTTTCCTTCCGCATCCTTCTCAATGCGGAGAGGCGCATGCAGCTCCACCAGCTCACAGCCCTCTGCGATGGCGCCCTCCACCTCCTCCGGCATGGCTGTCATATCCTCACGCCGCCTGCGGTAGGCAATGCGCAGACGCTTTGCCCCCAGACGAACCGCCGAGCGGGCCACATCCATAGCCACGTTTCCGCCGCCGATGACAATGATATCCTTTCCTGTAAAGTCCGGAAGCTGGTCATCTCCGATTCCGCGCAGCATTTCCACCGCTGAAACCACGCCCTCGGCATCCTCTCCCTCAATACCAATCTTCCGATCCGTATGGGCGCCGATTGCGATATAGACTGCGTCATACTGGCTGCGAAGCTCCAGAATATTCGGGCTCTCCCCTACCGTCACACCGGTCTTTACATGGATTCCTGTGCTCAGGAGCTGTTCAATCTCCTTATCCAGGGCCTCCCGGGGCAGGCGGTAGCTGGGAATCCCATAGCGGAGCATTCCTCCAAGCTGCTTTCTCTGCTCATAAATAGTCACATCATGTCCCATAAGCCGCAGATAGTAGGCTGCGCTGATTCCTCCCGGGCCGCCTCCGATGACAGCTACCCGTTTTCCGGTGTCTTCCGCCGGCTCCGGAACCGGAACCTCTCCTGCATGCTCCACCGCGAAACGCTTCAGTCCCCGGATATTGATGGGATCATCCATCAGAGTACGGCGGCAGCGCACCTCGCAGGGATGCTCGCAGATCAGGCCGCACACGCTGGGAAGAGGATTATCCTTGCGGATCAGGCGCACTGCGTCCGCATAATTTCCTTCTGCTACCAGGGCCACATAACCCGGAATGTCCACCCCCGCAGGACATTGGGATACGCAGGGCACCGGCTGGTTCAGCTCGCAGATGCAGCGTCCCCGCAGCACATGCTCCTCGAAATCATTGCGGAAGCCTTTGATCCCCTTCAATACCATCAGGGCCGCTTCGTAACCTATCGCACAGTCTGCCGAATAAAAAATACTGGAAGCCGTGCTCTCAATCAAATCAATTGTCTCCAGTGTGGCATTTCCATCCAGAACATCTTCCATCAGCTTTTCCAGCTGTCCCAGTCCTACCCGGCAGGGCACGCATTTTCCGCAGGACTGTGCATGGCACATCTTCAGAAAAGACGAGGCCAGATCCACGGGACAGAGGCCCGGAGGGCTTGCGCTGATTCTTCGTTCCAGATCCTTATACAGTTCTTCTACTGTCGTCTGAGCCTTGTTTTCTGTAATAATGCTGAGTCTGCTCATAATTTCCTCCTCTCCTTTTCGCTCCAATGCATTTTCGAAACAGCCCAGAAGCTGCAGTCTGCTGCTATTTTTCTGTAAATTTACTCTATCCAGACAAATTAGCCCGAAATATGCACTGTAGTTGTTAAAATTTTATCACTTAATTTTCAAAACGGTCAATCCTACATAATATACTATGTAGATGCCAAAAAACAAAAAGGACGCCGCAGAACCGCATTCCTGCAGTTCCACAGCATCCTCTTGATTCCGGCATTTCCCAGCCGGCCATAAGCTCTTTTTTAACCCTACAGATTCTCCTGGAAGAACTTCTGAATAGCCTCAAATGCGGTATCCTCATCTTCTCCCTCGATCGTCACGGTTACTTCCACGCCCTTCTTTACGCCCATGGACATTACAGCCATGATTCTCTTGGCGTCAGCCTTCTTTGCTCCGCTGTCAAGGGTAATTGCGCTCTTATATTTTGCCGCTTCCTTTACCAGAAGTCCTGCCGGTCTTGCGTGAAGTCCCAGCTCATCCTGTACTACATACTTAAACTCTTTCATGATGCTTTGTCTCCTTTATTTTTCATAATATTAATTTATAGCCATAAGCCGGAGGATTCCGGCGAAACTATCTCTGCCTTCTATCCTTCCCTCTGTCCTGGGAAATGTCATTTTCTTACGCTTACTCAGCCTCACGGATCTTCTTGCGCAGCTCCAGCGTAAATACCGGGGAAACAGACAGCTCATCGATACCCATCTGGATAAAGCGGCGTGTCAGCTCCATATCCGCGCCGAGCTCTCCGCAGATGCCGCACCATGCGCCATGGTCATGCGCGCACTCGATCGTTCTCTGAATCATGCGGAGCACCGCCTCATGATGCGGATCGTAAATGTTATCCAGAGACTGGTTCTGACGGTCAATCGCCAGAGTGTACTGGGTCAGATCGTTGGTTCCGATACTGAAGAAGTCTACCTCCGCAGCCAGCATGTCTGCAATCATAACAGCCGCCGGAGTCTCTACCATGATTCCAAGCTCCACATCACCGAACGGTATATCGTTCTGTCTCAGCTCGTCCTTCACCTCTTCCACAATCTCCTTAATCCGCTTTACTTCCGCAACAGAAATAATCATCGGGAACATGATGGAGGCTGTGCCGTAAGCGCTGGCCCGGAAAATCGCACGCAGCTGGGTCTTGAACACATCCACTCTGTCGAGGCAGATACGGATCGCGCGGTAACCCATGGCCGGATTTTCCTCATGAGGGATATTAAAGTAATCCGCCTGCTTGTCAGCGCCGATGTCCAGTGTACGGATAATCACCTTCTTGCCGTTCATCTTGGAAATTACATTCTTATATACCTGGAACTGCTCCTCCTCTGTCGGATAATCGTCACGCCCAAGATAAAGGAACTCGCTCCGGAACAGGCCGATGCCCTCAGAATCGTTCTCCAATACCGAATCTACATCCTCTTCACTTCCGATATTCGCGTACAGGTGAATGACCTTTCCGCTCTTCGTCACAGTCGGAAGGCCCTTCAGGCTCTGAAGCAGCAGCTTGCGCTCCTCTTCCCTCTTCTTCTTTTCCTGCATCACAGCCATCGTCACTTCATCCGGCTCAATATAAATCTTTCCCGTAAATCCATCTACGATGCCAGGTTTTCCCGTCAGGGCCGGATCCAGCTCGATGTCCGCAGTCACGATGCACGGAATATTCATCATACGGGCCAAAATCGCCGTATGGGAATTTGAGGAGCCCTTCTGGGTCACAATTGCAAGAATCTTGTCCTTTTCAAACTGCACAGTCTCGCTGGGCGCCAGATCCTCAGCCAGGATAATCACCGGCTCCGGCATCGCCTCAGCGCTTACCTGCGTACCGCTCAAAATAGCGATCAGACGGCTCGAAATATCATTGATATCAGCCGCACGGCCGCGCATATAATCATCGTCCATACTCAGGAACATGGCTGCGCATTGCTCACCGGTCACAAATACAGCATACTCTGCGTTTACCTTGTCCTGCTCAATCATGCCTGTAATGCCCTCGACGAAATCCAGATCCTCAAGCAGCATCTGATGAGCCTCAAAAATCTCAGCCTCAGCCTCTCCTACATCACGCAGAGTCTTCTCCTTCAAAAGCCTCAGCTGTTCGCCTGCCTTCTCCTTCGCAGCCATATAGCGGGCCACTTCAGCCGCCGCATCTTCAATTTCTCTCTTTTCTACAACCTGCTTCGCCTTTTTGAATACGAAAAGCTTTCCGATTGCAACCCCGGAAAATACACTTTTACCCTGACGAGTCTCCATAATCACATCCTCCTATCTCCTGCCGCACGATACAAAAAGACCGGATTCTGCAATCTAAAATACCGGACCTATAACTCCCATATCTTATCTCACAAAATCAGGTCTTTCCAAAGAGCATCTCTCCCGTACATCATGCTTTATCTAGTAAACAATATACCAGCTACAGTGGGAAAAGTCAATGTTTTTTCTATCGTCCTGCCGCCGTCGGACCCGTCTGGTTTTGCCCTCCCAAAACGCTGTTCTCCTATCCTTTTTAAGATTTGGAAGCGCTTTTTTCAGGAAGCCTGATATGCTCCGCGCGGGCTTCCAGCAGCGCTGCTTCCTCTTCCACTCCCTGAAACAGGCGTTTTTTTATCCTTTCGTAATCCGGATCCTTCAGCAGTCCCCTTTTCTTTTTTATTCTTCTGCGCAATTTCTCACCATCCGTCATTCTATCCAGACATATTTCCTGTCTTCTGTCCGTATTATATCACATTTGTAACGTATAATCTATCTTTTTCATCGGTTTATAAACCTTTCTCACACAGCGCAACCTATATTAAAATAATATCAATCAATATTTATGGAGCAGCTTTATGTTTGAAGAAAATTTCTGCATCAAAAGAATCAAAGAGCTGATGGAAAAGAACGGATACAACACATACCGGCTCGCCAAGCAGTCCGGCATTTCTCTGTCTACCTTAAGTTCTATGTTTGAGCACAATACGGAGCCCAGGATTGAGACCCTGGAAAAGATATGCTCTGCCTGCAATATTTCTGTCGCCCAGTTCTTTGAACGTTCCTCCAGAGATTTATCAAAGGAACAGGATGAAATACTTAAAATTTTTGATTCTCTTTCACGCAAGCACAAGGATATGGCCCGTTCTTACCTGCTTTTCCTCTCAGAAAACGAGTAAAACGGGCGTTTTCTTTTCTCTGCTTTTATGTTACACTTACCCTGAACCCAAAACAGCACAGTTCCATAATCCGGAGCTCACCTTATCAGCTCCCTGCGGAACACGACAGGCTGCCTGCGGGAATCAAACTATCTGCACGGGGTAAATCATGAACAGACACGCCTACCTGATTATGGCGCACAACCATTTCGATTTTTTAAAGGAGCTTCTTCTCTGTCTGGATGACAGAAGAAACGATATCTATCTGCATATCGACAAAAAGGCGGGAAGCCTCGACTTAAACCAGTTTTCCACAGACCTAAAGGAATCCCGGCTCTTTTTTACGGACCGCCTGGACGTACGCTGGGGCGGATACAGCCAAATCGCCTGTGAGCTGCTGCTGCTAAAGGCTGCCGCTGGCTGTTCCCACGGAGGCCGGGACGGCGCCTGCCCGGATGAGACATCTGCGCCTCGGAACCATGAGAAAGGCTATGCTTATTATCATCTGCTGTCCGGCTCCGATCTTCCTCTGAAATCCCAGGATGAGATACATGCCTTTTTTGACCGGCATGCAGGAAAAGAATTTCTGGCCTTTGATAAGGAGCTTTCCCGCCAGGCCCGGGAACGGGTTTCCCTCTGGCATTATTTCCGGGAAAGCCGCTCTCCTCTGGCTGAACCTGCAGACCATGTTCTGACCCTGCTTCAGCGCCTGCTGCATATCGACCGCCTGAAGGGAACCGGTATCGAACTCCGCAAGGGGCCCAACTGGTTCAGCATTACTGACGGCCTGGCTCAATACGTCCTGGAGCATGAAGACTGGATCCGAAAGCATTTCAGCCATTCCGTCTGCGCGGACGAGCTCTTTCTGCAGACTCTGGCTGCCGCCTCTCCGTTCCGGGAAAATATCTATGACGAAGAAGGAAAAAGTGGTTCTATGGCCAATCTGCGCTATGTGGACTGGGAACGCGGAAATGAAAACAGTCCCTATACCTTCCAGGAGGAAGATAAGGAACTGCTTCTTGGGCTGCCGCATCTGTTTGCACGGAAATTTGAGAGGAATGTACTGAAATAAATTCATCATCCGTATTTTACAGCTCTTAAGCTCTTCTGCAGCCATTAAAAAATGACAATTTTCCGCACTGTCGGACAGCTGCAGAAATTTCCAGCGTTCTAATGAAGATACCGCAGCCATCCCGAATCGTTTCATTCATTTTTCCTGTCAACAGCTCCCAAACCACTATTGCCAGACATGACAAAACACCATTCAACTGACGGTCATCCGCAAGTCAAATGGTGTTCTGTCATATTTCACAGTGTTTTATTGGTCAAAAACACTCATCTTATATCCTTATTTGTAGTTGACGATCTTGCCAAAGTCCGGCTTCAGCGCTGCGCCGCCTACCAGGCCACCGTCGATGTCAGCCTGAGCAAACAGATCCGGAGCGGTAGCTGCGTTTACAGATCCGCCGTACTGGATGCGGATAGCTTCTGCTGTCGCCTCGTCATAGATCTCAGCGATGCACGCACGGATGCCTGCACATACCTCCTGTGCCTGCTCTGTGGTAGCTGTCTTTCCGGTTCCGATAGCCCAGATCGGCTCGTAAGCGATTACGGCTGTCTTTGCCTGATCTGCAGTGATTCCCTGGAATCCAACCTTAACCTGCTGACGGATGAAGTCCATGGTCACGCCCTGCTCTCTCTGAGTCAGAGTCTCGCCGCAGCACATGATCGGGGTCAGGCCATGCTCGAATGCCTTCAGCATCTTCTTGTTGATGTCTTCATTGGTCTCGCCGAAATACTCACGTCTCTCGGAATGTCCAAGAATCACATACTTCACGCCTGCGTCTGTCAGCATGTTCGGGGAAATCTCACCTGTGTAGGCTCCCTTCTCCTCGAAATACATATTCTCAGCGCCCACCTGAATGTTGCTGCCCTTTACAGCCTCTACAACCGGAACGATGTCGATAGCCGGAACGCAGAATACTACATCTACTTCGTCATTTGCCACCAGCGGCTTCAAGGTATTTACCAGCTCTACTGCCTCGCTGGGAGTCATGTTCATCTTCCAGTTTCCAGCGATAATTTTCTTTCTTGCCATTGTCTTGTTCTCCTTTATGATTTTTCATGTATCCTCCGGACACCAGCCTCAGACCTCGCCTGCGGCTCCGCCCTTGCCAAGTGTCCGGAAGGATGCCCGCACCAGCCTCAAGCTGCGGCTTCGCCTTGCTTTCGCTCAATGCTTATTATTTGTCGTTTGCTGCAGCTACGCCCGGAAGCTCCTTGCCCTCCAGGAATTCCAGAGAAGCTCCGCCGCCTGTGGAGATATGAGTCATCTTATCGCCATAGCCAAGCGTATTGACAGCCGCTGCGGAATCTCCGCCGCCGATGATCGTGGTCGCATCTGTCTCTGCCAGAGACTTGGCCACTGCGATGGTTCCCTTTGCCAGAACCGGATTCTCGAATACGCCCATCGGTCCGTTCCATACAACGGTCTTCGCGGACTTCACAGCCTCTGCATAAGCCTCTGCTGTCTTCGGTCCGATATCCAGGCCCATCATGTCAGCCGGCATAGCCTCTACAGAAACCTCCACAACCTCAATCTCTGCGTCGATGGGGTTCGGGAATGCCTTTGCAGCTACGGTATCAACCGGAAGCATCAGGTTCTTTCCAAGCTTCTCAGCCTTTGCCATCATTTCCTTGCAGTAATCGATCTTCTCATCGTCTACCAGAGAAGCTCCTACCTCATATCCCTTTGCCTTCAGGAAGGTAAATGCCATTCCGCCGCCGATGATCAGAGTATCGCACTTCTCAAGCAGGTTATTGATTACGTTCAGCTTGTCCGCAACCTTTGCTCCGCCTAAGATAGCTACGAACGGACGCTCCGGATTGTTCACTGCGTTTCCAAGGAAGTCGATCTCCTTCTGCATCAGATATCCGACTACGGAAGTCTTTACGTACTGGGTAACGCCTACGTTGGAGCAGTGTGCGCGGTGCGCGGTTCCAAACGCGTCGTTTACAAATACGTCAGCCAGGGAAGCCAGCTCCTTGGAGAAGGCTTCTCCGTTCTTGGTCTCCTCTGCACGGTAACGGGTGTTCTCCAGAAGCACTACGTCTCCGTCCTTCATAGCCTCTACAGCAGCCTTTGCGTTCGGTCCCACCACCTCGGGATCTGCCGCGAACTTCACTTCCTGTCCCAGAAGCTCAGAAAGTCTCTTTGCCACCGGCGCCAGAGAAAGCTCCGGCTTCGGCTCTCCCTTCGGCTTTCCAAGGTGGGAGCAGAGGATTACCCTTCCGCCGTCCGCGATCAGCTTCTTGATCGTCGGAAGAGCTGCTACCAGACGGTTCTCGTCTGTGATCTTTCCATCCTTCAGCGGTACGTTAAAATCGCATCTTACCAGAACGCGCTGGCCTTTTACGTTGATGTCGTCTACAGATTTCTTATTTAACATCTCGATCTCTCCTTCATTTTTAATCATTTAAACGGGAATCCCGCATAAACTCAGAATCCAAAAAGAGGCCCGGTCCACATAGACCGGACCTCTCAAGGTCTTTACTTATCGTGCTGTCAGACATTTTCTGTATGACGGGCACTGCATTTCACAGGCTTTCTATTCCTGTCGCCATGCGCCGCATGACGGGGTGTTTATGCAAGCTCAGCGAAATACTTGATGGTACGAACCATCTGAGAAACGTAGGAGTTCTCATTGTCATACCAGGAAACTACCTGAACCTCAGTCTTTCCATCCGGAAGCGGAGCAACCATGGTCTGAGTAGCATCGAACAGAGAACCATATCTCATACCAACGATATCGCTGGATACGATCTCGTCCTCGTTGTATCCGAAGGACTCAGTCTGAGCAGCCTTCATGGCAGCGTTGATCTCTTCCTTGGTTACAGCCTTGTCAACAACTGCAAACAGCATTGTGGTGGAACCTGTCGGGGTCGGTACACGCTGTGCAGCGCCGATCAGCTTGCCGTTCAGCTCCGGAATAACAAGGCCGATAGCCTTTGCAGCACCAGTGCTGTTCGGAACGATGTTGATAGCAGCAGCGCGGCTTCTTCTCAGATCGCCCTTTCTCTGCGGTCCGTCCAGAACCATCTGATCGCCTGTGTAAGCGTGGATGGTGCACATGATACCGGACTCGATCGGAGCCAGCTCGTTCAGAGCCTTAGCCATCGGAGCCAGGCAGTTTGTTGTACAGGAAGCTGCGGAAATAACAGTATCCTCTTTTGTCAGAGTTGTGTGGTTTACATTGTAAACGATGGTCGGAAGATCGTTTCCTGCCGGAGCGGAAATAACAACCTTCTTAGCGCCAGCCTGGATATGTGCGGAAGCCTTCTCCTTGGAGGTGTAGAAGCCGGTGCACTCCAGAACTACGTCTACGTCCAGCTCTCCCCACGGAAGCTCTGCTGCGTTAGCCTTTGCGTAGATCTTAATCTCTTTGCCGTCAACGATGATGGAATCCTCTGTTGCGGAAACAGTGTCAGCCAGAGCGTACTTGCCCTGAGAAGAATCATATTTTAACAGGTGCGCAAGCATCTTCGGGCTTGTCAGGTCGTTGATTGCAACTACCTCATATCCCTCTGCATTGAACATCTGTCTGAATGCAAGTCTGCCGATACGTCCGAAACCGTTAATCGCTACTTTTACTGCCATTTTTGAATTCCTCCTAAAAATGAATTTAGATTTTGACTTATGAGCTATCCCTATTTTTGGAAAGGCCCAGCCTGTTTTTATTGTAACGAATCCACAAGAAAAATGCAAGTCCCATTTCTAAATTTGTTGAGTAAGAAGCATTTTTTGTCAGAACAGCGAATATACTGTTCCGTTTTATCTTGCCATTGTCTATTTTTTTCGCTAAGATAGGGGCAGAACACGAACATCTGCAGACTATAAGGAGGCAGCATTCATGACCGCAGACTACCATTTACACTCATCCTTTTCCGGCGACAGCGAGGCGCCTTCCGAAGGCATGGTTCGCTCCGGAATCAGCAGGGGGCTTTCCCTTCTGTGTTTTACGGAACACTATGACCCCGACTATCCTTACCCGGAAATCAGCATGGAGCTTAACGTGCCCGCTTATTTTTCGGAAATCCGGAAGCTGGAGAAGCAGTACCGGGAGCAAATCGAAATCCGCTTCGGGGCAGAGCTGGGCATTCAGCCTCATCTGGGAGACCTTCTGCATTCCTGGATAAGACAGCACTCCGAAAAGGGCTGTGCCTTTGATTTCCTGATCGGCTCTACACACCTGGTGGACAGACTCGATCCCTATTACCCGGATTTCTGGACCTCCCGGAGCCAGGAGGAAGCCATCCGGCGCTTTCTTGATATCACGCTTGAAAACATCCGTGCCTTTGACGGCTTTGACGTCTATGGGCACCTGGATTATATCGTCCGCTACGTTCCGGAGGGCGAGCGCCGTTTTTCCTATTCCTCTTATGCAGAACAGACAGACGCCATTCTCAGACTGCTGATTCAGAAGGGAAAAGGAATTGAAATCAACACCGGCGGCTTTAAGGCCGGCCTTTCCCAGCCCAATCCCTGCCGGGACGTAATCCGGCGCTACCGGGAGCTGGGGGGCGAAATCATCACCATGGGCTCTGACGCGCATACGCCGGAATATGTGGGATACCGCTTTGAAGACGCAAAGGAAGTCCTGCGCAGCTGCGGTTTCCGGTATTTCACTGTGTTCCGGGAGCGTAAGCCGGAATTTATTCCCTTATAAAATATCCCATTATAAAATTTGTCTCATTATAAAATAAAGAAATGCAAAAACGGGGGACCTTCCCTACAGGATCGTCCCCCCGCCCAGCACATAGTCCCCGTCGTAAAAGACGGCAGCCTGGCCTGGCGTCACAGCCCGTACCGGCTCTTCAAATTCTACGCGGACTCTTTCTGTCCCCTCCGGATAAATCCTACAGGGGGATCCTCTGTGGTTATAGCGTATCTTTGCTATGGCCTTCCTGCCGCTCTCAAAAGACGGTTCCGCCATATAATTCAGCCTGTCTGCATACAGCGTCCTTGTATACACATCCTCCTGTTCGCCGATGACCACCTCGTTCGTCTCCGGACGTATCTCTGTCACAACGACCCGGCGGCCCATCGGAAGTCCCAGCCCTCTGCGCTGTCCGATGGTATAATGGATAATTCCCTTATGGCGGCCCAGAACTGTGCCGTCCGCCAGCACAAAATTTCCCGGCACAGACGCCTTTCCCGTAGTTCTCTCAATAAAGCCCGCATAATCCTGATCCGGCACAAAGCAGATCTCCTGGCTGTCCGGCTTGGACGCCACGCGAAGCCCCAGCTGCTCCGCAAATTTCCGGATTTCATCCTTCGAATACGCTCCTACAGGCATCAGCGTATGGGAAAGCTGATCCTGAGTCAGGTTATAGAGAGCATAGGTCTGATCCTTCGCCGCCGTCACAGAATGGCGGATGGCAAAACGGCCGTTTGCCAGCTGCTCTACCCGGGCATAATGTCCCGTCGCAATATAATCAGCCCCGATCTCCAGGCTCCTTTTCAGAAGCGCCTCCCACTTTACATACCGGTTGCAGGCGATGCAGGGATTCGGAGTCCGGCCGGCCAGATACTCCGCCGTAAAATAGTCTATGACATTCTTTTTGAAATCTGCCTTAAAATTCATCACATAATAAGGGATATCCAGCTGCGCCGCCACCCGGCGCGCGTCATCCACGGCGGAAAGGCCGCAGCAGCCTCCATTTTCCTCCTGGATCTCCTCCGCCTCATCCTGCCAAATCTGCATGGTCACCCCGATCACCTCATAGCCCTGCTCCTTCAGAAGCCAGGCCGCCACCGAGGAATCCACTCCGCCGGACATCCCGATCACTGCTTTTTTTCTGCTCATACGCTCTGCGGATTAATATTCCTCCGCTTCCTCTTCCTCATCCTCATGAATGTCTGATTTCGGCTTTTTCAGGCCTTCTATCTTGACGCCATGCTTTTCCGCATAGTCCCAGAGAGCCGCGTGAATCGCCTCCTCGGCCAGCAAAGAGCAGTGCACCTTCACAGGCGGAAGTCCGTCCAGCGCCTCCATGACAGCCTTGTTCGTCACCAAAAGAGCCTCCTGAACCGTTTTCCCCTTCACAAGCTCTGTCGCCATGCTGCTGGTCGCCACAGCCGCGCCGCAGCCAAAGGTTTTAAATTTGCAGTCCTGAATCACGCCGTTGTCGTCGATATCCAGATAGATACGCATGATATCTCCGCACTTGGCATTTCCTACCGTTCCCACGCCGCTGGCGTTCTCAATCTCTCCCACATTCCGGGGATTCTGAAAATGATCCATTACTTTCTCACTGTACATATGCTTTCTCCTCTTCTTCGCAAAATCCGCATGTCCTGCGGCAGTAATTTTCAGTCCGTGCTACGCCCTTTTCATAAAATCCTCATAAAGAGGCGACATGCTGCGCAGCCTTTCAATAATCCTCTTCAGGCTCTCTACCACGAAATCAAGCTCCTCCTTCGTGTTTTCCTCGTTCAGCGTCAGGCGCAGGGATCCGTGGGCAATCTCGTGCGGAAGGCCGATGGCCAGCAGCACATGGGACGGATCCAGGGAGCCTGAGGTGCAGGCCGAACCGGAGGAACCGCAGATGCCCTCCATATCCAGCATAATCAGAAGGGATTCCCCTTCGATAAACTGGAAGCTGAAATTCGCGTTATTGGGGAGGCGTAAGCTCCGGTGCCCGTTCAGCCGGGTATAGGGAATCTCCGCCAGCACCCGCCCAATCAGGTAATCCCGAAGCTCTCTTTCCTTCGCCGTCCGCTCTTCCATCGTCTTCACGGCGCGCTCCACAGCCCTTCCAAGGCCGACAATGCCCGGCACGTTCTCCGTCCCTGCCCGGCGCTTCCGCTCCTGGGCGCCGCCGTGGATAAAGGAACGGATTTTTACTCCCTTGCGGATGTAGAGAAAGCCGATTCCCTTCGGGCCATTCAGCTTGTGCCCGCTGGCGCTGAGCATATCGATATGGCAGTCATCCACATGGATCGGAAGCTGTCCGAAGGCCTGTACCGCGTCTGTGTGGAACAGAATCCCCTTCTGATGGGCAATTTCCCCGATTTCCTGAATCGGCTGTATGGTTCCAATCTCATTGTTCGCATACATGACAGAAATCAGAATCGTCGTCGGACGGATAGCTTTCTTTAATTCCTCCAGCTTCACGACTCCGTTTTCATCCACATCCAGATACGTCACCTCAAAGCCCTGCTTCTCCAGCTGCTGGCAGCTGTGCAGGATCGCATGGTGCTCAATTTTGGTGGTAATAATATGGTTTCCCTTTTTCCTGTAATATTCTGCAGCCGCCTTAAGCGCCCAGTTGTCGCTTTCTGTGCCTCCCGCCGTAAAGTAAATCTCCTCCGGCTGTGCACCGAGCGCCCCCGCAATCGTCTCTCTCGCCTGATCAATGGCCTTTTTGCTTTCCCCTGCCAGGCTGTAGATACTGGACGGATTTCCGTAAAATTCCGAAAAATAAGGAAGCATCGCTTCCACAACCTCGGGCACCGTCTTTGTCGTAGCTGCATTATCCAGATAAATCAGTTTTTTCATAGATGTCGTCTCCTCATTAATTGATACAGCAGGCGCCTACTGTTCCTGCCTCATCCTTCATTTTTCTGCTCTCCTCGATCAGCTGATCCAGCCGGATCTCATCCACGGTGCGGTTGATGCTCTCGTTAATTCTCTGCCATACGTATTTCGTCACACAGAATTCGGAGCCTTCGCAGGAGCCCTCTTCCTCCAGTCCCGGACAGTGCACCGCATCCAGGCTCCCCTCCAGAGCCCTCAATATATCACCCACGGAGATTTCCGAAGCCGGTTTCGCAAGCCGGTAGCCGCCGCCCGCGCCGCGCACGCTCACCACCAGGCCGGCCTTCCGAAGCTTTGCAATCAGCTGCTCCAGATAGCTTTCCGAAATCTGCTGTCTCGCGGAAATGCTGGCGATGGAGGCCGCTTCGTTTTCACTGTAAAGCGCCAGATCGATCAACGCGCGGAGTCCGTACCTTCCTTTTGTAGACAGCTTCATGTTCTCACCTCACATTTAATTCCGAGTATTTTTATCGGATTTAATTGGATGATACCACGCACGCCCTGTTCTGTCAAGCCCGTTTCCCACATATACTATCTATAATTTAACCGAATGCGGAGCCGGACCATGCCGCCAAAGCTGTCTCCAGGACTGATCCGCGGGAGCCCCGATTATGAAAAAGCAGAAGCATCCTCTGATAGCCGGAACGCTGATTCTCACAGCCACGGGCATTGTCACGCGTTTTATAGGCTTTTTTTATAAGATATTCTTAAGCCGCACCATCGGTGCCGAAGGCATCGGCATCTACCAGATGATTTTTCCCGTCTACGGCGTCTGCTATGCGCTGACCACTGCCGGGGCTGAAATTGCCGTCACCCGGTTCGTGTCCGGCGAAGCGGGAAAGGGCGATCTGAGACGGGCCCGTTCCGTTCTGCACATCGGGCTCTTTCTCTCCCTTTCTCTCTCTCTGCTGTCAGTTCTGATCCTGTACACAAACGCGGACTTCATTGCGGCGCGCCTCCTTCATGACGCGCGCTGCGCCTCCCTGCTCCGCATCATGTCCATAACGGTACCCTTTGGCGCCTGCCACTCCTGCATCTGCGGCTACTATTACGGCCTGCAGCGTGCAGGCATTCCGGCTGCCGCACACCTTGTCGAACAGCTCATCAGGGTAAGCGCCGTGTACCTGATTTACCGGGTTGCCCTGTCGGAGGGGCGTTCCCTCACCCCTGCTGCAGCTGTCATCGGGCTGGTGCTCGGCGAATTTGCCTCCATGCTTTTTGGCCTGTTTTCCATCTCAGCGGAGCGCCCGGAAAAAATGACAAAAAAGAAACGGAATTACTCACTGGCTGCACTGACCAGAAGCATGCTGGCCACAGCCGTTCCCGTCACCGGAAACCGGGTCTGCATGAATCTTCTATCCAGCGCGGAAGCGATCCTGATTCCATTCACTCTGCAGCAATATGGACTGAGCGCGGAGCGGGCCTTAAGCGTATACGGTACGCTGACAGGCATGTCCATGTCCTTTATACTCTTCCCCAATGTCCTTACCAACGCCGTCTCCGTCATGCTGCTGCCCTCAGTCTCTGAATCCCAGGCCGCAGGACAGCGGGAAAAGCTTGCCCGTACAATCCGGAAAACCATTTCCTTCTGCCTGCCTATGGGAATTGTCTTTACCATTCTTTTCCTTCTCTTTGGAAAATATCTCGGGAGCTTCTTTTTCAAAAGCGAGTTGGCCGGCGACTTCATCATTACCCTGGCCTGGATCTGCCCGTTTTTGTACCTGAACGGAACCCTCCACAGCATCCTGAACGGACTTGGAAAAACAAGCGCAGGATTTTTCAACAATCTGACAGGCCTTATGATCCGCATTATCTTCATTTTGCTCTGTGTTCCACGCGTGGGAATTGAAGGATATCTATGGGGGCTTCTGGCAAATCAGCTTTTTGTGACCCTGCTGAACCTGGGCGCCCTGAAGGAATATCTGCAGGCGCCGGAACCGCACAGCCTGGCTCACTTCCCGCAGGGATAAAAAATATGCGTGACTTTTCTATCTTCCTGTATTATTATAAATACCGTAGGCTCTTTCGCACACAGGCCGCAGAGAGGCTGCATGGTGTAAAGCCTGCCTTGTCGCCGGCAGCTCATTTCCAGGCCGGTCCGTAAAAGCATAAAAATACATATCAGGTAAGGAGTACAAAGAACATGGCATTTGATTTTATACAGAAGCTGCCCACCCCTCAGGAAACCCGCGAGCTCTATCCGGTTCCTCCCCGTGTGGCTAAGATAAAAGAAGAACGCGATAAAGAAATCCGAAAAGTATTTACCGGCGAATCCGATAAATTCCTGGCCATTATCGGCCCCTGCTCCGCGGACAACGAGGAGGCTGTCTGCGATTATGTCAGCCGCCTTGTCCCCGTTCAGGAGAAGATCAAGGACAAGGTTCTGATCATCCCACGCATTTATACAAATAAACCCCGTACCACAGGAGAGGGCTACAAGGGTATCATGCATCAGCCGGACCCGGAGAAGAAGCCAGATCCCCTGGCAGGCATCATCGCTCTGCGCCACATGCATATCCGGGCCATCGAGGAATCTGGCCTGACTGCCGCCGACGAGATGCTGTATCCGGAAAACCTGCGCTATGTGATGGATTTTCTTTCCTACATCGCCATCGGCGCCCGCTCTGTAGAGAACCAGCAGCACCGACTGGTATCCAGCGGCATCGACGTGCCCACCGGAATGAAAAACCCCACCAGCGGCGACCTGACAGTCATGCTGAATTCCGTCTACGCAGCCCAGCACGGCCACTCCTTTATCTACCGCAACTGGGACGTCCAGACCACGGGAAATGAGCTGGCCCACACTGTCCTTCGCGGCTCTGTCAATGAGAGAGGCGTGTCACTGCCCAACTACCACTACGAGAACCTCCGGCAGCTCTTTGAGCTTTACAGCGCCAGGGAACTGAAGAACCCCGCCTGCATCGTAGACGCCAACCACAATAACTCCAACAAGCAGTTCAAGGAGCAGATCCGTATCGTGAAGGAAGTGCTTCACAGCCGTTCCTGCTCCAACGACATCCGCGGACTGGTTAAGGGCGTCATGATTGAGAGCTATATTGAAGAGGGCTGCCAGGGGATCCATGATCATGTATATGGAAAGTCGATCACCGATCCGTGCCTTGGATGGGAGGATTCTGAGCGGCTGCTGTATGAGATAGCGGAGCGCTGTTAGAAAAAATAACGTGTGTGACAGGACGACCGCGGCTTTCTTCCGCCTGTGTTCGGACGTCTCACGTACGCCTGTATGCCCGGATACGGACAAAAAGTCCGTCCCGGAGCATACAGACGTTCGCGAGAAGCCGGACACTGCAGCGGAAGAAAGCCGCGGTCTGTGCTATGCTACACGTTAAGTTTTTCTGCGGAAATTGTTCCACAGCAGCTGTTTTCCTATAACCATAGCTAAGAGCTGAAATAGAGCGCTCTTTATGCCAGGCATCTTGAAATAGCAATCGCCAAGCCTTTCGGATTTTCCCATGCCATTGAATGTCCTGCAGCCGGGACGATTTCAACATGAATATTATGACGTTGCAATTCCTCATAGTCTCTATCCGGCAAGGATTTTCTCCAAAAATGAATCCTTTTTGAACAGGCAGTTCATATAGCAATGTCCGCCACGACGGATTTCCGCCATGAAGTGCACATTTTGACAAGCGATATACTGCAAGAGGTGTACAATTAGACAATGTGGCAGCCCAGACTATGCCCAAAAAGAACAAACTCTTTGATGCCTAAACTTTCAACAAACGCTTTCAAATAAGATACGTGTGAACGAACGTTATATTCAAAGTTTTCAGGCTTGTCACTATATCCAGCTCCCAACAAGTCTACCAAGATTCGCCGATGACCTTCCAGCTCCCTCTGCGCTGCTACTTGCGGATAATCAAATGAACCTGCACATCCCAATCCATGCAAAAACAAAATTGGAATATCATTTCCGGGAAAATCGTAATATCTCATACGACAATTTAATTCATGAAGGTAGTACTCCTTCACAATATTTTCCTCCGTATAAATCATTGATATGATGTGTTTCCATCTCTTTATACTATACAACATTAAATTTCGTATCTCAGATAAAATTTAAGGTGTATATGAACAGGCCGCGAATGTCTGATATCCCCGTGTCCACCTCTTAACGAACGCCTGTATGTTCCGGGACGGACTTCAGTCCGGAACCGGGCATACAGGCGTCCGGGAAGTGTGCGGACACAGGATACAGACATTCGCGGCCGTCCCTGTTACACACCTTACATTTTTCCTTTTTACCCTCTGGGATGCGCCTTCGCATATACCTCCCGCGCGCGGTTTGCATACATCATCGTTGTGGAAATATCCGAATGGCCCATCATCTCCTGAACCACATGCAGATCCGCGCCGTTTTCCACCAGGTGGGCTGCAAAGGAGTGGCGCAGGGTATGCGGCGTAATCTCCGTCTCGATCCCGGCCTGCTTCACATACTGCTTCAGAAGCTTCCAGAAGCCCTGGCGGCTCATGCTCTCGCCGGAGCAGTTGGGAAACAGCATTTCGCATTCCTTCTCCCCCACAAGCTCCTTTCTGGCACTCTTCATATAGCGCTCCAGCGCCTTTCTCGCCTTGAAGCCGTAAGGCACGATGCGCTCCCGGTTTCTGTCGCGGCAGATGATATAATCCAGCTTCCAGTTGACGTCGTCAAGGCGCAGGGAAATAAGCTCTGTCACCCGGATACCCGTAGCATACAGAAGCTCCAGCATAGCCCGGTCTCTGAGTCCCTTCGGCGTGCGGTCGCCAGGCTGCTCCAGAAGCCTGGCCATCTCCTCGATAGAAAGAATATCCGGAACCTTCTTCTCCACCTTGGGCGCCTTCAGATTCTCCGCCGGATCTGCAGAAATATTTCCTTCCTTCCACAGATATAGATAGAAGCCCTTCATCGCGGCAATGTTCCTGGATACAGTCGCTGCAGACATTCCCTTCTTCTCCAAATCCAGAATATAGGAATTCAGATTCGTCTCCGTAACATCCTCTGCTCGATCAATCTTCTGGTCGTGCAGAAACCGCATCATTTTTACCAGATCTCTCCGATAGGAAAGCTCCGTATTCTGAGACGTCTTCTTCACATTGTGCAAGTACGATACAAACCCTTTAATCTCCTGTTCCATAAAACCCCTCTGTCCCTCGTTTCACGAATACGCCGGCCCTCCTTCACTGAGGGCCGGACAGCTGATGTAACTAACATTATAGTGATAAAAAGGCAGAAAAGCAATGGTCTTTTTTCCCGGAATCTGCGGGAAAAACGGCTTTTTTCCAGTGTCCCACAAGATATGGTTTCTTCCATTTTTCCTCACACCAAATATTGTAAGGCTGCTGAAAAAATTTTTTTATGAAGTCCGCCTCAGCTGAATTTCAGTACCGTTTTCAGGAACATGGGGTTTACATAGCTTTCCAAAAACGCGCCTGCGAGAAAAATGGCTGCGCCCGCAAGCCATACCAGCAGATACATGCGGAACATGCGTTTTCCATCTCCCCACTGGCGGCTTCTCCACTCGCCGCTCCCCGGCATTGCACTGACTCTTTTTAAGAGCCAGCAGCCGGCTGGCACATAAAGGATAAAATGAGGCAGTCCAGCCGCAACACAGAGAAGGATTCCCACAGGTCCCATTTTGACCGCCGCAGTTGTGACCGTGATGCCCAGAGCTGCCCCAATCCAGAACAGGAACACGCACACCGCCGCTGTCCCCAGCACGGTCAGCCCTGCCAGCCACAAAATCGTAAATACGGACATCCTGGATTTCAGGGTGTAGACAAAAAGCTCCTCCGAAGCAAATTCTACCTGCTGGTATTTAGAAAAAAAATAGGCGCTCATCAGAGTTGTCTCATGTACGGCTGTCCTGCCAAACATGGCAATATACAGAACTCCTGCCGCAAATCCTGCCAGAAACAGGGTCAGAAACAGATTTCGGCTGCCCAGACGGATTCGTTTCATACGAAAAAACCTCCCATACACTGATCAGTGTATGAAAGGCTTTTCCGTTTCATGAGCTCTTATTTCATGGATTCTGATTTTTCCCAGCAGGCCTCGCAGGCTTTCATAACTGCCCCGCGGAAGCCCGCGTTTTCCAGAGCCGCCACTCCTGCTATGGTCGTTCCTCCGGGAGAGCAGACCTTATCCTTCAGAGAAGCCGGATGCTCTCCTGTCTCCAGCACCATCTTTGCGGCTCCCGCCACTGCCTGGGCCGCAAAGGTATACGCCTGGGCGCGCGGAAGGCCAAACTGCACAGCTCCGTCCGCCAGAGCCTCAATAAATTGATAGACAAAGGCCGGGGAGCTTCCGCTGGCGCAGACCACTGCGCTCATCATGCGCTCCTCCACATCCGCATACCTTCCCACAGATCCGAAAATCTTATGTACCATAGCGATCTCGTCTTCCTGCAGCTCCTCCTCCAGATAGGTTAAGCCTGTCATGCCTTCCCCTATCAGCGCCGGCGTATTCGGCATGGCCCGGACAATCCGCTTATCGGAGCCAAGCGCTTCCTTCAGCTGTTCGATGGTAATGCCTGGAGCAAGGGATATCACCACATGCTCCTCAGTCACCGCATAACGAATCTGCTTCAGCACCTGCGGATAATACTGAGGCTTGACAGCCAGCACCACATATTTGCAGCTGTTCGCGCATTCCGCATTAGACTGTGTATAGGTTACCTGTGTCTCGGCATATACCCTGCGCCTTGTCTCATCCGTCTTAGCCGTAAACACCAGCTCCTCTGCCGGGAATTCCTTCAAAAGCCCTTTCAGAAGCGCATATCCCATATTTCCCATTCCAATAAATCCTATTACCGCCATACTGTACTGCCTCTCCTTTCTTCGCAAAACCCGGCGGGCGGGCCCGCACGCATCCCTCTGTACGAAAAAGGATGCCGCGAAAGCAGCATCCTTTTGTGTTTCCTATTTTGCATAATCCGTTACCCGGCTCTCGCGGATAACGTTTACCTTGATCTGGCCCGGATATTCCAGCTCAGCCTCAATCTGCTTGGAAATATCTCTCGCCAGCAATACCATAGTAGCGTCATCTACCTGTTCAGGAACTACCATGACTCGAATCTCTCTACCTGCCTGAATTGCAAAAGACTTGTCTACGCCCTTAAAACCATTGGCGATATCCTCTAACTGTTTTAAGCGATTGGTATACGTCTCCAGCGTCTCTCTTCTCGCTCCCGGACGGGCGGCGGAAATCGTATCCGCAGCCTGTACCAGACAGGCGATCAGGGAAGTCGGCTCCGTATCCCCATGATGTGATTCCACTGCATTGATAACAATCGGAGACTCCTTGTACTTTCTGCACAGATCTGCTCCGATCTGAATATGTGATCCTTCCACCTCGTGGTCGATGGACTTGCCGATATCGTGCAGGAGTCCTGCACGCTTCGCCATGCGCACATCTACGCCCACCTCGCCTGCCAGCAGGCCTGTCAGATGAGCTACCTCAATGGAATGCTTCAGCGCATTCTGACCATAGCTGGTACGGAACTTCATTCTTCCGAGAAGTTTTACCAGCTCCGGATGAATTCCGTGGACACCCACCTCCAGAACGGCAGCCTCGCCTTCCTCGCGGATCATTGCCTCCACTTCCTTCTGGGCTTTTTCCACCATTTCCTCAATGCGGGCCGGATGAATTCTTCCGTCCACAATCAGCTTTTCCAGTGCAATCCGGGCCACCTCGCGGCGGATCGGATCAAACCCTGACAAAATGACAGCCTCCGGCGTATCATCGATGATCAGATCGATTCCGGTCAGTGTCTCGAGCGTACGGATATTACGTCCCTCGCGCCCGATAATTCTTCCCTTCATCTCGTCGTTTGGAAGCTGCACAACGGAGATCGTCGTCTCTGCCACATGATCGGCAGCGCACTTCTGAATCGCCGTAACCACATATTCCTTTGCCTTTTTATCGGCTTCTTCCTTTGCCTTGCTCTCAAGTTCCTTGACGAGCCTGGCCGCTTCATGCTTTACTTCGTCTTCAACAGTCTTTAATAAATAATCTTTTGCTTGTTCGGAGGTAAGGCCAGAGATTCTTTCCAGTTCCTGTACTCTTTTTTCCTGAAGCTTACTGAGCTCTGCGCTCTGCTTCGCCAGCTTCTCTTCCTTGGCCGCATAGCTCGCCTCGCGTCTCTCCAGCGCGTCTGACTTTTTGTCAAGAGCTTCCTCTTTTGCCAGAACCCTGCGCTCATAACGCTGCAGCTCCGCCCTGCGTTCCTTGGTTTCCTTTTCCAGCTCATTCTTTGTCTTCAGCGACTCTTCCTTCGCTTCCAGCAAAGCTTCGCGCTTGGACCGTTCTGCAACCTTTAATGCGTCATCTATTATTTCCCTTGCTTTTTCTTCCGCGTTGCCGACCTTTTTCTCAATCGTCGTCTTCCGCACATAGCTTGTAACAAGGGCCGTAATTATAATCGACACAAGTGCAACTATAACCGGAACAAGATACTGCACAGGAGCACCTCCTTATTTAGTTTTCATTGTACAAAATTATCACTGACCGGCACCCTCTTTGATCACAGTTCAATCTGCCAGCCAAGTGTCATATACAACATTTAAATTTTATACTTTATTTTGCATTATGTCAAGCTAACTTCCTTTTTTTCACTGAAAAGTGCACAAAAGCAGCTGCCCCTTTTTCCCAGCCGCCCAAACCTGTTTTCCAGGAGCAAACAGAAATAATGACATTTCTCTTTGAATGTGTTATACTGTTCCCAATCTTTAGGAGGTATACCTATGAATTTCTTAGAAGAACGAATCGCAAAAGACGGCATCGTCAAACCTGGTAATGTCCTCAAGGTGGATTCCTTTCTGAACCACCAGATGGATATTGCGCTCATGAACGAAATCGGGAAGGAATTTCACCGCCGCTTCGCAGACTGTCCCATCACAAAGGTCCTGACCATTGAAGCATCTGGCATTGCCATCGCCTATCCGGTGGCAAATGAATTCGGCGTTCCCATGGTTTTCGCCAAAAAATCAAAATCCATTAACATAGACGGGGAAATGTATGTGGCCGAAGTAGAATCCTTTACGCACCAGAACAAAAACCAGGTCGTTGTATCCAAAAAATTTCTCGGCCCTGAGGACCACGTTCTGATCATCGACGATTTTCTCGCCAACGGCTGCGCGCTGCAGGGCCTGATTTCCATTGTAGAGGCTGCCGGAGCCACAGTAGAAGGCCTTGGCATCGCCGTGGAAAAGGGCTTTCAGATCGGCGGGCGTGTCATCCGGAATCTGGGCTACCGCCTGGAATCCCTGGCTATCGTAGACGCCATGGATCCTGAGACCGGCACTATTACCTTCCGGGAACAGAACTGATTTCTGCTGCCTGCCACACAATTGCACAGCGGCATACGTATCTGTTCCGCATCATGGCACAGCAGAGAGCGCCGCGCAGTCATCTGTCTCGATGACTGCGCGGCGCTTTCTGTAAAAGCATTTTTTATTCCGCCGGGGAATCGTCCTTCGGAATAATAATATTCAGGACAAATACAATCAGGAAGGATACCATCAGGGAGCTTCCGAAAATATTGTTCAAAAGCTCTGGTACAAACTGCAGAATCTCGGGAGCCGCATCAATGCCGATTCCCAGAGCAAGCGCGATTCCTACAATCATCCTGTTGCGGTAATTCATAGGCTGTTCGTTCAGAAGCTGAATACCGGACATGGTAATAGCCGCAAATACCGTCACCGTGGCGCCGCCCAGCACAGGCTGCGGAATCGTCGCCATCAGTCCGCTGAATTTCGGGAAAACGCCTGCTACCAGCATGATCACGCCTACCATAGTGAACACTCTTCTCGCCACTACCTTTGTAGTGCAGATCAGTCCCACATTCTGGCTGTAGGGGTCTGTGGGAAGGCCGCCGATGCAGGCTCCGATCATACCGCACAATCCCTGGCCCTTGATGGCGCCGCCAAGCTCCTTGTCCGTACATTCACGGCCAAAACCTCCCATCGTCGTGGATGATACGTCTCCGATGGTCTGTACAGCCTGAACCACATACATCAGGATCATCATGAGAATGGCGTCAGGATGAAATTCCAGGCCAAAGTAAAACGGACGGGGCAGCGCAAACCAGGATGCAGTCTGAAGATCCGCAAAGCTGACCACATTCCCCATAATCAGCGCCGCTATGTAACCCACAATAATACCAATCAGCATGCCAGACGCCTTCAGGAGCCCTTTGCCGAAGAAGTTGCAGGCCAGCGTCACAACCAGCGTAAGGATAGCCAGAATCCAGAATTTTCCTGAACCGAAGGTTCCATTGCTCTGGGCTGCAGAACCGCCGCCGATGTAGTTAATTGCTGTCTGATACAGGGAAAGGCCAATGCTCATCACCACCGTGCCGCTGACAATCGGCGGGAAGAAGCGCCGGATCTTTCCGATAAACATACCAATGAAAATGGACACAAAGCCGGCCACCAGCTGGGAACCGAAGATTGCCGCAATGCCATAGTTAGCGCCGATAATTGTCAGGATCGGCATGTAAGCGAAAGCCACACCCATGACATTGGGCAGCTTCATGCCGAAGCCAAAGACCGGGAACAGCTGCAGCAGCGTAGTGATTCCACCGATGATCATGGCTGCCTGCGTCAGCATAATCTGTTCCTCCGGGCTCAGGCCACAGATCCCTGCAATCAGCATGGGCGGGGTAATGTTGCCGATGAGCATGGCAAGAACATGCTGCATCGCCTGGGGAAAGGCAGCGCCCCAGGAGGGCTTGCCGTCAAACCTCATAAGTTCGGCATTTGCCTGGGTAGAGTTATTCATTCATAGTCCCTCTCTTTCAATCATACTCCAATATGTGACAGTATATAGGAAAAGAGGATACAAATCAACATTTTTCTGCCAGCCGTTCCAAATCTGCGGGGCAGTCCACATCCTGAAGCTCCCATTCATCCTGTACGGGAACCGTCCGCACCCGCTCCGGATACTTCTTTACCACAAAGCCTCCGCCATTCCCCTCAGGGAGCGTCAGCAGTTCTTCAAACGTCCATCTGGGAAAAAGCACGGGAGAGCCCTCACAGCCCTTCCAGGCCGGCCGCCAGATAGATTCCGGCCCGGAAGCCGCGCAGAGCGCCAGCGAGGCCACCGTGTCCCGGCGCAGCAGCGGCTGATCCCCCGGGCAGAACATGCAGCCATACAGCCGCTCCCCTGCTTCCGTCTCTGTACTCTCTGCCTCCCGGCCGCTCAGGGCTTCCAGTCCCAGACGCACCGTATCGCTGCGGTGAGGAAGAGCGTGAAAGACCACAGGAACCCCCTGTCTCCGGCACAGCTCTTCCACTTCTCTGTGCCGCGTCACCACCACGCGCCCGGCAAAGATTCCTTCCGTGGCATCCAGCGTCCTCTGAATCAGCGGCGCTCCCTCAAACTCCGCCATCAGCTTGTTTCCGCCGAAGCGTTTTCCAAGGCCCGAGGCCATAATCACACAGCCCAGCTTTCCAAAAGGCTCGTCCAGGTTTACCAGAAACACATCCGGGCGGCTGCGCAGCTCTGTCAGAAACGAAAGCTCCTGGCTGCGCACGGCTGCCGCAGTCCGTTTCCGCTCCATGAGCTCACGGACCGCCTCGCAGTATTCCAGGCAGCCGGATTCCAGATAGCCTATCTCATCAATGACTGCCCACCCGCTCTTTTCCTCCATGCAGCGCCGCAGCATCCGGACGCCGGACTCCCGGAATCCTTCCTGCAGCGGCCGCATCCGGTTTTCCCTGCCAGGCAGAGAAGCATCAAAGCGTCCCACCTGCACAGTCTCTCCTGTCAGGCGGTCTCTCAGCCACACAGCCCGTCCGGGCTCCGCCCAGGTCTCCACTCCCGGCAGGGGAGCAGACGGAGACAGCAGCCGGGATAGGCCGGAAAGCAATGTGGTTTTCCCGCTTCCCCTTCCGCCCGTCAGGATCAGATGGCGTTTACCGCTGCTCCGGAAAGAATTCCAGATACAGTTTTCTGTCAGCCTGTATGCAGGCGTCGCGGTATGCTTCATAGCGCTCCAGCCACTCCTTTCCTTCCGGCGTGAGACGGCTTCCTCCGCCGTCCTTTCCTCCCGCCGTTCTCTCCGTCAGAGCAAAGCCCAGAGCTTGTTCTGCGTTTTTCAGAATTTTAAGCGCCTTGGTATAGGCCATCCCCATGGACAGCGCAGCCGCCCGCAGGGATCCGGTCTCCGCCACGGCATGGAGCAGACGGCAGGGCCCCTCTCCGAAAAACTTTTCTCCGTTTTCATCTAAAAATATAATTTTTGTAACTGCCTTCATCGTTTTCTCCGTTTTCAGATCCATGCTTTTCAAATACAGGACTCTGTTTTCAGTCCCCTGCATCCCCGCATTTTATTCCGTTTCCGGTTCTTTCAGCATCACAAGCTGTTCCCGCCCGCTTTTGTCTCTGCATCTTTGCAGGCTGACGCGCCCATAGAGGACGCCAAGCTCCTCTTCCATTTTGTTCAATGCATCGGTCCCGGGCTTTAAAACAGCCAGGACCTTTCCATCCGCCAGAAGAAGCAGTCTGTCGCAGTAATTCAGCGCAAGGGAAGGATCGTGAAGGGCCGCCAGAACCGCCCGCTTTTCCTCCCTGACCCAGCCCCGGAGAAGATCCAGCATCTGATACCGGTAACGGAAGTCCAGCGCGCTTTCCGGCTCATCCAGAAGAAGCAGCCTTCCTTCCGACGCCAGCGTACGGGCCAGAATGCACAGCTGCTTCTGCCCTTCGCTCAGATGCAGATAATTTTCCTCTTCTCTGCCCCCAAGTCCCACACGGGCCAGAGCCTTCCGCGCCCGTTCCTTCATATCTCCGGAAGGGTATTCCAGCAGACCAAGCCTGGGATTGAAGCCCATCAGCACCACATCCAGAACGGAAAGATCGATGGATATTCCGCTCCGCTGGGGAACGTAGCTGCACCGTCCGGCAAGCTCCCGGGGAGACAGCTGTTCCAGAACGCTCCCCTCCAGAACGCAGCTGCCCCTGTGGGGCAGAATTCCGCATATCGACTTTAAAAGGGTGGTTTTTCCGCTTCCATTTGCTCCCAGAAGCCCCAGAAGGCAGCCCGCCTCCAGCTCAAAAGAAATCCTGTCTATGACTGGCTTCCCGCCGTATCCGGCAGTCAAATCTGTTACAGAAAAGAAACTCATGTCCTCTGCCTCCCGCGGATAATCAGAAAAATCAAAAACGGCGCTCCCAGCAGACTTGTGAAAATGCTCACAGGAAGCTCTGTGGACGCGGCGCTGCGCGCCAGAATATCGGCGCCGGTCAGAAGGATGCTTCCAAGCAGTCCCCCAAGCAGCATGGTCCCGGCGCTGTTCCGCTTTGTCAGCAGTCTGGCGCCGTGGGGAGCCAAAAGCCCTACAAAGCTGATAAGGCCTGACAGGCTGACGATGCAGGAAACGGTAAGCGTGGCGATCAGAAGCACCGCAAGCCGCAGTCTTCCCACATGGACGCCCAGCATCCGGGCCTCTCCCTCCTCCGCAGACAGCAGGATAATCTGCCGGTGCAGAAGAAACAGCAGAATCAGGCACAGAATACAGAGCGCAATATTTCCGCCGATGGAGTATCCGCTGATCCCGTTCAGGCTTCCCATAATCCAGTATTCGATAGACGCCAGCTCCCGTTCCGGATCCGCTGTAAGCTTCAGGCACATCAGAGCTGTCTGAGCCAGGGAATGGACCGCGATGCCCGCCAGCACGATGGTGCTGTTTTTCCCGGCCCGGTCCAGAGACGAGAGCGCCAGGGCAAGGCCCACCGCTGCCAGAGCCCCTGCAAAGGCTGAAGCCGTCACTGCGGCGGCGCCTGACAGAAACAGGATTCCGGCCGCCGCCCCTGCGCTGGCTCCGGAGGAGACGCCTATCACGTCGGGGGACGCCAGAGGATTCCGGAATACCGTCTGATAGACAAAGCCTGCCACACCCAGAGCAAAGCCGCCGGCGATTCCCACAATCGTGCGGCTGGCCCGGAGAGTCCAGAATACCCGCAGCTGCATCGGGTCACCCTTAAGCAGTCCTTCGATGGACAGCGGGTACTTTCCCACAAATAAACTGGCGGCAGCCAGAGCGATCATCAGAGCCGCTCCGGCTGCACAGAAAGACTTAGTTTTCACTGTAGGTAAATCCATAGAATGTCTCATAATATTCATCTATCACAGCCGCGCTGTCTGCTTCCGGGCACTCCTCGGGATGAAGAACGGAGGAAAGCCATACCGCTCCCAGAATTCCGCTGGGTACAGGGCTGTCCCAGGCTTCCGCGTCTCCGGGAATCTGATAGACATTTCCATTCACCACGGCAGTGCATTCCGCCAGATTCTGATCTGCCAGAACGTCATCCACTGTGTAGTCCGCGTCAGACGCCAGAACGATGTATTCCGGATCCCAGGCCAGAAGCTGTTCATAGCTTATCTCTGCCCAGTAGGTATCGGTAATCTCAGCGGCTGCGTTTACACCGCCCGCCATCCGGATCATATCGGACTGATACATGGCGTCTCCCGCAGTAGACAGCAGGGAAGAATTTCCTGCCAGATAGACGCTGGGCGTCTCCACATCCGCCAGAGCTTCCGCAAGACGCGCCTCCTGCTCCGACGTGAAGTCCAGAAGAGACTGGGCCCGGTCTTTCGTGTTCGTCGCAGTTCCAATCAGGCTGATCATTTCGCTCAGCAGCTCCTGATCCTCCGGATTTACCACCAGGGCCTGAATGCCGAGCTCCTCCAGCGTACCGGCTGTATCCTGAAGGCTCATGGGCAGAATCACCAGATCCGGCTCCAGTGCCGCACAGCCCTCCAGATCAAATTCCTTTGCCGTTCCCACGCTCGGAAGCTCCAGAAGCTCCGGCGCGCTGAGATGATAAATCGAGCGGGTATCCGCCTTCGCCTCAATGCCCACCAGCTTCTCATCCAGATCCAGGGCAATCAGAAGGCTGGTAGAAATGTAATAGCCGCTCACAAGCTTCTGAGGTTCTTCCTCAATCGCCACTTCACGGCCCGCCTGATCAGTCACAGTAACCGGATAAACCACTTCTGCAGCGGTATCTGCCGCACTGTCTGTCTCCGAAGCCGCAGCTTCCGCGTCATTTGCTTCTTCAGATGTTTCTTCCGCCGTTTCCTCCGCAGCAGTCTCTTCAGAAGCAGCCACTCCGTTCTCTGTCTCAGGCTGGTTCGGACTGCAGGCCGCCAGAGACAGCGCCATGGACAGGGCAAGCAGCAGGGAAAGTATTTTCTTCATAACCTTATTTCTCCTTATCGTTATTGTTTTAAAACTACAACGGGATTATAGCAATTCCTCTTTCCAAAATCAAGACATACTGATATAATAATATCGGATAGAGCCATGCGGACTTGACTGACACCTTCTGGAAAAGCTGCATGGCTGAATTACTGTTGTCACACAGCGCGGCGTGCCAGAAAGCAGTGGGCTTTCCTATGCCTGCGCTGCACACGTCCAGGCCCGGAACAGGCGAGCCAAGCGCTCTGGTTTTCCGCTGCCCGGCAAAAGGAAATACATACCATGATCAATATTCAAAAATACGTCCAGGCAGAAAGCCTGGAGGAAGCATACCAGCTGAACCAAAAACGGAGCGGCCGCATCATCGGCGGCATGCTGTGGCTGAAAATGGCCAGAAATACGGTGGGAACCGCCATCGATCTATGCCGCCTCGGCCTGGATACCATCGAAGAGACCGACGAGCAGTTTTCCATCGGTGCCATGGTGACTCTGCGCCAGCTTGAGCTGCACCCGGACCTGAACGCCTATACCGGCCATGCCGCCGCTCATGCGGTTCAGGACATCATTGGCGTACAGTTCCGGAATATGGCCACGATAGGCGGCAGTGTCTGGGGACGCTTCGGCTTCTCCGATGTACTGACCCTGCTGCTGTCCATGGACACTTCTGTGGAGCTGTACAAGGGAGGCATCGTACCTCTGGAAGAATTTGCAGCCATGAAGCATGACAATGATATCCTTGTCCGGGTTCTGATTCGCAAAAGACCCGGAAGCTTTGTCTATCAGGCCATGCGCAATCAGCGCACGGACTTTCCTGTTCTCACCTGCGCCCTGTCCAGGGTAGAGGGCGAATACCGGGCCGTCATCGGCGCACGGCCTGCCCGGGCTATAGTGATCCGGGATGAACAGGGAATTCTGCGGGACGGCATCACGGAAGAAAGCGCCAGCGCCTTCGCCGCGTATGCGGCCGGCAAGGCGCCCACCGGAAGCAACGTCCGCGGAAGCGCGGCCTACCGGACGCATCTTATCAACGTGCTGACAAGGCGCAGCGCTCTGGAACTGGGAGGAATGCAGGAATGGAACTGAAGCTTACACTGAACGGCAGGCCCGTCACCGACAACATCGAACCCGGCCTGCTTCTCATCGATTTTTTAAGGGCACACGGCTGCTACAGCGTCAAGCGCGGCTGCGAAACCTCGGGCTGCGGCCTGTGCACCGTGCTGATGGACGGACGTCCCATCCTTTCCTGCTCCATTCTGGCTGCCCGCGCCGCAGGCCATAAAATCGACACGCTGGAAGGACTGCAGGAGGAGGCTGCGGATTTCGCCGGGTTCATCGCCGACCAGGGAGCAGACCAGTGCGGTTTCTGTAATCCTGGTTTCGTTATGAATACCATTGCTCTTTTGCGCGAGATCCCCGATCCCACCGATGACCAGATCCGCTCTTATCTGGCAGGAAACCTGTGCCGCTGCTCCGGCTATGACGGACAGCTCCGGGGAATCCGAAGTTATCTGGACAGCCGTAAGAAGCAGGGCAGCGTATAAGGAGGCAGCCATGGAACATAAGGAATATAAATCTATCAATAAACCTGTCCGCAAGAAAGACGCTATGCAGCTTCTGCTGGGGAAACCTGTCTACACGGACGACATCACCCCGAACCAGGCGCTGGTGGTCAAACTTCTGCGCTCCCCCCATGCAAACGCCATGGTTCAGGAAGTCAATACCGCAGCGGCCCTGAAGGTGCCCGGCGTAGCTGCCGTCTATACCTGGGAGGATGTCCCAAAAAACCGGTTTGCCATCGCAGGCCAGACCTACCCAGAACCCTCTCCCTATGACCGGCTGATTCTGGATCGGCACGTCCGCTTCGTGGGAGACCCGGTGGCCATCATCGCAGCCGAGACGGAAAAGGCCGCGCTTCGGGCCATGAAACTGATCAAAGTAAAATATGAGGTTCTGGAGCCTGTGCTGGATTTCCGGAAAGCCAAAGACAATCCTATTCTGGTCCACCCGGAGGACGACTGGTTTCCTCCCTGCCAGGTAGGCGGGGATCCCCGGCGCAACCTCGTAGCCAGCGAGGTGAACGGAGACGGAGATGTGGAAACGGTGCTGGCAGACTGTGACATTGTCCTGGACCGCACCTATCACACCAAAGCCTTCAGCCAGGCTATGATGGAGACCTTCCGCACCTATACTGAGCTGGACCGTTACGGCAGGCTTCACGTGATCTCCTCCACCCAGATCGTATTCCACTGCCGCAGGATCCTGTCCCGGGCTCTTGGCATTCCCAAAAGCAGAATCCGTGTGGAAAAGCCCCGGATCGGAGGCGGCTTCGGCGCCAAGCAGACAGCTGTCTGCGAGGTCTATCCGGCTTTCGTAACCATGAAGACCGGCCGGCCGGCAAAACTGATTTATACCCGGGAGGAATCCCAGATTGCCGGCTCTCCCCGGCATGAGATGGAAATCCGCATACGGCTCGGGGCAGACAAAGACGGGCATATCCGCTGTATTGATCTCTATACGCTTTCCAATACCGGCGCTTACGGCGAGCATGGCCCCACCACCGTAGGGCTTTCCGGCCACAAAGCCATCCCTCTGTATACGGGCGGCCTGGAGGCCTACCGCTTCAGCTATGACGTGGTCTACACCAATCTTCAGGCGGCAGGCGCGTACCGTGGCTACGGAGCTACCCAGGGCATCTTCGCGCTGGAATCCATTGTAAACGAGCTTGCGGAGCAGCTTGGCATGGATCCCACCATCATCCGCGATAAAAACATGGTAAAAGAAGGCATGGAAATGCCTGCCTACTACAACGAAACCGCCAATGCCTGCGCTCTGGACCGCTGTATGGAGCACTGCCGGAGCATGTTCCACTGGGATGAAAAATATCCCGTCCGCGACATGGGAAACGGCAAGGTACGGGCTGCCGGCGTCGCCATGGCCATGCAGGGCTCCTGTATTTCTCACGTGGACGTGGGCTCCGCCACTGTCAAGCTCAGTGAAGACGGAACCTATAATCTGGTCATCGGCGCGGCCGATATGGGAACCGGATGCGACACGATTCTGGCGCAGATGGTCGCCGAATGTATGGACTGCGACGTGGAAGACGTGGCTGTCTTTGGGGCAGATACGGACGCTTCCCCCTATGATTCCGGTTCTTACGCTTCCTCTACCACCTACATCACCGGAAAAGCTGTGGAAAAGGCATGTGCGGAGCTGAAGGAAAAGATCTGCTCCATCGCTGCAGAAATCCTGAACTGTGACGCCTCAGAAATGGTATTTGAGGGTTCTCAGGTACGGCGGATCGGCACGGAGGAAACGGTCAGCCTGGAGGACGTCGCCTACAAATCGCAGGTATTTAACACGCAGGCAGCCGAAGCCACCGCAAGCCATTCCTCTCCGGTCTCCCCGCCTCCCTATATGGTGGGAATGGTGGAGATCGAGCTGGACAAAGAAACCGGCCTGGTAACGATTCTGGATTACATGGCCGTGGTAGACTGCGGCATCCCCATCAATCCCGCTCTGGCCCGGATTCAGACCGAGGGAGGCATCGTCCAGGGAATCGGACACACTTTGATGGAGGATGTGCGCTACGATCACAACGGCAGGCCCATCGGTTCCTCCTTTATGCAGTACAGGCTGCCCACCCGTCTCGACATGGGCCGCCTGCATGTGGAATTTGAGCACAGCTATGAGCCTACCGGACCCTTCGGCGCGAAATCCATCGGAGAGATCGTCATCAATACTCCTGCGCCGGCCCTGGCTCATGCCATCTACCGGGCAACTGGCGTATGGCACAGAGAGCTTCCTATCACTCCGGAAAAGATTGCGCTTTCATTGGAAAAAACACAGAACAATCTCCGATAGCTGTCTTGAATTGACCAGGGCATGTATCACAGACAACAGAGCAGAGAAATATGTCGAATTGCAAAACGGGCAGAACCACAAAATAAAAAGGTTCTGCCCGTATTTTTGCTTTCGATGTCCGATCAGGAGCCTGAGAGCCTGATCTCACTCAGAATATCTTCACTTCGAAACCCCCGGCGCATCAGAAACAGATAAAATTTTCGCAGCTCCTCCTGGCTCGCCGTCTCCGGCTGGATCTGTTTTTTCTCCATCCAGCGCCGGATTTGTTCTCTTTCATCCTGAGGCTCCGCCTCCAGGCGCGCTTCTTCCAGAATCTCTTTTGAAATGCCTTTTTTGTAGAGAAGCTCCTGTTCCACCTGGCGGCGGCTCTTGACGCGCCCACGGCTGTTCAGGTAATTCACCGCGTACCGCATATCATCCAGATAGTGGTATTTCTTTACATAGGCTACCGCGTCCTCCACAGCCTCCGGCTTATAGCTGCGCTCCAGCTTTGCACGAAGCTCCTGCTCCGTCCTGTCGCTGCGCTCCAGAATATAGAGAGCCCTGTGTCTGGCACGCTTGATATCTCCTGATTTTTCGTTTTCTCTCTGCGGCTGTCTCTCTCTCATTTCCTTTCACCGCTACTTATCTGCAGACTTTTCCGCAGACTTCTCCTTCGCTGCCTTATCCTCTGTCTCTCCTTCTGACTTCGCAGAATCGAGGCCAAAGCCTTCCCGCACCCTTTCCTCGATCTCCTCGCAGACTGCGGGGTTCTGCTTCAGATACAGCTTCGCATTCTCGCGGCCCTGTCCGATCTTTTCCCCATTGTAGGCATACCAGGCTCCGCTCTTATTCACCACGCCTGTATTGGCCGCCAGATCCAGGATATCTCCCTCTCTGGAAATTCCCTCACCAAACATGATATCAAACTCTGCTTCCTTAAACGGCGGCGCAATCTTATTCTTCACAACCTTAATCCGCGTACGGTTTCCGACAATCTCTCCGCCCTGCTTCAACGTCTCGATCCGGCGCACATCCATACGGATGGAAGAATAGAATTTCAGAGCCCGGCCTCCTGTGGTCACCTCCGGATTTCCAAACATTACGCCCACCTTTTCACGGAGCTGGTTGATGAAAATCACCGTACATTTCGACTTGCTGATGACTGCCGTCAGCTTTCTCAGCGCCTGGGACATCAGACGTGCCTGCAGACCCACATGGGCGTCTCCCATATCGCCCTCAATCTCTGCCTTCGGAACCAGAGCCGCCACAGAATCTACGATAATGATATCCACAGCGCCCGAGCGCACCATGGTTTCCGCAATCTCAAGAGCCTGCTCTCCGTTATCCGGCTGAGAAATATAGAGATTATCCACGTCCACTCCGATGTTCTTTGCATATACGGGATCCAGCGCATGCTCCGCGTCGATAAAGCCTGCAATACCGCCGCGCTTCTGCACCTCCGCCACCATATGAAGAGCCACCGTCGTCTTACCGCTGGACTCCGGACCATACACCTCTATGATTCTTCCCTTGGGAATGCCGCCCAGTCCCAGTGCCAGATCCAGGCTCAGACAGCCTGTAGGCGTCGTCTCTATCTGCATATTGGCTCCCTTGTCACCCAGCTTCATGACGGAGCCCTTTCCAAACTGCTTCTCGATCTGAGCCAGCGCCGCATCCAGCGCTTTCAGCTTTTCTTCCTTAACCATTTACTTCTCCTTATCCCTCTTCCAGATTTATTTTCGAATGTCTGTTCGTTTTCTGGATTCTATCTTATTATATTTTCCCGCCTCTGTCAAGCAGAAAGCAGAAATCTTCCACGGAAGCCGACCTTGCCGCCAGCTTCAGCCAGTTCTTCAGAGCATCCGGATCCTTTTCTTCCAGAATTTTTTCCCGCAGCTCTTCCGGCACCGGGCCCAGCTCCTCCAGAAGCTCTATGACACTTTCCGCCTTTCCCCTCTGCCTTTCCCTCTGCTTTCCCTGCCAGTCTTTCAAGCGCTTTCTCTTCCCATGCCTGCATATACTTCACTCCCATTTCCTCGCTGGATCTTATCTTTTGAACAAAACTGTGAATTTTCCGGACAGTCCATCGTCTGATCGAACAGAAATCTGTCCAGCAGCGTTAATTCTCTTAAAGTTTTATGCAACTGTTTTCCTCCTCCATTTTATAAAAGATTGCATAAAGTTTCAACGTTCTCTTTTCAAAAACCCCTATCTTTTGTGCCGCTCCGTTTGCAAACTGGAAATCATGGAGAGAAATTCTCCTTTGAATCAGCAGATTTGCTGATATGTGCAGAATATCACGAATCCAGAAACAAATCAACTGTTTTTTACAAATTTATCCTTATTTCCTGTTAACCAAACCTACCTTCCCTTTTTGTTTCAGGAAGTCAGACTGAACAGCGCCAGCATACCATAGGCTTCATATCCCAGGTGTGCCGGCGCTGTCTACGTCTTTCTTTGTATTTACATTTCTTTATATTTTATACTTCTATTTCACCTCTGTGCCGCCCCACTCCACGACGGTAAACCCTTTCCTGGGCATCGTATGCAGCACAGGCTCCGGCACGTCTATCGGCTTCTCCAAAGGGCAGTAAGCCATAAATACCCGGATAATACTGTCCGGC
Source organism: Lachnoclostridium sp. An131 (assembly GCF_002160825.1). Lineage (GTDB taxonomy): Bacteria > Bacillota > Clostridia > Lachnospirales > Lachnospiraceae > Laedolimicola. The sequence goes on from NZ_NFLI01000005.1 coordinate 125,635, forward strand.
TCCGGCTCAATATGCAGAGCGGCCTGACTGGTATACGCATCTGTCTGGAACGTAATCAGGTTCCAGGGATTCCTTTCCATCTGCGGCAGCCAGTATACGATAAATTCATTGTATTCCTCCGGTAAAAGGCCCAGCGCAGCCAGCTTTTCCTGAAGGAACTCTGCCGTAGCTTCCCCCTTCACCACGAAACCGCTGCTCATATCATACTGTGCATCCGTGACTCCTTCCCAGAACAGATAGGAATACTCCTTTCCGTCCCGCAGATTCTGCAGCGTGCCGTCCGGACGGGCTATCACATGCCAGCCGTCCTCATAAGCCGGATAGGTGCAGGTCAGCTCTCCTTCATAATCCAGCCAGACGCTGACCTCCTCTGCTTTTTCCGGATAAAGGTAGATCACTGGCTTTTCCGCTAAAAACTCTTCCTTTTTATCTCTGCAGCCCGCTGCCGTCATCAGGAGCGCCAGCAGCAGAACCAAAACCGCATGCTTTTTCTTCATACCCACTCCTCCTTCGTCTTCTTTGCCGTTCCCCTGCTTTTCTCTATCTATTTTCTCTATCTATAAGTAATAACGAAGAAAAAGCCTGTTTTGCTACAAAAAATTATTTTTTTATGAATCCATCTGAAAATGCTGGTAATCCTTCAGCGTTCTCCAGTTTCCTCCCCAGGTAAAGCCGTATTCTTCAAAAAGCTCCAGGCAGAGATCCCCCTCTCCGCCGATTTTATAAGGGAACTCCCATGAGCGGTCCGCATAAGGCTCGCTTCCGGGAGGAGAACTGTGTTCCACACCGTTTTCCCATGTTACATAGGGGTTGTAAAAAGGATTGATGTCAATGGCCATGCCAAAGGCATGCCGGGAGAGGTGGGTGCTCCCCTCTACTACACGGTAGTTAAAGCAGGAAGTATTGTTGTCAAGGCAGGATGCGTCGTCGTCTCCGCCGTACTCGTCGATCAGACGCATTTTCTCTATCGGATATCCGTTATCATAAAGAGCGCGGAAAATCTCAAGCACTGCATCCGCAATCTGTTCATTTACCACCATTTCTCCTACATGGGGCTGTCCGTCAAAGCCCATATAGAGCATGCGCAGGTACCTCAGCTCCGAAAGTGCAATATTATCATTTTCCACATAAGAGACTCCGTCCATGCGCGCAAAAACCTCATCCGAAATCTCCGATGAATCAAACAGTGACGCCGTCTCTTCCTCTGTGAGCGCGTCCTCTACTATGGTTCCAGAGTCACAGACATGGTAATATTCCAGCCGGGCCGCCCGCTCCTGCGCCTCCTGAATCTCACGCTCCTCCTGCTCTTCCCGAACCTCCCGGAAGGCTTCTGAAAGCGGAAGGCCTGCGCCCTTTGAAAGGCTTGCGCTTCCTGCCGCGCTCTCCCTTGTTCCGGGGCCACCGCAGCTGCCGCATAACAGGCAAATGGCCATTCCTGCGGCAGAAATGACCATTTTTACACCTTTTTTACTCATATATGCTTTTACCTCGATTTCGCTGAGCAAGCCAAAAAGCTTACCGGCATGTCAGAAGCCTACTGCTTTGCCGCAATATAGCCCTGAGCCTTCAGAAGCTCCGCGCAGAGCACCGCTCCGCCGGCCGCTCCGCGGACTGTATTGTGGGACAGACCCACAAACTTCCAGTCATATACGTGATCCTCACGCAGACGTCCGATGGATACGCCCATTCCGTTCTCGTAATCTACATCCAGCTTCACCTGGGGGCGGTTATCCTCCTCCAGATACTGGATAAACTGCTTCGGCGCGCTGGGAAGCTCCAGCTCCTGAGGCAGTCCCCGGAAGGAACGCAGCTTCTCAATCAGCTGCTCCTTTGTGGGCTTCCTGCGGAACCTTACAAATACTGCCGCCGTATGGCCGTTCAGGACAGGAACACGGATGCACTGGCAGGTAATCACCGGCTCCTTCGCAAGGCGGATTTCACCGTCTTCCAGGGTTCCCAGAACACGCAGCGGCTCCTTTTCGCTCTTCTCTTCCTCGCCGCCGATATAGGGAATAATGTTTTCCACCATCTCCGGCCAGTCCTTAAAGGTCTTTCCTGCTCCGGAAATCGCCTGATACGTCGTAGCCACCACCTCATAGGGCTCGAACTCCTTCCAGGCTGCCAGAGCCGGCGTATAGGACTGGATCGAGCAGTTTGGCTTCACAGCGATAAAGCCTCTCTGTGTGCCCAGGCGCTCCTTCTGCTTCTCAATAATCTTCGCGTGATCCGCATTGATTTCCGGAATCATCATCGGCACGTCCGGCGTCCAGCGGTGCGCGCTGTTATTGGACACAACCGGAGTCTCCGTCTTTGCATAGGCCTCCTCGATGGCACGGATCTCATCCTTTGTCATATCTACAGCGCTGAACACAAAGTCCACGCCTGCCGCCACCTTCTCTACCTCGTTTACATTCATGACAACGATATTTTTTACCGCTTCCGGCATCGGCGTATCCATCTTCCAGCGGCCGCCTACAGCCTCCTCATAGGTTTTTCCTGCGCTTCTTTCGCTGGCAGCAATCGTCACCACCTCAAACCAGGGATGGTTCTCCAGCAGAGAAATAAATCTCTGTCCTACCATACCAGTTCCGCCTAAGATTCCCACTCTCAGTTTCTCGCTCATTTTTCATACACTCCTCTGTTTATGTCTTTATATCGCGGACATATGTCTTTATCTTAAAGTATACTACCGCAGATTATGCAAAAATGCAAGTATTTTTTCGCAGGACAGCAAGCTGCAGTCCCAACCTACAGAGCCGGATGCTCCTCCATCCATTTCTCATTCAGAGCAATCACCTGCTCCATGGCTGCCCTGCCAGGCGCTCCGAGAGTCAGGCGCTTATTCACACAGGTGTCCATGCTGACTGCGTCATAGATATCCTTCTCAAAGACAGGGCTGACTGCTTTCAGCTCTTCCAGGGAAAGCTCCTCAATCGCCTTGTTCTGCTCGATGCAGTAAAGCACCAGGCGTCCGATGATTCCGTGGGCGTCGCGGAAGGGCACGCCGTGGTTTACCAGATAATCCGCCGCGTCCGTCGCATTTGTAAAGCCCTTCTTCGCGCTTTCTTCCATGACGTCCCGGTTGAATTTCATGGTATCCAGCATTCCGGTAAAAAGCGCCAGGCAGCCCTTCACCGTGTCGAAGGCGTCAAAGGTCAGCTCCTTATCCTCCTGCATATCCTTATTGTATGCCAGAGGCAGGCCCTTCATAGCCGTGAGCAGGGATATGAGCGCCCCATAAACACGGCCTGTCTTGCCACGCACCAGCTCAGCGATATCCGGATTCTTCTTCTGGGGCATGATGCTGCTGCCCGTGCTGTAGGCGTCGTCAATCTCCACAAACCGATACTCGTTTGTATTCCAGATGATGATCTCCTCTGAGAAACGGCTCAGATGCATCATAATTGTAGACAGAGCCGACAGAAGCTCGATGAGATAATCCCTGTCTGACACAGAATCCATGCTGTTCAGCGTCGGGCCTGCAAAGCCGAGAAGCTCAGCCGTATATTCCCGGTCCAGCGGATAGGTGGTTCCCGCCAGTGCGCCCGATCCGAGCGGACAGTAATTCATTCTTTCATAAATATCATGGAGGCGGCCCCTGTCCCGCTTAAACATTTCAAAATAAGCGCCCAGATGGTGAGCCAGCGTAATCGGCTGGGCCTTCTGAAGATGGGTAAAGCCCGGCATGAAGGTCTCCGTATTTTCCTTCATGAGACGCAGAAGCACTGCCAGCAGCTCCCGTACCAGCCCATCGATCTCCTCAATCTCATCTCTTGTATAAAGCTTCATATCCAGAGCTACCTGATCGTTGCGGCTGCGCCCGGTATGGAGCTTCTTTCCGGCGTCGCCAATCCGGTCAATCAACACAGCCTCCACAAAGCTGTGAATGTCCTCATATTCGTCAGAAATCTCCAGCTTCCCGCTTTCCACATCCGCGAGGATCCCTTCGATCCCGGCAAGGATGGCGTCCCTCTCCTCCTCGGTCAGGATTCCCTGCTTCGCAAGCATTTTCACATGAGCCATGCTGCCCTGCATATCCTGCTTATAAAACTTTTTATCAAATGAAATCGATGCATTGAAATTGTATACGAGCTTGTCCGTCTCCTTGGTGAAACGGCCTCCCCAAAGCTGTGCCATATGCGTTCCCTCACTTGTGCTTTTATTCCCGCGCACGTCCCAGGACAGCCCATCCTTCTCGCTTTATCGTCTGCGAATGCGGCATACTCATCCTGCACACACGCGTACGCGGGTGTCTGACTGGTTTTCATAGTAGCACAGTTGGAAAACAGATTCAAGAATTTCCGGGCATCTGGGCAGAAAATTCCAAGACAGAGCCGGCCTGCCCCTGTTTCTTACGTTCCCGCAGCGAGAACACACAGCCGCAGTAATCCTGCCGGTACAGCCCGTACTGCGCCGAAAGCTCTGTCGATCTCTTGTAGCCGTTTTTCTTCTTGAAATCGCTGAACAGATACGGAACCTTGTATTCCTCCGCCAGATACGCGCCAATCTCATTGAGCTTCTGGGCGTTCTTCAGCGGACTGATGGACAGCGTTGTCGTAAAATAGTCAAAGCCTCCGGCCCGGGCCATCTGGGCCGCCTCTTCCAGCCGCAGGCGGTAGCAGCGAAAGCACCGCTCCCCTCCCTCGGGAAGCGCCTCCAGCCCCCGGGCCATATCATAAAAGCGTTCCGGCTCGTAAGGGCCTTCCAGGAACGAGACCGGATGCTTTACCGGCAGCTCTCCGATCAGGCGCTGCTGCTCCTCCACCCGCTTCCCAAATTCCTCCGGCGGATAGATATTCGGATTATAATAAAAGACTGTGATGGAAAAATAGTTCGACAGATATTCCAGCACATAGCTGCTGCAGGGCGCGCAGCAGCTGTGAAGCAGAAGGCGCGGAACGCGGCCCTGCGCCTCCAGCTCCTGAATGAGCTTATCCAGTTCCTTCTGATAATTTATCTGATTCATATTCTCTCCCTGCTTTAAGCCTCTCCCAGATATTCCTCCAGACAGATTCCCCGCTCCATAATCTCCCGCGCGGCCTTCTCTCCCACATACCGGTAATGCCAGGGCTCATAGATAATTCCCGTCTCTTCCGTCTTATCCGTAGGATAGCGCAGGATAAAGCCGTATTTCCAGCAGTTTTCCATCAGCCACTGCTGCTCCGCTGTCTGCTCCTGCTTCTCATCCAGGATCTGATAATCTCTGGCTACGATGTCTACAGCCAGCCCGAGATTGTGCTCGCTCGTTCCCGGGTAAGCCACCACGGTTCCGGCCTCTCTGAGAGCCGCTGTATGGCTCATGCCTTCCGCCTCCAGGCGGCGCACCTTATCCTCATAGAGCTCTGTCTGCTTCTCTATGGTACGATAAGCCGAACATACCCAAAAGTCAAGACCTTCTTTTCTTCCATCGGCAAGCATCTCCTGAAGAAAGGACACTGCCCTGGCGTCAAAATCATAATTATTTTCAATCTCTGCAAGCTCCGGGGCATATCCCTCTTCCACGGGGTGGGACGCATTTACCAGCGTAAGCCTCCAGTCGTTCGAACTGTAATTTTCTGAAAGCTCTCCCCGGGCGCTGTCCCCGTCATATCCCGCGCCTGCTTCTGCCTTTCCGCCTCTGTCCCCGGAGCCTTCGCCCGCAGAACCTTCTCCTGCCATGGACATCCGTTCCTGTGCCTGGGCCAGAAGCCCCGTTTCCTTTGCAAAGACGATTTTTCCAAACAATACTCCCAGCAGAAAGGTAAACAGGCAAAACCCCAGAATCTTTCTGCGCAGCTCTCTCTGCCGTCTCCGGCGTCTCTGCTCTCCGTACCTTTGCTCCTCGTGCCTGTGCTCTCTGTGCCTGTACTCCCTCCGGCTGTTCTTTTCTTCCTGCCATTCCTGATTTTTCATGTTCCTCTCACCCCTTAAGCCTATGGTACAAAGGGGTTGTATCAGAAATGCATCATTCAGCCCAAATCTGCATGCTTCCTCCATAAAGAGGCTCTGCCTGAAATTGATAGCCCATCTCCCAGCCGCTCTCATCGCCGTAATATACCGAAGCAGAAAAGCCAGGCTCCTCCATTCCCCAGGCCTCCCTGACGTTCTCGCGGGCCTCCTGCTCCGACAGGCCGCCGGACATCTTTTTCTCTATCTCCTTTTCAAACTCTGCCAGATTCTCCCCGCCTGCCCCGTCTGATTCCGGAAACGGCGTCACGCTTGATGAGGCCACATGACAGCCCAGATACTCTCCCCAGCCGGAAATCAGACTGTCTGCCTCATCGGCCCCTGCCTCCGTTTCTCCGCTGCAGCTCAGCTCCAGAATCCTGCCCGTCTCATCGTCCACCGTCACACTCAGAATTCTTCCTTCATCTGTGAACAGCTCTCCTGTCCAGAACACTGCGGAATCCTCTCCTTCTACATCCATCATAAAGCTGGCCTCCATAGAAAACGCATCCACCTTTCCCAGCTCTCCGCTTAGAATCCCCAGCTCCTGCAGGGTGTCAAGCTCCTGCAGAATTCTGTCCTCGATGGTATCCTGGCTGTAAATTCTTCCCTTATCAAGCAGCATGGAATAGGAGGATTCCCGGCGCATCAGCCGGACCTTCTCCACAATCGTAAGCTCCGGCTGATCGGTGAGAACCACCTGCGCCGCCTCCTCCTGGGAGACCTGTCCCTCCAGCTTCTCATCCTGCCATCGAAACAGAAAACCGGGAAGCCCAAAGCTGACTGCCGCCGCAAAAAAGAGGAGAATCCCTGCCGCTGCACAGGCTCTGACATTCTTTCTTTTCATCTGCTATTCCTCCTGTCCGTCCGGAAGCCAGACCCGCGCATAGGTTCCCTTCCCTTCCATGCTTTGAAAGCTCAGCTTCCCCCCGTGCTGCTTTACAATCTCTGCGCAGATAGAAAGCCCCAGGCCTGCGCCGCCCTGCCGCCTGGCTCGCGATTTGTCCACCATATAGAAGGCTTCCGTAATCCTGGAAAGCTCTTTCTCCGGTATTCCTTTCCCGGTATCTCTCACATAGAAGGCAAAGCCGTCTGCTTCCCTCCGTCCTAAGAGATACAGGAGCCCTCCCTGTTCCATAGCCTTCCGCCCGTTGTCCATCAGGTTTAAAAGCACTGTTTTCATCAGATCCGGTTCCAGCAGCGCCTGCCCGTCCTCCATGATAACCTTCAGCCTGATCCCTGCCTGTTCCAGGGAGGGCCTCATTACGCCCTGAAGCTCCTCCGCCAGCCACCGGACGCTTACGGGCCGTTTCTGAAGCTCTCCATGGCGGAGCACCATCAGATCCAGGAGCTTGAAGGCCAGGGCCTCCAGCCTCTTTCCTTCCCTGAAAATGTAGTTTGCCGCCTCAAAACGCTCTTCCTGGCTCATTTCTCTGGTACGGAGCATATCTGCATAGCCGATCATGGAGGTCAGCGGTGTTTTCAGCTCATGGGCAAAGCTCCCGATAAAATCCTCCTGCCTGCGGGCTGCATCCTCCAGCTCCTTAAACTGCCTCTCCAGGCTGTCTGCCATATGATTAAAGTCCGCCGCCAGCTGTCCGACCTCATCCTCTGTCTCTACCCGTGCCCGTACCTCAAGGCTTCCTCCTGCAAGCCGCCTGGCCGCCCTTGAAAGCCTTCTTAAGGGCCGCAGAAGCCATACGGCAATCAGATAGCAGCCCAGCCCTTCCAGAAGAAGAAGGCCTGCCATCCAGCGCCGGTATATGGCGTACTGGTTTTCCCGGTCTGCAAAAAGAGCCGTCACATCCCTTCCACTCTCCAGGCAGAGCACAGTTCCATCCTCCATCAGGATACCGCTGGCCGTAACCAGCTCATAGCTTTCTCCTGACCGCACCAGGATCCGCCCGCTGGTGTCCTCTGAGACAGCGCCGTGAAGCCGCTGCCTGTCATCTTCTCCGAGCAGCTCCCCGGATTCGCTTGCGTACAGCTCTGTCCCATCCTGACTGTATATGCGGAAGCTCAGCTCTGTGCCCGTCATTCCCTCCTTCATGGCCTGGGCAGCCCTGCGCACATCCGTCTCCAGATAGCCGGAATTCCGTTCCCGGGCCGTAGTGCTCCAGTAGGCCGCAAAGGAATACTGCAGCATCCGGTTTTCCTCCGCTGCATTCTTCACCTCTCTTTGCCAGCTGGACTGAAACAGGGCCGACAGCAGGGCATACCCCCCGATTCCCGTGACGAGCAGGGTAAACGCCAGAACTGATACACAGATTTTCCAGGAAAATTTCACGTTACTATCCCTCCAGACGGTAGCCCACCTTATATACGGTCACAATTTTGTCTTCCCAGCCTACCTTTTTTCTCATGCGCTGCACATGGAGATCAACCGTCCGGCTGTCTCCCATATACTCTCCGCCCCAAATCCGCTCATAGATGGTCTCCCGGTACAGCGCGATATTTTTATTCCGTACAAACAGGAGCAGCAGCTCATACTCCTTCTTGGTCAGATTCACTGGAACTCCGTTCTTTTTCACAGTCCGGGAAGCCGTATCAATCACCAAATCCCCTTCTGTGAGAATCTGCTCCGTCTTATGATAGCGGCGCAGAACCGTCTCCACACGGGCCAGAAGCTCAATGATTTCAAAGGGCTTTGTCAGATAATCATCCGCCCCGAGCCGAAGCCCCTTTACCCGATCCGTCACGGAAGCCTTTGCGGTCAGAAAGATAACCGGAATCTCCAGAGGCGCGATATAGCTCATCAGCTCATATCCGTCCACCCTGGGAAGCATCACGTCCAGAAGAATCAAATCATAGGGCTTCCCCTCCAGCGCGTCTGCAGCCGCCATGCCGTCATAAACGCAGTCGCATGCATAGCCAGCCTTCCTCAGATTGACCACTATCAGATTGGAAATTGCCTGTTCATCCTCTACCACCAGAATCCGTATCATTGTCATGCCCCTCTCATCTGTCAGACTTTCCCCTGCCGGGAACTATGTCTATTCTGCATCACGATTGTATCATATTTGCATCACTCACAAAAGGGAAAAGGCTTCATAAAATATATCAGACAAAGGGCCGCAGCTTTCGCCGCTTCAGACGCTCGCCTGCTCTGGCGGCACAAGCCTGTATGGCTCTGGAAAAACAAAAAAGGAGGCATTTCCATGAATCCCCTGCTGAAGCTTTCTCATGTCAGCTTCTCCTATCATGAGGCAGAGGGCGAAACCCCGGCGCTTTCCGATATCTCTTTTTCACTGGAAGCCGGAAAATTTCTTGCCATCGTGGGGCCCAGCGGATGCGGCAAATCTACGCTGCTTTCCCTTATCTGCGGTCTTCTTGTACCGGAAGAAGGAAGCATCTCCCTTCTTGGCCTCCCGCTTAAGGAGGCCCGGGCCAATATCGGCTATATGCTGCAAAGGGATCACCTTTTTGAATGGCGCACCATCTACAGCAACGTAGTGCTGGGTCTGGAAATACAGAAAAAAATGACGCCTGAGCGCCTGAAAAGCGTCGATTCCATGCTGGAGACCTACGGCCTCTCGGAATTTCGCGGCGCCAGGCCCTCGCAGCTCTCCGGCGGCATGCGCCAGCGAGCCGCCCTGATCCGCACTCTGGCCCTGGAGCCGGACCTGCTGCTTCTGGATGAGCCCTTTTCCGCTCTGGATTATCAGACGCGGCTTTCCGTCTGCGACGATATCTATGAAATCATCAAAAAGGAAGAGAAAACTGCCATTCTTGTCACCCACGATCTCTCGGAGGCCATCAGCGTCGCCGACCAGATCCTCGTGCTTACGAGCCGCCCCGGGCAGATACAAAAAGAAGTCCCCATCCATTTTTCCATGGAGAAGCGGACGCCCATGCAGACCCGGAGCGCGCCTGAATTTCAGGAGTATTTCAATCTTATATGGAAGGAGCTGAACACCCATGCCTGAACCCTCCGCCGCCCAGCGGCGTTTCTTAAAAAAACGGCAGCAAAAAATGCGGACCGTCACCCTGGTCCGCATTCTGATTTTTCTGGCCTTCCTCCTTCTCTGGGAGGCAAGCGCCAGGCTGAATCTAATCGACGCCTTTATCTTCAGCAGCCCCACACGGGTCGCCGAAGCCTTTCTCTCCATGGCGGCAGACGGCTCCATCTTCCGGCACACCGGCATTTCGCTTCTGGAAACTCTGATAAGCTTTTTCCTTGTCTTTGCCGTCAGCATCCTGATCTCGGTGCTGCTGTGGATGAGCCGGTCCCTGTCCCGGATCCTGGAGCCCTATCTGGTGGTGCTGAACAGCCTGCCAAAATCAGCCCTGGCTCCGCTCCTTATCGTATGGCTGGGCGCCAACATGCGGACCATCATAGTCGCCGGCATGTCTGTAGCCGTGTTCGGAAGCATTCTTACGATTTACACCGGCTTTCAGGAGGTAGATCCGGAGAAAGCAAAGCTCATCTATACCCTGGGCGGTCGAAAAAAGGACGTACTCTCCAAGGTTATTCTGCCCGGATCCGTACCCGTCTTTCTGAACACCATGAAGGTCAACATCGGCCTCTGCCTCGTCGGCGTCATCATCGGCGAATTTATCGGAAGCCGGGAGGGACTGGGATACCTCATCATTTACGGAAGCCAGGTCTTTCAGCTCGACCTGGTGCTGATGTCCATCGTGATTCTCTGTATTCTGGCCATGTGCCTGTACCAGTGCCTGAATATGGCGGAAAGGCTGTACCTGAAAAAATCTCAGCTTCCGGAACAGGCTTCCGCACACAAAAATGTATGATACGCTGCCTGCAGAAGCTGACAGAACCGTACCGAACAATCAGGAGGCGCTTTCGCGCCTCCCTGTCAAAGGCTGCCCGGATAAAAACCTGTCTGGAGTTAAACTATTTCCTCTCTTAATTCTCTCAGACCGGTACCGGATTATTCCGTCTCTTCCATAAAGCTTATGGGAATGTCCACTCTCTTTCCACAGTGAGGACATATGCCTTTATAGACAGGACCATCCATGCTGTTGATTCTCTGATACATATCCTGAAGATATGCCAGATCCATTGTATAGAGCCCTTCAATCACATGCGTATCTACAGACGGAAGATTTCCCAGCTTCGTTATCACCCGGGAAAGAAGAAGCACTGTCAGATATCCCGGATTCTGCTGCACTCTCGGATCCTTAAGCGGCAAAATCTCATCTGCGGCATTTGCCAGACGCATCACTCCTGTCCTGTGAATATTTCCATCACTATCCACGTATCCTCTTGGAAGCGTAAACGAATATTCTGTCTTAAATTCCATAGTATTTATCTCCCGTATCTGAAAATTTATGACTCAATCAGCTGTTTTCATCCTGCAAGGCTCTCAGCACCGCCAGAATATAAGGCACTCCAAAGAGATTCAGCGATTTCGGTCCGGTGATGGCCGCCGGGTTCTCCTGGATCCGTTCCAGGGCGCGGCTCATCGTAGCCCTGGTAATTGTCTTCATCCTCCGGTCAACCACCATCTCTCCGCCCCGTATTTCATAGGTAAACGGAAGTCCCTTCGCCGTATAAAAGGTCTGATGCTGGCGTTCCCCGATGCGTCTCCAAAGCTCTTCCATACTCCAGTCAAGCACCGGGCTTTTTTCCATGCTTTCTCCCATAAGGCTCCTTTCCGGCAGCAGCTCCCGCCTGCCGGGGCCGCTGCTCCTGCTGTCTCTGCTCTCCTGTCCTTCAGCCCTCTTCCCTCTTCCGGCCCGCCAGATAATTGATAAACTGCTGCGCCGTCCGCCCGGAAATGCCGCCATGGCTCATCTCCCATTTGTTTGCCTCCGCGCAGAGCTCCTGCTCTGACAGCGTAATCTCCGGATACCGTTTCGCCAGCTCAGTCACAATGCGGAAATATTCCTTCTGCGTCGGCTTGGAGAAGCTGATAGTCACGCCAAACCGCGCGACCAGGGAAAGCTTCTCCTGCATGGTATCCGAGCGGTGCATGCCGTCGTCCTGCTCCATATCGCTCCGGTCGCTCCAGGTCTCACGGATGATATGGCGCCGGTTGGACGTAGCATAGATCAGCACATTGTCCGGCTTCGTCTCCATACCTCCCTCAATGACCGCCTTCAGATACTTGTACTCGATCTCAAACTCCTCAAAGGACAGATCGTCCATATAAATGATAAAACGGTAGTTCCGGTTCTTAATCCGGGAAATCACCGCAGACAAATCCTGAAACTGATGCTTGTAGATCTCAATCATTCTCAGACCCTGATCGTAATACTCGTTCAGAATCGCCTTGATGCTCGTGGATTTGCCTGTGCCGCTGTCTCCGAACAGCAGCACATTGTTCGCCGGAAGCCCACGGACAAACGCTTCCGTATTATCCACCAGCTTTTTCTTCTGAATCTCATAGCCAACCAGGTCATCAAGGACAACCCGCTCTGTATTATTGATTGGGAGAAGCTCCACACCGTCCCGGCCGCTCTGGATGCGAAAGGCTTTGTTCAGGCCAAACATGCCCACACCATAAGCCTTATAGAAATCCGTGATAATCTGGAAAATCTCTTCCTCATCCTTTGCGCCTTCAATCTGGCGGCTTACTGCCTGTACCTTTTCGCTGACATTTTTATTGTACATGCGTTCCTTCTTTCCGATGGCCTTATAATGGCAAACCGTCGAAAAGCAGTCGATTCCCAGATCGCGCTCAATCGGGCCGAAATCAAAATCGAACAGATTTTTAAACACCCGGAAATCTCCCTTTGCAAAATGGTTGACGCTGCCGTCGTTGGCCCCCACCTTCTCGCTGGTCATGCTGAAAGAGTTTTCATTCGTCAGCAGGATAAACGTCAGGTAATTGTGCCAGAGGTTCTCGTCAAAGCCATAAAGAGTCGCCAGATCAAGCAGCGCCTTCATCTGCTCATAGATTCTCGTCGTCAGCTCCGCCCTGCTTCCGGCGCCATTTTCATAATCCTCAAAAATCCCCGAGAGCTTCCGCAGGATACTGTCCCCGCCCAGGTCCCGGTATAATATCAGCTTTGCTACTTCCTTATACATATTTTGCGCTCCGTCTCCTTTGTCTGTCTTTTCGCCTATTATACCTCGATTCTCTCTCCCTGTCATGCTTTTCCTTACCTCAGATCTGAGAAAACGCAGGAAACAGCGCATCCTGCACAAGGGAACATCTTCTTGACAGCCTCCCGGATTCCCCCTATAATTTATCTGTATTCCCCGGCGCCGTGCTTTTTTACCGGTCCGCCGGCAGCAGATAAGGAGGCAGGCGCATTATGAGACAATGTATGGACGCAGACAATCTGCACCGCAGGCTGAAAAAAATCATCGGGCAGGTTCAGGCCATCGACCGTATGGTAGACGAGGACGTTCCCTGCGAGGATATGCTCGCGCAGATCAATGCAGCCAAATCTGCTCTCCATAAGGTAGGGCAGATCGTTCTGGAGGGCCATATCCAGCACTGTGTCCGGGACGGCATTGAGCACGGGGATGTAGATAAGACGATAGAGAATTTTACCAAGGCCGTAGAGCGGTTTGCGAATATGGGATAAAACAAAAATGCTGCACTGAGCTGTCCAGGCCCGTGCAGTATTTTTTTGATTAAAAAACATATGTGCTCTGTTCTTTATCTCTTCGTATAATTTTTCAGCATCTGTATCAATTCTTCATCTTTCTGCATTTTTCTTCCTCCCACTCCAAGCTCATTATACGCTTTTTTCTGCTGATACACAATATTTTCCCTGCCCGGCGCATAAAATCTCCGCTTGACACCTATACCCGTACAGGTATATAGTAATTGCATAAGAACCTATACCCCTATAGGTATATAGAAGGAAAAGGAGTTCTCGCATGAAACATTTTACAAACAAGCTGGAAGCTTTTCTGGGACTTGGCGGTACAAAAAAGGATATTGTACTGCTCATTATTTCCGGAGCATTCCTGCTTTTAAGCATTCTCGATCTGCTTCCGCTGCCCTTCGACGCAGCCTGGATCGCTATTATTCTCTGCGGCGTCCCGATCATTCTGGAAGCCTTCATCGGCCTTGTCACCGCCTTTGACATCAAAGCCGACGTTCTGGTATCCCTGGCGCTGATTGCATCCGTCTGCATCGGAGAGGATTTCGCAGCCGGAGAGGTGGCCTTTATCATGCAGCTCGGCGGCCTTCTGGAAGAGCTGACCGTGGCAAAGGCCCGGGCCGGAATCGAAAAGCTCGTAAAGCTCACTCCCCGGACCGCCAGAATCCTCACAGCGGATGGTGAAAAAACAGTTCCGGCAGAAGAAGTGCAGGTCGGCGACCGGATCCGCGTGCTTCCGGGAGAGACCGTACCGGTAGACGGCCGGATCCTGTCCGGCCAGACCTCAGTCAACCAGGCAGTCATGACAGGAGAATCCCTGCCGGTAGACAAGGCGGCAGGCGATGAGGTATCCAGCGGAACCGTCAACCAGTTCGGAGCCTTCGAAATGGAAGCGGTAAAGGTGGGAGAAGACAGCTCCATCCAGCGGATGATCCGTCTGGTTCAGTCTGCAGACGCCGGCAAGGCCAAAATCGTAAGCCTGGCGGACCGCTGGGCTACCTGGGTTGTCATCATCGCCCTGACGGCAGCCCTTCTGACCTGGCTGTTCTCCGGGGAGGTCATACGCGCCGTCACGATCCTTGTTGTGTTCTGTCCCTGCGCTATGGTTCTTGCCACTCCCACCGCTATCATGGCCGCCATCGGAAACGCCACGCGCCATGGCTTTCTGGTCCGGGAGGGCGACGCGCTGGAACGGCTGGCGGCAGTCAGACGGATCGCGTTTGACAAGACCGGCACCCTGACCTACGGAAACCCCAAGGTCACTGCCATAAAAAGCCTGCTGCCGGATCTGAGCGAAACCAGGCTCTTTGCCCTCGCCGCAGCTGCGGAGCAGTTCTCCGAGCACCCTCTTGGAAAAGCCGTTCTCCGCGATTTCCGGACCCGGCAGGATCGCCCCCGGGGGCAGGCCGCTCTCCTGCCTGCGGAGGATTTCCGGATGATGCCGGGGCAGGGAGTCTCCGCCCGGATCGAAGGGCACACCGTTCTGGCCGGAAACCTGGCCATGCTGCGGGAAGGCTGCTCCAAGCTGCCTTCGGATCTCTCCGCACAGACAGATATCTGGCTGGAAAAGGGCTGCACTCTGATCTATCTGGCGGTGGACGGCCAGGCCGCCGGATATCTGGCACTCGCCGACACTGTCCGCCCGGAAAGCGCGCAGATGCTGAGCCGCCTGAAGGCTCTCGGCGTGCAGCCGGTGCTTCTGACCGGCGACCATGGAAACGCGGCGCGCACCATCGCCGGAGAGCTTGGCATCGACGATGTGAGGGCAAACTGCCTTCCCGAGGACAAGCTGACGCTCATTGATGCATTCCAGAAAAACAGCGAGGCTGTCTGCATGATTGGGGACGGGATCAACGATGCCCCCGCCCTGAAGAAAGCGGATGTAGGAATCGCCATGGGCGGAATCGGCAGCGACATCGCCGTGGATGCCGCGGACATCGCGCTTGTGGACGACCAGGTACAGGAGCTTCCACACCTGCTGGCACTGTCCCGCCGCATGATGGTTACCATCAAGTGCAACCTGTCCTTCTCCCTCGGCCTGAATTTTCTCGCCATCATTCTGGCGATTACCGGCATTCTCGGGCCTGTGGCCGGGGCGCTGGTCCACAACGCCGGCTCTGTCGTCGTCATTCTGCATTCTGCACTGTTGCTGAAATGGAGGAAAAAGGACTGACTCAGACTCCACTCAAACCGGGATGGAAAAGCTGTTCATAGCTTCCGTCCCGGCTTTTTATATGTCTTGTATAGCGCTGGTGCACCAGCGGACAATACGGTTCTTATACACCAACTCTGCCTATCCCGGCGGATTGCGTACGTTTTCCGGCAAGATATTAAGAATTTCTGAAGATTCCCGATCTCTGCTTGACATTTCCCGCATTGTGGATTATTGTACTAATCACATAGTACAATAATACAAAGCATATCCTGACTCCCCTGCCGGAGCGGGATGCGGGGAGCGGCAGTTCTCTTCCATAGATTGGAAATACCCCCCCCCGGGAAAAATTGGCATATGCCTGGATGCCCAGAAAACATGGCAGATCAAGGAAACACCTTTCGGGTGTAACCTGGATGCCCAGAGACCATGGGCAAAGCAAGGAAACACCTTTCAGGTGTAACCTGGATGCCAAAAAACATGGCAAATCAAGGAAAGGAGTGACGATATGGCATGGATTCTTGATGATTCCCGTCCCATCTATCTTCAGATCGAGGACCTCATCAAAACCAACATCATTGCCGGTGTCTATCAGCCGGGACAGAAGCTTCCGTCCGTACGGGATCTGGCCGCAGAAGCGGCAGTCAATCCCAATACCATGCAGAAGGCTCTGACAGAGCTTGAGCGAAGCGGACTTGTCTATACCCAGCGCACCAGCGGAAGATTTATCACGGAGGACGTATCAAAAATGACAGAACTCAAGGAACAGCTTGCAAGAGAACAAATCCAGCTGTTTTTGAAAAACATGGAACAGCTGGGACTCACCAAAGAAGATATCCGCAGACTTCTGGAAAAGGAATGGAAGGAGGAATCATAATGGAACAGCTTCTGAACTGCCAGGCCTTAAGCAAACGCTATGGCTACAAGACAGCTCTGGATGGCATCAGCCTGACCCTGGAACGCGGACGCATCATCGGGCTCCTGGGACCGAACGGAAGCGGAAAGACAACGCTTATCAAGCTCATCAACGGACTTCTCGCTCCCAGCTCCGGCTCTATTACCATCAACGGCTCTGCTCCCGGACCGGAGACGAAAAAGGTTGTATCCTATCTTCCGGAGAGAACCTATTTCAACAGCTGGATGAAGGTCACGGATATCCTGAATTTCTTCTGCGATTTTTATGAGGATTTTGACCGGAACCGGGCCAGCGACATGCTGCACCGGCTGGGAATAGATGAAAACGACCGGCTGGGCTCTATGTCCAAAGGAACCAAGGAAAAGGTACAGCTTATCATGGTCATGAGCAGGAACGCCGACCTTTACTGCCTGGACGAACCCATCGGCGGCGTGGATCCAGCAGCCAGAGATTATATCCTTCAGACAATTATCACAAATTATAACGAAAATGCGTCTGTGCTTATCTCCACGCACCTGATTGCTGATATTGAAAATGTGCTGGATGATGTGATCTTTATCCAAAACGGGCATATCCGGCTTCATGCCTCTGTGGACGAAATTCGTGAACAGGAGGGTAAGTCTGTAGACGCATTATTCCGGGAGGTATTCAGATGTTAGGAAAACTGATTAAAAATGAATTTAAGGCTGTAAACCGGCTGATGATTCCGCTGCACCTCGGACTGATCGCGATAACCATCATCGGACGGTTTTATCTTCAATTTACTGTGTTCGATAATGCTTCCATGAGCTACGTAATGGCGCAGAATATCTGGTACAATATTCTGAATGCCATGCTGGTCATGTTTTATGTAGTCGCTTTGATAGCCGCTGCTCTAATCACCTGGATTTATCTGAGCATCCTGCGGTTCCGGAAGAATCTCTTTACAGATGAGGGCTATCTGATGCATACGCTTCCTGTCTCTGCCTCCGCACATATCTGGAGCAAGCTGATCGTATGCTTTATCTGGGAATTTATCGACATAACGCTCGTGATACTGTCTGTGTTTGCCCTGTTTGTAAACATGGATATCCTCCGGGCGCTGCCGCAGGGGCTTTCCGAGCTTTTCAGCAGCTTTCCGGACGCCTTCGGCGTACCTGCAGGGGTCGGCATTCCCCTCTATCTGCTGCTTTTCCTGCTGGACAGCATCAGCAGTATCCTGTGCATCTATATGTGCATCGCGGTGGGCCACAGCTTCAACAACCACAAGATTCTGGCTTCTGTAGGAATCTATGTAGGCGTTTCCATGCTGCAGAGCTTCATCAGCATGATCTTCACCGGCATTACCGGGATGGTTTCCTATGGAACCTCCTCCGCTCTTATCGGCGTATCAAACACGATGTCCGCTGCCACAAACTTCTGGCTGTCCTGGATTGTGTCCATGATCATCTGTATCGTCACAGGAACCGCAAGCTATCTGCTGGCAAATTATTTTATGACAAAAAAGCTGAACCTGGAATAAATTAAAAAAATACCTGTCCCCCGGACACAGGCTTACGCAGTTGTCCGGAAGGACAGGTATTTTTACGCCTGTTTTCTGCCCGAAGGGCACAGCCGCTCCAGACGTTCCCGGCTCATTCTCCAGGTCTCATGCTGCAGGCTGGCAGGGGACCGCCTCCCGAATATTATTCCAGCTCCAAAAGCTCCAGCACAGCGTCGGGTACCTCTGATGCAGTATCTACGTATGTGTCAAAACAGCCTTCCTGTACCTCACATTCCCAGGCGCAGATCCGGATCCCGATCCCTCTGGCCGCTGTGAGCACACTCTCCAGCGCCTCGCTGTGATTCGCATGAATGGCAATCACATCTACATTTTCCGCCGCAAACTCATTGACGCCCAGCATCTGATACTCAATCGGATTGACATCGCAGCTTGCGAAGCTTCCCATCTCAAGTCCGCCTGCCTCTTCTGCCTCTGCGGCAGACACGTCCGGCGTATAAACCAGAAGGCGGATTCCATTGCTTTCTGCCATCTCTTCTAGGCCTGCGATGATACTCTCATTTTCCTCAGCGTCCCGGCTGGTGAGAATCAGGCCGGCCGCAGGCTCCTCCTGCGCTGCTTCTGCCGTCAGCTCCGCCTGTAGGGACACGTCTCCTGCTGCAGCCTGCCCGTCCTCTGCGGCAGGCATGCAGCCTGCCGCCGCAGAAAGCACGACGCCAAGCAGCGCCCCAAACACCCTTCGGGCAGATCGTCTATCGTTTCTCTTCATTCGCATCTTCCTTCTTCTCTGTGCTCCAAATTCAGCTCCTGTTTCACAAAACTGTCTTTTCTTCTGAATTATAATGTAATTTTCCTCTGTTGTCCACGGAAAATATACCGCTGTTTTTTTGTCAGGAGTTGCATTTGCAACAGATTATTCTCCGATTTTTGCATATACTTAATGATAGTTTTGTATCAGTATGCGCTGAAATTGAAAAAGAAAAATAAGGAGGAGCATTACATGAGCGTAACCTTTGATAAATCCCTGGAAACTGGAAACGAGCTGATCGATCAGCAGCACAAGGAGCTGATTGACCGTGTCAACAAGCTGCTGGAAAGCTGCTATATGGGTACAGAAAAGCGTACCGCAATCCAGACCCTGAATTTCCTTCTGGACTACACCGAGTTCCACTTCAAGGCGGAAGAGCAGCTGCAGGAAGAGGCCGGATACCCCGGCATCGAAGCCCACAAGGAGCAGCATCAGACCTTTGTAAAGGCGGTTCATGAGCTTCTGGACATGCTGGAGGAGGAGGAAGGCCCCACAGACGCATTCGTAGAAGCGGTAAACAAAAACATTACCGAGTGGCTTCTGAACCATATCCAGGTGCAGGACAAGGCTGTGGCAGCTTACGTACAGAGCCATCCTTCCAAATAAGAATACGGAAAATCCTATAATACGGAATGAAAAAGGAGGGTATCCCCAGGGTCCTGAAACGACCGGAGGGATCCCCTCCTTTTATTTATCAGTATGGAAAACAGCTCTATACAAAAAGAACCAGAATTCCTACTGCCAGAATCGAAAGGCCATTGGAAATCAGCATCGTGCCAATCCCGAGCACCGGCCCCAGCTCCCTTCTCAAAAATGCCTGCCTCTCTTCCGTCCCGCCAAGAGCCGCCGCCTGGCGGATCAGCATATCATTGACCGGAAAGCCCATCATGCAGTTCATCAAAAGGGCGGCAGCCCTGTAATGGCTCAGCCCCAGAATCCGGGCTCCGGCCGCCGCGCAGAGCAGTAAAACAGCCGTCGAAAAAGTAAATACCAGAAGAAGCGCCGGGATATAGGCCACGACCGCCTGCCAGGGCGTGTTCGCCAGCGTATTTGCCATCAGTCCCATCAGCCCCAGAATCAGCAGCCCGTAAGAATCCGAACGAAACAGCGGCGCCTTATCCATCAGTCCCAGGCTTCCCAAGAGAATTCCCAGAAGCAGCGCGGTGATATTCGGATTGATATTTAAGCCCGAGAAAAGCGTATTCTGAAGAATGTTATTCAGCACAGTGGCAATCATGATGCTCCCGAGAAAGTACGGCGTCGTCTTGTATTTATCCGGAATTCTCATGCAGAGCGGAGGCTTCTTCTGTACTCCGCCGCGTGCCTTTCCCTGCCCGTTCTCCGTGCCGGAAGCGCGCTCCTTCTGTCCGGCTCCCGCGTCGCCTTGCTCCGAAAGAAGGCGTCTGCTCTCCTTTTTCAGCGCCCAGGTCACCACAGGAACACTGAACAGGCCCTGCGCCATAAAGATAAGCCAGGGGAAGACTGCCAGCTCCGGGTGCGCATCTGTCACCCAGCGGGAGGCAATGGCGCAGGAGGCCCCGCCTCCCACTACGCTGCCCGGCGCAAGAAAGGCCAGGCCCTTGCCGAGAACAGGCGTCAGAATCAGCAGCTCCAGAACAATCAGGATCAGAAAAGCGCTCAGGCAGAGCAGCGTCTCCCGCCATCTGTCCCGCAGCAGCCGGAAATTTACCATGGTTCCCGAATGAACGACCAGAACGTTAAAAGCAATCGTTCCCACCGCTATCATATTTGCGGACAGCAGCAGATCCTTTGGAAGCAGATCAAAGGCAAAGCCCAGAATAAAAATAACTCCGTAGATAAACGGCATCGGAATCAGCGAACGCAGCTTTTCGGCCAATGCCATAGACGTAAAGGCGATCAGAAGAAATACAAGAAAGCTTCTGTCAAAGGCCCAGGTGTATTCCGCCATACCTTTTCATCTCCTTTCTTCAGCCATCTGCCTGTTTTCCTTTTTTCATAAGCAGCTCCCGCCCGGAAATTCCCGGCTCTGTCATTCCCCAGACGTCCAGGATCTCATCCAGCTCTTCCTTATTCAGGATCCTCCTGTCGAGAACCAGCTGCCGGATGGGAACATTGTTTCTCAGGGCCTCCTTCGCCAGCTCCGCAGCCTTCATGTATCCAATATGAGGCGAGAGCGCAGTCACAATGCCCACGCTGTTCTCTACCAGCTGCCTGCAGCGCTCCTCGTTCGCTGTAATGCCCTTTACACAGTTTTCCACAAAGGTATTGACCGCATAAGCCAGCGTGTCGATGGACTGGAAGAGACAGTAAAAAATGATCGGCTCAAAGGCATTCAGCTCCAGCTGTCCTGCCTCGGCAGCCATGGTAATAGTTACGTCATTGCCGATGATATTGAAGGCGACCTGGTTTACCACCTCCGGAATCACAGGGTTAATCTTGCCTGGCATGATAGAGGAGCCATTCTGCTTCGGAGGCAGATTGATCTCTCCGAAACCGCACCGGGGGCCGGATGACATAAGGCGCAGATCGTTCGCCATCTTGGAAAGCGTCACTGCGCAGGCCTTGATCGCTCCGGATACGGCTACGAAGGGATCCAGATTCTGCGTCGCGTCAATCAGGTCAAAGGCCTGGACAAACTCCATGCCGCTCACCTGGGCCAGATTTGGAACAATACGCTGAAGATACTGCTCATCCGCATTGATGCCTGTCCCGATGGCTGTGCCGCCCAGATTCAGTTCCCGCATCTCTTCGCAGGCACGCTCCATGCGGGCCACATCCCGGCGCACTGCTACCGAATAGGCCCGGAACTCCTGTCCCAGACGGATGGGGACCGCATCCTGCATCTGGGTACGCCCCATCTTAATCACATGATCAAATTCTCTGGCCTTGTCCTCCAGCGCACTCTGCAGCTTTGTCAGCTCTGCTCTTGCGTGCTTCAGAAGCTTCAGCGAGGTCATCTTTCCCGCAGTTGGAATCACATCATTGGTAGACTGGCCGCAGTTCACATGATCGTTTGGATGGACGATGCTGTAATCTCCCTTCCTCCCTCCAAGAATCTCGATGGCCCGGTTCGCGATCACCTCGTTCGCATTCATATTGATGGAGGTTCCCGCTCCTCCCTGAATCGGATCGACGATAAACTCCTCATGAAGGGCGCCTCCCGCGATCTCGTCGCAGGCCTGCACGATCGCATCCGCCCGCTTTTTATCCAGCAGTCCGACCTCACAGTTTGTGATCGCGGCCGCTTTTTTTATCTGTGCAAGGCTGTTGATGATCTCAGGATGCATGGAAAGTCCTGTAATATGAAAATTCTCCGCCGCGCGCAGAGACTGCACCCCGTAATACACACTTTCCGGTATCTCCTTACTGCCTATGGAATCCTTCTCCAGACGGCTTTCTGTCCCGCCTGCCGTTTCCTTCTGTATCATAACCTCTCCTCCTGCAAATCACGGCCTCCGGCCTGTCCGCCAGAGGCCGCAGCCAGATGTCAGTCTTACGTTATTTTCCTTATTCGTCCTCTACCTCAATCTCGAAGCTGTCCTCAAAGGGCTGTACCCACTGTTCCGGATCGGTGTACGGGATAATCGGAAGCAGCAGATAGGACGGATGATTGTTATCTCTGTAAATCTTATAGGACGTCGTCGTGTTGGACGGAATGACGTTCATATTCCCTACCTTGCCTGTCCAGGACTCTGTGTGGCAGGCGTTCGGGCACTGGCTTGTAATCTCCAGCTCCAGCCAGTGGCCGGCCGGAATCACCATCGACGTAGGATTCATCTCAATCACATACTCCCGGATCTCGCCCGGAGTCACGGGAACCGACACGGTATTGTCATGCACGGGGCGTCCGATCTTACTCTCCTTCTCATTGAGCGGATGGGAGGCGCGCAGAGCGCCATAGCGCAGCAGCGGCATCCTGGTTCCGTCAGGCAGCACGTCGAAGAGGCTGCACACGAAATTTGCATCCTCCGCGTCTATGGAAGCCCACAGATGAAGCTCGATGGGGCCTGTGATTTCCTTTGCCTGCGGGAAGCGCGAGGACTTGTACACGATCTTGTTGACCTCCGTGGAAATCGACGGCGGAAGATGTGTGAATCCATCGGGCGGAAGGTCCGAATCCGGCTCCCTGTCCCAGCGCAGACGGTTGAAGGAGCGCAGATACAGCTTTTTCCACTCGGTGCGGGCCAGCGGCCACTCATTCTCATAGCGCGTTCCCGCATTCAGGACGCCAAACTTGTAAAGAGGCTCGTCCATAATACCGGTATCCACACCCTTGAGCCAGTGATCGTACCAGCGCAGGCATTCCTCATTCAATGCCCGGTACGGCAGCTCCAGCCCGTCATAGCCCTCCAGCACGCCCAGACGCTTCGGCACATTCAGCCTGTCGTCATTCATAGCGGTAAAGATCGGAGCGCTCCAGCGGCCAAGAGGAGACCACGCGCAGTGCAGGTATACCGGCACCTTCACCTGATCGTAAATCTGATTCGCAGAGCGCTGCTTCCAGTACTCTCCATCAAGAGGATGCAGCAGATAGTCCAGATAGAAGGTGTGATAGGTCGGCGGCCAGGTCGTCAGAATCTTGGTAAAATAGGAATTTACCGCAATGTCCGGATCCTTTAAGCGGTCCTTCATCATCTCCTTCATCTTTTCCTCGCCATACATCTTTAAGGACCAGGGAACCGGCTTGTTGGAGGGGCAGAGCTCCCAGTAAATGCTCATATAGGTGGAAGGCACGCCGCCGTAATAGCCATGCTGATAGTAGTCATCTACAAAGGAGCAGGGCATGATGCATTTCAGATGCGGAGGCTGCTTGGCGGCTGCCAGGATCTGGCAGATTCCGAAATAGGAATAGCCTACCATTCCCACGTTGCCGTCGCACCACTCCTGCTCAGCTGCCCATTCAATGGTATCGTAGATATCAATGGGCTCCTGGGGATTGTAGACTCCGTAAAATTCGCCCTCGCTCTTCCCGATTCCTCTGGGATCCGGAATGATATAGGCATATCCGCGCTTTACGAAATAATCAATGTCCCCGGCCTCCAGGCTGTGGTCAAAGAGCAGAGACTCCGGCGGGATCGCGCCGCGCTTGATTCCCTGCATCTCCTTGCTGTAGGCCGACCAGCTCACCAGGGCAGGAACAGGGCCTGCTCCCTTCGGCAGATACACGTCCACGCAGAGGCGCACACCGTCGCGCAGGGTCATCCACACATCCTCGTGCCTTTCTACCTCATAGCGTGGGCGGGACAGCTTGTCAAGATTTTTTACATAACGCTTATCCCAGTAATTTGGCAGAACATCGATTCCCAGAACCTCCGTCAGTTTCTTTTTCATTGCAAAACCTCCTTTTGTTTTCTTCATCCTTTTCCTATATCCTATCAAAAAATGGCGCACACATTTGTCATGTGCACACCATTTTTTCATATTTTCTGTCCTGCCAGAAAACAATTCCGCTCACATACTGTGCGCCCTGTGGAAATCATGTCTTTCTGATATCATGCCTTTTTGGCAGCCTCCAGAGCCGCTTTTGCCTTTTCTTCCATCTCAAACCACGGCTGGTAAGGCTCCTTCATCTGCTGGAAAATATCATAGCCCTCCGTCTTTTTCACATAATTTCTCCGAATAATAGTATAGCTTATAGCTACCACATAATAAACAATCATTGCAATCCAGTTGTGGGGCTTCATTTCTCCAATTACATACCATCCAATCACGACACAGGCCACGCCGGCGATCGTTGTTATGATACAGTTCAGCACATGCGGCGTCTTGATATAGGAATTTTTGTAGGCATTCGGGAATTTCTTCGGCATCATGAAGACGCTGAAGAAAATAATCGGCAGAAGGAACAGGCCGGGGATCGTCGTAATCTTAACCACGTCCTCCAGGTCAAAGCCGGACACTACCAGCAGAATCGCGATAATGGAGTTCAGCCACAGGGAGAAGCCGGGCGCTCCATGCTCGTTCAGCTTGCTGATAAGCTTCGGGAACAGGCCGTCTCTGGCCGCCGCGAAGTTGATTCTCGAAAACATCATCATTGCGGAATTGATACTCGTCACCACTGCCAGCAGCGCTCCGCCTGCCACAAAGAACACCAGAAGAGTCGGGTTTAAGAATTTTTCTGCCACAGTAGCGAGATTGTCAATCTCATAGAAGTTCGGCATTACGCCTACTGTCACATATGCCATCAGCGCATAGATCACTGCTGTAGCAAGAGTGCTGACAAGATAAGCGATCGGCACATTCTTTCCGGGATCCTCAATTTCCTCAGCAGAATAGTACAGTACATTGGCTCCAATCAGGCTTCCATGCATGATTCCCATGGCAGCCCACAGCGGCGCGAGCTCAATCGTCGAGGATACAACCTCACCGAAGGTCACCACAGTCGCTCCCCAGCCGCCGATGACGTAGACAGCCAGAGCAATCAAAAGAACGACGACGCAGACATTCTGTACGGTAGAGGAAAACTTGATTCCAAACCAGGAAATGACTGTAAACAGCAGAATACAGCCTATCGCAGCCACCGCCTCCGGACACGCCGGAACAAGCATACAGAAATACGTGGAAAAGGTCAGCGCCATGGTCGCAATTTTCAGAACGCCGACTGCCAGCTCGTTAAAAGCGTCCCAGGTTCCCAAAAGCGGGTGCACCAGACGGGTCAGGTACATGTAAGAGCCGCCGTTTGCAGGAAGGGCCGCTACCATCAGCATCTCCGGAATGCTGCGCAAAAATACAAACAGCGCTGCACAGATAAAGCCCACAACGATGCCATTTCCGCCTATAATTTTGATCGCGATCGGCGTCGTGGCAAATACGCTGGCTCCGATAATGCTTCCGATTCCCATGAGAATACAGGACAGCAGCTTCATTTTCTGTTTTTTCATTCGTATCCCTCTTTTCTTTCAGAATATTTTGATTTGTTAATTTTACCAAAAAATCAGGGAAACAAATGTCATGTATGCGACATATTCATACATTAAATATTTTTTGTGGAAATTCTTTGTCATTTCCGTCATTTTTTTGGGACTTTCTTTTTCTGCTTTTTATTTTTTAAGAATTATGTTAAACTCATTTTAATTAGTTTCATGTTTCATAAAGAAAGGACTGATTACCATCAGCATGCAAAGCGCAAACCAGCCCGCTTCAGCGGATACGCAGCGAATCTGTTCCTTTTTTCAGACGGTTCCCCTGTTTTCCGCTCTTCCGCCGGATTATCTGGAAACTCTGTCCTCCTATTGCCGGCTGATTTACAAAAAGAAAGGAAGCGTCATCTACCGGAAGGAGGATTCCTCGAACCATCTCTACGTTATCAAATCCGGCTATATCATGGAATCCGTATTTTACGGAACCAGCGCGGACATTATCGTCAAAATCCGTTCTGACCGGGATTATTTCGGCGAAATGGGAATTCTTTCGAACCGGGTCTATCCGAATACGGCTCTGGCCCTGGAGGACACTACCCTGATTTCCGTGCCCCAGTCCTGCTTTGTCGACGCGGTATGGAATCACACCAGCGTCTGCCGGGTCATCATCCAGGAGCTCATCGACCGGCTTCTGAATTCTGCCCAGAACATGGTAAACGCCATGTATCTGGACGCTCCGGGACGCCTGGCTTCTACCATCGTCAATCTGACCACCAGCACCCAGAAGAAATCCATGAAGGTAAGGATTACCCAGAGCGCCCTGGCCTCCTCCTCCGGGATGGCACGTCAGACGGCCGCCAAAATCTTAAGTGACTGGCGTAAGGAAGGCATCATTTCTACCGAACGCGGAAGATTCTGCGTCCATGATTTCAACAGGCTTCTGGATATTATTCTGGAGAGTGAAATTCAAAACTGACGGGCAGCGGACAGGAACGGCCATTTTCCCGGAGGATTTTGTCAGATTATTTTCTTTATGTCGCCTGATAGACAGACGCCTTTGCTGTTTCCCTCTATAATGAACACAGAAATTATACGCAGGAGGTAAACGCATGAACCAAGAGGAATTTTTAAAAATCACTGGTCTTGAGAAGGTTCCCGTATACTGGGACCGCCGTTACACCAAGAACCTGGACAAGCTTTCCAAGCCTATCTATACCATGAAGCTGGAAGAGGATGTGGAAGTCATTCTCCGCGACGGAACGAAGACTTATGTGGATGTCTACCATCCCGCGGAAATCGACCGTGCGCCTTCCCTGATCGCATACTCTGCCTACAGTAAGAAAATGCAGCGCATGCGCCACGGATCGCTGCCCGGAGCCTCCAATTATTTCGATCACAGCCTGGAAGCCGGCGATATGGAATTTTTCGTAACCCGCGGCTACACCTTCATCGTGCCCGACGGACGCGGAATCGGCAGAAGCGAAGGCGAGTATCTGGGTGTGTACAATCCCCAGGAGCAGGAGGACGTCTACGACTATATCGAGTGGGCGGGAACTGAATGCCAGTGGAGCACGGAAAAGGTTGCCCTGCTGGGCTATTCCTATTTCGGAATCATTCAGGCTCTCGTGGCCGCTCTCCAGCCGCCCCACCTGGTATGCATCATGCCCTTAAGCTATACAGATGACTATTACCAGCACGGCTATTACGGCGGCGTAGCCGACACCTACATGAATATGTACTGGGAGCTCTGCCCCTCGAACAATCCCGTTCCCTGGACCACAAAAATGATGTCCGAGGAAGAGATGAAGAAACGTATCGAGGAGGTGCAGGAGGATCCCGATATCGCTATCAACACCTATTTCAGCAAGATCTTCAATGTATGGCCGCCCAAGTACCATACCTTCTATCTGGATTACCTGCTTCATCCGCAGGAGGACGATTTCTGGCGTCCCCGCTCCATGAAGTACAAGTATGACAAGCTGAA
Organism: Lachnoclostridium sp. An131; assembly: GCF_002160825.1. Taxonomy (GTDB): domain Bacteria; phylum Bacillota; class Clostridia; order Lachnospirales; family Lachnospiraceae; genus Laedolimicola. The sequence continues at coordinate 153,266 of NZ_NFLI01000005.1, forward strand.
GGTACCCGTATACTTCAAATGCGGATGGGCTCCCACCGGCCGCTGGTCTGCTCCCGTATTCAACGCCATGAATTCCAAAGAGCTCACAGCCTATAAGCGCTGCGGCGTTATGGAAGGCTACAACGGCATGGAGCTTCCCTACCGCTTCATGAACGAGGAGATGCTGCGCTGGTATGATCACTGGATGAAGGGCATTGACACCGGCATCACGGAGGAACCGCCGATGAAGCTGAACATCCTCGGACGCGGCTACCGCTATGAATATGAATACCCGCTGGCAAGAACTGTGTGGAAAAAGCTCTACCTGCACACCTTCGGCAACCTGCGCTGGGAGCCGGTACCGGAAGGCAGTCTTCCGCCCGACAGCTTCACGCACCGTCCGCCTCATATTACTACAGAAGTAGAGACACTGACCTACCGCACCGACCGCCTGAGCCGGCCGACCGAGTTCACCGGCCCCATCGAGCTTCATCTGTGGGCCTCCATCGACAGCACCGACGCGAACTTTATCGTAAAGCTGCACCAGATCACTCCGGGCGGAACCAGAATGCCTGTATGCCGTACCGGTTCCCTGAAGGCCTCCTATCCGCTTGACAAGGAAAAGAGCCAGATTGGCCGTCCGGTACACGATTATACGAAGCGCATCCCGGTGACTCCCGGCGAAATCCGCGAGTACGTCATCGAGATCAATCCTATCGGCATGGTATTCCCGGCCGGCTCCCAGATTGAGCTGGAAATCAAGGCGATGGACAACTTCCAGCCCCAGTCAGGCGCATGGCAGGCAAAGATGGATCACCTGGGACCCATCCCCAGCGCGAACACCATCAACTACAAGATTTACCGCGACAAGGATTATCCCTCTTATATCCTGATGCCCTACATCCCCGAGACTCCGGGCGAGCTCTGGCTCCAGCCTGTGACAGACGACGACATCGTCATCGGCGGAAGCGGATCGGGAAATACACATTAACCTTGACCTATTGCCTCAAGCAGAAGGAAGGGAGCGGATGGAACACACAGCCATCCGCTCCCTTCTGTTTTACCAGCCATACCAGCGACCTGCGTCAGGAAAAACGCAGCACATAGCGGCACAGGCCCTTTCCCTGGTACATAAATTCTTTTATCCGGTGAAATCCCAGCTTTTCAATCAGATGCAGGGACACCAGGTTCTCCCGATCGATGTAGGCGCTGACCTGCGGAAGCTCCAGCACCCTCCCGGCATAATCGAGGGCCGCCCGGCTCGCCTCCTCCGCATATCCGCGGCGGCGGTATTTCTCCCCAATCAGATACCCCATGTCAATCTCGGAAAACTCCAGATAGTCGGCGATACCAAAGCCTACCCGCCCAATCAGGGTTCCGCTCTCCTTTTCTATCACCACCCACATTCCGAACTGATATAAGCCGTACATATACGTGATGTACGCTTTGATCTTCTCTTCCTCTTCGTGCCGGTCCAGCGTGGAAGGCTGAAGAAACCCGGTAGACCCGCTTTCACGGTAGAGAGCATTCACGTCATCCAGATCCGCAAGGGTCATTTCGCGAATCAGAAGCCTCCTGGTCTCCGCGATCTGCACCGGCAGCCCCAGGGCACGCGTATGTACATTGCAAAGGAAAGAAAGATCTACCTCCTGAAAGCCCTCCAGAAGGATCCTGCAGCCGGAAAGGCGCTGGTCCTTAAGCTCCGGATTCAGATATCCGACACATATCAGGCCCAGGGAAAGGGCCGTTCTCTCCTCCCCGTCCGTCTCTACCAGGCACAAAAGCTCCTTCATCGTTCCCGGGAGCTGTTCCGCCGCCGACCGGAAATCTTCGGCTGTCCTGTATTTTCCGTCCTCCTTCCGGAGCTCCACCCACGGAAAATGATTTCTGTCCAGCTCCTCCTCCAGCAGCTGCGCGCCAGAGGCAGCTATCACAAGCCCTTTCAGCATTTTTCAAAAACTCCTTTACGTCTTCCTTCTTTTCCGCTACTATATATGGTGACAAATCCGCAGGCTGGAAGACAGCGTGCGCACGAAAAAGGAGAATGAATATGGCAAATCCAGTAGTTACATTTGAAATGGAAAACGGCGGCGTCATCAAGGCAGAGCTTTATCCTGAAATCGCCCCCAATACGGTCAACAATTTCTTAAGCCTCGTCAACAAGGGCTTTTACAACGGCCTTTGCTTTCACCGCGTCATTGAAGGCTTCATGATTCAGGGCGGCTGCCCTGATGGAAACGGCATGGGCGGCCCCGGCTATTCCATCCGTGGAGAATTCGCCCAGAACGGCTTCTCCAATGACCTGAAGCATACGCCCGGCGTCCTGTCCATGGCCCGCGCCATGCATCCGGACTCCGCAGGCTCCCAGTTCTTCATCATGCACAAGACCTCTCCCCATCTGGACGGCGCCTACGCGGCCTTTGGAAAGGTCATCGAGGGAATGGACATCGTAAACCAGATCGCCCAGACTCCTACCGATTTCCGGGACCGCCCGATGGAGCCTCAGGTGATGAAGTCTGTCACCGCAGAAACCTTCGGAACCGAGTACCCGGAACCGGAAACCGTATAGCCGGAATACGTTTCCATTTTCACGCCCCGCCATCCTGCTGCGGGGCGTCTTATTTGATTCCGGGTTCTTCCCCCTCTCCCTTTATCCTTTTGAAATACTCCCGAATCTGATGCTCATAGCCATTGTCGGAAGGCTCGTAAAACCGTTCGCCCAAAAGCTCTGTGGGCAGATACTGCTGCTCCACATAATGGCCCGGGTAATCATGGGCATATTTATAGCCGATTCCATGGCCCAGCTTCCCAGCTCCGCCGTAATGGGCGTCCTGCAGGTGAGGCGGCACGCTGGTCCTTCTTTCCTTTACGGATTTCATGGCCTTGTCAATCGCTATAACCGCAGAATTGCTCTTAGGGGCGCACGCCACATAGGACGCCGCCTGGGCCAGAATAATCTGCGCCTCCGGAAAGCCGACCCGTTCTACAGCCTGAGCCGCAGAAACAGCCACGGTCAGAGCCATGGGATCCGCATTTCCCACATCCTCAGACGCACAGATCATGATCCTTCTGGCGATAAACCGCTCATCCTCCCCGGCGTAAATCATTTTCGCCAGATAATAGACTGCTGCGTCCGGATCAGAACCGCGCATACTTTTGATAAAGGCGGATATCGTGTCGTAATGGTTGTCCCCGGTCTTGTCGTAGCGCACAGTCCGCTTCTGGATGCATTCAGACATTACATCCAGCGTCAGATGAATCCTTCCATCCCCGCTCTTCTCTGTGGTCAGCACGCCCAGCTCTATCGCGTTCAGCGCGGAGCGCGCGTCGCCTCCGGCGATATCTGCCAGAAACTCTGCCGCCTCCTCTGTGATCTCCGGATGGTAGGCCCCCATGCCCCGCTCCTGGTCCGTGACAGCCCTGTGGATCAATTCCAGGATGTCCTCCCTGCTCAAGGGCTTCAGCTCAAAAATCACCGAGCGGGACAAAAGGGCTCCATTTACCTCAAAATAGGGATTCTCCGTCGTGGCGCCGATCAGAATCAGCGTCCCATCCTCCACAAAGGGCAGAAGATAATCCTGCTGTCCTTTGTTAAAGCGGTGGATCTCGTCTACAAAAAGGATCGTTTTCCGCCCGTACATTCCCAGATTATCCTTTGCCTTTGACACGACGGCCTCCATATCCTTTTTCCCGGCCACCGTAGCGTTCAGCTGCGTAAAATCTGCCTTTGTCGTATTGGCAATGACCCGGGCTATGGTCGTCTTGCCCGTGCCCGGCGGTCCGTAAAAGATAAGAGACCCCAGCTTGTCCGCCTGAATCGCCCGGTACAGCAGCTTGTCCTTCCCCAGAATATGCTTCTGTCCCACAATCTCGTCCAGTGTCCGCGGACGCAGACGGGAAGCCAGCGGCGCCTCCTGCTTCATCTGGCTTTCCCGCATATAGTCAAATAAATCCATTGTTTACTCCTTCTTCCGATTTTCGTCCGGAATCCTTATTCCAGAATCAGCTCGTCAGCCGTCACAAACTCATACCCCTCCGCCTGAAGGAGATCCACGATGCGCAGGGCAGCCTTTACTGTGCTGTCATAGGAATCGTGCATCAGGATGATATCATTTTCCTCCGCCTCAGATACCACCTGATCTACCAGGCGGTCCGCATTTCTGGTACTCCAGTCCAGCGTGTCCACAGACCAGAAAATCGGGATCATCATAACCTCGCACTCCAGCTCCCTGTTCCAGTTGCCAAAGGGAGGCCTCACATACTCCACAGGCTGTCCCGTAATCTCGGTAATTTTCCTGCTGGTATCCTGAATCTCCGCGCACGCCTCCTCCTGGGTCAGCGTCGTAATATCCACATGATACCAGGTATGATTGCCTATCAGGTGCCCCTCCTCGGCGATACGGCGGACAATCTCCTCATTGCCCTCGATATTGCAGCCCAGAAGGAAAAAGGTCGCCTTGACTCCCCTTTCCGCCAGGCCGTCCAGAAGCCGTTCCGTATAAACAGGATGCGGCCCGTCGTCAAAGGTCAGCGCAATCCTTTTGCTCTCCCGGGATTCTCCGCTCGTCCGGGAGCGAGGGCTCTCCGCCTCTTCCCCTGCCGGCACAGCCCCTTCCGAAGCCCGTTCCCCGTATGCCGGCGCAGCCAGCTCCCTCCGTCCGCCGTCCCCTGTCCGTCCGCTGCGGACTCCTGCCGCAAGCGTCACTGCCAAAAGACCCAGGGCTGCTGTCAGAAGACCCTTCTTCCATGCCGGGAGAGGCTCCCCTTTTCTATCTTTCATGCCAGTCTCCATATATTCTTTCATGTAAATATATGCAGACAGAGCGGGCATATGAGCCCGCTCTGCTTACCGGCATAAGCCCTTATTCTTCGTCCTGCTCCCCGGACGCTGTCTCTTCCCCGTTCTCTCCGGGCAGCCCGCAGGCAGAAGCCTCTGCCTCTTCCTCAGGCTTTTCTTCCTCGGATTCCTCCTCCGCTGCTTCCTCCCCGGATGCATCCTGCTCTGCCTCTTCCTCCAGGGTTCCTTCGAATTCTGCGCGGTATTTCCTCTTCACCTGCGCAGTGATGAAATAAATCAGAAGCGGAAGCAGAATTTCCGAGCTGCCCGAATCCGTCATTCCAAACAGCCAGTACAAAAGGGCGCCTGCTCCTATCACATCCATCAGCATCATTTTCAGGAAGCCGCTGCGCCGCTCGGCCGTAAGCTCCTGAAACAGGCCCAGACGGTAAGGCTCCACAATATCTGTCATGACAAGATAAATCACGACAAAGCCGCCCAGCAGAATGCCAAACATCAGCATATCCGTAGACTTTGTGACGATTCCATACACCAGGTACAGAATAATAATCAGGGTCAGGACTGCCAGAACTATCATGGTCGTCTTCTGGACTGAGCGCTTCCGTTCGAGGTTGTCATTGTTGTGTTCCATTTTCTTTCTCCTTTGCAGATAACAATCGGTCTGCTACCAGTGTATCAGAAAAAAATACTGCTTGCAAGTTCTGACGCAATGTCTTATCATACAAAGCTATCAGGGGAAGCTTTTCTTTGCTGCTTTCACTTTCATTTCAGGAGGTAATAACATGATACCCAAGGATCCGTTTCTGCTTTTGAGCTGGATAAACACACAGCTGCGGGATTTCTATCCCACTCTTGACGAGCTGTGCCTGTCTCTGAATCTTGACCGCAGGTCTATCGAAGCCACGCTTATGTCCATCGGCTACTGCTACGATCCCGAAACAAACAGCTTTGTATAATTTTTATGTATTCTGTACAGCCTATGATCGATAAAACGAACAGGGACCGCAGATATGCGGTCCCATAGAAAGGAGAATCCCCTTATTATGAAAATCTTAGACTGTACGGCCCTCACCATCGCCATCATCGGCGCGATAAACTGGGGGCTCATAGGCATCCTTCGTTTTGATCTGGTAAACTTTCTCTTCGGAAACATGAGTATGCTTTCCAGAATCGTCTATACCCTGGTCGGCTTAAGCGGACTCTATCTGTTCCGCTTTTTTGCCCGCTCCGGCGACCGATAGGCCTGCTCCGGCATCCTTATTCAGGAATCTTGGAGAGCGCAGCCTCATCGCCGATGATGGTCACATCCGGATGGAACTGGATAATGGATGCCGGAACCTCCGGCTTCACCTCTCCGCAGAACGCTGCAGCCGCGATATCTGCCTTGTCTGCTCCGCTGACAATCATCAGAAGCTTTCTCGCATGCATAATCGTTCCGATTCCCATCGTGTACGCCTGTCTCGGCACCTCATCGGCAGACGCAAAGAAGCGCTTGTTTGCCTCGATGGTCATTTCCGTCAGATCTACGCAGTGTGTATATTTATCGAAAAAGCTGTTCGGCTCGTTAAAACCGATATGTCCGTCATGACCGATTCCCAGAAGCTGGATATCGATCCCGCCAAGGGAACGAATCAGCTCCTCATATCTTTTGCTCTCCTTCTCCGGATCCGGTTCCATTCCGTTCGGCACATGGGTGTGCGCCGGATCAATGTTGATTCTGCTGAACAGGTTCTTGTTCATAAAATAGTAATAGCTCTGATCATTCTCATGATCCAGTCCCCGGTACTCGTCCAGATTCACTGTGGAAACCTTTGAAAAGTCCAGAACCCCCTCTTTGCACCACTGTGCCAGGCAGTCGTAGGTTCCGATCGGCGTAGAGCCCGTCGCCAGTCCAAGCACACAGTCCGGCTTTACCGTCACCTGGGCAGCCAGAACCGCCGCTGCCTTTCTGCTCATTTCCTCGTAATCCTTTGCTCTGATAATTCTCATCATAGTCCCTCCTGAATCAGGCGCAGCCTTCCAGCCACGCCAAGTGCCGCGCTCCTTTATCTGAACGCGGCCTCTCCCTTTTTTGATGATTTTATCTTATCAAAATCCTTGGAAAACTGTCAATGGGGTTACTGAATTGTGCAACTTATTTGTACTTTTGAGTACGCTCCTTCTTAAGGACGCCAGAAGCCGGCGCCCCGAATCCGGGGCGCCGGCTTCCATACCACGCACACGCGCTTTGTCCGCGCGTTTTTACTCTTCGCTTTCCTCTGCGGCTTCCTCCGCAGGAGCTTCCTCATTCTCCTCTGCCGGCGCCTCTTCCAACGCTTTCGCTGCGGCCTCCGCAGCTGCCTGAGCCTCAAGGGCTTCCTGGGCTGCCGCCTCCTCCTCGGACAGGATCTTGATCTTTCCATTCTCCAGCTCCTGGATCGCGACAGACAGCGGCTTCTTGCCGTCCGCCTCTACGAGCGGAGTCTCTCCTGCGATGATCTGGCGCGCCCGCTTCGCGGTCGCCAGCACGATGGAATAACGGCTGTTTACGACAGGAGTTTCGCCCTCCTCTACCTCGCTGTTTACTACCTTCATCAAATCTGTGTATGAGGGATGTAACATAATTTCACCTTATCCTTTCTATATAAAAACTTTCTATTGTAATCTTTCTATTGTAATCCTTTTACTGAAATTCCTTCAGCTCTGTCCGGATTTCATTGATCAGCTCCATGCTGCGCGATACACGGCTGTGCTCTCCCTGAATCAGCCGGTGTACCTCGTCCACGCAGGCGTCCAAATCGTCATTGATGATAAAATAATCATAGCTCTCGATTCCCTGCGCTTCCTCCACGGCGCGGGCCAGGCGGCTCTCAATCACTTCCATGCTCTCCGTTCCACGGCCCACAAGGCGCTTCTTCAGCGTCTGTGCATCCGGCGGAGATACGAATAGAAGCAGCGTATCCGGAAAACGCTCCTTTACCTGCAGGGCTCCCTGGATCTCGATCTCGAGAATCACATCCTTTCCAAGTCCCAGCTGCTGCTCCACATACGCCCGTGGAGTCCCATAATAGTTTTCCACATAGCAGGCATGCTCAATCAGCGCGCCCTCCGCAATCATTCTCTCGAACTCTTCCCGGGTCTTAAAGAAATATTCCCGTCCGTCCTCTTCTCCCTCCCTGGGGCTTCTCGTCGTAGCGGAAATGGAAAGCGCATAATTATCATACCGGCGAAGCAGCTCCTTCATAATCGTTCCTTTTCCGGAACCTGAAAAGCCGGATACCACTACCAAAATGCCTTTTCTGTCCATCCTCTTCCCCTTATTCAATATTCTGAATCTGCTCCCGAACCTTCTCGATGCCTGTCTTCAGCTCAATTGCATGATTGGACACCTCCAGGTCATTCGACTTGGACAAGATCGTGTTGGCTTCCCGGTTCATCTCCTGAGCGATAAAGTCGAGCCTGCGCCCTACGCTGTCTTCCTTTTCCAGTGCGGACCTTGTACTCTTGATATGGCTTTTGAGCCTTACAATCTCCTCATCCACACAAATCTTGTCAGCGTAAATCGTAACCTCCGCAGCGATACGGCTCTCTTCCATCTGCGTGTCCGCCAGAAGCTCCTTCACCTTATCCGTAAGCTTCTCCCGGTACTCCGCCACAATCTGCGGCGAGCGCTCTTCTATAAAAGCCACATGCTCCAGAAGCTCGTCGAGCTTCGCCAGCAGATCTCTCTTCAGATTCTCTCCCTCTCTGGCGCGGGTCTCTACAAACTGCTCACAGGCTCCCTTCACCGCCTGCTCCAGAATTCTCCACAGCTCCTCCTCGTCGTCCTGGACCTCTTCCATCACGAGCACCTCCGGATATCTGGAAAGAGCGCCTGCGTTCACGTCCTGCTCCAGGCCAAATTCCTCTGCCATCTGATTCAGGTACTTCAGATACTCTGCCGCCAGAGCCTGATTGTACCGGAGGGATACGTTGGATTCAGACAAATCCTCGTAGGTGATAAAGACGTCTACCTTGCCTCTCTGAATATAGCTTTTCAGAAGGCTGCGGATGGCCGACTCAAAATAATTCAGCTTCTTCGGCATCTTGATCGTCACATCCAGATACCTGTGATTGACGGATTTCATCTCCACCGTCATCTTCCGGTCGCCCTCGGATACCTCGCAGCGGCCGAAACCTGTCATACTCTTCACCATAACGGTAATCTCTCTTCTCTTTTTTTCTGCGCCTCACGGCTCTGCCATTCTTCGCAGCTGTTTTTTTCGCTGTGCTGCCCCGGGATGCTCCACACCCCGGGGCCGAAGACGCCAGCTTATTTGGATTATATTTTAGTTGAAATTGGAAAAGGTGTCAAGTACCGCTTTCTTCTGCATTTCCAGTTGAAATTGTAAAACAGGTCAAGTATACTGAAAGAATCAGAAAAAAGGAGTAACACACTATGGCATTTGACGGAATTACGATCGCATGTCTGCAAAAGGAGCTCTCTGACCGGCTTACGGGCGGACGCATCACAAAAATCGTTCAGCCGGAGGCCGACGAGCTTCTGCTCACCATAAAAAATAACGGAAGCCAGTACCGCCTGCTGCTCTCAGCTTCAGCCAGTCTGCCGCTTATCTATCTGACAGAACAGAATAAGCCGGCGCCCATGACGGCGCCGGGCTTCTGTATGTTGCTGCGCAAGCACCTGGGCGGGGGACGCATCGTGTCTGTGACGCAGCCCTCCCTGGAGCGCATCCTGCGCTTTGAGATCGAGCATCTCGACGAGATGGGTGATCTCTGCCGCAAGTATCTGATCGCAGAGCTGATGGGCAAGCACAGCAACCTGATTTTCTGCCGTGAGGACGGCACGATTCTGGACAGCATCAAGCATGTATCACTGGCCGTGAGCTCTGTGCGCGAGGTTCTTCCCGGGCGTCCCTATTTCATTCCTCATACCCAGGATAAGCTCGATCCGCTCACAGCCCCGCCTGCAGATATGGCTGCGGCCATCTGCGAAAAGCCCACGGCGCTTGGCAAAGCCATCTACACCTCCCTGACCGGCTTTTCCCCGGTCATGGCGGAAGAGCTCTGCCACCGTTCCTTTCTGGAATCCGGCCGACCTGCCTCTGCCCTGGAGGACACGGAACGCGCCATGCTGGAGCACCAGCTTCTGCGCCTGCTGGAGGAAGTAAAGGCCGGGCACTTTTCTCCGCAGATCTGCTATAACGGGAAAGAGCCTGTGGAGTTTTCCGCTGTTCCGCTTACCATGTATGCGGATTTGTCCAGCCAGAGCTTCGAAAGCATCTCTGCACTTCTGGAAGCCTATTATGCCGCTAAAAGCACTTTGACCCGGATTCACCAGAAATCGGCAGATCTGCGCCGGATCGTGCAGACGGCCCTGGAGCGCAGCCGCAAGAAATACGATCTCCAGACACGTCAGCTGAAGGACACAGAGAAGCGTGAAAAATACAAGGTCTGGGGTGAATTGATTCACACCTATGGATACGGCGTGCCGGAAGGCGCGCGCTCCATGGAGGCCCTCAACTACTATACAAACGAGGAAATTACAATCCCGCTGGATCCTACCCTGTCCGCCCAGGAAAACGCAAAGCGTTATTTTGACAAATACGGCAAGCTGAAGAGAACCTTCGAGGCTGTCTCTAAGCTGCTTCAGGAAACCAAAAGCGAAATCGGGCATCTGGAATCTATCCAGACCGCGCTTGACATAGCGCTGACCGAGGAGGATCTGGCCCCTGTACGGGAAGAGCTCGCGGAATACGGCTATATCCGCCGCAGAAGCAAAAAAGCCGGCGGGAAAAAGCCCAAAATCACCTCCCGGCCCCTCCATTACCTTTCCAGCGACGGCTTCGACCTCTATGTAGGAAAAAATAATTTTCAAAACGACGAGCTGACCTTCCAGTTCGCCTCCGGAAACGACTGGTGGTTCCATGCCAAAGGCGTTCCGGGCTCCCATGTCATCCTGAAGAGCGAAGGACGCGAGCTTCCCGATTCCGCCTTTGAAGATGCCGGCCGGCTGGCCGCCTACTACTCCAAAAACCGGGGAGGCGACAAGGTCGAGATCGACTATGTCGAAAAGAAGCATGTGAAAAAGCCCGGCGGAGCGAAACCGGGATTTGTAGTTTACTACACCAACTATTCCCTGATCATTGACTCCGATATCTCCAGTCTGCGGCAGATTGACTGAGTCTGCATATCCCAGAGACGCCTCCGGCCGGCAGAAAGCCAGGCCGGAGGCGAAATTGTTATAATTTTCTTAATACTCTGCCGGATTTCTTGCTTTTTCCATCTGCGGCGATTATACTTGAATACAGGAGAAAATGCCCGCAGCTTCCAGGAGGGAACACGGGCAGAAGAGATACGAATTAAGGGAGGATACCTATGATGAACATACGAAATGCGAGAAAAAAACGGCAGCGCCTGACTGCGTTCCTGATGTTTTTCACGCTCTGTTTCCTGCTGCTTGGCCCGGTTTTCCGCTCACAGGCGGCAAGACCTACCGGAACGGTCAAGAATCCGATTCTGAATGTCCGTTCCTCAGCATCCACCAATTCATCCATCGTCTGCAAGCTCACCCAGGGCACCAAGGTGACTATCATTACGGAAACCACCGGAGACGACGGACTGAAGTGGTATGACGTATTTTTCGCATACAATGGAGACGCGAAGGAAGGCTTTGTCCGCGCTGATCTGGTCAATGTATCCGGCTCGACTTCCGGAGGCTCCTCCGGCGGCTCGTCTTCCGCTTCCGGCACCAGATATGTGAAGCCCAGCGTAGCGATTGTCCGCACCTATGCATCCACAAACGCTGACATCCGTACAAGGCTGGAGAGAGGAACCACGGTAAATATTATTTCTTCAAAGACAGGCTCCGATGACGGGCGTACCTGGTACAAGGTTTCCTTTACACAGAACGGAAACACTGTGGAAGGCTATATCCGCGGCGATCTGCTCGTCGAATCGAATCCCGGCGGCGGTTCCTCCGGAAGCACAGATGTATCCGGCACCCGGTATGTAAACGGCAGCGTCGTACGCGTCAGAACCTATGCATCCACGAACGCCGATATCCGTTCCCGCCTGAATAAGGGCACTACGGTGAGCCTGATCTCCTCCAAGACAGGCGATGACGGCCGGCTCTGGTACAAAGTATCCTATTCTGACAACGGGTACCAGATGAACGGCTATATCCGCAGCGATCTGCTCTCCGAGACAAATCCCGGCGGCAGCTCCTCCGGAAGCTCCTCTTCTAATACTCCGGCCTCTATCCGGCCTGCAGTAGCAAATATCCGGACCTGGGCCTCCACAAACGGAGACATCCGTTCCAAGCTGTCCCAGGGAACCGGCGTCACAATCATCGGTGAGACGACCGGACGCGACGACGGAAGGAAATGGTACAAGATTTCCTATACCTTCGGAGGCGTTTCCATGGAAGGCTACATCCGCGGCGATCTGCTGAATGTGGGAAGCACGGGCACCACTTCCGGCAGCGCTTCCTCCGGAAGCTCCTCTTCCGGCAATTCTTCCGCGGTAGCTCAGGTGAGAACCTACGCGTCGCCTTACGCAGACATCCGTGCAACGCTGGAAAACGGAACTAAGGTATCGATCCTCAAGCGGGTAACCGGAGAGGACGGCCAGGAATGGACCAAGATTTCCTTTACACAGAATGGAAATGAGCTGGAAGGCTATGTTCCCTCCTCTCTGCTGAAATAGAATGAAAAACAGGCATTCTTACTCACAAGAAGGCCGGCGGGACGTTATCCCGCCGGCCTGTGTTTTCTTTAAAACGTCTCCTCCCTCAGCGCCTCCGCCAGATTCATCCGCATCAGCTTCCTGCCGCCCAGATAATAGGCCAGGCCCACAAACGCAAGGAGCGCCAGCGCGAAGGCCAGTATGGGCAGTACCGGAGCTCTCGGAAGCAGCAGCGCCGGGTCGAGATAGGCCGCTTTCATAAACAGCCAGGAAATCAGGATAAGCAGCGGCACGCTTATGAGCACAGGCCGGCCTGCGAGCACAAGGGCTTCTACAAAAAACATCTTCCAGATCTCTCCCGGCGTCATGCCGACAGACAGGTACCGGGCCGCCTCCCGCCTGCGCAGGCGGGCAAAGCTCAGAGTATTGGAAAATACACTGCCCACGCCGATGACCGCAAGCAGGATACAGAAGCCCCCGAGCACTGTTTGAATCGCTCCATTGGCTGCGTCGCTGGCATTTCTGTCTTCGATTCTGTTTTCTGTCTCTATCACATAGCGATCTCCCGCTGTCTGAACAAGGGCTGCCTCCAGGCTGTCCAGCTCCGCAAGCGAGGGGCCCTCCCCTTCAGGAATCTCTGTATAAGCATTTCCTGCGTGATCTCCGGCCAGAACCCGGATGCAGATATTCTCCTCCGTCCCGCCTATCTGTCCGCTGACAGTTCTCCACAGGGACACAGGCAGAACATGTATCATCTCATAATAATCCAGGGTCTGGTACTCTTCCCGCATCACCGGAAGCTCCTGGACATATCCCAGCACCGGGATTTCCTCCGCCACGCTCTCTTCGCCGGAGCGCCGGAGAACTGCAGTCTCCCGGGCTTCCTCAAGATAGGGAAAATAAGTCCTTTTGCGGAAATTCGGATCCGTGTCATCCCGGACCTGATTCAGTATCACCGCGCCGTCCAGGCTCTGCTCCACACCGGCATGTCCGCAGTACTCCAGAAAGCTTTCGTCATCCAGGATATAGACGACCGCATTTACCAGCCAGCCTCCGTCTGTCTCTATCACATACTGTTCCGGAGCTCCTTCGAAGCCTCCGGCTTCCAGAAATTCCGCGCTCAGCTCCTCCTCTGTCACGAGCCTCTTTGCCGCCGCCCTCTGGTAAACCAGGGCGTCCCGCACACCCGGCAGGCTCTTAATGGTTTCCGTATCCTCAAACTCCTGAATATCCGTATCCTTCACCTCAGCCATCACGTCCCAGGCATTCAGGAAGGCGTCAAAATAAGTGATATCTGTATTGAGCGTCATAATTGCGAACAGGCACTGCACAAAGCCAAAGGCCAGAAAGGACAGCGTCAGGGATACCGCAGCCGTGCGCAGAGCCTTCCTCTGGGCTTTCAGCGAATTTCCCGCAAGCTCTCCTTCCACACCAAACAGGAGACGCAGAATATGGGAATTCCTCCGGCGCTTCAATCCCTTCTCTTCCGTGCCGCGGACAGCCTCCAGCGGTGTGATGCGGCTGAGGCGTCCAGCCGGCATCCAGGCAGAGATAAGCACTGTCACCAGTGTACACAGAAGGATCAGCACGAAAATCCATGGCGGACAGGAGAACGGCACCTCCATGCGTCCCTCTATCACCCCGTCTGCAAAAGCATCTGTCCAGGCCGTCAGGCAGGCACTGCCCAGAGTTCCAAGTATGATTCCAACTGCAATGGGCAGCGCGCTCAAAGCAATTGCTTCCTTCAGAAGGAGGCCGCGTATCTGCCTGGGCGTGGCTCCGACACTGGAGAGTATGCCCAGCTCCCGGACCCTGTCGTTCATAAAGACTGCATAGGCATGATGAATCATCAGGATCAGCGAAAAGCAGGAAATCACTCCCGCCGCCGCAAAAACCATCAGGACTGCAAATGCGTCAGAGGAATCCGGGTTATCTGGATTCACCACAAAATACAGGTTCAGCAGCGCTTCGTGATAAGAGATATTTTCCTCCCTCAGGCCTGCGAGAGCCGCAATACGGGGAAGGTCCTCATAGGTCGAGGACACGTCCTTTAAAAGGATATCCACTGCCGTCTCTCCATCCTCTGACTCCTCCTCATTGATCCAGGCGCTCTCCACATTGGCGCTGTTTTGAATCAGCTCCAGCTCTTCCCCGCCGATCTCTCCTGTCAGGCGGGCATGATAATTCCCATCCTCCGTCTGATATCTCACCACATCATAATGCCAGACGTTATAGAGTGTACAGCACAAAAGCGACAAAAAGCACGCTGAGACAAGGGCCGCGATCATGACAGAAAGACCGGATCCCCTGTTTCCCCTGATATGATTTCGAATATAGTCCTTCCACATATCTCTCACCCCCGTTTCCGGTCGCTTACGATACGTCCATCCTCAAGGGTGACGATACGATCCGCCTCAAGCGCGATTTTCTCGTCATGCGTAATCAGAAGAATCGTCTGATTCAGGTTCCGGTTGGAAAGCTTAAGCAGATCCGCAATCTCCTCTGAATTTCTCCGATCCAGGTTGCCTGTCGGCTCATCTGCCAGCAGAATAGCCGGGCGGTACATCAGGGCCCTGGCGACAGCGGCGCGCTGCTGCTGGCCTCCTGAGAGCTGTCCGGGCAGAGCCTCCAGCCTGTCACTGATGCCAAGGGTCTCCACGACCCTGTCAAAAAATTCCTGATTCGGCTTTCTTTTATCCAGAGCCAGGGGCATCAGGATATTCTTCCGGACTGTCAGCGTCGGAATCAAATTAAAAAACTGATAGACAATTCCCACCTTTCTGCGGCGGAACAGCGCCGCCTGCGCAGGCTTCATTGAGGTGATGTCTGTCCCCTCCACATAGACCCTTCCCTCCGTAGGCTTATCCACGCTTCCCAGTATGTGAAGCAGCGTAGATTTTCCTGAACCGGAGGCCCCCATCACTGCCGTAAATTCCCCTTTTTCCATCGAAAAATCGATTCCATCCAGAGCCTTCACCTGATTTTCACCGGAACCGTATATCTTCCTCAGGCCTTCGCACCTTAATATTTCCACGGTATCTCCTCCTTCTTCCGCTTCCTTTTCCGCTGCTGGGCCTCCTTGCCATGAAAGGCTTTCACAGGATTCCTGCAGCATCATAAGATAAGAATAGCAGAGCTAAGTGACAGTTCGGTGACTGGGGCCTGAATGCCGTGGGTAGATACGGATTTCAAAGCAGGCTCCGCCCTCTGGAAGATTTCTGGCCGTGACACTGCCATTCTGCATCCTGAAAATAGACTGTGCGAGCGCAAGCCCTATGCCGACGCCATTTTGCGACGCATTTTTTCCCCGGTAAAACCGCTCAAAGAGATGAGGCAGATCCTCCGAGTCAAACCCCGGTCCCTGATCCCGGATCTGAATTTCTGTATACAGAGGATTGGAAGCGTAATCGCAAAAGACGGTTCCTCCCTCTGGGGAATGTTCCATGCAGTTTTTCAGCAAATTCATCAACGCCTCCATACTCCATTCCATATCTCCCTTAAATTCTACGCAGCCTCTGTCTGGAAGCTCCAGCCGGACTCCGGTTTCCTCAAAAAGCTCCTGAAGATTTTCTGCCGCCAGGCTTAAAACCGTATATACATCCACCGCCGAAGACTTCAGCTCCAGAGCGCCGGCGTCTATCCTGGAAAGCGTCAGCAGGGCTTCCTCCAGCCGGTTCAGGCGCTCAGCCTGCCTCCTGACAGGCTGAATATAGGGATTCGGCGCATTGCTTTCCATCAGCTGCAGAGACAGGTCTGCCGCCGTCAGCGGCGTCTTGAGCTGATGGGCGATATTCGCCAGGTTTTCCGCATAGCTCTTTTTCGCCTTCAGCGCCGCCTCTCTGGTGGCATACAGATTTGTGACCGTCTTATAAATCTCGTCCTGAAGCCCCGAGTATTCGTCCTCCCTTTCCTGCACCAGCGTTCCCGGCGCGCCTGTGTTGACCTGTTCCAGATAACAGGTCAGGCCTTCAAGCCTTACTCTCTTCCGCTTCGCAGCGAGACTGCCGCACATCAGAGACACTGCAAGCGTCAAAATCACCGCTGCTGCAGTGAAGGCAGACATATCTCCCGCCACACTTCCGCCAAAATCCCGGCTTTCATAGCCATACCGGGTAAAAAGCGCTTCTGCCTGAGCCAGCGTCTCCTGCGCAGGCTTCTCCTGAAATTCTTTCAGCGAAGCCAGCAGCTCCTCCTCCAGCTCCGGATGATTTCCCAGGACAGTTCCGCAGAAGGCCGCCACCTGCTCATAGGAAGCTCTCTGGTACCGTCTCTGCCACAGACCGGACAGAAGCAGAAGACCTGCCAGTGAAATCAGGAGAGGGAAATAAAACAGAAGCCGTTGTTTCATGTTCTCTGTCATAAGATGTCCTCCAGTCTGTATCCAAAGCTCCGGACCGTTTTAAGTGAGGCGGGATTTCCAAGCTTTTCACGCAGGCGCTTCATCGTGACCGTCAATGTATTGTCATTCACAAAGCTTCCGCTGCTGTCCCAGATCTGCTCAAGAAGCCGGGCGCGTGTCATAGTCCTCCCTTTATTCTCCATCAGGATCTGAAACAGCTGGTATTCCGGCTGGCTTAAGCTGATTTCTCTGGAGCCCCGGAACACCGCCATCCTTTCCCGGTCCAGCGCCAGATCGCCGCAGCAAAGCCTTGCCGGCCTCCGCCCGCCTGTCCTCCGTAAGAGTGCCTGTATCCTGGAATACAGCACCTCCAGCTCAAAGGGCTTCACCACATAATCGTCCGCTCCGCTCTGAAAACCGGACACCACGTCCCTGGAGTCTCCCCGGACCGTAAGAAAGATGAGCGGAAGCTCCGGCTGCCTCTCCCGAATCCAGCGGCACAGAGCGTCGCCCCGGCCATCCGGCATATTCCAGTCCACCAGAGTCAAATCAGGCAGCTCCAGCAGCAGCTTCCTCCTGGCTGTCTCGATCCGGTCAAATACAGTGACCCGGCAGTTCTTCTGTTCCAGATATTCCTTTACCGCGCAGGCAATCGCCGCGTCGTCCTCCACATAATAAATATCAGGCATGGCTGGCATTCTTCCCTTTCTTTCTCTATTTTGCGCCCTGCTTCGCCTGCACAGGCTTTCATTCCTTTACAGAATCAGCAAATGCGTCAGAGGTATTTTTTTCATTGTACATGGAATTAAAAGCTGCTGCAACCTTTCCCGGCTGGGAAGTGTTCTCAGGTATCAAATGCTCCATATGAATACCTAAGGCTTTAAAAGTTCCAGGCCGCCAGCACGCCAAATAACCCAAAAACCAGGAGCCGTATCCGGCTCCTGGTCTGCTCATCGTGCGCCCGGCGGGACGCACGTTCTATTTCTTTATCATATTACACATTTCTACAGCTATTCTGAAAGATAGACCTGGAGAAGCTCTACCGCCTTTTTACGTCTCTTTTCGCTGCAGTTATCCAGATAAAACATAATGCTTTTTGTTTCCTTCGGAAGTTCATGTTCCTCTTCTTCCCCAAAAGCAATATAGTCCAGTGTAAGCCCCAGCGTACCGGCAATCCCGATCATTGTTTCCAGAGACATCCCGCAATAGCCGCGCTCAATATCCGCATAATACTTTTCTGCTTTTCCGATATATTCTGCCATCCTCTGCCTGCTGATGCCGAGCCTCTTCCTCTGATCGCTGATCCTTCGCCCAGCCGCGATTTTATCATAATACTGTCTATTCTGTTCCATAAAAATCTCCTTCTGATATCTTCCTGTCCTGTTTCTTTCTGCCGCAGGCCTGACGCCCGGCAAAAAAAACGGCTGTATGCTCCAGAAGTAAAATACGGCCGGGGAGGAGCCCTGCTCCTCCCCAGCCGCCACAGACCCAAATCAGATCTGTACTCAGTTTCCGCTTATGCCAAGCTTATCTCTGTCTGCTTTTACGGAAATATACTACCAATGCTGCAGCGATAGCCAAAAGCGATACCGCTATAATACCCACAAACAACGCTATCGGTGAGGAATCACCAGTCTGGGCTGACTGCACAGCCTGAACCGGAGCCGGCGACGAAGAGCCGCCTGAGCCCGACGATGAACCGCCGTCTGAAGTATCCTTTTCCGGTTCCTTATAGGTATTTGTAAATGCAATCGCCTTTCCGCCGTTGTCGATGGATGCGGTCAGATATCCCTTTCCGCTGTCCGCCACATGGATCGTCACTGTATAAACCGTGCTGTCGTAGGTGACATTCTCGGCATTGCCCTTTTCCTCAGAAATCGTGTAGGTGTAAGAGCCCGGTGTGTCGAAGCTCAGATCTGCGAACTGGATTGCTCCAGTCTCGCTGTTGACTGCTTTCGATACCACATTGCCATTGCTGTCCTTCAGCAGGAAAATGAATTCTCCGGCTTTCAGCGTACGTCCGCTCAAGGTCTTGCTGGCTGCGAGGGTTACTCCCACTGTGCCCTGATAGCTGTACTCATTCTGGAATACGATGCTGTCAATCGGATTTCCATCTGTGTCTTTCACTGTCCATTCTGCCGAAAGGGTTCCGTCTCCGTTGTCTGTCACTTCCGCAGTCGCATAATATACAGAAGAATCATATACGACTCCGCCCAATTCTCCCGGAACTTCTCTAATCTGATACCGATAGTCTCCAGGAGCGCTAAACTCGATTCCGGTAAACGTCACGCTTCCATCGGCTGCGTTTTTCGCCTCAATCCGGGTGTCACCTGCATCCTGCATGATAAAGCTGAATTCGCCTTCGTTCATCGCACGTCCGCTCAGCTCTTTTCTGATCGTGACCGCCGCTTCGCCTGACGCGTCAGGATGTGTCGGATCCGTCGGATCTGTCGGTTTCACAGAATAGGTGTTAGTAAATGTGAACAGTATTCCATCGGTTCCTTCAGAATCAATACTAATCGTTCCATTTCCATTGTCTGTCACAGTGACGGTGAAGGTCTTCGGCGTATCATTTGACACTCCCGGAACCTCTCCGGTCTCAGTCACAGTGTAGGTGAAGGTTCTTGTACGCTTCCCTGTCTCCGGATCTGTCACAATTCCAGATTTTCCGTTTTTAACTACCAGATCCTGTCCTGCTGCCTCTATTACCTCTGCTTCTGATTCTCCTGCAGTTCCATCTGTATCCGGCGTCTCTGCATCCGTTCCAGGCTCTTCTGTTTCAGGCACGTCTGTATCCGTTCCAGGCTCTTCCGTTTCAGGCAAATCAGTACCTGTTCCAGGTTCTTCCGTTTCAGGCACGTCTGTACCCGTTCCAGGCTCTTCCGTTTCAGGCAAATCAGTACCTGTTCCAGGTTCTTCCGTTTCAGGCACATCTGTACCCGTTCCAGGCTCTTCCGTTTCAGGCACGTCTGTACCTATTCCCGGTTCCTCTGCCTCCGGCGCATCTGTACCTGTTCCCGGTTCTTCTGCTTCCGGTGCATCTACATCCGTTCCCGGTTCCTCCGCAGGATCTTCCGTTTCTTCTTCCGACGCATCAGAAGCGTCCCCGAAGACATTTTCCATTGTAAATTCGATGTCTCCGAAAGATACCGTTCCTGTTCTGTCATTCTTCGCCTCAGTGGAAGCCGGCATCGGAGCATCCGGATCATCGCTCGTTATCGTGAAGCTGAATTTTCCGGTAATGTCATCGGGAGTAAGATTATCAGCGTGCTCCAGCTTTTTCTCACCCTTTACCGGCAACGTAACTTTTGCAGCTTCTCCATAGGTATTACGGAATGTAAGCTCCGTTCCATCGCCAGGATATGTCACAGCAATGCTCAGAGTACCGTCTCCATTATCCGTCACTGTTACCGTAATATTGAACGTATGGTCTACCGGTCTGATACCTTTGTCATCCAAGCCAATTGTGTCCTCGGCTACCGTATACTGATACGTGTAGGTATCCCTGCCATCCACTACTGTATGTGTCGCGATACCGTTCTTGACGTCTTTCAGCATCTGAGTTATCTCATAACGGATATCTCCAAATGTGATGTTTCCGTCAGCATCATTGGTGCCAGTTACAACTACGCTATCGTTCGCGTCGAATACCTGGAAGGTAAACTCTTTGTCAATCAGATCGCGGTTTTCCAGTACTTTCTTTGCTTCTATACTGGTCTGGCCGCTGGCTCCAAGAGTACTCTCTGCGTTATAGCTGTTATCAAAGGTCACTACCGCAGGGCCATTATTCAATTCTGTATTTGTGCTGCAGGTATACTCTGTGCTCTGGCCTCCTGTGCTGACAGTCGTCGTAGCTGTCAGGGTTCCCTGTCCATCGCCACTTATTACAATCACTACTTCATATGACTTAGAGTCATAGGTGTAACCAGCCGCTCTGCTGTCCACTTCGGTAATGGTATAACGATAGGTTTTCCCTACATCGTCCTGCGTAAAGCTCATACCGGCAAACGGCCGCATTGTATCTGTACTGATGCCCGCTTCGTCATGAGTCTGGGCACTGTTCGTAAACGTCTTGGAAAGCCCGTCTTCGATACTGGCCTTCGCGGCAGACGCCTCATCTATTGCAGTCAATGTAAATGTAAACTGTCCTTCTTCCAGATCGTGACCTGTCAGATTCTTTACTACGTTTAATCCGTCATTTAAATTATCCGGATCATCATAGTTCAGATCCATATCGTAAGCATTCGTGATCGTTTGATTATTGCCTTCCACAAATGCATCAAGCTGACCGTCATAATTCTCATCTGTTACAAAAACTGTGATAGTCTTTGGCTGATTATCATAGGTCCAGCCCTCTACCTCCGTGGTCGTCGTTTCTGTTACTGTAAAGGTATAGGTTCCCCCAGCAGTAAACGTGAGATCACCAAAGCTTACTGTCTGACGTTCTTCCTTTCCAGTCAGATCTGAAGTTCTTACAGAAATACCAGCCTCTGGGAACTCTGCTGCAGTCTCGCCTGTTCCTACCTTCACATTAGCGCGGTTATCAGAGGTAAGCCGGAGTGTAAACGCAAACTCTTCCATCGCCGGGGCTCCGGTTACCTCCTTGGTTACCTGAAGCTCCTCTTCATCATCTCCTACTACCACGGAACCTGCTGTATAGCTGTTAGTAAATACAGGATCATTTCCCTCAACGCTTGCTATAAGCTCGCCTTCCGTATTATCCGTAACTGTCACAACAATCTGATGGGTAGATCTGTCATAAGTCCAGCCCGTGGCAGTCGTGGTATTATCCTCAGTCACATCAAATACATAGACTCCCGGCTTCTTAAATGTCACCGTTCCAAAATCAGCGGACTTCGTATCGCCAGCCGCAAAATCATCCGAGATAGTCGCAGTCAGCTTTCCATCTGTCAAGCCCTCAATATCGTCGATAAAGCCTGTATTCTTCTCATCGTCAGCATTGAATACTGCCGTGAAGGTAAAGTCCTCTGTGTTCGGAGCACCGGTCACAGTTTTCTGAACGCCGATTCCAGTGTCTGTGTTCTGCTCAAGCGTAGCCGGCGTATAGGAGTAGGTATTTGTAAAGATACCTGTATTATTCTCTACGGTAACGCCTGTAATATCTGTATTTACCTGAAGCTTTCCGGTGCCCGGATCGGTCACAGTAAACTTAATCACAGCCGTATCCTTGCTGTAAATTACACCTGCCGTATCCGTACCTTTTGCAGGCTGTGTCTCTGTCACCTTATAGGCATACGTTCCCGCCTTGGTAAAGTTGAACCCGCCAAAGGAGAATGTCTTGTCTGCATCTGTGCCGCTGACAGTTTCTGTCACGGTATCCGGCATGGCTGCTTTAAGCTCTTCTTCTGTCACACCGACTGAATCTGTAAGATCCGTTGAAAGTGTGAACTCAAAGCTGTCTGTATCCTTCCAGTCACGTCCTGTGAGCTGTTTCTCAAAGTCGACAGAAACCGGATCTGCATCCGCCGCATCATAGCTGTTCACAAATGCCGCTGTCGGATAAGTTGAGAAATCGCCGCTCACAAAATCCTCACTATTATAAACAATCGGTTCTGAACCATCTTTCGTAACCGTAGTCTCTGTACTCATGCTGCCGTCGCCATCATCATTCACTGCGATTACAACGGTAACAGGCTTATCATCGTACGTGTATCCGCTGGCTCCACCATTTGTCTCACTTATGATAAACGTAAACGTCTTTCCTGCATCATCCTGGTCAAATGTCAAACCTGCAATGCCTCTCCAAAACGCCGCCGCTCCATCTTCCGCTCCATAACGGTTAGAGAGTGTCCGCGTTGCTTCAGCCAGCTTTTCTGCAGAATCCGTATCGTCATCAGGTGTAGTCACAGTAAAGTTAAACTGATTAGCTGTAAGCGCGCGCCCATCCAGTGTCTTACTGAACAGGATACCGCCTGCCTCATTATCAAAGTTCATGGAGGCCTTATAGCTGTTCGTAAATGTAGCAGAGCCGTTGGTTGTAACCGGATCTGCAATCGTCAGCTGGCCATTCTCATCTGTCACAGTAAAGCTTACCTGATAGGTATGACCATCATAGGTCCATGCATTATTAAGCGGATTCTGAGTTTCTGTAATATTAAATGTATAGGTTCCCGGATGTGTAAAGGTCAGGTTATCAAACAGAATATTTGCAGAACCATCCTTTGCAATTGCCGGTGACGTCTTCACATTACCGTCCGCATCGATACCGATTACCCAGTCATTTGTGATAGCTGTCTCAGTTTCCGGATCAGCTGCTGTCATCGTAAAGGTAAACTGGCCTTCTGTGCCGGCAGCTCCGTCAAGCTGCTTGGTAATCTGCAGACCGTCAGCAGCGCCCTCTGTGGTAACGGAAGAAGCTTGATAGCTGTTGGTAAATTCAAATCCATTTCCCGTGACTGTCGCAACCACACTTCCGGTCTGCTGGTCCTGAGTGACTGCAATACTTACTGTCTTTGTGGATGTGTCATATGTCATACCATTTAAAGTTGCGGTTCCATCTCCATTATCAACTGCACCGGCTGGAACCTCTTCCTTAATCTGATACTCATAGGTTTTTCCAATATCATCGATACCAAACGTAATGTCAGAGAATTCGATTGCTCCGGTTCCAAGATTACCGGTACGAGTCTCATCTGGCATTGGCGCACCTGGTGTGACAGCTGTCAATGTAAAATAGAAATCATTGATATCCAGCGTCTCGCCAGTGGTATAATTCGTAAATCTTTTGACGCCGGTAATATTAGCATAATCGACCTCTTCACCACCGAAACTGTTCACAAATGCCGCATTGCGATCATCAATGGGAGGCCAGTCGTTCTCGTTATCTCCTGTGCTGTCACCATTATCATTAAATGTACGATACATGGATTCAATAGACGCAGAGAGCTTGCCCGCACCGTCATCTGTTACATTAACAGTCACGCGGTATACAGCATTAGAGTAAGCCAGTCCGTACTCATCACCTTCTGTTTCCTGCACCAGGTAGATATACCTGCCAGCACTTGTATAGGTAATGCTGTCAAAATCAAACGCAACTTCCTGTGATTCTGCATAGTTATTAGCATCACTGTTAGTAAGTGTTACAGAGGCGCTTTCCTGTGCATCTCCAGGTAGCGGGGCTCCTAGCGTAACCGGAGTCAGCGTAAAGGTAAAGCTTTCATTATCACGCCAGTCGCGGCCTGTTAAAGTCTTCGTTCCATGTATGGAACCTTCGGCAAGCGTAACCGGGGTCACACTATAGGTATTGGTATAATCCACCTCAATTGTGTCATTAGAGGCAATCGTACCCTCAGCTATATTACCATCGTCACTTGCTGCGCCTTCCACTGTGTTGGAAGCGGTATAACCAGCAGCCGCAGCCTCTGTCACAGTAAAATCTGTATTCGCAGGCAGACCGCTGATTACCACATGTTCACCATTGGAAAGTGAAAGAGTTTCACCATCCTGAATCTGTCCTGTCGCTGCAGGCTGTTCCCCCGGGGCTACAGTCTGAGGATTGCCGTCCGCATCAACAGGCTGTCCTTGTGCGTTATATTTGATATAGTCGAATCTGCCCTGCACATCTCCCTCAAGATCTACTGTATATGTGAACTCTTTCTCATCATGCGTCACTCCTGTATCTGCCCAGTCAACAATCTTGCTGATCTGCAGCGAACCGGAAACCGGATAAGCAATCTTACCGTTGTTGCCAAGGCTTACAACTATTGCTGTCCCATTCCAAGTGGGAGAAATGGCGTTTGCCGCTGTTTCTGTTGTATTCGCACCCTCCTCCTTGGCAGCCTCAAACTCCATAGCACGTGTCAGACGTGGAGAGCCTTTTTCAATATAATAGCTATCAGTAGACTCATCATACTGAACATAACGGCCCAACTGATTCTCTGCTGCAATGAAGGATACCCATTCTGTCTTCAGTTCATTCTCAGCATAGTATGTCCGCTGATAGTAATATGTCTGATCGGGAACATAGCTCTCTGCAGGACTGTATTCTGCTGCTTCTCCCTGTCCCGTACGTGTATAGATGGTAGTATCTTCTGTAAAGTAATAGAAGCTGTTCGTCTCAGCCGGAGTAAAGGTGGCTGTAGTTGTCCCATTGTTCCCACCGCTGTAAGCGTTAGAATAGAAGTAAACGTTTCCATCTTCATCCGTATGCGTGGATATATAGGTTCCGTCAAGCTTAGATGCATCAATGTTGCTTCCATCCATCACTCCGCTCTTCAGCCCAACTGTATAGTACACACGAATAGGATAGGCCGGAACTACGCTTGTACTCGTAGTAGTTTCGCCATCCACCGTCTCACTTTCTGCTGTATAAACACGAAGTGGGAGCAGTGAAGATGGGATCTGAACAGTCACTGTATCACCTGTCTGCAAGTCTGCTGATTTGTTAACAGTAATGATAATATCGCTCAGATTATGATCACCCGGATAGACATCATTACCGCTTACTGTGCCAGTAAAATGATATTCATGAGATCCGCTTCCATCGGCCGACGGCTGTGTGCCAGAATAGTGGAATTCCTCTCCCGCAAACACAATCGTCTTGAGGTTCTTGACTTCCATATAATTGCCCAGAGTGTCCTCAAATGTCAGATATCCTACCTGGTCACCACCAATAGTCGTGGTATTTTCGATAGGTGACACAGCCCCGCTGCTAAAATCATCATAAATTGACTGGAAAACATCATTTAATGCTTCAGCATCTGAAGCTGCAAAATAATAATTTCCCTCTGCACGTTCACCTAACGTACAGTTATTTGAAAAATCAGCTTCGTCATCCCATGTATTTCTTGACTGAGCATCAGGATAATTGCTAGACACAGCATTCATAAAATAGTTTGCATCATGTGTTGTACTACCCTGACCAGTCAGATCATCAGGATCAGCTCCCTCAAACACTCCTACAGAATAAATAGTTGCGCCAGCTTGTTTCATCTGATAAGCAGTGTTAACGGAAGAACCTGCATTATCATTTTCAACATACTGTCCATTTCCAGGCATGCCATCCGTAAAGAAAATGACAACTTTTTTTGCTTCATCACGTGCTCCGCTTCCATATCCAGAATCTCCGTTTATAATATCTTGAGCACGATCAAAGCCAAGATCAGCTTCCGTTCCACCGTTATAAGTAAAATCCTCTACATACCCGATTAATGCATTCGCATTGGCACCCTGTGTACAGTAGGTAAAATAGGTTTGATTTGGCCTTCTTCCGGTACTGTACTGATCCACATCTCCGGCATAATCAACAATAGCTATTCGGTGCTGATCGGACTGCTCCTTACCAACATTTTCGGTCGCAACCGTATTGATAAAATTGGTCACCGCCGTCTCCATGGCTACATCTATACGCGTTTCTGTACTTGTATAAGTATAGAACTGAATATGCGAAGAATCTTGATCAGAAGCACTGGTCTTTGGTTCCACGGTCTGACCATTGACAGTCCAGCTTACATGCTCATTATAGCTCGTCCGCCAATCGCCCGTGACTTCTCTTGTAACCTCATTAATACGTACATATTCGTTGCCAATGAGAGCATAATATTCTCCACCTTGTGTGTCCTGTACAGCTACTGTCCAACTACTCCCAAGAGGACCACTCTGTTCTTCAATGTGGCCGCTCGACTCGACAATATCATAAACAGCGTCATATCTGCTGCTTGTAAGATATCTATCATTCATCGAGCCCGATCTATCAAGCACCAGCACAATATCAAGCGGCTGGTTGATCGTCGTCTGGCCGGAGATATTCGCAGCCGAAGAAAGCGCTGAAAGTCCTACCAGGGCAGTTCCCTCGTCATTCTCTATCGTAAATGTCTCCTCACCACTCTGGCTTGTCAGCGTAAGAGCACTGGTATAGACGGACTTATCTGTCCAGATACGGCCGGTATTTCTGGTAGAATCACCGCCCTGTCCGGACACACCGAGGCTTCCTTCATACCAGGCATCATGTGTGCTGCCGTCTGCTGCCCACAATCCTGCCGCACTTACCTGCATGCCCGAATTCAGGAACAGTCCCGCGCCCATCGCCGCGACAAGCACTACCGCAATCGCTGCCGACAGAAGCTTCCCGAACCGCCTCTGGCGTCTCCTTCCTTTCTTGATTGGTCTTTTACTTTGCATTTCACTCATCCTCTCTTTTGGCCCATACCCGGCCGACCAGACGGATACGTCCCATTTTTCATATTACTTCTTTGGTACCTTTGCCTGTTTCCGGCATCCTTTTGGTGGCTGAACCGTCCGTCTCCCGCATAAAAGCAAGACACCGGTTTAGGCAGCTGCCTGCACGAAGAAACTGTCTTTGTTCTGAGCTTGCCCAAAAAGCCTGCAGAAGCCCCCGATGTGAACTGAAACCTTTTCCCTCCTTTTCTCCGCCACTTAGCTGACTGGTACTTTGCAAAGCCTTTTGCCCGCCGCGTCTTCTCTTTCAGAGGAAATGCAACATAACATTAATTATGTAGTTAAAATTCATTCTTTTTCTTTTTTTGAATTATCCTGGAGTTTAATAAAAGGGATTTTCAGAAAAATAAAGGAAAATAGTTGAAAAAACAGAAATAAACAGACCGCGCAAGAAGCAGCCAAAAGAGGCTATAGACCTTATAGCCTTTATTTGCATGTTCTTTTAAATTCTGTCCATCGGGGCTGCCGCATTTTTGGATAAAAGATACAATATGTAGAGTTATATTTATTGACTTTTAAATTGTTGTATTATAAAATCATAAAAGGTGGATGAGTCTGTCTTTTTTTACAAAAGCCTTTTACCACATAATTAATGTTATGTTGTCATTTCAAGCAGCTTCACCCGTTCGATATTTTTCTTCCACTCGCTGAGTCCGTCCGACGCATAGATCCGCGTCACCTCCAGACTGCTGTGCCCGAGAATATCAGCCAGATTCAGCATGTTTTTTGTCTCCTTGTAGAATGTTCTCGCAAAGAGATGGCGCAGGTTGTGGGGAAACACCTTTCGCAGGCTTACCTCTGCCCTGCCGGCTATCGTCTTCATTTCCTTCCATATATTAGAACGGTTTTTCGCTTTTCCTGTCCTGGTACGGAAGATCAGGCCGGAACGAATATTATTTTTCTTCATATAGAATAGAAGTCTTTTTCTCAAGGCTGCCGGGAGTATCACCAGCCGGTACTTGCCCTTATTCCAGACTTTCACCATGCCGCTTCGGACATTTTCAGCACAAAAAAATTTAAGCTCGCTCACCCGTACCCCTGTCGCTCCCATAGTCTCCATCATCACGGCCAGCTGCTGCCTGTTGTCTTCTCTCGCTTTACGCACCAGCCTTCTGAATTCCTCTCTGGTGAGCATTTTTTCCATCTGATCGATATCCGCCCGCTGTACCCTGATTCGTTTCAGCTTCAGCCTTTCCAGCCCTTGAAAGCTCAAAAACTGATTCAGGGCTGCAATCATGGAGTTTGCGCTGCTGACCGCGTACCGCCCAAGCAGCCATTCTTTATAAGCCAGAAGCATTTCCTTCGTAATCTCGCTTCCTTCTCCTGCGAATTCAAAGAATGTCTTTACGTCGCGCATGTATTTTTTCATTGTCAGCGCTGAGCTCTCTTTTTCCATAAGATACTCTCTGAATTCCTCCAGAACTGCATTTCTGATCACATCCGTTTTCTTTTCCATAACCTGGCATCTCCTTATACATATGATAAATTTATTTTTATAGTTTACCCTAAGTTGACAAGGATATATACGGTAAAAGCAGAACTGTTCCAGCGTCCTGAACGTACCAGCGATTAGCTCAGACTCTGTCACAGGAGCTATTGTCAATCAGCGGCGGTCAGTCACCGCTCCTTGTGGGAGGACAGGAAATCTGATATGATAACAAAAGGCAGATGCCTCCTAAAGCTGATAAGAAACCGGGGTGACAGTATGAAAACCGACGAATACTGCGAAATCATTCATAAAAGCAGCCCTGTGCTGCGGTTCTGCGAACGTTTTGACGAAAGCAGCGATAAATGGAATCTGAAGAAACACTCACATCCTTACATTGAACTGATTTATTATATGGAAGGAAAGGCTGGTCTGGAAGCAGGCCGCCTTCATATAGATGCTTCTATTTTTGACACCATTGCCTCTCCTGCTGCACGAACAGGATGGTATGCTGCGGGAGCTCTTTAAAATGATTTACACAGAAGGAAAAAGAAAAGAAGCAAATCCTTACATTATAGAGTATCTCCTAAAGCTGCTGCTCACATCCATGATCCGGCAGGCGGAGCTTTCCAGCTATTCCAACCGCTTCGTGCGGGAGGTGATTCCCTATATCCATGAACACTTTACCGAAAAGATAACCCTGGATACCTTGGCTGATCTGGCGCATATCAGTGTGTCCTATCTGTCCAGAAGATTCAAACAGTACACTGGTATGACTGTCGTATCCTATATAAACCATCTGCGCATAGAAGCCGCAAAGCAGCTTCTGGCATCCACAGATTCCAGCGCCTCAGAGATTGCCTGGCAGGTCGGCTTTGAATCTCCCAAATATTTTCACCGTATTTTCAAGGCCGAGACAGGAGAATCGCCCTCTGCGTTCCGCAGAGCATATCAGGCAATAAGGTAAAAATCGGATACCTATTGTGCGTTTCTGTGAGTGTTCCCGGCACATATGCCTATAGTATAATGAGCCCATAGAAAAAGAAAACAGGGAATTTCCCTATATGAAAAAAGGAGGCAGCACACATGAAAAAATGGGCACGCGCGCTTTTTCATCCAAATCTTCCGCTTGAAGGCAGACATTATGTCACAGCCAGTAAAGAACATATCGAGCTTTCCAGAAAAGCGGCAGCAGAAGGAATGGTTCTGTTAAAAAATAAAAACAGCGTCCTTCCGCTGGCACAGGGAAGCGTAATCGCTGCTGTAGGAAGAGGCATCCGCGATATCGTGAAGGGCGGAGGCGGCACCGGCGACGTATTTACGCCCTTTGTCACCACGCTTGAACAAGGCCTGCGGCAATGCGGCATTCATATGGATGAGGCTTTGCTGGAATATTATCGAAATGACGTGGAACAGCAATATGCCCAGGGGGCTGTCCCCGGAATGACAGTAGAACCACCAGCACCTGCTGCGCTTCTTGACTCAGCCGCCTCTGTAACCGATACCGCCCTGATTGTCTTCTGTCGTTTTTCCGGCGAGGGCTGGGATCGGGTGGACGGCGGCTTTCAAAATCCGGAATTCAATCCTTTCAAAGAGCGGGATATGCTCTCCCAACGCATTGCAAAGGTCTACCCTGACGGCGATTTCTATTTGACGCAGGAGGAAAAGGAGCTGGTAAAAGCAGTATGCAGCCGTTTCAGCAAAGTGATAGCCGTACTTAACACCGGCGGCATCATAGATCTTTCCTGGATTCGGGATAACGCCTGCATTCAAGGCGCACTGCTGATGTGGCAGGGCGGCACGGACGGCGGAACCGCTGCGGCACGATGAATTTCCCAATGGCATTCATCCTCTCATTGATGTGGCTGAAGGCAGAATCAGTATGGACGACTTTTTAAAACAGCTCTCCGATGACGACTTGATCGCGCTTCTCGGCGGCGTGCCAAACTCTGGCGTAGCAAATACCAATGGCGTCGGCGACCTTCCCGAATATGGTGTTCCGGCTGTCATGACCGCAGATGGAAACGCAGGCATCCGCATTGATGAGGCCTGTCCTGTCCCCACAACTGCCTGGCCCTGCCAGACACTTCTGGCTGCAACCTGGGATACTGATCTTCTCTATGAAGTAGGAAAAGCGGCAGCGAAAGAACTGAAAGAAAATAATCTGCAGATCTGGCTTGCCCCTGGCATGAACATCCATCGCTGCCCTATCTGTGGCCGAAATTTTGAATATTATTCAGAAGATCCCTTCCTGACAGGAAAAATGGGAGCGGCACAGGTCCGCGGTGTCCAGTCCCAGGGAGTGGCTGCCTGTGTCAAGCATTTTGCCTGCAACGACAAGGAAACCAACCGCAAACACAGCGATTCCAGAGTCTCTCTGCGCGCTCTCAGGGAAATTCATCTTCGCGGATTCGAGATTGCCGTCCGTGAAGCACAGCCCTGGACGCTGATGTGCGGCTACAATGTCATCAATGGGCAGCGGTGCTCTGAAAGCTGGGATCTGCTTACAGGCATACTCCGCAAGGAATGGGGCTATGAAGGAATCGTACTCTCTGACTGGTGGGATCGTTCTGAACATTACAAACAGATTCTCGCCGGAGATGATGTAAAAATGCCCACCGGGTTCCCCGATAGAGTAAAAATGGCGATAGAGCTTGGCGCTTTGAACCGCAGCGATCTGGAGAAATGTGCTGCAAGAGTGCTCACCCTGATCTGCCGTCTGGATTAAGGAAAGGAGTTCTGTTTATGAAAAGACGGCGGGAAGCATCCTCCTGGACGCTTCCCGCCGCACTTTTATCTCTTCTCTCTGTTTATTGATTCTTATATTTCTATTGTCCGGCCGTTCCCCCGGCTTACGCCAGGCACAGCCTCTTCGTCATCTCAATTCCCATCGCTCTGTTCACCAGGTTCATAATCGCCTGAACCACCTGATGGCAGATGCGTACAATAAACTCACAGTCCTCCTTCACACCGTGCTCCCTGCTCAGATATTCTGCATGGGCATTGCGGATAAAGGAGCATACTGCCTCCGGTGTCTCAAATTTCCTTACGTCGATTCTCGTCCGGAAGGCCTCCCCGCTTCTCACATACTCTACCAGGCGGAGCTTCAGCTCCTTCTCGTATACGCAGTGGTCCTTGAAGCCGCCCTCATAGATCAGGTTGTGCGGAAATGTGAAATAATCCGCGATATAATGAATGATCTCGCCAAGCCTTCTCATAAAGGCACGCGCGTTGCGCAGGATAAGCTCCGCGTCCAGCGACAAATCACAGATGCGTTCCTTCACCATCTCAAACGTCCCGTCAAATTCATGGCGCTGCGTCAGGAAAGACGGCTTGCAGTCCGGGAGAATGCTTCCCAGGTAAAATGCCTTCCGGTGATCCATCATAACTGGAACCTCCATATCCTTCACAATATATTTCGCCAGTGAGATGTGTGATTTCTTTCTCAATACCTTATTCCTCCTCTATATGTCCCGGCCTCTTCCGGCACATATATATAAAACCCTTCTTTTCGCCACCTTTCTTATCATACTCTAAAAACGCCCCAGTTGTCCATAACTAACTTTGCCAATCATTTAAAAATTTCCGGCCGGTTTTTCGCCTTTTTTAATAAAAATCCACAAAACCAAGGTCTCTGAAACGATTTACATAACATTCTCTTTACAAAAGCCTGTAAATTTCTTCCGCGATCTCTTCCGCGCTGCGGCCGTCCGTAGCTGTAAGGACATCCGCGGCCGCCTCATATTTTTCTATGCGTCCGGAAAGCAGAGCCGAGATATATTCCACATCCTTATGCCCTTCCAGAAGCGGGCGATCGTGGCTGTCCTTTACCCGCTCGAGAATCGTCTCAGGACGGGCCGTCAGAAATACGACGACGCCGCTTTTTTTCATAGCCTCCACGTTGCAGGCCCGAAGAGGCGCGCCCCCTCCACAGGAAACCACCGTATGCTCCTTATTTTCCAGGGACAGGAGGAGCTCTGTTTCCTTTTCCCGGAAATATTCCTCGCCCTTCTGGCAAAATATCTCAGAGATCGGCATGCCCTCGCTCCGCTCAATCTCCCGATCCATCTCGAGCCATTCCATTCCATAGCGTCTGTGCAGACAGCGGGCCACAGTGCTTTTTCCCGCTCCCATAAAGCCGATCAAAAATATGTTTTTCTTTGACTCCATGTCTCTCTTCTCCGTTTCCGCAGCTGGATCCCATGCTGCGCCGGGCCGACGCCCGGCGCGCATGCATACTGCTTATACAAAATCAAACAGCGAAAGCTGGTTGGACTCTGGCATGTCTCCGAGAAGCCCCAGGTCTCCCATCAAATCGACGACTGTTTTGGACAGCTTGCTTCTGGTCCGCAGATCGTCCTTGGACAGGAAGGGACCGTCCTTTGCCGCCTCATAGAGCTGATCCGCCGCCTTGTCGCCCAGGCCCTCGATCGTACTTAAGGCCGGCATCAGCTTGCCGTCGATAATCTGAAAATGATGTGCCTTCGCCCGGTAGATGTCGATAGGCCAGAACTCAAAGCCCCGGGCATACATTTCCTGTACGATATGCATGTCCTTCATGGTATCCTGCTCCTTTTTGGACAGGGAGTCGCTGCGCCGCTTGTAATCTGCCATATAATAGGCCAGGCGCTCCTTTCCCTGGCACATCAGCTCGTAGCTGAAGGCTGAGGCACGGATACTGAAATAGGCCGCATAATAGGCCAGCGGATAATTGATCTTGCAATAGGCGATACGCCAGGCCATCATAACATAGGCCGCCGCATGGGCCTTCGGGAACATGTATTTGATCAGCGTGCAGGACTCGATGTACCAGTCCTCCACGCCCGCCGCCTTCATGGCCTCGATCCACTCCGGTTTCAGGCCCTTTCCCTTACGCACGCTCTCCATGATGGTAAAGGAAAGGCTTGGCTCTACGCCCATCTGAATCAGATAAAGCATGATATCGTCACGGGTACAGATAGCTGTGGAAATCGTCGCCTTGCCCTCCTTGATGAAGCGCTGGGCATTGTTCAGCCACACGTCCGTACCATGAGACAGTCCGGAGATCCGGATCAGGTCTGAGAAGGACTGCGGCTTCGCGTCCACGACCATCTGGATTACGAAATCCGTGCCGAACTCCGGGATGCCGAGGCACCCCAGCGGGCAGCCGTCGATATCCTCAGGGCTGATTCCCAGGGCCTCCGTACTCTTAAACAGCGACATCACCTTCTGATCGTCCAGCGGAATCGTCTTCGCGTCGATCCCAGTCAGATCCTCCAGCATACGAATCATCGTCGGATCATCGTGCCCGAGAATATCGAGCTTCAGAAGGTTGTGGTCAATGGAGTGATAATCAAAATGTGTCGTGATAATATCCGTCGTCATATCATTGGCAGGATGCTGAATCGGCGTAAAGGAATGGATCTCCTCCCCGTGAGGCAGCACGACGATACCGCCGGGATGCTGGCCTGTCGAACGGCGCACGCCTACGCAGCCCTGCACGATCCGTTCAATCTCACAGCCCCTCTTGTGCTGTCCACGTTCCTCATAATAATTTTTCACATAGCCGTACGCCGTCTTGTCTGCCAGCGTACCGATGGTCCCCGCCCGGAAGGTCTGTCCCTTTCCAAATATGACCTCCGTGTATTTATGGGCCTTCGACTGGTAATCGCCGGAAAAGTTCAGGTCGATATCCGGCTCCTTGTCGCCCTTAAAGCCCAGGAACGTCTCAAAAGGAATATCAAAGCCGTCCTTCTTAAGAGGAGTGCCGCAGACCGGGCAGGCCTTGTCCGGCATATCACAGCCGGCTGCTCCTGCGTATTTCCGGACATCCTCCGACTCGAAATCGCTGTAATGGCAGGATGGACAATAGTAATGAGGCGGCAGCGGGTTGACCTCCGTGATGCCCGCCATCGTCGCCACGAAGGACGAGCCGACCGAGCCTCTGGAGCCTACCAGGTAGCCGTCGTCATTGGACTTCCACACCAGCTTCTGGGCAATGATATACATTACGGCGAAGCCATTGGAGATAATGGAGTGCAGCTCCTTTTCCAGCCGCTCCGTCACTACCGACGGCAGCTCATCCCCGTAAATGGAATGCGCCTTCTCATAACAGATATCACGCAGGGTCTGATCGGAATTTTCAATGACAGGGGGACACTTATCCGGCCGCACCGGAGAAATCCGCTCTATCATATCCGCAATCTTATTCGTATTTCCGACCACGACCTCCCAGGCCTTATCGCTTCCCAGGTATTCAAACTCCGCCAGCATCTCTTCCGTCGTCCGCAGATAAAGCGGAGCCTGATCGTCCGCATCCTTAAAGCCCTTTCCGGCCATGATAATGCGGCGGTAGACCTCGTCCTCCGGGTTCAGGAAATGCACGTCGCAGGTAGCCACCACAGGCTTGTGGAACTGCTCACCCAGAGAAACGATCCTTTTATTCAGGCGGATCAAGTCCTCCTTCGACTCAAAGACCGGCCGTTCTCCCCGCAGCATGAACTCGTTGTTTCCAAGAGGCTGAATCTCCAGATAATCATAGAAATTCACCAGCCTCGCGATCTCCTCCTCCGGCGCGGAACGCACCAGGGCCTGGTACAGCTCTCCCGCCTCACAGGCGGATCCGATGATCAGGCCCTCCCTGTATTTTTGCAGGATGCTCTTCGGAATCCTGGGCACTCTCGCATAATAATCCAGATGAGACCAGGATACCATACGGTACAGATTCACGCGCCCGATCTCATTTTTCGCAAGAATGATCACATGATGGCTGGGAAGCTTCTTGACTGCCTCCTTATCCAGAGCGCTCATCTGGTTTACGCCGTCCAGATCCGTAATGTCCCTGTCCTTCAGCATCTGGATAAACTTTACAAAAATTTCTGCGGTACAGCCCGCGTCATCCACAGCCCGGTGATGGTTTTCCAGAGAGACATTTAAGGCCTTCGCCACCGTATCCAGCTTGTAGCGGGGTAGCTTCGGCAGCAGCACTCTGGCCAGAGCCACCGTATCCACCACCGTAAACGCACAGGGAAGCCCCTGGCGTTCGCTGTTTTTGCGGATAAAGCTCATATCAAAGCCTGCGTTGTGGGCTACCATAACAGCCCCTTCGCAGAACTCCAGAAACCGGGGCAGGACCTCTTCAATCGCAGGCTCGCTCATGACCATCTCGTCACTGATGCCGGTCAGCTTCTCGATCTCAAACGGAATCGGAGTCTGAGGATTCACAAAGACGCTGAATTTGTCTGTAATCTCTCCACCTTCCACGCGGACTGCACCGATCTCGATGATCCGGTCGTTTTCCGCGCTGAAGCCGGTCGTCTCAATGTCGAAGACCACATAAGGCGCGTCAAGGCTCTGCCCTTTTGCATCCTCCACGATATCCTTCATATCGTCTACAAGATAGCCCTCCATGCCGTAGATCACCTTGAAGGAATCTCCCTTGTCCAGGCTGTGGCTGGCATCCGGATAAGCCTGCACGACGCCGTGATCCGTCACAGCGATCGCAGTATGGCCCCAGGACTTGGCTCTCTTGATGATATCCTTCACATCCGAGACGCCGTCCATATCGCTCATCTTCGTATGGCAGTGGAGCTCTACCCTCTTCATCTCACTGTTATCCATCCGGGGCTTCCGGAAATCTGAGGATTTCTTGATTCCCCGCACATGGCCGATATTCAGCTCATTGTCAAAGCGATCCTGGGCCGTGGTTCCAAAAATGCACACAAAGGCTCCCTTTTTTACCTTTTCCCGCAGAGCGTTCAGCTCTTCCTCATCCTTTGCAAAAACCTTTACATGGATCGTGTCGGTATAATCTGTGACAGTAAGCGTGACAATCGTCTTTCCGCCGCGGATCTCTCTCTCATCCCAGCCTGTGATCTGTCCATGGATAGCCACGTCTCCCATCTCGCCCACTATCTGTACCAGATCGATGATGTCGGAATCGTCAAAATCACGCCCATACAGCACGTCAGGATTGGGGCTCTTACCGCCGCGGAACCGGGAATTCGCACTCTTCAGATGCTTCCCGTAGGCATACTCGCTCTGTCCAAAGCCGCCATAGCCCTTCTTGGCTCCGCCTGCTCCGCTCTTTCCGGACGTTCCTTTTTTCTGGGATCCGCCCTGCTTCGTTCCCGTATGCCCTCCTGCAGCCGCGCCTCCCGCCGCCTCTGCCTGTCCGCCTGCAGGCCCGGAGCTTCCGCCCTCACGGGCCTGCCCGTCTGCAGCCTGCTCCTGCGCGTTCTGCAGCTGAATCATGTTCTCGATCAGCCTGGCCGCCTGCTGCTCGATATCCGTCCGTCCTGTCCGCCGCTTCTGTTCCTCCTCCTGCTCTACAAATTCTGTCCGAATATGCAGATCAAGGCCGCAGCGCTCCGTGAAAATCTTGTAGAGCACCCGGATCAGCTCGTCCGCCGCGTCCTCGCCCAGCGTCGTCTTCCGAAGCTCCAGCTTCATGACGTTTGGCTCCGGAAAGGAAATCTCTGCCCCGCGGAACAGGTTATATTCCAGAATATTGTAATGCTTCAGCTCATAAAGAATACTGTCCTTGTAAAGCTCCAGGAGCTTCTCCGGCGTGTACTGGCCTGACAGCTCGTACCGCTCCAGAATTTTCAGCTCTACCTCCGCGCGCCCAAACAGCTTCCGCTTCAGCGCGCGCTCAAGCTGAAAAAGCTGCTCCTTATGGATCAGCTTTCCGCTTACAAGATAGACCCGTATGAAATTTTTTGCCCGGTTAGAGGTCACCTTTTCCACCCGGACCTGGCCCAGCAGATCCAGAAAGCTCTGCTCCAGCTCCAAAGGCGGAAACACCTCCTCGAACCTTCTCGTCATATGTATCTACTCCTCGCCCCAGTGAAGAAGCTCCTGGCGCAGCGCCTCCAGAAGCTCATCCTCCGGAAGCTTCTTTACAATCTCGCCCTTTTTAATCAGAAGACCGGTTCCCACACCGCCTGCAATTCCGATATCCGCTTCCTTCGCCTCGCCCGGGCCGTTCACGACGCAGCCCATGACTGCCACCTTGATATCCAGCGGAATATCCTCCACCATGCGCTCTACCCGGTTTGCAAGGCCGATGAGATCAATCTGCGTCCGCCCGCAGGTGGGACATGACACCACCTCAATGCCGCCCTTCTTCAGACCCAGCGTCTTTAAGATTCTTTTCGCGGACCGTACCTCCTCCAGCGGGTCTCCGGTCAGGGACACGCGGATGGTATCGCCGATTCCCTGATAGAGAATGATCCCGAGCCCAACCGCAGACTTGATATTTCCGGAAAACAGGGTTCCTGCCTCCGTAATTCCTACATGAAGCGGATAATCCGTCTTGTCCGCAATCAGCTCATGGGCGCGGGCACACATCAGGACGTCTGAGGATTTGATGCTGATGACCAGCTGGTCATATCCCATGTCCTCAATCAGGTGCACCTTGTCGAGAGCGCTCTCCACGATGCCCTCCGCCGTCACGCCATGATACTTCTCCACAAGCTCCTTTTCCAGAGAGCCGCTGTTTACGCCCACGCGGATCGGAATCTGCCGCTCCTTTGCCGCGTCCACAACTGCCTGCACACGGCTGCGGCTTCCGATATTGCCGGGATTGATGCGGATCTTATCCGCTCCGTTTTCTATCGCGGCAATCGCCAGTCTGTAATCGAAATGAATATCCGCCACCAGCGGAATCGAAATCTCTTTCTTAATCTCTGCCAGGGCCTTCGCCGCTTCAAACGTCGGCACAGCGCAGCGGATGATATCACAGCCCGCTGCAGCCAGCTCCTGTATCTGCTTCACAGTGGCGCGCACATCCTCTGTCTTTGTATTTGTCATAGACTGAATCAGCACCGGATTTCCTCCGCCGATGACTCTGTCTCCGATTTTAATCACCTTTGTATGCTCTCTCATACGGCTCTTGCCTCCCTCAATTCCCGCTCTCTCTGAAAGCGGCTCACTTTTTCCACATTCAGTACCATGCCAATCTCAATCAGCAGAAAAACCGTCGCCGTTCCTCCAGAGCTGAAGAAGGGCAGGGTCACGCCCGTTGTCGGAATGATGCTCGTCACCACCATCAGGTTCAGAATTACCTGCAGGGCCACATGGGAAAATACCCCGATGGCAAGCAGACGGCCAAACAAATCCTCCGCCTGCTGGGCCACGCTGTACAGCTGGTACAAAAGATAGATAAACATCAGGATTACCAGCCCTGCCCCGAAAACGCCAAGCTCCTCACAGACCACCGCAAAAATCATATCATTGTAGGGCTCCGGGATTCCACCCAGCTTCTGGATACTGTTTCCCAGCCCCTTCCCGAACAGTCCCCCGGATCCAATCGCGTACAGCGCCTGCAGCGGCTGGTAGGACGTATCGGCATACTCTTCCGAATATGGCCTCAGCCATGCCTGAATCCTGCTGATACGGAAGGCGGAGTCAGCATCCGCGTGGTACAGGGAATAGTAGATGACAGCCCCTACAAAAACCGCTCCGATGGCTCCCATAATCACAAAGGGATAATACTTCGGATACACCATAAAAGCCATCAGAAAGCTGATCCCAAATACAATCACTGCCGTACTCATATTATCGCTGATGATCAGAATCATTACAGAAATCACTGCGGTCGGGATCATCACCTTGATAAAAATCCGCAGATTATTCAACGCTGACGCATATTTACAAATCAGGGCCGCCGAGAAAATAATCATCGCCACCTTCACCGGCTCCGCCACCTGAAACTGGCCGATCCCCGGCACCTGGATCCACCGCGTAGCTCCCTTTACATTGACGCCGAGTCCCGGCACCAGCAGCAAAAGAATCAGCACTGCCGAACCAATCAGCCCCAGTACGGCAAAGTATCTCCAGTTATGGTAATTGATATTTGCCACAACCAGCATCAGGATGAGGCCGATGATACTGTATTTCAGCTGGCTTTTCAAAAAGAAAGCGGGATCGTAATTAAAAGACTGCCGCATGCTGGCTGTATAATAGCTGGCGCTGTACAGCATAATCAGACCGAACACGATCAGGAAAATGACCGCCACGATCAGGTTCGTATCATAATTGAGCAGATAGGAAAGCGCTCTTTTCTTCCTTCCTCTGTTTGCCATGCTGTTCCTCCGAAAATCTGTCAAGTCCGTTTCCTTTTTTATTATACGTGTTTGCGGTTTCTCCCGCAAGAGCAGAAAATGACAATCGCCAGGCTGACGCCTTCAAAAAGAAACGACTGCATCTCGACTTCCCTTGCAGTGTCACAGACGCAGTCTTTTCTCTTTCGTCAAAAATCCTCTGTCAGAACCAAAGGCTCCTCTTACTCTACCACATGAATCCAGCCTTCGGGAGCTTCGATTCTTCCCATCTGAATTCCGGTCAGAGTGTCATACAGCTTCTGGGTAACCGGCCCCATCTTCTCCATGCCGCTGGGCATGCAGATCTCGTTTCCATGATCCACAATCCTGCCGACCGGAGAGATCACTGCCGCGGTTCCGCACAGACCGCACTCTGCAAAATCCTTTACCTCGTCGAAGAAAACCTCTCTCTCCTCTACCTCCAGGCCCAGGTACTCCTTTGCTACGTAAATCAGGGAGCGGCGGGTGATAGACGGAAGAATACTGCCGGATTTCGGGGTTACCACCTTATTGTCCTTTGTCACAAACAGGAAGTTGGCTCCGCCTGTCTCCTCTACCTTCGTCCTGGTAGCCGCGTCCAGATACATATTCTCATCAAAGCCATTCCTGTGCGCTTCCATAATCGCGTGCATGCTCATGGCATAATTCAGTCCCGCCTTGATGTGACCTGTTCCGTGAGGAGCCGCGCGGTCAAAATCAGACACGCAGATCGTGATCGGCTTCACGCCGCCCTTGAAGTAAGGGCCTACCGGAGTACAGAACATCCGGAACTGATACTCGTCCGCAGGCTTTACGCCGATGACCGGATTGGTTCCGAACATGTATGGACGGATATAGAGGGTCGCTCCTGTGCCATACGGCGGCACATAAGCTGCATTTGCCCTGACCACCTGCGTCACAGCGTCTACAAAGCGCTCCTTCGGAAATACAGGCATCTCCAGGCGCTTCGCGGACTGCTCCAGGCGCTCTGCGTTCAGATCAGGGCGGAAGGTCACGATATGGCCGTCCTCTGTTGTATAGGCTTTCAGGCCTTCAAACACTGTCTGCGCATACTGCAGAACACCGGCGCATTCATTCAGAACTACGTTGGCGTCATCTGTGAGAACGCCCTCGTCCCATGCGCCGTCCTTATAATTGGATACATAGCGCTTATCCGTCACAATGTACCCAAAGCTAAGATTTCCCCAGTCAATATTCTTCTTTTCCATAACCAGTCTCCTCCTGAACTGCTGCAATTTTATACATTATAGATCACTTTTTTCCATTGCGCAATCAAAAATCCTTCTTCTTCCGCTCGTACCGGCAGAAGGTAAACTCCAGGTCAAAATACGTCTTTTCCCCGCTCTGCCCCGTCAGCTCCCAGTCCGGATCCTCGTCCAGATTCGGAAACCAGGCATCTGCGTCATACGCATGGTCCGTCCGTGTCACATGCGCCACATCGCAGTAGGGAAGAAATTGCTTGTAAATCGTGTCGCCTCCAATGATGTAAATGTCCTCGGAAGGATATTTTTTCAGCTCTTCCAGCGCTTCCTCCACATCATGGCACACGACTGCTCCCTTTGCCGAAAAATCCGGATTCCGGGTCAGAATGATGTTCGTCCTGTTTTTCAACGGCAGGCCGCCCGGAAACGTGGCGAGCGTCTTGCGGCCCAGCACCACCACCTTGCCCGTCGTCTCCGAACGGAAAAATTTCATATCCTCCGGAATGCTGACCAGCAGCCTTCCCTTATATCCAATCGCCCAGTTTTTATCCACATTTACAATCAGATTCATCTCTCTTTTCCACCTTTCCCAAGCTTTTCCCCGCTTTTTTACACCGCTATGGGGATATCCTTAATCTGCGGCCCTGTCACATAGTCCTCGACAATCAGATCCTGCGTGGTAAACGCATAAAAATCTGTCACATCCGGATTCAGCGATACCTTCGGAGCCGGATACGCCGGACGGGAAATCAGCTCCTTGATGATATCCACATGCCTGTCATAGATATGAGCGTCTGCAATCACGTGAACCAGCTCGCCGGGAACCATTCCGCTCACCTGCGCCACCATCATCAGAAGAATCGCATACTGGCACACATTCCAGTTGTTCGCCGCCAGCACGTCCTGGGAACGCTGATTCAGAATCATATTGAGCACCAGCCTGTCCTCTCCGGGCCGTTTCGTCACATTGTAGGTCACCCCGTAGGCACAGGGATACAGATGCATCTCGCTCAAATCTGAGAACACATAGGTGTTTGTCATAATCCGGCGGCTGTAGGGATTGGCCTTCAGATCAAACAGCACCCGGTCCATCTGATCCATATCGCCTTCCTTGTAATGGCTTTTCACACCGATCTGATAGCCGTAGGCCTTCCCGATAGATCCGGTCTCGTCTGCCCACTCATCCCAGATATGGCTGTTCAGGTCATGGATATTGTTGGATTTCTTCTGGTAAATCCACAGAATCTCATCCATGCAGCTCTTAAGCCCTGTCCTTCGCAGGGTCAGCGCCGGGAATTCCTTTGAGATATCATAACGGTTCACAACGCCGAATCTTTTTATCGTATAGGCGAAGTTTCCGTCCTCCCACTTCGGGCGTACCTTTTCTCCTTCCGTGCTGGTGCCGTTTTCAATAATATCTCGGCACATGTCTATAAATACCTGATCTGCGTAGCTCATCCTCTTCCTGCCTCCCTGTCCCGTTTTTCTTTATAAGCTGTTTCTTATCATTTCATTATAGGGAATTCCCTGCGGCTTGACAAGCTGAAAAAAGATCTGCCGGCAGAATCCTGCGGAAGCAGGAGGACAAAAAAAAGAAGTCCTGATTCTCAGGACTTCCCAAGAGCGATAGACGGGACTCGAACCCGCGGTCTCGACCTTGGCAAGGTCGCGCGTTACCAACTACGCCACTATCGCATCTTCTGTTGTGTCTTGCCGCTGTTCATCAGCGACATGTTGTATATTACATGAAAAAGATCCATTTGTCAACACT
The DNA here is from genome assembly GCF_002160825.1 of Lachnoclostridium sp. An131. GTDB lineage: Bacteria > Bacillota > Clostridia > Lachnospirales > Lachnospiraceae > Laedolimicola. The sequence continues at coordinate 195,727 of NZ_NFLI01000005.1, forward strand.
TTTTGAAAAAAATATTTAAAATATTTTTTCACCGTGAAACAGATGGATATTTTCCGGTTTTCTGATAAATTTTCCAGCTTCCGCACATACTATCCCAAAAAGAGGAAGGAGTATCATTATGTCAGTAGAATTTCAGAAAAGCGAAACCAGAGAAAACCTCATGCGGGCCTTCGCCGGTGAAAGCCAGGCCCGGAACCGCTACACCTTTGCCGCATCCCAGGCACGGCGCCAGCAGCTCCCTGTGATCGAAGCTGTTTTCAGCTTTACCGCAAACCAGGAGCGCGCCCATGCAAAAATCTTTTACGATCACCTGAAGCAGCTTGCCGGAACCACGATTCATGTGGACGGCGGCTATCCCGTAGACATTTCTGCCAGCGTCAGCGACCTCTTAAAGGCCGCCCAGCATAACGAATACGAGGAGCATGACCCTGTCTACAGAACCTTCGGCGATATTGCCCGCGAGGAAGGCTTTCCCGAGATAGCTGCCTCATTTCATAATATCGCCAAGATTGAGAAAACTCACGGAGACCGTTTCGGCGCCTTCGCAAGGCTTCTGGATGAGGGCCGCCTGTTTTCCTCTGAAAAGGAGGAAGCCTGGATCTGCCTGAACTGCGGCCATATCTACACTGGCTGCGAGGTTCCTCCCCGCTGCCCGGTATGCCAGGAAGAGCAGGGATATTTCATCCGCCTTTCCAGTCTTATGCTCAGCTGAATCCGCGGCCTTCCTCCTGAGGGCTGGTTCCACACCAGCCCTGCGCCCTTCAAAAGACAGAGGATGCACAGGAGAAGCGCCGCTTGAAAAATATCAGGGAACCTCTTATAATAGGTATTGCTGCCGCAGACAGAAATATTCCTGCCGGATATTCCGGGCTGGACGCGGCTGACAAGGAGGTTCCCTTTTATGATCATAGACTTTCATACTCACATATTTCCTGATAAAATCGCCCACAAGGCTGTCTACGGTCTGGAATTTACAGGCAGGGTAGTCGCTTATACAGACGGAACCCTGGAGGAGCTGCGTCTCTCCATGAAGGAGGCAGGCGTCACCCACTCCGTCGTGCTTCCCATCGTCACAAGGCCGGAGCAGTTCCGCCACATCAATGAATTCGCCCGGGCCATTACCCATGAGGAGCCGGATGAGGAAGGCCTTTCTGTCATTTCCTTCGGCGGGATCCATCCCGCCTCTCCCGATTACAGGGAGGAGCTGCACATCATCCAGCAGCTGGGCCTGAAAGGGATCAAGCTTCATCCCACCTACCAGAATACGTACATCGACGATATCCGCTATGAGCGTATCATCGATTACGCCACACAGCTGGGCCTTATCGTCTCCATCCATTGCGGACGGGATCTGGGCTTTCCCAAGCAGGTAAACGCCACACCCGAACGCCTCCGCCGCATGATTCAGGACGTCTTCCCCGGAGGCTCTACCGGGAAGCTTGTTCTGGCCCATCTGGGCGGCCATGACATGGAAAATGAATCAGAGCAGCTCCTGGTGGGCGGCAATTATTATATGGATCTGGCCTACATTCTGCGTCTGGCCCTGCCAAGCCAGATTCTGCGCATGTGCAGAAACCACGGCATCGACAAAATTCTCTTTGCCACGGATTCTCCCTGGAGCGGCCAGAAGGAGGACGTGGAGTACATCCGGAAAATCGGCTTTACAGAAGAAGAGCTGGAACAAATCCTGTACAAAAACGGAGCCCGGCTGCTGGGTCTGCCCCTGTAAGGGGCTCCCCGCTGCCCGGCTCCTTTCTATTTCTCCGGACGGCTGCTACCGTCTTTCTGCCTCCGTTCTCAATTCATACGTATTATAAGCGCGGACAATCAGATCCGATTCCTGGCTGGCTGATATCTCCGCAGCAAACGTAACCGGCCCCTCTTCCGTCCATTCCTGCGCGCTCTGCCATGTCTCTCCTCCATCCAAGCTGTAATCATAATACATCAGGCTGCTCTCCGGCTCCTCTGCATACAGTGTGATCTCCGCACTGTTTTCACTGACTCGTGAAAGCGTGTACCATACCTCCTCTGGAGGCGTGATGTCCGGCTGCACCGGCGATATCTCAGGGAGCTCAAGCTCTGGTTCCATAAGCTCTGCCAGAGTTCTTCCCTTTTCCAGCCCGAAATAGGCCGCTATGCCCGCCGCGTCTCTCCTTCCGAGCTCCTGAAGCTCTTCTTCACTGTCCATCCGTCCCCAGTCCCGATCCTCGTCCATATATCCGTGCTCCACTATGATCGCAGGAATTCCAAGGCTGCCGCATTCACGGATAATTCCATAATAGTCTCCATGGCTGCCAAGCCTTGTCTTCACGCCCTTGGAGGCAAAGCCATAATCCACAAGCTCAGAAAGAATCCTGCTGCCAAGCCCGGAACCATACGCATATTTCTCCCCATATGCAGACACAAAGACCTCTGAGCCGAACAGGTTGTGCTCCCTGGAAGCATTCAGATGCAGGCTTATCAAAACATCGGCGTCTACAGACGCTGCATAGGCAGCCCTTTCCTTCAGCGTCAGGGCTGTGTCACTTTCTCTTGTATAAAAGATTTCCACATTTCCGTACTGCGACAGCTCTTCTCCCAATGCCCTTGCAATTTCGAGAGTCAGATATTTCTCATACGTATTCCGGTAAATCGCTCCCAGCTCCTGTTCGTCTGTGATTCCCGGCCCTCCATGTCCCGGATCCAGCACAATCCGAAGCTTCGGCGCATTCTCCGGATCGGAAGCGTATTTCCCGCTGGAATCTGCCTCAAGGTCCTGCGCCGTCTGCTCTGCACCGGTCATTTCTTCTGCCGGTTCCTGAAGCTTTTGCTGCGTTTCCTGCCGTTCTTCCGTATCGCGGACAGCCTCCTCTATCCGGCCGCCTGCGCCCATCAAAACAGCAGACCCGGCATCGCTGCCAGGTCCGCACTCCCCTCTCATAATCTGATGTATACCTAAGGCTGCCGCTGCTGCCAGCACAGCCATCAGCAGAAATACAGGCAGCTTCCGAAAGCCCGCACGCCTGCGTCTCCTTCTTCTCTTTTTCATACTCTGTCCTACTCATTTCTGATAGCCGCCAGAGGGCTCAGGCGCATCGCCCGGAGCGCCGGAAACAGTCCGGCCAGCATACCGATAATCACCGCAAATACCAGCGCCAGAAGAGACAGGTAAATGGGAATATACGAGATTCCCGAATCATACATGCCCCTCATTACAAAGTTGATAACCGCAGAGATGCCGTAGCTCAGAATCAGGCCGATCGCTCCGCCTATCAGGCCGATAAAGCCTGCCTCCGTCAGAAACATATTCCGGATCGCCGACAGATCACAGCCCAGCACCTTCATGACGCCGATTTCCTTCGTCCGCTCATAAATGGACATCATCATCGTATTGGCAATGCCGATAGCCGCCACAAAGAGGGAAACCGCGCCGATTCCGCCCAGAGCCGCCTGGATAGAGCGTGACTGCTCCTGCACCTGGTTCATCCACTCAATATTGCTGCTTGCCTGCAGGCCAAGAGCACGGATCTGCTCCTGTACCTCTTCCACATATTTCATATCATCCACGCGGATATACGCCTCATCATAATAAATTTCTTTATAGGGCTTTCCCGCGCTGTTCGTGGGCTGTCCCGGAATAGCTTTCCCCTTGAACGCTTTCTGAAGCTGTGCCTTCAGGGCCTCCACATTACAGAGGACATAGCTGGAATTGTTGTCCGAATAATCGTCCGGCCCTCCCTCCATCACGCCGCAGGCAGGAACCAGATACTTCTTCGGAGCCGGAACCGGGGTTCCATTCTCGTCTGTCCCGCCGTATTTATTATTATAATAAGCGTCCATATCGAAAATCACGAACATGGGATCGTTAAAGTCTACCTCCGGAAGCTCTCCCGTCTCCCAGTAATCCTGCTGGGTCTTCGCATTGCAGAAATTTGTAATCACTGTATTTCCATAAAACAGCTGAAGCTCTTCCTGTGATGTAGGCAGACTTCCCTCCGCCACTTTGATATTCTGGCTTTCCAATGCTTCCTGGCTCATGCCCCTGATATAGATATTTCCTTCCCAGACTCCTTGTTTTGCAAGCGCTGAAATGGACAGTACCGGAGAAGCAATCTCCACATGCTCTATCTGGGAAAGGCTCTCCATCATTGCGTCGTCAATGCGGATAGGCTCGCTGCTTCCGCTGTCGCTGGAGCCTGCGCTCTCGATCATGACGCCCCCGCCTGCATAGCTCGTATAGCTGTAGCCACCTTCATTGGGATAGACTGTGATCGTCGTCAGGCCGCCGTATTGCTCGATTTGTTCCATACTGGCCTTATTCAGCCCCAGTCCGAGGGATATCATAACCACAATGGAAGCCGTGCCTACGACCACGCCCAGCACCGTCAGAACCGTCCGCAGCTTCCGCCGCCAGAGACTGCTCAGGCTCATTCTGAGCAAATCAACATAACTCATGGATTACTCCCTTTCTTTTACTCGTTCCAGTGATTCTGCCCGTCATCGTCCGTCATATCAGCCAAATCGTCATCCAGACCGCTCAGCTCATCCGCCTGCTCTTTTTTCTTCTTATTCTTCCTGCGGATCACCAGAATCACCACGACTATCGCAATCACAAGAACCAGCGGCACAAGCACGTACCAAAGCTTAAATCCGCCGCCCTGGTCCATCATCGGGTCTTCCATCATCCCCATATCCATTTCCGGATAGTAAGGCTCGGTGACATAGAGATTCATCTCTCTTTCCACTGTTGTCGCCTCTCCGGCCTCATCCTCAAAGGTAATCTCTATTTTTACGATTCCCTCATCCATCGTGGCCGCCGCGCCTGTCAGGTAGGCATCCACATTTCCCGTAGCGCCCGGCGCAATATTTCCGAGATAAGTCTCTCCTCCGCTGATAGAATCCGCGACAAATCTCACTGTCGTGTTATAAAGCTGCGTTTTTCCGATATTATAAATGCTGAACATAACGTTGGCATCTGAGCCCACGTCGATCGTCTCCGGCATCACCTCAATACTGCTGGTATCGATCCTCGCCTCCTGGCGGACCGGAATCGAAACACTGGCTGTATTCTCATAGGCATTGACGTTCTCGTCCTCATAGTTCATTTTCACATTCACGACATAGGGCTTCTGAGCCAGATCCGCCCGTGCTTCCATCTCCATGGAAATATCCTTTGTAGCCCCCGGCGCAATCTGATCCACAAAAATCGTGCTGGAACCGGCCGTCGGCAGAAAGGCTGCCGCTACATAGGTTGTATCGGTACTCTCACTGGCCGCCTGAATGTCAAAGACCATGTTCTTGACCGCAGTCGCCTGAGAGGTATTCTGCATATGAAGTGTCAGGGTAAAGGTCTCACCTGCGTGAACAGTCTCCGGATCTGTTGAAAAGCCCGTGACAATCACCCGCGGCGTGGACGCCTTTCCGTCTGCAGACACACCTGTAGTGCCCACCACCTTTACATAGGAGGTCAGCGTCACATTGGTAAGCACATTATTTTCATCCTCATAGGACACATTAAAGTTAATCGGCACATACCCGCTGGGCGCGTCCTTTCTCGTCTTCAGCGTCCAGGTCAGCTCCCGCCGTCTGTCCATATCGGAGCCGCCGTTATCCGTTCCCGGAAGGCCCTCGATGGTCTGGCTGTAATTGGATGTCTCGATCTCAAAGGGCCATGTGGCTGCGTCCTGGCTGATCTGCGGCGTCACCACGACGTGATCGACCCAGCTCCGCCCCATATTCACCACCGGCAGAACGACGTTCACGTACTGGCCTGCGTTCGCTACCGGAGTCACCCAGTTGCCGCCGATCATGATGTTGCTGTTGCTGGTGGACGGCTGGGGCTCTTCCTCAGGCTGCTCGGGTGTTTCAGCCTTTACAGTGTAAGCATCCAGCTGGCCTTTCACATCCGTTTCAAATGTAGTCAGATTGCTGGTATACATCTCAGCAGCAAGCGTTCCGCCCACCTCATTCGGTTTCGTGATATCACCGATCATACTCTGGAGATACTGCAGAGCTGCTTCACTGTTGCCAGCCTGTTCAATCTGAGCCTTCTTAATATTATAATGGCTGATCAGAACTCTTTTTAACGATATCTTCTGTTCTTCTGTAACCAGCTGCTCTGACGGAGGATTGCCCTCATCACCAGGATCGCTGCCATTGTCCAATGTCGCCGTCTTCGCAGCGCCATCCGCTCCTACTCCTTCCAGAGCTTCTTCCGCTTCCGCCGTCATCGGCATCCAGCCCAGTCCCACAGACGGAACAGCCAGCGCGGCACAAAGCGCCAGCAGCAATGCTTTTTTTGCTAATCCAAGGTTTCTCATTCTCCCTCTTCCTCCCTGTTTCCTCGATTGTCTTCTATCTGCACGATCTTTCCGTCGATAATATGGAATATTCTGTCCGCGAAGCTGGCCAGATGGTTGTCGTGAGTTACCATGACCAGCGTCTGGTTCTGCTCCCTCACGATTTTTTTCATCAGCTCCATGACCTCCGCCGACGTATTGGAATCCAGGTTTCCCGTGGGCTCATCCGCGAAAATGATTTCCGGATCTACCACGAGAGCCCTTGCCACGCCCACGCGCTGCTGCTGGCCTCCCGACATTTCGTTCGGCCTGTGAGCCTTGTGCCTGGACAATCCCACAAGCTCTATCATCTTATCTGCCTTCTCCAGCCTCTCCTTTTTGGGAACACCGCGGAACATCAGCGGCAGGGCCACATTCTCTACCGCATTCATCGTTCCCAGCAGATTAAAGGACTGAAAAATAAATCCCACATGCTCTCTCCGGAAGCGGACCAGCTGGCTCTCGTTCATATGCTCCAGATGGGTTCCGCTTATGACAATCTCGCCCTTTGTCGGCTTCTCAAGACCGGCCAGCATATTCAGCATGGTGGATTTTCCGGAGCCAGAGGGACCTACTATCGAGCAGAACTCCCCCCTGTAGATATCCAGGCTTACGCCGTTTAAGGCCCTGACCCGGTTCTCGCCTATCCGGTATATCTTGTACAGGTTCCGCACCTGTATTACCGCTTCTCTTTTCTGCGCCATTTTTTCGTTCTCCCGCTTCCGGCAGAATCGCACGGCATATCTTACAATTCTACCATATCTTGTATTATACGGTTTCAGTATAGCACAAGAATTTCGAAAAAACTATTTAAGAATTCTTTAATATTCTGAAGTCTTGAACCGCCAAAATCCGCGACTCTGCGCAGAAGGCCCCCGGAATCCGCTGCCGGATTCCGGGGGCCTCCCATCGTCATTTTATACTATGCTTCTTAAATTCTGAGAACGTATTCTTATACTCCGTCCAAACAAACCCTTACATATCCAGCGGATACTTGTCTGTCAGGCTCTTTACAAGCTCCTTTGCCTTTTCGGTTGCGCTCTCGCCCTCCTTGATCATCATGGCAACCGCCTCGGCTACCGTCTCCATATCCTCCTCCTTCAGGCCACGGGAGGTCACCGCCGGCGTACCGATCCGGATACCGCTGGTCACAAATGCAGACTTGGGATCATTCGGGATTGTATTCTTGTTGGCCGTTATATTCGCCGCATCCAGAAGATGCTCCACTTCCTTTCCGGTCAAATCAAACGGCGTCAGATCTACCAGCATCAGATGATTGTCTGTACCGCCGGACACGATCTTAATTCCTCTGTCCATCAGGCCTTTGCAGAGCGCCTGGGCATTCTGCACGATCTGCGTCTGGTACTCCTTATATTCCGGAGTCAGTGCCTCCGCGAAGCAGACCGCCTTTGCAGCAATCACATGCATCAGAGGACCGCCCTGGATCCCGGGGAATACAGCCTTGTTGAAATTAAACCTCTTTGCAGTCTCGGCGTCCGACATAATCATGCCGCCGCGCGGCCCGCGCAGGGTCTTGTGCGTCGTAGTCGTCGTCACATGCGCATAGGGAATCGGGCTCGGATGAAGCCCTGCCGCTACCAGTCCTGCAATATGAGCGATATCTACCATCAGATACGCTCCTACCTCATCTGCGATCTCGCGGAACCGCTTGAAATCCAGGGTCCGGGCATAGGCGCTCGCTCCTGCGATAATCATCTTCGGCCTGCATTCCAGCGCAATGCGGCGGATTTCATCATAATCCAGTACGCCGTCATCATTGACTCCATAAGGCACCACATTAAAATAGGTTCCGGAGAAATTGGCAGGACTTCCGTGTGTGAGATGTCCGCCGTGGGCCAGATTCTGTCCCATGATCGTATCGCCCGGCTTCAGCATCGCAAACTGCACTGCCATATTCGCCTGCGCCCCGGAATGAGGCTGCACATTCACATATTCGCAGCCGAAAATCTTCTTTGCACGCTCAATCGCCAGATCCTCTACCACATCCACGCATTCACAGCCGCCGTAATACCGCTTTCCGGAATAGCCCTCTGCATATTTATTTGTTAAAGGGCTGCCCATAGCCGCCATAACCGCCTTGGATACCCAGTTTTCTGACGCAATCAGCTCGATATGGCTGTTCTGGCGGTTCATCTCCGCCTCAATCGCGGCCGCGATTTCCGGGTCAGCCGCTCTCACTTCTTCCAATGAATACATCTCTCTCTTCCTCCTGTGATCTGCCCTGAAGCATTCTTTTAATGTCCTTGTGACGCGTACATTTGTCTTTGTCACATATGAGCCTATTATATTAGACGGGGATGAAAAAAGCAAGTGTTTTTTCCGGAATCTGCTTTCTGTTCTCACAGGCTTATAAAGATTGATAAGCTCCGGTTTAAAATCCCAAAACCGCCAGGCATTATTGCAAAACTGCAATTGCCTTCTCACCTTCTATACGGTATGATATTCATATCGGCATCTATCCTGCACCGGCGCCAAGCTCCAAACAGAAAATACTGTCTGCAAAGATAAAAAAAGGAGATCCTTATGAAACCCGCTTCTATTATTATTCTTTACCTTATTATCATAAATCTGCTTGCCTTCCTGCTCATGGGCCTGGATAAGAGGAAGGCAAAGCGTCATAAATGGCGCATTCCCGAAAAGACGCTCTTTCTGTCCGCCATCATCGGCGGCAGTATCGGCGCGCTTCTCGGCATGCAGGTATTCCGGCATAAAACCAAGCATGCATCCTTCCGGATCGGCATGCCCTGTATTCTGATTGTGCAGATTGCTCTGGCAGTCTCATATTATATTTTTAGATAAAAAGGAGATTTAAACATGGGCTTATTTGGAAGAAGCAGAAAAGAGAAGGAAATAGAGGCCGCATACATGGAACGAATCAACGTGCCTGCATGCATGAACCAGAATTTCTCTCTCACAATTGACGACACCTTTACCATTATCGGCACAGGAACCGTCGTGACAGGCGTCATCGAATCCGGCATGTGCAGAAGAGGGGAGACCGCTGTCATCGTACAGGATGCAGGAAATCTCTCTGCTGAAATCACCGGCATAGACGTCCGCGTAAAGGAACGGCGCCCAAACGGCGCCGCATACCGCACCGAACATGTGGGGCTGGCTCTGAGAGGTGTCTCCAGGGAGCAGATCCAGATCGGAGCTAAGGTGATTATAAAAAATGCCGGAATCTATTCTGCGTAAGGCTTCTGTCTGAGCCAGCGCCGAATATCGCTTCTATTCCTCTGTCTCAAACAGGATTCCCAGTGTATTCGGCCCGCAATGGCAGGAGATCGTACAGCTGGCCTGCGTGATATAAATATTGTCAAAGGAGGCTTCCTGCTCCACGGCCTCCTTTACCAAGGCAATATAAGACTCATCGATACCGGAATGCGTGATAAAAAGGCGCCCTGTATTCAGCTTCTCGTAAGACTGCAGGGTGTCTTTTACATAGCGCGGAAGCACCTTATCCAGGGTTCCCCGGTATTTTCTGCCCACATGCATGGCCCCGGAGGTATTGTCTACCTCGATGCAGGGCTTAATATTCAGCAGGTTCGCTCCCAGTGCAGTGATGCTGCTGCACCGGCCGCCGGCACTCATAAATTTCAGCGTATCCAGAATAAAGCTGGCATGAACCAGACTCTTCCGGCTTTCCAGACGGGCCGCCACCTCGGCCGCAGAAAGCCCCTGCCGGATCCAGTCGGACGCATCCAGTACCAGGTGGCCGATTCCTGTAGACAGGTTACAGGAATCTACAGGATAGACCCCCGGCAGCTCCTTTGCCGCCAGCACACAGTTCTGGTGCGCGCTGGAAAGAGCTCCTCCCAGATTCAGGTGCACTATCTCATATCCCTGCTCCACAAAGGGCGTAAAATAGTCCAGATACTCCTGCACGTTGATGGCCGCCGTCTGTGGAAGAAGCTTTCTGTCATAATAGGCCTGAAAAATATCCTGCGGCGTAATATCCACATTATCCTGATAATCCTTTCCGTCCAAAATAATGTGAAACGGATAATAATGTACCTGGTGCTGCTCCTTCAGCTGAGCCCCCAGATCACAGGTACTGTCGGCGCTTAAAAGTATTTTGCTCATAAATTCTCCCTTTCTGTCATAATACGAGATCAGCTTCCTTTTCTGCAACAGACAAGAGAAAGCCACCATAAGGCAGCCTTTACCGCTCATCCTCCCACACGTACGGCGTAAGCTGATATACGTAATAATTGATCCAGTTTGTATATAATGTATTTGCATGCGCTCTCCACATCAGAAGAGGCCTGTTTTCGCTGTTGTTGTCCGGGAAATAATCCTTCGGAAGCTGAATATCCAACCCCTTGCTCTTATCCCGCACATATTCCTTCTCAAGCGTCAGCCTGTCATACTCCGGATGCCCGAAGACGAAAATCTTGCGTCCTTCCTCAGCCATGGCGATAAAGACGCCCGCCTCCTCAGACTCCGCCAGAATCGTCAGCTCGCTGCAGGCCCGTATTTCCTCCGCATCTACAGTCGTATGCCGGGAATGAGGCGCGTAAAACTCATCATCAAAGCCGCGCACCAGCGGCTCCTTCCGGTTGCGCACCTTGTGGCGGTAGAGGCCGAACAGCTTCTGCGGAAGCAGCTTTTTCTTCAGTCCATAAAAATGATACATCGCTGCCTGCGCTCCCCAGCAGATAAAGAACGTGGACGTAACATGCGCGTCAGCCCAGTCCATGATCTCTACCAGCTCCTCCCAGTAATCCACTTCCTCAAACTCCATCTGCTCCACCGGAGCTCCTGTGATGATCAGGCCGTCAAAGCGCCGCTTTTTGATCTCGCAGAACGGCTCATAGAATTTGTTGATGTGGCTCTGAGCCGTATTCTTGGATTCATGGCTGCTGACCATAATAAAGGTGATATCCAGCTGCAGCGGTGTGTTGGACAGGGAACGCAGCAGCTGAAGCTCTGTGTCCTCCTTCAAAGGCATCAGATTCAGGATTCCTATCTTCAACGGACGGATATCCTGATTCAGCGCCCGCGTCTCATCCATGACGAAAATATTTTCACTTTCAAGAATTGCCCTTACAGGCAAATCACTCTGTACCTTAATTGGCATCTTTGCTTCACTCCTCCGCCTTCATTTTCATGCCGATTTCTTCTGTCCGGCTCTTCCCGCGAGCACGGACACTGATTATTACTATAGCACATTTTTTACCGGTTGGCTATCCTGCAAAAATGAATCTTCACTTTGATTCGGTCTGTGATATAATCTGTATTTAAAGGAGGGAAACTGACATGAAAGTATTAATGATCAACGGAAGCCCTCACAAAGAGGGAAACACCTATATTGCACTTCATGAGATGGAGAAGGTGTTCGGGCAGGAGCAAATCGAGACCGAACTGATCCATGTCGGAAACAAGGATATCCGGGGCTGCGTTGCCTGCGGTGTCTGTCATAAAAAGGGAGCCTGTACCTTTGACGATCTGGTCAACGAGACCGCTCCCAAATTCGAAGCCTGCGACGGCCTTGTGATTGCAAGCCCCGTCTACTACGCCTCTGCAAACGCAACGCTGATTGCCTTTCTCGACCGCCTGTTCTACAGCACACCCTTTGACAAGACCATGAAGGTGGGCGCAAGCGTGGTCGCAGCCAGAAGAGGCGGCCTTTCCGCTACCTTCGACGAGCTGAACAAGTATTTCACGATCTCCGGCATGCCGGTAGCCTCCAGCCAGTACTGGAACAGCATCCACGGCAGAACGCCGGGCGAGGCTCTCCAGGATGCTGAAGGCCTGCAGACCATGCGGACTCTGGCGAGAAATATGGCCTTTCTCATGAAGAGCATCAAGCTCGGAAAGGAAGCCTATGGCCTTCCGGAAATCCCGGAAGAGCATCAGATGACGAATTTTATCCGTTAAACGAAAGGAAGGAGCCCTCTGGCATTCCGGCCGCTTCGGTTATGAGCGGCAGCCAGGGGATTGCCCTCTTTTGTTTTTTGCCTCTTTTCAGACAGCGAATCCCTCTTTTCATTCTTTTGCTGCCTTACGATTCTGTAAGGTAAGAATCCCCGGAATCTGATATAATAACAAGGACAGTACCCCTGCTGACAAGAACATACGGGACATTGGAAACGTGTAAGCTTGTCAGCAGAGGATGACATCGCAAATACTTGCGCCGGCTCTCTTCTATACGGGCCGGCTGCCGACGGAGGAATTTTTTTGAACAGATTATTATTGCTGGAGGACGATATCAGCCTCATAGACGGATTAAAATATTCTTTAAAGAAAAACGGCTTTGAGACGGAGGCTGTCCGGACGCTTCGGGAGGCCGCCGGGCTTCTTCCCGAAATCGGCCGCTACGACCTGCTGCTCCTGGACGTCACCCTGCCGGACGGAACCGGCTTCGACTTCTGCGAACGAGTGCGCCGGCAGGGCAGCCGGATTCCCGTCATCTTTCTGACCGCCTCTGACGAGGAGGTCAGCGTCATCCGCGGCCTGGACTGCGGCGGAGACGATTACATCACCAAGCCCTTCCGGCTCGGGGAGCTCTGCTCCCGTATCCGGGCCCTGCTGCGCAGGGCCCGGATATCAGAGCATGACGCCGGCTCCTCCCTTACCTGCGGCAGCGTCACAATCGACTTTCTGAGCAGCCGTGCCTTTCTGGACGGAAAGCCCCTGGAGCTGACAGGGGCTGAATACCGCCTGCTTGGCCTTCTGCTGCGCAACGCGGGCCGCATCGTCACAAGAGACGCTATTCTGAATGAGCTCTGGGACGAGGCCGGAAGCTTTGTGGACGACAATACTCTGTCCGTGTATGTGCGGCGCCTCCGGGAAAAGGTGGAAGCCGATCCTTCCAATCCCCGGCGCATCATCACAGTCCGGGGCTTTGGATACCAGTGGAAGGAGGAGGTATGATGCATATGATTCAAGACCGGCAGGTTCGGCATTTCTGCTCTTTTCTGCTTCTTTTCTCTGTTCTGGCCGCTGCCCTTTTCAGTCTTTTCTGCTTTTTTCAGCTTCACACAGCCAGGGAAATGTATCTGCTCCACAGTAAAGCCGCTGCCTCCGCCCTCCTGGAACAGGGCGTTCCGGAGACCGCCATCGCAGCCGCTCTTACCGGCAGCGCCGTCAGCCCGGAGGGAGAAGCCCTACTGAACAAAATCAGTTTTGGGGAGTCTTCCTCCTCCTGGCTTCTCCCTTTCCTGAACAGCTTTCTCCGGGAGAACCTGATTTTTCTCGCCGGACTGCTTCTCCTCCTGGGTCTGATCCTTTTCCTTGGAACCATTCTTTTCTTCCGCAGCCGCAGGCGGCTGTATCTTCAGGCCGGACAGATCATCCAGAGCTATACAGACGGCGACTTTTCCGCTCACCTGCCGCAGAATCAGGAAGGGGAGCTTTTCCGCCTCTTTGCCTCTGTGGAACAGCTGGCCACAATCCTGCAGTCCAAAAACGAGACAGAGCACAAGACAAAGGAATTTCTCAAAACTACGATTTCTGATATCTCGCATCAGCTGAAAACCCCGCTGGCAGCCCTTGCGATGTATCAGGAAATTCTGGCGGATGAACCGGACAACGCAGACGCAGTCCGTGAATTTTCCGGAAAGATGGGAGCTGCCCTCACGCGCATGGAGCAGCTCATCCTTTCCATGCTGAAAATCACCCGCCTGGATACCGGAAATATCGTCTTTGAGCAGAAGGCGCACCCGCTGCCCGAGCTTATCTCCCGCTCATTAAGCGATCTGACTGAACGGGCCAGACAGGAGGGAAAGGAGCTCCTGATAAACGGCGATCCCGAAGCGACTCTGTACTGCGACGCCGGCTGGACCAGCGAGGCCATCGGCAATCTGGTGAAAAATGCGCTCGATCACACAGATGCCGGCGGACATATCCAGATTTCCTGGAAACACACACCAGCCATGCTCCAGATCACTGTCGCAGACGACGGCAGCGGAATCGCCCCGGAAGACATTCATCATATTTTTAAGCGTTTTTACCGCAGCAGCCGCTCTCTTGATACGACGGGCGTCGGCCTGGGGCTTCCCCTTGCAAAATCCATTATTGAAGGACAGGGCGGCCTGATTTCCGTGCAGAGCACTCCCGGTGAGGGAACTGCGTTTACTCTCTCCTTCCTTACAAAACCGTAAGGCAAAATTCACCTTGCTGTAAGGCAGCTCTGCTAGGATCAGAGCCGGAGGGACCGTTCCTCCAAATACCAACACCTATTTTCTGAAAGGGAGGTCTTAATCAATGGAAATCCTGAAGGTCCAGAACCTTTGCAAAACCTACGGAAAGGGCGAGGCGAAGGTAGACGCGCTGAAAAATGTCAGCTTTTCTCTTGAAAAGGGGGAGTTCGCCGCTGTCATCGGCGAATCCGGTTCCGGCAAGAGCACACTTTTAAACTGTATCGGAGGCCTGGACGTCCCCACATCCGGAACTGTGCTGATAGACGGGCAGAACCTGTTCTCCATGAAGGATGAGGCGCGCACCATCTTCCGGCGGCGCGGCATCGGCTTTATCTTCCAGGCCTTTCAGCTGGTTCCCGAACTGAATGTCGAGCAGAACATTCTGTTTCCTCTGCTTCTGGATTACCGCCAGCCAAAGCAGGATGAGGTGGATGAGCTGCTGGAGCTTCTGGGGCTTAAAGACCGGCGGAAGCATCTTCCCAGCCAGCTCTCCGGCGGCCAGCAGCAGCGCACCGCCATCGGCAGGGCGCTCATCACCCGTCCCAAGCTTATTCTGGCAGACGAGCCCACCGGAAACCTGGACAGCAGAAACAGCCAGGACGTCATTGCTCTGCTCACCAGAGCTTCCAGGCGCTTCCAGCAGACCATTCTGATGATCACCCACAACAGAAGCCTGACGGCGTCTGTAGACCGGGTCTTTCAGGTCTCGGACGGCGTCCTCACGGATTTGGGAGGGAATAAGATTGAAAATGAAAAGTAGAGGGTATCCATTCCCTTGATCGCATGACAAAGAAACCATCTTTCGGTGGCTGCTTTAAAAATTGAATATTGAAAAGTTAAGGTTATGC
>NZ_NFLI01000006.1 GCF_002160825.1 Lachnoclostridium sp. An131
TGTAGTATACCGAGCTCCCTACAAGAAGAATTATAAAGAAAAACTAAGCTCAGGAAAAACATTTTCATAACGTTTTGTGCCTGAGCAAAGCGAAAGGAATGGATATAAAGATGAAGCATTATCTTGACCTTATTCCCATTTCTGCCAGGCTTCACCGCAGGCAGAGCCGGATGACCCGCATCTGCATTGTCCTGGCCGTATTTCTGGTATCTGTCATGTTCGGCCTTGCCGATATGTACCTGCAGGGCGCGGCTCAAAAGGAAATGCAGGAAGGCGGAAGCTGGCATTATAAAATTACCTCTGTTGATTCCGGTACGGCTGAGCTGATCGCTGCCAGACCGGAGGTGACTTTCTCCGGATGGCAGGGCACGCTTCCTGCAGAGGCCGGGTATACACTGAACGGCCAGCCTGTGGCCCTCAGCGGACTGTCAGAGCAGGTATTTCAGGATATCTATCTTGGCAGGCTCCTGGAAGGAAATTATCCTGAGGCTGCAGATGAGCTCGCTCTCCCGGAGACGCTTGCAAAAAGCCTGTCTCTTTCCATCGGGGATACCGCCATCCTTTCCGAATCCGGCGGAGAGTCCCTGCATTTTACTGTAACGGGCTTTCTGGACGACAGCGGGTGCTCCCGCCTTTCCTCCGGAACAGGCTCCGGTACAGCGCACACCGCAGTCCTTTCAGAAGACGGCTTTTCTCTGCTCCCGCCTGCAGACGGAGCCTGGAGCTTTGTCATCCAATTTTCCCGTTTCTGCGCAATACCGGATATCATTGCGGATATTCAGCGGCAGTATCAGCTCGCAGACGGGCAGCTCCATGCCCATACCAGCCTGCTGAGCATCGAAGGGCAGCTTCGGGGAAACAGCGTCTCTCAGATTTACCAGGTCGCGTTTTTTCTTTCTATCCTTGTGATGCTCGCCTGCATCCTGATGATTTCCAGCAGCCTGAACAGCAGCGTCTCCCAGCGCACTGAATTTTTCGGCCTGCTGCGCTGCCTGGGCGCTTCCAGGAAACAGATTCTGCGCTTTGTGCGAAGAGAGGCTCTGTACTGGTGCCGGTCCTCCATGCCTGCGGGAATTCTCCTGTCCGTTCTGGTCGTCTGGATCCTGTCTGCCGCCATGCAGGCCGTCAGCCCTCAGTGGTTCGCCTATATGCCGAAATTTGGCATCAGCTGGCCTGGCATTGCCGCAGGCGTTCTGCTCGGCCTCATCACCGTCCTTCTGGCCGCCCGTTCTCCTGCGAAGCTGGCCTCCAAGGCTTCTCCGCTGGAAGCCGTATCCGGAAACGCATATCAGACCGCTTCCTTTCGCCGCGGGGCGGATACGCGGTTTTTCCGGATTGAAACTGCCCTTGGCATTCATCACGCCAGAGCCCGGAAGAAAAGCTATCTCCTGATGACGGGCGCTTTTGCAGTCTGCATCTGCCTTTTCCTGGCCTTTTCTACGCTTGTGGATTTCATGGAAAACGCCATGATGCCCAAGGCCTGGACCCCGGAGCTCTCCATTGTAAGCGAAGACAATACCTGCTCCCTCTCCCCCTCGCTTTTGGAGGAGGCGTCTCAGTCTGACTCCGTGAAACGGGCCTATGGGCGCATGTTTGCCTATGACGTTCCTGCCGTAATCGGTGGAACGCTCCGCAGCAGCAATCTCATTTCCTATGAAGAAAACCAGTTCCACTGGGCTAAAGCCTCTCTGACTGAGGGTTCTGTGGACGCCGCAGCTAATGAGCTGTACCAGGTTCTGGTCGTATCCGGCACAGAGTCCGGCGGTGTCACAACTGACAGTGTCACATCCGGCAGCGCCACACCCAGCGGTATCATGCCAGGCGACATTATTACGCTTTCCATAGGCGGGAAAGAGCATGCTGTGACTGTGGCAGGCATTCTTTCTGACAGTCCTCTTGCCCGGGAAGAAGGCACAGAGACTATAATCTGTTCAGAGGCTACCTTCACGGCCCTGACTGGAGAAACCGGATACACGATTATCGACGTACAGTTTCAAAACAGCGCCTCTGATGAGGATGCTGCTTCTGTCAAAGCCCTGTTTTCCGATGGCGCAGTCTTTACCGACAGCCTGAGCCGAGTCCGCCAGCAGCGGAACCTCTACCACGCCTTCGCCCTGCTTGTCTATGGCTTTCTTACTATCATCACAGCCATTACCGTCTTTCATATCATGAACGCTATCCGCATGGGCGTTTCCTCACGCATGAGGCAGTACGGCATGATGCGGGCCGCCGGCATGAGCAGCCGCCAGCTTACAAAAATGCTCCTTTCAGAGGCGCTCACCTACGCGGCCAGCGGCATATTCCTTGGCTGTTTTTTGGGAATTCCCGTACACTGGGCCGTTTACGTAAGCCTTATTACAAATTTCTGGGGACTGCCCTGGAGCGTTCCTTACCCGGCGCTTGGCTTCATCACCGGCGTCATACTGCTTACGGCGCTGCTTTCCGTCCGAGAGCCTGCAAAACGAATCCGTTCCATGCCGATTGTCAAGACAATCAGCATACAATAGGAGGAACTGTCCATGAAGCATTATCTTGAACTCGCATCCATATCAGCCAAAGTACGCCGGAGGCAGAACCGGCTCTCTGTATTCTGCATTATTCTGTCTGTATTTCTGGTAACCACGATCTTCGGCATGGCTGATATGTATATCCGAAGCCAGCTTCTTCAGGCCCGGAGAGATTTCGGCGACTTTCATATCAGTATCCGCGATATCACAAGTGCAGAAGCCGGTCTGATCGCCAGACGCCCCGGACTCACAACAGCCCGCTACGGCGTCCTGAACTACCGGGGCGATGAGGGATATACTCTGTCCGGCAAGACTGCGATTCTGATGGGCTGTGACGAAGCCTGGATCTCGGAAATGAATCCGTCCCTTTTCGAGGAAGGAAGGCTTCCGCAAACTGAAAAAGAAGCTGTACTTACGGCAAATGCCCGGGATGCTCTCAGGCTTCAAATCGGTGATACAATCACTGTAAATACTCCTGACGGCTCAGACCTGACCTATACTATCACCGGCTTCGTCGGAAATGCGTCAAAGAACTCCAGCGAGGATTCCTATGGGATCATCCTTTCCATGGACAGCTTCTTTTCCATTTATCCCGCCCAAAAGCATGAGACGCTTACAGATTACAACACCGTGCTGTATGTACGCTTTTCCAATCCCTTTCACGTTCAAGACGCTGTTTCCAGCCTGAAGGAACAATGCGGCCTCTCTGACAGCCAGGTGTCTGAAAACACGCAGCTTCTGGCCCTGCTGGGACAGAGCTCCAATTCCTTTGTCCTATACATCTATTCCTCGGCAGCGGTGCTCTTTCTTCTGGTCCTGGCTGCAGGAATTCTGATGATTGCAGGCAGCCTGAACAGCAGCGTCTCCCAGAGAACCGAGTTCTTCGGTCTTCTGCGCTGTATTGGCGCTACGCCGAGACAGGTCATGCGGCTGGTAACGAGAGAGGCTCTTGCCTGGTGCCGCCTTGCCATTCCGGTCAGCCTGGGCTTAGGCGTCGCAGTGATCTGGCTCCTCTGCGCCATACTGCGTTTCTTAAGCCCGGAATATTTCGGTGCCATGCCGGCATTTGCCATAAGCATCCCAAGCCTGCTTGCCGGAACTGTCGTGGGGCTGCTGACTGTGCTTCTGGCTGCCCGCGCTCCGGCCAGAAAAGCGGCCCGGGTCTCCCCGCTGGCTGCAGTATCGGGAAGCGCAGCTGATTACCGGCCTGTCCAAAGAGCCGCTGGTATAAAGCTGTTCCGAATCGACACCGCCCTGGGCCTTCATCATGCAGGGGCCAGCCGGAAGAATCTGCTTCTTATGACAGGCTCCTTTGCCCTGAGCATCGTCCTTTTTCTGTCCTTCTCCGTGGCTGTGGATTTTCTGAAGCATTCTCTGACTCCCTTACGTCCATGGACTGCGGATATTTCTATCATCAGCCCGGGACAGACCTGCTCCGTAGACAGAACATATCTGGATACCCTGCAGGAAAATCCGGCAGTTTCGAAAGCCTATGGCCGGATGTTTGCATATGAAATCCCTGCCATGGTAAACGGAAAGGAAACAAAGGTCGATCTGATCTCCTATGAACAAAAGCAGTTTGGATGGGCTGAGGAATATCTCCTGGACGGCTCTGTACAAACAGTCCAGAATCAGCCAGGAGCTGCACTGACCGTATACAGCTCTGACAACATCATACAGACCGGAGACACTCTGGCACTGTCCTATAAAGGAAATACGTCTGCCCTCCAGATCGCAGGCACGCTTTCCAGCTGTCCCTTTACCGCCACAAACGGCGCCGATATTGTCATCTGTTCCGAGGATACCTTCCGGCAGATCACCGGCCTCACTGACTACACCATCATCGATTTGCAGCTGTCTCCTGACGCTTCAAAGGAGGATGTAAACGCAATCCGCCAGCTTACCGGCACGCAGTATCTTTTTTCCGACGAGCGCATCAGCAATGCCAGCACACGCGGCTCCTGGTACTGCTTCTGGCTGTTCGTCTGCGGCTTTCTCATTCTCATTGCTCTGATTACCATTTTCAATGTAATCAACAGCATTGCCATGAGTGCTGCGGCAAGAACACGCCAGTACGGTGTCTTCCGTGCTGTGGGCTTAAGCGCCCGCCAGCTCCTCCGGATGCTGGCGGCCGAGGCGGCTGCATACGCAGCCGCCGGAAGCGTTCTTGGCACTGCGCTGGGCCTTTTCCTCCACCGTCTTCTGTTCTCACAGCTCATCACCTTCCACTGGGGCGATCCCTGGAGAATTCCCTGGACAGAGCTGGGACTGATCGTCCTGCTTATGCTGCTCTCTGTGATCCTGGCGGTGTATGGCCCCTGGAAACGGCTGTGCAGCCTGTCAATCGTGGATACGATTGGGACGGAATAACCGAACCGCTTTATGTCACCGGCTGTGGATTCCCATTCGGGACAGCCACGACAAAGAGCCGGGACGATACCAAGTGAATCATCGACATTTGCAAGGGGGAGTCTTCTGGGTGAGAGACTAAAACCCATATGCAAAACGCCCTCAGCTGACAGAATGACTCTTGTTAACTGAGGGCATACTTCTAATGCACTTTTTCTTTTGCTTTTTCCTATGTATTTTTTAATTCGGCAAGCTCTTTCTTCAGGGCTTCTATCTCCGCGTCTTTCTCTCTGAGTTCCGCGTTTTTCTCCTCTGTAATTCTCTGAACCTCTTCCTTCAGCTCATCCACATAGTATTTAAGACTGTTTTCATCCAGCATTCGCAGAGCCTCTGACCACATACCCAGCACCTCCTCCGGCTTCCGGCGCAGCATGGCAATCTCCTGATAAATCTCCTCCAGCCAGGGATATTCCTGAATCCATCTTTCCGCATTCTTCAGATCTTCTGTCGTCAGAAGCGACAGCCATGCTTTCTGTTCACTCTTTTCATCTTTAGAATACGGAATTTCACAAAAGACGTCAAGGGCTATCAGGCAGAATTCCTGCAAAAGCTCCAGCGGCAGGCCGGTCTCAAACTTCGTCTTCCCATAGTGCAGATAAACTCCCGGATATTTATGGAACACAGCAGGGCTTTCCTCAAAAAGTACAATCACATAAACCTTTTTAATGTCTCCATAAGTAAATCTCTTTCCTGCCTTTCCCCTGAGCCTGGAATACTGTCTCAGAAGCAGATCCGCCGAATAGCAGGAAATGCGCTCAGCCGGGAAAGCGTTTTTCTAATTTTTTACATTTCAATTCCCCGGCGCGCATTCAGCCCTTCGTCAAAGGGATGCTTGATTTTCCGTACCTCAGACACATAATCCGCAAGCTCCATAAGCTCCGGGGCCGGATCCCGGCCAGTCAGCGCTACCTCCAGAGCCTCCGGCCGCTCTCTTAGGAACTCCAACGCCTTCTCCCTGTCAATCATCCCATGGTTATAGGCCGCCATAAATTCATCCATCACCAAAAGAAACGCGTCTTCCTCCTCTGCTGTCTGAACCGCCTTATCAAACAGCTCCTGATAGGCTGCCCGGGCCTCTGTCTTCTGTTCTTCCGTCATATTCCAGAAAAAGCCGAACTGCTTCTGGCAGGTCAGCACTGTCACCTGGGGCAGACCTTTCAGGATATTCAATTCTGAAGATTTTCCATCCTTGAGAAACTGGGTCAGAACCACCTTCCTTCCGCTTCCGGCTGCCCTGAGAGCCAGTCCCATAACAGCGGTAGATTTTCCCTTGCCGTCTCCGCAGTAAATATGGATACAAGATTTCTTCATTTTCCTATTCCTCCAGTCTTAAAACAAAACTACCCGGGTTTCCCCGAAATCTGGCTGCTCCGCTGTGCAGGCGGCAAAGCCTCAAACAAAGGTATTATATACAGAATTCCAGCGCTGCCGCAATTGCCGCCGCTATGAGAAGCGCCAGCCAGACCGCCGCATACATCAGCCGGTTCACCCGCCGGATATCCTCGTATTCCACCGGGCGCTGCGCGTCGCCGATCGTCGGCTTTTTGTAAAGCTTCCCAAAATAGTAAGCGTCTCCTGCCAGCTGCACGCCCAGCGCGCCTGCTGCCGCTGCCTCTGTCTGAGCAGAATTCGGACTTGCATGGTTTTTCCGGTCCCGTTTAAAAATCCGCCAGGCCCCCTTGAAATCCAGTCCTGCAAAAGAGCTGGCTGCCACCAGCAAAAGACCGCTTAAGCGGGAAGGAATGAAGTTCAGCACATCATCCAGCTTTGCCGAAAAACGCCCGAAATACAAATATCTGTCATTCTTATAGCCCACCATGGAATCCAGCGTATTGACCGCCTTGTAAAAAAATCCCAGAACAGGGCCGCCGACAGCCAGGAAAATCAAAGGAGCTACCACTCCGTCAGAGGAATTTTCCGCTACGGTTTCCACTGCAGCCTTTGCCACACCCTCCTCCGTCAGGCTCTGCGTGTCACGCCCCACAATCATGGATACCGCCGTTCTTGCCTTTTCCAGATTTCCTTCCTTCAGTGCTTCATAAACCTTCATGCTCTCCGACTTCAGCGATTTGGCTGCCAGGATCTGAAAGCTCCAGAACACCTCCAGCCCAAATGCCAGCCAGACGGAAGCTCTGGCAGCGAGCCAGAGAATCAAGGCAGGAACGGCTGTAGACACGGCCGTCACAAATACCGTGAAAAAGGCTCCTGCCGCCAGCTCCCCTTTTTCTGACTTCGGAAACACAGCCCGGAATGGTTTCTCCGCCCAGGCAATCAGATTCCCAATCAGCCGGACCGGATGATACAAAAAGCGCGGATCGCCAAAAGCCAGGTCAAGCAGAAACCCCAGAATCAGCGCCAATATGTGAAATTTCATAAAGCCGAATTCCTCCTTTGTCTGTCTCATCCCAAAGCGCCCGGAAGCCTTCTCCATTCTTTACCTGCCAGTGATAGTACTCTTCCTGCGGAAAAGCACAGGCAGAAAGAATGCTCATAATCGTCCCCCCATGTACAACAAGGGCCGCCCGGAAGCCTTCTTCCGTTCCGGTTCCCTCTGCCGCTCCAGGCTCTTCTGTCCTTCCTTCGCAGCGCTGTCTGACATCCTCCAGAACCTGCCGGAAGCCTTCCACGCAGCGTTCCTGAAAGCCCTCCCTGCTCTCACCGCCCGGAAACGGGAGAGCTCCGCCGCTGTCTATCCAGGCCTGATAAGCCGCATTTCCGGACAGCTCCTGATAATTCCGATTCTCAAATTCCCCAAAGTCGCATTCCCTGAGCTCCTGGAATACTCTCACCGGAACACCCGGAAAGAGAATTTCCGCCGTCTGCAGGCAACGCTTCATGGGGCTTGCATATACGGCGTCCGGCCGGATACCAGCCAGCCTTTTTTCCGCATTCTCTGCAAGCGCCGTCCTGCCCTCTTCACAGAGAGGCTCATCTGTCGTGCCGATATAACGGCCAAGCGTATTTCCGTACGTCTTTCCATGCCGGATAAAAAAAAGCTCCGTCATCCCTTAATCACCGTCCCGATTCCACAGACTACCCGGTGAACCTCATCGGCCCTCTTTGCCAGCTCGCAGCAGAGGCGCCCGGTCGTCTCTCTCCAGCTCCGGTCAAAGGCGTCCACAGGCACGACGCCGCTTCCCAGCTCATTTGCCAGAATGATGATATCCGGATTCTGCTTTACAAGGCTGTCAGCCAGCCCCGTGAGCTCCCTGCCCTCCTGAAGGCAGCGGCGCACATATTCATGAAGGTGTACGACAGCCTTTGCCTGATACAGCTCCTCTTCGCTGCAGCAGGCGCCGTCTGTAAAGTCCTCATCTGCCAGGAAAAAGGCCTCCTTTGCATAATCCTTTTTTCCCTGAAACGCTCCTCCGATAACCAGTATCATTTCTTCTCCTTCTAAAGCCTTCCCGCTGCCCATACACAGACCGCCATCACAAGCTCGCACATCTGCACAAAAAAGCCTGCCAGATCGCCGGTAATCCCGCCAAACTGTTTCATGGACATCCGAAAGTACCAAAAAAATGTCAGCCAGCCTCCTGCCACTGCCGCCGTGCCAAGCTTCGGATCCAGAATACACATCCAGGCAGCCGACAGAAACAGCAGCACATACAGGCAGAACATCACAACCCGTTCCTGAAGCGCGTCAGAAAACATGGCAAGCGTTCCCGTTTTCTTCGCACAGGGAAAGGCCGCCACGCCAAGGCCGCTCATGGCGCGGGAAAGCACAAAGCCTCCGGCCAGCACCAGAACCTGACGCCTGTCAAGCTCACTCCAGATTCCAAAGGAGGCCAGAAAATAACAGCAGGCTGTAATCACCGCAAAGGCTCCTGCATGAGAGTCCTTCAAAATCTCCAGCTTTCGCTCCCTTGACTGATAGGAGGACAGCGCATCTGCCGTATCCAGAAGTCCATCCAGATGAATTCCTCCTGTCACCGCCACAGGAATCAGCACATAGACTGCGCTTCTTAAAATCTGTCCTGCCTCCAGCCGCTCTGCCAGCCAGCACCAGCCCGCCAGAAGCGCGCCAATGACAATCCCGATCAGCGGGAAAAAGCACATCATATATCGCATATTTTCCTTTTCCCAGTCCGCCTTTGGCATCGGTATCTTTGAGTACATCGCAAATGCAATCTTAAAACTGTTCCATAGCCGTCTCATATCATACTTCCTTCTTTTTTCAGCTGCAGAGGAATCCCGCATACCACCTCTGTCACCTGCTCTGCCCGCGCAGCCAGCTCCCTGTTGATATGCCCAAGCCGTTCCTGATACAGCCCCGTTACTTCATCATATGTGATTCCATCGGAAAAGATATCGTTGGTCACCACAACCAGATGCCTGCTGCGTCCCGAAAGGGCTTCCACTCCCGCAAGCACGGCTTCTTCCGTCCCGTCCCCTGCGCCTTCCGGCTCAAACATTTCATTGGCTGTCAGGTTAGACAGACACTCCAGGAGAACAACTCCCTCTTCCGGCAGCTCCTGACCTTTCAGAGCCACATAGCGCTCCACGGTCTGAAAGCCTTTCCCGGCCCGCAGCCTCCGGTGGCGCTCCACACGCCGCTTTCCCTCTTCTCCATAGGGCTTCATCGCCGCAATATAATAGAGCGGAAGCCCGTCCCTTTCCGCCAGGGACACGGCTATCCCCTCGGCATACTCCGATTTTCCGCTGCCGCTTCCGCCAGTCACCAGTATCAGCATGGCTGTTCCTCACATTTCTTCAGAAAATTCCAGGCAGCCTCCGGATTGGAGTAGAAAAACAGGTGCGGGAAACCGGCATACAGTGTGCTATTTCCGTGCACACAGCTCCAGCTCCGCTTCCTCAAAGGCTTTTTCGCCTGCATCGCCTCTCCGCAGCTCTCGCTTTCCCAGTAGTGGAACTCATGGCCGCGGATCTGCTCTCCCTCCCGCAGCAGAAGCTGATCCTGCCGGGCCGTCAAAGTAATATATCCAAACCGTGAAAGCTTCGGCGTGCGGAACGCCCTCGCGTCCAGCACTCCTGCCATCGGATACTCCTTCCCGTCTTCTCCTTCCAGCGTCCTGTGCAGATAGAGAAAGCCTCCGCATTCCGCAATACAGGGAAGGCCTGCCTTCACTGCCTCCCGGATCTCCTCCCGCATAGAGGAGTTTTCGGCAAGAGCCGGCGCATGCAGCTCCGGATAACCGCCGCTTAATATCAGTCCCTGCAGGCGTTCCGGAAGCCGGCTGTCCGAAAGAGGCGAAAAGGGTACAAGCTCAGCACCCATATCCTCCAGCATCTGCAGATTGTCCCGGTAAGTAAAGCAGAAGGCTTCGTCCTGCGCCACGCCGATCCGGACTCCTTTTCCTTCTGAAAGCGCCGGAAGCTCCGGAGCTCTCCAGGACAATTCCCCAGCCTCCCGGGCCATGGCAATCAGCGCATCCAGATCCAGCGTCTTTTCCAGAAGCTCCGCCATCTGGTTCAGCTTCTTCTTCAGCTGCTCGATCTCCCCAGGCAGCACCAGGCCCAGATGGCGGCTTTCCAGCACCAGCTCCTCCGCTTTTGGCACATAGCCGAGCACCTTTACCGGAAGCTGTTCTTCGATCTGTCCTTTTAAATCCTGATAGAGGGAGGCCGGCATCTGATTCAAAATGACTCCCCGGATATTCCGGGACTCCTCAAATTCCAGAAAGCCCTTGATCAGAGGCAGAACCGACATGCTCATTCCCCTGCAGTTCACCACCAGAACGACCGGAGCCTCCAGAGCCTCCGCCACATCAGAGGAGCTGGCTTTTCTCGAGATGCCGCCCAGGCCGTCATAATAGCCCATTACTCCCTCAATCACTGAGAGATCCGCATCCGAAGCGGCGCGCCCAAAGAGAAAGCGCGTCGTCTCATAATCCGTAAAAAAGGTATCCAGATTGCCGGAACGTGTGCCGATCACCCGGCTGTGAAACATCGGATCGATATAGTCTGGCCCGCATTTAAAGGAGGCAACCCGGTATCCGCGGTTTACAAGGGCCTGCAGGATCCCGCAGGTCACAAGCGTCTTTCCGCTGCCGCTTGCCGGGGCTGCCAGCATGATTCTCGGAAGCTTCATGTCACGCTTCCCCCTTTCCCCTGGCTGAGAAGAGATAGACCGGATTCTGGCCCATCATCAGCTGATAGGGGCCGGCCTTCCTTGCCTTTGCAGTCTGCAGCTGCACAATCTCTGTGTCTGTGAAGGGCAGCTCCTTCAGGCAGGCGTTTGCTTCTCCTACCGTCTCCAGCGTAATTGCGTTGATCACCACACGGACAGCCGGATTTTTCGCCAGCGCCAGCTCCAGGATCTCCCTCAGGCTGCCAGAGGATCCGCCGATAAATACATGGGTCGGTGCGGGCAGCTCTTTCAGGGCCTCCGGAGCCGTTCCCTCCACTACCTGGACGTTCGGCGCCCCGAATCTCCGGCAGTTTTCCTGAATCAGCTCTGCAGCCGCAGGCTTCTTTTCCACCGCCCAGACCTCTCCGTCAAAGGCCCTCAGAGCCATCTCCACAGTCACAGACCCTGTGCCCGCGCCGATATCCCAGGCCACAGAATCCTCCTGCAGGCCCAGCTTCTCCACAGAAAGTCCCCGAACCTCACATTTCGTCATAGGCGCGTCTCCCCGCAGAAATTCCTCATCCGGGATACAGCCGCGGAGCCCGTTCCTGAAATCCGGATTTTCAATCAGGGCCACACAGAGGCCGTCAAAGCTCTTCCCCTTCAGCTGCTCCGGTTTTCCCTCGGTAATCCGCTCCTCCGGATAATGCAGCCTCTCGCCAATAAAAATCCTTACCTCTGAAAGCCCATATTCCAGCAGCCTGTCACAGAGGGCTTCTACGTTATCCCGTCCTCCGAGCAGCGTAAACGTCCGAAAATGCCTTCTGACTGCCGCAATCAGATTCTGGCTGCGCCCATGGATGCTCATCAGCTTCACATCCTCCCAGGCTATTTTCAGCCGGCTGCAGAAATAGGCCACAGAGGAAACGCCAGGAATCAGCTCCGTCTCAATTCCTTCCCTCTCAAAGGCCGCAATCAGCCTTTTCGCACCGCTGTAAAATCCCACGTCGCCAGACAGCGCTACCGCAATCCTCCTCCACTGCGGCTTTTCTCTCACAAAATCAATCATTTTTTCCGGGGCATAAGCGTCAAAGAGCGGCTTTCCCCAGTCCCGGAAGGCGTCCAGCATTCTTCCTGAGCCCAGGATACAGTCTGCCTCCCGGAAAGCAGAAAGCGCTTCTCCTGTCATATTTTCCAGGACACCCATTCCGATCCCCACCAGGAAGGCCTTCCGCCCGCCTGCAGCTTCCAGTCCGCCTTCCTTCTCTGCCAGGCGCCCCTTCCCATCTGCCAGACTGCTTCCCGGCATTTCACATTCCGTATCTGCGTACTCCGGAAGCTCCGGTCTTTTCTCCAGCGAAAATTCTTCCGCCAGGAAACGGATTCCCTCTTCTATGGACAGCCCCTCCTGCTCCGGCGGCCGTCCGATCAGAACCAGCCGGACTCCGGCTTCCTTCGCCGCTTCCAGCTTTTCAGGAAAGCCTCCCGCCCTGCCGGACTCCTTGGTCACCATATATTTTGCGCCGGTCTGCCGCAGCATCGCCAGATTCAGTTCTCTGGAAAAGGGCCCCTGCATGCAGATCAGATGAGTCCCCGTCAACCCAAGCTCCGTACACTGGCGCACCACCTCCGGCGTCGCAAGGACACGGGCATAGACCCGGTTCTGAAAATCCGGAAGAGCCGTGAACTTCGAAAGCTCCTTACTCCCTGTCGTGACAAATACCGGTCCCTCCGTATGGGACAGCCAGCTCACAGCCTCCTCCACACTGTCCACCGTTACGACAGCTTCGCTCTCTGCATCTCCCATGCGCTGCCCGGAAGACGCCAAAGGGCGGATCAGGCGCAGATATCTGCAGGAGGCCTTCTCACAGGCAGCGTGAATATTTTCAGAAACCACAGAGGCATACGGATGCGTCACATCCAAAACCAGGGGCCTTCCTTCCTCTTCAAAAAGCTCCTGCATCTCTTCCGCAGACAGGCGTCCCTGGCGTACATCCAGCCCCGGTTCCGGCTTCATCAGTTCTTTTCCATATTCGGTGGCTACGCAGCAGAGCGTCTCCACTCCCTCAGCCGCCAGCCATTCTCCGATTATCCTTCCCTCTGTCGTCCCTGCAAATACGATTACCTGTTTCATTGCTTTCCTTCCATCTCACTCAAAATTTACCGCATATTCCTGCAGCGCCACTGCCAGCGTCACGCCGTCCTTCGCTGTCTTTCCCTGCAAAAGCCTTCTTCTGCCGGAAGCCTTCAAAGCGCTGCGTTCACAGACATTTCCTACCCCGGCCGTTCTTTTCACAAACTCTGATTCTGCCAGCTCCTCCTCATGCTCCACGGCCTGCAGCTCCTCTGCAGTATAGGTCAGAAACGGAATCCTCCATTTCCGGCAGAATTCCAGGAGGCCTGGTTCATCCTTTTTCAAATCGACAGAGGCCGCCCTTGCAATGCTGTGCATGGAAATCTGATTCTTTTCCAGAGTCTCTCTGACCAGAGCCTCTATCTGCTCCGCAGACGTACCCTTTCTGCAGCCAATCCCAAGTACTGTAATTCTGGGCACCAGATGAAGCGTTCTGGGAAAGGGATCGTAGGCTTCATCCAGGGAAATACTGATTCCGACGCCGTCCCTTTTCTGGCAGGACAGCTCCGGAGGAATCTGGCCGCACAATTCAAAGTCGCTGTACAGACCGATAGTACGCTGCTCCAGCACATCCGCCGCGATCTCCTTCGCCAGCTTCAGATTATCCAGATACAGATTTCCACGGCGGGCAAAGTCATCCACTGAAAACCTTCCTCCTGCATCTGTCGCCGTCGTAATCACCGGAACTGCTCCGCAGAGCGCCGCGATCTCCCTTGTCAGAGCATTCGCACCTCCCAAGTGGCCGGACAGGAGAGAAATCACAAAATGCCCCTGCTCATCCATACAGAGCACTGCGGGATCGGAAGCCTTACTGGCCACAAAGGGCGCAATTGCCCGGACGGCGATTCCTGCCGCCCCTACAAAAACCAGGCCGTCACATTGGCAGAAGGCCCGCCCTGTCCAGTCCTTAAGCGGCTCCTGCACCGGACAGATTCCCCAGCTCTCTGCCTCTTTTCCCTTTCCATATGCCTCACAGGAAACACCGCGCTCCTCCATCGCTTTCGCAATACGAAGCGCATACCTGCTTCCCGATCTGGTAAATGCAATCACTGCAAGCTTCATTTCCCGTCCTCCGTTTTATCTGCCCAGACCGTCTGCCTTAAGACATCTCGCTTTGCAGACAGCCGAGAATTCTCCTGGCGTCCCGGGATTCTCCCAGTGTCCCATGCTCCTGGGAAAAGATAACGATTCCTCTCTCCAGGCTCCGCCCACTTCTGTGATCCACATAGAACTCCATCCGCTCCAGAAGCCGTTCCATGACGCCCTCCAAAAGCCCCTTCTCCTTCAAAATATCCAGAGCCTCATCCGTCGTAACGCAGTTCATCAGAGCCGCAGCTGTCTCCCGATCCGCTCCCAGGACCGCCGCATGGGCCGTCAGGATTTCCATACGGCTGTCCGCGTTCCGGGAATGGGTGTTCATGATTCCTCCGGCCAGCTTGACCAGCTTTCCGATATGGCCTGCCAGAAGAATTCCCTTCGCCCCGAATTCCACTGCCGCATCGATCGCTTCTCCAAGAAAATTGCTGTACTTTACGGAATTCTTCAGCAGCTCCGGGTGAAATTCATTGAGATAATCCAAGCCATAATTGCCCGGCACCAGAACCAGATACTTCCGCCTCTGCGCCAGCTGCATCCTTACATCAATCCGAACCGTCTCAATCAGAGCTTCCTCGCTCATAGGCTCCACGATGCCGCTGGTACCCAATACGGAAATGCCTCCCACAATTCCCAGGCGGGGATTAAAGGTCTTTTCTGCCAGCCTGTCTCCTCCGGGAATGGAAATTGTCACCGACATACCTCCCTCATAACCCATCCTCCGGCAGATCTCCTCCACACCTTCCCGGATCATCTGCCTTGGCACCTTATTAATTGCTGCGGCGCCTACAGGCTGCTCAAGGCCCGGCCTTGTAATGCGGCCCACGCCCTCTCCTCCGTCGATCTCCACGCCAGCTGTTTCCTTCTTCCTGACTGCCGCATAGATCCTCAGTCCATCTGTCACATCCGGATCATCTCCTGCATCCTTCCGGATGGCGCAGGACGCCTCTTCTGCTGTCACCCTCGCATCCAGCACCTCCAGGTTCAGCCTGATCCCCTTCGGGGTCATCAGCTCTACCTCCGGCACTGTCTTTCCGCCAAGGAGCATGCAGGCCGCGGCCTTAGCGGCCGCGGCCGCGCAGGAACCGGTGGTGTAGCCCATGCGCAGTTTTTTATTATTTTTGAAAATGTACATGCAGTGCACTCCTTTCTCTCAGGAACTCGCTTGCGCTCCTCTCGGACGTAACGGATGCGTAAGACGCCCGGGGAAGACCGCCCCGGCCGCCTAAGCACCGACGTCCTCAAAGGGTTCCTTCAAGAAAGGAGTGCGCTGTGTGCAAATTCCTCCGATAATTCCTCATAATCCGGCTTCGTGTTGTCTCCTCGAAAGGTATAAGCATGCCTGATCAGCAAGTGTTTGCTCTCTGTTGAAAAACGGAAGCGCCCGGTCCAGCCATTCATCCGGAAGGTAAACTGCCAGATACCCGTGCCCGTATCCCTTTGCCTCGTACAATTCACAGGAAGGAAGCAGAGTCTGAAACAGACGCGCCGACTTTTTCACGCATTTCATTTCCTTTTCTCCATACCAGTACATGACTTCTGCGCGGCTCCTGCCCACTTCTTCTTTCAGACGGTATTTCATCATATAAGTGCGGTACATCGTGTACAGTGTCTTTCTCGGCATCCTTGGCATATCCTGAAGATAATACTCTTGGAGTTCCTTTGGATAACGCATCTTTTCCGGAAGCATGCGATCCATCAGCTTAAGCTGCAGTCGGCAGGCTCTTTCACTGAACATCAGACTGCCGAAAAGCCGCACGGCAGCAATACAGAAACAAGCCATAAGAGGCTTGGGACAGCACAGGCTTCCATCAATAATTGCCTTATCTGTCAGATCGGGCTTCCTGGACAAAAGCTCCATCACGATCTGCCCACCCAGTGACACGCCGCAAAGCGCAGACAAATGCCCTTCGCAATATGTTTCTATATATTCCATCAGCTTGTCTGCAGAGCTTTCTGTGGAGACATAAGGAATCCCCCATTCCTCCCCATGACCGTCCAGTGTCGGCAGAATCACATGATAATGCTCCGACAATACCCGCGCCTGCCGCAGATAATTCCACCAGGCATTCCCGCCGCCGTGAATCAGCATAATATGTGGCCTTTTTCTGTCTCCAAATTCATGAAATTTCATTTTTCTGTCTCCATCGTCTTCCAGTCAGCCACTCTTACTGGGGAGTTCCCTTTCCACTCCTGTGATGCACACAGGTTGTTACGGCAGGACGCTCCCTTTCGTCCGCAGCAATACCAGGGGAACTGCGGTCTCTGGAAAAACCCTGTGAGAACGCCGGTGCTTAGGCGGCCGGGGCGGTTTTCCCGGGCGCCTTACGCATCCGCTGCGTTTGAGCGGAGCGCGAGCGTGTTTTGACAGGGACCGCAGCTCCCTTACTGCAAATGCTCGTACTGTTCTACATTCCCCTCCGCAAAACTCGGAAGTCCGTTATAGAGAGCAAGGGCGTATTTATACAGGATATAGGCCGTTACCGCCCCCGTACCCTCGCCCAGGTGCATCCCTGCGTGGATCGGCGCTTTCATTTCGAGCGCATCCAGCATCATCCGGCCTGCCGGCTCTGCGGAGCAGTGCGTGGCGACCATATATGCTTTGCAGGCCGGCGCCAGCTTCGCGGCGCAGTAGGCGGAAACGGAAGAAATAAAGCCGTCGATCAGTACGGGCACTCCGGCGATCGCGCCTCCGATATAGCAGCCGATCATACCTGCAATATCCAGACTTCCGATTTTGGACAGAACATCGAGGATGTCGTTGGGATCGGGTTTGTTTACAGCGATAGCCTGGCGGATCACTTCGATCTTGTGCTCCAGTCCGGCAGTGGAGAGGCCTGCGCCCCGTCCCGTCACTTCAGCCGGATCCTTAGAAAGAAGTACGGAAGCCATGGCGGAGCTGGGGGTCGTGTTGCCAATTCCCATTTCCCCGGTGATGATCATGCGGTAGCCCTGATCACAGAGCTCCCGGACAGTTTCAATTCCGGTAATAACAGCCTGAATGGCCTCTTCCCTGGTCATGGCAGGCTCCTTCGCAATATTCCCGGTGCCGTAGCGCACGGCGCGGTTCCAAATCCGGGGATGCTTTCCGTCTGTCAGCATGCCGATATTGACAGGAATCACCTCGATTCCCTCCTGGCGGGCCAGGATACAGACGGAAGAAATGCGCTCTCCCATATTTTCCAACACCTGGGCCGTCACCTCGCTGCCCGTCTGGCTGACGCCCTCGGCTACTACACCATTGTCCGCTCCCATAATCACAACTACGGGATTGGGGTTTTCCACCTTTACTGTTCCGTAAATACCTGCCAGCTGGACTACCATCTCTTCCAGCATTCCCATGCCCCTTAAGGGCTTGCACAGAGAATCCCAGTAAGCCCAGGATGCATCTGCAGCCTTCTGGTCAAAGGGCTTGATTTGTGCAAGATATTCTTCCAGTTCCATTGTTTCCGCCGTCCTTTCCAAAATTCTATCTCTGCGCCGGTGTGCAGGGGCGGTATTCTCCTGCACACGGCGGTGTCAGCGTCCTCCCTGATACAGCATGGCGTTGCAGATGGCAGCTGCAATATTGCTGCCGCCCTTTCGTCCTCTGGGAACAATATAAGGCACGCCTGCCGTCATAATTAATTCTTTTGCCTCCACTACATTGACAAAGCCTACCGGCGCACCAATAATCAGGGCCGGCTCTATTTTCCCTTCCTGTATCAACTCATAAAGACGGATCAGGGCTGTGGGAGCGTTGCCAACGGCGATAATCAGCGGACCGGAAAGCTCCGCCGCTTTCTCCATGCAGACCGCTGCCCGGGTACAGCCCTTTTCTTTTGCGGTTTCTGCCACGTCCGGATCGGACATAAAGCAGTAGACTTCCCCGCCGCATTCTGCCATACGCCTTTTGCTGATACCGGAAGCCGCCATTTTCGTGTCGGTGACAATGGAAGCTCCTGCATTTAAGGCGTCAATTCCCTTCTGCACCGCATGCTCGGAAAAGCAGAGGTTGTCTGCATAGTCAAAATCCGCTGATGTGTGGATGCAGCGTTTGATCACAGAAAACTCCGGCTCCGGCCAGGTACGGCCGCCCAGTTCCCTCGTAATGATTTCCATGCTCCGTTTTTCGATTTCCATGGGTTTCACAATTTCTATTTTTTCTAACATGTTATCCCTGCCTCTAATATCTCATATATACGATCCATGTCCAATGAGCTTCGTACCAAATCCGCCAGCTTGTCATATTCCCGGCGTTTGTGCTCTTCGGGATCAAAATGCCAGTTTCGAGGATCGATTCCCTTTTTGCGCATCAGACGGCTGACTGTCATAGCCGCCAGATCTCCATAGTCGAAAATGCCGTGGAGATAGGTCCCAAACACGGTTCCTTCCGGATTGGAAATCCCATCCAGACGACCGTCCTCCAGATAAATGGTTTCCTGGCAGTCCCCTGTCTTTTCAGTCCGTCCCATGTGGATTTCATAGCCCTGGACCTCAAGTCCGGCAAACTCTCCGCAGGTGGAATCCGGGTTTATGCGGCCCTGAATCTGCGTTCTGGTTTTGGCCCTGGAAAATACGGTTTTTGTGTGAAGAAGCCCCATGCCCCGCATGCTTCCTCCATGCTCCACGCTGTCCGGATCCTCCAGAAGCTCTCCCAGCATCTGGTAGCCTCCGCAGATTCCCACCACAGGAACCTTCTGCTCAGACAGACGTAAAATGGCTGCTTCCATCCCGGATTCCCGGAGCCAGGCCAGATCGTCCATGGTATTCTTCGTTCCCGGAAGGAAAATCAGATCCGGGGCTCCAAGCTCCCCGGCGCTGCCTGCGTACCGAAGGGACACGCCGTCCATGCGCTCAAATACATTAAAATCTGTGAAATTGGAGATGTGAGGCAGACGGACGACCGCCAGATCAATGACGCCCTTCCGCTCCGTGTGGGTCAGGCGGTCTGAGAGGCTGTCCTCATCGTCAATATCCAGCGGGGTCATGGGAACCACGCCTACGACCGGAATCCCTGTCTTCTCCTCAATCATCTGAAGCCCCGGCTTCAGGATCTCCACATCTCCTCGGAACTTGTTGATAATCAGGCCTTTGATCATGGCCTGCTCTTCCGGCTCCAGAAGCTTCACGGTGCCGTACAGGGAGGCAAATACGCCGCCCCGGTCAATATCTCCGCAGAGCAGCACTGGCGCTTCCGCAATCCGGGCCATTCCCATATTAACGATGTCGTTTTCCTTCAGATTGATTTCTGCGGGGCTGCCGGCTCCCTCTATGACGATAATGTCGTATTCGTCCGACAGCTTGCCAAAGGCCTTCTCAATCTCGGGAATCAGCTGCCTTTTGTTTGCATAATAATCCATAGCCTTCATATTCCCAAGAACCTCGCCATTGACAATCACCTGGCTTCCCACATTGCTGGTGGGTTTTAAGAGAATCGGATTCATCTCCACTGTGGGCTCGATTCCCGCTGCCTCCGCCTGCATGGCCTGAGCACGCCCTATCTCCAGCCCATCCTTCGTAATATAAGAATTCAGAGCCATGTTCTGGGATTTAAAGGGGGCTGTCCTGTAGCCGTCCTGCATGAAAACCCGGCAGAGCCCTGCCACGAGAAAGCTTTTTCCCGCATTGGACATGGTACCCTGCACCATGATAACCTTTGCTTTTTGTTTCTTTTCACTCATGTCTGCCCACAACCTTTCCAAGCGCAGCCTGCAGCCTCTCGTTTTCTGCCCTGCCACGGACTGCCGTCCGGTAATAATCTGCTCCAAGTCCCCGGTAGTTTGCGCAGGAGCGGAGGAGAATTCCCTCTTTCAGCAGGCGCTCTGTCAGCTTTTTGTCTCCCTGCGCCCGGAAGCACAGGTAATTGGCCTGTCCATCCAGCACGTGAAAGCCCATATCTTCCAGAGATTTTTTCAGGAAGGCACGTTCTTCTGTGACAAGGCGGATGGTCCGCTCCCGAAAGCCCTCTGCCTGCAAAGCTGCGATTCCCGCTGCCTGGGCCGCCTCCGACACCGCCCAGGGCTGTCCAGCCCTGCGCATCCGCTCAAGAAGCTCTGTATCTGAAGAAAGCACGTACCCAAGCCGAAGTCCGGGAATTGCATAAAGCTTCGTAAATGA
Source organism: Lachnoclostridium sp. An131 (assembly GCF_002160825.1). GTDB lineage: Bacteria > Bacillota > Clostridia > Lachnospirales > Lachnospiraceae > Laedolimicola. Next base: position 20,276 of record NZ_NFLI01000006.1, read on the forward strand.
CTTCAATATCACCAGACCGGGATACTCCTCCAGAAGATCGGCGAGGGAATACTCTTCCTTCTCCGGCACAAAATCCAGAAAGCATTCGTCCAGAAGCACCCGGACTCCCAGTTCCCGGGAGCGGTCAAGCAGCTTTTGGATCAGTGGTTTTTCTGTAAGAAGCCCCGTCGGGTTGTTGGGATTGCACAGGAATACCAAATCAAGCTCCGGGGACAGCTTTTCGAGGAAGGAGTCCGTCACTGGAGCTTCGCCCAGCTCATGAAACAGGAGCTCTGTCCCTGTCTGTACCAGAGCTTCCTCATACTCCGCAAACGCAGGCGCTGTCACAAGAGCTTTTTTCGGACGAAGGGCATATACCAATCGGTATATTAAATCTGCGCCTCCATTCCCGCACAGAATGTACTCTGTTTTCTGCCCTGTATGCTCCGCCAGCGCTTTCCTCAATTTTCTGCAGAAGGGATCCGGATAAAAAAGCGCCCGATCCATGCTTTCCACAATTGCCTCACGGACGCCTGGCGGCATTCCCAAAGGATTGATGTTTGCAGAAAAATCAAGAAGGTCCGACGGGGCAAACCCGCTTTTTTCCGCAGCGCCCTCCAGATCGCCTCCATGGAGGAAGCCGGCAGCCTCCGTCTCTTTCCTCTTCCTACACTCTGCCATATTTCCGATCCTTCCTCAGCACATCCCGCATTCCCTCTGCTGTGTATTCCACAGCGCTGGCGTACACGGGAATCCCTGCCTTCACCGCAGCCCTTTCCGTCACAGGGCCGATACAAATTACCCTGACAGAAAGCTTTGCCGGTTCCGGTACCATAGCTGCGAAGGCCTTTACCGCAGAAGCGCTGGCAAAGGTCACATAATCCACCTGAGACAGCAGCCTGTTCAGCTCGTCTGCTTTGCGGTAATCCCTTTCGGTCTTGTAAAGTGCCACGTCTGTATATGCTATGCCTGCTTCTGAAAGCGCCTTCGGCAGCTCGTCCGAAGCCTCTCTTGCGCGCAGAAGGAGAACTCTGTCTTCCGCGGTCAGGCCTGGGATCCATTCAGATGCCAAATCGGCGCTGGAGTAGCAGGATGGCACAAAATCCGCATAGATTCCTGCTTCCTCCAAAGCTGTCTTTGTTCCCTCGCCAATCACTGCAAAACGAAGGGAAGAGAGCCTTCTGATATCGATCCGGTGCTTCTTCAGAGCCTTCCGGAACAGTTCTACGCCGTTTCTGCTTGTGAAAACTGCCCAGGTATAAGGAATTTCCTGGCCCAGGGCCAGCTCCTCTACCGCCTGCAGAAGGGAGGAGGCCTCCAGCTCCTTTGTACCAATCAGGCTGAGGGGAATCACTTCTGCCCCATCCTCAGAAAAGACGTGCTTCTGCTTTTCACACATGGACGGCGTCCCTGTGAGAAGCACCCGCACACCGGACAGCGGCCCTCTTCCGTACCAGGACAGCTCTTCCGAAAGCCCTGCCACGCCGCCTGCCACTGTAATCGCCGGCGTCTGGATTCCTGCTTCCTCCGCCCGGGCTGCAATATTCTCCAGAGTACCCGTAACAGCTCTCTGACGTGCGGTCGTTCCCTCCTGAATCACCGCAGCCGGAGTCTTCGGATCCTTTCCGTTTGCAATCAGCTGAGACGCAATATTTGGAAGATTTCTAAGGCCCATAAGGAATACCAGCGTCCCCTCTTCCTTTGCAAGCGTCGCGTAATCCAGCACGCTTCCTTCCTTGTCTGCGCTCTCATGTCCTGTGATCACATGGAAGGACGACGCGTAGTCCCGGTGCGTCACAGGGATGCCCGCATAGGCGGGAGCTGCATAGGAGGATGATACGCCGGGAACAATCTCAAATTCCACGCCTGCCTTTAACAGCTCCTGGGCTTCCTCGCCGCCGCGGCCGAAGATAAAGGGATCTCCGCCCTTGACCCGGGCCACGTTCTTTCCTTCCAGAGCCTTTTCCACCAGAAGAGCGTTCGTCTCCTCCTGCCGGAGATGGTGCCTGTCCGCCCGCTTGCCCGCATAAATCAGTTCTGCATCCTCTCTGGCCTCGTTTAAGACGGCAGCGGAAGCCAGATTGTCATAAACCAGAACATCCGCCTTCCGGATACAGTCAAGTGCTTTCACCGTGAGCAGTCCCATATCTCCGGGGCCCGCTCCCAGAAGCCAGACCTTTCCCTGCTTCACCTTCCGGGCCAGGCCTTCGCCAAGAGCCTGTGCCCTCTCCAGCCTCTTTCCCTCATTCCTTTCAGGCAGAGAAATGCTTTCTTCCGCTTTTCGAAGCCTTACTCCGTCCGGCGCATACAGTACACTCATATGGAGGCCTCCATCCTTCAGCCGGCACAATCCGGCTGCCGGAGCATTGCAGCTCCCGCCGATTGCCTTCAGAAAGCTCCGCTCCGCCTCGAGCTCCAGCGCCGCCTCCGGACAATGAATCGCCTCAAGCACCTCCGTCAGACGTCCTTCCTTTGCTTCCACCGCCAGAATCCCCTGGCCTGCTGCCGGAAGGAAAGCATCCGGCTCCAGGTACTCCAGATGAATTCCGTCCCCTTCCATGATCCCAAGACGCTCCAGTCCCGCCGCTGCCAGAAGGATCGCGTCATACTGCCCCTCCTTCAGCTTCCGTATCCGTGTCTGCACATTGCCCCGCAGAAGCTTGATCTGCACCAGGGGATTCAACTCCCGGATCTGCAGCTCCCGGCGCAGAGAGCTGGTGCCCACAACGCTGCCCGGAGCAAGCTCTGCCGCCCGGATTCCGCTCGTCGTCACAAGCACATCCCGCACATCCGCACGGGAGAGCACGGCTCCGATCCCAAGCCCCTCCGGAAACTCCATGGGCATATCCTTGGCGCTGTGCACTGCCAGATCAATGTCCTCCCGGAGGAGGGCTTCCTCCAGCTCCCGTGTAAATACGCCCTTTCCTCCAAAGGAGGTAAGGGCGCGGTCCAGCTGCTCATCTCCCTTGGTAGACATTTCCACAATCTCTATTTCAGCCTCTGGAAACGTCGCTTCTATCCTCTGCCGCACCAAATCCGTCTGAACCAGGGCCAGCCTGCTTTTTCTCGTTCCTATCCGAATTTTCATCTTTCCTCCTGACGCCCGGCCGCCCTTCCCGGGCCTGCTCCGGCTTTCCTTACCGCTCCAGCTTGTATCCCCGCGGCGTAATCATACGCCCCTTGCTCACGTAAGTCTGGGAATTTCCAATCAGAACCACGCTGAACATGTCGATCTCAGCATTTTTCAGCTCTGCAAGAGTCGTAACCTGGCTTTGCTCACCTTTTCGTCCTGCATGGCGCACGATTCCCACCGGGGTCTCAGGCTTCCGATACTTCATCAGAATATCTGCTGCCTGCTCTACATATCCCGTTCTCTTTTTACTCTTGGGATTGTAAAGGCAGACGATCAGGTCACTCTGTCCCGCACAGTCGATCCTCTTCATAATTAAATCCAGCGGCGTCATCAGATCACTTAAGCTGATGACTGCAAAATCATGCATCAGCGGAGCGCCAAGAATCGAAGCCGCCGCGCTGGCCGCCGTCACACCCGGCACCGTCTCAATCTCAATCTCTGCATCCATCTCATCAGCAACCTGATAAATGATGCCGGCCATTCCGTATATCCCGCTGTCGCCGGAGCTCACCATCGCCACCGTCTGATCCTTCATGGCTTCCTCTACAGCCATCCGGCAGCGCTTCACCTCCTGCATCATCGGCGTCGCCAGATATTTCTTATCCGGGAAAAACTCCTTCAGCATTTCCACATAGGTAGTGTAGCCTGTGACTATATCTGCCTTTTCAATCACATCGATGCATTTCGCAGTCATATGCTCGTAACCGCCCGGGCCGAAGCCCACCACGTACAACTTTCCCATTCTTCATCCTCCTGTTTAAGGCTGCAGACAGCGGAAAAAAGCCCGAAGCTCTTCCGGATCTGCATTCTCCCGAATCCGGTAAAACAGCTTGTCAATCGCCCTGTCAAGTCCTTTGCGCTCTGCCTCCTCCTCGATCCATGCCTTCGTGGCCTGAATCTGCGGCACAGCCTGCTGGAAAATCATCCAGCGCATAAAGTCCTCCTGATACTCGTCCAAAATCTCTCCTGCCTGGCGGACTGCCTGCTTCTTTGCCTGGTTGTTGGCCCGCGCAAGCTCCTCAAAATCATCCATATTATAAAAGAAGGTCCGAGACAGGCCCGCAATGCTTTCCTCGATATCTACGGGAACCGCCAGATCCACAAATACTCTGGGCTTGTCCGTCTTCAGCTTTTCCTTTACCCTGGCGCAGGTCAGCGTATAATGCGGACTGGCTGTTGCGCTGATCACGACATCCATCTGATCCAGGTATTCATACCGTTCCTTATAGTCAATCAGCGTATTGGACTCACTCTTGATATGCGCGTCGTGAGTCAGAGTCACATTGCGGATTGTGCTGTAAATATGCAGGCCCTTCATACTGTAAAGGTTCTTCAGCACAATGCTTCCAATCTGGCCTGTTCCTCCGATAACCATCACATTTTTTCCTGACAGGCCGCCCAGCGCCTCGTCCGCTGCCTTGACCGCCAGTGTGGCCGTAGACACAGAGGTCTTGGAAAGATCGGTTTCTGTCTTGATTTTCTTTGCGCAGGTAATCGCATAACGAAACAGAGTGTTCAGGTATTTTCCTGCAGTCCCTGTCTCCAGAGCCTGCTCCTGGGCCTTTTTCACCTGTCCGAGAATCTGATCCTCACCTACCACCATGGAGTCCAGTCCCGCCGTTACCGAAAACAGGTGACAGACTGCCTTCTCATCCTGGTAAAACCGCAGATAATCCGCCACGTCCTGGCGGTCTCCGGCCCCGGCCTCCCGCAGGATCAGCTGCTGCTGAAGCGTGAACAGGTTTTTCCTCTGTCCCTCCTGATCTCCATAATAGGTATAGATCTCCGTCCGATTGCAGGTCGCAATCACCACGCTCTCCGCGGCGCCTCCCTCAGAGATCAGAAGCTTCATCAATTCCTCCTGCTGCTCCTTCGTAAAGGCAAACAGCTCCCGGATCTCCAGCGGCGCGGTCTTATGGCTGATGCTGACAAGCCGAATGCTCATGATGCGTCTACTCCCTTTCTGAACTCATGTGTAAAGGTCTTATCATAAAGCTTTGACAGCTCATATTCGTCTCCAAGGAAATCTCCGACTACCGTCAGCGCAGTCTTCCGGATTCCTGCCTCGCGTACCTTGTCGGCGATATCAAGCAGCGTGCCTCTTACGATTTTCTGGTCCTCCCAGGTCGCCTTATAGACCACAGCCACCGGCGTATCCGGCCGGTATTCCTCCCGCAGCGTCGCAGAAAGCTCGTCCATCATTCCCACACTCAGGAAAATCACCATCGTCGCGTGATGCTTTGCCAGGTCGCGCAGCTTTTCTCCTTCCGGCATGGGAGTACGCCCCTCCATCCTTGTGAGAATCACGGTCTGACTGACGCCAGGCAGCGTGTACTCCTTCTTCAATACTGCCGCTGTCGCAAGGAAGGAGCTGACACCTGGAATCACCTCGTACTCAATTCCCATACGCTCCAGCGCGTCCATCTGCTCCCGGTGCGCTCCGAATACTGCCGGATCGCCCGTATGGACTCTTACCACCTTCAGCCCCTTTTCCTCTCCGTCCTTCATAACTGCCAGTACCTCTTCCAGCGTCATGCCTGCGCTGTTATAAATGACCGCGTCCGGCTTCGCGTCTCTCAAAACCTCCGGGTTCACCAGTGAACCCGCGTAAATAATTATATCCGCGCTGTCAATCAGCTTTTTCCCCTTAATCGTCAGAAGCTCCGGATCTCCCGGCCCCGCTCCGATAAATGATACCATTTCTTTTTCCTCTTCTCTCTTCTTCTATAACAATTCAGAATCCTCAGCGTCCGTATCGTCTGTGTCATAAGGATCATGCACTCTTGGTACGCTGCTCCTATCTTTTTATCATGACAGTCGTAAAATAGCTGTATTCCCGCCCCGGATCCAGGGGACCGATATACTCATCCTTCATGCCCACGCAGCTTAAGACTGTCGCACAGCTCCGGGGACGGTTATACTGATCCAGCAGCTCTCCGATCCTTTCAATGCTGCTGCCCGCCTTCATCACCACCACATTGTCAAAGCCTGCTATGGCGTCCTCCAGCGCCTTTCCCGCCTTCACAGAAGGCACGATCACCAGAGACTCATTCCCCTCCATCAGCGGAAGCCCAGCCGCTGCCGCTCCGCTGCAGAAGGAAGGAATGCCCGGAATAATCTCCGTCTCATAGCCGTGCTCTGCCGCATACTGATTCACATACATATAGGTGCTGTAGACCGCCACATCTCCCAGCGTGATCATTGCTACATTTTTTCCCTGATCCAGGACCTCTGTCAGCTGCTTTCCGGCGGCTTCCCGGCAGCGCTTTCTCTCCTCTTTGTCCTTTGCCATCCGGAAAACGACTTCCATAAGTGCTTTCTTCTGAAGGCTCACCACCGGACGGATGATCTCCAGAGCCGTGCTTCTTTCTCCCTCTTCCTTCACTGGCACGGCGATCACATCTGCTTCTTCCAGAATCCGTTTTGCCTTCAATGTCAAAAGCTCCGGATCTCCCGGCCCTACGCCGATCCCGTATAATTTTCCTTTCATTCTTTTATTCTCCCCTTATTTCACTCTTGTTCCTTCTATTTGCTTTTTCTGACAGCAGTACCGCTGCTCTTTTTCCCAGTCTGTCCATGTCAAATCTGCTGCCTCTCTCCTGTCCAGCCATATCAGGGCTGCTGCCCTGTTTCTTCCGCCTCCCGGGCCCGCCTCACTGCATCCTCTGTCAGATCCCGGATCACCTCAGAGGCAATCAAAAGGCCCGCTACCGACGGCACAAAGGCTGTGGAGCCCGGCGCATCCGTCTCCTCCAGGGGGCGGAGGGGCACCTCCTTTGAGTACACAACCTTCAGATGCTCGATCCCCCGTTTGCGAAGCTCCCGGCGCATCACCCGGGCCAGCGGACACACGGAGGTCTCATAAATATCAGCCGTTTCAAACAGAAATGGATTCAGCTTGTTTCCCGCTCCCATACTGCTGATGATCGGCGTTCCCGCCTTCTGCGCCTCCTCAGCCAGAGAAAGCTTTGCCGTCACGGTATCTACCGCATCCACCACATAAGAATAGGAAGAAAAATCAAACTCGTCTTTCGTCTCTGGCAGATAAAAGCAGTTATGTGTCTCTACCCGAGCCTCCGGATTGATATCCAGAATCCGCTCCCGCATGACCTCTGTCTTATACCGCCCGATACTGCTGTGCAGTGCGATAATCTGACGGTTCAGATTGGACAGGCAGACCTTATCCCTGTCAATCAAATCCAGGGAGCCCACGCCGCTTCGCGCCAGCGCCTCCGCCACGTACCCGCCTACGCCGCCGATGCCGAAGACCGCCACCCTGGCTCCTTTTAATAGCTCCATGGCTTCTCTTCCCAGAAGAAGCTCTGTTCTTGAAAACTGTTCTGCCGTCATAGAAACCTCTCAAACTATGAATTCTGGATTTTCTCCGCTATCCGCCGAGATATCAGGACAGCTCACAGCATACGCCGTTCGCTGTCTGCCGCCCGTCAAGCGTATCGCGTAAAAAAGGGATCTGTACAAGACAGATCCCTCCTTGATCATCATTCTCTCGGAACCGCTTTTCTCGGAAGCCTGTCCAGCCGCTGCAAAAGAGCAGGTTTCCTGGCTCGCAGCTTCCGGCGCTTTCCTCCGCTTTTTTCTCCTGCGGACTTCAAACCTCCACGCCTTATTTGCCCGCCTTCTCACGTAATCCACGCAATGGCCATCGGGCAAATTCTTCTGCATACAGTGACCGGATCGCTCAGGCGTCTCACCTGATTCCCTCTTCCGCGCCCACGGGCGCGCACTCTCTCACCTGATTTTATCATTATTTTTAATTCTGCATTTTAGTTTAGCACACGGGCAGGCTTTCGTCAAATATTCCCGGTCTCTTTTTAGCACCAGTGTACACGAAACAATACGCTCCTGCAAAGCCGCCTGCTTTCTGAGTTATCCTCAGCCCTTTTCTTCCTTCTCCGGCATCACGACCTGAATGTGCACATCCTTCAGCTGCTGGGGATCTACCTCAGCCGGAGCGCCCATCATCACATCCTGGGCCGTCTTGTTCATCGGGAACGGGATGATCTCACGGATGCTCTCCTCACCTGCAATCAGCATCACCATGCGGTCTACACCCGGAGCGATACCTGCGTGAGGCGGAGCGCCGTAGCAGAATGCGTTATACATAGCCGGGAATTTTGCCTTCACATCGTCCTCACCAAGGCCGACCAGCTCGAAGGCCTTCACCATAATCTCCGGATCGTGGTTCCGGACAGCGCCGGAGGACAGCTCCACACCGTTGCAGACCAGATCATACTGGTAAGCGTAGATATCAAGCGGATCCTTTTCCTCCAGATCCTTCATTCCTCCCTGAGGCATGGAAAACGGATTATGGCAGAATTCCAGTTCGCCGGATTCCTCTCCAATCTCATACATCGGGAAATCTACGATCCAGCAGAATTCATAGCACTCCTTATTCATATGGCCTTCCACTGTATTGCCGAGAATCTTGCGGATCACACCTGCGGTCTTCTGAGCCGCCAGCTTCTTTCCTGCAGCCAGGCCCACGAAATCGCCAGGCTTCAGGGACAGCGCCTCGACAACAGCCTCCTTCCGGTCTGCCAGGAACTTGGAAATACCGCCTACCAGCTCGCCGTTCTCATCAAGACGGAACCAGTAAGCCTTGTTTCCAGTCTGCACCTCCACATCGGCGCAGATCTTGTCAATCACCTTGCGGGTAGCCTTGAAATCGCTGAACACCACAGCCTTGACGGTCTGTCCCTCAAAGGGCCCGAAGCCGCAGCCTTCCATGCAGGCAGTCGCATCCTGCACTGTCAGATCGATTCTCAGATCCGGCTTGTCCGAACCATAAATCTCCATGGCGTCGTGATAGGAAATACGCTGAAAGGGAGCACTGGAAGCTGTCTTATAGACGCCGTATTTTGCGAAAATAGGCGGCAGCACATCCTCAAGGACGGCAAACACATCATCCTGGCTCGCGAAAGCCATCTCCATATCCAGCTGATAGAATTCTCCCGGAGAACGGTCTGCTCTCGCATCCTCGTCACGGAAGCAGGGAGCAATCTGGAAATAGCGGTCAAAGCCGGAGGTCATCAGAAGCTGCTTAAACTGCTGGGGAGCCTGAGGCAGGGCATAAAATTTGCCCGGATGATTTCTGGATGGAACCAGATAATCTCTTGCCCCTTCCGGAGAAGAGCAGGTCAGTATCGGCGTCGTGATCTCCAGAAAGCCGTGCTCTGTCATGCTCTTTCGAAGCTCCGCCACCACATTACAGCGCAGAATAATGCGGTCCTTCACTGCCGGATTGCGCAGATCCAGATACCGGTATTTTAATCTTGTATTCTCATCCGCTTCCTTGGAACGGTTGATCTCAAAGGGAAGCTCGTTGTAGCGGCAGCGGCCCAGCACCTGAATATCTGTGGGCACTACCTCAATCTCTCCGGTAGGCAGATTCGGATTTTTGCTGGAACGCTCGCGCACCACGCCGGTAATGGACAGCGTGGATTCTGTATTGACGCCGGACAGCCGCGCCATCATCTCCTCCGTCTCGATCACGGCCTGAGTGGTTCCGTAAAAATCGCGCAGAATCAAAAAGCCCAGATTCTTGCTGACCTTACGCATATTTTCATACCAGCCCACAAGGGTTACGGTTTTTCCTGCATCGGAAAGCCGCAGCTCATTGCAGGTGTGTGTTCTTGACTGAAACATTTCTTTTCTCCTCCTAGATATCTCTGACAGGACCTTCCAGGCGGGAGTGACAGCTCCCACCTGCAGGCGGCGCCTTTACCCGCCGCACATCCTGCAGTCCTTCAATTTTCTCGATTTTTCACTGATGGAACCAGGCCGTCTCAAAACAGGGCCGGCAGCTCGCTTAAAGCGACCTCCGTCTGCTCGCCTGTCGCCATATCCTTTACATTGGCCGCGCCCTTTGAAAGCTCGTCTGCACCGATGATGACTACCTTCTTTGCGCCGATTTTGTTGGCGTATTTCATCTGAGCTTTTACGCTGCGGTCCATATAGTCCGTCTCCACAATCAGGCCATGGCCTCTGATCTCATTGACCAGCTTATAAGCCTTCGCCTTCGCTTCCTCACCCAGGATTCCCACGTAGAGATCCGGCGTATCCATAGCAGGCAGCTCCACGCCCTCCTTCTCCAGAAAATAGAGAATTCTCTCGATTCCCATGCCGAAGCCTACAGAAGGAATATCGTGCTTTTCATCAATCTCGTGAATGAGACCGTCGTAGCGTCCGCCTCCGCAGAGGGTAAAGCCCTCGGAATTCACGAACTCAAACACCGTCTTTGTATAATAATCCAGGCCGCGCACAATGCCTGTATCCACCTCAAAGGGTATCTCCAGCTCTGTCAGAAGCTTCTGAAGCTCCTCAAAATGCGTCCGGCACTCCTCGTCCAGATAGTCAATGGTCCGGGGCGCATCCTTGATAATCTCCTTGCACTCAGGCACCTTGCAGTCGATGACACGCATGGGATTCTTCTGCATTCTTTCCCGGCAGGTGGGACATAAGCTCTCTTCATGCTTTCTCAGATAGGAAAGCAGCGCTTCATTGTAATCCTTCTTACAGTTCGGACAGCCGATGCTGTTGATATGAAGTCTGACATCCTTCAGGCCCAGCTTCCGGATAAGGGCGGCTGCCAGTGAAATCACCTCCACCTCAGCCAGAGGGCTTTTGGAACCCACAAACTCCACGCCGAACTGGTGATGCTGGCGGAGACGCCCGCTCTGGGGCTTCTCATAACGGAAAGCCTGCGTCACATAGTACAGCTTTGTGGGGGCCGGATTGGCATACATATTATGCTCCAGATAAGCACGCATGGTTCCCGCCGTCCCCTCCGGCTTCAGGGTAATGCTCCGATCCCCTTTATCCTTGAAGGTATACATCTCCTTCTGAACCACGTCGGTCGTCTCTCCGACACCGCGCTGAAACAGCACGGTATGCTCGAACATCGGCGTGATAATCTCTGTCATATTATAGGTGCGGGCCAGCTCTCTTGCCTGGCGCTCCACCCATGCGCGTCTGTGCATACGCTCGCCGTACCAGTCTTCCACTCCTCTTGGCGCTTGTGTAATCATAACTCTTCCTCCTCTGTAATCCGGACCTTGATATGAGGAATCTCCCATTTATTCTGGAGCGCTTCCTCGTGAATGGTTCTCTGAAAGGCCAGAAATACTTTCATATCAAAATTTTTTACCTCTTCAATCATCAGCTCTACAGCCGTCTCCGGATCGAAGGCCTTCCTGTAGGGACGATCCGAAGTCAATGCCGCATATACGTCACAGACCCTTAAAATCCGGGCTCCCAGCGGGATCTGTGCCCCGGCCAGATTTTCCGGATAGCCCGAGCCGTCGTAGTTTTCATGGTGGTATAAAATGCTCTCTACGACAAAATCGGAATAGTCATGGCGCATCAGCAGCTCATAGCCGAGCCTCGGATGCATCCGGATGTACTTCATCTCCTCTATCTTCAGCGTATCCTCATGACGGCCATACAGATAAGCCGACACCCGGAGCTTTCCGATATCGTGTACCATGCCGGCCACCGCCAGCTCATGGCACTGAACCTCATACAGTCCCAGGCTCTTCGCCACATAATAGGCCAGATTGCTGACCCGGATGCCATGATTGATTTCTTCGGTGATATCCTCCTCGAAAAAGGAGAGGGGCGTCACTTCCGTCACTTCATTCATCCCTGCCTTTAACCTTGCGTCAACAGACCATGAGCCTCCATAAAGCTTCGCTTCCTTTCAATCATCTCGTCAATCCGCCCTATGTACTGCGTCACATCCTTTACGTTTTCCACGCGCTCGATATGATCTGCGGCAAAGACGAACTTGGAAGAAGCGCCTGCTCCCGCGGCCAGAATCGTCTGTTTTTCTTCCATTATCAGTATATTGTAAATCCCTGCTTTGCGGGCCTTTGCATAGCCCACATTTTCAAAATTGCCGGCCATATTTTTCTGCCGGTACAGATAATAGGGATAAGCTCCCTGCTCCACACAGTACTGGTAAGTGAGATCCATGATCTCCTGGCTGTTCTGAAAGCCCATCTCCTCATAGGTGTCACGGAACAGCTTCAGCCTTGCAGCCCGCTTGACTGCCAGAGAGTGAACCGTGATGCTGTCCGGATCGAGAAGCCGCAGCTCTTCCATCGTATGGCGGACGTCCTCAATCCCTTCTCCGGGCAGCCCGACAATCAAGTCCATATTGATATTATCGAACCCGGCCTCCCGGGCCATATGAAACGCTTCCTTTATCTGATCTGCCGTATGCTTTCTTCCTATCAGATCCAGGGTTTTCTGGTTCATCGTCTGAGGATTGATCGAGATCCTTGTCACCTCATGCTCCTTCAGGACGCGGAACTTCTCCGGACTCACGCTGTCCGGGCGTCCGGCCTCTACCGTCAGCTCCTTCAGATCCGAAAAATCAAAATTTTCTTCTATGCAGGACAAAAGCCTGTCAAGCTGAGAAGCGTTCAGCGTCGTAGGAGTCCCTCCTCCCACGTACACAGTATTCAGCCTTCTGCCGGCGCAGGCCTTCCCGATAAATTCCAGCTCCTTAAAAAGAGCATCCAGATAATCCTCGACCCGCTTTTCCCAGAGCTTAATCGGAGAAGAAGAAAAAGAGCAGTAAAGGCAGATACTCGGGCAGAAGGGAATTCCCACATAAAGGCTGTAGCCATTTTCATAGTCAAGGCCGTCAAGAACCTCTCTCTCCCGGTTTGCGATGGAGATAGCCAGAGCCGCCTTCTCCTTGCTGCAGTCATAGGTCTCCCACATATACCGGGCAATCTCCAGATTAGAATGGCCTTCCTCCAACATAGCCATGGGAATCTTCACCGGACGGATTCCGGTCAGCGTGCCCCAGGGCAGCCTCCTGCCCGTAAACGCGCAGAGCTTTTCGTAGAGAAGCCTTTTCATCTGGTTTTTTACCGCCTTCCGATCTGGATCTTCCACGAAGACACAGCCCTCCTGACGGCATTCCCCGTTCTCCAGAATCCGAAAAAGAATCTCTTTTTCATTCACTGCCGCTTCCATTTTCAGCGGCGTATCCTCCGTAAAGCTTTCTTTTGCCCGGACCTGGACCTCCACGCCCGGATAAAAGGCCTGAATCAGAGAATGAATATCATAGGCAAAGCTTTCGTCATTGATCTTTACTTCTATCATCATATATCAAAAATCCCCGAGAAATGGATTGTACCTGCGTTCAGCGCCTACCGTCGTCTCATCCTGATGCCCCGGATAAACTGCCGTCTCATCTGGCAGAGGCATCAGCTTCTCCCAGATAGAACGCGTCAGAGTTCCCATGCTTCCTCCCGGAAAATCTGTCCGTCCTACCGAACCGCAGAACAGCGTGTCACCGGAAAACAGCACTCCTGCCTCCCGGCTGTAATAACAGCAGCCTCCCGGCGTATGCCCCGGAGTAAACAGCACGCGGAATTTCATACCGGCCACGGTGAGCTCCTGCTCATCACAGGTCCAGACGTCCGCCTTCAGTGACAACGGCTTTCCAAAAAGCATCGCAGACAGATTCTGGTTCGGATCCGCAAGCAGCTCCTCCTCTGCCTTGCAGGCATAGACCGGAATTCCGGTTTTCTCCCGAAGCTCCGGCACAGCCATGATATGATCTCCGTGACCGTGTGTCAGAAGGACAGCCGCAAGCGTCAGCCCTTCCTCTGCGGCTTTTTTAAGAATTCTGTCTGCCCGATCCGCCGGATCTATGACAATCGCCTCTTTCGTCTCTTCATTTATCACAAAATAGCAGTTGGTCGCCACAGCGCCCAGCACCATGCTCTCGATCTTCACAGCATTTATCCTCCTGTCTGCGGGCACATCTGCCGTCCCCGGCAGATGTCCCTTGCAGACTTCCATATCTTCTTTTCCGTCAAATCCAGCCAGATCAGCCCGTAGCCCGCTCTACGTCCAGCACGCTCTCCACCTGATACAGCTTCTCCGCAATCTTCTGAAGCTCATCCTTTCCGGCAATATCAAAGGTCACGGAGATCGTCGCCGTTCCCTGCTTGCTGGTCCGCACATTCATGCTGGTCATATCGATCCCTCGCTCCGTAAAGATACGGGAGATATCCACCAGAAGCCCTGTCCGGTTATTGGCATATATCTTAATCTCCGTAGCATATTTCTCTTTGGATGAGGACTGGCCCATATCCTGCCACTCTGCGTCTATCAGCCTCTGGCGCTCAGACTCCTGCAGATTGATGACATTGATACAGTCGGTACGGTGAATCGATACGCCCCGGCCTCTTGTCACAAAGCCCACAATCTCATCGCCGGGAACCGGATTGCAGCACTTGGAGAACCGGACAGACACATCCGAAAGCCCCTTGACCACGATTCCGCTCTTGGACTTGGTCAGCTTCAGCTTGTTGTTCTTGTTCTCGGTCACCGCCTCCATCACCTTTTCATCGGTGACTTCCTTCTTGTGGATCTTCTCGTACTCCTCCACCATCTTGTTGATGACCTGGCCTTCCTTCAGGCCGCCATGACCGATGGCAGCCAGGACAGAATCCCAGTCCTTGAAGCCATATTTGCGCATCACCGCAGCCTGGAATTCCGGCTTCATGATGTTGATGGTGTTGATAGATTTCAGCTTGCAATACTGGGCAAGCATTTCCTTGCCCTTCAGAATATTTTCTTCCTTGAATTCGTTCTTAAACCATTGGTTGATTTTATTCTTGGCCTGGGTACTCTTGACCACGTTCAGCCAGTCGCGGCTGGGGCCTCTGGAATTCTGGGAGGTAATGATCTCGATCCGGTCGCCATTCTGGATCTTATAATCAATGGTCACCAGCTTTCCGTTTACCCGCGCGCCGATCATCTTGTTTCCTACGGCGCTGTGTACACTGTAGGCAAAGTCGATAGGCGTCGATCCGCTGGGAAGCGCCTTGACCTCTCCAGTCGGCGTAAAGCAGTAGACGCTCTCAGAAAACAGATCCAGATCGCTTTTCAGCAGATTCATAAACTCCTTGTTATCGGACATGTCCCGCTGCCACTCCAGAATCTGGCGCAGCCAGGTCATCTTCTCTGCTTCCTGCTGATCGACGGTCTTCTTTCCGTCGCTGCTTTCCTTGTATTTCCAATGCGCCGCGATACCATATTCCGCGGTCTTATGCATCTCATAGGTACGGATCTGAATCTCAAAGGGCTGCCCGTTGGGCCCGATCAGGGTCGTGTGCAGGGACTGGTACATATTCGCCTTCGGCATGGCGATATAGTCCTTAAACCGGCCCGGAATCGGCTTATACATTTCATGAATCACGCCCAGAGCCGCATAACAGTCCTTGACGGTCTCTACGATGATGCGGACCGCAAAGAGATCATAGATCTGATCCAGCGTCTTGTGCTGATTCACCATCTTCTTGTAGATGCTAAAAAAATGCTTAACACGCCCGTCCACGTGGGCCTCAATGCCCGCGTTTTTCATATGCTGCTGTACCTCTGTCACAATCTTCTGTACAAAGGCCTCCCGATCGCTCCTCTTCTCGGCAATCTGTTCCTTCAGATCATAATAGACCTCCGGCTCCAGATATTTCAGTGACAGGTCATCCAGCTCGTTCTTGACCTTGGAAATACCAAGCCTCTGGGCGATGGGCGCATAGATATCCATCGTCTCCCGGGCCTTCTCCTTCTGCTTCTCCGGCTTCATGTACTGAAGCGTCCGCATATTGTGAAGGCGGTCGGCAAGCTTTATCAGAATCACGCGGATATCCTTTGCCATAGCCAGAAACATCTTGCGCAGGTTCTCTGCCTGAACCTCGATCTTATCCGCAGAATAGGAGAGCTGGCCCAGCTTTGTGACGCCATCCACCAGAAGGGCGACCTCATCGCCAAATTCTGCCGCAATTTCCTCCTCGGTCATCACGGTATCCTCTACCGCATCGTGCAGAAGGCCCGCGACAATGGTCTCCTTATCAAGCTCCAGATCCGCCAGGATAATGGCGACACAGAGCGGATGAATGATATAAGGCTCCCCCGACTTGCGAAGCTGCCCCTTATGAGCCGCCGACGCAATCTTATAAGCCTTCTCAATCATGCTGATATCGGTAGACGGATGATACTTCAGCACGCTGTCGATCAGCTCTTTGTAAAGCACATCAGGGCTTGTAAAATCCTGCATGGCCTTTACATTTTCATCATCGTGATTTACTTCCATATCCCGGTTTTTCACGCCAATCTTCATCTCTGCCATTGTCAACACCTGCCTTTTGCTGCGTTTTACTGCTTCTTCCTATTTCCCCTCGTACCGGATCACGGAAGCTACATCGTATTTTTTCAGGAGCTCCCGTCCTTTCAAGCCTGCAAGCTCCATCAGAAAGATAATCTTTACCACTTCACCGCCCAGGGACTCTACCAGCTCCGCTGCCGCCTGTATCGTTCCGCCAGTGGCAATCAGATCATCCACAAGAACCACCTTCTGTCCCGGCTTGATAGAATCCTTATGCATCTCAATCTCAGCGCTTCCATATTCCAGATCATATTCCTTCGACACCGTCTCACAGGGCAGCTTGCCTTTTTTGCGGATCAGCACGAAGGGCTTATGAAGATTATAAGCAATCGGTGCTCCGAACACAAAGCCTCTGGACTCCGCTCCCACAACCACATCAAAGTCTACGTCCTTCAGAAGCTCCTGCATGGAGTCAATCGCCAGATGCAGACCGTCCGCATCCTGCAGCACTGAGGTAATATCCCGGAAAATAATTCCCGGCTCCGGAAAATCCGGAATGCTTCTTACATAATCTTCTATCTTTTTCATAACCTATCTTTCCCCTTTTCTAAGGTTTTGTATCCGGGCGATTTTTCACCGCGGTAAACCGGGGCCAGCGCCAGGGGACTCTTTTCCCGCACGCACGGTCCATTGCATACGCGCCCATTATAGCATGCTTCAGACGGTTTGACAAGATTTTCGCATTTTGGAAGGCCAGACAGGCAGTGCCCTCTTCAATTTACACGCCTTCTATTTTCCCCGCCCCTACAAAAAACTGCGCCCGGGGCTTCTATTGACCCGAACGCAGAAAAACATCGAATATCACACTTCCACAATTACTGTTTTATCTCTACCGCTTCTTTCCAATCGAACCTGCAGGCAAGCCGTCACCGCCAGCTTTCCACCACCAGCTGCACGCTCCGCCTGCCCTGATACTCATTGATCTCAGGGTAATAAAGAATGCATACATCCTTCTTTCCTTCGATGTACGCGAGATTCTCCTGAACATCCCCAAAGCTGATAGTATCCAGCCGGGTTCCATCCGGTCCCTCCAGAACCGCTTTTAGCACATTCTGGTTTTTCCCGATAATGCGCGCACTTCTGACCTTGAGATTCGCAGCGGCAAACAGCGGCTTCTCATTCGCCTTTCCAAACGGCTCCAGAAGCTCCAGCTCCCGGATAATCTGCTCACCCGCATAACAAAGCGGAAGAACCGCGTCATAGCTCAATCTTGGCGTCAGCTCCTCCTCTGTCAGCCTGCAGTTCTCGTTGATGGCCTGCCGGAAGGGTTCCACATTCTCAGACTTCAGAGAAAGGCCTGCCGCCATAGGATGACCGCCGTATTTCGTAAAAAGCTCCCGCACCTTCGTCATCTCATCAAACATATGATAACCGGGTATTGAACGGCCTGAGCCTTTGACCCCGTCCTCTGCATCTGTCAGCACGAAGCAGGGCTTGTAATATCTTTCCCGGATGCGGCCCGCGATGATTCCCGCCAGACTCTCATGGCAGTCTGGAAGATAAACTACCAGAACCCGGTCCTGCTTTAAATCCGTCTCCTCAATAAGCTCTATCGCTTCTCTTGTCCCCTTCACGGTCAAATCCTTACGGCTGTCATTGAGAGCCTTCAGGTCTCCCGCCAGCTCTTCTGCCTCTGCCTTCGACTCCGCGCTCAAAAGCCTTAAGGCCCGTTTCGCAGTGTCCAGCCGGCCGCTTGCGTTGATACAGGGGCCGATGACAAAACCGATGTGATAGGCTGTCAGCTTTTTTCCCTCCAGTCCATTGACCGCAATCAGCGCCCGATAACCGGGATTTTTCGTCTGTTCCAGCCTTCTTAAGCCATATTTCACAAGAATCCGGTTTTCTCCGGTCAGATCCATAATATCGCCCACAGTGGCCACCGCCGCGAACTCGGCCAAATCGAGAAATTCCTCTCTGGAGATCCCCGCTTCTATGTAAAGAGCCTCTGCCAGCCGCCAGGCTACCGCCGCGCCGCAGAGCTTCTTGAATGGGTATGGGCAGTCCTCCTGCTTGGGATTGATAATCACATCCGCCGGGGGCAATATCACAGTGCGGCTTCCATCCTCCTCTTCCCGGTATGGAATGTCATGATGATCTGTCACGATCACAGTCATTCCAAGCTCCTTTGCAAAGGCAATTTCCTTTGCAGCCGCAATGCCGTTGTCGCAGGTGACTATCGTGTCGACCCCTGCATCCTTCGCATCCTGAATCAGATGCTCGTTGACGCCATAGCCGTCCTTCAGGCGGTCTGGAATCACCGTATCCGCTGCGGCGCCGATGCGCCGCAGCGCCGTTATCAAAATGTGCGTGGCATTTACGCCGTCTATATCATAGTCGCCGATAATCCGGATACGGGAGCCCTGGCGTATCTTTTCCTGCAGCAGAGATACTGCGTCTCTCATCCCTTTCATCAGATACGGATCCGCCAGCTCATCTATCGTCCCGCAGAGATATTCCCGCACCTCTTCTTCACTCATTCCTGCCCGGCTCCGAATCAGCCGCATAGCCATGGGACTGACTGAAAATTTTCGTGCCAGCTCCTCATTCCCCGTGATCCTCGGCGCTTCCACCCACTTTTCTCTCATTGCATTGATTCCCGGGCGTCTGAGGAAGCTCCCTGCATATCAGCCCCGGCTTCCCCGGCGCCTTCTTCTGCTCTCTGTGCGCCTGCAGTGGCTGCCTTAATCATGATGGCACACTCCACACGCTTCTTCTGCAGTTCGCAGCCGATATCATAGGCGTCATTGATGGAGCCATGGAAATTATAGGAGTTCGCTGCGCAGCCGCCGCTGCAGTAAAATTTTGCAAAGCATTTCTGGCATTTTTCCTTCGCATACACATTGCAGCACTTAAATTCGTCACGGAGCTCCGTGTTCGTCACCCCGTCAAAGACATTGCCCATCAAAAATTTCTCATTTCCCACAAACTGGTGGCAGGGATAGAGGTCGCCCCAGGGCGTCACAGCCAGATACTCTGTTCCGGAACCGCAGCCTGACAGCCGCTTGTAGACGCAGGGGCCCCCAGTCAGATCAATCATAAAATGGAAGAAATTAAAATCATTTTCCTTTCCGTGACGGCGCACCATCTCTGCCGCAAGCTTATCATACTGTTCGCAGAGCGCGGGGATATCCTCCTCCCGCAGCGCGTAAGCTTCCTTCGGATCCGCCACCACAGGCTCCACAGAAATCTGCTTAAAGCCCAGATCTGCCAGATGAAGTACATCCTCTGAGAAATCCAGGTTATTGCGGGTAAAGGTACCGCGCACATAATAGTTGTCCTGATTCCGGCTTTCTGCCAGCTTCTGAAACTTCGGTACAATCAGATCATAGCTTCCGTGGCCATTCCGGAAGGGGCGCATCTTATCGTTTACCTCTTTCCGTCCATCGATGCTTAAGACAACATTGCTCATTTCCCGGTTGACAAACTCCTGCACCTCATCATTCAGAAGGACGCCGTTGGTCGTCAGTGTGAACCGGAACCTTTTGTCATGAAGCTTTTCCTGCTCCCGGCCATATGCCACCAGATCCTTGACGACCTGCCAGTTCATCAACGGTTCGCCGCCGAAAAAGTCCACCTCCAGGTTCCTCCTGTTTCCGGAGTTAGCAATCAGGAAATCCAGCGCCTGCTTCCCTACCTCGTAGCTCATCAGCGCCCGGCGGCCATGGTATTCGCCCTCCTCTGCAAAGCAGTAGCGGCAGGCCAGATTGCAGTCGTGGGCAATATGCAGGCACAGGGCCTTTACCACAGTGGAACGCTTCTTGAAATCAATGACTCTGTCCTTATATGTGTCTTCAGTAAAAAGAGTTCCCTGATTTTTCAGAATCTCCACATCATCCAGCACTTCCCGGATCTCTTCCTCCGGCCATCTGTCTTTCAGCCGTGCCGTGATCTCCTCCGGCGTGCAGGTTTCATAGAGACCAATTACCTCATAGGCCAGCTCGTCCACCACATGGACGGCTCCGCTGTTCACATCCAAGACAATATAGTAACCATTATTATAATAGCGATGAATCATTTTTTTACTCCTTATGTAAATATTTTTTCTTTTCCGTATGCATTCTGAGACAGGAATATTACATCAGAACAAGGATGCCCCAAAAGCCACAGATTTTAAAGGCTTTTGAGACATCCTTGCTACTTTTGGTTTCTATCTTTGTTTTTACTTATGATGCTCGCACGTCTGATTGCCTACGGTGCAGGATGTCTTGCAGGCAGACTGGCAGGACGTCTGGCACTCTCCGCAGCCGCCCTTCTTCACGGTATTCTGCAGAATCTGTGTATTCAGTGTCTGAATATGCTTCATAATAACTTCCCTCCTGTCTCTTATCTTGGGAACGCCTGTTAAGCGCGCTCCTGTCTTTAAATGAGTATAGCATATCCCCGGCAGATTTAAAAGTATTTTTTTCTGTGCCTGTTCATATATTGATATCACATGTTACTATGAATAGTAACTGCCACATAGCTGCGCCGGACGCCGTTCACGGCGATTCAGACTGCAGCTGCGTAAGTTCAGAGACCGGGAGGAATCGTTATGGAAAAAGGAAAAGCCTGTCAGGATGCCGTTATACGGATGATAAAAGCTCTGCTTGCTTCTTATATTGTCACCGGAGCCTTTCTGCTTGTACTGGCACTTCTGCTGTATAAGCTGCAGCTTTCAGAATCCATAGTCAACATCGGCATCATCGCCATCTACGTGATCTCCTGCTTTCTTGGCGGCTTCCTGGAAGGAAAAATGATGAAAACCCGGAAATTTCTCTGGGGCGGCGCCTTCGGCCTTCTCTACTTTGTAGTACTGGCTGTCATCTCTCTGGCTGCAGGCCAGGGCTTTTCCGGAAGCTCCTCTCACTTTGTGACCACGCTGATTCTCTGCATGGCCGGCGGAACCTTAGGCGGAATGGTGTCTTGATTTCAGCCCTATTCGCACTTGCACCGAAACGTAGCGCACTCCGTCTCGCGGCAGTCACAGGCCGCCCCTCCCGCGATACCGATATGCTTTGCCTGGCAGTGGCAGTTTTCGTTGAACGTACACTCCACAGCCTGGCAGGCTACATCTGTGTTTTTCGTAGGAATATCGACGGAGCTTCTCACGCCCTCCCCGCGCTCCCGGAAGCTGGCGCAGCAGGTATCTCTGGAATGGCGTGACGCTCCTTCTGCCCCAACCTCAATGTTATCCTTGCAGCAGCAGCGTTCTTTATTGTACAGGCAGCTCGTCACCGTACAGTCCAATCTTGTCATTTTGCATTTACCTCCATAATCTTAATGTCAGAGGTAGTATGCGTACTGCGGCTATTTTTATACGCTGCCTTCAGCTCTCATTTTGCTTCCTTATTTCTCTTTTTTGTATTTTTGAAACAGGTACGCAGCTGCAAATCCCAGCAGGGCTGCCGCGGAGATCAGCCGCGCTCCTGTCACATACCATGGCTCCTGATAATAGATGCGCACGGTCCCGCTTTCCTCATCCGGCAGATATACCCGCACTACGCCCTGGTCTCCCACTGTTGTCTTGAGCTTTGTTCCATCTTCCATGCAGGCGCGATAATTCGGATAGTAGGTAAAGGGAACCTCTACCCACAGCTCTTCTGTACCTGCCGCTTCTCCTGTCATCTGATAGGAAAAGCCTGCGGTCAGATTCTCATTCCGGAACACCTCGTCTACCTCTACGCCTTCCGCTGGCACAAAGGTATTGTCCCGGTTCCAGATTCGGTAGCTGTTCGCGTGATCTACATTCATAAAGTAAAGCGCATCTACCTGAGACTGCTCTCTCTGGTATTGATTCTCTGACGTATAACGGCCAAGTGCCTCTTCCGAATACCGTCCGACATAGATACCCGCACAGAGAAACGCCAGCACATAGACGCCTGCCATCACCGCTTTCCGGGATCCTGCACTCTCTTCCTTATCCTGGAACAGCTGTTCAAATCCCACTGCGCAGACGGGGCAGAGCAGCGCTGAGGAAAGCGCCAGAAATCTCCATGGCAGCTGGATCGGCGTCACCAGTTTGTATAAAAACGGGACCGCCTGCACTCTGTCCCATGGGAAGAGATTGCTTGACAGATAGATGCCCAGGACACTCAGCACAAGCGCAAACATACATGATTTCTGCAGCCTGCTTTTTTCACTGCTCCGGATATAGGAGTACAGAAAAGCAAGGATTCCCACAAGCAGTACAAATCCCAGGGAGCACGGCATCTCGCCTCCATTCTGAACTCCCGGGTAAGTCCGCTCGTTCGTATTGAACAACAGCAGATCGAATACCTTTGGCAGCGTTACAGTCCACCAGCTCAGGACGCTTTCCACAGAAAATACCTTGAATGGATATCCCATATGCTGCAGCAGCAGCGCTATCCTGCCCAGATTCAGAAGAACCGTCGCACCAGCCGCCTTCAGAAGAGCCGGGATACGCCCCTTCTCTCTCAGGCGGGTAATAAAGCAGAGCCCGAAAATGCCGCCGAAAAGCAGGGTCATCTCTGTGGTCAGCACATGCGACTGCATGATTCCGGTCAGACCCAGCGCTGAGAGATACCATTTTCTCCTGTCTCCAAGAAACAGTTCATACATTCCCCAGATCACCAGGGGAAGAAATACCATCGCCAGAGCCTCGCCAATTGCCGACCTGGTATAAATGTCAATCAGCCTGTATACAGATAAGGTATAAAGCAGCGATGCCGCAAGCCCTGTTCTTTTAGAACGAAGTACACCAGAGAACGAAACATAGGCCACCGCTGCGGTTCCTGCGTTGATCATCAGCACCAGCACCTTATAGCAGTTGACCAGTGAGACTCCCGCGCAGCCCAGCAGAGCCGGGATATACAGAAAATATTCCGGATAAAAAATCGGCGATCCATACCCATATCCATGCAGGAGCGTACTGTGAATTTTCACCGGAAGCTGCCCGCTTTTCAGGGCCTCCTGGATGCCGGTAATCCGGTTGAACTGGTAATACAAATCATTGCCATCCAATACTGTATCGAAGCCCAGGGGAAGAGATGCCAGAAGCACCGCAGCCAGAAGAAGCAGGGAAGCCGTCCTTCCCTCCGGCGTAAGCTGTTTTCCTCTGACCCTTCTTGCAAGAAGCAGAGCTGATATCAGCAGGATCGCACCCATCAGCCAAAGGATATCCGTATACATCGGCTCTGTAGAGACCAGATAGAGACTGCTGACATTCAAAAGTCCGTCTCCGCCATATACAATCCGGAAATTCACATCCTCCAGGGATTCTTCTGTAGTAAACGTAAATTCTGTCAGCTCCTGCCCCGGAGTCAGCTCCATCTTTCCTATGAGCTCGCCCTGCGTATTATCCTCATTCAGTTTTCCGGTATTATAAATCTCAAGATAATTTCCGCTTCCCTCTGAAAGCGACACAACCTGGATCCGATAGGTTCCATCCTGGAGCGTCACTCCTCCGGTCTCTGCCACGATTCCCGTATAGCCTTCTCCTACGCCGGCCAGCAGCACAGGCGGATCGTCCTCCGTAAGCACTGTCATCTGGAGAGCTTCCTCACGTATCTCCAGATCAGAAGCTGAAAAATCCCTCTGATAATACGAATTAAATGGCATCAGGGCTGCAGCGGCCAGAAGAATCACCGTGACGCCCAAATGAAGCCGATATGCTTTCAGGAACTTCCAAATTTTCCTCATAATCCTATTTTCACCCTCGTTGTCCCCGCCTCTTTTTTCAGTCCGCGGAGCTCCCCTTTTCCAGATTCTTTTTCAATACTCCCTTTGCGTCAAGCCATACGCGCACGCGCAGGGTAAGCTGCGAAAGCCCGACGCCAGCCATCGGAAGCATCATCACAAAGTACGGCAGAATATAGCGTCCCTTCGCCTCCCAGAGCATATGAAACAGGAAGCCGCCGATAATCGTAATCAAAAGCGTGTGATCCTCCAGGCCCTTTTTCAGCCAAAAGCTAAAGAGCAGCCAGAAAAACACGCCGATAAAAATCAGACTCTGGTATTCATTCATAAACCAGGTCATCAGCGTATGAAGCTTTCCGTCAAACATACTGTTCGCCACAGGCCCTCTGGCAGAGCCGTTGATGTGGGTCATGGCAAAGCATTCGTAGGTCGGATCATTCCACTGGCTTGTGAATTTTTCAGTGTAAAAACGGACGGCATAGAGCGGATCCTGCACAAAGCCATCCACTGACGCTCCGATATCCTGGATGGCCATGGCTGTAGAAGCTTCCGCATCAAAATCGGATTCGCCCCAGTAATTGTGGAGAATGTAGCCGTTAGACCATCCCGGCGCGCCCTCTCCCTTCTGCATTCCCATTGCCACATAAAGGATCATGGGCGCTCCATCGTTAATCTCCACGCCGGAACGCTGCTCATACACAGTGTAGAGGCCAAAACGGGAACCCACAAATACCGCCACGAGAAGCGCCGCAGCCAGAATCGGGCGCAACCTTTTCTCACCCAGAGCAGTCACCGCCAGAACCAGCACAAATGCAATCAGAAGTATCAGGCTGTTATTGCGGATCAGGCAGGCAAGCGCGCAGGCAATGCAGCAGCCCGCAAGCCACAGAGCCCCTCCCTTCTTGCGGTACTCCATAAAGCACCAGACCGCCAGAAGCGAATATGTAATCGACGGGATCTCTCCGTACACAAAGGTCACATAGAAAAACATCGGGAAGCAGGCCGCAGCCAGAAATAAATAATAAGTCCAGGCTCTCCTGTCCTCCGTCAAAAGCCTCGTAATCCGATATCCGCTGTAGACGCAGACCGCCGCTCCCACACAGTTCAGAAGCTGAAAGGCCATGTGGTTGCCATTGCCGAAGATTGCAAAGATCAGTTCAATCAGAGCAGTGAGCCCCAGCTGGTGCGGATGGATATACAGATATCTCTCATAGGATTCCATCGTCAGCATGGAGTAATCCCCGTTTCGAAACCCTTCTGCAGACTTGCACACAGATGCCTGATCTCCCACAGGAATGCATTTGGCTGCAAAAACCCACCAAATGGTAAAGAAAAGCGTCCACAGCAGTACCGCCGCCAAAAGGATCCGTATCCTTTTCTCCTGCCCTTCCTCCTTCTTCAAAATCCAGCTGGACACCTGATACATCAGCCAGACCGCCAGCGCACAGACTGCCAGCACCAGCGGAAGAATGTCCCCGGTCTGATAGGGAATTTCCTCATAGGTGGTTTTAAAATACACGGTAGTGAACAGACTGAAGCCTGTCAAAACTCCAAACAACACCAGGCCAAGAACGGACACCGTCCTGTCAGCCGCTTTCAGAAGCTTCATCTTTCGTCCTCCATCTTCCAAGACAGCCGGCGAGCTCCGTAAGTCCGCCTGCCGCCATAGGAATCATCATGATAAAATACGGGAATACATATCTGGATTTTGCCTCCCAGAGCTCATGGAACAGCACGCCGCCAATGACTGCGATCAGAAGCACATACCATTCCAGAGTGTCCTTTTCCTTCTTTTTCATTTTATAAACCAGCAGGAACAAGGTCAGCCCGTAAATCAGAATCTGGTAAGAGTCCATATACTTCTGCAGAATTCTGTTGGGCCATCCGGTATAAAAGCTCTCGGCAAAATCACTTCTCTCCTGGTCTGTGGCATAGGTCATAATAAAACAGCCATAGGTCGGCTCCGCCCACTGGCTTGAAAACTTGCGGAAATAGAAATCAGCCGCATAGAGAGGATCCTTCAGGAACTCCTTCGCCCGGGCTTTTACCTCCGCCAGCCCCAGCTTGGCGGCTGTCCCTGAATGGTACTTGCATACATCCTGGTAAATATAAATGGAATACCCATTGTACCAGCCTGCCTCTTTGTCCCCCTCCTGCATACCCATGGCAATCCACAAAATAGAAGGCATCCCATCGTTGATTTCTATCCCTGTCTTTTTCTCATAGTACTGTTTGAGCAACGGCCCGCTCCCAAGGCATGCGATTAGAAGCACTGCCGCGCAGACAAGGTACTGCCAGCGCTTCCGGGTGACCGCCTGAACCAGGAGCACGCACAAAACAGCAATCATCACGATCAGGCTGTTGTTCCGCAGAAGCACTGCCGCTGCAAGGCAGCAAACCATCAGCACTGCCCCGCTCCGTTTTCCTCCCCGCACATAGCGCAGGAATTGCCAGACAGCCGTCATGCACAGGGCCAGAGAAAGCACATCACTGTAAACGTAAACACTGTAAACGATAAGAGGAAAGCACCCTGCCATAAAAAGGAGGTATGCCGCAGCCGCCTGCTTCTTCTCTGAAAGCATCCGGGTAATTCTATATCCTGCATATACACAAAGCATGATTCCCAGAACGTTAAATACCTGGAGCGCCTGGCAGTTCTCTTCCCCAAATATACGCAGTATCACAGACTCCCAGGCCGTAAGTCCCAGCTGGAACGGATAATAATATAGATATTTTCCATAAGTCAGCCGCTCGAAATTGCCGTGATTAAACCGCTGGGCGCTCGTATAAATCATGTTCTGGTCTGAGACAGGTGTGCTGTTTGCCAGCCCGATCCAGATAAGGCCTGCCGCCAGCATCCAGCACAGCACCACAGCCAGCAAAAGCTTCAGGTTTCTTTCTGCTTTCTCCTCTCCGGATACCACACAGGAACCTATCCATATGGAAAGTCCTGCAAGGATCAGTGTACCCAGAAGGGTAAGAAGGAAAAAATCCACCTGATTATAAGGGATCTCACTTTGGTAATCTAACTGAAAAAAGCGGGTAAATATCAGGCTTGTAACAGTAAGCAGCGCAAAAAGAACAATTCCCAGCACCTGAAGCACACGAACCGATATATTTTCAAGCTTCTGCATCTGTAACCTCCCTTTTCTTCTTTCTCTTATCCCAGAGCCGCTCCAGGAATACCCGCAGCTCCTCCAGTCCTGCCGCCGCAGAAGGCAGCAGCAGCGCGTAGTAAAACAGCCCGTATCTTCCTTTCACTTCCCAGGCCATATGGAAAATATATCCTCCCAGCAGAATCAGAAGCGGAAGACACTCCTCCACCTTTTTCTGTTTTTTGAAGCGGAGCAGGACAAAGCCTGCCGCTCCCAGAAACACCAGGGAATGGAAGCCATTCATCCAGAACTCCAGCACCGGCGTATCCTGGCTTCCTGAGGAAACCTGGCAGCCATAGCTGGCGTCATTCCACTGGCTTACAAACTTCCGCGCGAAGAATACCGCTGCCGCTTTCGGATTCTGCGCCATCTCATGAAGAGACAATTCGATCGCCGCGTTTCCCAGCGCCTCGGCGTACTGCGCGTCATAGCCTGCCTGTTCCTTATAAACTCTGACCGGAAATTCATTCCACCAGCCTGAGGTCATTCCTTCTCCCTGGAGCCCCATAGCCACCCAAAGGTTTTTCGGCATGGCCTGGTCGAAGGTCCAGCCGCTCCGGTACTCATAGAATTTCGTCATTACCGGCTGCGCAAGCAGAACCACTGTCGCCAGCGGAATGACGAAGGCCGCCAGCCTTCCTCTGCGCTCTGAGACAGCCTTGCAAAGCATCACGCAGACAATGGCTACCACGGCGATCAGGGCATTATTTTTCATGTAGACTGCAAAGACCAGAGACAAAGCAAGCAGAATAAACTGCCAGAGCTTTTCCTGCCTCAGCCAGAGCAGCAGCATCCAGATCGCAAACGCCACCGCCGCCACGGCAAACACTTCTCCATAAATCACATTCGTGTAAATCAGAAGCGGCACACAGCCTGCGCTCATAAGCAGGAAATTCACCTTTACCGCATCCTTTTCGTAAAGAAGCCCTGTAATCCGGTATCCGCTGTACACAAAGACGAGGACTCCCAGCGTATTCAAAAGCCGGAAGGCCAGCAGATTTTCATAGCCGAATATCCGGTATACAAGCTCCAACAGCAGAGCCTGTCCCGCCTGATGCGGATAGGTATACAGGTAATCCATTCCTCCTGCCGAAATATCCCCTGTCGCAAAGCCCCCTGCAATCACATGAACATACAGAGGATCTGCCCGAAGCGCGCTCTGGGCCAGAAGATTCCATGCCGTACAGAAGACTGCACAGTGCAAAAGCACAGCCCCCAGCAGCAGATTCAGATTTCTCCTCCGCTTCTGCTCGTCGCGCAGAAGCAGCCTGCCTGCCAGGCATAAAAGCAAAAACCCTGCCGCCACAAACAAAAGAATCAGCGGCACCGGATCGAGCACCTGAGAAGGCGTTTCAAAATCATTGCTTTCATAGATTGTTGTAAAAAGCAGGCTGTAGAGAAACAGGAATACAGATGGCACTCCTGCCCCGATCAGAATCAGCTTTCCGGCCAGGGGCTCCAGCTTCTCTACAGGAATACTCTTTAGAGGCTTGCCGGCTGCCAGCCGTTTTTCTCTTTGCTTCTGCCGCCAGAAGGCCGCTTTCTGTACCAGCATGTCAAGGCCGCAGGCCGCCATGGGAATCATCATCACAAAATATGGAAAGACATAACGTGATTTTGCTTCCCAGAATATATAAAAAATGAAACCACCTATGACAGTAATCAGCAGTCCTAAGTGCTCCACCGGAATTCTCTTTCGAATGATAAGCAGCAGAAACGCAAGGGCCCCGCAGTAAATCAGGGACTGATAGACGTCCATCAGCTGGACAAAGGGCTTCCAGAGGCTGCCCTTATAAATGCTCTCCATCAGAGGCCCCCTCTCCTCATCCCTGTGATTTGTCTCCACCTGACAGGCATAAGTTGGTTCACACCACTGACTGACAATTTTTCGTCCATAAAAATCCAGCATATAAGAGGGATCCTTCCGGTACTTTGCGGCTTCGTCCGCGAGCAGCTCTTTTGCCCGCTCCACCGTCTCTTCCCGGTCTCTTCCTGTCTCCTCCACAAAAATGTTCCAGGAAAAAAGATTATTATACCAGCCTGCTTCCTTTCCTCCTTCTCCCTCCTGTGTGCCCATGGCAATCCACAAAATAGCC
Organism: Lachnoclostridium sp. An131; assembly: GCF_002160825.1. Classification (GTDB taxonomy): domain Bacteria; phylum Bacillota; class Clostridia; order Lachnospirales; family Lachnospiraceae; genus Laedolimicola. The sequence continues at coordinate 49,487 of NZ_NFLI01000006.1, forward strand.
GGCATCCCCTGGTTAAGCTCTATGCCCAGCCGCTGTTCATAGACCTTTACCAGAGCTGTATGCGCCAGAAAAAAGAGCACCGCGCAGGCCAGAACCGCCAATACGTGCCGAAGCGTCTTTTCACTTACAGATTTCACTGCCGCCACACAGCCCATAGCCGCCAGAACAATATAGCAGTTGCTCCGTATCAGGCAGGCCGCCGTAATGGAAAGCGCCATGTACAGAATATCCCGTTTTCTTCTCTTTTTGAAATAGATCATTAAGATATAAAGGGCCAGCAGGGAAAAGAAAATTGACAAAATTTCTCCATAGACAAACGCGACGTAGATAATCAAGGGCCAGCAGCACAGCATTAGAATCAAAAAATAGACTCCCGGCTCTTCCCTGCCGGAAATCTCTTTCACAAGCCTGTGCCCCACAAACACGATTCCCGCAGCGCCCAGGACATTCAGCGCCTGGAACGCCCGATAATTCTCCCAGCCAAAAAACCGGTAAATCTGCTCCAGCAGCGCGATCAGCCCGAGCTGATGGGGATAAGCAGATATATAATCCAGATCTCTCTGGCTGAACTCATCCGCCCCCGTCGCCAATATATTCGCAAAACGGGAGACTATCTGGGAATCCCAGAACATAGCCAGTGTATATTTGCACAGAACCGCCCAGACAAATCCCAGAACAGCCACAAAAATGCAGGTAAAAATCAGAAGTATACGGATATTGCGCTTTTTGTGATTTTCATCCCTCAGAATATGCCGGGCCGCCCAGAAAAGAAACACGACTGCAAGTATCATCAGGATCACGGTAAGCACAGGTGTATCCTTGACCAGCTGCATCTCTTCCGTATGGTTTGCTATAAACTCTTCCGTATAAAACAGACAATACAGGGACAGGAATCCCAGTATCAGGATCCCTATCCCTGCTGCCGCCCGGCTGCAAAAATATTCAAGCTTTTTTGTATCCAGGTCTTTCAACTTCATTGCCGTTTCGTATCTCCCGCTTTTATCCCTCAGTTTTACGCGTGTTCAGGCAGAAAGCCTGCCGCCCGGAATTTTATTTAAAATATGCTACGCCGGATTCAAAGATCTTCATATCCTGCTCGCCATAGATATTGATGGCCACAGCGTCATCCCGCCGCTCAGAATGAGCCATCTTTCCAAGAACTCTTCCATCAGGGCTCGTGATGCCTTCGATAGCCGCATAGGAACCGTTCACATTCCAGTACTCGTCCATGCTGGCCTCGCCTTCCGGCGTCACATACTGAGTCGCCACCTGGCCGTTCGCAAAGAGCTCCTCAATCCACCTCTTGTCTGCCACAAAACGTCCCTCGCCGTGAGAGGCCGGATTTACATAAGTCTTTCCTACCTCAGCCATGGCAAGCCACGGGGATTTGTCTGTCATTACCTTCGTGTAAACCATCTTGGACACATGGCGGTTGATGGTGTTGAAGGTCAGGGTCGGAGAATCGGGCTTCTGTCCCACAATCTCCCCGTAGGGCACAAGGCCGAGCTTAATCAGTGCCTGGAAGCCGTTGCAGATTCCAAGCGCCAGGCCGTCACGCTCCTGAAGGAGCTTCATAACCGCTTCTTTGATATGAGCGTTCTGGAAGGCTGTCGCAAAGAACTTCGCAGAGCCGTCGGGCTCATCGCCTGCGGAAAAGCCGCCCGGGAACATGATAATCTGTGCCTGGCTGATGGCCTTTTCAAATTCCTCCACAGACTCACGGATATCGGAAGCCGTCAGGTTCCGGAACACCTTCGTAACCACATCTGCTCCTGCCCGCCGGAAGGCCTTTGCACTGTCGTACTCACAGTTTGTGCCGGGGAACACCGGAATAAATACCGTCGGTCTTGCCACCTTATGCCGGCACACATAGACCTTGTCCGCATGGTACAGCGGGCTCTCGACCTTCTCCGCTCCCGGAACCGCCACGGTCGGGAATACCTTCTCCAGGGGCTCTTCCCAGGCAGTCAGGGCTTCTTCCGTATCGATGTGCATATTTCCATAGGAAATGCCGCTCTCTGTCACCTCTCCTATCAGCGTATAGGTGACAGCCAGTTCGCCTACCTTTCCGTCAGGAACCTCAGCCACAATGTTTCCGAAGCCTGCGGTAAACAGGTCTCTCGGGTCTACATTATGCTCAATTTTTACGCCAAGCTTATTTCCAAAGGACATTTTGCTGACGGCAGCTGCAAGACCTGAGCCATCCAGCGCATAAGCGGAAACGATACGGCCCGCCTTCACATCCTCAAAGAATTTTCCATACAGATCTGTAATCTGTCCATAATCCGGCAGATCGTAGGCATCTCTGTCGATTGTAAGAAGAACCAGCTTATTTCCCGCCTTCTTAAGCTCAGGCGTAATGATATTCTGGCTGCTTCCGATATCTACCGCGAAGGAAACCAGTGTAGGCGGCACATCGATATCGTTGAAGGTACCGGACATACTGTCCTTTCCTCCGATGGACGGCAGGCCAAACCCCAGCTGCGCACTGTACGCGCCAAGCAGCGCTGCAAAGGGCTGGCTCCAGCGGTGCGGATCCTCTGTCATGCGGCGGAAATACTCCTGGAAGGTAAAGCGGATCTTCCTGTAATCTCCGCCGGAGGCCACGATCCTTGCCACCGATTCAATCACCGCATAGACAGCTCCATGGTAGGGGCTCCAGCTGGACAGATACGGATCGAAGCCGTAGCTCATCATCGTCACGGTATCTGTCTTTCCCTTCAGCACCGGCAGCTTCGCCACCATGGCCTGGGTCTCAGTCAGCTGATACTTTCCGCCGTAAGGCATCAGCACGCTGCCGGCTCCGATGGAGCTGTCGAACATCTCCACCAGTCCCTTCTGGGAGCACACATTTAAATCCTTCAGGGTCTCCATCCACTTCCCGCGGACATCGCCCACTTCATTTCTCACAAAATATTTCTGATTCTCATCCGGCATGTCCACAGCCACCGCCGTCTCCTGGTGGGCTCCATTCGTATCCAGGAAGGCTCTGGAGATATTGACGATCTCCTTTCCTCTCCAGAGGAGCACCAGCCTCGGACTCTCTGTCACCACGGCTACCGTCGTAGCCTCCAGATTTTCCTCTGCCGCATACTTCAGAAATGCCTCTTCATCCTTCTTGTCCACAACGACCGCCATACGCTCCTGGGACTCAGAGATTGCGATCTCCGTTCCGTCCAGGCCGGCATATTTTTTCGGAACCAGGTCAAGGTTTACCCGAAGGCCCGCAGCCAGCTCTCCGATGGCTACCGACACGCCGCCTGCTCCAAAATCGTTACACTTCTTGATAAGGCGGGTCACCTCCGGACGACGGAACAGTCTCTGGATCTTGCGCTCTGTGGGCGCATTTCCCTTCTGTACCTCGGCGCCGCAGGTCTCGATCGACGCCTCTGTATGAACCTTGGAGGAACCGGTCGCTCCGCCGCAGCCGTCACGGCCTGTTCTTCCGCCCAGCAGAATGATCAGATCACCGGGATCGGAGGTCTCGCGGATCACATCCTTCCGGGGAGCCGCGCCGAGAACAGCGCCGATCTCCATGCGCTTTGCCACATAGTCCGGATGATAGATTTCTTTTACGTAGCCGGTAGCCAGTCCAATCTGGTTTCCGTAGGAGCTGTACCCCTGGGCCGCTCCGCGCACCAGCTTTTTCTGGGGCAGCTTGCCCTTCAAGGTCTCTTTTACAGACACTGTCGGATCCGCCGCTCCCGTCACGCGCATGGCCTGATATACATAGGTTCTTCCCGACAGCGGATCGCGGATCGCTCCGCCCAGGCAGGTCGCCGCGCCTCCGAAGGGCTCAATCTCCGTCGGATGATTGTGGGTCTCGTTTTTAAAATTCACCAGCCACTCCTCGGTCTGTCCGTCTATCTCCACGGGCACCACAATAGAGCAGGCATTGATTTCCTCAGATTCCTCCTGATCCTCCAGCTTTCCCTCTGCCTTCAGCTTCCGCATGGCCATCAAAGCCAGATCCATCAGGCAGACAAATTTATCCTTGCGGCCTTTCAAAATCTCCGTCCGATCTGCCAGGTACTGCTGGTAGGTCTCCTCAATCGGCTTCCGGTAATAGCCGTCCGCAAAGCTTACATCCGTAAGCTCTGTGGAAAAGGTCGTATGCCGGCAGTGGTCAGACCAGTAGGTATCCAGCACCCGGATCTCCGTCATGGACGGATCCCGTTTCTCTTCGTTCCGGAAATAATTCTGAATATGCAGAAAATCACGGAACGTCATAGCCAGATTCAAAGAGTCATACAGCGCTTTCAGCTCCGCCTCGCCCATGCTGCAGAAGCCCTCAAAGATCTTGATGTCTGCAGGATCCTCAAATACCGTCACCAAAGTATCCGGCTTCGCCTCGTCTGACTGGCGGGAGTCCACCGGATTGATACAGAAGCTCTTAATCGCCTTAAACTCTTCCTCCGAAACAGCCCCCTCGATCACATAGGTAGTCGCTGTGCGGATCACCGGCTCCTCGTCCTCCCGCAGGAAACGCACGCACTGCACCGCCGAATCCGCTCTCTGGTCAAACTGTCCCGGCAGATATTCCACGCTGAACACCCGGTCTCCCGGCTTTGTCTCAAATTTCTCCTGATAAAGCATATCTACAGGCGGCTCGGAAAATACGGTACGGCAGGCCCGCTCAAACACCTCGTCTGAGATATTCTCCACGTCATAGCGTATCAGCACGCGCACGCCTGTCACGCCCTCGATTCCCAGATAACTCCGGATCTCTTCCTGAAGCTCCCGGGCCTTTACCGCAAAGTCCTGCTTCTTTTCCACATAAATTCGTCTTACATCGCCCATATCTGACCTCCCAAATTCCCTGGCCCGCAAGCCAGCAGTCCCGCAATTAAAGTGTTACCATTATACCATACAATTCCTCATGTAACAATTCCTGCCTTTATGATAGCATAAATGTTTCCATAAGTATAATTAATAAATTTAAAGTAATTTATAACTCTGTCTAATTATTTTGCAATACTTCTTTCTTACCGATGGTTTTTATCAGCCTCCTGTGATATAATAGGAATACATTTTTGATATTCGAATAAAAGGAGTACCTGTTTATGAATCTGATACGAACCTGCAAAGGGCAGCTTCTGCTGACTTTGTTTCTGTTTCTTGCTATTCTGGCCATGCCCTTCCGGGATTATACGGAACGGGATTTTGGGACGCAGGATATGAATTATTCAGAGGACTTTCTCGGCATCGTCGAAGAGGGTGACGGCATTTTTACGGTTCCTGACGGCGCCGGACACATAACGCTCTACAGCGATGACTATTATTTTAAAAAGGGCACCTACCAGGTCGTTTTCTTCGTCAGCTCTTCTGCGGAAGGAAACACTGTGGAAATTTACGATCCTCTCTACCTGAACGAAGACAATACCTCAGGGCGCGTCCTTGCCCAGGCCGAGGCAGCGCCCGGCGAAGAATCTGTCTCCTTCTCATTCACGGTAGAGGACTATGTATCCTGTGTCCAGTTCCGTGTTCAGACAGACAGCGCTCTTACCTTTACAGGCGTTCACCTGCTCTCCCAGAGAGGGCTTTACAGCGATCCCTATCTCTACGCGGGCCTGGTTCTTCTGGGCTCCGCCCTGCTGCTTCTGTACCGCAGAAAACGGAAAATCCGTCCCGAGATCCTGATGCTGCTCTCCTTTGCCGCCATCTGGACCTCTATTCCCCTCTGCTTCCCCTGGATTCAGAAGGGACACGATCTGTATTTCCATTACGGAAGGCTGTTCAATCTTTCCCAGGACATATTCTCCGGCTCCCTTCCTGTGCGCATCCACCCGTCTATCTTCAGAGGGTTCGGCTATATGAGCCCTACCTTCTACGCGGAGACCTTTCTCTATCCCTTCGCGCTGCTGATCCGCATGGGAATGTCCCCCATAGGCTGCTACAAGCTTCTGATCCTGTGCATTAACTTTGCGACCGCGGGTCTGTCCTACTATGCATTTTCCCGGCTGTGCCGCTCCAGAAGGCTTGGACTTATCACCTCCTTCTTTTATATGCTTGCCTCCTACCGGCTGATCAATCTCTATACCAGAGCTGCCGTCGGGGAGGTTCTGGCCGCCATTTTCCTGCCCCTGCTGCTTCTTGGCATCTATCAGCTTTTCTACGGGGATTCCAGAAGATGGATCACGGCTGTCATCGCTTTTACCTGCCTGTTTCAGTCCCATATGATTTCCACCGAGCTGTCTCTTGGCTTCTGCGCGCTCTTTGGAATCCTCAATATCCGGCGGCTGAAGGATAAAAAGAGGCTTACCCACCTTTTGCTCGCGGCAGGAACGACAATCCTTGTGAATCTCTGGTCCATCATCCCGATTCTCGATCTGCTCCGGTACCCTCTGGAGGTGTCACGGGACGCAAGAGCTCTGTCGGGCTACGCCCTCTATCCGCTGCAGATTTTTGATCCGACCTTCAACACTACGACAGGCGATGCCCTCGGACCGAGCTCCATTTCCGGAGAGATGCCTTATTCCATCGGTATTCTCCTGCTGGCAGGAAGCCTGCTCTTCCTGGCGCTCTGCTTCCGCAAAAACCAGAAGCTCCCCGCCTGGCACAAGAAGCTGGGCAGCTGGTGCCTGGGACTTGGCGCGCTGTCTGTCTATGCATCCAGCATTTACTTCCCCTGGGACGCCATTCAGAGGATTGAAATTTTGAACCGGGCCGCAGGCGCAATTCAGTTTGCTTTCCGTTTTCTGCCCTTTGCCACCTTGTTTCTGTGTGTCACCTCTGCTATCGCCGTCTATGACCTCTTCCGGGAGCAGGCATCCAGAAAGCTCGTCTTTCTTGGCTGCGCCTTTTTCCTGACCTGGTCCGCAGGCACCTATTTCGGCGATTTTTCAAACGAAGCGGAAAGCTTTGTGACCTGGAACACGCAGATGGACCACGTAAACGATACGGACAACCTGTATCTTGTCACAGATGACTGGGCATATTACAGCTACCGGACTATTCTTTCCCAGGATGTGGCATTTACCGCATCTGACGGCGTGACTCTGTCCGAGGTGTCCAGAGACGGCACGAACGCTGCCTTTACTTACGAAAAGGACTCCTCTGATACCGACGCCTACGTGGACGTATCCTTAAATTACTATCCCTATTACCATGCAGTGGACGAGCAGGGGAATGAGCTCGACACAGATATCAATGTAGACCTCCGCCTGCGCGTGCTGCTGCCGGAGGATTCTTCAGGCAGCGTCACAATCCGTTTTGAAACTCCGTCCCTGTGGCGTGTGGGCGACGCGGTTTCTCTCATTGCGATCTGCGGCCTTGCCGCTCTCGCTGTTCTGTCATGGCGGAAAAGAAAAGAGGCTTAAGTATGGATATTAATTACGAACTTTACAAGGTGTTCTACCATGTGGCTGTCTCCCTAAGCTTTTCGGAGGCGTCCAAGCAGCTCTTCATCTCTCAGTCAGCCGTCAGCCAATCTGTCAAGGTACTGGAGAAAAAGCTGAATCAGAACCTTTTTATCCGCAGCACAAAAAAGGTGCAGCTGACTCCCGAAGGGGAGATCCTGCTGCGCCATATTGAGCCTGCGATTCATCTGATTCAAAGAGGAGAAAACCAGCTCATGGAGGCTGGTTCCTTAGGCGGCGGCCAGCTCCGCATCGGAGCCAGCGATACGATCTGCCGCTATTTTCTTGTTCCCTATTTAAGCCGTTTTCACAAGGAATTTCCGGGAATCCACATTAAGGTCACAAACCAGACCTCCATCGGCTGTGTGGATCTGCTGGAAAACGGGCAGGTAGATCTCATCTTTACCAATTACCCGAATTCCCGCCTGGGCAACTCCGGCCACCTGCGAAAGGTCCGCAGCTTCCAGGACGTATTCATTGCAAACCGGCACTATTTCAGCCTGGAAAATCAAAAGCTGACCTTCCGGGAGCTCCTGAATTATCCGATCCTGATGCTGACGCGCCAGAGCACTACCAGCGAGTACCTGCACAATCTGTTTCAGCAGCACCAGCTCGATCTGGTTCCTGAAATCGAGCTGAGCAGCAACGATCTTCTGCTGGATCTGGCTTCCATCGGACTTGGAATCGCCTTTGTCCCGGACTACTGCCTGCCGGGAACCTCGCCAGATCTCTTTCAGATCACGCTGGCGGAAGAGCTTCCGCCCCGCCAGCTCATGATCGTACACAGCGAGCAGCTGCCCTTAAGTCCGGCCGCCAAAAAGTTTATGGAATATTTTGACTGACTCGCCGGCCTATCGTGTCATGCTCCGCAATGCCGTTTGGCTTCCCTGGCCCTACCTCGTATAATAGAACATGCTTCCCTTATATTTTTCATTCAGAGTCTGCAGGCTGGTAAACACACACTGAATTCCGTCCGGAAATGCACCCAGGCTGTCATACTCCTTTACAATGCTGCTGATTTGACGTTCTATTTCCTCACAGAGCCCATCCTGCATATGCCATTCTCTCTGTTTCTCTGTCTCAAAAAATACATGAACACTGCTGAAAAGAATCTCTACTCTGCCGACATCCCGAGCCTCAACAGCTTTTATGCGGGCCGATGCCCGCTGCAGAATTCTTTTACCAATCTCGTCCTGCAGCGTATCGTAGCAGACGAGCATATCAGCTGCTCCGCAATATTCTTCGTGAATTTGATATTTTCTGCACAGCTCGGAAAATTTTCTTCCAATTCTCTCCTGTTTTCTGAAATCCGGATTTGCTCCTTTCATCATCTTCCTTCTGCTGGCACCGTCCCACAGTACTAGTTTCAGGCGGATTCGCCCCGCATTTGTAAAGCCACAGAAATAATCATATACTTCCATGCCAAATGTATCCTTGAACCACCCGCCAAGCTCCTTCAGAAGCGGTTCCTTTTCTGTGTGTCCAGCCAGAATATCAGCCGCATGGGCATATTCCCGTTCAGACAAAAGCATTATATTCCCTCCCAGAACTCCCCGATCCTTTTTCCGGCATCCTTCAGGCGGCAAACCTGGCAGTCCCCCCACTCCAGAGGAAACAGCCCCCTGTAATCGCTGCCCAGGAACCGGTTGTCGAGAAGCAGAATCACTCCCCGGTCTTCGTCTGTACGAATTACGCGGCCGGCGGCCTGCAGAACCTTATTCATACCGGGATACCGGTATGCATAGGCAAAGCCGTCCATTCCCTTCTCTTCATAATACTGGCGCAGAATCTCCCTCTCATGGCAGACCTGGGGGAGGCCGGTTCCGACCACAGCCGCCCCTATCAGGGCCTCACGCTTCAGATCGATTCCCTCGGAAAAAATTCCTCCCAGCACGCAAAAGCCCAGCAGGCTTTTTCTTCCCCCGGCTTCAAACTGCCCGAGGAAGGCCTCCCGCTCCTCCTCCTTCATTCCGGACCGCTGTATCGCACATTCTGCCAGTCCTCCATATTTGTCCTGAAATACTTCAAAAACCTCCTGCATCATCCGGTAGGAAGGAAAAAACGCCAGATAATTTCCCTTCCTTCCCTCTGTCATTGCCGCCAGATAATCTGCAATTCTCTCATATTCCGTCCGGTTCCGCCTCGTATACCGGCTGCTCACATCCTGTCCCAGCAGAAGAAGACGCTTTTCTGCGGAAAACGGCGAGCGGGCATAAACCGCGTAATCATTCTCATCGCCAAGAAGATGCTTATAGTAAGGCATTGGAAGCAGGGTAGCCGAAAAAAATATCGCAGCGTTCCCTTTGTCAAGGCATTCCCTTAAGCTTTTGGCAGTCTCCACACAGTACAGCTTCAGGCGGAAATGTCCGTCCTCCCCTATTTCACTATATATCACATAATTTTCATCGAGCCGGTCTGCCGTGTTCAGGAAATCCCGGACCTGAAACCAGAAGTCCAGAACCTCCTTCTGCAGCTCCGGGTCCGCCCCCTCCTCCCGAATCCGGTCAAGCTCGGTAGAAAGAGACAGAAGCTGAAGCACGAATGCCCCCACATCCTCATGAAGCTGGTACGTATCGCATTCCTTTTTCAATCCCAGCAGATATTTATTGCAGCGCTCCAGACATCTCTCAGCTTTTTTATACCGTCCCTTTACCTTCCGTTTCAGCTCCAGAAAATCCTCCTTGCAGAGAGAGGCGCTGAACATTTCCCGTCCTCTCTCCACCAGATTGTGAGCCTCATCGATCAGGAAGAGATATTCTCCCTTCACGCCCTCGGCAAAAAACCGCTTCAGGCGAACGCCGGGATCAAAGACATAATTGTAATCGCATATCACCGCGTCCGTCCAGGACGCCGTATCCAGGCTCAGTTCAAAAGGGCAGACCTGGTGCTTATGCGCCTGCTTCAGAAGGACCTCCCGGCTCAGCTCATCCGGCCCTTCTGTCAGAAGCTCAAAGACTGCTGCATTTACCCGGTCAAAATGCCCCTTCGCATACGGACAGGCTTCCGGATTGCATTGAACCTCTTCGCAGATACAGAGCTTTTCCTTGGCCGTCAGCGTCACGGTTTTCATGCGCAGCCCCTTCTCCCGCAGGATACGAAAGGTCTCCTCCGCCACCGTGCGTGTAACTGTCTTTGCCGTCAGATAAAAAATCCGGTCTCCCAGCCCCTCCCCCACAGCCTTTACCGCCGGAAATACGGTCGATATTGTCTTGCCGACTCCTGTGGGCGCCTGAATAAACAGCCGCTTCTTCCGGGCAATCGTCCGGTAAACGCCTGCCGCCAGGTCATACTGCCCTTCCCGGTAGGGAAACGGAAATTCAAGTGGGCGGATACTTTCTTTCCGTGTCCTCTTCCACTCGAACTGAAATCCCGCCCATTTTCTGTATTCCTCCAGAAGCCCGGAAAACCATTCCTCCAGCTCCTCCCTGGTTCTGGTCTCCCGAAAAGCTTTCAGCTCTTCCGTCTCCAGATTCCCGTAGGTGAGCTGCACTCCGATCTCCGGCAGCTCCTGCTGGCTTGCATAGATAAAAGCGTAGCAGAGGGCCTGAGCCAGATGCACTCCCAGCGGTTTCTCAATCAGCCCCAAATCCCGGTAGACGCCTTTAATCTCATCGATCCAGCTCATCCCGTCTTCGGAAAAAATCCCGTCGGCACGCCCCTCGACCACACAGTCAAACTCTCCCATCGGCACCTTGATTTTCAGCGGAACCTCGGCTGCATAGCCAGCCCCCATCCGTTTCTGTATTTTTCTGTGAAGGCGGCTTCCAGCCTGCATGGCAAGAGGATCCGCTTTTCCCGTTATCCTGTTGTCCAGATCTCCCTCCCGCAGAATAAATTCCACAAGCGACCTGACGGAAATCCGAATCTCAGTTCTCATCTCATCCATAGGCTCATTGTAGCACAAAAAAAGGAACTGGTAAACCAGCCCCTTTTCCTGTGATGAAGTAAGTTCCTGAGCATCCGGTCCGGAAAAAATCCCCCGTTTTTTATTTCACGTTTTTTATTTCACGTTTTTTGTTTTGTGTACTTATTTTGCGTATTTATTCCGCAGTCTTATGCGCGTGGAAATGAAATACCGCTCAGCCCTGCCTGCGCACAGCTTCAAAATAGGCAAAGAGCCCCTCCGCCAGAACCGGGTCGATCACCGGAATTCCCAGATCCTTCTCCAGATCCCGGGCGATGCCGATGGTTGCCAGACCTGTGCAGCCAAGAGCAATTACCTCCGCGCCCATTTCTTTCAGCTCCCTCGCTTTCCGGAAACAGGATTCTCTTCCTTCCGGCGTCATCAGATCGAGTGTGCTGTTTACTCCCTCGGGTCTTCCCACAGCCACCAGTTTTTCCGGCGGAATCATCCGCAGGTAGGCCTTGGGAGCATAATCCACAATTCCCAGAACCGCGATCTTTTCCCCGTAACGGAGCGCCAGCGCTGCTGTGGTCTCTCCGCCTCCTGTTACCGGAATGCCGGGAAGCGCCTTACGCACCTCTGGCACACCCGGATCATCAGCGCAGCTGACAATAATCATATCCACATCTTCAAAGGATTTTGCCGTCTCCACAACCTTTGGCACCGCAATCCGCTCCAGTTCATGGCTGTGAATTCCTTCCGGCTGATCCGGAATACATTTGGAAACACAGCGGATTCCGGGATAATGCTCCTCGATAAACCGCCCATGCATACCCACAAATTCCGGATCGTCAGAGGTCAGAACACGGATGACTCCCACAGTAAATTTTTTATCCATGATCTATTTCCTTCCTTATTCCTTATTCCTTATACACAATATTCCATGTAATCTATACGCAGCCCTTCTATGCCGATACCTTCTGCTGCCGCGCACGGAAAATCTTAAACCACAAATTTTCCCTTATCAATAATCAGTTTGTCATCAAAATACAGCGTCGGCTCAAGGATAATTCCATCCATATGGCAGTCCGCCTTATTGGTGCCTCCGAAAGAGGTATTGGTTCCGAAAGCGATATGCACGGTTCCGTACACCTTTTCATCTTCCAGAATAATGCCGTTCAGAATGGCGGCCTCATTTGTGCCGATACCCAGCTCGCCTACCGTGGCGTTGCGCTCATTGGCCAGGAGGACATCCAGTTTTCCGTCCTTATCGCCCTCGATCTTCTGAAGCTTTCCGCCCCGGATGGTGACCTTCAGCGGAGCATCCAGCTTGCCGATGCCCACCATGGAACCGTCAATGATCATCTCACCATTGACGCCGTCCTCCAGGGGCGCGATATAAGCCTCGCCGGAAGGCAGGTTTCCGCTCTGTCCGGCTTCCCTGTATACACCGGGGCTGGGAATTCCTTTGCGTCCTTCCAGATCCAGAGTCAGCACGCAGCCGTCCTTTTCGATTCTGGCTGTCTTGCATTCCGTCAGCATCTCTGTAATCTTTGCAGTCAGCTTTTCCACAGCGCTGTAATCTGCCGTCATGGCTCCCTGGGAGAACATCTCCTCCGTGATGCCCGGCATGGTAGCCACTCTGGTGCCCGCCGCCACTGCCTGAATTCTAGCATTGGTATGGGTCAGGGACTTGGCTGTGGGGCAGATCACGATATCCGCCGCTTTCATGGCTTCCGCAATCGCCTTCGGCGGCTCTTCGCCGTTGAGCTCCCGCTCTTTCATCACGGTCAGCATGGCCTCGCAGCCCAGATTCTTCGCGCCCTCGTACAGGGCCTGCGCGATAGAAACTCTTGTGTCATCCGTGACGATAAAGACCTCTTCCCCGGCTTTCGCGCCCAGGCAGTCTCTTAACACATTTTCAGAAATCGTTACTAAATCCATGTTCCGTCTCCTATTCCACGTCTGTCAGCTCAGAGATCACGCGGGCCAGCAGGGTCCTCGGCAGAACCACCAGCTTTCCGGTCTCTCTGGCAAACATATTTTTCATCTCCTGGGTAAATCCGATACAGTCCAGAATTACCAGGTCGCCGTCCATATCCTTTACCTGGCGGGCGGCTTTTTCAAGTGTCTCCCAGTCCCCATAGGGTGAGGCAGGCACTGCCTTTACATGATCCACGAACTGAGACCATTTCTTCTCACACTGCTCCACCTGAAGCGGAGACGGCGTAATCGTAATGATGCTGGATTTCTTGGTAAGCAGAGGAGCCACGCGGTTCAGGATGTGGCAGGGATACACCAGGGGGACCTTGGAAGTAAGGCTGTCCGGAAAATCTCCGGTACAGAAAAACATAATCAGGCGTACGCCTTCGTCCTCCAGCTCATGAATGCATTCCTGAAGCCTCGGCAGAATGTGGCGCTCCGCAAAGGTCACGGAAGAACCGTCCGTCAGGCGGGAAACCAGAACGTAATCCCCTTCCTCAGGAGCGAAACGGGCGATCTCTTCCTTTGTCAGCCCGTCCAGTCCTCCTCTCTGGAGAAGCTCTACTTTGCCGTCAAAAAGCCGCATGATATCTGCCGTCACATCTGTTCTGGGAGCCTGTCCGATGGTAATCGCTCCGATTTTCATGGCATTCCCTCCTTAGTCTTCTTTGCCCAGTGTCTGCAGATGCTTCATGGAGCCATACAGCTTCTGAAGACGCGCATACTCTTCCTCATCGTAGAATTTCAGTTCGCCCCTGCCGAAGTCCTTGGCTACCTCCAGCATGAAACGGGCAGCCTCTTCCACATCCGCAAAATGGGTCGCTCCTGTCGCGCAGCCCGGAACCATCACTTCCGCGGTGATTGCCACGCCTACCACCGGAGCGTCCGTAGCCGTACAGGGCTGCAGAACACTGTTCAGATGATATACGTCATTTCCATATGGAGTAATATCCTGCATGGTCAGCGGGAATACATAGGGAAGACGTCCCGTGGTGATCTGCATCTTCTCCAGCAGATCCTCAGAGGTACGTAAGATCCATCCTTCCTTTACAGTCGGGGAAATGGCGAAGCCCCTCGTATTGATTACCCGGTTGCCCTTTGTGGTATCCACAGACAGGATAGCGTCCAGATCCGGAGATACCTCTTCTCTGTTCACCTGTGACATCTCTACCGGAGATCCCATGAAGGGAACCGGCTTATGGGGCGCTGTGGGCGCATGGGGGCAGATCTGTGTGGAAATAAATACGTCGCCCTCCAGATAATCTCCCTTATTCTGCATATCCAGCAGCTTCGCAGCGATAGCGATTGCAGCCAGGGCTCCGTCACCGTCTGATACGAAGCCAATCATCTCCGGACGCGCGCCGATACCGCCGAGACGTCCCAGAAGGCCGATGGTGGGCGCTTCTCCGCCTGACATCTTTCCTTTTGTTCCGGGGATGCGCACTTTAACCATATCTGTGCTTTCTCCCTTGGGACCTTTCAGAGCATAGACTTCGATATTGGCATCAGCCTTAATACTGCGGAGATATTCCTCCACGGATTTACCCGTCACCGTACTGCTGTCCAGCACGTCAAACACTTCCATAATCTGTTTAATCAGCATAATGATCTACCTCCTATATCGTTTTTTTTGATTATAAGTCTTTTATTCTGAATACGCAACGAATTTTTTGACATTTCTTTCCCCGGATACGGAAAGGCGGTCTGCCGCTTCATTCCTGTAATAATATGTAAAATTTAATGAAATTTTTTTCGTTTTTTTATAAATTCTTTAGATTCTTTCATTTTTATTTGACATTTCTTAATTTTAATGAGAAAATTGAGCGAAGTTATTTTTTAAAAGGAGTGTGAGTTTATGGAGAAACCCAAGTACGAAGTGCCAAAGGAATTAATCATTCCTGCTTCCGAACACCCCAAGGCATTTGAAGGCCCTACACTGATATTGAATATTATTATGTGTGCTCTGGGAGCCATCATCGGTCTTGAGCTCATCGTCCGTACAGGCGTGACGCCGAACACCTCTATCATCGGAGCTTTGTTCGCCATCGTTCTGTCCCGGATTCCCGTCGCATTCTGTCAGAAGTTCCGCAGCGTGCACCGTCAGAATCTGATTGCTACCTCTATCTCGGGCGCAACTTTTTCCGCGGCCAACTGCCTGCTTCTGCCCATTGGTATTCCGGTGGTTATGGGACGCCCGGATCTGGTATTTCCGATGCTGATCGGCGTATTTATCGCCACTGTCATCGATGCCACAATCCTTTACCGCAGCTTTGACTCTGAAATGTTCCCGGCTGACGGCGCATGGCCGCCGGGAGTAGCTTCTGCCGAGTCCATCCTGGCTGTAGTAGAAAAAGGAAAGAAAGCTTTCCTTATGATTGTCGGTATTGTAATCGGCTGGGTCGGCAAGCTTGCCGGAATTCCCACGGACCTGCTGGGCGTATCCTGGTTCGGCGATTTCTTTGCCATGCTGGCTCTGGGCGTAGGTTCTATCGTCATCGGCGTGATCAATGACAATGGATTCGTTCTGTCCCTGTTCGGCCACAGCGCGTCTCTGTTCTCAGGCATTTTCCCGGAAGGCTTTTCTTCCAGCGCCATGATCACCTACATGCCCCACGGCGTTATGATCGGCGCAGGCGCCGTCTCCCTGATTCAGTGCGCAGTCATGCTGATGAAAAAAGGCAAGAATGGCACCGATACTTCCGCTACCGGAAGAAAATATACCCGCAGCATGAACAGCTTAAAGAAGACTCTTGTGGGCGGCTACGGCGTGTATCTGATCGGAGCTTTTATCCTGGCTCTCGGATGCGGTATCCTTACCGATATGTCTCCGGTCAAGCTGATCATCTGGCTGATTTACACAGCCTTTGCTGCTATCGCGTCTGAGCTGATCGTAGGAATTTCCGCTATGCATTCCGGCTGGTTCCCGGGATTCGCTACCGCTCTGATCTTCCTGCTGGTAGGTATGCTGATCGGCTTCCCGCCGATTCCGCTGGCTCTGATGGTAGGCTACACTTCCGCTACCGGTCCCGCCTTCTCAGATATGGCTTATGACCTGAAGTCCGGTTACATCTTAAGAGGTTCAGGCGTAGATCCGGAGCTGGAGATGGAAGGAAGAAAACAGCAGTACCGCGCGAACATTTTCTCCTTCGCCGTTGCTCTGATTATCGTCATCTTTATGGCAAACCGCTACTTCGATCAGGGACTTTTTGCTCCTGTAAGTGCCACCTTTGCTGCTACC
Organism: Lachnoclostridium sp. An131; assembly: GCF_002160825.1. Lineage (GTDB taxonomy): Bacteria > Bacillota > Clostridia > Lachnospirales > Lachnospiraceae > Laedolimicola. The sequence goes on from NZ_NFLI01000006.1 coordinate 65,910, forward strand.
ATTGACGCGGGAACCAATGCTGAAATCGCAAAATGGCTCTTTATCTGGGCTATCCCGGGCGCAATCATTCAGCTGATCGGCGGCGAGCGTCAGATCGGTATCCTGTTCGCTACCGGTCTTCTGGTAGGAACCACCATGAACGGCGTCACCATTCTGATTGGTCTTCTAATCCGCCACATCCTGCTGAAGCGCAACGCTGAGCATGAGCAGACCCTGAATATTCTGGGCGCAGGCGCTCTGGCCGGAGCTGCTCTGTGCAGTTTCTTCACCGCTACGCTTGGATTGTTTAACAGAAGCGATTCATAAAGAGGGAAACAGATATGACTATCTCGGAAGCTCTGGAAAAAAGACGGAGCATTCGAAACTTCAGTTCCAAACCGGTTTCTGAAGAACTTCTGCTGGAGCTGGCCCGGGCAGGACGCCTGGCGCCCAGCGCCAGCAACCTTCAGGCCTGGCAGTTTTTCTTTCTGACAGATCCGGAGCTGGTGAAAAAGGTAGACCTTTTCAGCCCGGGCTTAAGCGGCCATCCGCCGGTCATCCTGGCCATCTGTTCTGATATGGGATACGCCGCAGTACACGGTTCTCCCAATTCCGAACGCTACGGCTGCATCATGGACGCCGCCATGGCTGCGGAAAACATCATGCTGAAAGCCGCAGACCTGGGACTCGGCACCTGTGCCATCAAGTCCTACAATGACGCGGTAGTCCGAAAGCTCTTAAAGCTTCCGGAGAATTACCGGATTGAACTTCTGATTTCCCTGGGCTATCCGGAAGGAGAACCCAGGCCCAGACGGCTTCGTCCGATGGAGGAAATCCTTCATTTCAACGCATGGCAGGAGGAAGTATGAGACAGGAAGATTATTTTGAACTGCTTGTTTACATGATTACCAGTGCCGCAGGCCTGAAAGGCGAGCCGAAAATCTACGGGCCTCTCCGCATGATTGAAGCATCCGAGCGCCTGTGCAGCCTGATGCTGAAGGAAGATCCGGATAATCCGGATCTGAAAGAACTCCGGGAAATCATTGAGACCGGAAAGCAGAAAACCACATCCGATGAGGAAGGCTTCTATCAGATGCTCCAGGATGCGGCTGCAAAGCTGGTAGATATGGTCTGAGGTTTTATCTGAATTTACACAAAAAAATTGAATAAGAAACGTGCGCCGGCCGGCGCATAAGACCAGGGGGCGTTGCAAAATAGATGAGAAATCATCTATGGAGCAACGGCTCCCTTTTTATGCCTAAAAACAGGAAATCCGAAAGGTCTTATTAAAGTACGGCAAAAATCCGGTGTCCTACTCTGAAAACAGAGAAGGCGCCGGATTTTTGAATGTAACGAGCGGAAGTGCCGCTCAATCATCTGTTATTGATGATTTTGCGACACTCCCTTTTCTGTTTTCTGATTTTTCCGATATCTCCTGCCTGACAGGATTTCTCTTCTCTCCCGAAAGACTCTTCCGCTTAATCCTCAAACAGTCCCTCGTCATAGGATACCAGCTTCTTGCCAATCACCGCTTCCGCTTCCTCAAACAGTACTCTCTGATGCATACCTGCGCCCAGAAGCAGCTTTTCCTTCGGGATCTTCACAATAATCACGTCCATATTGTCTCCGATCTCCGCGCTGGATAAAGCCAGACCTGTCTTCGCGTCAAGGGTGCAGAGCAGATCCGGGAAGGTTCCCACACGCTCTCCGTTCTTTTCCAGAGTCATATACTCGTTCCAATAAGTCAGCTCATAATCACTGCCGCCATCCTTGATATGAACCTCGCCCACATCATAGCCGCCGTCCATGCAGAGATTGTACCCGCTGGTCACGCCCCGGCAGATGACCTGAGCTTCATAGTTCTTCTGCAGGAATGCCAGAAACCCTTCCACATTATCTTTGTTCTCCATGTAGGCTTTTCCGATATCCATTGCCTGGGAAATGGCCCCCACAGCCGCGTGGGTTTTCGTGTACTCTGCTGTGACAGGATTGCGCAGTACGCAGCACAGGCCGCCGGAAGCCACAGCTGTCTGGCGGATCATATGGGAGGTGGCATTCATGGTTCCCTTTGTGATTGTCTCCACATACTTGTCTCCCTTGCCTCCGCACGCCGCCTGAACAGTCTTGTAATCCGGAATGGCATTCAGGCCGATGCTGCCCATAGGTCCTGAGGGATGTGCCCGTCCGTTGCTGGGAGCGTCAATGACAGGAACTCCTGTCAGAGCGGATATCACCCAGCCGTTCGAGGTGGATACACCGCCGTTTTCACAGGAAGTAAAGCCGGCAATCGAAGTTCCGCTGGCATTCTCAAAGTTCTTTAATACGGTCTTCCAGTGCTCTACCGTACAGCAGGTATCCTTCGCGGAAGGCGCGCCCACCATAGACACATTCACAATGATATCCTCTGGCTTCAGTTCATCCACGGACATCAGCGTGATCGCGTCTGTATGGCGGAAGGCTTCCTCCATGGCGTCAATTCCCATCTGAAGGCTTCCTCCTCCGCCTCCTCCGAGGAAAAGACCTCCATAGAGAGCCTGCATACAGTTTTCTTTCGTCATTTTCATCATAGAACTAACCCTCCATCTGCTTTTATTTTCTATTTTTCTGCGCAATGCAGCAAGAAGCGTTCCGCTCCCTGCTGCACCGGCATTAATCCTCACACTTTACTTTATGATATACCTTTTTGCCCTTACGGATAATCAGAGCTCCGTCTTCATCCAGATCGTCTGCCGTAAAGGTCTTATACACATCCGTCACTTTCACGTCATTAACCGTTACGCCGCCCTGCTGCACCAGGCGTCTGGCCTCAGAACGGGTAGGCGCAAGCTTCGTCTCCACCAGAAGGGAGAGAATGTCTTTTCCTGCCTCCATATCAGCCTTCGGAACCGCTGTCGTCGGCATATCGTCCGTCTTGCCTCCGCTGACAAAAAGGGCCTTGGCCGCTCCCTCAGCCTTTTTCGCCTCATCCTCGCCGTGAACCAGAGCCGTCAGCTCATAGGCCAGAATCTCCTTCGCGCGGTTCAGCTGGCTTCCTTCCCATTTGTCCATCTCATCGATCTGCTCCAGAGGCAGGAAGGTCAGCATCCGCAGGCATTTCAGTACGTCAGCGTCCGCGATATTTCTCCAGTACTGGTAAAAATCAAACGGTGAGGTCTTGTCCGGATCAAGCCACACGGCGCCGGACTGGGTCTTGCCCATCTTCTTTCCCTCAGAATTCAGAAGCAGAGTGATGGTCATAGCGTAGGCGTCCTTGCCCAGCTTCCGGCGGATCAGTTCCGTACCGCCCAGCATATTGCTCCACTGGTCGTCTCCGCCAAACTGCATATTGCAGCCGTATCTTAAGTACAGCTCGTAGAAGTCATAGCTCTGCATCAGCATGTAGTTGAATTCCAGGAAGCTTAAGCCCTTCTCCATTCTCTGCTTGTAGCACTCTGCGGTCAGCATCCTGTTTACAGAGAAATGGGGACCTATCTCACGCAGGAAATCCACATAGTTCAGATTCAGCAGCCAGTCCGCGTTGTTTACCATCAGAGCCTTGCCTTCTGAAAAATCGATGAAACGGCTCATCTGCTTTTTGAAGCAGTCGCAGTTGTGCTGGATAGTCTCCACCGTCATCATCTGACGCATATCGGAACGTCCGGAAGGATCTCCCACCATTCCTGTTCCGCCTCCCAGCAGGGCGATGGGCCGGTTGCCAGCCTCCTGCAGGCGCTTCATCAGGCACAGGGCCATGAAATGGCCCACATGAAGGGAATCCGCAGTCGGGTCAAATCCAATGTAGAAGGTCGCCTTTCCGTTGTCAATCAGTTCCCGGATCTCCTTTTCGTCCGTCACCTGGGCAATCAGGCCGCGGGCTGTCAGTTCATCATAGATTTTCATTGTTCTTTTCTCTCCTTTGGTTTTCTTTTCCGTATTTGTACAGGGCGATGAGTCTGAATGCTCCCGCGGGAAGCAGCGCGCTTCCTGTAAAAAAAACTCCCGCCCTTTCACTGAAAGGACGAGAGTGTACATTCTCCCGTGTTACCACCTTACTTCACAGCTGCCTCACGACAGCTGCCTCTGTCGGTATCCGAACAGCCGAATACCCTGACGCTGTAACGTTCGTCTCTTACGTCGCAGCCTACTCGCCGTCCGAAGACTCCTGCTTTGGGTGCGCAGCTCAGGGAGGTATTCAAGCTGAAGTACTCCGTGCGCCTCTCATCCTCCGGCTGCTTTCTGTACGGCTCTCCTTAAGCTCTACTTGTTCCCGTCAAAGCCTTTCTGGTATGTTGGATTTATATAAATCTGGGTTCATTATATCGGCTGGGAAAATATTTGTCAAGCCCCGGCTATCCATCCTGTCTTCCTATCTCGATTTCTGCTTAAGCTACTGCAAATTTGGACAGCACACGGTCAAACTCCTGATCTTCGCCATGGCATTTCACAGTCAATTCCCGGTTCAGGTCCATGCTCAGCACGCCCAGCAGAGACTTTGCATCAATCATAATCCGATTATAGCAGATATCCACGTCAAAGTCACACTGGCTCGCGCCGCGCACAAATTCTTTCACGTCTTCAGCAGCATTCAGTTTAATCTTTCTTTCCTGCATTTACATACACTCCTTAAAGGTTAAAAATATACTGTTATTGTGGATGTTTCCATATAAATCAAAGACGGCTTCTACAATTTCCGTCACGCAGGCTATTATGACAGCCCGCCCATCTTTTGTCAATCCATTCTGATTCGTCCATTCCCATGAATATTTTGAACTGCATTTATGGGTTTCATACAATTTTTCATGCCATGCGCTCTGAAAAAGGCTCAAATTTATCAGTACATGGAAATTTCTGTATCTCCCATGAGTATAAAAAACGTAAATACTTTGCGTATTTACGTCTATTTTTCTAATTCGTTGACAAACCTGCCTGCTCCTTTCAAGCAGATGCTTCTTTTAATCTCTGGCCTCGATCAGAATAAAAATGCCGGACTTTATCCGGATCAGCGCTTTCTCCTCCACAATTTCATTGCTGACGCCAAAGCCCGCGCTTCCTGTGCTGGTAAACGTATGATCTGTCAGGGGATATTTAAATCCAATCAGATCGACGCCAGTGACCTCCGTAGTCAACGGAATCAGGGACACATAATCTCCATACTGCTCTTCCTTCAAAATCACAGTCTCTCCGTCAATCAGACGGATTCTGTTTTTTTCATCCAGCAGTTCGCAGAGCACGCCTTTCTTTTTTGCCAGCATCATACTCTGAATATTTCCCAGCACATGATCAATGCGGCTTCCGGTGCCTCCCAGAATCGCTATCTCCGCGCTTCCAAGATCCAAAGCCAGCTCTATGGCAATCTGGGTATCCGTGGAATCCTTCACCGGATTGAAGGTCCGCACCTCGATATCCTTCCGGCAACGGTAATAATCCACCAGCTCCGGCGCCGCCGTGTCAAAATCCCCTACCACATGAGTCGGTTCTATCCTGTTGTCAAAAAGAAAGCGCAGTCCGTTGTCTACGCCGATGATCCGCTCAAAGCTCTGTTGTTTTAAAAAGGACAGGGCAAAATCTCTGTCGATTCTGCCCCCGCTTACAATCAATGTTCTCATGCTTCACCTAAAGCCTTCAGGAAGTCCTGCACATTCTTTTTTGCATCGCCGGAAAAGACTGCAGATCCTGCCACGATAATATTTGCCCCTGCATCCAGAACTGTTTTTACATTGTTCAGCTTGATGCCTCCGTCCACTTCGATATCTGTCTCCAGACCGCGCTCGTCAATCATCTTCCGAAGCTCACGAATCTTGCGCGTACAGCTCTCAATATACTTCTGTCCGCCGAAGCCCGGATTTACTGTCATCAAAAGAACCATATCCACATCCTCAAGGATATAATCCAGCTCTGTCAGCGGTGTAGCCGGATTCAGGGCCACGCCTGCCTTCACCCCCGTCTCCCTGATGGCCGCGACGGTCCGGTTCAAATGTGTACAGGCCTCTGCGTGCACAGTGATAATATCCGCGCCCGCATCCACAAAGGCCTGGATATAGCGATCCGGATCGTTGATCATCAGATGGACGTCAAATACCATGACAGAATTTTTTCGGATAGCTTCAATCACCGGAAACCCCAGAGACAGACTGGGCACGAAGCTTCCGTCCATCACGTCAATGTGAAGATACTGGGCTCCGGCATTTTCCACCCGTTTTACCTCTTCACCAAGCGCCGCAAAATCTGCTGCAAGAATTGATGGTGCCAGCTTATTCATGTCAATACCTCCTCTTTTCTTTCAGTTCATTATATAGAAGCTTATAGTTCTCATACCGTATCGGGCTGATCCGTCCCTCCGCAAGGGCCTTCTGCACTGCGCAGTCCGGCTCATGAATATGAGCGCAGCCTTGAAAGCGGCAGTCTTCTTCATACTCCGCAAATTCCGGAAAATAGCTTCCCAGCTCTTCCTTCTCCATATCAGGCAGATAAATGGAGCTGAAGCCCGGTGTGTCGCAGATGTAGCTGTCCTCATCCAGGGCAAAAAGCTCTGAATGGCGGGTAGTATGACGCCCTCTTTCTATCTTTCTGCTGATATCTCCAGTCTCCATCGACGCCTCCGGGGACAAAAGATTGATCAAGGATGATTTTCCGACCCCGGAGGGACCTGCCACCGCCGTAGTCTTGCCCTTCAGGATCCTTCGGATCTCATCTATCCCGCTTTGCTCTTTGGCACTGGTAAAATGCACCTCATACCCGGCGCTTATGTAAGTATCCTTCAGCAGCTGAAGCTCCTGCTCCGTCACAATGTCCTGCTTGTTAAAGCAGAGCACTGCCGGGACATCCTGATACTGCATCAATATCAGAAACCGGTCCAGCAGATTAAAGTTTGGCCTCGGCTTTGCTGCCGCAAAGATGACAAGCGCCTGATCCACATTCGCCACTGCCGGCCGGATCAGCTCGTTCTTCCTGGAAAGGATTTTCTCGATATTTCCTTCCTTGTCCTGCTCATCCAGAACAGTCATCCTTACGTTGTCTCCCACAAGAGGCTTTATTTTCTGATTTCGGAAAATTCCCTTTGCCTTACATTCATAGATGCCGGATTCTCCTGCGTGAACATAGTAGAATCCGGCAATCCCTTTTATAATCTTTCCCTGCATGAGCCTTTACTCTCAGGCTGTAGGCTGTTCTGAACCAGAGCCAGTTCCGTCAGACGGTGTGGAGGGTTCTGTGGCCAGCCCCGTCTTTCCACATATCGTACACGTGCCACTCGCGTCCGGCGTATGATTGCAGGTATCCGGATTCTGTCCAAGGCTCACTGTGATATTAACCAGGCTTCCCGGCTTTGCCGATCCTGTGTCCTGGGCTATCACCTTTCCCTTTTCAGAAGCTGAGCTGTATGCCGTATTCACACTGGTGCCAAAGCCTGCTGCCGACAGCTTTTGCATCGCCTCTTTTTCGGTCAGTCCCATAACTCCCGGAATAGCAACCGTCTCCACCGGCTTCGGTCCCCTGCTGACCACGATATTCACCGTACTGCCGGCCGCTACCGTACTGCCGTTGCCTGGATTATAAGAAATGACGTCTCCAGCCGCCACCGTATCACTGTATTCCTCAGAACGGGATACCTTCAGTCCCTTTCCAGTCAGATAAGCAGTCACTGCGCTTTCGCTACTGCCGTCCTTCATGGCATTTCCGATATATACGTCTGTATTCTCCTTTCCCCTGCTGACTACGTAGCTGACGCTCGTTCCCTTCTCTACCTGGCTTCCAGCAGAAGGACTCTGTGAAATGATGTTTCCTTCCTCCACTGTATCGCTGTATTCCTGCGTCACACTGCCGGAGCTCAGTCCCGCTGAGCTCAAAAGCTGCTTTGCTGTAGACTCGCTGCGGTTTCTCAGGTCAGGAACCGCCACCATGGCATCCTCTTCGCTGCCCTTGCTCACCACAACCTGGACGATGCCGCCCTTGTCCACCTTGCTACCAGCTTTAGGCGAGGTAGAAATGACATAGCCCTTATCGACGGTATCGCTGAATTCCTCCGTAATATCCACACTGAGTCCCAGAGCTTTCAGCGCATTCTCTACCTGTGTCCGGGTTTTTCCTTCCAGATCCTCCGGCACCTCTACCTGAGAACCGTCGCCGCAGATATCAACTACAATGGTAGTATTCACATCTACCTCTGTTCCTGCATCCTCACTCTGCTCAATGATCTGGCCTGCCTCATATTCGTCAGAAGAGCGGGTTTCCCCCAGCTTGATCCCCAGGCCCAGCGCGTTCAGCTCCTCCTTGGCCTCAGAATAGCTCTTGCCCAGAAGCTTCGGAACCTTTACCTTTTCTTCTTTGACATCCTCGATCTCTACCTCATTTTCCTTATTGTTGCTGCTTCCGGAACCGCCTCCAAAAATCTGAACAAGAATCACAATCACAATAATTACGATAATCACCGCAGCCGCAATGCCGCCGATCATCATGATCTTTTCCAGCTTTGGATCAAGGACTCCTCCGTCGTCATCCTCGTCATCCTCAGAATCTTCGTCGTCATCCTCGTCGTATTCATCCTCATCGTAATCTTCATCATCGTAATCTTCGTCGTCATAATCTTCATCGTCGTCATCGTAATCTTCGTCATCCTCGTTTTCTTCATTCAGACGATCCAGATATGCATAACGGGATTCAGCGTCATCCTCACTCTGCGGGATTCTTCCCGTCTCCTTTTTGATTTTCGAAATTTCGTCTCTGGTGATTGCCACAGTCTTTGCCCCGTCCGGAACGATGTCCTTGACAAAATTTACATCAGGCGTCAGCAGAGACTGCTTCAGATCCGCAACAAGCTCCGTCACGTTCTGATAGCGGCGGTCCGCACTTTTTTCCGTACATTTCAGAATAATATGCTCCAGGCTTACAGGAACGTCAGACGCATAGACGCGCGGGGATACGATATCCTCCTGCAGGTGCTTCACAGCCACGACCACGGTCGTCTCCCCGTCAAAAGGCACGCGCCCTGTCACCATCTCATACATCACGATTCCCAGAGAATAGATATCACTTCTGGCATCGCTGTATCCACCCCTGGCCTGCTCAGGAGACGTATAATGAACGGACCCCATTGTATCCGCTGTATTCGTATTAGAGGAAACAGATTTCGCAATTCCAAAATCCGTCACCTTCACCTTGCCCTCACGGGAAATAATGATATTCTGAGGCTTGATGTCCCGATGCACAATCTGATTGTTGTGCGCAACCTCCAGGCCGGAGGCCACCTGAATAGCGATGCTGGTAGCCTCTTTGACTGTCAGCCTGCCCTTCTTCTCGATATAGGTCTTCAGCGTGATGCCTTCCACCAGCTCCATGACAATGTAGTTGATATTCTGCTCGTCACCTACGTCATAAACATTCACGATATTCGGATGCGCCAGAGCCGCTGCTGCCTGCGCCTCTTCCTTGAACTTACGGACGAAATTTTTATCTTCCGCAAATTCATCCTTCAGCACCTTCACAGCCACAAAGCGGTTCAGCTTGTGATCCTTTCCCTTAAAGACCTCTGCCATGCCTCCGGTTCCTATCTTCTCCAGAATTTCATAGCGGTCTCCTAAAAACATTCCGATTCTAACCATTTTTACACCTCATCATCCCTGATTCTGTTTTATTCACACGATAGCTGGCCAAACGGCTCTTCTTCCGTCTCTCTATGCCCGTTCAACCAGAACGACGGAAATATTATCCTTTCCACCGTTTCGGTTTGCCATCTCCACCAGCTCCTTGGCCCCGGATTGGAGATCTGCTCTCCGCTCCAGAATCTCCTGGATCTGTGCATCCTCTATCATATTGCTCAGCCCGTCTGAACACAGCAGCAGGCATTCGCCCTTTTCAAGCTTTGTATCGAAATAATCCGGCTCTACCGTCTCAGATACTCCGATCGCCCTTGTAATAATATTTCTCTCGGGATGATTCCTGGCTTCCTCTTTTGAAATCTCTCCCATGCGGACCATCTCTTCCACCAGAGAATGATCCTCTGTGATTTGTTCAATTTTTTTACCAATCTTATACAGACGGCTGTCTCCTACATTCGCCACATATACGGCGCCATCGTCCTTTACCGTGACGGCCACCAGCGTGGTCCCCATGCCTGTGTAAGCCGGAGATTCCCCTGCTTTCTCAATCAGCTTCTGATTTGCATACTGAAATGCGCCCTTTAAAATCTGGAATGGAATCTTCTGCATACTTTTTGTGACTGCTTCGCAGACCCGCGAAACTGTATACTCGGAGGCCAGATCGCCTGCCTTATGACCGCCCATTCCATCTGCCACAAGAAACAGATTTGGCAGATTTCCTACAGGCTTTTCTGATACAAAGATATAATCCTGATTGATTTTCCGGCACCGGCCTACATCTTTTATGCCCCAGGCTTTCAGCATTCGTCTCCTCCTTCCCTGATTTCCTTGATCTGGCGTGCTTTTCACGCCATACAGGTATCCCTGAAAGGGATTTCCTTAATTTGGCGCGTTCTCCGCGCCATCCAGATATCTCCTGCGCAGCTGCCCGCACGCACCGTCGATATCCCGGCCCATTTCTCTTCTAATAGTAACATTAATTCCGTATTTTTCAAGTTCCTTTTTGAAATTGCCGATAACTTTTTTGTCCGGCTGCACAAAGCTCCGCTCGGTCACTGGGTTCACCGGAATCAGGTTTACATGGCTGTGAACAGGCCTTGCAAGCTCTGCCAGACGCCTGGCGTCCTCAGGATGATCGTTCACTCCTCCTACCAGGCTGTATTCAAAGGTCAGTCTCCGCCCCGTCTTCTTAAAATAATAGGCGCAGGCCTCCAGAACCTCGGGAAGCTGGTATTTCCGGGCAATCGGCATCAGCTCCTCCCGCTTTTCCTGCGTGGCTGCATGCAGAGAGAGGGCCAGAGTAATCGACAAATCCTCATCCGCCAGCTCCCGGATCCGGGGCGCGATTCCGCAGGTCGATACGGTGATATTGCGCTGGCTGATATGAAGCCCATGCTCCTCCGAAAGAATCCGGATAAACCGCAGCAGATTCTCATAATTATCCAGAGGCTCCCCGGTTCCCATGACCACCACATTGGACACCCGTTCTCCGGTGTCCTTCTGGATCCGGTAAATCTGATCCAGCATCTCCGACGCTTTCAGGTTTCTCACAAGCCCGCCGATTGTGGACGCACAGAAGCGGCAGCCCATCCGGCAGCCTGCCTGCGACGAAATACATACAGAGTTCCCGTGATGATAGCGCATCAGAACGCTCTCTATCACATTTCCGTCCGCCAGGCGGAACAGATACTTGCAGGTACCGTCCAGCCGTGACCGCTGTACTTCTACGATCTCCAGATTTGTATAATCATATTCCTCTTCCAGCGCTTCCCTTAAAGCCTTTGAGAGATTCGTCATCTCACAGAAGCCGGAAGCCAGACGTTCGTGCATCCAGCTGTAGACCTGATCGGCGCGAAAGGCTTTCTCTCCCCGGGCAAGAAGCGCTTCCCGCAGCTCTTCCCTTGTAAGAGATTTGATGTCTCTATCTTCCATAACGATTTACTGTTTCATTTTCTTTCTGAATTTTGCAATAAAGAAACCGTCGCAGGCGTGCACTCCCGGCAGAAGCTGCAGATATCCCCTGCGCAGCATCTCCTCCGGAGACTCTCCTGACACTCCCGAGGACTGTTCCGCAAGCTCTTTCGGCAAGCAGTTTTCCAGAGACTCTGCCTCATAGGGATAGCGTTCCAGAAACCAGCGGACATTTTCTTCATTCTCTGCGCTGCTGATCGTACAGGTGCTGTAAAGCAGCGTACCGCCTGGTTTTACATAGGCCTGTACTGTATCCAGCATTTTCCGCTGCAGAGCTGCAAGCTCCTCCTGCTGCTCCCGGCTCATTCTGTATTTCAAATCTGTCTTTTTCCCCAGCACGCCCAGACCGGAGCACGGCAGATCCGCAATCAGTACGTCTGCCTTCTCTTCTGAGCCCGGATCCGGCACACAGGCGTCCCGGACTGATACCGTTATATTTTCTGCTCCCAGGCGTCCTGCATTATCCCGGATCAGCGCTGCTTTGTATCCTGTCAGATCCCTGGCGTCCACCTGTCCCTTTGGCCCGGTCTTCTCAGCCAGAAAAAGGCTCTTCCCTCCGGGCGCCGCGCACACGTCCATGCAGGAATCCCCCGGCTTTACGCCTGCCGCTTCTACAGCCAGCATGGAGCTTACGTCCTGCACCTGAAACAGGCCTTCCTGAAATTCCGGCAGGGCTGCCAGATAATCATAGCCTTCTATCTGAAGCGCACAGGACAGATAGGGCGCTTTCTTTACGGCAATGCCTCTTTTCTCAAGCCGCTCCGCCAGCGCATCCGGCGTAATACGGCTCTGGTTTACCCGGATCGTCGCCGGGCGCTCTTCATAAAAAGCTGCCAGAATCCGCTCTGCCAGCTCTCTTCCGTATTGTTTCAGCCAATCCTCTACAATCCATTCCGGCGTGGAATAGCGGACCGACAGATACGGAACAGGCTGATTCTCCGGAGGATACACAATTTCCGGCAGATGTCTCGCGATATTGCGCAGCACTCCATTTACAAACCCTTTCAGCTGGCGAAACCCTTTTTTCTGTGCCAGCTTCACAGCCTCATTGCAGACCGCCGAATCCGGCACACTGTCCATGAATCGCAGCTGATATACAGACAGGCGCAGAATCTCCCGTATCACAGGCTTCTGCTTTCTGACCTTTACACTGGAAAACTGGTCAATGACATAATCGAGCCAGATCCGCCGTTCCAGGGTTCCTTCCACCAGCCTTGTCAGAAAAGAGCGTTCCTGCTTCTCCAGATACTGATATTTTTCCAGCACATTGCGGAGCGCGATATGACTGTATTCCGAGCCTTCTGATACCTCCAGCAGGATTCCCAGGGCCAGCTCCCGGATGTCTGTCCCCTTAGTCACGATCCCTTCCTCCGAAGAGAATTATCAGACGGAGCAGAGACAGAATAGAAGCTGCCGCCGCTGCTACATAGGTCATAGCTGCAGCGTTTAAGACCTTCCTGGTCTGCCTTACCTCGTCTCCATAGAGAATGCCCTGGCTTCCCAGCATCTGAACCGCTCTGTTGGACGCGTCAAATTCCACCGGCAGCGTCACCAGCTGAAACAGTACGCCCAGGGAAAACAGCAGGATTCCCAGATTAATCAGAAAGCTGCTTGTTCCAAAAATCAGTCCTACAATGATAATCGGCCAGGCCGCCGCAGTCCCGAAGTTTGCCACCGGCACCAGGGAATTGCGAATGCGTAAAGGCGCATAATCCTTCTGATCCTGAACCGCATGACCACACTCGTGGGCCGCTACGCCGATGGCCGCCACGGAAGTGGAACCATATACGGAATCCGACAGGCGGAGCACCCGGTTCTTCGGATCGTAATGATCGGTCAGGTTTCCGGCCACACGCTCAATCCGCACATCAAAAATTCCTGCGGAATTCAGAATCCGCTCCGCAGTCTGAGCTCCTGTCATCCCGGACATGCTGCGCACACGGCTGTATTTTGAATACGTCGTCTTTACCTTTGCGGAAGCCCACAGTGAAATAATTACACCGATCAGAATCAGAATATAAGTCGGATCGAACATCCCATAATAGTAACCATATGGCATAAAACGTCATCTCCTTGCTTTTATGCAGAACTGCCGCCCGCAGCTTCTGCCTCTGTGTTGTTTTTTTGTGTACCGTTTCACCTTTCCTGCTCCGGCGCCTGGCCAAGCCTTACGCCTGACTCCAGGTGATATCCCCGAAGGAAGGCCGCCGTGTCCATTCTCTTTTTCCCCTGAAGCTGAAGCTCTGTCACCTTTAAGCTTCCTTTTCCGCAGGCCACGTAAAAAGCATCCTTTTCCACCTTCGTGATCTCCCCGCAGGCCGCTCCCTGGTCCTCTCTCCCACACACATCCGCGGACCAAATCTTCAGAGTCTTATCTCCAAGCCTCGTATAGGCGCTGGGCCAGGGATTCAGTCCTCGGATCAGCCGCTCCAATACAGCTGCATCCTTCGAAAAATCCAGCTCTCCCATCTCCTTCGTGAGCATCCTCGCATACTCCGTCGTGGTCTCACCCTGCTTTTCCGGCTTCAGCTCTCCCTTTTCCAGCTTTTCCAGGGCTTCGACACACAATGACGCCCCGAGAGCAGACAGCTTATCAAACAGGCTTCCGCTGGTTTCTTTTTCGTCCAAAGGCACAGAGCCCTTCAGCAGCATGTCGCCGGTATCCAGGCCTTCATCCATCTGCATGATCGTCACGCCGCTTTCCTTTTCACCGTCGATGACCGCCCACTGAATCGGAGCCGCTCCGCGGTATTTCGGAAGCAGAGAGCCGTGAACATTGATGCAGCCGTATTTCTTCATATGAAGAATCTCCGGCGGCACAATCTGCCCAAACGCAATCACGACAATCGCATCTGCCGGTGTATTCTCCAGCACCTTTACCGTCTCCGGATCCCGGAGCTTCTTCGGCTGAAAAACCTTCAGGCCATGCTTCAGAGCCACTTCCTTTACCGGGGTCGGCGCCAGCTCATGGCCCCGCCCTTTCGGCTTATCCGGCTGCGAAACCACCAGAGTAATCTCATGCCCCGCCCCGATCAGCGCCTCCAGGGTTCCCACCGAAAAATCCGGCGTTCCCATAAAAATCAGCTTCATATTCTCACTCCTCGTCTTCGTCCTCCGCAGTCACGTCATAGATATCGCCTTCTACCAGATCCACATACATCACGCCGTCCAGATGATCCAGCTCATGGCAGATAGCACGGGCCAGCAGCCCCTCGGCCTCCACCTCATAGCGCTCCATCTCTTCATTCCAGGCCTCTGCCTTTACATAATTCGGCCGCGTCACAATACCTGCCTTGCCAGGCACGCTTAAGCATCCCTCGCTGCCTGTCTGCTCCCCGCTTTTTTCCAAAATCTGCGGATTGATCATCGTATAGGGCGTGCCGTCCACGTCAATCACTACGATTCTTTTCAGGATTCCCACCTGGGGCGCCGCAAGCCCCACACCCTGAGCCTCATACATCGTATCGTACATATCCTGAATCAGCTCCCGTATCCGCGGAGTAACCTCCTTCACCTCCCGGCAATTTTTCCTGAGAATTTCATCTCCCAGTTCTCTGATATTTCTGATCGCCATTTTTTCTTCCTCCCTGTCAGAATGGATTTACCGGATCCATATCAAATTGTATATTCAAAGCCTGAAGCCCGCTTTCCCGGGCAAGCTCCGGCTCGATATTCTCTTTCCAGGACAGCAGCGCCGCAAGGCTTTTGCATTTCAGGTACAGCACCTTGCGGTACATATCCTTCAGCTTTGTAAGCCCTGCGTCTGCAGGGCCAATCACCTGAATTCCGCCATTCTCTCCCGGTTCTCCGCGCAGTCCTTCATCCGTCCGCTGCCTTTCCCCTGCAGAGCCGAGCCCTTCATTCCGGGGAACCGCCACCCTGCGCACAGCCTCAGGCGCCAGCCTTCTTAAAATCACAGCTCCTGCTTCCAGCTCCTCCTGATCCTCGGATGTCAGATAAAGAGCCATCAGATGGGCTGCCGGCGGATAATGCATCAGGCTCCGGTAGGCCATCTCCTGCCGGAAAAATTCCTCATAATCCTGTGCTGCCGCCGTCCGGATGCTGTAATGCTCCGGACTGTAGGTCTGAATAACAGCGACGCCCTTTTCCCTTCCCCGGCCTGCTCTTCCGGCTGCCTGGGTTAAAAGCTGAAAGGTCCGCTCAGATGCCCGGTAATCTCCCGCGTAAAGCGAAAGATCCGCCGCCAGAATTCCTACCAGCGTCACTCCCGGAAAATCATGTCCCTTTACAATCATCTGGGTTCCCACCAGGATATCTGCTTCTCCGCGGGAAAAGGCCTCAAGAATTTTCTCATGTCCGCCCTTCTGCCTGGTCGTGTCATAATCCATCCGCAGCACCCTGGCCCCCGGAAATTCTCTCTGAACCTGTTCTGCCACCTGCTGGGTTCCCGCCCGGAACGCACCGATATACGCTGAGCCGCAGGAAGGGCATTTTTTCACCGCCTCCTGCTGATATCCGCAGTAATGGCAGAGCATGCGCCCCCCTCCATGCAGAGATAAAGCAATATCGCAATGTGGACATTTTATCACATGTCCGCAGGCTCTGCAAGAAACAAAGCCTGCATAGCCCCGCCGGTTCAGAAACAGCATCACCTGCTGCCCCTTTGCCAGCCTGTCTTCCATCAGCTCTTTCAGCCTCGCGCTGAAAATCGAA
Source organism: Lachnoclostridium sp. An131 (assembly GCF_002160825.1). GTDB lineage: Bacteria > Bacillota > Clostridia > Lachnospirales > Lachnospiraceae > Laedolimicola. The sequence goes on from NZ_NFLI01000006.1 coordinate 82,106, forward strand.
CGGTTGCCCAGCCGCAGCTCCTCCCGCAGATCCACGATCTCCGTCTCCGGAAGCTCCCGTCCCGGCACGCGCGCCGGAAGCTCATATAACTGGTATTCTCCGGTTCTCGCCTTTTCATACGAATCCACAGACGGCGTGGCTGAGCCCAGCACTACAAAGGCTCCACTCATACGGGCCCGCTCGACAGCCGTCTCGCGTGCATGGTAGCGCGGCGCAGTCTCGCTTTTGTAGCTGCCCTCATGCTCCTCATCTATGACAATAATTCCAAGTCTGTCAAAAGGCGTAAACAGAGCCGAGCGCGGCCCAATCATCACCCGCACCTGCCCTGTCCTGGCACGCTCGAACTGATCGTAGCGCTCCCCGGCCGAAAGCCGGGAATGAAGAATCGATACCTGATCGCCAAAGCGTCTGTAAAACCGCAGCACCGTCTGAAACGTCAGCGCAATTTCCGGAATCAGAACGATCGCCTGCTTTCCTTCTTCCAGGACAGCCGCAATCAGCTCCATATAAATCTCCGTCTTGCCGCTGCCGGTTACGCCGTAAATCAGCGAAGGCCTTTTGTCGCCTGCCGCCGCCCGCGCAAGGATCCCAGCTGCCGCTGCCCGCTGCTGCGGATACAGCTCTACGGGATGGTGCTGCACTTCGGAGGGCCTGACCGGATTCCGGAATACCGTATCCGTCTCCACCCGCAGGATCCCTGCCTCCTCAAGGACCTTGACTGTCTGGGCTGTGATGTGAAGTGATTTCAGAGCGCTTCCGTAATCCAGCCCTTCTTCCTGGTTCTCTTCTGCCAGCAGCGCCTCCAGAAGCCGGAGCCTGGCTTTCTGATTTTTTCTTTTCAGAATTTCCCGGTATTCTTCTGCCTCTTTTCCGGATACAGCCAGTACAATCCTCCGCTTCACCTTTTCCTGTACGGCCCGCCGCACAGGAAGCACCGTCTTAAGGGCCTGATTCATGGTAGAGCCGTAGAAACGGCGCATCCAGGAGGCCAGCGCGATCAGCTGCCCTTCCAGCCGGATTCCCTTTTCCGCGATCCCGATGATCTCCTTTACGCGCTCAGGATCCCATTCACATTCCTCCGTCAGCTCCACCACATAAGCGGTCAGCCTGCGGCTGCCGTTTCCAAAAGGGACAAGAACCTGCATGCCGACGCTCAAAGCATCCTCCAGCTCCTCCGGCACCCGGTACTGAAAGGTTCGATCCAGCTTTTCCAGGGAAATGTCCACGATTACATTGGCGTATTTCACTTTCTTCCAAGCTCCTCCAGGACCTCCTGAATCAGCACCCGCTCATCCATCGGATATTTGACTCCTTTGATTTCCTGGTAATCCTCATGTCCTTTTCCGGCCAGCACAATCACATCTCCAGGCTGTCCGTGCTCTATCACATAGCGGATCGCTTCTTTGCGATCGATAATCTCCACATATTTCCCATCTGTTTTCTCAATTCCGGTCCGGATATCGTCGATAATCGCCTGCGGCTCCTCAAACCTTGGATTATCCGAGGTAATCACCGTCAGATCCGCAAGCCGTCCTGACACCTCTCCCATCTCAAACCGCCGCATCCGGGAGCGGTTTCCTCCGCAGCCAAACAGGCACACCAGCCGCTTCGGGTGATATTCCTTTAAGGTGGTCAAAAGGCTCTCCAGGCTCATCGCATTGTGCGCATAGTCAATCATCAGCGTAAAGTCGTCCGACACCTTCACCTTTTCAATGCGCCCCTTGGTCTGCGCCACCTCAAGAGCTGCCAGAATATCCTCCTTTGAAATATCAAAATGACGGCATACCGCAATCGCCACCAGCGAGTTGTAGACGCTGAACCGGCCGGGCATATCGATTTCCACATCCATGTTCATGAGCCCTGCCACATGATAAGCCACTCCCAGGAACCCTGGACGGCTCACCAGCTTTACATCGGAAGCACACAGATCCGCCTTTTCTGAAAATCCATAGGTCTCCACCTCACAGCTGTGTCCTTCCAGAATCCGGCTGCAGTACTGGTCGTCCAGATTCACAATACCTGTGCGGCACTGGCGGAACAGACGGCTTTTACACTCCAGATATTCCTCAAAGCTCTCATGCTCATTCGGCCCGATGTGATCGGGCGCCAGGTTCGTAAAGATTCCGATATCAAACAGAATCCCTGCTGTCCGGTGCAGCTTCAGCCCCTGAGAGGAGACCTCCATGACTGCCACCTGGCAGCCTGCTTCCACCATAGCCGCAAAATACTGCTGAATCGTATAAGATTCCGGCGTCGTATTGCTGGCCGGAATATGCTTCTCTCCGATAATCGTCTCTATGGTTCCAATCAGGCCTGTACGGATTCCCGCATGCTCCAGGATCGAACGGATCATGAAGGTCGTCGTAGTCTTTCCCTTCGTCCCGGTGATGCCGATGACCTTCAGCCTTCTGGCCGGATATCCAAAATAAGCCGCTGATATGAGGGCCAGCGCATAGCGGGTGTCCTTCACCAGAACCACACAGGTTCCTTCCGGAACCTGCACCGGACGCTCCGCCACGATAACCACAGCTCCGTTCCGGGCAGCGTCTGCCGCCGCGTCATGGCTGTCAAAGACCGCTCCTTTGATGCAGACAAACATGCATTCCTTCGAAACCATCTTCGTATTATAGACCAGTTCATTTACATTTACGTCAATGCTGCCGCTTATGACCTCGTATTCCAGGTCCTTCAGCAGTTCTCTTGCTGCTCTCATCCCTATTCTCCAATCAAAATATCATAAGACGACCGGAAGCACTCTCCCGGCTGCAGGCTCTGCTCGTCAAACTTATCCTTCAGCTCCCCGTCAAAGCCCATATTATCGCATCTGCCAATCCAGGGCTCCAGGCAGATAAACGGCGCTTCTCCTCCCGCCGGCGCCCAGATTCCGACGCTCAAAGCATCCGGACACCGCATAGTCACAAGCTTCGTCCCATCCGAATCCACCAGGCTCACCTTTTTCACCTGTCCGTGATCAAAAATCAGCGCATCCTTATCAAAGGTGTGGGCATCCACAGAGCAGGCTCCGTTATCAAGCTTCAAGATCTCCGGGTGCTCCGCGTCCACAGCCGCCGCTTCCAGATTGATCGATACGCGTTCCAGGCTCTCCTGCCCGTCAAAGACGAGAGTGCAGCCTGTCTGCTGCGTCACGCAGAAGCCCGGATGGCCTCCGATGGAAAAATACATTCTCTTTTTCCCCGGATTTTCCACCTTCCATTCTACTGTTACACAGTTTCCTTCTATTTTATGCGTGATCTCCAGCACAAAATCAAAGGGATAGACCTTCCAGCTCTCTTCATCTGATTTCAGGCGGTGCGTCACATGGGACTCTCCCAGCTCCACGCATTCAAACCTTCTATCTCTGGCAAAACCATGCTGGCCCATCGGATATTTCTTTCCTTCATATGTATAATACCCGCCGTTTACCTTTCCCACAAACGGAAACAGTACCGGCGCGTGGCGCGCCCAATACAGCGGATCCGCCGTCCACAAGGCCTCACGGTCCTTCCTTTTGTCATAGACGCTGCAAAGCTCCGCCCCCTCATCGCTCACCTGAATTTTCAGCTCTTCATTTTCCAACACCCGCATCTGCGCCATATCCGTTCCTCCTTCTGTTAACTGAAGGTATTATATCATGCCTGTCCTTTTTTTCCAATTCCAAATGGCTGATTTTCGATTCTCTTAAGTCTTTTTTAAGTTTTGCGCCATTTTTTTATGGTTAATTTAGAAAATGGACATACTTTGAACACATTTGGGCATTATAATAAAGCACAGATAGTTGATAAGACATCACTATCTCCCCCCTCATAAGAAAAGAAAAACCGTCCGGGCAGCCGGACGGTTTTTCTTTTCTGCTTTTCCCAGATCTGGGATTCACACACATTATTTCCAATTCCATCGTCCATAACGCTTCGTGATGGACGCAATCAGCTCTGTCACCTCATCAGACATTTGTCCCGGAAGCAGCCTCCACTTCCAGTTTGTTCCTACCGTGGACGGAGTGTTCATTCTGCTCCTGTTGTCCAGACCGAGGTAATCCTGCATCGGCACAATGCAGATCCGCGCTGCGCTGCGCATAATCAGGCTGATAAAGGAAAGATACAGGTTCTTCTTTCCCGTACGCATATCACAGAGATATTCCCTGGCAAGAATCCTTTCCTCTTCTGTAATACTGTCAAACCACCCGGCAATCGTCTCATTGTCGTGAGTTCCTGTGTATGCCACGCTGTTTTCCGGGTAATTATGGGGCAGATAATCGCTGGCACACCCGGAATCACGGGAATCAAAAGCAAATTCCAGCACCTTCATGCCAGGATAACCGCTCTCCCACACCAACCGTCGGACAGAGTCTGTGATATACCCCAGGTCCTCCGCAATAATCGCCTTTTCTCCCAACGCAGAGTTCACCGTATGGAACAGCTCCATCCCCGGCCCCTTCTCCCAGTGCCCGTTTGTGGCATCCTGATCTCCGAAGGGAATAGAGTAATACTCGTCAAATCCCCTAAAATGGTCGATCCGCACCACATCATAAAGCTGATAACAGTAAGCCAGCCTCTGAATCCACCACTGATATCCGGTCTGGCGGTGATAGTCCCACCGGTACAGCGGATTTCCCCACAGCTGCCCTGTGGCGGAAAAACCGTCCGGCGGGCAGCCCGCCACAGCCGTCGGCATATTGTTCCCATCCAGCTGAAACAGCTCCGGATGCGCCCAGGTATCTGCGCTGTCCATCGCCACATAAATCGGGATATCACCGATGATCCGGATTCCCTTTCCATTGGCATAAGCTTTCAGCTCTCTCCACTGCCGGATAAACTGATACTGCAGATACTCCTGAAATTCTATGTCAAAATAATATTCCCGCTGATAATATTCCATGGCATTGTTCCAGCGAAGCCGGATGTCCTCGGCCCATTTCGTCCATTCCTGGCCGCCGAACACCCCCTTGACCGCCATGAAAATCGCATAATCCCGCAGCCACCAGCTGTTTTCATATCGAAATCTCTGAAATTCCGAATCCTTTGCAATCTGGCTGCGTTCATAGGCTTTGCGCAGCAGCCGATACCGTGACCGGTATATTTTCTCATAATCCACAGAATCCGGCTTTTTCCCAAAATCCTCCGCCCCGCATTCCTCTTCTGTCAGCACTCCCTCCTCTACCAGCCTTTCCAGGCTGATGAGATAGGGATTTCCTGCAAAGGTAGAAAAGGACTGGTACGGAGAATCTCCATAGCTGGTTGGTCCAAGAGGCAGAATCTGCCAATAGCTCTGTCCGCAGGCCTCCAGCCGGTCTACAAATTCGTAGGCTTCCTTTGAAAAGCAGCCGATGCCATATCGTGACGGCAGGCTGGTAACAGACAGCAGGATTCCACTTTCCCGTCTCAATTTTCTTCCCTCTCTTTGCCGTTATTTTGAAATTCCATCACAACCCCGTAATGATCTGATACCAGAGGCCCGTTTGTCCCGTCGCAGATCACTCTGGACACAGAAGGCGAAATCCTCTGGCTGCACCAGATATAATCAATCCGCATGCCCTGGTCCGCACCGCCTTCCTTCCAGCCGTCGATAGCGCCGCCAGCCGTATCGCCCCGGTCCTTCGTCCGGGCCGTTTCATACATATCATGCCAGCCGGAGGAGCGGATCAGGTCGTACCCTTCTCCGCGGATGTCCGCTCTGGAATTGCAGTCACCCATCAGCCACGCTGGCCCCTGGCTGTCTTTCAGCCAGGTCTGGCTGACTGCGGCAGACAGCCTGCTCCACTGCTCCTGGAAAGGCTCCTCTTCATCCTGCCACCAGCCCATGTGGACACAGCCGAACCACTGCGGCCCCTCAGGCGTACGGATTCTCATCCCCAGCGCCCGGCGGGTCTTCCAGTTGTGATAATCGTGTGTCTTTGATATAAAAAACTGATCTGTATCATCCACCGGCCACACGGTAAAGAGCGCCAGGCCCTCGTCGTACCGCTCATAGCCTACCTTGGCAGGAATCCAGGTCCAGCTCATGGGATATCCGCCCTTTTTCAAAAGCCAGGCCAGCCGGAATGCATGATTGTCCACGCGCACCACCGCCGTATCCATATCCTCTCTTCCCGCACAGGGAAGATATCCCGTCTCCTCCAGACAGGATTCCGGCGCCGGCTTGGCGCTTATCGTCTGATTCACCTCCTGGAGAGCCATGATCTGGGGCTGTTCCTTCCGAACAACCCCACAGAAGCCAAGCAGCTTTTCTTCGTAATCCGGTTCTATGATACTGTGGCTGTTTAACGTAATCAGCTTCATTCCTACCGCCTGCCTTAAAGAATATCGTTAATATCAGATTTCAGCACATCGGCCTTGGGACCGTAAACCGCCTGTATTCCTCCGTCCTTCTTGATGAGCCCCATAGCTCCTTCTGCCTTCCATTCCGGAAGCTCAGCTACCTTTTCCAGATCCTTTACCGTCACTCTCAGCCGAGTCATACAGGCATCTACCAGCACTATGTTCTCTCTTCCGCCCAGCAGGCTGATGATCCGCTCTGCCTGCCCGTTTCCACCTGCTGCACTCTTCGCTCCCGCTCCAGCCTCTGCGCCCTCTGCATTTTCATCCGTATAATTGCCGAGGCGTCCGGGCGTCGCGAACTTAAATTTTCCGATCATATAATAAGCCACAAAATAGCCTATCACGAAGAATACAACCACTGCAATCACAAAATTAATGATATCTCCGATCAGCCCGGCATTCACAGACATGGGAATTCGAGTCAAAAACTCCAGATTTCCAAAGGAATGCAGCCTGAGATCGAAAATTCCGGCCAGGGCAAACGCACATCCCTGCAGAACCGCATATACCAAATACAGCGGCAGCGCGCAGAACATAAACATAAACTCCAGCGGCTCCGTCACACCGGTAAGGAACACTGCCAGGCCCGTAGAAATGAACATGGAACGGTAATTCTTCCTCTTGTCTGCATCCACACGGCGGTACATTGCCAACGCAATTCCCAGAAGAAGGCCTGTCGCTCCAATCATCTGGCCCACCTTAAATCTTGCCGGTGTAACCGTTGTCAAAAGCTCCTGATATCCGGCCATATCTCCTGCATTTTTCAGGTTGATCAGGTCAGTCACCCAGGCAAGCCACAGCGGATCCTGCCCAAACACCTGGGTTCCGGCGTTCGCTCCGGTCAGAATCGTGTAGGTTCCGCCAAAGGACGTGTAATTCATCGGAATCGTCAGCATATGATGCAGACCGAAGGGCAGCAGCAGACGCTCCAGCGTGCCGTATATGAACGGCGCCAGCACAGGAGAGGTATCTGACGAATTGGCAATCCAGACGCCAAAGGAATTGATCCCTGTCTGCACCACCGGCCATACCACAGCCAGAACCACGGAGACAATCACAGAATACCAGATTACCATCAAAGGAACAAAACGCTTTCCATTGAAGAATGCCAGCGCATCCGGAAGCTTTCTGTAATTGTAATACTTATTGTAAACTACGCCTCCCACAAAACCGGAGATAATCCCGACAAAGACGCCCATATTCAGAGCGGGAGCTCCCAGCACTGACGTAAAATAACCATCCACCAGGATCTCCTGGCCAAACAGGGTATGAGTCACAGCCCCTTCCGTAGCCAGCATCTCTGAGGTCACCCCGAAGATCGCTCCTGTAATGGTATTAATCAAAATAAATGCAATCACAGCCGCAAAGGCTCCGCCTGCCCTCTCCTTTGCCCAGGAGCCGCCGATTGCAGCAGCAAAAAGGATATGCAGATTGTTGATGATCGCCCATCCGATATTTTCCATCGTGCTCCCGATCGTGACAATCACATTCACGTCCACACCTGCCATCTGTACCAGCTTTCCGATACTGATCATCAGGCCTGCCGCAGGCATTACGGCGATTACGGTCATAAGCACCTTGCCCAGCTTTTGAAGGAAGTCAAAATTAATCGGGAATTTCTTTTTTTCCTTTTTCGGAGCAGAAACGGAATCCCCGCCTTTTTTTTCATCAGCAGCCTCTGCAGCAGCTTCTCCGGCAGCTTCCGGCATTTCAGCCGCACAGCACTCATCCAGCACCAGAAGGAGCTCGCTCTCTCCGGCCTTCATCTCTCCTTCCACCGTGTTCAGCGTCCGGTTCTGGAGGCCGTCGCACACCAGCACCGGAGTAACAGGGTTAAGTCCCTCCGCCTTCAGCGCCTCCAGGTCCACCTCGGCCAGCAGATCGCCTGCCTTGACCTGCTCTCCCTCCTTTACATGCACCTGAAAGCAGGAGCCCTTCAGCTTCACCGTGTCCAGTCCCACATGAATCAAAAGCTCCAATCCTTCTGCAGTTCTCAGCCCATATGCATGCAGAGTCTCCGCCACCGAAACTACTTCTCCGTCCACAGGACTTACGATTTTCCCTTCCGACGGGATAACCGCCGCTCCATCTCCCAGAATTTTTCCCGAAAATACCGGATCCGGCACATCATCCAGCTTCACAGCCTGCCCGGTCACCGGAGACAGAATCCGGATTCCCATACATCCGTCCTCTTTCACGTTCATAACGCTCTACCTCCCACTTTTATCATTATCTTTTGCGTTTGTAGCGCAATCGCTTGCATTAACTATAAGCAATCTTTCCTGTTTTCTCAATACCTTTTGTTATTTTATTTGTATTTCTCCGTTTTGCATAAATTTAATCCGGTAATTTTGTGCAATTTTGCGTTATATTATCGCAATCGTTTGCGTCAATTTGCATTATTTCATTGACAGACCTTCCCGATCTATATAAAATAAAGATGACGCCGGCGGACCAGGCAGAAAAAGCTGCCCTGTGCGCCAGCGCCAATCATATATATTGAAAGTAAGGAGCGATTTTATGCCTGTGACCATTAAAGATGTAGCTGCCCTGGCGGGCGTATCCCCTTCCACCGTATCACGTACCTGTAAGGATCATCCATCGATCAGCCGGCAGACCAAAGAAAAGGTACGCCGCGCCATGGCTCAGCTTGGCTATGAGCCTAACTTCCAGGCAAGCAATCTGGCTTCCCAGAGCTCCAGGACCATCGGCATCATCCTGCCCGCCTCAGAACAGGAGGCATACCAGAATTCCTTTTATCTGGAAACAATCCGCGGCATCAGCCAGCTCTGCAACCAGAAGCAATATATCAACACTGTCATTACAGGAGAAAATGAAGAAGAGATTCTTCAGGGAATCCGTACCATGGCCCGCAGCGGCCAGGCGGAAGGCTTTATCGTCCTGTACTCCAGAACCCATGACCCCATCGTGGAATATCTCAGCGGCGAGGGCCTGCTCTACGTCCTGATCGGCAAGGCCTATCACAATGCCAATCAGACCATCTATGTAGACAATGATAATGTTCTGGCCGGGAAGGAGGCCGCCTCCTATCTCATCCGCATGGGGCATCAGAGAATTGCCTACATTTCCCCGGACAACTCCCTGCTTTTCGCAGAGGATCGAAAGACAGGCTATATAGCCGCTCTTCTGGAGCACCAGCTCCCGGTCCGCCCGGAATACTGCATTGAAATGAACTGCCCGCCGGAAAAAAGAAGCGCCATGCTAAAAGAGCTTCTCTCCTCCTCCGGCCGCCCCACCGCAGTCCTGGTCAGCGACGACATTCTCGCCATGTTTGTGGCAGGCGCCTGCGGGGGCTTGAGACTCTCTGTCCCCGGCGATCTTTCCATCCTTTCCTTCAACAATTCGCTGTTCGCTCAGCTCAGCTATCCGCAGCTGACCTCCGTGGACGTCAACGCGCGGCAGCTTGGAATCGAGGCGGCAGCTCAGATGATCAGCCATATTGAAAACCCCGGCCTTCCGGCTACCAAGATTATCGTGCCCCATGTGATGGTCGAGCGGGATAGCTGCGCTCCTCCAGCCAGCGCATAAACGCAGGAACGGCAGGCGCCAGTGGGCATCCAAGGGGCTGGCGCGGTAAATTTTTTTACTCTTGATTTCTCCGTCCGGTGTGCTATAATACCGATAGACGCATTGCCGCGCCAAGGGTATTTCCCAGATGGCATGCCCCGATACCGGCGCAGGAAAGTGTCCCGGTTTTGCAGATATAGTTCATCGGTAGAACGCCAGCTTCCCAAGCTGGAGAGGCGGGTTCGATTCCCGTTATCTGCTTCCTGTTATCAGCCTGAATTCCTTATATTTTCAAGGAGTTCAGGCATTTTTTCTTTTAGGGAATCTATCATAATATTGTTTACACATGTTTACACTTTATCGAAATCTCAATATTTACGTTTTATATACTATCCAGTAATTGTTCAGTTTCCCTGCTGCCGTTCCGGTCAAAACAGTAGTTTCTCAATGTTGTGATTTCACTTTCATGTCCCAAAAGCTCTCTCGCCGTGTTAATCGGCATCCCGCTTGTAACTAACTGTGTAGCAAACGTCTTGCGAATTTTATGAGAACCTTTCCTCGGTATTTCTAGTTCATCACATAAATCGTATAGATAAAGGCAAACCCTCATACCCCGCATAAGCCCGCAACAACAAAGGTAAGCTCCTGCTTTCTCATTGTACCTTTCATTCGGTGGGGATAGACAACCAGCAGAGCAAGAAGCCCCATCACAAAGCGAAAAAACAAAATTTCTACTGGTTGAAAGTCTACCAGCAATACCTTTGTGGAAATAAAAGTTGTTCCCCAAATAAGAATTGTCAATAAGGCCGATAAATGGCCGATTGTTTTATTTTGTTCCATGTTGATCGCCTCCCGTTTCCTCTTTTCTCAAGAATATCTCTCGGTAGGCTCCGGGGGACAGACCGATAAAACTGTTGAAATAGTTAGTAAAATGGCTTTGGTCGGAGAAGCCCGTTTGCATGGCGGCATCTATGGGGGCAACGCCCTGTTCTAACAATTTCTTTGCCGCACCAATGCGAACATTTTCAAGATAGCGGTAAGGAGTAACACCTTTGGATTTGACAAACGCCCGTAACAGCGTGGATTTGCTCAGATTTGCACAGCGGCAAATCCGATCCAAATAAATGCGCTCGGTGTAGTGCTGCTCCATAAAAGTACAAGCTCTTTCAATTTCCTCCCGACATTCTGGAATACATTCTTCAAAGGGCTGTCCATAACGCTGGATCAGCAATGATAAAAGCAAGAGAAGATTTTCTTCTTTGTCAAATTCGGGTGAGCCACTCATTACAAGCTCATGGAGTGGCCGCAGGTAACAGGTGATTTCTTCATCATAGATCACGGTCTGCGAAAACCCCGGAAGGGAACGCTTACCGGTAACTTCTTCTGCCAGATCCAGCATGATTTCCTTTGTGATATTAAAGCCCCGATAGTCCATTGTCCCTTCATCTGCCTGGACACAAGCATCCAAAAGCTCATATCCGTAAAAAACACCTTTATGAAAAGGAATCGTTACCTGTATACAATTCATTTGAAGAAGATGCCCCTGCTTCATTACTGTGCTGTTTGGCGGTACCAGATTTCGCTCTATGTACTCCTTGGATGTGTCAACGGTTGCCACAATACATATTAATTTGTTCAGACTGTCTGAAATATCCTTAACAGATTTTTCGTTAACTGTCTTTCCCTGTCATCATTCGTAGCAGCATTGCAGGAGTGAAAATAGTGCATCCATGCTCGTACATGGTACAAACCGCATCCATAACAGCCATATCGTAGCCCGTGACATTGTATGAACTTAAAGTCAGGTTATCACCATCCAAAGACAGTCTCAGCGAAGTATAAACTTCCGGTATCACTTCAAAGTTAGTCTCTTTCCCATTGACCTGTATTGGATATCTGGTATATCTGCTCCGGCTTTTTGTGGTTCTGGTCGTACAGGCTGTAATCGCGTGTCTGCTGGTCATAGCAATCAGGAGGAAATCATGCTGCAAGTAGAATTAAAAAAGATATTATTTCATCATAAGGGGCTTTTACTTCTTCTGATTGCTCTGGCGGCTTATGCAGTCTTTTGCGTCGGCAGCGGCTGCGACAGCAGTTATGTGATTGACCGGAATGAAGATATCTACCTGACCTACATGGAACGCTGGCAAGGCGAGATAACAGAGGAAAAGGCGCAGGAGATGGAGGCGGAGTACGCAGAAGCCACCTGATCCGATGACGGCAGAAAAGCCGTCTTTTTGACCATCTATAACCAGTATTACTATGCAAAAGAAGCCCCCGCCCATCGTTTCCTGATGGATGAACGGGGATGGGACACATTGCTGACCCACAATGGCGTGAATGTAATCCTGTTACTATTTCTGCTGGCGCTCTGTGTTCCGATATTCTGCGGGGAGTACCAGTGCGGGATGGCGCAGATCCTTCACTCTTGCAGAAACGGCCGGAGCCGGTTGGTTTGCTATCCTGATTACACTGCTCTCCATCCTGTTCCGGCAGACGGTGCTGACTACATTTTCCGGCATCACGGTTTCTATCCTGCCACATTTGATCGGCGGCAGCTTTCTCAAATATGTCCTTCCGCTCCCGGCAGGTCTGCTGGCCGGAACCGGCTATGTGTGGGGAACACTGACAGAGGTTGGATATGACGAGGACTGGAACTTGATTGATATAGTAACCTTTCCGGGTATCACACCGGAGCAGTTCGGCTTTTTGATAGTCCTGTTCTTGGCTATCGTATGTCTGCTTTGTCTCAGATTTTATGTCGGCAGGCGGAAGGCCATTCCTGCCCGCCCGCTCCTAACAGCGGTGCTCATACTCTACATGACCGTTTCATTGACTGGCTGCGGGCACAGCAATTCCAGTGAGATTACGCATGATTTTTTGGCCGATGCGTCCAAGGAAGAAAACAACGCCTACACGGTAGAGCTTGATATGGTGGAGAGCGCCATCACTGCAACCAGCAAGGCCACAGGTGAGGCCATCCTGCTGACCTATGATCCCTTTGGACAATCCGGGGCGATCTCCAGCATCTACGTTGATGAGGACGCCTGTTATTACGCCTCCAGCGGCGAGGTGGGCGATGGTTTTCAGATTTACCGAATCGACTTCAAAGATTTCTCTACACGGCTTTACTTCAGCACCGGCTCTGATAACACGGCAACCTTTTGGGGACTGCTTGACCATGAACCAACGGTGGATGAACTGCTGGCAGATGCAGGCTCTATTACATCCTTTGTCGTAGACGGGAACTACATCTGCTATCTGCAAGGCGGACGACTTTATAAGGTATTCCGTTGGACGGGATATGAAACCGTAATTGTTTCCAGTACAGAAAAATGCAAAAACACACAGAGCCGCCCGGCCGGAATGACTCAGCCAGACAGCTCTGTATGTGTTAGATAAGGGAAAACATGCCCAAATAGTGAAACAAAAAGCAGAGAAATCAGTCTACAATTGTCTGCTCTGTGGTGTTGTCAAAGATGTGAATCTTGCTGGTGTCCATAGCCAGTCGGATTCTGTCGCCTACGCCTGCTTTCTGGGAGGTATCCAGGGAAGCGACCCAGCCGGCCTCCTCGATATCGAAGTACACCAGGGCCTCAGAGCCCAGCATCTCATACACGCGGACCTCGGCGTCGAAGCAGGATTTACTGAACTTCTGCAGGCTCTCCGGATCTCCATGGATGTCGGAGGGACGGATGCCCAGAACTACCTTCTGTCCCACATAGCCGCCTTTTCTGAGAGCCGCCGCCCGATCTGCATTCAGGGCAATCTGCTGTCCGGCAAATTTCAGCACTACCTCGCCGTTCTCCTCTACAGCGTCCGCCAGAATCATATTCATCTGGGGGGAGCCGATGAAGCCCGCCACGAACTTGTTGCAGGGATGATCGTAGAGATTCTGGGGCGTATCAATCTGCTGCACGACTCCGTCTTTCATGACGACGATTCTGGTTCCCAGGGTCATCGCCTCGGTCTGATCATGGGTTACGTAGATGATCGTGCTTCCCAGTCTCTGATGGAGCTTGGAGATCTCCACGCGCATCTGACCCCGCAGCTTGGCGTCAAGGTTAGACAGGGGCTCATCCATGAGGAAGACCTTGGGGTTGCGCACAATGGCACGGCCCATGGCTACTCTCTGTCTCTGGCCGCCGGACAAAGCTCTGGGCTTCCGATCCAGAAGCTGCTCCAGATCCAAAATGCGGGCTGCCTCCCGGACTGCCCGGTCGATCTCGTCCTTGGGCGTCTTCTTAAGCTTTAAGGAAAATGCCATATTGTCATACACGGTCATGTGGGGATACAGAGCGTAGCTCTGGAATACCATGGCGATATCCCGATCCTTGGGCTCTACATCGTTCATGACCTTTCCATCGATAATAAGTTCTCCGGAAGTGATATCCTCCAGACCTGCCACCATGCGCAGGGTCGTGGATTTTCCGCAGCCGGATGGGCCTACGAAAATGATAAATTCCTTGTCCGCGATATCCAGATTAAAATCCTTTACCGCCTCATATCCGTTGGGATATTTCTTGCATACATTTTTCAGCTGAACACTTGCCATAATTTCCTCCTGTCCGGGACCTGTCTGCAGGCCCTGTCTTTTCTCATATTTCTATGTTAAAACTGCTCTCTGTTTTTTTCTGAGTTCCATCGGCTCCTGAAAGCGCAGCGTCCGGCACGCGCCTCTGTCTCCTGCTATTTCTGCAGCAGCCATCTCGCCTGGAAGGGTCCCATAGCCACATTCTCCGCCTCCAGTCTCTCTCCTGACAAAAGATCCCGGCAGTCTCCGCCCTCTCTGATCCAGGCCGTCCGCGGCTCTCTGCTGAAATTGAAGACTGCCGTCAGCTTCTCTCCTTCCAGTTCCCGTACCAGGCACAGAAGAGCCGGGTCGTGCGTTTCCGCCGTCCGCACGGAAGCCGTGCTGAGGAATGCCCTGCTGTCTCTACGGAGCCGCTCCAGCTTTCCGATGCCATCGAACAGCACCTGCTCCACAGCGCCCTGTTCTTTCCGCCGTTCTGCCGCCTCCCAGTGGAATTTCCCTCTGTGTACATAACGGGAATCCGCAGCCTTCGCCGGGTCCGACTTATAGCTGTAATCGTTGAGCTCCCCGATCTCGTCGCCGCTGTAAAGCATAGGGATGCCGGACAGAGTCATCATACAGGCATGGAGCATCAGGTCGCAGGCCAGAGCCTGATTCAGAGCCTCCGGATTGCCGCTTTCTTCTGCCGCTTCCAGGCCGCACAGGGAGGCTGTGGTGCCGCAGAGTCTTGCGTCTCCCGATGCGGGGTCGTCATTGTAGAGCTCTCCCCTCGCCATAGAACCGGGCCAGTTTCCGGTGAAGTAGGCGTTCAGGAATTTCTTGTGGGGGACCTCCTCCATTTCTTCCTTCTGAAGCCAGGAGTATTCCAGGCCCCAGCCAATATCGTCATGGCACCGGAGATAGTTGAGAAATACGTACTCTCCCGGAAGCCCGTTTATCACATCCAGCTGATGCTTTAAAAGGGATACCTTTCCGGTGGCCAGCGTATGCCAGATAGAAGCCATGGTCGTCACATTGTAAAGCATATGGCATTCAGGCTTTTCCACGGTCCCGAAATAAGGCACCACTCTGGCCGGCTCCATAACCACCTCGCCCAGCAGCAGAACACCCGGACAGACCACCTCGCAAATCATCCGCAGCATCCGCACAATGGTATGTACCTGCGGCAGATTCCGGCAGCTTGTGCCAAGCTCCTTCCAGATATAGGGCACCGCGTCGATCCGCAGCACATCTACCCCGTGATTGGCCAGATTAAGCAGATTGTCCACCATGATGTTAAATACATCCGGATTCGCGTAATTCAGATCCCACTGATAAGGATAGAATGTCGTCATCACGTATTTCCGGACATCCTCCAGCCAGGTAAAGTTGCCGGGAGCTGTGGTGGGGAACACCTGGGGGCAGGTCTTTTCATACTGAGCGGGTATATCGTAGCTGTCAAAGAAGAAATACCGATCCTGATACTCCTTTTCTCCCGCCCTGGCCCGCCTGGCCCATTCGTGCTCCTCCGAGGTATGGTTCATGACGAAATCCAGGCACAGACTGATGCTCCGCCTGTGGCACTCCTCCGCCAGCTCCTTTAAGTCTGCCATCGTTCCCAGGCTTTCTTTCACCTTCGTAAAATCTGACACCGCATAGCCGCCGTCGTTGTTTACCACCGGGGAATCCAGGAGCGGCATCAGGTGCAGGCAGCGCACTCCGCACTCCGTAATATAACCCAGTTTCTCCTTTACTCCTTTCAGGGTACCGGCAAAGGCGTCGGTGTACATCATCATTCCCACCATATCGCTGCGCTTGTACCAGTCCGGATTTTCCTCT
The DNA here is from genome assembly GCF_002160825.1 of Lachnoclostridium sp. An131. GTDB lineage: Bacteria > Bacillota > Clostridia > Lachnospirales > Lachnospiraceae > Laedolimicola. Next base: position 98,300 of record NZ_NFLI01000006.1, read on the forward strand.
CTTTTCCGATCCAGCCGTCTGAACTTTTCGTCCCGCTCCCGGCTTCGCTGTTCCATCAGCCCGCAGAGTTCCTGAAATTTTTCGATTCCACCCTCGTACAGCTCACAGTACAGCCATTTCAGTTCGTCATAATGCCGGCCCATTCTCCGGCTGAACAGCGTCTCTCTCCCCATTCTCCTCACCTGCCTGTTTTATCGCTCTTTTTACGCAATCGCATAATATTTTTTCATCTCGCCAATAAAGTTCTCTTCCGCCTCTATGTACACCAGCTCGCCATGGCAGCGCACCGTATACACGGGAGCCTTCGCCCGTCCGGAGGTAAAGTCTCTGGTTTTCAGGCCCTCCGCTGTCTTCCGTCCCGGAAGAATCTCCTGAAAATCGGCACGGTACGCGTGATAGACATCCTTTCTTTTTGCCTTCCGGATAATTTTTGAAATGGTAAAGTCGCCGTTCACATACACGTATTCGTACTCGTATCTCCAGCTCCGGAACAGAAAGAAGCCCGTGACCGCCAGAATCACCGACGGAATCAGCATGGCCGCCGCGAAAAACACCGCGTCCACAAAGAACACCAGCGCGGCTGATACCATCAGCGCCTTGACAAGCTGCTGTCTCCTGTTCAGAATATAGGGCACATACCACTCAAATACCACGTCTCTCATCGCTTTTTCTCACCTTTCACGCCATTTTCAGCACCAGCTGTATGCCTTCGTATTCTCCAAGACTGCCGGGCACCGGGATTCCGGCGCTCATCAGAAGCTTTCCGGAGTATTTTCCTTTCAGTCCCTCAATCCGGTAATATCCGTCCTCCAGAAGACCTTTCAGCCGCACAAATCTCTGGGCGTCATTTCCCTCCCGATCTGTGATTACGATGCTGACCAGGGATTTTTTCTTATCCTGGGACACCTGCTGCCAAGCTGTAAAATACGGATTTTCATAAGGACTCGCCAGCCGGTAGTAATCTCCGTCCACGATCACCTTGTAATACTTCTTGTAAAACTGTATCTGCTTTCTGCAGGCATCCTTCTCCTCCTCCGTCATCTTCAGCGGGTCCAGCTCATAGCCGAAGATTCCATCCATCGCCACGATACCGCGGGTTCCGAAAGGAACGGTCCTGCCCGTGATATGATTGGGGCAGACGGAAACATGGGCCTCCATGGAGCTCACCGGATAGGCGAAAGAAGTTCCGTACTGGATTTTCAGCCGGTTCACCGCGTCTGTGTTGTCGCTGCACCAGATCTGGGGCTGATAGTAAAGCATCGCCGGGTCAAACCGGCCTCCGCCTCCGCAGCAGCCGCAGAAAAGTACGTCCGGATGCTTCAGGATTACCTGATCCATCACGTAGTAGAGTCCCAGCACGTACCGGTGGAGCACCTCCCCCTGGCGTCCGGTCCCAAGAAGGGCGGACCAGGCTTCCGCAAGGCTGCGGTTCATATCCCATTTTACATATTCGATATGAGCCGACTCCAGCAGGCTGTTCATGGCTTCTATCAGATACTCGCACACGTCCCGCCGGGAAAGATCCAGCGCCAGCTGGTATCTTCCTCTTACCGGAGGCCGTCCCGGCTCCCGCAGGCACCAGTCCGGATGCTTCCGGTAGAGATCGCTGTCCTCAGAAACCATCTCCGGCTCCACCCAGATGCCAAACTGCATCCCCATCTCATGAATCTGCCGGGACAGCTCCGAAATTCCTATCTTAAGCTTCTCCTGATTCACCGTCCAGTCGCCCAGGCCTGAAACGTCGTCATCCCGTTTTCCAAACCAGCCGTCATCCAGCACGAAAAGCTCCACGCCCAGATCCGCCGCCTCTCTGGCGATAGCCAGAATCTTTTCATCATCAAAATCGAAATACGCCGCCTCCCAGCTGTTCAGGAGCACCGGACGCATCTTTTTGCGAAAGGGTGAGCGGCAGAGGTTTTCCCGGAAAATCCGGTGATAAATATGGCTTAAACCTGTAAAGCCCTGGTCTGACCAGGCCAGCACCGCCTGGGGCGCCTGAAAGTCCCCGCCAGGCTCCACCAAAAAGGAAAAGCCGGAAGGATTGAGCCCCGCGTTCAGCCGAAGCTGCTTATACTGGTCCCGCTCCGCCTCGATCAGAAAGCCTCCGCTGTACACCAGAGAGATTCCCCAGCACTGCCCCCGGTCCTCCCCGCAGTCCTTTTCACAGACGATAGCAAAGGGATTGTACTGATGGGAGGATGCTCCCCGGCTGCTGCCGATGGCATGAACGCCGTCCGCAGCGGCGATCCGCCGGAACTCCCGTTCCATGGTATGCCTCCCGGAAAAATAAATCAAATCATAATCGGAATCCCGAAAGTCAATGGTGGCGGACATAAGCTTTTCCAGCCTGACCACATCCTTTCCCCGGTTCACCAGCTTCACCGAGCGGGCGATCACATCCTTTTCCGCAAATACGGTATAGGACAGCTCCGCCTCCACTTTGCTCACCGGATCTGCCAGGCAGATGGTCAAGGTCTCCGCCTGTTCCTGGGGTTCGGCCCAAAGCCCCGGCATCCCGTCTATCCTGCAGGCGCCCTTTCTGATCTCGTATCCAGCCACCTTTCCGCCAAACGCAGAGCCTCCCTCTCCCCAGACAAGCTCCAGGCTGGGACTCCGGTAGTCGCCGCTGCGGCTGCCGGAGAACTCCTGGGGCAGGAAGTCCAGAGAAAAGGTCCTGTCGTTTCCTGCCTCATAGGGATTCGGGGAAAAGCCCCGGTCGGAAAAGGTGAGAAGGTAATCCAGATCCTCATCGGGAATCCTGCTTCCATAATACATGTGCAGCAGATTTCCGTATCTGCTGACCTTCATCATATAGGAGCTGTGTGCCGTCTCCAGTATAAAGGTTTTTGTTTCTGCATTATATCTTGCTGCCATCTCGCATCATCCTGTCTGTCTTTTTTTCGGTATTACTTTCCTCCCGTCATGGCTACGCCCTCGATGAACTGCTTCTGGAAGAACAGGTACAGAACCACCATGGGAATCATCGCCAGCAGGGAGCCGGCCATCATCACCGGGAAATTGGTGCTGAACTGTCCTCTTAAGGTCGCCAGTCCGGAGGAAAGAGTCATCATATTCAAATCTGTGTTTACAATCAGGGGCCACATCAGATCTCCGTAGGCAAACACCGCTGTGAACACAGCCAGCGCCGCCATGGAAGCCTTCGTCAGCGGCGCCATGACCTTCACGAAAGTCTGCCACTGGTTGCAGCCGTCCAGATAAGCCGCCTCGGCGATCTCATCCGGGATTCCCAGATACGCCTGCCTTAAGAAAAAGGTTCCGAAAGCGCTGACGATGCCAGGGAACACCAGCGCAAAGACGGTGTTCGTCAGTCCCAGCCTGGCCAGCATCTGATACTGGGGCGTAATGAAAATCTGGGACGGAAGCATCATCTGGACCAGAACCAGTGAAAAGAGCAGGTTCTTTCCCTTGAATTTCAGCTTTGCGAACGCGTAGCCCGCCATGGATGAAAACAGCACCGCGCAGACTACCCGCCAGAATACCATCAGTGCAGTATTCTTGTAGAGGGCCAGGAAAGGCAGGGAAGCCATGGCGTCTTTAAAATTGTCTAACTGCCAGCTTTCCGGCAGAATGTCCGGCGGAATCATCATGCTTTCCTCCACCGTCTTGAAGCTGGTAAGGAACATCCACACGAAGGGGAAGATCATGATAATGCAGCCGATGATGAAAAAGGCATAGATCCCGGCAGTACGAAGCTTTCTGGATCTTTCCAATGATGAATTATTCATACGCTCCTCCTTTCTATACCTCGTAATTTACCCATTTTTTCTGTCCCCAGAACTGAACCGCCGTCACAACGCCGATAAGGGCCACGGTCCAGATGACCACCGCAGAGCCCAGTCCCCGGTTGCCTGTCACGAAGGACTCCCGGTAGAACAGATACATCAGCGACTGTGCTTTGGTCAGGGCAGGGTTTCCTTCCTCCACCAGCATGTAGATCAGATCATACACCTTGATGGAGGACATCAGTCTCATAATCATAACCACGAACAGGGTCGGCGATACCATAGGCAGCGTGATATGGAAAAACTGCTGCAGCTTCGTGGCGCCGTCCAGGCTGGCCGCCTCGTAGTAGGACTTGGAGATATTCTGAAGTCCCGACAGAAGCAGCACCGCGTCGTAGCCGATGGCAGACCAGATCGCCACGATAGCGCAGGTCACCATAACGATATTGGGATCTGTGATCCAGTTGACCTTGCTGTGCAGAATCGTGTTGATGATACCGTACTCTGTGTTGAACATCCACTTCCACACCATGGCCACGGCTGCGGGAGCCACCACCATCGGCAGGAAGAATACGGCACGGAAAGCTGTCCTTCCTTTGATCTTGGCATTCAGCATGACGGCCACGATAAGGGACAGGAACAGTCCCAGGGGCACCGTCAGTATACAAAAATACAGGGTATTTAAGTTTGCTCTCCAGAATTCAGCGCTGGTGAACATTTCTATGTAGTTGTCCAATCCCTGAAGCTCATACAGACCAAAGGGCATGGTCTTGGAAAAGCTCAGCTTGATGGTATCCAGAAACGGATAAATATTCAGCACCAGCAGGCCGATGATCGTGGGCGCCACCATCAGGTAGGCCCAGCGGCTCTCCGATTTGGAACGCCTGCTTGCTTTTGCACTTAGATTTGCCATAGTCTCCCTCCTCAGTCATCTTCGGCTGCCGCCCTCAGGGCTTCCTGCATGCCGTCCATGCCTTCTTCAAAGGATATCTCCCCGGAATAGATTTTCAGCAGCAGATCGGACACATCCGTCTTCCATACAGAACGGTACTTGTTGTTTACCGACTGTACGCTGTAGTCGAACATATCCACGAAGCACTCCACATTCAGGCGGTAATCAAACTGGTCAAACACATCGATCCAGGTCTGCTCCAGACCCTCGTAGGCCGGAATCGCCGCTCCGGATTCTCCCTGAATCCGCTGTCCCTCTTCGGAACCGAAAAAACGCAGCACATCCTTTACGATGTCCAGGTTTTTGTTCTTCGGAGAGGTGGCGTAGCACAGGCCGTTGGAGATGGTCGCACGTCCGCCGCCCTCCGCCGGGTCCGGACAGGCCGGAAGCACCGCCACGTCCCATTTTCCTTCCATGTCAGGATAATTCTGCATCTCAGAAAGGATGTTCCAGTTTCCTTCCAGGAACATGGCTCCCTGCTCGGAGAAAAACGCTGTTCCGGGAGAGGTTTCCGCAAAATAATTCTGATCCGGACACCATTCTTCTTTCTGAAGATTGATGTAGAACTCCATGGCGTCTCTCGTGGCCTGATTGTCAAAGCCGCCCGTCACACCATCCTCCGCCAGTATGTATCCGCCATTCTGATATACAAAATTCCAGTAGCCAAGCTGGTCGTCCGCGTAGGCCATGTAACCATACTTGCCTGTAGCGTCATAAATCTTCTGAGACGCTTCGCAGAGATCGTCCCAGGTCCAGGTCTCATCCGGGTAGGACACGCCCGCCGCATCAAACATCTCCTTATTGTACACCAGTCCTACGGTATCCTTATCCTTGGGTACGCCGTAATAGCGTCCGTCACTTCCCTGGACATTGCTTAAGGACACCTCCGAGAAGTGCTCCTCAAAGTAACCCGGGTCCGTCTCATCGTACAGATCAGTCAGATCCGCGATCTTCCCGTAATCCGCGTATTTGAGGATCTCGTTGGTGTGCATCCAGAAGATGTCCGGCATTTGGTTGGAGATAGCCGCAGCCTCCAATTTGGTCCAGTACTCGCTCCAGCTGGTTACCTGCACTTCAATGACCACATCCGGATGCTGTGCCGTATAGGCATCGCACATAGCCTGCATGCCGTCCCTCTGGGCGATATCCCAGATCTGGAACGTCAGATGAGTCTTGCCGTCGGCAGAAGCCCCGCTGCAGCCGGAAACGGCAAGAACCGCCGCGCACAGGAACGTCAGCAAAACTGCCTTTTTTAGTTTCTTCACACCTTTCCCTCCTTTGTCATTTTATACAGAAACTAAACTTCAGTCCATGGATAAATTATATCAATTCACGAAATTTGCTGATATGAATAAGTATCGCTTTTATATATCAAAATGTAAGATCTGTACAAGTTTTTTATAATATGCTATTATTTTGGTATATAAAACACAGGAGCGCGGTCCCGGCCCCGGACTCCCGCCGGGATATAAGGAGGGGAACATGGAAAAGAATTTCAAATTCGGCATTTTTCAGAATGACAAAAACATTGACCTGACCATTTTTCAATATGGCTGGGAGCAGTGCGTGCCCCTGCATTCCTATGGTCCGGCCAAAAGAAACCACTATCTTTTTCACTATATTTTTTCCGGGAAAGGGTATTTAAGCTCCAACGATTCTTCCGGTGTTACCCACCTGCACCGGCTGGAAGCCTGCCAAGGCTTCCTTATCTGCCCGGGGCAGGTGAATACCTATTATGCTGATGAACATCTGCCCTGGGAGTACGCCTGGGTGGAATTCGACGGCATGAAGGCCCTGGAATTTCTGGAAATGATGGGATTAAGCTATGACAAGCCTGTCTATACGCCCAAAAAGAGGGAGTATGCAGCTCTTATCCGGAATGAGCTTATGGATATCGTGGACAATCCGGGAAAATCCCCCATCTACCAGATCGGCCATCTGTACCTGCTGTTCGACTGCCTGATCCGCTGTTCCTCCACAGCCAAATCCGCCCCGGCGGGCCGGATGAAGGACTTTTATATTAAGGAAGCGATCTCCTTCATCGAGCAGAACTACAGTCGTCCCATCACCGTGGAGGATATCGCCGCCTTCTGCAACCTGAACCGCAATTATCTGGGAAAGGTGTTCCGGGAAGGCACGAACCAGACACTTCAACATTTTCTCATGTATTACCGGATGAACCGGGCCTCGGAGCTTCTGAAATTTTCCGACATGAGCGTCGGGGAAGTAGGAAGAATGTGCGGTTACCCGAACCAGCTTCATTTTTCCCGGGCCTACAAAACCATTTTCGGCATCTCCCCCAATCACTGGCGGGAGCAGAACCGCCCGCTGCCCCGGGCATAGAAAGGAGAATTTTATGGCTGTTCCAGAATATTCCAAAGCCCGCCGGATGGCGCAGAAAGCTTACCGCCAGGATATGGTGGCCAGACGCAATCCTTATCTCCAGGTGCTGGACGAAATCCTTTCCATGTGGGACATCATGGGTGAAACCGACCTGGGACTGATAGAGATCCCCATCTCACAAATCGTGGGAACAAAGACCGTGGGCCGCACCAGAGCCTTCGCAGGAAACTTTATGCCTCTTCTGCCCGAAAATTCCGAATTTGCGGAAAAATGGTCGGCTCTTTACCGTTCCCATCTGGAAGAAGGCATCCGGGAGCCCGTCATCGCCTGCGAGTTTCTGAACTGCTACTATATCATCGAGGGAAACAAGCGGGTCAGCGTTCTGAAATTCTCCGGGGCCGTCAGTCTGCCCGGCTACGTCACCCGGATCATCCCCGCCCCGGGTGACAGCCCGGAGCTGAAAATCTATTATGAATATATGGATTTCTACAAGGCTTCCCGGATCAATTCCATCTATTTCTCCAGAGAAGGAAGCTTCGACCGGCTCTGCCGGCTGCTGGGGAAGGAACCGGGCGAGGCCTGGAACGAGGACGAGAGAAAGGCCTTTACCTCGGCTTTTTCCCGTTTTTCAGAAATCTATGAGGAAAAGGGTGGAGAAAAGCTCCCGGTCACACCGGGCGATGGGTTCCTTCTGTATCTGAACATCTATGGCTTTGGCGGCATGCTGGACAAATCCATGGACAGGCTCCGGAGAGAAGTCTCTCTGCTCTGGCCGGATCTGGAGGCTCTGGCCTCTGCCGGCTCTGTGCGCCTCATCACCCGGCCCGGCGAGGAAGACAGCGGCGCCTCTCTCGTAAAAAAACTGATCGTCCAGCCCGCCGAGAGCGGCAGCGCTCTCCTGGGAAAGATTCTCCCCTCCGCCAGGCCACGGCTGACCGCAGGCTTTATCCACTACGGAACCATCTACACTTCCGGCTGGACCTACGCCCACGACTTGGGCCGTCTCTATCTGGAGGAAAGCCTGAAAGAACAGGTGTCTGTCAAAGTCTATGACGGCCTGAAAAACACGGAAGACAGCCTGGCCGCCATAGAGCAGGCCATCGGGGAGGGCTGCCAGGTTATCTTCACCACCTCGGCCCGCTTTCTGGAAGCCAGTATCCGGGCCTGCATCCGCCATCCGGAAATCCGTATCCTGAACTGCTCCCTCAATACCTACAGCGGGCATCTGCGCACCTACTACGGCCGTCTCTATGAGGCCAAGTTCCTGGTGGGCCTTCTGGCGGGCATCCTCTCAGACAGCGGACGCATCGGCTACATCGCCGACTTCCCGTTCCCAGGCTCCACTGCCTCCATCAACGCCTTTTCTCTGGGCGTGCAGATGGTCTGTCCGGACGCAAAGGTGCTGCTCGCCTGGTCCTCCGAAAAAGAGGGGAATCCCCAGAAACGCCTTGTGGAAGCCGGCGTGGATCTGATCGCCGGAGCCGATATGCTGGCGCCTTCCCACTCTCCCCGTCCCTATGGCCTCTACCGTCCAAAGGGTGAATGCGGCGGTGTCAATCTGGCTTCCTCCATCTGGCACTGGGGAAAGTTCTATCAGCGCATTCTCCAGACCATCTTAAACGGCAACTGGGGCCGGACCGCCTCGGAGATATCCGGAGATTCCATCAACTACTGGTGGGGCCTCTCTTCGGGACTCATCGATGTGATCGTATCTAAGTCTGTGCCTGCCCGCTCTGTTCAGTTGATGGAAATGGTAAAAAATCAGATTATAAATGAGAGTTTCCATATCTTCTCCGGAGATATCCGGGATCAGCAGAATGTTTTGCGCACCCCCGGCGGCATTCCCCTCTCGCCGCCCCAGATCGTCCGCATGGACTGGCTGGCCGCCAACGTAGAGGGCCGCATGCCCCGGCCTGAGGATCTGACAGAAGAAGCGGCCCAGATGATGGCGGCTCAGGAAATCTTTCTGGGAAAGGAAGGTTCCCCATGAGAATCCTTGCTCTCTCAGACACAGAATCTCCCGCTCTCTGGGACTTCTTCAAACCGGAACGGCTGAAGGGCATCGATGTGATCATCTCCTGCGGCGATCTCGATCCCCATTACCTCTCCTTTCTGGCTACCTTTTTCCACGGTCCCGTCCTTTACGTCCACGGGAACCATGACGCCTGCTATGAGAACACGCCGCCGGAGGGCTGTATCTGCATCGAGGATCGGGTCTATGTCTACCGGGGCGTCCGTTTTCTGGGCCTGGGCGGTTCCATGCGCTACAAGCCCGGCCCTCATCAGTACACGGAAAAGCAGATGCGCCTGAGAATCCTGCGTCTCTGGTTCCAGCTCCTGCGGCGCCGGGGCTTCGACGTGCTGGTCACCCACGCCCCGGCCCGGGGCCTGGGCGACGGAAAGAGCCTGACCCACACGGGATTCCAGGCCTTCCGCACACTTATGGAGCGGTACCGCCCCGCCTATTTCCTTCATGGACATGTGCATCTGAATTACGACCCGGCGGCAAAGCGTGTCCGGCAGTATGAGGACACGACGATTATCAACGCCTATGAGCGGTATGAATTTGAGTTTTTGTCTGAGAGAAAGGCGGAGTAAACCTCCGGGATATCAGAAATCAAGGTCCGATTCCGTTCTAAAAAATCAGAATAATCTACTGCAATACATACAATTTTCTGATCTCCGCCCATCTTTTTAAAGGGTTTTTCGAGGAAAAAAACAGACTTTTTGCTGTCTTTTCAGGTAAAATACAGAAAGCTAAAATAAAAGCAGAAAAAAATAACACCATTACTGAACAGGAGGGGTTTATATGGCACTCAGCGTAGATTCCAAAGTAAAAGAGCTCATGAAAAATGACGCGGCAGCGGAGCTTCTGGAGAAATTCGCTCCGGGATTTAAGACAAATCCTCAGATGAAGCTGGTAGGCGCGCTTACCTTCCGCAAGCTCGCTTCCTTCCCCCAAGCAGGAATCTCTCCGGAAAAGCTGGAGGAGATCGACGCAGCTTTGAAAGCTCTCGGCGAATAGGCTGCTCAGCCGGGATTCTGCGATACTGGAGTAAAGAAAATAAGGACGTTCCGGAGACATGTTTTTCATGCCTGGGCGTCCTTATTTTTTATTCCTATATCTGTTCAGAAGAAAGTTCCAGCTTTTTCTGAACCTCCATGGCCTTCAGCAGGATCTGCAGCAGAAGCCGCTCCTCCGCATCCTGCAGATCCGAATCCAGAAGATTTTTGATCCGGTTCATGCGTTCCAGCAGCGTACTGCGGTTCAGAAACAGCCTGGAAGCGGTTCTGGTGATGCTCATATTCTGTTCCAGGTAAATCTTAAGCGTTTCCAGATAACTGACCGCAGAACCGGCGTCATGCTCCACAAGCCTTTTGAGCCCTGACGGGAAGCAGGCCCGCAGCGGCAGCTTTCCCAGCGCATTTTCAATCAGCTCTGTCAGGGCATAAGTCTGAAACAGATAAAAATGCTCCTCCGGCGCAAGCACCTTTCCATGCTCCAGCGCAGAACAGGCCTGCAGATAATAAAGCCTGGCGTCATAAATATCACGAAAAGAATCGCTTGCTCCCACATCGAAGCCATTCGTGCCTGCCAGCGATATGAAATGCTTTTTCAGGAGCCCATAGAAAGAAGCCTCATCACAATGTATGCTGTCCATGTCAAAAAAGGCGGTAATCCCTCCATCAAATTCAAAGGCCATGCTCTTGGGAAAAGCCTTCTCTACGGTACTGCACAGATACCCGTTCGGCATCCCGCTCAGTCTGCTTCCAACCTGGATTCTGGCACAAATATAGCTGTGTCCGTGGTTTGCCGTCTCCAGAAGCCAGCGCTCCTCCGAAGAAAGATGAACATCCGCAGTCAAATCGTAAAAGATCTGCCGGAGCGTATGCCGGCTCATCCGCGGGGACCCTGCATATTTTACAAGCGCCCGCTCCAGCATGCGCGCCAGATAGACCGCAAGCGCTCTGTCGCTTGAGCGGTGCTTCCGGCAGCGGTAATCCACCGTCAGACAGCCGATATAATCCTCTTCTTCAAAAAGATTTACACTTAAGGTACTGCTGTCCAGCATGTTGAACAGAATCGGTTTTCTCTCTTCCATGGAAAGATTCTGAAACTCCAGAAATTTACTCAGGACAGGAAGATCCAGATTGTCCCCCTCAGGCTCTCTGGAAACGAGCTTTTCCCAGTCTGCCTCCGGGATACCGGAATAATCCGATTGGGCGATATAATGAAAATCCGAATCCAGCACAAAGAGAGGATTCCCGAAAATGTCCTGGCTGCAGTTTATCATTTCACCGATGTCATTACTGGTATAAAGAAGCTCATGAAGCTTCTCATCCCAGGCGTCATATTTGTTGTAGATCTCTGTCAGACGGTTAAAGATTCCGCTCATGCTGACGGCATCCCGAAAAAGGAGCACGCCGCAGCGCTCCAGATAATAGGGGAGGTACATGCTGTTCCCAATACAGAGAAGCAGCACATTTTCGGATACAGGAACCCGCTTCGGAAGCTGTTCTCCTTTCAGGACATATACATGATTCTCCCGAAACCCTTCCCCAGGCTCCAGAAAATATTCCGGCCGGCCCAGCAGAAGCTTTTCACTTCTTTTCCCCTTCAGCTCCACCGCGTAATCTTCTTTCAGATTATCGTAAAGAATGTCCGCGTTCAGTTTCATGGCAAACACCTCTCTCCTGTTTGTAAAACCCGTCTCTATTATAACGCAAAACCATGTAAAAGGAATACCTCAGACCCCCCAAAAATGCTGATTTCTGTCGAAAAAATACTGCCAGTCTGCCGTCTTTCTTGCAATATTCAGGATATTTAAAATAAGAGTACAGACAAATATTTCATATAAGGTAAAGGGGGAACTGATATGCCATTATTGGACAAGCTTGAACAGACAAAATGCGTACAGACCGTATGGGGAAAACTGATTCCGGAAAAGGAAGCCTATGATTACGCGGTACGCCAGATCGCAGGCTTCTGCGCGAACCTGTTCCAGGTCATGAGAATCCTGGAGCCTGATTTTGAGAAGCGCACGGCCGCCATCTGTGACATCTCCTATATGATGAACATGTCCGCATCCAGCGATCTGTATATGCAGGAATTCTTTAACGAATGGAACATTCCCGAATTCTGCAAAAAGGATTCCTGGCTGGGCGCCATCTTCGGAGATTCAGGAGACGAATATGAGAATATGGCGGGACGCGTCATTCAGTTTACCCATGACCGGGTAGAAAAAGAGCTGGATACCTGCCCCTGGGACATCGTAGGCGCGGAACTCTGCAACATGACCACAGCCATGTTTACCGCGAACTTTGATCTGAACAGCCCCAATGGAGAAAATGAAGTATCTCTGAACATGTGCGAGGCCAGAGGCTGCGGCGACCGCCACTGCCGCGTGGTCGCGGAGCGCCGGGACGTATTCGGACTGGAAAAGCAGGGCTGGCTGGACCACATGAACCAGCCAAAGATGCCTGTACATGACACGCCGAAGGAGCGGAGCGTAAAGGAAGGACAGATCCTGCGGAACGGCTGCTACTCCAACGCTTTCGGAGAGGAGAAATCCTTTGAATGGGCCTATCGCTGGTGTATGGAAAAAGGCTGGGTATGGTGCGTTGCTTTCCCGCTCATTGCCATTCGCGATATGGCAGAATCAGAGGAAGAATTTGAGCGCATTTTCAAAATCGTATTTGCAACGGCCGGAAAAAATGCTTTTATAGAGCCCTTCGCTGTAGAAGGCCTGCGCACCTGGCTGGGTGTGCCGCATGAGATCGGTAAAAACGATCCCCGGCTCATGGGCGGCTACATCAAGGCTGTCATCGACACGCAGCTGGTTCCCTGCGAACTGGAGCGCTTCACAGAAGACGAGGTCTGGATCAAAGTCGATACGGAAACCTTCAACGGCAGATTCCCCATGGCTCCGGTGGATGAGCTGACTCTGGGCTACGAGACGCTCTGGCACAACATGGTGAAGACCATGGTAAGCCCGGAATGGTCCTGCTGGTTTGAAGGAAAGGACGACGAAACTATGACGATTAAGGTCGGACGCAGAATTGACAAGCGCATGGTATAAGGAAGGGGGAAATACATCATGTTATTTAAAGAAGACGCGGCTGCGAGAGCGCAGCATCAGGCGGTAAGAGAACATGCGGGCTGGTATCGCTGGACCCATGATCTGGTGGAGGTAAAGGGCGCGGACGCCGCCTCATTTCTGGAACGCTTATGCGTAAATACCATCGGGAACGCCGCCGTAGGCAGAACAAAATATACCACTCTTCTGAATGAAGAAGGAAAAATCATCGACGATACCATCGTCATGCATATGGGTGAAAACGAGTACTGGGTATCTACGCTGTACGCGCCCCAGTTTCTCCAGTGGGCCGAAAAGCAAAAAGGAGCCATGGAGGTATCCTGTGAAGATATCACAAAGAAGATCGACATGTACGCAGTACAAGGTCCCGATTCCCTCAAAATTCTGAACAGCATGCTGGAAGAGCCCGCAGATGAACTGAAACGCTTTCAGATAAAAGACAATACCCTGTCCGGCATTCCGGTCAAAGTCCACCGTTCCGGCTTCACCGGAGAGCTGGGATACGAAATCTACTGTGACATGGAACAGACTGCCGCAGCAGAGGAAGTCATCCGGTCCGGCTGCGCAGCCTTTGACGCGCCGGAGCTTACCATTCTGGAGGTATACGTGCGCAGCCTTCCCGTAGAGAAGGGTTTCGCCCTTCGCCAGGACATGTATGGCCTGACTCCCTTTGAGTGCGGTCTGGACTGGTCCGTACATATGGAGAAGGATTTCATAGGAAAGGAAGCTCTCCAAAAGGCACAGGAAGAGGGGCCTCAGTATAAGCTGGTGGGTCTGGAATACCTGGCAGAATCCTATGAGGACATCGCCCAGAAGGAAATCGTATATTCCTATGGAGTTCCCTGCGGCTTTGTGCGCGCCGCCATTTACGGATACACCGTAGACAAAAACATCGGTTTCGCAGTCATCAAAGCCGGCAAGGCAGTCATCGGCGAAAAGGTAACCGTGGGAAGCAACCACTCGCCGGCTGTAATCACGGACAAATGCTGGCTGTAAGCTGACGGCTGGCCACAGACAGATAACAGGAGGGTAACATAATGAGACTGAGTGGAAAATCAATCGTAGTAACAGGAGCCTCCGCAGGCATGGGACACGCCATCGTGGAACGCTTCGTGAAGGAAGGCGCCCTGGTAACAGCCGTCGCCCGCCGCAGAGAGCGTCTGGAGGAGCTGGCGGAATCCCTGAAGGATGAGCCGGGTAAAATCGTGATCTGCACCGGCGATATCGGAGATGAGAATACCAGTTCCAGGATGATAGACCTGGCTGTTCAGGAATTCGGACGTCTGGATGTACTTCTGAACGTGGCAGGCATCATGGACGACAATACAGCCGTGGGAGACGTGTCTGATGAAATGCTGGACAGGCTGTTCCGCATCAATACGCTGGGCCCCCTTTATGCCATGCGAAAAGCTGTGCAGGTATTCTTAAGCCAGAACGATGAATCCGGCAATATCATCAACGTAACCTCTGTAGGCGCCGCCCATCAGACTGCCGGAGTCGCCTACTGCGCTTCCAAGGCCGCGCTGACCGCCGCTACCAAAAATACGGCATATATGTATCTGGAAAAGGGCATCCGCTGCAACGCCATTGCCCCGGGCGGAGTAGTAACTGAGATTCCTCTCGTCATGCCCACGCCGGATGAATTCGGCTTTGGAAGAAGCAGTGCTCTTCTGACCCACGCACCGGAACTGGGTATGCCGGAAGACATAGCAGAGGCCGCTCTCTTTCTGGCCAGTGACGAGTCCCGTTTCGTAAACGGTACCATCCTCACCTGCGACGGAGGCTGGACTGCATTTTGATAATTCTCCAAAATATAAGGAATCCCCTTCCCTTTTGAAATAAAATAAGTCTCTGGCCAAAGCCTGTCCATCAAAAGGAAATGGGATTCCTTAGCTGTTACAATATGTCATCATATGAAATCAGGCGGATCTGCCGGGCCGCTGTCCATTCTCTCACCTCTTTACTGCATACTGCTTCCACCTCCATGGCTCTTGGCACCGTAAGCGATGACTCTTTTAGAACATATGCGTCCAGATAACCCGGATGACACACGAAAAGATCCGCCTCGCGCTCCCCCTCATGGAATTCCAGATTCATCAGGCATCTTTTCGGATCATAGCCCGGCGTCATGCTTTCCATGTGAATATACAGGCGGGTGTTCCTGAAACACACCATTCCTCCGGGATTCAGTTCAAAATAGTCCAGTCCATGCCGCTCTGCGACAATCTGAAGTCCACGGAAGAAGTTCCTGCTGGCGACTGCATGCCCTTCGAAATAGTGTGGTTTCTGCCCGGTCAGTTCCATAAACCGGCGATACTGTGCTTCAATCTCCAGAACAACCTCGTCCAGTACAACAAAATCCTGCTTTGCAACGCGGTACTCTCTGCTGGATTTAAACTCGCCATTCTCTTTCGTGATGCTTGGTATGCGCTCAGGATCTGTCAGCGGTCTTCCCACACTGATATTCGTATGCTGACCGAAGCAGACCGGCAGCCCCGCAAGCAGGCTTACGCCATGCGCGGCAGCCGGCATATTCGGCATCAGTCCAACACTTCGTATAATGCCGTCTTTTACAGATTTCTGTATGCCATAATTAATACCCTCAGAAAAACCAAGATCATCCGCCCGAATCAACAGTCGTTTCATATCCTTTTCCTTTCCGATTGGTTATAAATGCGCTTTATTTCTCATCAGACAGAACAGGGAAAAGCCCGCCATTTGTATTGCTGCTGTCATATTTTGCTTTTAATATACATAACATTTCCTTCTTTGCCGTCAAGTCTAAGCTGTGTTCCAGGACGGACAGCTTTCGCAAGGTAAATCTGTTCCCTGCAGGCAAGCGGCGCCTCTTTTACAGGAATGTGATCATCCTTACCTGCCAGGATCTCTTCACATACGTCTATGACGTTATCAAGCAATTCTTTAGAGCTGGAGCATGTTCCATGGTTGCGGAGAATCCTGTCATAACATGCTTCGTACGTTTTGACCTTTTTTAAGCTTCTCCTGTATTCCGTCACTGTGCTGGCACAGTCCTCGATCAGAAGAACTCCGACGCCGCATCCATCCCCAAATAAAATCGTTCTCTCCTCACGGAGCAGCAGCATAGACATTCCCTGTGTATGACCCGGCGTATGGATTGCCTCCACAGTCAGTCCTCCCAGATCAAAAATCTGTCCATCGCTCAGCGGAAGAGTCTCTTCCGGGTCAAACGCAGGGATCATCTCATCCCTGCTTACCGCAGAAATCTCTGCGCCTGTATATGCCGCATTCTGCCTGACATACTGCAGGCGCTTCCCGGCATCCGTATGCCTGCGCATCAGCGGCCGATCCGCAGGATGCAGATATACAGGAACGCCATAAAATTCAGCGGCTCCATTCACATGATCCAGGTGGCCGTGCGTCAGGATAATCAGATCGGCAGTTTTTAAAAACGAGGTGTAAATATATTCCTTCAGGCTTCCAATACCTATCCCTGTATCCAGAAGAGCCGTTTTCTGATCTCCACTCAGCAGATAAACGGCGGTTCCTGATATATCTCTGATACGCAAAATTCTTTCCGATACCTGTTCGTGCGTAAAAAAATTCATCGCGCCCTCCTGTGTCTGCGTTACAGATCCTCACCGTTAGAGGCAATCACTTTCTGATACCAGTAAAAGGAATCCTTCTTTCTTCGGGCAAGCGTCCCGGTTCCGTCGTCGTATTTGTCCACATAAATCATTCCATACCGCTTCGCCATCTCCCCTGTGGATGCACTGATCAGATCCACGCAGCCCCACGGAGTATATCCAATCAGGTCTACGCCATCCTTCACCGCTTCCTTCATCTGCTCGATATGCTTTTTCATATACTCTATCCGGTATGTATCATGGATACATCCATCTTCCTCCGGCTGGTCATATGCTCCCAGACCATTCTCCACTATCATAATTGGAATCTGATACCGATCATACAGCACATTCAGATTATACCGCAGGCCCTTTGGATCAATCTGCCATCCCCATGCGCTTGTTTCCAGATAGGGATTTTTCACTCCACCCATGAAATTTCCGCCCGTTTTTTCTTTGTTCTCATCGGCAGAAACACAGGTAGTCATATAATAACTGAACGTATAGAAGTCTACCACGCCTTTTTGGATATCTTCAAGGTCCCTTTCTTCCATGCGGATTGTGATACCATTCTCCTCAAAATACCTTTGAATATATCCGGGATATTTTCCTCTGACCTGCACATCGCCGCAGAAAAAGTTAATGATCTGATTGCGCTTTTCCGTTTCCAGTATATCGTCCGGGTTGGACGAAAACGGATACATCATCGCCTGCAGGCACATGTTTCCCATCCGGAACCGGGGATATTTCTCATGCGCCAGTCTGACTGCTCTGGCGCTCGCCACAAACTGATGATGCAAAGCCTGAAAACGTTCCTGCGGTTTATCGGGCGCAGAAGCAAGCGGTCCGCTGTATCCCCGGAAGGTTCCAAGCGCCTGAATACTTCCTAGAGCCACGGTTCCTGAATTAATTTCGTTAAACGTCAGCCAGTACCGGACGCGATTCTGGTAGCGCTCAAATATGGCTTCACAAAACCGGATATAATAATCAATGCACTCTCTGCCCTCCCATCCGTTGCACTTTTCTACAAGCGCAAACGGCATCTCATAATGAGAAATCGTTACAATCGGCTCGATTCCATACTTTTCCAATTCATCAAATACACGATCATAAAATGCCAGTCCCTTTTCATTCGGCTCTGTCTCCATACCTGTCGGAAATATCCGCGTCCAGGCAATCGACAGCCTGTAGCATTTAAATCCCATCTCCGCGAACAGAGCAATATCCTCTTTATAATGATGATATGCGTCCACTGCTTCATGGCTCGGATACCGCTTCCCCGGTACAATTCCCTGTGTTACTCTTCTTGGTATTTCAGCCGAACCTTCCGTGCACACATCCGAAACGGATATTCCCTTTCCGTCCGCATCCCAGGCGCCTTCATACTGATTGGCGGCAGTCGCGCCGCCCCACAAAAAATCTTCTCTTAAAACACTCATACCGTTCCCCTCTTTATCTCAGAATTTTCAGCAGCATATCACCCGGCTTCACTCTGCCGAAAAGCGCCGGAACGACGTCCACATACGCGTCTGTATTCGTTACAATGATCGGAGTCGTCGTGGAAAACCCTTCTTTTGTGATCATCTCCAGATCAAATTCCAGCAGCAGCTCGCCTTTTTTCACTCTGTCTCCTTCTTTTTTCTTCGGATAAAATCCCTTTCCCTCCAGCTTTACCGTATCCATGCCTACATGGATCAAAAGCTCTGCTCCACTGTCCGTTGTTATTCCCACCGCATGGCCGGTAGCAAAAAATGTAGAGATCACTCCGTCTGCCGGAGCATATACCCTGCCGTTTACAGGTTTTATGGCGATTCCCTTTCCGAGTACCTCCCGTGAGAACACCTCGTCTTCCACTTCACTGAGTTCGACTGCCTCGCCTTCCACCGGCGCAAAAACAGAAATAATTCTGCCGTCAGTCTGCACCTGCTTTTCCGGAAGAGCCTTTTCCTTCTGTTTCCCTTCTCCCGATTCATCTTTACAGAAAGTATAGGTCATCAGATAGCTGAGAACAAATCCTCCGGCCATGCACGTGGCCATAATAAACATTCCTGTCATATCTCCGTTCTCAGTATTGATAAATGCGGGAAGCGCAAAAAAGGAACCTCCGCTCAGCGTAAAAGTCGATACTCCAAAAAATCCCGTTACCGCGCCGCCGATGGCCGACATAATACACGTAATCACAAACGGCTTTTTTCTTGGCAGAGTAACACCGTAAATTGCGGGCTCTGAAATGCCAAACATTGCGGAAAAGAACGCAGGAATCATCAGAGATGCATTTTTCTCACTTCTGTCTGAACGCATATAAGATGCCAGTACCGCGCCTGCCTGCGCAAAAGTGGGAACAAAAATAGGTGTCAGCAGCATATCATAGCCCAGCGTCGCATAATTGATCATGCAAAGCGGCATAAGTCCCCAATGCAGTCCAAAAATAACCAGTATCTGATATACTCCGCCCAGCAGCAGACCGCAGAGCAGTCCTCCTATCACCGGTAGGCCGTAAACTGTTGTAAACACCACTGCAATTGCATTGCATAAAATCGTAGAAACCGGTCCGATTACCAGATAGGTAAGCGGCGCGACTATAACAAAAATCGTTACCGGCGTCAGGAATCCTCTGACATAGGCCGGATACACTTTATCGATCCGTCTGTACAGCCAGGCTGCTGCCGCAACGGCAATAATAACCGGTACAACTGTTGAGGTATAGCCTCCCGACGGCATGATAATCGGGATGCCAAAAAAGGTGTTATAATAGTTCATCTCAAAGGATATCCCGGCAAATATCGTCCCGAGCACCTCTGCTGTAGAGGTAAGGTTTACCATACTCGGATATACCAGCATAAATCCCAGCGCCATCCCCAGTCCTTCATGAATCTTGAACTTTTTAGCCGTTCCATACCCCAGAAGTACGGGCAGGAAATAGAACAGGCCGTCTGAAACAGCGTACCAGATTGCATATGCGCCTGATGCAGAGGCTCCTCCGTCGAGAGACGCCCACAGCGTCAGAAGTCCTTTCAGAATACCAGCCGCACCAAGCAGGCCGATAACCGGAGTGAACACGCCGGAAACCAGATCCGTAAAGCGGTCCAGAAGGCTTCCCTTCGCCTTTTGTGCTTCTTCTCCGCCGGCCTGTATGACCGTGACAATCCCATCCGTGTCCTTGAGCACATCCGTATTCGCTTTTGTCTCATCCTTCAGAACAAAACGAAGTCTTGTAATACAGTGCTCCAGACTGACAATATTGCTCTTTCCTCCTACATTTTGGATTATGATTCTCGATAATCCGTCATACTTGTTTGCCATAGCTTTACCTCCTTTAAAATTAAGGCAGTGTCAATGCTGCCCTCTTTTTTATAAAAAACCCGGACGGCCATGAGGAAACACGATAAGCAGCCTGTGCTTACAGTTTCCTGACCGTTCGGGTTTTGCCGCCTGAAACGTAACAATCCTTCCGTCTCTTTATTTTTTTTCCCGTTTTGTCACACGGTAAATATGAATCGTCAGATATATCAGCTCCTCATCACTAACCGGGACTCCCTGCTTCTCCTCGACGTACGCCGCAATCTGCTTTGCGCATCTGTATTCTCTGGGATAGCGTTCTTTGAGCACATGGTTAAAGTTTTCATCCTCTGTCTCGTAACACTCTCCCCTGATCAGACGGTGCAGAAAAAATTTCAGATGGGTCACCAGACGCTCATAGGAGAGAGAATCTTCATCGAACTGCACATCAAACGTATAACGGATAATATTCAGCATATTTTTCAGCATCACCGGAGCATCCATGGTATCTGTCAGATTTCCGTCTATTTCCGCATTAATTACATGCAGTGCCAGAAACCCTGCTTCATCCTCTGGAAGCTGCACGCCCAGCTCCTTCCAGACTATCTCAAGTCCCTTTCTCCCAACCGAATATTCCTGAGGATAGAAATTTTTGATTTCCCACAGAAAAGCGTTCTCAAACGTATACCCTTTTTTCTGCCTTTCCAACGCGTAATTCAGATGATCTGTCAGCGTAATGTAAATATTCTTTCCCAGTTCGCAGTGGAGCTGCTCCTGCGCATAGGTAATAATTTTTTCCGCAGTCAGAATCGTCTCATAGGACATATCCTCGACCAGCTTTTCAAATTTGCTGCCTGCACTGCCGGAGAACCGAAATATCTTTTGAATCTTTTCTTCTTCGAGTTCATCATTTTCTCTTTTTCGAAATCCGATTCCCCGCCCCATAACCACAATCTCTATGCCGTTATTATCAACAGAGCTGGCAACATTATTATTGATTACTTTTGTAATCTTCACGACAGCCACCCTCCAAAAAAGTTGCGTCTTACATTTCCGAAAATAAAAAAACTGAATCATAATATCATGACATACGGAATCTCCATATGCCAGATATACAACTCAGTTTTGCCTCCGAAAAGTAACAATCTATCCGTCGTACTTACATATAATTATATAGTTTTTTTGCACTTATTAAAACACATTCAGGTATGCATTGTCAACCTGTTTTTTGTTTATTTTCAGCTATTTCTTTACTCCAAGTTACGATTCGCATCCGATTCAGGCATGGGAACAGATATGTCGTGCTGGCACGTAAGCATCTGTTTCCATGTCTGAATCAGGACTGTGAATAATAATTACTCCAACTGTGCCCATGTCCTCTTATCATGAAAATTTTGTATCGTTTTTCTGGCTCATTTCAGCTCTTTTGGACTGCCTGTGTGCTCACTGGCGAATCTTCATCACCCTCAATCCGATAGGTCATATCAAATATCTTTTCCCAGCTTTTCAGTTTCTGCGTCTCGGAACACTTTTCTCTTCTGCCATCTTCTGAAAATTTGAGCGGAGACTCCCTGCCTCCATCATTTTCTTATACGCTTCTCAATGCTGTATCGTCCATAAGATCATCCATGCCGCCCCTTTACTTCAAGATCATCCATATACCATTTTTATTTGCTCCTTCGCGCCGTATAAAACCGTTTGTTTTCAGTTTTCTAATTGCCCGGCGAATGGTAGACTCAGAAATACCTAACTGTGAAACCAGTTGTGCCACGGTTAAATAAGGCTTTTGCTGAATGGCTTCTAAAACCATCCTGTCATTCGCATTGAATTTTCCTATATTCCCGTCGCTTATCCTGTCATTTATCCTGTCATTTATCCTGTCATTTTGACTATCATCCAACTCTTTCTTCACAAAATCCGGATGGAAGAAAAGAGTAGTCGCAAAGTACGTACGCTCCTCATCCGTTTCAAATAACGGCTCCGGGGAGCCATTATTGTGCAGTGCATTGCAAATCTTACGGAATCCGGTATTGCGTCCTTCTGTTAAATGCATTTCCTTCAAAAATTCACCAATCCGGCGGTTACGGTACCGACGGCTGAACACGCGATACTCCCTCAGTCCTTCCTGACTAATGGACCGGTCCGCACCAGGATGACTGACAATAATCATTCGATCCGGCTCTACTCGTACCTCGATCGGTTCCCGTACGTCATATCCCTTATGATAGACAGCGTTCGAGAGAGCTTCCTCCACAGCCGCAAACGGAATATTGAAAAATCTTCTGGCTTCCGCTATGCCGTCTACTTTGATGACCTGCTCCTGTATGATACTGTTCTTGATATATAACAGCGCTTCCCGAAGCTGTTGATGAAGCGGTCCTTTGAACGTCTTTTCCCGAATCCGATCTCCAGTATCGTCTGGAAACTCTACCACATCAATCTGAGCATAGGGGAAGAAGCGTTCCGGTTCCAGGCTGAAGAACATTAAACCTACGTTTTTGGGTTTTGTATATTCCGGCAGGGCACTGATGATATTCATGCTTTTGCACAGATCCACAAAATCCATACTCTCCGACTCCTGATATAAAGAGCTTCCGATTTCCTTCAGATAACTTTGAATCAGTGTGATATTCAGGTCCGCCAGCTCTGCCTCGTGGTTGACACGATCATCAAAGGGAATATTGTTAGCCAGGTTATACAAATCCCTCTTTTCTGCTTCAGACGGAACGATAGTGCTGGCCATTTTGCGAATATAATAAATTCTTTCTCTATTATCCTTACTCATATTCTTTGGCGCGGAATACGGTCTGGAATTTCCCCCTGGCGCCCACACCACAATAAACTTTTTCCCCTCATAATCTGCCACTTCCACAATAGGAAGGTACTCCGGCTGAAGCAGTTTACATTTATTGAGCATGTCCTTAAGATAACCATCAATTTTTTCTGCCGGCACACCCTGCAGCGGATACTCAGGCCGTCCATTCTTCTCCCGGACACCGATTACAAGGTAACCGCCGCCCCAGTTATCTATATCATTTGCAAAAGCGCAGATGGTTTTCAACGAAGCATCTGCATCCCATGTTTCTTTAAATTCAATTCTTGCCCACTCTACTACATTTCCAGAAAGCAGGGTCTTTATATTGGTTGGCACCGCCATTCCATTACCTCCTCATTATTCGGCATTACCTTTATGTTAAGCTTCAGTATATTTGTTCTATTTCATATCTGTAGCATCTTTCTCTTTCTGCTCATATTATATTCAGAATTCGGAACCTCAGCAAGAAGATCTTGCTTTTCACATCCTCTCCTTTAATACTTCTGCACAGAAATGTCTGCAAAGATATACAGATGCGGCATTAATGTACCACAGCATTTATCAATATTTTTAAACGAGGTAAATCCCGTGTTCAGGACTTCCTCCTATAATTTTTAGTTTTGATTACCTTTTTGCCAAAGGTAATCAAACGTAATCAAATAGAAATCGCCAGAGCCCTTGATTTTACTGGGTTTTTAGCGTTTCAGAGGCGGGTTCGATTCCCGTTATCTGCTTTGAACTACTTTTAAAGAATCCCGTATTTACGGGGTTCTTTCTTATTTTTACCCTTAATTGGCAAGGGCATATTCGGTCAGAACAAGGCTGAATTTTTTCATGCTGATCCCCACTTTATCCCAGGAAAGCTTCAAATGTATTAAGACACTGTTGTTCCAACAAAGACGCCGGACAATTTTAGCTACACAGATGCAACAGAAAGGAACCAACTATGAATAAAATACCATGAAGAAACTAATCACTGAAGAATTCCAGAAAAGAATCTGCAATTATGCACCTGCGGACAGCATCAGGAGCATTAACCGCCAGATAGCAAGTCTCCAGCGGCAGATAAAAATCAGCCAGAACAAAGACCTGACCGCCTCTGTTCCGGCTTTAAAGGAGAAGAACTATC
This sequence comes from Lachnoclostridium sp. An131, assembly GCF_002160825.1. Taxonomy (GTDB): domain Bacteria; phylum Bacillota; class Clostridia; order Lachnospirales; family Lachnospiraceae; genus Laedolimicola. The sequence continues at coordinate 122,264 of NZ_NFLI01000006.1, forward strand.
TTTATAACAGATAATAAAATGAATGCTTTTGTCTATATCAAATCTATGCCTGCATCCCGCAGATTTTCTCTGCCGCCCGGTCCATCACACTGCTCTCCCAAACCAGCTTCCGGCCAAGCAGCGCTGCCGCCGTAAGTTCCGGCTCTGCAGGCAGAACCGCAAGAATCCTTTGAGAATTCTGGATTGCCTGCGTCAGCACCTCCCTGCTTGTTTCATCAGTCTTGTTCAGCACATAATATACCGGCTTCTGAAGCTTCTCCCCCAGCTCCCGGATCTTTGCCGCAAGCTGGACTGATTCATAGGAAGGATCGCAGACCATCAGAATCAAATCCACCTCATCGTCCAGACCGCGCCCGAAATGTTCAATTCCGGCCTCCATGTCCAGAATGGCGATCTGGTTTTCCTCAAGCCGCAGATTACTGACAAACTGCTTCATCACCGTCCCCATGGCACAGGCGCAGCCTTCGTTCGCCTGATGAATCTTCCCGCTTACCATCAGCTTTATCCCATGCTTCTCCGTGTAATAATCCTCCGGAATATCACCGATCCTCCACTGCCCCTCAAAAAACTGATGTGTAAAATTAGAAATCATCATATTATTCAGGACTTCCTCTTTTCCTCCAAAAAACCCGGTAAATTCCTCCGGATTTTCCATGCCAAGATGACGGTGCAGCCCGTAATTGGATTCATCAGAATCGATGATCAGAACCTCTTTTCCGGCCGCTGCAAGCCTTTCCGCCAGCAGCGCTACAATAGTGCTCTTCCCGCTTCCGCCTTTTCCACAAACAGATATTTTCACTTTGACACCTCCTCAAGATACAGGGACAGATGTACATCGCCCGGAATCACACAGCCGCACTGCTCACAGACGCTGTCTCCCACAGTCAGTCCGTCCCTCTCAAATACTTCTATCACGCCCCCGCACTTTGGGCAGTCAATCTCTTCAATCGTCGTCATGCCGCGCGCTTCCTGGCATCCGGATAAAATATCACTCATTTTTGCACCTGCTTTCCAACCTTTTTCATATAATCCATTACAATGTCTCCCACATAAGCCACATCCTCTGCGGAAAATGCCGCAGGGAAATTATCCGAAAAGAGAATCTGGGCGGAAGGCGGGTCCCGAAGCTTCTCGCCAGCCGGGAAATACATCTGCCCTGAAACTGACGGTAATATACCTCGCCCCAGGGGAGGTCATGGTAGGAAATCAGCTTCCCGGAGCTCATCACCGGGTTCCCGTCCAGAAGATACCGGAGCAGCAGAATCTGAGCGTCTATGTTTTCCTCCAGCATATAGATGCCGTTTCCCTGCTCCTGGTGGCTGATTTGAAATCCCGGATGTGTCACCTGATAGAGCACTCCCATAAACCGAATCAGGAATGCCTGCTCCTTCTCATGAAAGGTAAGACCGGAGCTTTCGCTTATTACCTTGGGAGAGGTTTCCTGATACCGCTTCAGGTAATGACGGTATGGCTGCTGTGTCAGGTTATCCTTCGCATATTCCAGTTTCATGTTTGATACCACCTTTCCTTTTTTCTTTCCAGTTTAGTTCTTTTGGCTGTCCCTCCAAATTACAGCCCCAGCTTTTCCACAATCTCCTGAAGGGCTTTCCGCACCGGAGAATCTGCAGGAAGCTGTACAATGGGCTTTCCATCGCAGTCAAATCGGTAAATCATATCGTCGTGGGGAACTACTCCAAGAAGCTCCAGGTTCTGATTTTGTATCTCTTCCAGCGTTCCGGCGTCTAGCTTTCCATCCGGAGCCCGGTTGATGATCAGTCCCACCTTCTTCGGCTTAAAATTCAGTTCCTTCATCAGAGCGGCGATCCGGCCGGCCGCCTGCACGCCCCTCCGGGAACAGTCGCTGACCAGAATCGCGATCTCCATCATCGGCAAAATCCCGCGGCTCACATGCTCCATTCCAGCCTCATTGTCTACGACCACATAGGGATAATGGCTCTGCAGCTTCTGAATCTGCGTCTGAACCAGGCCGTTTACGAAGCAGTAGCAGCCCTGCCCCTGGCTGCGCCCCATAGCCATCAAATCAAAGTCATCCTCTTCTGTAAGAGCGTCCGTCAGGCGCGCTTCCAGATAATCCTTTTTCGTCACGCCGGCGGGAATCTTGTAGCGACTGTCAGCCCCTGCGCGCTCGATCTCCTCCCGGAGCTCCCCCAGGGTGATGCCCGCTTCCACGCCAAGAACCTCATTGAGATTTGAGTTGGCGTCCGCGTCCACGGCCAGAACCGGCTTCTTCCCGCTCTGACAGAGATACTGAATCAAAAGGCCTGTCAGTGTAGTCTTTCCCACACCGCCCTTTCCGGCTACCGCAATCACATGTCCCATACATCCTTCATCCTTTCCTGTGCCAAATCTGCATTTCCGTGCTTCCGGCAATAATCAGGCCGCCGTCCGTACCGGCTTCCAAGACTCCACAGCGTCATAGCTCCACAGCCGCAGTGCAGACAGCCATCCTTATACACGGTGTTCTTTTTATGAACAATATGTTGATTTTCTTTTCAAATTGATTATAATAAAAGTATCAGAAAATACAATCATCAATCCAAAGCTGTCTGTATGTTTCTGAACAGTTTTTCGTGTTCTGTTCAGAAAATCCAATAGAAAGATGAGGAAAATTCATATGTCAGAAAAGACGCAAAAGGAAGACCGGAGGACGCGTTACACCCGCCAGGTCATAAAAGAAGCATTTTTAAAGCTCCTGGAAGAAAAGGAATATCCCAAAATTACGGTCACAGAGATCTGCAGGCTTGCGGAAATCAACCGGGGAACCTTTTATCTGCACTATTACGATACTGCTGATGTGCTGGACGATATCCTGAATGAGATTCTGAAAGAAACCACCAGCGTCATCGATCACGTATTCTGCCCTGCAAGAACCTCCGGGAGCTGCTCCTATCCCTTCTGCGATCACCTGCACAGCAGCGACCACTATCAGGCGCTCTTTCTCGACGACACAATATCCGCGCAGGTCATAGAAAAAATGGCGGAGACGACGAAAGAAGACTACGTGACCTGGCTGATGTCACACAGTCTCCTTACCTTTGAAGAGGCCGAAGCCATCTTTTATTTTCAGATGAACGGCTGCCTGGCCATCAATAAAGTCATGCTGCGCAATCACTGCTCCGATTGGGAAAAGATACAGCGGGCCATCGATCAGTTTATCCGCGCGGGGCTGGAATCCTTCCTCATTCGGGATCAGAGAGATGAGCTGTAGCATAAAGTCCTCTCCATGTCTCCTCCAGCCTCCCAAGCATCACCTCTCCCACAGTCACTGCGTCTTCTATCGTCAGATAATGATCCGCGCTGCCTGATACGAGCATCTTTCCAGAGGCTGGAAATTCCTCGTCCGCAAACCACATCTTCACTATGACTGGATAACGCGGTAAAAAGGGAAATACTGCACACAGATCTGCATTACTGTCTCGAAACACGGCGCCAAGGGATCTGCAGACTTCTTTCAGTTGTTCCGGCTCTCTGCCCTTCAGAAATCCAGCAAGAGCCGTGTCTGCCGTGCGGTCGAACTTTGTCCCCCGGATGAGGCCATCCTTCAGATTTCCGAATGTTGTCATTTCATCAGACAGCGGCGTTCCATCAGCGATAGAAAGATAATGCAGCAGGATCAGATAATGCCAGTTCTCCAGCTGCGGACTCACAGACCAGTCCCCTGCGTTCAGCTCCAGCCGCTGATTCAGGCTTTGCAGGCTCAAATGCTTTGTTTCCGGCTCCCACTCCGCTCCGGCCAGTTCCGCAAGTTCTTCCGAGCTGCGCCCTGCAAGCCAGCCCTTCGCTACCGCCAGCATTTCCTGAAAGGCGTCGCTTTTTCTTTCCTTTTGCATCTCTGAGCCCTCCGCTTTTATTTTTCTCTTTTCTGGTTGTTGTAAATATTATTTTAATATCATCAGTTCATCATTCCTACGGACGACTGGTTGCCTTACTGCGGCCTGTGTGATAGAATATGACTTTTTCTATCGCAACGGCAAAGGGCACCAACTGCCTCGACAATATCAATCATGCGCTTGGAGAGCATCGTTCCATCATTACGTCCGTGAATTTGTTCATGCACACGAAAATCAACGTGGACGGCAGCGTTTCCGAAAGCAGATGCAACAGCGGAAAATGCTCCCCTGTGAAAATAATGATTGATTAAGGAAGCGTTCTTATCCTCATTCAAAAAACAGGAAACGCGCTGCGGTCCATGGCAATTCCCGCCAGATTCGCAAGGCGCATAAGTCCTATTACCGCAATGGTTACTACGCTTTCTCCATGTATAAAGTCTGTCGCGCTGGCATCGAAAAGGATATTTCCCTGAGCCGGAAACTCCTCATCTCCTTCCCAAAACAGAAAACGCACCGGGATGCATTCAAAGGCTTTCAGCTCGTAGCCTGTGTCTGACCAGGGAAGCCTGGTTCCGCCCAGCTTCTCGCATGCTTCTGCCAGCTCTTTCGTATGGCAGACAAACATTCTGGAAAACGGTTCGATGATTCCCTTCCGAAAAGCCCCTGCAAATGGCGCGGTATCCTTCAGCTTGTCGAACTTTACCCATTCATTTTTATAGTGTGCCAGCGGAGACACGTACCCGAAAAGAGTGTAGACATTTAACCTTTCGTAGCAGGTCAGCGGCTCCTGATCCTCCAAGGCCTCAATTGTCCCGTCTTCCTTATGAACACCCAGCTTTCTCCCAAAATGACGGATAAGCAGCCAGTCTCCTTCCTCTTCTAATTCCGGAAGCTTCTTTTTCAGTTCCTCCTGGTTAAGCTTCAGGAATTTTTTTCTCCACTCTTCGCACCATTTTTCATAATTATTGTTTTCTTCCAGATTGATTTCCCCAAACATCCTTCTTTCCTCCTGTCTCTCCCGCTTTTTTCATTTCCATGTTCATATATGACATTAAATCTGTCAGGGGCAGCTTCGCCGGACATACATGCTCGCAGGCATGGAACTCATCACAGCATTCATAAAAGTGCTTCCTGTATTCCTCCAAAATCTGTTCCTTTTTCGCAGAGCTTTTCCCCACTGTCACAATTCTTGCAGCCGGTACCAAAGCCGCCATTCCAAAAAAATCTCTCCCATCTGTGTAGCTTGTACATATTTCCAGACAGCATCCGCACTGCAGACACCTGGAAGCAGTAAATGCCTTTTCCTGGTCTTCCGGCGCAGCAGTCTGCTTCTGTTCTGTCCACACCTTCATTTCCTTCAAATGCTCAAAGAGCACCCTTCTGTCTGCCACCAGATCTTCTATCACCGGAAATTTCTGCAGTGGCATCAGTTCGATCGTATCCTTATGATCTTTCAGCTTCTCTTCGCAGGCTAAGGCAGGGAACCCGTCAATCAGCATCGCGCAGGCTCCGCACTTTCCCTGAAGGCAATTGCACTCCCATTGTACAGGCGCAGCCGCTTTTCCTTCCCTGTCCAGAAGAGGATTTCTCTGGTTCAGTTCTGATAACGCCTGAGCTGCCGTAACATTCTCCTGTTCGGACTCATAGAGGAAGGTCTGCCAGAAAGATTCCTTCTCACCTTTTCGCTGTCGAAGTATTTTTATAGTTTTCCTCATACATTTCCTGCCTCTTTGTCAGCCGGAATATCCCTGAATCGAATCCTTACCTGCTTTCCATCAAAGTATGCGGCTGTACTCTTTTGAAATTCCGGCCTTGCATCCGGATAATCCGAACGGATATGAGCGCCCCGGCTCTCCCTCCGCTCCAGTGCAGACATCACCATTGCGGAGACCAGCAGGATTCGGTTTCTTTCTTCCGGAGCCAGATGTTCCCTCTTCCACATTTTTTCAAGCTCTCTGACTGCTTTCTGAAGCTCCGTTTCTTCTCTGACAGTCCCCATGCAGCCGGACAGAATCTCCTCTGTCCTTCTCCTGAGAGCCCCGTCCTCTCTCTGCGTTTCAAAGTTTTTCTCCGGAATATTCCCCTTTTCCTGAAAACCGCATGCCGCGGCACGGTATTTTTCCAATTCTTCGACAGCAGTCCGGGCTGCCACTTTCCCGCCATACAGGGCTCCCAGCATGGAGTTGCCTCCCAGCCGGTTTGCTCCATGATATTGGCAGGCACATTCTCCGACGGCATACAGAAAGTTTTTATTGGCGCGGTGCCGTTCATCAACCAGAATCCCGCCCATGAAATAGTGGACAGCCGGCTCTATCGGAACTGGAGTCTTTTCCGGGTTTATGTTCAAAAATTTCCCGCATTCTTCCTTTATTCCCTCCAGCCGTTTCTGCCATGCAACTTCAGGAATTTCTCTCATATCCAGATACACCGGCGGCCTGCAGTCCGGCCTGGAACACACCTCGTACATCTTTCTTACAGCCAGGTTGCGGGACACCAGATTTCCTTCCGGTCCGCAGAGTTCCTCAAGGAAATACCAGGGGACCCCGTTCCTCTCTATGTATAGCCGCCCTCCTTCACTCCTGGCTGCTTCACTAATCAGCAGATTTTTCCCCGAAACCGGAACCATGGTGGGATGGTACTGAATAAACTCCAGATTCCCAAACTCCACTCCCTGGCTGAAGACCGCTGCCGCGGCGCTTCCACCATTCCCCGGACTGCGTTAGGATCTGACAGTCCTGCCCCGGCCTGGACCGTATCTGCCCAGTGGGGCAATACATCCTCTGTTTTCCCGGACAGCTCTCCGTTAATGCCGCCTTCTGCCAGTACCGACTGTGAACGCTCTGGCGGCAGTTCAGATACCAGAACAGAAGACTGTCCCTGCTCTGCTGCGGCAAGAGCCGCAGCCAGTCCGGCCAGCCCGGAGCCGATAATGATCAGTTTTTCCTTCATCCCGTCTCTCCCATCCGCTCTTTCGCCAGCCTGTGAAGAATTTCTGCCAGGTCTCCGTCCAGACCGCAGGATTTTTCCCGGATTTCTCCGGGAATATAGATTTCTCCCAGATTCACGGTCACGTATCTGGCTTCAGGCTCTGCCGCCGCCAGCCGCATCAGGGGAGCCTTGATCAGCTGGTTTCTCCAGCCGATGCCAAGCTCCAGAATCACCAGCCTTTTCCCATGATACTGTTTCAGAAAAGCCTCCAGCCGTTCCTGGCTTTCAGTCTCCGGAATAAAGTTTTCAAATTCCATGTGAACCTGCATGGGACCGCCGCAGGCCGGACAGCGGGGGACCAGCCCGGACGGAACTCTTCCCCCCTGCTCTGCCGCCGCCATATTCTCCGCCAGCTCTCCCCAGGGGTAAACCCGGTCATGGCACCGGGCAGCGCACTGCATGGTCAGCCAGTTTCCTTCCACCTCATAAATCTTTTCCGGCGCAAAGCCGCACAGCTCAAAATGGCACTCTCCGTTGGAAGTAACTACAAAATAGTCTTTGTCCCCTATCACCGTTTTCAGATCTGACATTACCTGCGTCTCCTGGTATTTTCCGCAGTAATGGTGTACCAGGCGGCTCCAGAAGCCCCATTTTTCTTCTTCCGTGGGCCACCGGGCTCCCATGCCCTGAAGAATACAGCGAAGCCCGTATTTTCGTTTCAGATCCCCAAACAGTTCCTCGAACACCTGATTATCAGCGAAAAGATGCAGGCCTTCTGTGATAGACAGTCCGTTGCTGGCTCCAATCAGAACCGCATCCGCGCCATCTATCCATTTCCATACCTTTTTAATGTCCTCATACATGTCCGACCTTTTTTCTGCTGCTTTCAACATGTTCTTCCTCCATTCCTTATGCCCGCTTTTTTCCCGCATTTTTCACCGGTACAGACTCTGCCGCGTCTTTCAGCACCCTGGCAATATCTCCCATGATCACCATACCTCTGTCCTCTATCTCCTTTGGCAGAAAATCATACCGGTCGTTCACAGCAATATACCGGGCCTTTGGCAGATTCAGAGTCAGATTCCAGAAGGGTTCCTGAATGAACATCGGAGTCATGCGCCCCACGCCAAGCTCCAGAAACAGTATCTTTTTGTCCCGGTTCTTCTGGATATATTCTGAAATCTTCTGATATTCCCCGTCATACTTTTTGCCCTGGAGAAAGTTCCCGTACCCACGCACCCAGGGAAATGCCTCCGCTCCGCAATGGGGACATCTGGGAATCAGCTCTGTGGGAACGAAGGTCCCTTCCCCCATAGCCTGGATCATCTCTTCTACCGGCTTTACCGCGTCCCAGGTGTCGTCCTCACAACACCGGGAGCACTGAAAAAACCTGTGATCTCCCTGGATCTCACTGACCTTCTCCTCCGGATACAGCTTTACGAACTGGGTGTCCTGGTTGGTCGTCAGGATGTGAAAGTCCTTTCCCTGGAGGAGCCTGTCCAAATCCAGATAGGGTTCCCTTACCGGGGCCTTCTGAGTGGTATTCAAAAAAGTGGCGATATAACCCCAGCGTTCCTCGCGCGCCGCAAAGGAGAACTGCATACCGGCAAAGGCTCCTTCAAATCCATACTTTTTTGCAAATTTTCCAAAATATTTCTGAAAAGACGGCGTATTTCCATAGTAAAAATCTCCACCGCCCGCTGCGGAGAGACCGGAAGCTCCCCCTACTACCACGCAGTCCGCCTCTTCCAGCTCCTGCAGCAGAGCCTCTATCTGCTTTTCGTAAGTCAGCGCTTTTTTATCCGCAAGCTCATAGGGTGTCTTTCCTGCGGCATATACTCCATAATATCTGGAATAGTTCAGCTGTGTCTGCATTACAAGATTTTCATAAAAGCTCATAGTTTTCTCGCGTCCTCTCTTTCCGGTATTGCTGTAAATATTATTTTAACATCATCAGTCTATCATCCCCTTGCACATCTGTCAATATGCTGTTATAATTAAATTAACATTAAATTTTATCAGCAGTCACCAAAGGAGGCCAGCTTTCATGAAATATTCCACAAAGGTCAGCGACGCCGTTCATATCCTGGCCTTTATCGTCTTGAATCCCAGGGGCTCTCTGTCCAGCGACAGCATTGCAGAAAGCCTGCATACCAATCCAGGATGCGTCCGCCAGCTCATGTCCGCCCTGCGCAGGGCCGGGCTTCTGCTCAGTGTCAAAGGGCATCCAAAGCCGTCTTTGAGCAAAGTTCCCTCTGCCATCACCCTGCTGGACGTCTATAAAGCCGTAGAGGGCGAGAAGCCCCTGCTCCATCTGGATACCCACACCAACCCGGAATGCGGCGTAGGCATCCATATTCAGCTGTCGCTTCGGGACTATTTCGATCAGGTGCAGAGGACCGCGGAAGAAGAGATGGAAAAGATAACGCTTCAGGAAATTCTGGAGCGGTATCAGGAAAAGCTATTGCATTCAGACGGACATACCGGCTGAATAGGCGATACTGCCATTTACTTTAATCAGAAAGGAGAGTGCGGGATGAAAGTAGGAATTATCCGCTGTATGCAGACTGAAGATTATTGTCCGGGGACCACGGATTTCATGGCAATCCGCAATAAAACCGGCGCTTTTGAACAAGTAAAAGAAGAGATTGAACTGATTGGATTTATCAACTGCGGTGGATGTCCCGGAAAAAAGGTTCCCTTGCGTGTACGAGAGCTGATCAAAAGGGGAGCAGATACTATCGCTTTCGCCTCTTGTATTCAAAAGGGCACACCCATAGGCTATCCCTGTCCCTTTGCGAAACGTATAAAAGAGCTTGCGGAAAAAAATGCTGGAGCTTCTGTTCAGATTTTGGAGTATACTCATTAACAGTGTTTTGCAGGAATATTGCTCAAAAGGAGAAAGGGGCCGCTTAGATTCTGCAATAATATTCAGACACCATTTGACCGACGGACACGCGCAAGTCAAATGGTGTTTTATCTGCATGAAATTCCATGTTGTGTCCTGCGTGTAATTCGCGCATTGACCCAAGATGAGCTGGCCGAGCAGTCTGACGTATCGGCAGATGGAGGGAGATCATAAAAAAGCCGTTCTGAACACCTGTCTGCTCCCTGTGTCCAAAACGGCCTCTTCTTCGAAAGGAATATGTATTCCTTAATTCTTTTTTCTTATAACTGCAGCAACAACTGCTGCGACTGCCACCACAATGGCAGCTGCGACTACTTTAAGCACTTTTGTCTCCTCCTTTCCCTTCGTCTTTGTGCGGGCCCTCTGGCCAGTGGTATCAGGCACAGCAGAACAACCAGGCCGGCATGGCTTTTTCTATCTACCTGCGCTTTTCCATCCGGCCTCAGGTACGGAAGAACTCCCTCCTTTTCCTGTTATGATTCTCCCGAGGCCCTTCTGCACCCGCCGCAGGCAGCACAGCCGCCGTGAGACTCCTCCCAGAGCCTGTCTGCCACCGGCGCCCATTTCGCAGCCACATCCACGCATTTGTCGGAAAACTCCTTTGCAGTCTCCAGATTCTGATAGTCCGTGCTCCTGGCATGGCTCTTTTCCACGATCTCCGTCAGCCTTCCCGGATTGTCCAGTACCGGACAGGGGCGAAGCATGTTCTCATTCCAGGGCTGGTTGTCGTGATAGCCCATGAACAGCGGAGAGCGGTAAGCCTCCAGAAGAGTCTTCTCCCTGATATTGGAATCGGAATAGTGAATGAAAGCGCAGGGCTCGATATCTCCATTTGCGTTAATGTGGCAGTAGCTCCGTCCTCCTGCGATGCAGCCGCCCACATACTCTCCATCGTTCCAGAAGTCTACAGTAAACAGCGGCTTCGTCTGGCAGTACTCCCGGATCTTGTGGTACATCATCTCACGCTGCTCAGCTGTCGCCATCAGCTCCGGCACCGCGGCCTTGCCTACCGGCATGTAAGTGAAGAACCAGGCGAATTTCGCGCCCATATCGATCATCTGATCAAAATACGCTTCGCTTCCGATTACCTCTGCATTGGCCGAGGTGTAACAGCAGGAAATTCCAAAGGGCAGCTTCTTCTCCCTCAGGATATTCATGGCGCGGATAATCTTCTGATAGGTTCCGTTTCCTCTTCTGGAATCTGTAGCCTCCTCAAACCCCTCGATGCTGATGGCAGGCACGAAGTTCTGCACTCGGAGCATCTCCTCCGCAAAGGCCTCGTCAATCAGCGTTCCGTTCGTAAACGTGGAAAATACACAGTCCGGATGATCCTCGCAGAGACGGATGATGTCTTTCTTTCTCACCATCGGCTCACCGCCGGTAAAGAGATACACATATGTACCCATTTCGACGCCCTGGTTTACGATGTCGTCCATCTCCTCATAAGCCAGATTCATATGATTTCCATATTCCGCCGCCCAGCAGCCGGTGCATTTCAGATTGCAGGCGCTGGTGGGATCGAGAAGAATCGCCCAGGGGATATTGCAGTTATATTTCTTTTTGTATTCATTCTGTCTCTGATATCCGAGCAGGCAGCCATTGAGAATGAAGTTTTCAAACAGACGGTTCCGCACGCCCGGATCGATATCCGTCCACAGGCTTATGACGAGCTGGCGCCAGTTGTTGTCCTTGTCCATCACTGCCTTGCGAATGGCTTCCCGCTGAGCCTTCAAGGTGTCCTTCCGGTCGAATCTGTCAAACCAGTCCAGAAGCTTTGGAAGATTCTTCTCCGGGTCCTTGTCCATATAAGAGAGTATTTGTTTTACTGCAAATGCGCTTACGTTTTCTTTTAATGTCATTATTTTTCCTTTCCCTTTTGTAGTTTATATTTTTATCCCTGCTGTTTTTAGTCTCTGATTGTCCTCCTTTATGTTTGATGATGATACAGGGATTTTACCGCCGTATTTTTTTATTTATGTTCCAGTTTTGTTTGAAAATTATTAAGATATGAATTTGTGCCCTTTTCTCACAGATCTCATAAAATTCATCAAACTGTATCTCTATCGGCGGCAGTCCATGACGGAGCTTGATTCAGGCTTGCTTTTCTTAATGCTGACACTTCCCAATAATCCTCCAAATGACTGAGCTGCTGGATAGGCGCCCCCCCAAGTTCACTCTTGTGTTGTACTATTGGATATGTTAGAATAAGGTCAGATTTTAAAATTTGTTTTTATTTTATGGGAAGGAGGTGACAGGATGCCAAGGGTAGCTTATTCTGAGGAAGATAGAGAGCGCATTAGAATGGAACTTGTTGCAGTTGGTCTTGAACTGATGGCAAAACAGGGCATACAGCATACTACTGTGGAGCAAATATATAAAAAAGTTGGTATCTCACGAACTTTCTTTTACTCTTTCTTTGCAACGAAAGAAGATTTGATCGTTGAAACGCTGTACCTGCAGCAGCCTAAAATTATTGAACAGGCGCAAAGACTGATGGCCGATCCTGCTTTAAGCTGGCGTGATGCCGTGAAACAATTTCTCTATGCCTGCTGTTACGGAGAGAAAAATGGTATCGCTGTTTTAACGATTGAAGAACAGCAGCTTATTTTCAAACGTTTGTCAAAGGAAAGCTATCAACTGTTCCGTCAAAAGCAGCGCCGCCTTTTTGGAGAAATTTTAGAAAGCTTTGGCATAAAGGCAGACACGGCAAGAATCAATTTATTTACGAATTTGAGTCTGACAGCGATGGTTGTACGCAGAGCAATCCCTGATACGTTACCTCTGTTTGTTCCCGAAGCTGCCGATGAAACAGTTGACTTTCAAATAAACGCCATTGTAGATGCCCTGGAGAAATTAAAAGCAGTGCCTGCCGTTTGAGTGATTGGAATGAGATAATCCGTCCGAATATCATGTTTCGGCCATATATTCAGACGGATTGTATTTTAGCCAGAATAAAAACAAATTTTGATTTTTGCTCTTATTTTAAGAAATAAAACCCGGAATAAACCGCAAAGAAGAGCATGCGCTGAAAGTATTTGATTTTTCTAATGAACATTCAAACATTTAGGAGGAAAAAAGATTATGGGATTTTTCAGCAAGTTATTTAAGGAGCCTGAAATTGACATGGAAAAGAGCAATGCAAACTCAAAGAAAATGCGCGCTCTATTTAACCAGGTGGTAGAAAACGGAGACAATTACAGACTGATTTTCGGATATACCGAAGATGTGAGCCGTTTTAACTATGGCTTTGTTCATGGAAGTAAAACCAAAATTGGCAATCTGATTGTCGGCTGGAACGAAAACAGCCAGACGATTGTGGTTGTTCCCACAGTACCCGATCTTTCCGGCTGCGGTGATCCGACTTACTATCGCCGCTCTGAAATTCTGAAAGCCTATCGGAATAAATACCCTACCGATGCTTTCATTATTTACCCGGATAAAAAAGGATACATTGGCATCAATGCCTACGACTGGCTGGAAGATGAAAAGCTGTATGTTTATGTATCACAGGAAGATGAATTGGCCGCTTTTACTGACTTCTTTATAAACCGTTTTGCAACAAAGTGAGGTAAAAGATGCCTATTGGAGAAATCGGAGCGTTCCTGCTGTTTCTTGTGATCGTGTTTATAATCGGCAATTTATGGTTTCATTTTGTAGAAGCAATCCTGCGGCAGATTAAAAAGCCGTTTACACGTCACAAAAAACCTCCGGCATGGCATCCGCTCCCCCCGGACAGGGAGGATTGAAAATGTTAGATATAGACGAGATTTTGAAACAGGCACGGCAGGCAAAAGAGCAGGCGCTCGCTTCTGTGAAAGAAACTATGGAAAAGAACGAGGAACGGATCAGTAAAATCCAGGTTTCCAGCTCTGAAAAGGACACAGCTGCATCTGCCGATGAAGTAGAAGAACAGATTGCCGCTAATACTCAGCGTCAAGTAGAAATTCTCGGACAGATATTTGGACCGGACAGTATGGCTCAAATGGCTGCGAATGAGGAATTGCTGCAAAAGATGGTAAATGATAAAGCCGCCGAAGCGGCTTCAGCTGCTGCCGGAGGCCTAATGGAGCAGCTTTTCGGAGAAGATATGGGGATTCTTGCGGCGGCTCTGGAAACGCTGGAAATGGAAGATGCGGATGATGAAGAAGAACGCTCATTTGATCTGGAACTGGAAGAAAACCTTTATATTACATTGGAAGAGGCTATGGCCCGGATTGAGGCCATGCCCGAACCAGAACCGCTCCCCTATCAAAAAGAGGATGGAAAATGGAAACGCTTTGGCATCCTGCTGTCTGGTATCTTATCGACCCTCAACAGCCACGATTTGGATGACATGGATGTGGAGGAGCATATTCCTGTTATGGAACAGAAAATCGTGTCTCTTGTGCGCCGCTCATGGGGAATCGATGGCCGGAGCGATCTGCTGGATATGATCCGCTATCTGGCTCAAGAGGGATATATCCTGCGGTACCAGCTTTATAGTGAGGCGTCTTCACCGGAGGAACTGATGGACGAAACTATGGACGAAGATGACCGTGAGTCCGTTTGCCGGGCATGGAGGTTTGCGCAGCGGTATAAGGCTCAATATGCCCCCGGTTTTATGGCTGGATGGGATATTGGCCGGGCAGCGATGCTGACACGCTGGGGATGCTATTTAGGCTGGATCACGGAAAGCGAGGCTGTTGGTATTCTGTGGGATCTCTCCCAAAAAGTTGTCGAGGAGCTGCACAGCTGGCGCGAATTTGCTCAATCTTATCTTTTTGGCGGCCTGATGTGGAAATTGCTGTGCGGTGACAGCTCCGCAGGAAGTTACCTGGGTTATCTTGCAGACGCCGCCACAGACCTGTTGACCGGAAAAGCGGAGCAGGATAGCGGACAATGGCGCGACTGCCCCTGGCCTGCACAGAGAAAAATTGGCTTCACATTATAAATCTTTTTGAATATTTGCTGCTATTCACCAGCCGCTAATTGTTTTTTCATATCTCTATGTTGACATCGGTGTACAAGGGGCAATGCGCCCTTGGTACACCGACACCAGCAAAAAATTCCCGTCTCATTTCACTTGACAACACCTCACCGCTCTTTCCCGTCTGAACAATCCTTTTCCCAAGTACATCCGCCTTGGAAACGGTCTTGAAGGCGCCTTCATGGTAAGCCTGTACAGTAAACTCTCCGATTTCTTTATTGATGAGAGACATAGAGCTTCCTTCTTTATGCTTTATTAGTTAGTTTAATCTAACAAATATTGTTTATACTAGACTTTTTTTAATTTTTCAAGAAGATACGCCCTTTATCTTGAGCGGCCAGCCAGCCCGGCCGGCTTCGCTAAATCAACCTTTTACCAATCATCAACGCCCATTTGCAAATAGAATGTCAAGTCACCAGTTGTCATTCTGCTGAAGCTATCGATGGCACTGGATTTTTGTCACATTAAAGTGTATAATTGTTATTTATAAGGAAATGTTTACATTTGCAGAAATGTACATTTTTATGACAGGGGGGACGAGCCTATGGAGAGAAAGATGACGTTAAACGGCTTTTGAATTACTTTAAATATAGCGTTTGAATAACAGCAGATGTGAGTTTCATGGCTAAAATTATGAAAGAGTGGAGTAAGGACAGTTTTTCGATAGCAGTAGAAGCCTAAATTATTGAACAAATGAAATACGGAAAAGGGGGAATTGAAATGACAGAATACTCTTCACTGGAGGCACAGGCAGCGCAGCACACTCGGCAGGTG
Organism: Lachnoclostridium sp. An131; assembly: GCF_002160825.1. Lineage (GTDB taxonomy): Bacteria > Bacillota > Clostridia > Lachnospirales > Lachnospiraceae > Laedolimicola. The sequence continues at coordinate 137,691 of NZ_NFLI01000006.1, forward strand.
ACAGAGCTGGCCGGGAAATATTTGTCTGAGCACTCTGAAGAAGCAGCAGAGGCACTGGAGTCTTTATACAGTAAAACAATGGAATATTATCAGCAGCATTGCAATGCCTATGAGGGCGTTTTAGCTACGCATGCGCACATATTGGCACTGTGGAATGTCAATGAGTACTTCTGCCCCAGCGAAGCCTACGTCTATGCCCGTGCATCGGAACAAGCATTTCGGGAATATTTAAATTCTGAGGCTGTGCGCAGAGATCCGGCCCAGCAGCAGACAGCAATGACCTTTCTGCAAAATGTCTGGCTGATTTGCGCATATTGCGACTATTCAAATGACGAATTATGGGGAGCATGGGAGTGGCTGAAGAAAATTCCCGCCGAGCGGGCAAGCGTGACAGATCTTGCATTGACAGCAACCGTTCTTTTACGGCTGACTATGGAGAAGGGGATAAACGAATTTTACACAGCATTTACTTCCTTCCAAATGATGGATGAACGATTCACAAAGCCGCCGCTGCAACTGTTTGAAGAAGATATCATCCGCACGGCCTATGGTTTTTATTATATGTATTACACCCACGATGTGCGTGATTCGCAAGGAAACATCCCCTATGATCCCAGCCGGGCCGTCGCCATTTTGACCCGGTCCTATCCCCTGTTCACAGATTCTCAACAGAAAGAATTCATGCAGAAGAATATTGACTCAGCCATGAAAAAATTGCTGAACGGGAGAGAGTAGGCAAGAACGGTATATCTACCTTGCCTCAACCGGCTATGTGGTGGAAGATGAAGGCTGTCGAAAGCTCAAGGCCAGCTAGCGGCTGCCTTTATCTTCCACACAAGTCCACTCGCATAGTTTCATTCTTTTTCCAAACAAAGTACCAAATGGATACCATTCACTCATGCCATTTCATTTTCTTTGCTCTCAGATTCTTACAGTGTATTTGCGGACGCCTCTTGACGCCAGCTCATCTGTATCTATCTCTGATTCTTGTCAAGAGCTTCTCAATGACTGTACTGCCGCTTTTCTGTTAGGTTTCCTTCTCCCATATACGAGGTTTGTCCTGAAACATATCTATATTTTTACTCCTCATATCCTATCTCTTCCGCCATTTTCCAAGCCAAAATCTACTTTTTCCTTCCGGTTTTTCTTTCACCTCTTTCTCCGGCTGCAGATGTCTTACCGGTTCTCTCTTTGCAGGCGGTTCCAGATAACGTTTTATGCCTACCTTATATACACGGAAGGGTCCAATATAATTTCCGTCCAGATCCAGCAGGGCATATAACACAATTTCTTCATCCGAAGTCATACCGAAGCCGTCTTCATCCGCCCAGTACATTCCGTCCGGCTGAACCTGCCATCGAATGATATAGCTGTGCTCGTCAAACCTCCCAAATTCTGTCCGGTAGCGGATCACAGGCTCCAGGCAGCCCTCTTCAGTAAGATGCGACGTCCATTCTTTCTCCTTCACGATCCCCGGGAAACCGACAAATCGTCCCGTCTTATCCGTAATCGCTTTTTGCCGGCCAGTCCGGTCGCTGGTAAAGATAATTTCCGGATTCTCCCTCAAACCATAGCTGTAAGAATGTGAAAAACCCATAAGCTCCCTCCTCTCTGTCAGTCTTCAGCAGCAGGAGCGTCCTCGGCTACCGCCCCGGACTTTTCCAGTTCTTCCAGAACACAATCGTATACGCGCCGGTCCACGCAGGAAAACACCACTTCCAGCCGCTGATCCGGATTAGCCTTCAGCCATCTCTGCACTGTTCTCACGGCAATTTCCGCCGCTTCTTTTTTCGGAAAATGGTAAATTCCTGTAGAGACAGCCGGAAAGGCAATAGAACGAATCCCATGCTCCTTCGCCAGCTCCAGACAGTTTTTGTAGCAGACAGCCAGCAATCCCTCATCGTCCCGCCCATAGACAGGGCCCACCGTATGGATGACATATCTGGCCGGAAGCCTGTAGCCTCCGGTGAGCTTCGCCTGTCCCGTATCGCAGCCGCCCAGCGTCCTGCACTCCTCCAGCAGCCCCGGTCCTGCCGCCCTGTGAATCGCACCGTCCACGCCGCCTCCGCCCAGCAGGGTCTTGTTGGCGGCGTTTACAATGCAGTCCACCTCCAGACGGGTGATATCTTCATTTGTAAGCAGAATTCCCTTTACCGGTCCGAACCTTTTGATTTCCTCTGCAGCAGTTCTCATGAGTCTCCTCCTCTTTCCTTTACATCTTTCTCGAGCTCCCTCTTCCATTCTGCACCGACCGCCGATCCTCCGGGCGCGTTCCGCAAGCTGGAAACTGCTCCTCCGACTGCCCCGAAGCTTCTGGCAATTCCCTTGCTGTCATTGACATAAGACGACGCCCTGTCTGCCCCGATGCCAAAGCGCCGGGCTTCCTTCACCGCGTCCATATTTGCTCCCAGAAACAGGAATTCCCAGTCCCGCTCTGCCTTCAGGCGCTCTATCAGTCCTTTTACCTTGTCATAGCTGTATTCCCTGCTGGAATTTTCATAACCGTCTGTAATGATGACCACGATCACTTTTCCGGCCTTCTGATCCTCTGTAAGCGCTTTCTGTACGGCAGCTATCCGGTTCACCGTATCTCCGATGGCATCCAGAAGAGCCGTCATGCCGCCGACCCTGTATTCACGGTCCGTCAGCGCCCTTACTTCTTCAATCGGCACTCTGTCATGAAGCAGGCTGATATCGCTGCTGAACAGCACCGTAGTCACATTGGCGCTGCCTGGCTCTTTCTTCTGCTTTTCCAGCATGCTGTTGTAGCCGCCGACAGTATCCGCCTCCAGTCCCTGCATGGAACCGCTCTTATCCAGAATAAATACAAGCTCTGTCAAATCTTTTCTCATTTTTCTTTCCCTCCCTGCGTTCTGTGATTATACTCTGCTCAGCCAGACTTCCGGTTTCCTGCTCTTCCGGTTTTCTTCTCTTCCTGTCTGCTGATGAAATAAGCTTAACACGTAAAAAGCCTGATGCGGATATCCTGGTATTTTTAAGCTGCAGGAAGGAAGTTTTCCGAAAATATCTCTGGTATGCTCTAAAGCATCTTCCATTTTATCAGTCCATTTTTCTTCATGACTGATGGAGGCATTGGCTCTGCTTTTCGGAAAAAGAGACCTTTTGTTTTCTTCTCTCCGGTATGATAGCTGATCACACATATGGAATATATCAAACCACCATTCTTTCTGACGCCTGCTGCACAGAGAGTCTCTTTGCCAGCGCCTGCATGCTGATACAGCTTTACCGACAGAATATCCCGCCATTCTCTGGTCAGTTCTTTCAAAATACCTGTGCCTTCCACTCTTCCATCCTTCCGCAGCCCAAGCATCTGGCCTCCTCCCGGGCTGACTGCAATCGATGAAATTTCTTTCCACAGACACAGCTCCCTCTCAACCTCAGCTGTTCTCCAGCCGGCTATAACCACAGTTCCATTTCTGCGGATACCCGCCACCGTATGCTGGGTACAGAATATCTTTTCTATATTTCTCCAGTATGCTGTCTGTGCAATAAGTTTCTGAATGAGCTCCCTGTCCGCGAAACGCCCGCCTGACGGTATGATTTTTACTGTTCCGTCTTCCAGAATGGCCGCCGCCATGCTGAGACTGGCATCTATTGACCGCACTTTTTCATGTGCAAGGGTATTTTCGTGTTTCCATCCCTCTCCGTTATCATTCAGAAGCACACAGGAGCTGTCTTTTCTCCATCCAATCAGCCAGTTATTCTTATAATCAAGGTCTGTGATTCCTTCCCACTGACTGAGCATATTCCAGAGTCCTCTGTCTTTCTGCTGCTGACTCAGATTTCCGAGACTGTCCTTCTCATAATATTTCACTGTCACCACAGTACCGTCTTTTCTGAGGCCAAACGGCCGCGCCAGCACCTCTGCTCCATAATCATAATTCACTACCTTCACAATGTCTGACCAGAGTTCCTGGCCTCTGAGCTGAAACCTTCCGGCCCGGCTGCGCGCTGCAATTTCTTTGACTGCCTTCGGGACGGCTTCTCCTGAAACGCTGCTGCACATATGATACCTGTCCCGGTTATCTGCCAATATCTGAGTATCTTCCGCAATCTCAGATCCGTTCATTTTCAGCTCTGCCTTCTGCAGTATTCCCTTTGCGTCCACAGCCACAATCTGAATACCGCTTCTTCCGGCCCGGCGGCTTTCATAAATATCAAACCGCTTCCCCAGCTCTTCTGAATCCGGCCCGGCTTTCGCAGAAAAAATATCTTTCCCATCTGAGCCATCCTTTACTGATGAAGTGTTTTTTTCATCCAATCCGGCCTTTACTGATGAAACGCTTTTTCCATCCGGCTTCAGTTCTGCTGATAAGGGCGTATACACCAGGCCCAGCGCCACCGTCTCCTGGGGCCTCGTCACAGGAATCACCCGCTCTGGATTCTCTGCAATCTTCGGAAGCAGCTCCCCGCAGATCTCAGGCATCCTCCCTGTCAGCATCTCCTTTACAAAATACCACTGGCTGTGGCCGCCGGTCAGGAGCACCAGCTCGATGTCCCGGGCGGCGGCGCCGGCCGCATTGACGCATCCGTTCACCAGCTCCGGAAACTTTTTCAGATATTCTGCCGCGTTTTCTTCAAAAACACTGCGCGTCAGTCCATAGGGCTCCATCTCCAGATCCAGAAGTTCTGTGATCAAATCCAGATCGGCAAAGCCCTCCACCCGCTCGTTTCGGGCCAGGGCCGGCGAAACGACCATCTCCTTCCAGGTCTTGAACTTGTCGAAACCGCACCGCTTCAGAACCATGCCGGCCATGTTCTCCGGCAGCTTTTCCCGGATATAATCCTGCAGAAGCATTTCCACCTCCTGGCCGCCGAACAGGATATCACCGCTTACGGGCCATGTGGACAGAATCTCCGTCTCTGCCCGTTCCCCTGGCGTGTAGCGGCAGAGCACCAGATCGGTCGTACCCGCTCCCATATCAATCAAAAGAACCGTACAGGATTTTCCATCTTTCAAATATCCCCTTTTCTGCAGGTAATCCTGGCTCTGAAGCGTCACCGCATGGATCGCCGCCTGTGCCTCGTCCATCCCCTCTACCCTGGGAAAACCCGCCTTTTCCGCCGCTTCCACCATAAACCTTTTTGTATCCGCACTCCATTTGACCGGATAGCTGATCAGAGTACGCTCCTGATCGTCCGCGTCTCCCAGATGACCGCCCTCGCTCTGAGCTCTGTAGACTGCCGCAAGATAAACCAGGAATTCCTGCGTCAGTTCCCGGGCTTCCTGTCTCCTTTTCTCATCCGGGCTCTCCAGATCTGTCTTGAAGCCGTGAAACAATATAGCCTTTTTCTTCGCCACCTGCGCGTCATAACCATAATATGCAGTGTCCCCGGTCCGCTGAATCAGCGTAGGCACAGTCGGGTATGTCCCGTTGAAAATGACGGAATTCGTATCCAGAACACTTCCGCCTTCCACAGGCATCCCGTCTTTGTACCGTTTTACGCGCACGACAGAGGTGCTTGTTCCAAAATCAATTCCTATGATACGTTCTGCCGCCATTTTCTTTCACTCGCTTTCTGATATTTCTTTTTCCCCTGATTCCCCTGAAGCTGCGCGGACGGCCGTTCCTGTCAGCCTGTGTTATCCCTGTTTCCTGTTCTGCCGCAGGTACTTCTGAAGCTCCTCAATGAACCGCAGGGCGTTCCCGGGCTCCCCGGTCTTTGTATGGCAGAGAGTGAGAGGGCCGATGCCGATTCCAAACTCCCCGATGTCAAAGGGCCGGAAACCGCTGTCTGCAAAAATCTCCCAGGAAATGAATTCCATGCCCCCGTATCTTCTGCTGTAGACTCCGCTTTCCGCGAAAGCATAGCCGTATTTACAGGTTCCCAGAAGCGTCGTGTCGCAGGCCAGATAAACCTTTTCGCCTGCTGAAATCCCCAGATATTCCCGCAGCAGGGTCATATTCTTCACTGCGAAATCACCCCGGCCGGGATGCACAAAATCCTGTCCTGCCGTGAATTTCTCCGCCAGCTCTGACAGGCTGAAAGAGCTGGCTGCAGGCTCCGGCAGACTGGAAGAGCTGCCTGCAGACTCCGGCAGAACCACCGGACTGGCTGCAGACTTCGAAGCACCTCCGAAGCCCTCCGCATCCATAACATACACATTCTCTGTGATGTCCTCCGCGTCTGCCAGGCCGGCCGGAGAGCCTGAAAAGGAAGCCATCGGCGCGTAGACAAGGCCCAGCGCCACCGTCTCCTGGGGCCTCGTCACAGAGAGAATGCGGTTCGGGTCCTCTGTGATCTGAGGCAGAAGGCTGCCGCAGACCGCGGGCAGCCTGCCGGTCAGAATCTCTTTTACAAAATACCATTGGCTGTGGCCGCCGGTCAGAATCACCAGCTCGATGTCCGCGTCCTTTACGCCGGACGCGGCGATGCAGCCCCGGATGAGAGCAGGAAATTTTTTCAGGTAGGCTTCTGCCTTCTCCTCGAAGGTCTGCCGGGTCAGATGCCAGGGTTCCATCTCCACGTCATAGAGCTCTGCGATCATATCCAGATCCGGGAAATTTTCTACCGTATCATTTCTTAAAAGTCCCGGCGACACGGTGTTTTCCTTCCAGGCCTTGAACTTGTCTGCGCTGCATTTTGAGAGGATCTTTTCTGCCATGTCCTCAGGCAGCTTTGTTCTGGCGTAATCCCGCAGAAGCTCGTCGGCCTCGCGGCCTCCGAAAAGCACATTTCCTCCCACAGGCCAGGAAACAAGCGTCTCTGTCACGGGACTGTCTCCGGGCATATACCGGCACAGGGCCAGGTCCGTCGTCCCCGCGCCCATATCAATGAGAAGAACGGTGCAGGGCCGTCCCTCCCTCAGATAGCCTTCTTTTTTCAGATAGCTTTCGCTCTGCAGAGTCACGGCATGGATGGCGGCCTGGGCCTCATCCATGCCCTCTACATTGGGAAAGCCCGCCTGGCCGGCCGCCTCCAGCATGAACTTTTTCGTCCCGCTGCCCCATTTTACCGGATAGCTGATGATCGTCCGTTCCCGGTCGTCCGCCTCTCCCAGATGGCCGCCCTCGCTCTGGCTTTTATATACCCCCGCCAGATATTTCAGGAATTCCTGCGTCAGTTCCCGGGCCTTCTGCCGCTTTTCCGGGTCCGGGCTTTCCAGATCCACCTTAAAGCTGTGATACAGGACAGCTCCCCTTTTGGCTGTCTGCGCATCGCAGCCAAAATAGGCGTTCTCTCCCAGCCTCTGTATCAGAGTCGGAACCATGGGAATCCCGTTATTGAATACGACGGCCTCTGCCACCAGCCGTTCCTGGCTTACGGGTTCCCCGCCGCGGTACCGTTTCACCCGGATCACCGAGGTGCTTGTGCCGAAATCGACCCCAATCACACGCTCCGCCGCCATAACACCATCCCCTCTCTGTCAGTTATTCTGTGCTTTCAGCTCCCGCAGCCGTTCCAGCGCTCTTCCGTACCAGGCGTCCGAGATCGGAAGGGTCTCTCCGCCTGACAGCCGCACCAGATGAGCCCCCTTGTCCAGGGTCTCCACATAGCGGCTGTTTACAATATAGCTTTTATGTATCCGCACAAACCGCCCGTCCAGCTGGGGCTCCAGCGGCGATAACCGGGAAAAGAGCCGCAGCCCTTCCCCGGAAGCCGTATGAATCTCCACATATTTCAGATCGCTCTGCAGATACCGGATATGGGAAAGGGGAATGCAGTACATCCCCTTTCTCCCTTCGTAGAAAAAGATGTCCTCCGCGCCGGAGAGCTCCTCCAGAATCCTGTCCAGGATTTTCTGCAGCTCTTCCTTTCCTCTGTCGTCCTTTCGGAGGAAGAAGGCCGCTGGGCGGGTGGGAAGAAGCGGCTCCAGAGCGCAGGGCTCCCAGCGGTAGTAGGCAATCCTGCATTCCGGATTGAGGCGGTACAGCAGCTCTCCTGCCCTGCGCCCTGCGTCCCGGTCTAGGGAAATCAGCGCAAAGCTGATTCTTTTCGCGTACTTTTCCAGCTTCTGCTCCGTCACCTCCTGGGTAAACCAGAGCAGATTCAGCTCCCGGTTCTCCCGGATCAGATACTCCACCGTCCATTCCCGGAGAAGATCTCTCACTCTTTCATCCGTCTCAAAAACTGCCGCGCAGATCATGCTTCCGTTCCTCCGTACAGGCCCGTAAGACCCAGCTTTTCCACTGTCTCCCGGTATGTCTTCTGGTATTTGTCTACGCTCATATCAGAGACCCGGCCGTCCTGCTCCTGGAAGGACAGAACTCTGTCGCAGGCGGCGTACAGCTCTTTCATCAGCTCTGCGCCCCGTTCTGTAAGCCACGCAGCCTCCACGCTGCAGACCGGCTCTGTGATATCGATTTTCCGCTCGAACATCAGATTGCGGAAGCAGACCAGCCTCTTAAAGGGATATACAAAGCTCAATTCAAACTGCTGGGGATAATAAATTACCTTACCGTCCTGATATTCCTCCCTGTGGGGTTTAAAGCTCATGCAGAGCCGTCCTGCCTTTTTCTCCAGACAGGGAAGCCCCAGCAGCATCTGCATGGGCAGCTCCGTCCGGATTACGGGATGGTTCATCAGTTCCTTTACAATATTTTCTGAATTCATCATAGCTTACTCCTTATCTGCGGACACTGTATAATTTCCGCTGGTGCTCCAGGCTGTCATAAAGGTACTCAGATCATGGCGGATTCCCTGCCCGTTCTCCACCCCCGGATCATTCAGAATGATCTGAATGTTGTCCGGATCTGTGCCGTCGATTCCGATGACCTGTACGGCATGATTGGCCGACATGCCCGGAAGGTTCGCCATGGCCGGATTGGCCAGAACCATATTGTTTACCCCTACGATCACCTTTTCTCCATTATCCAGCATTTCGGCCAGCTCCGCAAGGGTAACCCCATTCTGCCGTTCTACCTCCAGTCCCAGCTCCTCCAGAATGTTGCCTACATCCGCTACGGGCGTTCCCGTGGCCGGATCGTACCAGCCCCGCTCCGTGGCCAGCTGAATCAGCTCCTGCTCGGAGAACTCCCGGTCCAGCAGCTGCTCCGCCACGAACTCCTGGCAGGCCACCGCACAGGAATTCTGCTCTGTCTGGTGATGCCAGTTCTCCATGTCCTTCTCCGGATCGCCGGAAATATCATCTCCCTCAAAAAAATCCTTAAAACTTTCCATCAGGCCGCCCAGCTCCTGCTGCATCTCCCCGATGTTCTCCATCAGCACGCCTTCTTCCAGCTCCTGCTGTCCTTCCGCCTGCTCCATGGCCTCCGCCATATCGTCATCCCAAATCTCCAGTGACATTGCTTCACCTCCATAAAATCCTTTTTATCCCTCTGCCCCTTTAAAACACCGGCCAAATCACTCCAGAAGCGCTATCTTTCCATCCAGGAACCAGATCTCCCGTTCCAGATCCGCCACTTCTTTTGTGTATACCTTTACCTGGAATTCACGTCTGGAAATAGCTGAATCCACGCCCTCCATACCCTGCTCTTTATTCGATTCCAGCTGTTCCAGCGCTTTTTCAGAATGCTCCAGATTGTCTTTTGCCGCGTTCAGCTTTCTCTGCAGATAGCTGCGTTCGTCGTAAAGCTTCTCCAGCTGTTCCTGGCGTCTCTGCTCCTCCAGAAGCTCCTGTTCCGTCATCTCGCCGCTTCCCAGCGTGCACCCCGCCTCTTCCAGACTGTTTTCTGCCAGTTCTGAAACTTCTTCTGTCTTTTCATTCTCATATTTTTCATTCTCATATTTTTCGTTCTCGTATTCCTCATAATCCATCCATTCCATGCTCATGTCTCTTTCCTCCTTTCCCTGTCCGCTTTTGTATACATCAGGTCCTGCCGGGGATTCCTGCGCCGGCTTTTTCCTGCGGCAGGTTTCTATCTCACATCCTGGCCCGGCGCGGGCATCTTCACCCAGGCCGCCGCGTCGTCCTCGTCTCCGCAGATGATGGCGTTTCCTTTCTCCAGCGCGGGGATAATATATTTCTGATCATCCCTGAGCGCCATGCAGGAGGCCATGATTTCCTGATCGTCCGGCGCGGTCAGCCGGTGCACAATCTTGTAATTGGTGTTTTTGACAGCTCCCTCGATGAGCCGCGTGGGTACCTGATCCACGACCACCAGCCCCTGTCCGTATTCCCGGACCTCTGAAAGCAGGTTGTCGAACAGGTCGGCCGCCGCCTGCTGGGGGCTTCCGCTGCTCTTCTGTACCTGAGGCTTCAGAAGCACGTTGTGGGCCTCCTCCACAAGGGTCAGGTGGCAGAGACTGTTTTTCTGGGCCCTGGCCCTGTATTCCGGATCGTTGGTGTAGCGTGACATCCGGTACTCGTAAAGGGCCTGCATCAGAAGCGACATGACAAGGGATTTATCCTTGCTGCCCGCCAGCCGGCTGATGTTGATCACGGCGTTTCCGGAAAACAGCTTATGGTAATCCGTTGATTTGGGCACGTTCAGAATCCGGCCCCGCATCCCCCTGCGCAGGGATTTGAAACGGGTGAGCAGCACCTCGGTCAGATTGTCCCGGTTCATATTCGCGTAGGACTTGTGCTTCATCACATCCCGTGCCTTCTCCAGCATCCTGTCGATGTCCGGATATTTCGGCAGAGGCTCCGTGATCCCGGCGTCATAATCGCAGTCATTGCGTTCCGCAAAGTCCCGGATCGTTTCGTCCACCACCTCTTCGATCAGAATCGGCACGACCTCCTCGGAAGGCAGGCAGGCGTTCAGCAGGGTCACGAAATTTTCACAGTGCTGCAGCAGATCCACCTTCGCCCCCGGAGCCGCCGCGGGCTCGTAGGGATTGATGCGCAGCTCCTCCACAGGCGTTCCGTCCACCTCGCTGACTCCCGGCATGTAAATCGTAAATTTCTTCTCGTCCGGCAGATGCCTGTTCTGCTCGATGGCCCAGCGCACATAGTCGTCCTTGGCCGGCTCGATGACCATGACCGGAATATCCCGGCGGATCACCTCCGAGAGAATCCGCTTGCAGGTGGTGGATTTTCCGCTTCCGGTTCCGCCTGCCACCAGCGCGTGGCGCACCAGGGAATTGACGTCGATGTCGTAGGTCGTATTCTGGATGATACCGGTGTCCACGATATTTCCCAGCGTAATCCGGTCCCCGCGGATCACCGCAGGATTGTTGGCAAATCGGACAGCCGTCTTCACGAACCGGAGGCCCGGCACATCTCTGCGGGGAAGGGAGGTAGCCAGGCTCAGCTCCCGGGTATTGATGGGAGTGCTCAGATACTGGTACACTCTTCCGAAAATATGCCAGTTTTCCTCTGCCCTCTGTTCTTCCCGGCCCGTCCCTTTTTCCTTTTCTGTCTCTGAAGGCCGGGAGGCCCGTTCCGCCATCGGAAGCAGCTCGAACCGGTTGCGGACGATCTGCAGGGCATTGGAATCAGGCCGGAACAGATGGAGCCGGATGGGCTCGAAATAAGTGGTATCGCCGGAATAGACCGACCGGAGCATACCCGTAACCGTCACCACATCTCTGGGAGAGGTGCCCAGCACATAAACGCCTGTGTTCCAGAATCCTAAATTTCTGCCCTCATTCAGGCGGGCCACATGATGATCCGTGACCACTTCCGCGTATTCTGCAAATTTATCCAGATATTCCTGATTGGTGGAGGCGGAGCCGCTGACAGAAGCCTGCTTCTGCTTATTCAGCATTCCTCCGATCTGGCTGCCCATCATCATGCCGATGCTTCTTCCCATGATACCGCCCAGCATCGAACCGCCGATGGCCCCCAGCACCGTACTCAGAATGGAAATCCCCATTCCGATGCCTCCCTGCTCCGACATGGACTCGCCCCTGGAGAGGGACTGGCCCGCTGTCAGCCGGACTCCCGTATGGATCTGGCTTCCCAGCCTCCGGTAACGGGAAATGATATCGGAAATCTCCTGATCCCGAATCGGGTCCGCGATCACCAGCATGGCGTAATCCTTTTCCGTGCCGTACATGTCACGGATGCCGAAAGCCAGCTGATCCAGAGTCTGCAGCATACCCTTTTTCTCATTTTCCCGGAAGGAGGGAATACCCGTCACCGCGCCAATGTAATTCATGTCCAGCAGCGGCAGATTCACCTCATCCACAGCCTTTTTCTCATCCAGGGTCCGCAGCCCCATGCCCGGCATGGAGCCAAAAGCCGCCTCCCGGATCTGCTCGATAGCCTCCTCTGCCGCCACCTCCTGCCGGGAAGACACCGTGCCCAGAAAGAGCTTCGTCTCGCCCTGATTTCTCAGCAGAAGGAAAATCAGGCGGTAATCCCAGGCGTGCAGGCTGGACAGAACGCCCTGCCAGCGTGAGAGCAGATCGTAGCTCTCGTTTTCGTTGGGATGGATGGGCAGCCGGGTGATCTGAAGCCAGTGGATCTTCTTCGCCCGCCTGGAAGTCTCCGGCTGAAATATTTTTTCAGAAGTATAATTCAGGTAATCCCGTTCCAGAAGCTGCTCCAGCATGGTCTGATAAAAATTATCCGGCACCTGGATATCCAGCTCCACCTTCTGATCCTGAAGGCTCAGCTTCTTCAGAAGATCCCGGGGCCTGACGTCCATCAAAATGTCTTCTTTTAATTTTGCCATGATAGTTTCCTGTGTCCTCCTTCCCTTTCGGAAGCTGCTGCTGTTCTGCCCGCGCCGGGCGGCACGCTGCTCTGATCCGCTGCTCCGGTTCTCTGCTCCGGCCTCTGAACTGTCTATATCATACCCGGCCTGCGGTTATCCGGGGGCTGTTCTGCTTTTTTGCGGGGCGAAATGGAAGAATCTCTTTCCCCGGCTTGTCCTGTCACAAATATATACATGCAAAAGCCAGCACATACGGTGCAAGAACCACCAAAAGATAACCCAGATACACCAAAAAATTTACCTGTCTTTTCAAAAGACGCTGCCTCTGCGGATCACTTTCCCTCTGGGCTGCCTTCTGGTAATTTCTTGCAATTGCAAAAGAGCCTACAGCTATCAGCCAGCCCACAAGCCCCATTATTCCAATAAGTAAAAATGCCTCTCCAAAATACATCCAGCTGCTTTCTTCCGCCATCCAGAGAGCGCCCAAGGCGGACATACCCGCCGCTATCACCGCCGCAAAGAACGCATTCGCGCCAATATTCAGCAATGGCTGCAGCGAAGTACTGCTCTGCTGTTCCAGCGGATCTGGTTTTGGGTCTGGTTTTGAGTCTGTCTTTGGAGCTGGCGGGGGCGTCGGATCAGGCACAGGTTCAGGCTCTGGGGCTGGTTCCTCCACCACCCGGTAGCCGCACTCCGGACAAAACAGCGCTCCTGGCTCCAGCTCCGCATGACAGTGCTGGCAGTATTCTTTTTCTCCGATATGTACCAGAGCGCCGCACTGGTCACAGAATTTCGCGTTTTCTCTCAACGATGCCCCACAGTTTTCACAATATTGCATAATCTCTCTGTCTCCTTTTCCAACGTATCTGCAAGCGCTGACCTGACGGCGTCTATTCTCGCAGCGCTCCACCAGCCTTCGCGCAGTTCTTTCAGGATCTCTTCTTTCTGAATATTCCGTCCTGATTTCTAACCAAGACAGCTCTGGATCAGCGCCGCGATTTCCTCCAGTTCCCGCTTTGCTTTGCTTGAATACATTGCATAAATAAGAGGAATCTTTTTCCCATCTTTCATAAACAAATTTATACAGGGATTTTTCCAGACAGAGCCTTTCTGAAACTGAACATAAGCAATGTCCCTCATACGGGCAACTACCCGGTCAGGCTCTTTCCCTTTTGCATGCCGCACTTCAATTCGATCTTTAAAAATCCAGACAGGCCTCACCGTTGAAGCCGCTATGATTTTCAGAGGCCGTTCTTCTTTCTGCAGTTCTGAATCTGGAATGGGATTCGGCGAGGGCTGCGGTTCTGGGTCAGGTCTCGGTTCTGGCTCCACCCTGTATCCGCATTCCAGGCAGAACAGCGCCCTCGGCTCCAGTTCTGCATGGCAGTTGCTGCAGTATTTTTTTGTCTCTGCTCCGGCATCCACCTGCGTACCGCACTGATCGCAGAATTTCGCGTTTTCTCTCAACGATGCCCCACAGTTTTCACAGTACATATCACGATTCCCCCTGATACTTCACCTCGACACTCTGCACTTTCAGAGAAATCCCCTGCTTCTCTAAGGTGTCTGTAAGCATATGGGAAATGTTCTCCCCATAATAATTCAGGCAGAATACGGCCAGCTCATCTTTTGTCTCCTGGGGAAACGTCTTCAGCATCGCCTTTACCGCCGCTACGGGCAGCCCTTTCGTCTTGGATAAGATTCCTGAAATCAACGCGTTATCCGTCTTTGAGGAGAAATGCTCTGCCAGCAGAGGAAGCAATGTCTCCAGCGCCCTTTCATAATCTACTTCATCGACCTTCATCTTAATCTCTATCATACCTGCCTCCTCATTCCTTTGGTTCAAACAAAAATATTCCATGATTTACTGTAGTTGTATTCAGGTTTTAAGTATGCCATCCTGATTTCTAACCAAGACAACTGCGAATCAGCGCCGCGGCATTCTCCGCCTGTAGATTTGTGCTTCCTGACGTATAATTGAGAGAGATTTTCTCTCCGTTCTTCATAAGAAGCAGAATACAGCCGTTTGTCAGGGCATTTACTTTTCTGTTCTGAACAAGGCTGATATCGCGCATCTGAATAATGAGCCGCGGATTTTGTTCTCTTATCCCTTTCCAGAGTTCCAGCCGTTCCTCATAAATCAAAAGACTCAAGCCAAATTCCGAAAGATTTTCTGTTCCTTGCATACGGCATGCAAACGGCCCTTCCGCCTGCCCCAGCAGCTTTGCCTCATTCTGCGGCTCCAATATGGAAGAGTCTGGATTGGACGGTTCCGGTTCTTCCACCACCCTATATCCGCACTCCGGACAGAACAGCGCTCCCGGCTCCAGCTCTGAATGACAGTTTCTGCAGTATTTCTTCGTTTCTGCCCCTGCGTTTACCGGAGCGCCGCACTGACTGCAGAATTTTGCCCCAGCTCCCAATGACGCGCCGCAGTTTTTACAGCACATTTCACGTTTCACTCTGATGCTTCACCTCGATGCTCTGTACTTCCAGGGAGATCCCCTGCTTCTCTATGGTATCCATAAGTATTCCTCTTAATCTCTATCATACCTATCTCCCTATTCCTTCGACTCAGACAAAAATACTCCATTCCATGAACGGCTCGTTATGACAGCAGGCTGCGGATCAGGGAAGCAGTTTCCCGGATCTGCTGACTTGCTTTCTTCGTTCTGTCTGCAATGTACAGAAACCTGCGCTCCCCATTCTTCATAACCAGCATAATATATCCATTCCTCCGGAAGCTTTTTTCCTCATCCTGCACCAGTCCGATGTCACGCATGTACAGGATCACAGGCTCCAGCCTCTGCTTTTTTCTGCAGTCACGAAGCTCCAGTCTGTCCTCATAGATCAGTAAATACCTGTTGTAAAATCCCGAGCCGTTTATTGTTTTTAAATATAAGAAAGGCCCTGCCGCTTCCCCTATCAGTCTCGGTTCCCCGGATGGCTGCTGCTCCGGATCTGGTACAGGCTCCGGTTCCGGACCGGGATTCGGCGTGGGGCCCGGATTTGGCCCCGGCTCCGGTTCTGCCCGGTAGCCGCACTCTGAGCAGAATACCGCTCCCGGCTCCAGCTCCGCATGGCAGTTCTTACAGTACCTTTTTACTTCTGCTCCCACATTTACCGGAGCGCCGCACCTTCCGCAGAAGCGGATATTTTCCGGCAGCGGCGCTCCGCAGTTTTCACAATATGCCATATACTCCTCTTTTCTGCCGCGTCAATCCTTGAAGAGCTGCATCCGTAAAATGCACCATCCGCCGCAGCTCTTCAGGGATTTTTCTCCATACGAGGCATATTTCCATTCTTTCACAACAGCACTTTACTTACCTGCCATTGTCACAAGCCAAAGTATAAACATAAAAATCAGAAACCAGAATATCCATTTGACAATCGTCCCCAGACATCCTGTTTTCTTGCCCCGGGGAGCCGGGGCTGGCACCGGATTCGGCTTCGGCTCAGGTTTCGGATCTGGTTTTGGATCTGGCTTTGGTTCCGGCTTTGGATCTGGTTTTGGAGCCGGCGCCGGCTCAGGGTCCGACACCACCCGGTAACCACATTCCGGGCAGAAGATCGCCCCCGGCTCCAGCTCTGTATGGCAATTCTTACAATACTTTCTCGTTTTCGTCCCGGTATTCACCGGCGCACCGCACTGACCGCAGAACTTTACGTTCTCTCCCAGCGGCGCGCCGCAGTTTTCACAATATGTCATATGTTTTCTCCCTCTTCATTCTATTTCCGGTCTTCCAGACCGCTTCCGCACACCGGGCAGGTTGTTTTATCACTAGAAAAAAGCAAGCCGCAGACCGGGCAGATCTTCCGGCTCAGCTTTCCGGCAAGACTCTGCGCCACGCCCGCATTTGCGGCCGCACCGGTATCCGCCGCTGTGCTTTTGTTTTCCGCGCCATCACAGACCGGGCATCGCCCGGTCTGTCCGTCCAGGGAGCTGCCGCACCGGCCGCAGAATCTGCGCCGGGGCCGCTCCGCCTGGGCCTGCTGCCCCGCCAGCGTATCCTGCTGAGTATCCTGCTGAGTATTCTGCTGCGCAGACTGAGTCTGCCGCTCCGCCTGGCTGTTTTGGAGCAGAGACGGCTTTTCCTGCTTTTCCGGAGCGTCTATGATCTTCTCTTTTTTTAACAGAACCGCGCCCTGCTCCGTGATCGTGGCTATCGCGCGGCCGTAAAGGATATCGTCCTTCTGCTGTTCTTCTATGTAATAGCCGTTCTGACAGGACGCGCAGGCGATTGCGTACTTTGTGTTGATCGTCACTGTCTGAATGTAGAGAAGGCTTACCTTCCTCTGTACCTCCATCAGCTGAAGCATGCGCTCCTGCTTACAGTGCGGACACTGGAAGGTTCCCAGATTTCTGATGGGAACGAACCGGTCTGTCGCTCCAAAGCCGTTTACCGTAAATCCACCCATTACGCCATTCCCTCCAGTTCTGTCTGAATCTGGCTCAGAATCTCCCGGATTTCAGAGACTGCCGTCCGGATCTCCGCTTTTCGTTCCTCATCCTGGCGGGCTACCATCGCGGACTGTTCCACCTGCTCCTGAGCCGTGCGGATCTTATCCCCGTAATATTCTGCCAGCTGCTTCTTTGCGTTTTCCCCCAGCTTTCCATAGACAGAGTCAATGGCCTGATTTACAGAGGCCCGCAGCCCCGGATACTGCCTGCCGATGGAACGCAGGATATCCGGCGCCTTGTCCGCCATCTCCTTCTGGCGCATGGCTCCTGCCACGCCGTCCGCCACCAGGCTCAAAAGGGCAAGGCTTCCCACCTTGGACACCACATAGCTCACGTTGTCGCCTTTCGTCCAGGTCCGGTTGTCCAGAGTAAAACGGAAACCATAGGAGCTGTTCACCGTGGTTTTAGAAAGCTTTGCGGACAGTTCCGCCGAAATCTCTTCCAATAGATCGTAGAGATACAGGGTATGCTGCTCGATACAGCGGTTCATTCCCTCCTGAATCGTATCGATGCAGTAAAAGGTGTAATATTTGCTCAGCTCCGCAGCCGGTATGTCTGTGAGCGTTCCTGCCTCCTGCTGCATATCGTCCAGCAGCTCTCCCATCCACATCCGGCTCTCAGCCTTCATGGAATCTATGAGACGGTCGATCCTGCGTCCGGTCTCCTCCTGCGTCCGGATCTGGCTTTCCTTCTGCTCCTGAACGCGCTCCATGGCAGCCTTCACGTCCTGGCTGCTCATGGAAAGCCCGTCCTCCAGCGCCGTCAGACTCTCCGAGAGCTCCGCGATCATGCCCCGGGCCAGCCGCTGCATCCGATCCGGCAGAATCGTCTCCTTCTTCGCCTCCACCAGCCGGTTCAGCTCCTCCCGGAACCGGTCAAAACGCTCCCCCAGCTGCGCCTCCATCTGAGGATTAGGCCTCTCCTCTCTCAGCTGCCTGCACCGCTCATCCAGGGCGCTTAAGAGCCAGGGTTCCTGGCCCGGAAGCAGGTTCTGAATCCGGGAAACCAGAAGACTTCTCATTCTCTCGTAATCCTCTTCGCTGTTCAGCACATCCAGATAATTTCCCACCAGAAGCAGATCCGTGTACTTCTGCGGGACAATCATGGTCTTCAGAAACAGCTGTTCTGTCTGGGACAGCGGATAATTGACAGAAAACACATAGACCACCGCGTCTGCCTGGGCCAGAGCCTCCTCCACCAGCCCGCCGAAATCCTGCATGGAGTCTCCCAGACCCGGCGTGTCCACCACAGCCGTCTGCTTCAGAAAATCGACGGGTCTCTGGAGCTCTATCTGCCGGAAGGAAAAGCCTGTCTGGCGCATCAGGGCTTCCAGATTTTCTCTCTGCATCTCCTCATCGGACAGCTGCAGCTTCTTTCCTCCCGGAAGCACCGCCTCATTGGAATGAGGGCCATAGATGATCCGGTTCAGGGCCACGGTCTCCGGCGTCACATTGACAGGTGTCACGTCCTCTCCGAGAAGGGCATTGATCAGAGAGGATTTCCCCCTCTTGAACTCTCCGCAGACCACCAGGGTAAAGGGGTCGTTCCGGCGGCTCAGAATGTCCTTCTCCCAGCGGGCGGCCAGATTTATGAAGCTCTCTCCCAGAAGACTGCGGTAACGGCTGTCGAATCGGAACACCTTCAGCTTATCCAGCTGGTTCTCCAGAAGCCGGGTGATCTCATCCGGATCGTATGTAATTCGATTCTCTATTCCTGCTCCCATACTCTTCCCCCTCTACTTTCCTTTCCGTATTACGTCCACATAACGGCGGCAGCGCTCGTCCGTCTCCTCCTTCGTGCAGACGCTCTGTCCTGCTTCCTTCAGCTCCGGCCTCCAGCGGTAAAATACCTCGCACCGGGCAAATTCCATCTCTGCCATGATCCGCCGTACAGCAGCAGGATGATCCGCGAACAGCTCCTCCAGGCGCACCAGCGTGCCCATCTGCATCTCCAGCTGCTTTTTCAGGGCCTCCAGATTCACCGTTTCTTTATCGCCTATGGCCGCGCCGTAGAGCAGCTTTGCGTTTACGCTGTAAGCGTCCTCCACCCGCTCGCTGCAGATCATGCCTGCCCGGTCGCAGGTCACCTCCGCCGCCCGGTCCCATGCGTTCAGAAGAAACTGAACGCCCTGGGTCATCAGATTCATCAGCTGAACGGAGAGCAGGCCCGCGGCAGAGGTCCCCGCAGCCACCAGAATCTGTCTCAGTATATCGTAAATACCATGCTGATTCTGAATATGGCCGCATTCATGGCCGATGACGCAGCGCAGCTCTCCCGGCGTCATTCTCTCATACAGGCCGCTGTGAATGATAATCAACGGCTCGATATCATCTGTACATATCGTAAGGGCATTCAGCGTCTGATCATTGATGATATAAATATTGGGGATGCCGATTCCCAGGATTCTGGCACAGTCGCAGCCCATCTGGTAGACATCCGGATACTGCTCCGGCCCTACCAGCAGCCCCGATATGTTGATCTCCTGCAGCGTCCGGCTGGCGTAGGTCCCGCATATCTTCTTCGCCACACTGTAAAAATGAGGAATCGCATCCAGCCGTTTCCGGTACTCATAGTCTGAGGAAAAGGCATAATCCGGAAGGCCGTTTCCCGACATTCTTCTCTCTTCCACAGCCTTTCTCCTCGCCGTGTAGGCGCGGAAGCTGTGCTCCATGCTGCGGAGCGGAGACGGATTCTCCTGATCCGCGTAATTTTCTCTAAGCATAGGCTTCTCCTTCCTCCATCCGGCCGCCCTTCAGCACCTTTCCTACCTTGGCGGATACCGGTTCCAGCTTCTCCAGAATCTGCTTTACCGTTCTCTGGTTTTCCTCGTAATCCTCCTGAAGCTTCTGGCGCTGCATCTCGTTCTGGAGCAGATCCTCCTTGATGGCGTCGATGGTTCCCTGGGTATCCTTCAGCATAACCTCGCATTCCTCTTCCAGGGCCGCGGTAAGGCTTTCAAATACGCCGGACACTCTCTGGCGCACCCACTGCTCCAGCTCGCCTCTGGCTTCCATATCCGCGATCATGTCGTCCAGATTCTTCTTCATCGCGGCGCGGATCTCCGCCAGCTTCTTTTCTCCCACATCCCGCTTAAACACTTTTTTCACAAGGAATTTACTGGCTACAGGGCCTGCCGCCAGCGCGATCAGGGACAGCGGAAGAGCAGGAAGGGAGATCGCCATCAGAGCCGCTGCAGTGGCGAGCTGGGCCGCGAGACCGGCCGCGCCTCCGAGAGCCGCGCCCTTGAAGCCTGCCTCCTTATAGCCCTCGATGATACCGCCCAGGCCGAAGCCACCTACTGTCATGGCCAGCGCATACTCGGCCGCGATGCTCAAGGAATCTCCTGTCTTCCAGGAAGCTCCCGTTCCAATGCCCGAACGCAGGGAATCCAGACGGCTGGATACCTCCTGGGCGAAGCTGCCCAGACGGGCCGCCTCCTTTCCTGCGATATCACGAAGCTGCATTTCTATCTTTTCCGAAAAAGCGCTCATGGACGCTTCCATTTCCGTGCTGACTGCCTTCTGCAGCTCTGCCACGGCAGCGTCCTGCCCGCCCTTTGTACCAAGCGTGCCCGTGTCTATATAAGTATTGTCCAGCGTATCCAGAAGCCTCTCCCGAAGAGTCGGATAAAAGTCCGCCACCTGCCCTGTCAGCTGATCCCTGGCCGCAATGGCATTGTTCCGGAGCCTCTTCTTTTCTTCCGTCTTCTGGGCGCGTATTGTCTCGATCTGCTCGAGAGCCTCCTTCTGCTGCTGCTCGAACTCCTGGCTGCTCATCTGGAGGGCGTTCTTTCTCGTCTCGATGGCCTTCAGGATCTCCTGGGCGCCGCGTCCCATGACGCTTAAGGGAATCTGAAGCTCCAGGGCTCCCCTCTCTTCGGTCAGCATCCGCGTCAGCTCCTGCTCAAAGGCCAGCGTGCCGCTCTTCTCTATCAGCTTCAGATCGCCGTCCATCTTTCCCTCCAGAGCGTCCAGAGCCGAAAACGGAAAGACCTTGATATTGCCCAGCTTTCTCTTCGCATCCTCATACTCATCAGAACCGGCTCCATAGTTTCTCTCTATGCTTTCCAGAACCTTTTCCTGAATCCGTTCTTTGATATTTTCCACGGCGGCCTCCCGGCGCGACGCCGGGCGGACTGTATCAATCTTGTTGACCAGGAACAGAAGCCTCCCCAGATCGCTTGTCATCAGCTTGTTCAGCACGAAATCCGCCTCGCTCATGCTGAAGGGATTGTCCGGAACCAGCACCATGATGACCACGTCCAGCTTCGGAATGATCTCCTCCGTGATACGGCTCATCCGCTCGTCATCGTTGAGCCCCGGCGTATCCACAATATCCACGCCGTTCTGGCAGAATTTGCAGGGGTAATACACCACGGCTTCCTCCACCTTTGCCGCCTGGGCCTCCTTTTCCTCATCCAGCTTCGTCACATAATCCGGCAGCTGATCGATCCCGATTTCCATCTCGCTTCCATCCCTCATCTGAAGCATTACATGGGGCGTCATATCATAGGTCACCCGGTTCATGGTGGCTGATGTGGGAAGAATATCCGCCGGCATGATTTCCTTCTCCAGAAGGGAATTGATCACCGTGCTCTTGCCCCTCTTAAACTCTCCGAGAATCCCCACCGCGAACTTGCGCCTCTCCAGCTTTTCCCGGCTGGCCTCCAACTGCTTTGCCGTCTCCTCCAGATTCATTCTGGCGGCCGCTTTCTGCATCTGGACCAGGCCGGTATTTACCTGCGTCACCATATTCTGATAGCTTGTGTATCTTGCGTCATTATTCATAACCTTTCTCCCCTTCCATAGTATTTGAAAGCTCCTTTATAAAATCCGCCTCCAGGCGGCTGTTTTCCTGGGCAAGCTTCCTGAGACGCTCCAGAAGCTCCGGGCTCTGAAGCCTCTTTTCCCTGGCTTCCCACTGCGCGATCCGGGCATTCTCCGCCTGGTACAGGGCCATCACAAGCTTATTCAGATCTTTTGAGACCTGAGAGGAGGCCTGCTTCAGGCTCTCCGTGATCTGGATCTTCATCCCGACACACCAGATATTCACCGAGTCGGAGACTGCCTGCCGGACATAGACGATCAGATCCGGGGCCAGCAGCAGAGCTCTGGCGGGAACCGGACTTTTCGTCCAGCTGAAGCGATTTATCGGAAGCTCTGTGGAAAATGGCTGTGAGCCGCGCAGCTCCTCCGCCATCTCTCTGACCTTTTCCAGCCTGCTTTCCTGAAGTATGGGAAGACTGCAGATCTGATCCATCAGTCCCTGATACCAGACTGTGAGCGCCTGCGCACAGAGCTTCTGCAGCTCCGGCCTAAAGCTTTCCTGGATTCGCGCGTTCAGGTCCTTCATACTTTTTACGGCCTGAGCCTGGAGCGTCCGGTCAATCACATCTGCGTCCAACACCCGCACCGTGGACAGGCATCTGACAAAGCCCTTCCCTGTCTCATTCCGTATTTGGGAAAATTCATCTGTCATCTGCCAGAGCTTCTGTTTCAGGGCGTCCAGAGTCTTTATGTCTGCCA
The DNA here is from genome assembly GCF_002160825.1 of Lachnoclostridium sp. An131. Classification (GTDB taxonomy): domain Bacteria; phylum Bacillota; class Clostridia; order Lachnospirales; family Lachnospiraceae; genus Laedolimicola. Next base: position 160,208 of record NZ_NFLI01000006.1, read on the forward strand.
GCGTATAGCAGGCCTCCGCAAATTCCTTTCTCCCCGCCTTCAGCCCTTCCTTTCGGTCTTCGCACTCTGCCCTCAGAGCCGGCAGCCATTTTTCATAGTCCTCTGCAATTTTCCGGACGGTATGGACCGCTCTCAGAACCGTATTGTTATTCTGGCTGGCCAGGATAATCTGAGGCAGCCGGCTGTTCAGCCCCGCAAAGCCGCTTCTTTCCAGCAGCTCCTCATCCCCGTACTGCCGCGCCTCCAGAGCGTCCAGAGAGCAGACGCCGAACAGGATGGGCTCTTTTAAAATCCGGCGGAATTTTTCAAATACAGGCTCGTTTTCCCCATGGGTCTCCTGCAGCCGCGCATACGTCTTTTCGGGAATCTGTGAGGACAGGTAGGAGAGAAATTTCTTTCTCGGCTCCTCCCCGCGTATCTCATCGATCTTCGTCACCACCACTATGATCTGACAGATCTCTTCGCTCTCCAGAAGCTTTGCCATGAACCGGCTTTCTGTCTCGCTGAACGGGCTTCCCGGCGACAGGGTCACGACGGCCAGGTCGATGTGCTCCAGCTGGGACAGGGTCACGTCGTTCATCGCCATATCGTCATTCATGCCGGGCGTGTCGATGAGGTCCACGTGATTCTGGCAGAAGATCGAGGGGTATTCCACGACGGCTTCCTCTATCTGGGCGGCCGCGTTCTCCGATTCCCTGGTAAGCTTCGTCACATACCGGGACAGCTCCTCGATTCTGACGTCCTCCCGTCTTCCATCCCTGTAGCAGAGATATGCCTTCGGCACAGCTCCATAGGTAATCCGGTTCAGAGTCGCTGTCGTGGGAAGCGCGTCTGTGGGAAGGATCTCCCTTCCCAGCAGCGCGTTGACGAAGGTGCTCTTTCCTCTCCGGAATTCTCCCACCACTGCCACCCGGAATTTCCGTGTGCGGATCAGCTCCTGCTCCTTACGAATCTGCGCCAGAAGCTCCTGCACTCCTGTCAGCTCTTCCATTCCCTCCCAGAGCTGTCCGAGCCTCACCAGATATTCATAGGATTGAAATTCATAATACTGATAATCGATTGCCATAGCTCCGGACTGCTCCTCTCATTCGTACTGTCTCTTCCGGCTTTTTCCGAAAGATCTTTTCTTCCAGACGCCGGACTTTCCCGGCCGGTCAGCCCAGATTCCGGGCAATCTGCACCACTGCCTCCTGAATCTTCCCGCTGTTCAGGGTTCCGGCAAAGGAATGTGTCTGTCCGTCCTTCATGACAAGGACTATGGTGTGGTAGAGACCGCCGTATCTTCCTTCCCTGGCGCTCTGCATATCCCGGTAGCGGTAGACATCCACAGCTCCGTCCTTCTTCGCCTGCTTTGCCGCCGCCAGCATACCCACAGCTCCGAACATGGACGCAGCGCTGTTCCCCATCTTTTTATGAAATTCCAGCCTGTCGTCATAGATCTTCACAGTGCCCGTCGCCTTTGCGATTCCCAGAGTAGGCTCCCCCTTATAGTAAGACATCAGATTCAGCTCCATCAGGAAGCGGCCCCTGGGAGCCGGAACCGGCTGCGGCGCGGGAACCGGCTCCGGAACCGGCTGTGGAACCGGAACAGGCTGCGGTGTCGGTACCGGCCGCGGCGTGGGCTGCTGCTCCGGCATCCTCTTTTCTGTAAGCCGCGTCCCGCAGTATTCACAGAAGAGCATATCCGGCGCGCCCTCCTCTCCGCAGTTCGGGCATATCTTTTTCACAGGCGCGGCCTGGGAGACCGCCCTGTTTCCACACTGGCTGCAAAACAGCGCCCCTTCTCTCATTTCATTTCCGCAATACTGGCATCTCATGCTCTTCTCCCCTTTCCTGAAACATCCGGAACACATGCAGAACCTCTTTCTGATTCTTCAGTCCCAGCTTTTTTATCACTCTTCCCTTCTGGTTCGCCAGCGTCTTCGCCGACGAGTGGAAGTCATTTTCCTTTCCCATCATGATCTGAAATACGGCCATCTCCGCGTCCGAGAGCACGGACAGGGCCGAGGAAGCGATCAGGTATTCCTGCGCCGTATACTCCTTTGCGACAGCACGGATGTTTTCCACCAGAAGGGAAAGCTGATTCTTAAATACATAGCCTGACGCAAAAGCGTCTCTGGCAGCCCGCATGATCATGTCCGGTGTATTGATGGCTGTCAGGATCAGGACCTTGGCGTCCGTCTGAATCCGAATCTCTCTGGAAAGACCGATCCCGTCCGCGGAAGACTTTCCCAGATTCAGATCCATCAGCACCACATCCGGCTCAGTCTCCAGCACCATCCTCATCACCTTTTCCGGCTCCGCGCAGTATCCGGCCACAAGGATATCCTCCTGCTTTCTCAGGAGCTTCCGGATCAGAAAGGCAAAGTCCCCGTCATCCTCCACAATCAGCACCTTTACAGGCCCTTTCCGGAATTCCTCACTCATTTGGCTTCCTCCTTCCCCTTTTCCTCCGCGGAAGACACAGAGTAAACTCGGTCCCATGCCGCTCCGGCTCCGTACTGCTGCGAATCTGAATATAGCCTCCGTGGGCCTTTACCACATTTCGGCAGTAGGAAAGTCCCAGACCGAAATGCTGCATATCAGAATAGCCGCTGTAATACATTTCAAATATCTTCCCTATCTCCTGCTCCGGAATCCCGCGCCCTGTATCCGCCACACGAATCAGCGCCACATCCCGCTTCGGCGTCCGGTAGGAAAGCGTCAGCGTTCCCTGCTCTCCCATGGCGTCCAGCGCGTTGCTCACCAGATTCCCCAGGGCCTCCCGCATATGTACCGGATCGCAGATAAGCTCCGGGTATCTCTCGTCTGCTTCGATTTTCACCTGCCCCCTCCAGGCCCCCGTCTGCTCGTCCGCCACGGTCCGCAGAAGTTCCGGAATATTGACAGGCTCCGCCTCTATATGAATTTCCCCTGTGTAGGCGGTGCTCTTCTGCGCAAACTTTTCAATATGCTCAATGGATCTCTCAATAATATTCAGCTCATCCCTCGTCTCCGGAATCTCCAGCTCGCGGATGAACTGCACGCTGAGCCTCTGCTTCGCCATCTCATTTTTCAGCATATGCACCATGTATCTGGTGTTCTCCGGCATCTTTACAGGCTCCTCAGACCAGTCAAAATGTTCCCGGCTCAGCCGCATTCCCCAGATTCCTTCGTGGAACAGATGATACAGATAATAGACAAACAGACAGAGAATAATGACCACATTCCCCTGCCAGACCTTGTAAAGGTCCTCCAGTCCCAGCAGATGGAACCCGAAGATAGTGATCAGCCAGTACCAGAGCGGCAGAAGCACAATGACCGACACAAGACGCCTCTGCCGGAAGGAATAGCTGTTTCTTTCCCTGGCAAGCGTACAGGCAATGGGAATCGTCGCCAGCACTCCGTATATCAGATTGTAGACAGCCACGATGGTATAAGCGCTGTCATTCGTAAGGGGAATCACCCTTGTCTGGCTCCAGGGATAGACGATGCAGAAGCACAGCATGGGAAGAAAGAGGGCCAGCTCCGCCAGGTGGAAAAGCCTGGGAAAACGCTGATCCAGCCTTGCAAAATACAGGCCGCAGATCACCGCGCAGGGCATGGCCATATAATAAAGAACCGCCGTCAGAATCGAATTCAGCAGCTCATCTGCCTCATAGACGACTCCCAGCAGCGCCACCTGGCGGCCGGCCAGAAAGCCCCCGTAATAGATGTATTCCTTCAGCACGCCCACGCTGAGCAGAAAGCCTGCGATAAAGCACCACTGGTTTACTTTATTTCTGGGACTTGAGACCAGAATCATAAAGTAAAGTCCCCATATCAGCATTGTAAATAAAAGCAGTGCCACATTCGGCAGTCCATTCTCAAACATCTTCCGTTCTCCCTCGATTTTCAGGACTTCCCCTCTCTTCAGCCGCTCCGCCGCGCTTCTGCGCCGGCTCTGGCCGCCAAAAAGCAACATTTCTCTAATTTTCAGCATAACATAGGACCTTTTGTCAGGCAACGGAATGGATTCCCATATTTTATGGGAAAATAATCTGTTGACTTCCTGTCATGTCCCTATTATGACCCGTCCGCAGGGTCCGAAACGGCTCCAGGCATTTTTGCCTGACCTGAAAGTATTTTTCCGTGCAATTTCATATACTGACACGCAAAGACCCCGGGAAACATCCGTACACACGGATATCTCCCGGGGTCTTTCCTGTATTTTCAATCTGTTCCGCCGTTACGATTCACAGCCGATTCAGACATGGAAACAGATGTGTCGTGCTGGCACGTAAGCATCTGTTTCCATGTCTGAATCAGGACTGTGAAGCAGTCACCCCGCCCACATAAGCAGTCTTAGCTCCATAAGGAGCGAAACTGGAGCCTCAAAGAGGCGACGAGTGCGCATGCGGGCGGGTGGCTGTGAATCGTAACGTTCCGCCCACTAAATCTCCGATGTTCAGTTCAGTATCTGCCTGACCTCTTCTTCTGTAGCAGAAAGCCGTCTGGCAATTTCCTGCACAGGAACGTTTTCTCCTGCCAGACGGAGAATCTGTTTGGCCAGCTCCAGGCCGCTCTCCCTTCCTTTTTCTATTCCTTTTTCCATTCCCTTCTTTACTCCATCATCAAATATCATTTGTCCCAGACGCGTCATATAAAACTCCTCCTTCACTTTCTCCAGTTCCTCTTTCTGGACAAATTTTTCCGCAAGCGTGTAAAGCACTGCCTGCATTTTTAACAGTTCAGATTTCTCCTGATTTTCCTGCTCTCCCCGGAGAAGGAAAAGGCTCCGCCGGATACGTTCGGACTGAGGCAGCTTTCCACTCATCAAAGGTGTCAGAATCACCTTCAACAGTTCCTCACGTTCCAGGCGCTTTATCTTCTGTTTTTCTTCCAGGTCTCGAATGAGCGTATCTGCATCCCAATCCTTCAGGCAGACAACTCTGACATGGTAGCAGCTCATGCCATTTACCAGCTGCTCCATAGGTTTTCTTGTGTCGGCTGTGCAGAGCACACAGGTAGTCACTTCTCTTTTGTACTGGTAACTGAGTATCGCTTCATAGACGCGAAACCGTCTCAGATCATCCTTCGTAATACTGTCGCTTTCAAATTCCAGATGCAGGATTTTTCCGTCTTCCATCTCATAATTGAAATCCTCAAAAAAATCTTCTGTTTTAAGCTGCACCTGCTCTGTCGGAAGGGTTCTCTTGATTTTTCCTTCCAGCCCCATCAGGGCCAGCAGCTCCTCTCCCATCAGCTGAGCCGCCGCTTTCAGCGCGCGATCTTCCCGCGGGTAGCTGCCATGCTTACCGGAATTGCCGGAAGCGTTTCTTTGCTCCATATACATGCTTCGCAGAAACATATTTCAGAAGCTACCTATATTATAAATAAATTACATCAGCCAGACAACAGCGGATTTAAAGTTTCTGCTTCCCCTTTCCTACCCTCAGTTGACAAGGACACACTCGCCTCCAGCGGCTGTTTCAGTGCCCTGCAAGGCGCTTGAACGACGCGTACTGGACGTACGCGGAGAGAAAAGCAACGCAGCAGGACGCTGAAACAGCCCTGTCCTGACCGTGTGTGTTCTTGTCAACTGAGGGTATTATTTTTGTTATCCCTGGATTTGCTGCCCGATATGGGCTGTGAAAATCAGATCTTTACACTCTTCTGCCGATCGGCATGGAAGCAAAGCTTCCGGTAAAACAGGACAGCTTCTGCACTGTCGTCCAAAATGTACAAATATGCCAGAGCTGCCAGAACATAAAACCGGCAGCTCCGGAACAATGAAAAGATAGCAAAAATGTAAAAAAACGTCAAGTGATTCTCCATTCTACCTGCTGCGGATCTGGCGTTTGGATATATGCAATAAAAAATTGTGTCTGCCATCCAATTTCCGCGTGAGATGGCAAGCATTTCCCGGAGATTCATTGGCGCAGCGCCCTTATTTACATATACGAGAAAATATGTCGTGTATATCCAACAATTGAACTTATTTTGGACATAGCAGGCTGCTTTTTCTCCATATGTATAATCCGCAGCTGATATCGAGGAAGAAAAGCAATATTCAGCTATGATAACGGTACTTTTGGATATCAGAACGAGAAAATGCTGTATATATCCAAAACCTGCAAAATACATGCTGTTTGGCAGCCAGATTTATTCAGAAACTGCCCCAATATATGCGGGACGCCCTAACATGTGGTTTCAATGCTGCCTGTAGGCTATTTTATGAGCTAAAGTATTGATTTTCCTTCAGCTCGTCCCGCACCTGCATCAGAATTTTCCCAAGCCGATTTTCCCCTTTTCCTGTATGGATGTCGATTCCCCAGCAGGTATCATTCCATGCGGTGCCTTCCACCAGCCTTTTCCCGCCGGTAGCCAGAAGCTTTTCGGCAAGCTCCGGGTTCTGCGTGAATTTTGCCCGGACAATCTCCAACATCAGGCCTGTCTTAACCTCTTCCCAATCCTCCCGGAGCCTGACCCTGCCGCCGAGGGACTTTGCCCTGCCCGGCGCCAGTCCGGCGAACCAGAGGCGCTTTTCCTCATCCTCACACTTCTGCGCCTGGAAAGCCGCCTCACTGTTCCTGTACCGGATTCCTCCAAATTCTACAGGCGCGTCATAAAAGTTGCCAAGGAACGCGTATCTGCCTGTAAATCGGCTGATACAGTCCAGATCTGCGTAACCCTTTTCCACAAGGATCTCCCAAACCTCCTCTGTCACCATGTCCCTGGCCTGCTCGTCATGATCGCGGAGGCATCTGCGCAGCCGGGATGAGCTGATCCCTTCCGTGCCGTCCGGCATCTGGAAGAAGAGAAAGCCTGCGCAGTTTTCATACAGGAAGCGGCTGCGCGCAATCACCGTTTCCGGCTTTTGCCCGCTTCTGGCCGCTGTCAGAACCTGAAAATGCTCCAGCAGCTCCCGGATATGTCTCCAGCGCGGCATGATCTGCAGTTTATCGCAGCCAGCCAGATAAAAAATCCTGGCATTTGGATATTTTTTCTGTACTCTGCAGAGAGTATCATACGCATGATTGCCTGCATCTTCCCCCATCTCTCCTGTTTCTACGGAAAACCGGGGATCTTCCCTGCACACCGCCTCCAGCATCTGAATCCTCAGCTCATCCGTCATGAGCTTACAGGATGGCTCGCTCCTTTTCAGCTTGCGTTCTATGTATTTCCCTGACGCCGGAGCGAAGATGCCCTTGTCCGCCCCTACTGCGTCTGCAGCAGCCTGAAGCAGCTTAAAATGAGCGATGGTAGGCGGATGGAAAGAACCTCCCATCACGATGATCTTTTCTCTTGTCCTGTCTGCCTTTGCCTCCTTCAGATTCTCTCTCAGCATATAAGCAGCCTGCGCTTCCTTCTCCGTATTTACGCCGCAGGCGCCGTTTTCTGGAGTCTTTCCCTCCATCCCCCGCAGCAGCGAAGTGCACGCTTCCTCGATGACCGGCTTTCCCTTCAGCGCAGCCAGCCAGCTCTTTGGGATATCTCCATATCCGTAGGCCAGCCCAGCCAGCCCTCCCGCTACGGCGGCGGTAGTGTCCGTATCTTCTCCAAGATTAACCGCCGTCAGCACGCAGTCCCGGTAGCTGCCCGTGGTAAGAAAGCACCAGAGAGCCGCCGTCAGCGTATCCGCCACATAGCCGCCGCTTTTTATCTCCGTCTCCGGCAGTTCCGCCAGGCTGTCCGTATCCCGGATCCGCTCCCAGATCGGCAGCGCCTCCGCAAATTTTTCATGCCGCCTGTACCAGCCGAGGGCTGCCCCAGCCCCATCTCTGACAGCCGTCTCCCGATCCACGCCTTCCATCAGGCGAACCGCGATATTGGCATAGATTCCGCAGGCAGACAGCGCAATGGCATGGCGGTGCGTCAGTGCGGAAGCTTTATGGACAATGTCCATCGCCTTCCGGGACTTCGTAAGATCCGCGCCGAATCTGGAATAAAGGTAATACGCTGCGGGAAGTATTCTCATCAGAGAACCATTTCCGTTGGAGGACACCTTATTCCCACCGCACAGAACAGGCTCCACCCCTTCTTTATACCGGAACAGCGCCTGCGCCGTTGTAATTCCGCAGTCGAACCGTTCCCCCCACGGAGAGTATTTCCCATTCTCATACCAGTCCAGGAAACGCTCCATGATATCATGGGCATGGACGCCCCCTGTTTCCCCGATACTCTGAGCCAGGCACAGGGTCAGGCTGCCATCGTCCGACCATGTCCCTTCCGGCTGTCCATATGTCCCTCCGCCAGACATCTCCGAGATCGGCTTCCGCTTTAGGCTCTCCCTGCTGCGAAATTCTACAGGCACTCCCAGCGCGTCTCCCACACATACTCCGTAAATTCCGCTGCGAATCATATCTATTCTATCTGTCATCCGCTGCTCCTCCTTTCTGACGCACATCCCATTTTTAAAAGGCGTCCTTTCAGGTCAGAAAATCCAAAGATGTCAAGTACTTCTCCACTCTACCTGCTGCGCCTCCTGGCGCTCCGGCGGCGTCAGCTTCTCCAGCACCCTCACGATACTGCCCTCCGGCACCGTTTGGGAAGAGTCTGCATGTCCCCTCTCCCGGTTGCGCCGCAGGCCTTCTTTCCAGCCTGTCTCCAGAAATACAATCCGCACTGATGCTTTATAAGCCTCGAAAAGCTCCGTATTCTTTCTGCGGAGCTCCGGCGTCAGGCTGGTGGCGTTCCACACAAAGGGCTGCCGCGCCCGCAGATATGCCCGCGCCCGCTCCCGGGCCTCAGCCGCCACCGGCCCCTGAGACTCTGCAGGGGAGATCTTCATTTCCCGGCGGATCTCATCCAGCGACACCACAGGCAGCCCCGGATAATGCTCTCGGATCCAGGTGTCCTTCCCTGTGCCGGGCAGGCCGCACATCAGAACCACTTCGCCCCAGGTATCGTCATAGAGCTCCCCCTCCGGCCAGGCAAGCTTTCCTTTCAGGTAGGCTCTCTGGGCGTATGGGGAGGAAAAAGCCTTCGGACCTTCCAGGCATCCCAGCTCTTCGGCCAGAATCTCCGTAAAGGCGGCCCGTTCGGCCAGCTCCGCCGTGTCCTCTGCCAGCCGCCCCATGGCGTCCGCCCTGGAGAGCAGGCAGAGCAGAGAGATCCGGAAATCTTCCGCCAGCTCTCCGGCCGCAGCGATCTGGATCAGTTTCCGTCTGTCCTCATTCTCCCCCAGGTGTATGGGCTCCATGTGATACCGGATCAGCGTACAGACCGTTTCGCGGAAATTCTGAAGCTCCGGCGTGCCGGCCATGCCGAGTTCCCTCCAGAGCAGCTCCCTGGCCATATGCGCTCCGGCCGCCCCGTGGCGGGGAGCTCTCAGGCGCCCGTCTTCCACCCTGGTACAGCGTATCTTTCCCGCATCATGGAGCAGGGCAGCCAGAAAAAGCTCCTGCCTCTGCCGCCGGGGCAGCGCCCGGAACGCTTCCATGGCGCTTAAGGCTTCGCAGACCATTTTCGTATGCGTCCACACATCCCCTTCCCCGTGCCAGACAGGATCCTGAGGCGTCCCCCTCATACCCTCCGCAAACTTCTGAATACAGAAATGCCGCTCCACCCCTTCCCAGCCTGTGTCCCAGTCCGGTCCTTCCGGAAAACACCGGAAGAGCTCCTCTCTGCTCTTCACAGCCGCTCACCTCCTCCTGTCTTTCTTTCTGTCTGCCAGCTCTCCGCTGCTCATTGTCCGCAGGATTCAAACAGCTTTTCAGGCGGCACACAGAGCTGATTTGGCACAATGGGACGCTCCAGCCAGTGTGTGCCTGACTCATCCACGCACTGGGCGAAGGACGCCCGCACATATTTCAGCCGCACTGCCACCTGCCCATTTTCCTCCACCTTCAGATACAGGCCCTCCATCAGCCCGGAGGGATCTGTCTCCCGGCACTGCAGCTCCGGGTCAAGGCCAAGGCGTCCGCTTACTTCCCGCAGCCTTTCTCTGTGGCCGGAAGTAATAAAACGGGAAACGCCCAAAAGCCCCATCAGCTCCTCCCGCCTGGCAAAGCTTTTCTGTGCCAGCACCGGAACCGACACCACCGGAAGCCCTGCCAGAAGCCGCTGTCTCGAAGACGTATCCAGAAAACGCCCGGTCTGCCTGTCCAGCACGTCAAACTCCAGAAAATAGTGGGGCAGGGCGTCATAAAAGACCGAATGCTTCGCATACATCCATTCGCCGTACATGATGTAACGGCTGCCCAGGACCTGATAAAAAGCGTCCCTGTGGACGGCGGCCCACTGCTTCATCAGCGCATAATGTCTCTCCCGGTATCCTCCCGTCAGATAATGGCCTCTGCTCTGGAGCAGCAGTTCTCCATCCGCCGAAAAGGAAACCGCGGAATTCGCTCCGTCACATTTTTCTTCCACTGCCAGATTCCGCCCCGCAATCTCCGAAAACGGAATCTGAGACAGATCCTCGTCTCCCGGCTGCAGCCGGGAGCCTTCCAGATGAGGCGTCCGGGGATATTTGATCATTGACTGCGTCTGTCTTTCCATATGCTCTCCTTTCCCTGCCTTCTCCATACTCTTCCTGTTTTCTGCAGTTCTTCTTTCCGGCCGCAGATCCTTCCGTCATCCTTCCTTTCCCAGCGGCGCAGCCACAAACAGGTGTCCCGGCACTCCGTCAAAATGCAGGCGGCGGCAGCCCGCCGCCTCAAAAAGCTCCGTCAGTCTCTCTTTTGTCAGCAGATGAATGTGCTCCGGATTGTCGTCCGGCTTTGAAGGCACCGTCACCACCACATACCGTCTGGCCATCCGCACCGCCGCCCGCACCGCGCTTTCCACATCGGGAATGTGCTCCAGCACCTCCAGCGCCGTCACCACGTCAAAGGAACCGTCCGGAAACGGCTGTCCGCAGAGATCTGCCTGCACTGCCCGAAGTCTCGTGATTCCGCCCCGGTTTACATCCTGCAGAAATTCCACCCGGCGCGGCAGCACATCGATGGACACGGTCTCTGTCTCCGGAAACTCTTCCAGAAAGGGAAACAGGAAAACTCCTCTTCCGCTTCCCACATCCAGCAGGCTCTCCGGCTGGACGGCATGCAGGAAGCCAAGGACCTTTCTCACCCGGGGAAGCTCTCTGTGGCCGCGCTTGAACGGATACAGCTTCGGCTCCTCCTCTTCCGTGGAACTCTGTCCAATCCGTCCGGCTCTGCCTCTCAGATAGGCGGCTGCCAGGCGCTCATAATATTCTCTTTCATCCATCCCTGCTTCCTCTCTTCCTGTGATTTTCTTCACCACATTTCTGCCGATTCCTGTGAGTTTCCTTCGCTGCATTTCTGCCGATTCCTGTGAGTTTTCTGCCCTCATTTTTCTCCGGCCGCTTTTTCTTTCAGTTCGTTCCTTACCTGCATCAGAATCCGGCCCAGATGGTTTTCGCCCTGCCCGGTCTTCTGATCCACGCCCCAGAAGACGTCATGCCAGGTGTTTCCCTCCACCAGCCTGCGGTCCCTTGTGGCAAGCAGCCGCGCGGCAAGCTCCTCATTCTGCGTGAACTTGGCCCGGACAATCTCCAGCATCAGCTCTGTCTTGATTTCTTCCCAGTCACCGCGGAGCTTTACCTGGCGTCCCAGCCTTTTGGCCCTGTTCGCCGGAAGCTCACAGAAGCTTTCCCTCTCCGGGCGGTCCAGACATTTCTGCGCCTGGAAGGCGGCTTCCGCATTCTGATAAACCAGTCCTTCATATTCTACAGGCGCGGCGTAAAAATTACTCAGGAAATCATAAGCGCCGCGAAAGCTTGTGATATCAGCGTTCCTGTTCAGCCTTCCTTCTCTCAGCAGGATTTCCCAGACAAGTGGATGCAGCTGTTCCGCCGCCCTCTCATCGCCGGCCCTCAGAAGGCTGCGGACTCTCGTAGAGCTGATATTTTCTATTCCTTCCGGTTCCGCGAGAAGCACAAACGCATCTGCGTGCTGCTTCAGAAACGGCTGCTTCTCTATCACGCTCTCCGGCGAGGTTCCCTCTCTTCTGGTTACCAGAAGCCTGAATCTCTGGAGAAATTCTTCTTTTCTGTGCCAGCGCGGGATGACTGCCAGCTTATCTCCTCCCGCCACAAAATAGAGCTCAGTCTCCGGATACTTTTCCTGAATCGTTTCCATAGTCTCAAATGTCTTCGCGCTCAGGTCCCGGCCATACTCACAGGTATCCACAGCCAGTCTGCTGTCCTCTTTACACATGGCGGCGAGCATTTCCAGGCGCGTATCCTCCGGCAGTACCTCCTTTTCCAGCCGCTGGCGCCGCATCTTCCTTTCAACGTAAGCATGGTTTGAGGGAACGAAAATCCCCTTTTCCGCGCCGAGGGCATCCACAGCGGCCCTCATCAGCCTCAGATGGGCCAGCGTCGGAGGATTGAAGGAACCTCCCATCACCACGACCCGTCTGCTTCCCGGCTTCGGCTCCGCAAATGGAATCTTCTTATTTGGCTCATTCATTCTTACTTTCACCTCTTCTTTCTGCTTCAGCAAGCCTTCAAAAATCTGTTCAACGTATTCCCGGACTTTCATCCTGCTGAAAGCATATCATGTTCAAAAACCTGCAGGCTTTTTCCTTCCGTTTTACCGTCCAAAACTGCATTTTTGTCAGAGGAAAAGCATACCTGCCTTCAAGCTTCCTCACGAAAAACAGTAATATCCCCTGCGGCGGCGCGCGGCCTTCCCGTTCCCATCTCAGTGGGCCGTACGCTTCCGGCATTCAGATACAGACGCCTGGCTTCCGGTTCGTATTCCACGCAGCCCTCAGGAACATTTGGCGAAAAATGTGTGTGTCCGCTGATAAAAATGACTTGTTCCTGTCCATCCATAATTCTCTGCAGCTCCCGGTCCCGGTTCAGATAGGGCGTACCGCCCGACTTCCGCTGTGGATTATGCGCCAGAAGCGGCGCATGGCAGAGAATCATTCTCCAGTCTCTGCCGCGCTCCGCTTCTTCTTTTTGCAGGCGTTCCTCCAGAAATCTGAGCTGTCTTCCCTCCGGAAACAGAAACTTACGCCAGTGGCCCGCCGCGTTCAGGCCAATAATTTCCACCAGGCCCAGCCTGACGGAATAGGCGCCGCTTTCGTCCTGCTGCCAGTCAAGCCTCTGCCGCCCACTCGAGAGCTCTGCGGAGCCTGCCTGTATCATAAATTTTTCGTCTCCTCACTCCATTTCACTGGATAGCTGATGAGCGTCTTTTCCTGAACGCCCAGTTCTCCCAGATAGCCTCCTTCACTCTGAATCACCGTGGCACTGTCGAATACATCCTGTCTATCCCTCCTGCATCTCCAGACTTCTGCAGTTCCCCTGTTCGACTACGCATCCTTTCTGATACCAGGCTGGAAACAGAATTTCCACATGATCTCCCAGATAAAGCTGCTTACCTTCCCATTCCATATAAGCATTTGTTGTAAGCTCATCCAGCACGGCCTTTCCCGGCATGTCCCGGGTAATGCCTGCGGCTGACGCGGCCTCAAGAAGCAGCCGCGCGTATTTCCGGTATTCCACGTCCGAATCTTCTGCCAGGAGCTTTTCAAATACTGGCCGGCAGAACGCAGCCAGCTCTTTCCCCTCCCACTGATACCGGGTCCGGCTCCACCATTCGCTCAATACCTTCCCCTTCTTTTTGGCAGTCCCGGCCTGGATTCTGAAAAGCGCTCCATACAGTCCGTTGAATATGTCTGCCTTTTCCGCCAGTGCCAAAGTCCAGCGCTCTACAAACTGCTTCTCCAGTGAAGCCTTCTGGTTTTCCGGCGTTCCTTTTCGGAATTTCCGGAAACGGAGAGCCAGCCAGCCGCAAATTTTTTCCCATCGTCTGTAAATCATTTCCTTCATTACAAGACTCTTCAAAAAGCCACCTCATTTCTTCCGGCAAATGTCAGTATTATACTGCTCTTATTATCTCTCGTCCGTTTCTGTCCAAATCACAAAGAGTATTTTTCCCCCTCAGAACGGTATTTTCTAATTTTCAGGATAACATACTCGAATTCTGTCAGACAATAAAACAGCTTCCCATAATTTATGGGAAATATCCGCTAATGTAGGCCAGCGGCTGCCTGCCGGATGTATTGTGAAAAAAACGGATATCTGCGAAACACCACGTCTCACTGATATCCGTCTCACTGATATCCGTCTCACTGATATTTTCTATCCTCTGTTTTACGGACAGTTCTGGCATTTTGCCTCTCCATTATTTCGCTTCCAGTTAAATAAGGATTTTGCTAAACAGCTTCCAAACCAGTCTGTCAAATGCACATCTTTAAAATCCACCAATCCGGCGGTTATGGTACCGGCGGCTGAACACGGCAATACTCCCGCAGCCCTTGCTGAATCATGGACCAGGAAATAAACATAGATTCTTAAACGTAAAACGCCTCCCCGTCATCAAGTCTGACGCAGGCAAGCCTGCCGCCCCGGCTTCTGCAGTCATTTCCCGTATCAATATTGATATATTTCCTGCCTTTGTATATTTCAGCCTTCTGATATTCGGGCAGCAGGATCGTTGGATAATGCCCTACGATTATTTCTTTGTCAAAAAACAGATTTGCCGGTATGTAATGAATATCATTGGAAAACAAATACTTTTCCTGGTTCATTGCGACCGCCTTTTCGACCGAAGCAGCAATATCCACGGACGTTTTTTCAGGAGACATGACACAGCAGTCGGCATCATATCCTGAATGGGTCAAAAAGTATTCGCTCTCATTTACCTTTACTGTCAGATACACCGGAAGCGCTTTCAGGCAGCCCAGCAGTTTCTCTTTTTCTTCCTTATCCAGACGGTCTACTTCCATTCTTGTATTGATACCTCCGCAGGCATCCCACAATTGAGCGTCTATTGTTCCGTTCAAATATCTTTCGCACAGATATTCATGGTTTCCTTTTATCCAGAAAGCATTGGAATGACCACAGATCCAGTAATACAGGCGGAGGTTTTCGTCCCCTTTATCAAACACATCGCCCAATATATACATTGTATCGGCATCACAAAATCTGACTTTTTTCAAGATTCGGCGAAAATTTGCATAATCGCCATGTATGTCGCTCATCGCATAAATCATAATGATACATCCCCCCAATAAATTTCAGGTTTTGATTTTAACCGGATTCCACTGTTTAAGAACCGGGCCGGGTTTCCATTACCGGAAGAATCATCTCCTGTATATAGCCTCTAAATGCTTTTCGTTTCATATAATCCTGTATTGGCATTGGAAATCCTTTCTTTTTTGAAATCCATATCGGACACCCTACAGTTCGGAAGCCAGCCGTTTCAACAAATACTTTCCCTGTAAATCCCGAAGTCTCCGCTTCCTCTCTCTGATACACCGTCCGAAATCAATGCCTGGAAATAATTGTTTAATAACACAACAATTAACGTTCCATGAACATACCAAAATAAAATTTTTAAGCGCAAAAAAACTGAAAACCTTATCAGTTCAAGGTTTCCAGCCTTTTCTTTCCTGAAGCATCGGGGATTCGAACCCCGGACAACTTGATTAAAAGTCAAGTGCTCTACCGACTGAGCTAATGCTCCATATAACATATCATTCTGATTCGGAAAGACAGCTTCCTGTTTTAAGCTCTCCTGCAGCCGCCCTAACTGGGCTAGCTGGATTCGAACCAGCGAATGCAGGAGTCAAAGTCCTGTGCCTTACCGCTTGGCGATAGCCCAAAAGATTGCTCTCGCAAGGGTGGATAAAGGGATTCGAACCCTTGGCCTCCAGAGCCACAATCTGGCGCGCTAACCAGCTGCGCTATACCCACCATAATACTGCCAAGTAACCGGCATACGCGGCACCTGTCCAACAGGCTTCCGCAAATGTGCTCGAAGGGATTCGAACCCCCGACCCACGGCTTAGAAGGCCGTTGCTCTATCCAACTGAGCTACGAACACATGAATCTCTCTGTGTGCGTCTATTCAGAACAGGCATCTGTTTAAGACAGCGGGTGATGGGAATCGAACCCACGTGTCCAGCTTGGAAGGCTGGTGTTCTACCATTGAACTACACCCGCATATTCTGCTGTGCCGCTCTGTCAGATACCGAAAAGCTTCATCGGGGTGACAGGATTCGAACCTGCGGCCTCCTGGTCCCAAACCAGGCGCTCTAGCCAAGCTGAGCCACACCCCGAAGCCGTCCACCTCTGTATCCTTTCGTGACGCACATCATATTCTACTATAAGGAAGTTTAAATGTCAATCACTTTTTTCAAAAATTTGTCCAATTCCAAAATCCAAACCAAAAAACTGCTCTCTTCTGGTCTAATATCCTCCAGCAGCTCCTGCATACTGACGTCAGCTCAGATAATTGATTGCAAAATGCGCCTCTCCATGCTTGTCGATATCCATCAGGATGTAGCTGGGCTTGCGTCCTTCCTGGCGGGGATAGGACAGGCTCCCCGGATTCAGAATCGTGATATCCTGATCCTGCTCCAGATAAGGACGGTGGGTATGACCGAACATAACCAGGTTGAAGCCGCGGGCACGGGCATCCTCCTTCAGCATCTCCGTCCCCATGGAAATATAGTAGTAATGTCCATGCGTAATCAGCACATGATAGTTTCCGATGCAGAACTCGTCCTCTTTTGGCAGCTCGGAAAAGAAATCATTGTTTCCTGCCACAATATGAACCGGACAGTCCGCCAGCCTGCGGATGTAATCCTCGCTTCCCTCAGAGTCCCCGCAGTGAATCAGCATATCGATGGGCCTTAACTGCTCCATCAGCTCCTCCAGGTTTCTGTTTTTCCCATGTGTGTCACTGACTATCAGTATTCTCATCTGTGTTCCTCCTTCAAAGCTGAAGTTCTCTCCGAAGCATCTCCTTCATCTCACAAAGCGCTCTGCCTCTGTGGCTGATCTCATTTTTCTGTTCCATGGAAAGCTCTGCCGTCGAACAGCCATATTCAGGCAGGAAGAAAATAGGATCGTAGCCAAAGCCTCCTTCCCCCCGCTCTTCCGTTCCAATGATTCCCTCTATGGTTCCGCGGGAGGTCAATGTCCTTCCATCCGGCAGCACAGCGGCAATCACACAGACAAAGCGTGCCGTCCGTTTTTCCTCCGGAACTCCCTCAAGCCGGTCTATCAAGTTCTGATTTTTAATTCTGTAGGAAGTATCCTCGCCCAGATAACGGGCAGAATACACACCTGGCTCTCCTCCCAGATAATCGATCTCCAAACCGGAATCGTCCGCGAGAACAATAGCATCTGTATGCTCCGCCGCTGCACGGGCCTTAATCAGCGCGTTTTCCTCAAAGGTCGTTCCATTTTCCTCTGCATCCAGCTGGATGCCTGCTTCCTTCAGAGAATAGATTTCCACATCCAGTTCCTTCAGAATTTCCCGGATTTCTCTCATCTTTCCTTCATTTCCGGTTGCAAATACCAGTTTTCTCTTCATTCTGTTCCCTCCTGATCCGCATAGACCTTCAGACAGAGGTTACTGCTCTGGGCAGTCTCCACACGTTCCCAGAACATTCCGCCATCCGAGCTGATATACCCCTCACCATCGTCCAGCACCACTCTGTCCGCCAGCTCATCGGAAGCAAATTCTACCGCGATAGGATACTGGCTCCCTGGCGTCTTTATCTGCACAAGCACTGCAAACCTGTCGCCCGCTTCCACTTTTACCGGCGTATCAAGCTCTATCGTATAGTATCCTGCATACTGCAGGTATCCCGACTGTGTAAACTGCGCGTCGCTCAGATCCTGCGCGTCATGAAAATCCGGAATCACCGCCAGCCGGTATTCCGTATCCTCCCCGGTGGCATAAAAGCCTGCCGCTTTGAGCTCCTGAGCATCTTCTGCCTCGTAAACATTTGCAAAATATGCATATTCAGAGTTATAACCCAGCTGTCCGCACCAGCCCAGAAGATCTGACTGATACAGAATGTCGTAATTATCGTTTGACTCCGCCCTTGTATACGCCACATTATACTGGCCAATGTTTACATCATAATAAGAGACATAAAACACGCCCGCATCGCCAAAGCCCGTTCCCCAGCTGTTCTGGCAGATAAAGGCTCCATCTCCTTCCGGCTGCTCATTAAAGCTTTCCGCAGGATAGTCGTCATCCCAGCCGATGATTACCACATCATGATTGGGAAGATTTTCTCCCGTATAGCAGTAGCTGGCGTTTTCCCTGTTATAATATACCGAATCCTGACGCGGGTCAGAAAGATCCATATACAGGGAGCTCTCCACTCCTCCATACAGATAAACCGTCTGCTTAATCGCCTCAAAATCCCTGTCGCCCGGCATCCGAACCTCCTGCACATGAAGCACAGGCTGCAGCCCGTCCGGAGAAATGTTGTCACCATAAGGATCCTCCTCTTCCAGGACAGGCCCTCCCCATGATGTCAGATAAGAAACAGACAGGATGTAAGAGCCTCCCTCTTCTGTCTCCATCTGATATGCGTTATGAAAATTTAAATGATCCCTGGAAAAATCATACTGGTTCTCTGGCATCAGGGATGTTTCCAGCGCAGTCAGGGCCGCAAAAGCCCAGCAGGTTCCATACTGGCCCTGATCCCTGACAGGAACACTGCGTCCGTTCTCCCTGTAATCATAGAAGGACGGAAGCTGTACCTCTTCCTTCACCGGAACAATGGCGTATGTCTCCGTAATCTGCTCAATCCTGCTGCACAAAGCGGAGTCAAACGCCGTGCCGGAAACCTGCACGCCTTCTTCCCCCACCTTCCAGCCAAAATCCAGAGCTGCCGCCGCACTCACCACGGCCAAAGCTGTGATAAACAGCACCTTCAATCCTTTTTTCATATTTCCTGTTTTTGTCTCCTGGGCGGTCTCGGCCCCAAAAACTGATAAAAATAGGTCTTCAGCATTCCGTTATAAATTTTCCTGTTGCGGTCTGCCCTGCGCCCGATATAACGCTCCGCATCCTCATAGCCTGTAATCAGATACATGGACCAGCTGTCCAGCCGTTCAAACGCCTCCCCGATTTCCCGGTAAAGCGCCGGCAAAGCCTCCTTCTCCTCCAGCCGCTCTCCATAGGGAGGATTTGTAACCACAAATCCATATTTTTTCGGATGACGCAGCTCACTGACCGGACGGGCCTGAAAATGAATCAGGTGATCCACTCCTGCTTCCCTGGCATTCTCCCTGGCGGCCTTCACCATAGCCGGATCAATATCGTACCCCTGAATATCCGTTTCAATCCCATCATCCAGCAGATCATTCGCTTCTGTCACAGCTTCATACCAGAGCTTCCGCTCCACAAGATTCTTCCATTCCTCTGCCGCAAAGCTCCGATTTACACCGGGAGCCATGTTAGCCGCCATCATCGCCGCCTCGATCGGGAATGTGCCGCAGCCGCAGAACGGATCTACCAGGATCCGATCGCTCTTCCACGGAGTCAGCATCAAAAGCGCGGCAGCCAGCGTCTCCGTAATCGGGGCTTTGCTTGCCAGCCTTCTATACCCCCGCTTATGCAGTGAAACACCGGAAGTATCGATTCCTACGACCGCCTCGTCCTTCAGAAAGGTAATGCGCACCGGATAGGCCGCGCCATCCTCCGGAAACCAGCTCACGCCATAGTGCTGCTTCAAACGCTCCACCATTGCCTTTTTCACAATAGACTGAATATCTGAGGGGCTGAACAGCCTGCTTTTCACCGAAGTCGCCTTAGTCACCCAGAATTTCCCATTCTCCGGAATATACTCTTCCCAGGGAATCTCCTTGATCCTCTCAAAAAGCTCGTCAAAGCTCTCTGCCTGAAATCTCCCTGTCTGCAGCAGTACCCTCTCGGCAGTCCGCAGAAAAATATTGGCCCTGCACAGGGTCTGCATGTCTCCTTTAAAGGTCACACGTCCATCTTCCACCAGACTGATCTCACAGCCCAGATCCTGAAGCTCTCTTTTCAATACTGATTCCAGCCCAAAATGACAGGGCGCAAGAAATGTATATGTTTCCATACTCTGATTCTCTCCAACAACCGGGGGCCGCTTACAGGAATTTCTTTTGCTTCACAAGAAAGCAAAGAAAGACCGGGCTTTGAAATTCACCCGGCCCCTTTTCTTATTTTATCTTAATATGGCAGGTCCCCCCCTGTCAATCCTTATCTTTTATCTACATAGCTTTCCAGGTTTTTCCCCCTGTAGGCCCGAATCCCGCCAATCATGGTTTTTACCCTGTAGCCCTTATCCGCAAGCTCCCTGGCAGCCATAAGGCTTGCGCCTCCCCGCTCACAGTAAAGCACCAGAGTCTGATTCTTCAGAAACCGGACCCGTTCCTCAAGCTGTCCATAGGGAATACAGACTGCTCCCTTCAGATGGAGCCTTCTGAAATCCCGCGGTTCCCGTATATCGATAACGCTGTACCCTTCCCTGAACAGGAAGGCATCGATCTCCCGTGGAGAAATAGTTTCAAACTCCATATCCTCACCTGATTTTTTTGTTTTCCTGCCCTGCCCGACAGAGCCAGGTATAAGATATGATATGTATTTCAGCCTCATATGTGACAGGTTCCGCAGTGCGCCTGTACCGCAAAAAAAGAAAGCGGCGCACCTGCGCCGCCTTCTTTTTCCCGCTTAGTAGTTGCAGTTCTCAGACTCGTTCTTCGCGTTTTTGGAAGAATTCTTCGCGTTGGAAGAATTTTTCGCATTGGAAGAATTCTTCATATTGGAATTCTTGCTGGAATTGCTGTAATTCTTGCTGTCGCTGTTAGCATTGTTTGCATTGTTTGCCATAATGACTGCCTCCTGTATTGAAGATGTGTAACTTATTACAGTCATAGTATGGCACGCATCCCGCAAAATATTTTTCCATTTTTTGAAAGCTTATCAAAACAAACTCTTTCTTTTTTACTATGCCTCCGCATGGCGCTCCGGAGCTTTCATCGATTTCCGAAAATCATCTTAAGCAGCCAGACAATCAGGAGAACCGGAACCAGAACCGGAAGCACCCAGGACAGAATACCGCCTACAATCAGAACAATCAGAACCAGCGCCAGAATAATCACCGCTGTAATCAGAAGCCTTCCATACCAGGTATTAAAATTGAAGCGCTTATACTTGATATCCACACCTCCGTCGTCACGGAATTCCGCGTGAAACCCCTTTTCCCGTTCCGGCTCCTCATCTGCGCCGTACGCCTCATGGCTTCCGTAATCCTGCGCCTGCCAGCCCGCCTGTCCCTGGGTATCGATGATCGTTCTGGCAATCAGCCTTGGATCCCCCAGACTGTCCATCACCTCTTTCTCGCTTTTTCCCGCAGCTATCTCCTGAGAAATATAGGTATTGTAATAACATACATTCTCCTCCACCACAGAGGCAGGCACCTCTCCGGAAAGCACTGCCCGGAGCGTGCTTACGAATTCATTTCTGTCCATTCTTCCTTCCTTTCGAATATACTGCAGCGTCCGCAGAACGCATATCCGCCAGATAATGCCTATATCATAGCTTATCTGCTTTCAGCTTGTCAATATAGCCAATCGCTTCTGCTCATTTTCAACAGCTTCCATATGTATGATAAAAAATAAGAGAAACCCTGTCAAACTAAGGTTTCTCTTATTTTTCAACGTGGGCAAGAGGATTCGAACCCCCGACCTTTTGGTCCGTAGCCAAACGCTCTATCCAGCTGAGCTATGCCCACACATATGATTTTCTTTCAGTCCAAAACATCCTGTTTTTGACTGCCTGATTATAATAGCACATTCATTCACAGAAATCAAGAACTTTTTTCAAAAATATAAAACAGGCTGCTTTTTTTGCGTTTTACTCTATTTACGGCTTTTCTCCAGGAAATCCCCGGGCTGAAGCTTCCCGCTGCAGGCCGGGGACTTCCCTTACCATCTCAGGCTTTCTTTGTGTTCATCCTGAACCCGTCTGCTTCCAGGCATTTTCAGGATGCGCTGCCAAGTCTTTGAATTGTCAGCCCCACATCTGCATAAAGAAATCTTCCACCGCTTCCTGTCACCTGCAGCGCTGCCGGGACTGCCGTAATCTCAATCATTTGAGAAAATGACAGGTTTTCCATTCCTGATGCGGATTGGAATGTATACTGGGCTCCCGCCCCCGGCACAGCTGCTCCATTCTGCTGAAGATAAACGGACAACCCCATGGGAAAGGCAGAATTGCTGACCGGAGCAAAGGTGCCATGAAAAGCGGCATAATAAATTCCCGGCTGATTCACCGTAAAAACAGCAGAATTCGCCGTGTGCGAAATCACAGTTCCGGCTATCACTCCGTTTCTGTCAAATATCAGCCCCTGCCCATCGCTTCCTGCCTGCGCGGGCGTAGAATATGCAGACAGCGCTTCCCGTACCTCTGTTCCCGCCGGACCTGTCGCTCCTCTGGGACCCGTTGCTCCCGCCGGGCCTGTTGCTCCCGCCGGGCCTGTCGCTCCCGCCGGACCTGTCGCTCCCGCCGGACCTGTTGCTCCCGCCGGGCCTGTCGCTCCCGCCGGACCTGTCGCTCCCGCCGGACCTGTCGCTCCCGCCGGACCTGTCGCTCCCGCCGGGCCTGTCGCTCCCGCCGGACCTGTAGGCCCCGTAACTCCTTCCGGACAGGGCGGCGGGCAGGGACGGCCGCAGGAGCAGCCGCATCCCTTCTCCTGCCCGCAGGCACCCTGTTCACTGTTTCCCTGACGATGATTTTGAAACCAGAACATAAAATACATCCTTCTTTTTCATTTTCCTTTTATTATATGTTCCCGCATTCCTTCTGCTGTAAAAAATATGAGCATGCGCTTCCAGAAAGCTTCCATCGGGCTACGGCCGCCAGAGTTTCTTAAAATACTCCAGATTTTGAAGATAACAGGGGGAATCCGGCCGGAAACTGCCCGCCAGTCTGTTATATGTTTCCGCCTTATCCCATTCTCCCAGCCTGTCATAGCAGACACACAGAGAAATAGCCGGAAGGAAATCATAACATTCCTCCTGTATAAATGCCCCGCTGTCTCTTTCCGGTTTCAATCCCAGCGCCTGCTCATACCAGAATACCGCTTCCCGATATCTCCCTCTGTCCAGAAAATGTCTTCCCAAATCACAGCAGATTTCCCCTCTTGGCATATCATAGACAAAGCTCTGAAGCAGAGCCAAAAGCGCTTCCTCTTCCTGCCCCAGCCCATAGCAGCAGACGGCAAGCTGTCTTGCGGCATCTATCTTATTTTCTTTCCAGCCCTCCCTGTCCCGCAGAAAAGCCTGCAAAACCTGCCTGCCTTTCTCATACAGTCTGTGTGAGACCAGCTCTCTTCCATAATAATAAAGATCACGGGGAAGAAACTCTTCATTACGCTTCTCCATATCCTGGTAAATCCGCAGATTGCGAAATCTGTCTCCCTTCCTTTCCTTTCGGTGCTCAATCACTGCCGTTCCCTTCACCACGCTCCCGCTCAAAGCAACCGCTTCATGCACCCTGCCCTGAAACCGGAAGCCGGCAGCGTTTCTCATAATCCGTTCCCGGTAATACGTAATGGAGGGTCTTCCCATCTCGTCAAAACCGGTATGATAAGGCAGCAGGACCATATCTGCGCTGTCCGTCAGTTCCCTTTTCATATTCTGAAACTCTTCCCGCCCGGCCAGGCTCATTACATCGTCTGCGTCCAGCCACATGCAGTAAGCTTTTCCCGCTTTGTCAAAGGCAAAGTTTCTGGCTGCTGAAAAATCATCCCTCCAGACATAGTGATAAAGTTTCTTCGTATATCTGCCTGCGACTTCCCTGGTTCTGTCCGAGGAACCGGTATCCACAATTACGATTTCATCCACAAGCCCTTCCATACTCTCCAGACATCTGCCCAGAGTTTCCTCCTCATTTTTCACAATCATGCAGAGACTGATTTCTATCATTGACTGACTCTTTTCCTGTTTCATCCCTATATGATATGCAGCACAGAAATGTTTTACATAGAGGCAGCCTGGAACGCGTCCGCCTGGCTCACTGCCCGCGGGAATAAAAAAAGAGAATCTCTCACAAATGTAAGAAATTCTCAATATCTGCCGGCAACCGGAATCGAACCGGTACGGGAGATTAGTCCCGCAGGATTTTAAGTCCTGTGCGTCTGCCAGTTCCGCCATGCCGGCAAATGCGCCTGGCGCATAAGCGACCCGAATGGGACTCGAACCCACGACCTCCGCCGTGACAGGGCGGCGCTCTAACCAACTGAGCCATCGGGCCAAAAATAAAATGATAAGATAATAAAATAATAAATGAAAAAGTGGACCCACGGGGACTCGAACCCAGGACCGACCGGTTATGAGCCGGTTGCTCTAACCAACTGAGCTATGGGTCCAAAATGACTCCTACGGGAATCGAACCCGTGTTACCGCCGTGAAAGGGCGATGTCTTAACCGCTTGACCAAGGAGCCCTGTTCTCTTTTTGCCCCTTGGGGCCGTTATCTGCGCAGAGATAACCTGAACATTAGATATGCTATCACATTTTTTCCAATTTGGCAAGAGGGGATTTTCTATTTTTATCTGCAGATTTTCTGCCCCGAATCCCGAATCCTCTCAAGAAAAAATCCCCTCTGTTCACCCCCGCTCCGCGCCTGCTTCCCGGAGCATTCTCTGCTATGCCGCTTCCTGTCTGTCTTGCCGGCCGGCAGCATCTCCCTTTGTCTTCCGGACCACTCTTTCATGCATGACCGCCATCAACGCCAGGAGCCCC
Organism: Lachnoclostridium sp. An131; assembly: GCF_002160825.1. Lineage (GTDB taxonomy): Bacteria > Bacillota > Clostridia > Lachnospirales > Lachnospiraceae > Laedolimicola. The sequence goes on from NZ_NFLI01000006.1 coordinate 184,751, forward strand.
AGAAGATAAAACGGGAACAGACGAATAGCCACATGCTCCGCAATCAGCCCAAACAGCGGCGGCATCAGACAGGTTCCCACATAAGCGCTCGCCATCTGGACTCCAAAGACGGCCTGAGAGCGCTCCTTTCCAAAGTGTTCCGGCGTAGAGTGGAGAAGACAGGGGTAGATCGGCGCACAGCCAAGTCCTATGAGAATCAGGCCGAAAGGCGCCGCCGCACTGGTTCCCGCGATCGTCAGCGTGATAAATCCGAGAAAAATAATCCCCTGGCCAAGCCTCACCATACGGGTATCGTTAAGCGCCATAGTCAGAAAACCGCTGGCGAAACGGCCGGCTGTTACACCAAGGAAAAACCAGCTGGCAAACCGGGCAGCCGCTTCCGCGGAAATGCCGCAGTGCAGAACAAGATAGCTGCTCCCCCACAGACTTGTGGTCTGTTCCAGCGCGCAATAGCAGAAAAATGTCAGCATGGCTTCCTTTGCAGCCGGAAGCCTCAGGATTTCCGGCAGGCTTAAGGCCTTATCCCGGCCCGGCTTTTCCTGTACGGCCGGGCTTTTCTCCGGCCCGGAGGGAGTTTTCTTCTGCGCTGCCGCCTCTGCTTTTCCGTTTTTCCAGAGCGGCAGGCTCAGAAAAAGGATCACTGTCAGCGCTACCTGCAGAAAGCCAATATACCGGTACCCCATATTCCAGCCCTGTCCTCCTGTCATGGCAAAGGACAGAATATAGGGCCCTATGGAAGCGCCAATCCCCCACATACAATGAAGCCAGCTCATGTGGCGGCTGGCATAATGAAGCGCCACATAATTATTCAGGGACGCGTCCACGCTTCCCGCGCCCAGTCCATAGGGAACTGCCCACAGACAGAGCATCCAGAAAGAACTGCTGAATGAAAAACCAAACAGAGCCGCCGCGGTCACCGCCACGCTCAGGGCCGTCACCCTGCCCGTTCCCAGCTTTCTTGTAAGCCGGTCGCTCTGCAGGCTGGACACAATTGTGCCTGCCGAGATAATCATAAAAATAATGCTTGCGTAAGAAACCGGGACTCCAAACCCGCCATACATGGAAGGCCAGGCTGAGCCGAGCAGAGAATCGGGCAGTCCCAGGCTGATAAATGACAGATAGATAACAGCTAAAAGCAAATGAAACATTCTGGTATTCCTCCTCGTAAACTGGTATAATTATATCATCAGAAATCACTATCAGATAGAAGAAAACCATCTTTTTTCTATAATATTTCCACCAACAGGAGGAAACAGGCTTATGGCAATATCATTTTGCGCCGTACAGACAGATCCGCAGGGAAAAGAACTTACCGAGCATGGAACCTCCCTCTTCCCCGTCTCCTGTCATGATGAAGATCTGCGTTTAAGTCCGGTAGCATGGCACTGGCATGAAGACCTGGAGGTTCTCATTATCACAGAAGGAAACGCCCTTCTCAGTGCCGGATCGGACCGCTTTTCCCTCTCCCAAGGGCAGGGCTTTTTTATCAACGCCGGCATTCTCCATGCCGTCCGCGCCGCAGGAGACAGCTGCTGCCGTCTCCGCTCTCTGGTTTTTCACCCGAGGCTCATCGGAGGAAGCCTGGACAGTATTTTCTGGCAAAATTATGTCCATCCGCTTATTCAGAACGAGGCCCTGAAATATACTCCTCTGGACGGCTCTCTCTCCTGGCACCGGGAAGCCCTTCAAAATGTCAAAGATGCCTGGGAAGCCTGCTTTCTGGAGCCCCCCGGCTATGAGTTTCAGGTGCGTTCCTCCCTGTCACGCCTGCTCTTTCTCCTCTTTTCCCACAGGCCGGCAGACGCCTTCCCGCCTTCGGAAAAAGCGTTAAGAGACACCCGGAGAGCCAAGCAGATGCTGCAGTACATCCAGGAACATTTCCCCGAGGCGCTGACTGTCTCCCACATCGCCGCCAGCGCAGGTGTCAGTGAAAGTGAAGCGCTCCGCTGCTTCCGCGCCACCATCGGCGTCCCTCCTGTCCACTATCTGAGACAGTACCGCATCCGCCAGGCAGCTTCTCTCCTGATTTCAGACTCCCGAAGCGTCGCAGAAATCGGCGCTTTGTGCGGCTTTGAGGACGCCAGCTATTTTACGAAAATCTTTCGGGAGCAGAAAGGGTGCACTCCCTCCGAATACCGGCGGAGATACCGCTGACAGCCTGCGCGGTTCTGTTCTCAAGTCCTGTCCCTGCGTCTTAAAAGGGCAGATGTCTGAAACCGGCCTGAGCGGCAGCTGCCGCTCCATATACGGGAAAAATTCTCTCCGCCTTCGTTGACAGCTTTCCTGTCGGAATGGTAAAATGGAGGCAAGACGTGAACATAGATTCACAAGGCGAACCCTACATCTGCGCCGGCACCGGATTTCCCAAAACCGGAAGCGGCGCTTCCATGAGCCAGCAGAACAGGAGGAAAAGGTATGGCATACAATGGATTTGCAATCGACAAGTATCTGAACGCGGCAGAAGTCACCAGACAGCTGGATGAGCTGATCAAAAAACCGGTTTATTCCGTGCGTCCGGATAAGCTGAAAATGTACGAGGAAGAATATTTCGAAAAAAAGTGCAGTAAGTCCAAGGCAATGATCACCGAGGCAAAGAAGGTCATTCCCGGAGGCGTACAGCACAATCTGGCTTTCAATTACCCGTTCCCCATCGTTATTGAAAAGGCGGAAGGCGCCAGGCTCTACGACATCGACGGGAACTGCTACTATGACCTGCTGCAGGCAGGCGGACCCACCATTCTCGGAAGCAACATGCCGGAAGTGCGGGAAAAGGTCATCGAGCTTCTGAATACCTGCGGCCCTTCCACCGGCCTGTTTCACGAGTATGAATACAAGCTGGCAAAGAAGATCACGGAGATGGTTCCCTCTGTCCAGAAGTTCCGTATGCTGGGCTCCGGAACCGAGGCCTGCATGGTCGCGGCCAGAATCGCCCGGCTGAAAACGAAAAAGAAAAACATTCTGAAGATGGGCGGCGCCTACCATGGCTGGTCCGACCAGCTGGCCTACGGCATCCGTGTACCCGGAACAAAGGGCCTGATGTCCAAAGGCGTTCCGAACTTTGTATTTAAGCATACCAATGAATTTTTCCCGGGTGATCTGGATGATCTGGAACGGAAGCTGAAAATGAACGAGCTCACAGGCGGCACAGCGGCCATCTATATCGAGCCGGTAGGACCGGAAAGCGGCACCCGTCCCGTATCCAAAAAATTCATCAAAGGTGCTGAATGGCTGGCCCACAAATATGGAGCGCTTCTCGTCTTCGATGAAGTGGTAACCGGATTCCGTATCGGACCGGGCGGAGCCCAGAGCTATTTCGGCGTAGATCCGGATCTGACTATCTTCGGAAAGATCATCGCCGGCGGCTATCCGGGAGCAGGCGGAGTCGGCGGCCATGAGGACTGCATGGCTTATCTGGGAGCAGGTCTTGATTCCTCCGGAAAGAAGGTTTCCAAAGCCATGTGCGGCGGCACCCTGGCTGCGACTCCTATTTCCTGTGTAGCAGGTTACTACACACTCTGTGAGATTGAGCGGACGAATGCCTGCGAAAAAGCAGGACGCATGGGCGACCGTCTGACAAAGGGCCTTCAGAAGCTGATCAAAAAATACGACCTGCCCTTCGTGGCCTTCAACCAGGGTTCCATCTGCCACCTGGACAGCGTAGGAACCATGCATTTCATTGTAGACTGGTCAAAACCCTGGACGATTCCCCACGTGCTGAAAGAAACCGGAATCCGTCAGAAAGAGATGGAGCATATCGGCGCCGCTTATATGGCAGAGGGCATCGTCACTCTGGCCGGCTCCAGACTCTACACCAGCGCCGCTTACACGGAGGAAATGATCGACGACGTGCTCTCCCGCTTTGACCGCGTATTTGCAAACTGCGGAAGAATCGACGTATAAGGAGGTTCAGACCTATGGCCTATAAAGAGACAGAAGCCAGAGAACTCATAATCTCCGCCGTGCACAGACTGACGGAGGCCGGCCTTGTGGCCCGTACCTGGGGCAACGTAAGCGCCCGGGTATCTGAGGAACAATTTGTCATTACACCCAGCGGCCTGGGCTATGAGCATATGCAGCCGGAGGATCTGGTTCTTGTAAATATTTCCGATTTAAGTTATGAGGGAGAGCGTAAGCCCTCCAGCGAAAAGGGCATCCATGCGGATGCCTACCGGCTGAGGCCGGAGGTAAACTTCGTGATTCACACCCACCAGGACAAAGCCTCCGTCTACGGTATCCGCGGCTGGGCCTTAAGCGGCTTTTCCGACCCCGTCCTTGGAAAACGGGTTCCCTGCGCCGCCTACGGGCTTCCTTCCACGGATAAGCTCCGCCAGGCAGTGGCGGACCAGCTTTCCTCCAATCCATCCGCCCAGGCCATTCTCATGCGCGGCCACGGCGCGCTCTGTCTCGGGACAGACTGTGACACCGCTTTCCAGGCTGCCGAAGCCCTGGAAAGAATCTGCGCAGAGCGGATCGGCGCGGTACTGGACGAGGAACTTAAGATGTACACAGAGCAGCGCGCCCTCTGGCCCATGCCAGACTACGGCAGAAGCCAGCGCAGCGGCCATTATTTTAAACTGAAGACCGGCTCTGTCACCCGCATCTACGATCTGCGGCTTGTTCCGGAGGATTCTGACCGTCCGGCTGCCGTCCACGCAGCCATTTACCGGCGCAGCGGCGCCCGGTTTATTCTGCATGTACGCTCCGCCTCCACTATGGCTATGAGTATCCTGGGCAAAACCGTCTATCCCTATCTGGATGATCTGGCCCAGATCGCCGGACCGGACATCCGCTGCGCAAGGCACTGGGAGAATCGGCGGCAGCCCGCGGCCATCGCGAAAGCGCTCACAGGCCGGAACGCTGCGCTTCTGGAAGACTGCGGCGGCTTCTGTACCGGAAAAACAGCTGATGATGTGGCCGCGGCCGCCCTTCTTCTGGAAAAAGGCTGTGAAGCCGCTCTGTACGCAAAGCTTCTGAGCGACTGCGAGCCGCTGAATCCTGTGGACGCCCGGCTGCAGAGACTGATTTATCAGACCAAATACTCCCGAAAAAAGGAAGGGCAGGCACAGTCCCGGGAAGCTTCCGGTCAAGAGGAGGATGAGATTTGCTGAAACGCCTGACTGAAGAAAAACTGGAGGAGATTCTGGAGGCCGGCATTACAGAATTCGGCGAGCAGGGCTTTGAGAAAACCAGTATGAGCAGGGTTGCGGGACGGGCCGGAATCAGCGTCGGCGTACTCTATAAATATTACGGAGACAAAGATGGATTTTTTCTGGCCTGCGTGAAAAAAAGCATGCAGGAGCTGGAACGCACCCTGTCTGAAACCACCAGCCGGGAGGAAAAGCTTCTGCAGTACGCGGAGCGCCTGATTCAGGCGCTCCAGCAGCACTGCCGGGAACATCCCAGCCATATCCGTATGTACCACGAACTGACCTGCGGAAGCGCCGCGCGCTTTGTTCCCGCCCTGACTCAGGAGATCGAATCCTTGAGCGCCCGTCTATACACCAGTATGACAGAACGTGCCCAGCGGGAAGGAAAAATACGCCGGGACGCCGATCCAGGGCTCTTCGCTTTTTTCTTTGACAATCTGCTGATGATGCTGCAGTTTACCTACTGCTGCGATTACTACAGAGAACGTTTCCGCATCTACTGCGGAGCAGAACCCGAAGACATGAATTCATCGATAAGAAAGGAAATGCTGAAATTTCTGGAGTCTGCATTTACTTTTGAAGAACAGGACAAGTGATTTGATTCAGCCTGTACTGAATCGCCGGAGGGATATGATATACATTTACATACAGGGGGAATGAAATATGACATATGTGCTTGCTTACGACATTGGAACCACAGGCGTAAAAACCTGTCTTTTTGAGATCGGCAGCAGCATCACTCTGCTGGCCGGAGAGAGTGAAGGATACAATCTCTACATTTTAGAAGACGGAGGAGCCGAACAGGACGCCGATGAATGGTGGACTGCCATGTGCTGCACCACAGAAAGACTTCTTAAAAGAACAGGCACCGCCCCGGAGCAGATAGCCGGAATCTCCTTCTGCTCCCAGATGCAGGGACTTGTGCTGACAGACGAAAACGGCGTTCCCGTCCACCGTCCCATGAGCTATATGGACCAGCGGGCCGTGGAAGAAATCCGGAAAGGTATCGCCTACGGCATCCAAATTGCCGGGGCTAACATCTTCAAGCTTCTGAAAAGCCTGCGGATCACCGGAGCTGTCTCCACAAGCGTCAAGGACCCCATGTGGAAATACAAATGGATAGAAGCCCATGAGCCGGAAAATTTTGCCCGCGCCCACAAATGGCTGGATGTAAAAGAGTATCTGATACACCGCTGTACGGGCCGTTTTGTGATGACTGAAGATTCCGCCTTCGCCACGCTGCTCTACGATACCAGAAAACATATGTGGAGTGAGCCCTTATGCAGAACCTTCGGCATCCGCATGGAACATCTTCCGGAAATCATCTCTTCTTCCGAACAGGCAGGCGTCCTGACCGAACAGGCCGCGTCTGAACTGGGGCTTGTCCCGGGCACGCCCGTCTTCGGCGGAGGCGGAGACGCTTCCCTCATCGGCGTGGGCTCCGGCTGCACACGCGTGGGAGACACTCATATCTACTGCGGCACCTCCGGCTGGGTCAGCACCGTGACCGACCGGCAGCTGGTGGACGTATCCGCCATGATCGCGGCCATCGTCGGCGCCCAGCGCAGCCGCTACAACTACTTTGCGGAAATGGAGACAGCCGGAAAATGTCTGGAATGGGTCCGGGATCATCTCGCTCTGGATGAAATCGGCATTTATCTGGAAAAGAAGGACATCTCGGAAGGTCCCGAGGCCGTCGCCCGCAGCCTGTACGATTATATGACAGAGACTGTGAAAAATGCTCCCGCAGGTTCCGGAGGCGTCATCTTCACTCCATGGCTTCATGGCAACCGCTGTCCCTTTGAAGACCCCGCAGCCGCCGGCATGTTCTTCGGCATCCGCCTGGAGACCGGAAAGACAGAGCTTATCCGCGCGGTTCTGGAGGGTATCTGCTATCACCTGCGCTGGATGCTGGAATGTCAGGCCCGAAAGATAAGCGTCTCCGACACCATCCGCTTCGTGGGGGGAGGCGCCCTTTCCCCTGTCACCTCACAGATTCTGGCCGATATCACGGGACATCCGATTGAGGTGGTAGAAAGTCCGCAGAATGTGGGCTCCGTAGGCGCCGCGGCTGTGGCAGCCGTCGGTCTGGGCCTGATTCCCGACCTGGACAGGATACGGGACTTCATCCCCATCCACAGCCGCTATGCGCCGAATCCGGCAGAACATGCCCTCTACAATCATTCCTATGAAATTTTCAAGAAGCTGTACGCAGCCAATAAAGACAACTTCCGGCTCCTGCGCCGAAGAGGGGAGGCTCACGCATGAAGCATAAAGAACTGCTCCGCACCCTGAAATTCGTACTGTTTTCCATTTCAGCAGGGCTCATCGAAATCATTGCTTTCTCCCTGCTGAACGAACTGACCGGCTGGAGCTACTGGCCCTGTTACCTGATAGCCCTGATCCTGTCGGTTCTCTGGAACTTCACACTAAACCGCCGGTACACCTTCCAGTCCGCCAGCAACGTGCCCGTGGCCATGCTGAAGGTCTTCGCCTTCTACTGCGTGTTCACCCCGGTCTCCACCATTGCGGGCAGCTATCTGGCCGATACACTCCACTGGAACGAATATCTGGTAACTGCGCTGAACATGGTCTGCAACCTGACTCTGGAATTCCTGTACGACCGTTTCTATGTCTTCCGGGATTCCATCGATACGAGAGAAACGCAGAAAAAAGAGAACGAATGTTGATTTCTCGTTCCCTTACACCGCTATGACGGTTCTTTAACAGTCAATCCATTTTGGTCATTCCTATATTAAGACTGAATGGCAGGGGCAAAACTGAAAGCTCCCATCCATTCAGTCTTTTCTTTATAGCCATTCTTATAATTCCTTCAGATATTCCAGCACAGGCTCAATATACTTTCTGTTAGAAATGTCATAAGAAGAAGAAATCCATCTTATCATCTCTTTCTCTGCTTCTGTCTTCTCCTTTTTCGCCTTCAGCGCTTTCATAAACACCTTCATCATAAACTTCGACTTCATCCCCATCTTCTCATAGCAAAAGCCGCCTGGGCAGTAAAATACCCTGACTCCTGCAAATTCCGGTCCTCCAAAATTCTGCTTCAGGAAATCCTGGACCTCCGGATTATCCGCCGGACTTGCTCCGACGCAAAAAACCGCAAGCTTTTTATCCTTCCATTTGTCCATATTGCTTTTAAACCAGCCGAACTTGCTGAGACTTCCGGCGCACACCCAGCTCCCAAACACAACTGCTTCATACCCGGACAAATCTTTTTCCCTGGCTTCTGACAATTCAAAACAATCCGCTTTTACCGCCTCCGCTGTCCACTGAGCATAGCGTTTCGTAAAACCTGTCTGTGAATGATAAATGACTGCCGTTTTCATCTATTTTTCCCTCTCCTCTTCTCTTATGCTCCTCTGCAGATTTTCTATTCCTGCGTACAGCCTCATCAAAAGCCGGAAAAACTGCTCCAATTCTTTTTCCGTATACACCTCAAAAAGATATTTCAATTCTTTCTGATACACAGAAAACTCCTCTTGAAAATATTCCTCTGCTTTCTTCGCAGGACAGATGCACATAGCTCTTGCGTCAGAGGAACTCTGCTGAATCGTAATAAATCCCTTTTTCTCCAGTGCGTCCGCCAGCTTCTTTATATTCTGGCGGGAACAGCCCAGAATATCACCCAGCTGCGTAAACGTCAGCTGCTCTGGCAACTGTCTGACTATCGACAGCAGCATAAACTGCTTCAAGGATATCTCCGGGATATGATTGTCAAAAACAGTCTGCAGCCTGTTTCCAGCAATGAACAGAGTGCTGAATACTGCTTTCTCCTGATTTTCCCTGGTATCAGAAAACCGCGTAATCAGTTCCTGTATTCTTAAATCTTTCATATCTGTTTTCTGAAATTCTGCTTTCTCCTGCCTGTTTCTGTCCGGATACTGTTTCTGCTCTTAAACAGACAGCAGCCGGCCGTTTGGCAGTTGATTAGGTAACTAGTTTCCTATTTTAGAATAGCAGGATTGCTTTAATCTGTCAATAAAAAGAGAAGCAACACTTTACCATATTGTACATAAAAACTATGAGCCGCAACCCACAATAAAAAGACCTGCAAGCATTCTGCTCACAGGTCTCTCTCCTCTGAAGCTCCCCGAGTAGGGCTCGAACCTACAACCCCACGGTTAACAGCCGTGTGCTCTACCATTGAGCTATCGAGGATTATCTGGCATAAGTTCTTCCCTTATACCTTCAAAACTATATACTGTCAATCCATTTTTAAGACTTTTTTCTATCCTATGACGCTTTGCAAAGTGCTTTCGCTTTCTTCGCTTTTTGGTCAAGCCCTCGACCTATTAGTAACAGTCAGCTCCACACGTTACCGTGCTTCCACCTCTGCCCTATCTACCTTGTCGTCTTCAAGGGGTCTTA
>NZ_NFLI01000007.1 GCF_002160825.1 Lachnoclostridium sp. An131
GGAGAGAGAAAACGATTGTTGTACATGGCTGGATATTAAACCTGGGAAAACATGCTATTTTATAGGAAAGATAAATCAAGAAAGTTGCCAACGATTACTTGACAGTAACAAAAAGAAAAGCAGACGAAAAACAGTTAGAAATCATTAGAATTTTCTGTTATTATAAAAGTACAGGCGGCAGGAAGCAGGCAGCTTTGCCGGCCGCAGGTGAGAGGCAGCTAAAAACCGTTTCGCTTTGCAGGCGTACGGTTTTTTTACGCAGTCATGCATGTGAAATGTCTGCGCGTGCAGATTATGGGAACAATAAAGATAGAACAAGAATGGAAGAAAGGAGGACGATTCATGTTTGAAAAAGGAGACTATGTGGTCTACGGCACGAAGGGGGTATGTCAGGTAGAGGAGATTACGGAGCTGGATATGAAGGGAACGGCAGAGGGCAGGCTGTACTATGTGCTACGTCCCTGCTTTCAGAAGGGAAGCACGGTCTTTACTCCGGTGGATAGCGATAAGACGGCCATGCGCGCTGTGATGTCTGAGGAAGAGGCGTCCGCTCTGGTAGAAGGAATTTCGGGAATCGAGGCGCTGCTGGAGAAAAATGATAAGGAACGGGAAAAAAGATATAAGGAAGCTATCCGCAGCGGCGATCCAAGACAGTGGATACGGATCATCAAGACCTCCTATCTGCGCGGGCAGGAGCGGATAGCCCAGGGGAAAAAGGCGACAACGATAGATGAGCGGTATTTCCATGCGGCGGAGGAGCAGCTTTATGAGGAGCTTTCCATCGCGCTTGGGGTTCCGAAGGAGAATATGAGAGAATATATCGGGAGCCGGGCCGGCAGCGGGACGGCGGCTGACTGACAGGAGAGCGGAGAGGACCGGAGGATCAGGAAACTGATTTTCCGGTTTTTAGTATGCTCAGGAAAAGCATGCAGAAAAACGCTTGTGTTTTTGATTGACAGAGCTGGCCGTCTGTGATAAGGTTTATTTAGATAAACCGATTTATTGCAATAGACCGTCTGCATGGAGAAAGGAAGAAACTATGGAGGAACTGAAGCTTTATGACGCAGAATACCGTCTGATGGAGATTGTATGGGAGCTGGAGCCTTTGAGCTCTACAGAGCTGTACAAAGCCTGCCTTCCACGGCTTGGCTGGAAGAAATCTACAACCTATACGGTGCTTCGCAAGCTCTGTGAGAGAAGAATTTTGAAAAATGAAAATTCGATCGTTGTTTCTCTGGTGAAGCGGGAGGATGTACAGCGCTACGAAAGCCAGGCGGTGGTGGATAAGTGGTTCGATCGTTCGCTTCCGCGGTTTGTGGCTGCATTTCTGGATGAGAAAAGGCTGAGTGAAGAGGAGGCGGAGGAGCTGAAGCAGCTGATAGATGCCAGCCGGAGACGGGGAGAGGAGGAAGGAAAATGAGAGAATGGGTGTCACTGCTTTTTGATCTGAGCCTGGCTGCGTCTATCACGGTTTTAGCAGTCTTGCTTTTGCGCCTGTTTTTACGTCCTGTATCGAAAAAATACCTCTACCTTTTGTGGCTTGCAGTTTTTATCCGGGCCGTCTGCCCCTTTTCTTACTCGTCCCCTTTCAGCGTATTCCGCCTGTTTTCTTTTATGAGGACGGAGGGCGGGCAGCTTACAGCTGCGCTTGCGCCTGCTCAGGCTGCATGGCTGTCCTCTGCTTTGGGGCTGGAGGGGGCCTTGTCCCAGGCGGGAGAATCGGCGGAGCTTGCAACGTCGGCTGCAGCGCAGACAGGGGCGGAAGCAGGCCAGGCCGCGGCGCTTGCGTCAGCGGGTCATCTGCTTCCGGCAGTTCTGACGGCTGTCTGGGCGGCGGGAGTACTGCTGCTTCTTGGCTGGGGACTGGTCTCCCGCCTGCGGCTTGGAAGAAAGGTCTCATTGGCTGTGAGGGCAGAGGAAGGGATTTATGAGACCGATCAGATTTCCACAGCCTTTGTGCTTGGCTTTTTCCGTCCGCGGATTTATCTTCCTACAGGCCTTTCGGCTAAGGAGCGTGATTTTGTGATCCGGCATGAAAGGGTCCACCTCCGCCGTCATGATCACCAGCTGAAGCTTCTGGCCTGGGTGGCCGCCGCAGTCCACTGGTTTAATCCGCTGCTCTGGTTTGCCCTTGCGCTGCTGACGCGGGATATGGAGATGAGCTGCGACGAGCAGGTTCTGGATGATGTGGGAGAAGGCCAGAGGGAGAGCTATGGGGAGGCTCTTTTGTCTCTGGCGGCTCCTGCGGGATTTCCGGCGGGCGGTCCCCTGGCTTTCGGAGAGAGCTCTGTGAAGGCCAGAATCCGAAATATTCTCAAATACAAAAAGAAAGGGAGGATTGCGGCAGCGGCAGCCCTGATTCTGGTGATCGTGGGAATCTGGTTCTGCCTTTCCAATCCATCCGGACAGGAAGCGGTATCTATGATCGGTGGAGCAGACGGGCCCACCAGCATATGGCTGGCAGGGGACGCAGAGGATCTTACAGAGGAGGACAGGCTGGCAGCCTTTGTACAGCTGTGGGCCGCGGCAGCCGGAAACAGGAATGCGGAATATGTCTATGAAAGCCTGTCGCCGGAGCTCCAGGCCAGGGCAGATGAGCTTGGGATTGAACGTACAGCAGCCGTAGATGAAGACGGGAAGCCTGTTCTCTCGATGGGCTGGTCCAGCCCGTTTCTGGCTGGGACGCCGGTGATAAAGCTCTCTGAGGGCATGCCCGCAGAGGCGGAGATCACCTATCCTGGCCTGACGAGCGATATGATCTGGTGGGTGTGGAAGGACAATATCACGCTGGAGCCGGAGGGAGACTCCTGGCAGATCACGGGATGGGAAAGAAGAGAATTTTTTGAAATCAGCTCCTGCGAAGCATTTCAGGAGGCATATGAGGACTGGACACCCGATTATATGAGCAGCTCCTTTGAGGATCACAGCTTTGCAGAGGAACTGGTGCTGCGGGATCTCGCGGGCCAGGATCCGGAATATTATGAAGAGCATTACTATACGCCAGAGGCTGCGCTGGAATGGACGCTTCATCTGGAAGGAGGAGAAGCGCAGACGCAGATGGAGGAGGAGGGAAAGGCCCTGGTAACCTATCGATTCCAGGACGGGGAGATTGAGGTACGGATGATACAGCCAGGGCTTTCCCAGGGAAGTGACGTTTGGCTTCCGGAGCTGATGTAAAAAGAGGCTGCGGGCGGGCTCATACTGGAGAGGATCCGGCTTACTTTGGATGCTTGTCGTGATCCAGGTCTACCAGGATGATGTCAGGCCCAATCTGCTTGATTTTGCACCAGGGAATCTCACATTCGCTGTCCTTGCCGAGAATTCCCCAGATTTTCTCGCTGGAAGAGGTGACGAGAGCCAGGATACAGCCGTTTTTCGGGTCAAAGATCAGATCGCATACATGGCCCATTCTCCGGCAGTCGCGGATATTGATCACATCCTTTTCGCGCAGTTCACAGAATGTCATAAGGATCTCCCAATGTGTTTTTATATCTTATGCAGGGGCTTCCGGGAAAAGAAATTTAATTGACAGAAAAGAGGAACCTGTACTATACTACTTCTATCGGCGGGCCGACGCAGACGGCCCGCAAAATGCGTAAGAGAAACACGGGAGGTATGTTATGAAGTGCCCATTTTGCAGCCAGGAAAATACACGGGTTATCGATTCCCGGCCGGCGGACGACAATTGCTCCATTCGGCGGCGCCGCCTCTGTGACGCCTGCGGAAAAAGATTTACGACCTATGAGAAGATAGAAACCATTCCCGTGATTGTGATAAAGAAGGACAACAACCGGGAGCCCTACGACCGCAGCAAGATCGAGGACGGCGTTCTCCGCGCCTGCCATAAGAGGCCGGTACCGCTGAAGGATATCAACGCGATGATTGATACCATTGAGAGCGAGATTTTCAACCGGGAGGAGCGGGAGATCCCGAGCAGCGATATCGGAGAGATGGTCATGGATAAGCTGAAAGGGCTGGATTCGGTAGCTTATGTCCGCTTTGCGTCCGTGTACAGGGAGTTTAAGGATGTGAACACATTCTTAAGCGAGCTGAAAAAGATGCTGGACAAGTAAAGGGGAACGCGAAGAGATGACGGTGAAAAACGACAGGGTGGCAGGTCATCTGCTTGCCCTGATTACTATTACTATCTGGGGAACGACCTTTGTGGCGACAAAGACTCTTCTCCGGGATTATGACGCGCTTCAGATTATGCTGATGCGCTTCTTTCTTGCCTGGGTGGTTCTCCTCCTGCTGACGCGGCGGATTGAAAGGCCTGCGGGCCTGAAGGGGGAGGCGGGGATTTTTGCCCTTTCCCTGTCCGGCGTGTCTCTGTATTATTTTTTTGAAAATACGGCTCTTACCTACACGCTGGCGTCCAATGTCAGCATTATTCTAGCGGCTGCTCCGATTTTTACGGCAGTGCTCGCGCATATTTTTACAAAGGACGAGAAGCTGACGAGGCAAATCTGGGCTGGATTTGTGATTGCGATTGCAGGCGTCGTTCTCGTGGTGTTCAATGGGACCTATGTCTTAAAGCTGAATCCTCTGGGAGACGCGCTCTCCATTCTGGCAGCGCTGTCATGGGGAATCTATTCTGTGCTTCTGAAGAAATATGTGGGCCGGTATGACAGCCTGTTCCTGACCAGAAGGATGGCGTTTTACGCCGTGATTGTGACGGCCCCCTTTGCAGTATGGGGAAAGGGTCTGCCGCCTCTTGAACCCCTTGCGAAGGGAGAAAATCTGTTCTGTCTGCTGTTTTTGGGAATTCTAGGGAGCGCCCTGTGTTATGTGGCATGGAACAAGGCGATTCAGCGCATCGGGCTTGTGAATACAAATAATTATATCTATCTGAATCCCTTTGTCACCATGGTGGCGGCTGCCATTGTGCTGGATGAAAAGATCACTGGGGCAGGCTTTGCCGGAGCGGTGCTTATCGTAGGAGGAATCATTGTGTCGGAGTATAGAGGCAGAGGTCCGCTTCTTGGCGCCTTTTATCCAAAGGAATATAGAAATTCCACTTATGAAATCGATTTTGAGGAGTTATACCGGAAGGGATACCGGGGAATCCTCTTCGATATCGACAATACGCTGGTGCCCCATGACGCCCCTGCCACGCAGCAGAGCGTGGAGCTTTTTGGGCGGCTTCATGCCATGGGCTTTGCGACCTGCCTGATTTCCAACAACAAGGAGCCCCGGGTGACGCCCTTTGCGGAGGCCATGAAGACCCCGTATGTATATAAGGCAGACAAGCCGTCCCGGAAGGGCTATCAGGAAGGAATGAAGCGGATGGGGACCGATCTTTCCAATACGCTCTTTGTAGGGGATCAGCTTTTTACGGATGTATGGGGCGCCAATCGGAGCGGCCTCTATTCGATTCTCGTAAAGCCGATGGATCCAAAGGAGGAGATTCAGATTGTACTGAAACGGTATCTGGAAAAAGTTGTATTGTTTTTCTATCTGAGGGAACAGGGAAGATAGCTCCGTGGATGTGCAGGAGCCGCTGGAAGTGTGTATATCCTTGTTAATTTAGGGTTTCCCTATTTGACAAGAGAAATAAGCCTGTATCAGGAAAGGATGGGATTAGCGATGGGGCAGAAGAGTGGGCAGTGCGCTGGACAGAGCGCAGGGCAGGAAAAAATAAAAGCACTTCTCGAAGAGCAGAGGCTCGACGCGGTGCTTGTAGCGCGCCCGGCCAATATCCGGTATTTGAGCGGCTTTGTGGGGACGGAGAGCTATCTCTACGCGTCGGCGGAGCGCAGTGTAATTCTGACGGACAGCCGTTATACGCTTCAGGCGGAGGAGGAAGGAGAGGGCTGCGAGGTACAGACGATTGGAAAAGGCATAGGCTACGGGGCGCTTCTGGCGCGGCTGGTCAGAGAGGACGGAGTCGGAAGGCTTGGGTTTGAAGAAGACGCGATGCTGTATGGGACTGTGAGAGAGCTCCAGGAGGGAGCGGGGCTTTTGCCGGAGGGCTGGAGGCCGCTGGAGGGCGCGCTTTCCCTGCTGCGGGCGGTCAAGAGCGAAGAGGAAATCCGGAGAATGGAGGAAGCGGAGCGGATTGGGGACAAGGCCTTCTCCCGTATCTTAAAGGAGCTGAAGCCCGGCGTCACGGAGCTTGAGATTGCGGCAAAGCTGGAGTATTTTATGAAAAGCCTGGGAGCAGAAGGCACCAGCTTTGATACTATCGTGGCTTCCGGATACCATTCTGCGATGCCTCATGCGGTGCCTACAGAAAAGCCGTTGGAGACAGGAGACCTTGTGACCATGGATTTTGGCTGCAGATACAAGGGCTATTGTTCTGATATGACGCGGACAGTCGTCATTGGGAAGGCCAGCGAACGCCAGAAGGAGGTTTACAGAGTCGTCCTTGAGGCGCAGGCAGCGGCCCTTGCGGGCCTTCGCCCAGGCATAACCGGGGCGGAAGGCGACCGGCTTGCCAGAGAGGTGATTGAAAAGGCGGGATACGGAGAATATTTCGGCCATGGGCTGGGCCATTCGGTGGGCCTGGAAATTCATGAGAGGCCGGCTTTGTCCATGCGGGATGAGACGGTGCTGTGTCCCGGGATGATTGAGACGGTAGAGCCCGGCATCTATATTCCGGGCTTCGGGGGTGTGCGGATCGAGGATATGGTTGTGCTGACAGAAGCAGGCATCCGGAACCTGACTTCGTCGCCGAAGGAGCTGCTCGAGCTGTAGGGCAGAAGAGATTCCAGATGGGAGCGGGTAAGGCTGCGGCAAAGAGAAAGCGGCAGTGAGAGAACCCGGGAAATGCTTTGGCTTAGAAAAGGCTTGAAAAAGCAGTAGTTTTATTATAGAATAAATTCAGGTAACTGCTGATTATGACAGTTACAGATTAAAATTCCATGCGCAGAGGTGAAAAGAGCTGCGCTTAAGACAGTAGGAGGAAGAGTTAAGAATGATTTCAGCAGGAGATTTTAGAAACGGCGTTACGCTTGAAATTGAGGGAAACGTATATCAGATTCTGGAGTTCCAGCATGTAAAGCCGGGCAAGGGCGCAGCTTTCGTAAGAACAAAGCTTAAAAATATCATCAACGGAGGCGTGGTGGAGAAGACCTTCCGTCCCACCGAAAAATTCCCGCAGGCGAGAATCGACCGCGTAGAGATGCAGTACCTGTATTCTGACGGAGATCTGTTCCATTTCATGAATACGGAGAACTACGACCAGATCGCGCTGAACGCAGAGGATATCGGAGATTCCCTGAAGTTCGTAAAAGAGAACGAGATGGTAAAGGTATGCTCCTACAACGGAAACGTATTTGCAGTTGAGCCGCCTCTCTTTGTAGAGCTGGAGATTACCGACACGGAGCCTGGCTTCAAGGGCGATACGGCTACCGGAGCGACCAAGCCGGCGACTGTAGAGACAGGGGCTGTGGTTTATGTTCCGCTGTTCGTAGACCAGGGCGACAAGATCAAGATTGATACCCGTACAGGAGAATATCTGTCCAGAGTATAAGACGGGTTGACAGGGTTATCAGACAGGGCGTTGTGAGAATGACATAAGAGTATGGAAAAGACTGCTTCACCAGCTTGACGGTAGCATGGAATACCGCTGGCTGAGTGCGGCAGTCTTTTTTGTCAGTGCCGGCTTTCTGTGCACTGACAGAGGAAGAAAGAAGGAGAAGGTGCAGAAGTGGGGAGATATGTGAACAGGTATCCTTATGGCAGTAACCGCAGCCGTTTTTGATTATCTGATATGGAAGGCGTCAAAAGAGTATCGGGAAAAGAACAGAAAAAGCAGTCTTGGATAAGAGCGGAAAAGATATCAGGAGATTGGAGAAATCGTGCATGAAATGCGAAAGAGGCCCCCGGATTCAGCAAATGCAAAGCTGAATCCGGGGGCCTCTTTACAGGTCTGCATCTGACTAGATTCGAACTAGCGGCACCTGGCGTCGGAGGCCAGTGCTCTATCCACTGAGCTACAGATGCATAACGGCTACTTGAGATATTCTACAACAAAAAGCGAAATTGTGCAAGCATAAAATTCTCTTCTGTGTCAATCCTTCTGTGTCAATTCTCTTCTACAGGAATCTCTTCTACAATCTTTTCTGCGGAAATATCTGGAACCCACAGTGAAAATGTAAAATGTAAAAAGATGTAAAAAACACTTGCAAAAATAAGTCTTGTCAGATATAATGGAAATATCTTCTAATTTCACGCGGCATTTCGCTGCAGAGATCCCAGTTGAAGAATCATAAAATCAGAAGAAAGAAAGGATGAGTGCATGAATTATCAGGAATTTGTAGGATCGGTCACAGACTTTTTGAGGGAGTCGCTGCCCAGCGGGACGAAGCTGGAGATGCTCCCGCTGGAGAAAAATAACGGAGTAATTTTGGACGGGCTTTCTATTCGAAGACAGGGGCAGAAGGTGGCGCCGACGATTTATATGGATGCCTATTACAGGGAATACCTGGACGGACGGTCTCTGAAGGGGATCTGCGATCAGATTATAGAGTGCTGCAGCAACACGGATTTTGAAGAAAAATTCAATGCAGACTTCTTTTCGGACTACAGCAGGCTGCAGCATACCGTAGTCTATAAGCTGATAAACGCAGAAAAGAACAGGGAGCTTTTGAAGAAAATCCCGCATCTGCCGTTTCTCGATCTGGCGATTGTATTTTACTGTCTTCTGGAGGATACACCGGTGGGGAATGCCACGGTTTTGATTCACAACAGTCATCTGAAGCTTTGGAAGGCCGGATGCTCGGACCTGTACCGGGACGCGAAAGCCAATGCGGTGAAGCTGCTGCCGGCCCGCCTCTCCAGCATGGCGGATGTGATACGTGAGCTTTCAGGCGGCCTGGAAGAACCAGAGGAGGTGGGAGTACCGATGTATGTGTTGACCAATTCTCAGAAATCTCTGGGAGCAGCCTGCATTCTTTATGAAGGCGTTCTGGAATCCTGCGCAGACAGAATAGGGGGAGAGTTTTATATGCTTCCCAGCAGTATTCATGAGGTAATTATGGTTCCGGCTTCGGCAGTCAGTGACGAGCAGGAGCTTACCGCTATGGTCCGAGACATCAATCGAACGCAGGTCCGGGATACTGAGATACTTTCTGATAATATCTATCTATATTCTCCTGTTTCCGGGAAACTCACCCTGATAGCGTGTTAATACTAAGACAATAAGAAAATGCCTGTTAAAAAATGTTCACAAAATTGTCACAATTTAAGGTTGCCTTTTTCCTGCAAGTTTGCTACAATCGTTTTGTTACGAAAATGTTACATTTATTAAGCGATTATGTTGTGAAGTATTGAGATAGAAGTGCGCAGGAGGCATGTATGAAATTTTCTGTAGATAATCTGAAGGAAAAATTGAGTAAAGATAAAGTCGGTGACTGGATTGTGAAGTATAAGCGGCAGGTGGCAGTGGGCTGTGTGGCGTTTTGCCTGGTTGTCTTTGCCGGCGCCAGCCTGGCAGGCGGGGGAGCGTCTGCAAATGGCGAAAGCGCGTCGCCGGCGGCAGCAGATGCATCGCAGAATACAGGAGAAGAGCAGCAGGGCGCCGTGGTGTCTGCGGCAGGGGCTGCAGAAGCAGAGGCCACGGAGAATGTCAATCCTCTGGAACAGGATGCCTACCCGGAGGTAAACGAGCTGATTCAGAATTATTACAATTATATGGCAGCCGGAGATATGGAAGGGCTGGCAACGGTAGAGGATACGACGACAGAGGAGGAGCAGAACAAGATTCTGCGCTCCAGCGATCTGGTGGAAGGATATCAGAATATTTCCTGCTATACGAAGAAGGGACTGGAGGAAGGCTCCTATCTGGTGTTTGCTTACTATGAACTGAAGTTTGTGCAGATTGACACGCCGGCTCCGGGACTTTCCGCGCTGTATGTATATACGAATGATGAGGGAAATCTCGTCATCTTCAATGGAGAGGCCAGCGACGAGCTGAACGAGTACGTGGCGGCCATGGCGGAAGAGGATGATGTGCTTGCCCTGCGGGAAGAGGTAAGGGTGAAGTACGAGGAAGCAAAGGCGGCTGATGCAAATCTTGCAGAGCAGGAGGCACGTTACCTGCGGATAGCAGAGGGCGGATCTGAGACAGAGGAAGCTGCGGAAGAAACCACAGAGGAGGCGCCTGCAGAAGAGACGACAGAAACACCTGAAGAAGAGGCGCCTGCGGAAGAGACTACGGAGGAGCCTGTGGAGGAAGCGCCTGCAGAGGAAGCCGCAGCGACTGCCCAGAACAGAGAGACTCGTTTCACAGAGAGCGTCAGACTGCGCGCAGAGCCCAGCACAGAGGCAGAATACCTGGGGACAGCTTACCAGGGCGAAAGCGTTACGCAGATCGAGAGCTATGACGATGGATGGAGCAAGATTAATTATAATGGGACTGAGTGCTACTGCATGACACAGTATCTGGAGTAAGGTCCGGAAGATAAACAGAAGGACTCGGCATATGCCGGCGCGTGGAAGTGGAAAGGTTCTGCGCGCCGGTGTTTTTTGTATAAAACAAGAAAATCTCCATATGCTATGACTGTTTAAAAAAGACGGATCAATGGCAGGAGGGTTTTTATTTATGCTTACAACCGCAGATTTAGCTGTACTAAATGAAGCCTACAGAAATACAAAAGCCGGACTGGAGGCAATCAACACGGTGATTAGCAAGGTGTACGACGAGGATCTCGCACTGGATCTGAACCGGCAGGCTGTGCGTTTTCTGACGCTGGAGGATAAGGTGACAGATAAGATCCGGGAGGGCAGCAGAAGGCCGGAGCAGGCTTCGCCGGTGGGAAAGGCCATGCGCTGGACCTCCATCCAGGCGAATACGCTTCTGAATACGAGTACGGAGCACCTGGCGGATCTGATGATTCAGGGAAATGCCAAAGGAATCACAGACCTGATGAAGGCCGTTAAGGCAAACAAGGGAGCCAAGAAAGAGTACTGTGAGCTGGCGGAGGAAATTATGGACTTCGAGGAAAAGAATATTGAGCGCCTGAAGAGCTACCTGCAGGGCTGAAACGAAAAAAATCGCTGTAATCCGGATATAAAGGAAAAATATTTTCAAATTTTAGAAAAAAATACTTGCAAATTTATGTCAGCCGTGCCATAATAGCCAATGACAAAGGCGTCAAAACAAGGAGCGCGGGATATAAGTGGCGCGCTTCCGTGATTTTTGTACGCTTTTTTTGTATGTTATTCGAAAATACAGAAAGCAAAGGGTAGAGGAGGAAACAAAACATGTCATACGTTGATGAGGTAATCGAGTCAGTAGTAGCAAAGAATCCCAGCGAGCCGGAGTTTCATCAGGCAGTAAAAGAGGTTCTGGAGTCCTTACGTCCGGTCGTGGACGCTAATGAGGAGAAGTTCCGCAAGGAAGCGCTTCTGGAGCGTCTGGTTGAGCCGGAACGCCAGATCAAATTCCGTGTTCCGTGGGTAGATGATAAGGGACAGGCACATGTAAATACCGGATACCGTGTACAGTTCAACAGCGCCATCGGACCGTACAAGGGAGGCCTTCGTCTTCATCCGTCCGTAAACCTGGGTATCATCAAATTCCTGGGCTTCGAGCAGATTTTCAAGAATTCTCTGACCGGACTTCCCATCGGCGGCGGCAAGGGAGGTTCTGACTTTGACCCGAAGGGCAAATCTGACAGAGAGATCATGGCATTCTGCCAGAGCTTCATGACAGAGCTGTACCGGCATATCGGAGAGAATACAGACGTGCCGGCCGGCGATATCGGAACGGGCGCAAGAGAGATTGGCTATATGTATGGCCAGTACAAGAGACTGACAGGGCGCTATGAGGGCGTGCTGACCGGAAAGGGACTGTCCTACGGCGGATCTCTTGCAAGAACAGAGGCTACAGGCTACGGTCTTCTCTACCTGACACAGGAGATGCTGAAGATGAACGGCATCGACATCGCAGGCAAGACGGCTGCAGTGTCCGGTTCCGGAAACGTAGCTATTTACGCAATCGAGAAGGCGCAGCAGCTTGGCGTTAAGGTAGTGACCTGCAGCGACTCCAACGGATGGGTATACGATCCGGAAGGCATCGACGTAGCTGCCCTCAAGGAGATCAAAGAGGTGAAGAGAGCGCGTCTGACCGAGTACAAGAACTACCGTCCGAACTCCGAGTACCATGAGGGACGCGGTGTATGGAGCGTAAAGGTAGACCTTGGTCTTCCCTGCGCGACCCAGAATGAGCTGCTTCTGGAGGACGCAAAGCAGCTGGTAGAGAACGGCTGCATTGCAGTTGCAGAGGGCGCAAACATGCCGACCACTCTGGAGGCCACTGAGTACCTGCAGCAGCACGGCATTCTGTTTGCACCGGGCAAGGCGGCAAATGCCGGCGGCGTGGCAACCTCCGCTCTGGAAATGTCCCAGAACAGCGAGCGTCTGAGCTGGACCTTCGAAGAGGTAGACGCAAAGCTTCAGGGCATTATGATCAATATCTGCCACAATATGGCTGACGCTGCAGAGCGCTACGGCTATGAGAAGAACTACGTGGTAGGCGCGAACATCGCAGGCTTCGAGAAGGTTGTAGACGCAATGCTTGCACAGGGCATCTGCTAATCAGAGGATCATAATACGATAAAACAGAAATCATACTGACGGAAACTCTCTTCTGGCATTCAGGCCATGAATCCCTCCTGGCTGCCGGAAGAGAGTTTTTTGTTTTCTGCTTTTTCCTTGCGTCCCCATTCGGAATCCTCTATAATAGTTCTGCGGGACAAGAAAACAAAGGAAGGGATTGCGAACGTGGAAGAAATTCGTCTGAATAAATACTTAAGTGAAGCCGGCGTATGCTCGCGCCGGGAAGCGGACAGACTGATAGAGGCGGGCAAGGTGCTGGTGGACGGCCAGCCTGCCGTAATGGGAATGAGAGTCCGCCCGGATCAGGAGATCCAGGTAGGGAAAAAGGTGATCGGCGGGTCAAGAGAGGAGCGTGTGCTTCTGGCCGTGTACAAGCCGCCCGGTGTGATCTGTACGACAGACCGCAGGGAAAAGCGCAATATTGTGGATTATGTGGGATATCCGGCCAGGATTTATCCCATCGGAAGGCTTGACAAGGATTCGGAAGGCCTGATTCTGATGACCAACGACGGAAGTCTGGTCAACCGGATGATGCGCGCCTCCAACCACCATGAAAAGGAATATCTGGTCACGGTAAATAAGCCGGTGACGGATGGATTCCTGGAGCGGATGAAAAAAGGCGTGCGTATCCGCAAGGTGGAAAAGGGGGAGGTGCTGCTGGATACGGTCACAAGGCCCTGCCAGGTGGAGAAGCTTGGAAAATCCAGCTTCCGCATCGTGCTTACCCAGGGGCTGAACCGGCAGATCCGAAGAATGTGCGAAGCCCTGGGCTACCAGGTGGTGAACCTGAAGCGGGTGCGGGTGCTGAATATTGAACTGAAGGGCATGAAGCCCGGAACCTGGCGCAAGGTGACGGAAAGGGAGATGGCGGAGCTTCTGGAGCTTATCCGGGATTCCCGGGAGCAGCCTGCGATTGGGAAAAAATGAAGGATCATAATATGAATATGGAAGAAAAGAAAAAAAGAATGAAAGAACTCGTGGACCTTCTGAACCGGGCCGGACGGGCCTACTATCAGGAAGCCGACGAGATTATGAGCAATTATGAATACGATGCCCTCTATGATGAGCTGGTAAGTCTGGAAAAAGAGACAGGGACGACGCTTGCGGGGAGCCCTACGGCCCACGTGGGCTATGAGGTCTTAAGCGAGCTTCCCAAGGAACGGCACGAGCGGCCCATGCTGTCTCTGGATAAGACGAAGGACGTGGAGGCGCTTAAAGACTGGGTCGGCCCTCACCGGACGCTTCTTTCCTGGAAGATGGACGGCCTTACGATTGTGCTGACCTATCAGAACGGGGAGCTTTATAAGGCGGTCACAAGAGGAAACGGCGAGGTGGGCGAGGTCATCACGAACAACGCCCGCGTATTCCGCAACATTCCCTTACGGATTCCCTTTCAGGGCGAGCTGGTGCTGCGCGGAGAGGCCGTAATCGGGTATAAGGAGTTTGAACGGATCAACGGGGAGATTCCCGAGGCGGATGCCAGATACAAGAATCCGCGCAACCTGTGCAGCGGCTCTGTACGCCAGCTGAACAATGAGATCACGGCAAAGAGAAGCGTACATTTCTTTGCGTTTTCTCTGGTGCGGGCGGAAGGCGTGGATTTTGAAAATTCCCACGAAAAGGAGTTCCTGTGGCTGAAGGCCCAGGGCTTCGAGGTGGTGGAATATAAGGTGGTGACGGCGGACAATCTGGAAGAGACTGTCCAGTGGTTCGCGTCCCGCATTGAGAAAAATGAATACCCGTCTGACGGCCTGGTAGCTCTTTACGACGATATTGCCTATGGACGGTCTCTGGGGCAGACGGCCAAGTTCCCGCGGGATTCCATGGCCTTTAAATGGGCGGATGAAATCCGGGAGACGACGCTGAAGGAGATTGAGTGGAGCCCGTCCCGGACGGGGCTTATCAATCCGGTGGCTATCTTTGAGCCGGTGGAGCTGGAGGGAACCACGGTGAGCCGTGCGTCTGTCCACAACATCAGCATTATGCGCGGGCTGGAGCTGGGAATCGGAGACACCATCGAGGTCTACAAAGCCAACATGATCATCCCGCAGATTGCGGAAAACAAGACGCGCAGCGGTGTGCGGGATATCCCGAAGGAATGTCCGGTCTGTGGGGGAGCCACAGAGATTCGCAAGGTCAATGATGTGGAATCGCTGTACTGTACCAATCCGGACTGTCAGGCGAAGAAAATCAAGTCTTTTACCCTCTTTGTGAGCCGGGATGCCCTGAACATCGAGGGCCTTTCTGAGGCGACGCTAGAGAAATTCATTGCCCGGGGCTTTATCCATGAGTTTGCGGATATTTTCCGGCTGGCACGCTTCCGGGAAGAGATTGTGGAGATGGAGGGACTTGGCGAAAAGTCCTTTGAGAACCTGAGCGCAAGCATCGAGCGGGCAAGAAAGACGACGCTGGCAAAGGTGGTTTACAGTCTGGGAATTCCCAATATCGGCCTTGCCGGCGCGAAGCTTATCTGCCGTCAGTTTGACGACGATGTGGAAAAGCTGCTTGCGGCAGACGAGGAAGAGCTGGCGGCTATCGACGGCGTGGGTGCCGTGATTGCGTCCAGCTTTACGGGGTATTTTGCGGATGAGGAGAGAAGAGAAAGATTTTTCCGGCTTCTTTCGGAGCTTGAGCTGGAAAAGGAAGAGACGGCCGGGGTTCAGGACCTGAAGGGTAAGGTGTTCGTCGTGACAGGAAGCCTGAATCATTTTACAAACCGGGCGGAGTTAAAAGAGCTGATAGAGCGCCGGGGAGGCAAGGTGACGGGCAGCGTGACGGGAAAGACGGATTATCTGATCAACAACGATACGGCTTCTGCCTCGTCAAAGAATAAGAAGGCCAGAGAGCTTGGCATTCCGGTGATTTCCGAGGAAGAGTTTTTAAAGCTGTAATGAAAAATGCAGGACGCAGGTTATCAATGAGGAGTTTTTTGAAATTATGAATACGGAACAGAAGATAGTGTTTTTTGACGTGGACGGAACCATTTACGAGGCGGGAAGGGGAACGCCGGAAAGTACCAGAGAAGCTTTAAAAACGCTTAAAAAAAACGGTCATATTCCAATTCTGTGTACGGGGAGGCCAAAGGCCTCCATGTTTCCGGAGGTGCTGGATCTGGACTTTCCCGGCATGATCTGCGGCGCAGGAACCTATATTGAATACGAGGGGCGTGTTTTGAGAAACCTGCTGCTCTCCAATGAGGTGCTGATGCAGGAGGTGCCGCGCCTGGAGAAGAGCGGCTGCTGTGTCGTGCTGGAAGGGCCGGAATACTTAAGCTGCCGGATGGACAGTGATGTCTTTCAGAAATTTTCTATTGTAGACAGGCTGAGAAAGGAATATCCGGAACGTCTGAAGGAGATCGATCCCCTG
Source organism: Lachnoclostridium sp. An131 (assembly GCF_002160825.1). GTDB lineage: Bacteria > Bacillota > Clostridia > Lachnospirales > Lachnospiraceae > Laedolimicola. The sequence goes on from NZ_NFLI01000007.1 coordinate 15,931, forward strand.
ACGGACCGGGCCTGCAAGCTGACTGTGAAGATTTCGGATATGGCGGCTTTTGAAAAGCTGGTGCCGGAGCTTGAGAGAGCCTTTGAGCTTGCGAGATATGAGCGCATGCCTTATGTCGAAATGATGCCAAAGGGAGTGTCAAAGGCGGACGGCATCCGTATTCTTCTGGAAGAGCTTGACATTCCTCTTGACAATACTTATGCATTTGGGGATGGACCAAACGACCTGGAAATGTTACAATATGTACAGTACGGAACAGCGGTGGGCAATGCTGAGGAAAGCGTTCTGCGGACTGCCCGGTACAGTACGGAGGGCATCTGGGAGGATGGCGTGGCCCGGGCGCTTGAGAGGTACGGACTGATCTGACGAAGCTGGCGGCAGAATCCTCTGGAGGTGTGACTGTCAGCCGGAATCGGCCCATGGCGGGAAAGCTTCAGATCTGAGAAGGAGGAGAAGGGTATGGATAACAGGTTGTATGAGCTTATGAACTGGCCTCGGATTGAGGCGCTGGTGTACTCGGAGGAGGACGAGCCTCAGGAAATTCTCGGGCCGCACAAGACGGATGCGGGAATTCTGGTTCAGGCCTTTCTGCCGACGGCAGTCAGGATGACGGCCGTGATCAGGAGCACGGGCAAGGAGTATGAGATGGAACTGGCTGACGAAGGCGGCTTTTTTGCGGCGCTGCTTCCGGGTAAGACGGTTCCGGAATATTTTTTCCGTGTGGAGTATGACAATGGGACAGTTCAGGAGCTGGAGGATGCCTACCGTTTCCAGCCAAAGGTATTTTCGGCGAAGGATCTGGACAAGTTTCAGGCGGGCATTCATTATACCTTGTATGAAAAAATGGGCGCGCATCCGATGACGGTAAAGGGCGTGGAGGGTACCTACTTTTCTGTATGGGCCCCAAATGCGTGCCGTGTCAGCGTGGTCGGAGATTTCAATCTCTGGGATGGACGGCGTCATCCTATGCGGCGCATTGAAGAGGCAGGGATTTTTGAGCTTTTTATTCCCGGAATTGGGCCGGGAGCCTGCTATAAATATGAGATCAAGACGAAGAGCGGCCTTCCGATGCTGAAGGCGGATCCTTATGCAAATGCGGCGGAGCTTCGTCCCAATACGGCTTCCATTGTCGCAGATTTGTCCGGCTTTGAGTGGACAGACGGCGGATGGATGGAGAAGAGAAAGAAGACGGATTACAGGAAAGAGCCGGTCCTGATCTATGAGGTGCATCTGGGCTCCTGGAAGAAGCCGGAATCCGAAGAGCCGGAGGATGAACCGGTAACGCCGGCGGAGACGCGGGAATTTTACAATTACCGGGAGATCGCCCCGATGCTTGCCGGGTACGTGAAGGATATGGGATATACCCATGTGGAGCTGATGCCGATCATGGAGCATCCGCTGGATGAATCCTGGGGTTACCAGGTGACGGGATATTATGCGCCTACGGCCCGGTACGGCTCCCCGCAGGACTTCATGTATTTTATGAACTATATGCACAGCCAGGGAATCGGCGTGATTCTGGACTGGGTGCCCGCCCATTTCCCGAGAGACACCTTTGGACTGGCAGCCTTTGACGGCACCTGCCTGTATGAGCATCTGGATCCCCGGAAGGGCAGCCATCCCCACTGGGGCACTCTGATCTACAATTACGGCCGGCCTCAGGTGAAAAACTTCCTGATTGCCAATGCCCTGTACTGGACAGAGGTTTATCATGCAGACGGCATCCGCATGGACGCAGTGGCCTCGATGCTGTATCTGGATTATGGAAAAAATGACGGAGAGTGGGTGCCGAACATCTACGGCGGAAAGGAAAACCTGGAGGCAGTAGAGTTTTTGAAGCATCTGAATTCCATTTTTAAGAAGCGCAAGGACGGAGCGCTCCTGATTGCAGAGGAGTCTACAGCCTGGCCGAAGGTGACGGGTCCGGTGGAGGATGACGGGCTTGGATTTGATTTCAAGTGGAATATGGGATGGATGAATGACTTCCTGGGCTATATGCACTATGATCCGGTGTTCCGTTCCTGGCATCACGGCGAGCTGACCTTCAGTATGATTTATGCTTACAGTGAGAATTTCATCCTGAGCCTGTCCCATGACGAGGTGGTGCACGGAAAAGGAACGCTCGTGGGAAAGATGCCGGGCGACCGGGATTCGAAGCTTGACAACCTGCGGGCTGCATACGGCTTTATGATGATGCATCCGGGAAAGAAGCTTCTGTTTATGGGCCAGGAGTTTGCGACCTTTGACGAGTGGAATGAGAAGGAAAGCCTGGAGTGGGAGCTGCTCCAGTATCAGGATCATGGAAATATGCGGGAATACGTGAAGGCGCTGAATCATTTCTGCCTGGAGCATCCGGCTCTTTATGAGCTGGATCATGATCCGGACGGCTTCACCTGGATCAACAATATTTCTGCAAATGAAAACATGCTGGTGTTTACGCGCCAGTCCAGGAAGCCGGAGGAAACTCTGCTTGTGGTCTGCAACTTCTCTCCGCTGGTATATGAGAAGCATAAGATCGGAGTTCCCTTCGAGGGCCGGTATAAAGAGATCTTTAACAGCGACAGCGAAGTTTTCGGTGGAACGGACGTACTCAATAAGCGTGCGAAGCGTTCTAAGAAATCGGAATGCGACGGACGGGAGGACTCCATTGAGATAACAGTGCCGCCTATGGGAATCGCCGTATTTTCCTGTATGCAGGAGAAGGCGCCAGCGAAGGCTCCGGCGAAGAAGACTGCAGCAGTCCAGGAGAAGACTCCGGCGAAGAAGGCTGCAGCAGTCCAGGAGAAGGCTCCGGCGAAGAAGGGCGTGGAAGAAAAAGAAGGCGCCCAGGCACAGGGAAAGAAAGGACGCGGTAAGAAAGCATGAGATATCTGGCCGCTGTGACAACGGAAATGTCAGAGGAGCTGCAGTCGGAGCTTACACAGATGACGGAGCAGATCAGCAGGACGCAGGAGTATCTGGACAGGTATCTGCCGTCGGTTATCAGCTTCGGGCTCCGGCTCGTGCTGGCAGTGATTGCATTTCTGATAGGAAGCAGGGTTATCAAGATTCTGCGCAAAATTGTCCGCCGTTCCATGGAACGGGCGGGAGCCGATGTGGGAGTGATTCAGTTTCTGGATTCCCTTTTGAAGGTGATGCTGTATTTTATACTCATTATGCTCCTGGCTTCCGGCTTCGGCGTGGATACCACGTCGGTCATGGCGCTGGTGGGCTCTGCAGGACTGACTGTCGGCCTGGCCTTTCAGGGCAGTCTTTCCAATTTTGCGGGCGGAGTGCTGATTCTTCTGATCAAGCCCTTCCGTGTGGGAGATTACATTATCTATGTGAACGATAATCTGGAAGGAACCGTTTCGGAAATTCAGATGTTCTATACGATTCTTCTGACTGTGGACAACCGCAGAGTCGTGATTCCAAACGGCGTGCTGTCCAATAACAGCCTGGTCAATGTGAGCGCTCAGGACAAGCGGAGGCTGGATATCGACGTGGGAATCGGATATTCCTCCGATCTGAAGCTGGCCCGGGATCTTTGTGAAGGGCTCATAGATGAAAACGAGAAGATCCTGAAGGAGGAAGAGCATCTGGTCGTGGTGGACAGCCTGGCGGACAGCGCTGTGATGCTGAAGCTGCGCTTCTGGGTGCGCCCGGAGGATTACTGGACCACAAAATGGAAGATCACAGAGGATGTGAAGCTTCTGTTTGACGCAAATGGAATCGAAATTCCGTACAATCAGATGGACGTGAATATAAAAAAGACAGATTAAAAGGAAGAGCGGACAGCTCCTGCCGGCAGCGGCGGAGACTGTCCGTTTTTCATTTCCGCAGCAGATGCTGAAATTTGTATTTAATTGTAAAGAATACAAATTCACAGCGGATTTTCACGGATTCTGGAAAAATACCGGATAAATCTGCGGAGAGCTATTGACAGTTTGTGCAGTTTGTTGTATAAGTAAACTGTAGTGTCCTGATAAAAGATAATATAACGGAAGAGACTTGAAATAATAGAGAGGATTCCGTGAAAATAGCGGGATACAAAAAAATACAAGTGAAAATAATACAATACAAGTATTCAGCGGGAACGAAGGAATATGCCGAAATATCAGGAGATAGCCAGGTGGCTGGAGCAGGGGATCTGTGATGGAAGGTATCTTTCAGGACAAAAGCTTCCTTCTGAGCAGGCCTTGAGAGAACAGTTCGGCGTGAGCCGCCAGACGGTGAGAAGGGCTCTGGAGGTTCTGGAGGACGAAGGACTCGTGTATGGACGCCAGGGAAGCGGAACCTTTGTGGCGGACCAGGAAGCGGAAGAAAATGCGAAAAGCCGCCAGATTGCTGTGGTGACAACCTATGTAGACAATTATATATTTCCCAGAATCATTCAGGGGGTTGAAAGCGTTCTTTCCCGCGAAGGATTTCAGGTTCAGATTTCTTTTACGAATAACCGGCTTCAGAAGGAGGGGGAAATCCTGGAGAACCTGATGAATCAGGAGCTCAGGGGGATGATTATCGAGGCGACGAAGAGCGCGCTTCCGAATCCGAATATTCCTCTGTACCGCTGCCTTCTGGAAAAGGGAGTACAGATTCTCTTTCTGAACAGCGGATATCCGGAGCTGGACTGTCCGGTGGTGGCGTTGGATGATGTGGAAGCCGGCAGATGCGCGGCCCGTTTCCTTCTGGATATGGGGCACACAGAGCTGGGCGGCATCTTCAAATCCGACGATGGGCAGGGGCGGCTGCGCTACCAGGGCTTCTTAAGCGAGATCCGCAGCGCAGGACTTCAGACAGAGGACGATCAGTTCGTCTGGTACGATACAGGAGATATCGGAAGCTTTGCGCGGATGGAGAGGCGGTTTCTGGAGAGGCTGGCAGACTGCACTGCAGTGTTCTGCTATAATGACAGCGCTGCGGTGGAGCTTATGGAGCTTCTCGGAAAGAATGGAATCCGGGTTCCGGAGGATCTTTCTATTGTGAGTGTGGACGATACGGATCTGGCCCTGTATGGCGATGTAGGTCTGACCTCAGTCCATCATCCCAAGGAGGAGCTTGGGAAAAAGGCTGCGGAAATCATGCTTTCGATGCTTCGGAGAAAAGGAAGGCAGAGAAGCATTCCGGTTGCAGGATATGAATTTGGCGTCTGGCTGGCCCGGCGGGATTCGGTCAGACGGCTTAATAAATAAAAGCATGGAGGTAAGCAAAGTGAAAAGCTATAAATTTTGGTTTGCGACAGGGTCGCAGGATCTGTATGGAGATGAATGCCTTGCACATGTGGCGGAGCATTCCAGAAGGATCGTGGATTATCTGAATCAGTCGGGAAAGCTTCCCTATGAAGTCGTATGGAAGCCGACGCTGATCACAAACGAGCTGATCCGCCGGACCTTCAACGAAGCGAACATGGATGAGGAGTGCGCGGGCGTTATTACCTGGATGCACACCTTCTCTCCGGCGAAGTCCTGGATCCTGGGACTCCAGGAATACAGGAAGCCGCTGCTTCATCTGCATACGCAGTTCAACCAGGAGATCCCTTATGACACGATCGATATGGATTTCATGAATGAGAACCAGTCTGCTCATGGAGACCGCGAATACGGGCACATCGTAACGCGCATGGGAATCGAGCGGAAGGTCATCGCAGGCTACTGGGCGGATGAGAAGGTGATTGAGAGGATTGCTGCCTGGATGCGTACGGCGGTGGGCATTATGGAGAGCAGCCATATCCGGGTGGTCCGTGTAGCTGACAATATGCGCAATGTAGCCGTGACGGAGGGCGACAAGGTCGAGGCTCAGATCAAATTCGGGTGGGAGATCGACGCCTATCCGGTTAATGAGATTGCGGAATATGTGCAGGCGGTGTCCAAAGGAGACATCGACGCTCTGGTAGAGGAGTATTACAGCAAGTATGAGATTCTTCTGGAGGGCAGAGACGAAAAGGAATTCCGGGAGCATGTGGCCGTGCAGGCCGGCATTGAGATCGGGTTTGAGCGCTTCCTGAAGGAAAAGAATTATCAGGCGGTTGTCACCCATTTCGGAGATCTTGGAGCCCTGAAGCAGCTTCCGGGCCTTGCTATCCAGCGTCTGATGGAAAAGGGCTATGGCTTCGGCGGAGAGGGCGACTGGAAGACTGCCGCGATGGTACGCCTGATGAAGATTATGACAGAGGGCGTAAAGGATGCGAAGGGAACCTCCTTTATGGAGGATTATACATACAATCTGGTTCCGGGTAAGGAGGGAATCCTGCAGGCTCATATGCTGGAGGTATGCCCGTCGATTGCAGACGGCCCCATCGGCATTAAGGTACAGCCTCTGAGTATGGGAGACAGAGAGGATCCGGCCCGCCTGGTGTTTACGGCGAAGGAAGGACCCGCCATCGCAGCTTCCCTGATTGATCTGGGAACCCGCTTCCGCCTGATTGTGAACAGCGTAGACTGCAAAAAGACAGAGAAGCCGATGCCGAAGCTTCCGGTGGCGACAGCGTTCTGGACGCCGCAGCCGAGCCTGACGACAGGGGCAGAATGCTGGATTCTGGCCGGCGGAGCGCATCACACGGCGTTCTCCTACGATCTGACTGCGGAGCAGCTCGGAGACTGGGGAGAAGCGATGGGCATAGAGGTGGTATATATCGACAAGGACACTACAGTCCGGGGACTGAAGAATGAGTTGCGCTGGAATGCGGCAGCGTTCAGATAATGAAACATGATTGAAGGAGGATATGATATGAGTGGTATCAGAGAAGCAGTGGTAAACGGACAGACGACCCTGGGCATCGAGCTTGGCTCTACCAGAATCAAGGCGGTTCTGATTGACAGCAGCTATAAGGTAATTGCTTCAGGAAGCTGGGACTGGGAGAATCAGCTGGAGAACGGTGTGTGGACCTATTCCATGGAGCAGGTCCGCGAGGGACTTCAGGGAAGCTATAAGGCCCTGAAGGAGGATGTAAAGGAGAAATACGGAGTTACGCTGACAAAGATCGGCGCCATCGGAATCAGCGCCATGATGCATGGTTATCTGGTATTCGATAAGGACGGAAAGCTGCTTGCTCCGTTCCGTACCTGGAGAAATACGATGACGGCCCAGGCAGCCTCTGAGCTGATTGAGCTGTTCCAGTACAATATTCCGCAGCGCTGGAGCATTGCCCACCTGTATCATTCGACTCTGAATGGGGAGGCTCATGTGGCTGACATCGATTTTATGACGACTCTGGCAGGCTATATCCACTGGCAGCTGACAGGCGAGAAGACCATCGGAGTGTGCGAGGCGTCCGGTATGTTCCCGATCGATCCTGCCACGAAGCAGTTTAACGCAAAGATGCTGGATCAGTTCCAGGCTCTGATTGCAGATAAAAATTATTCCTGGAAGATCAGCGAAATCCTGCCGAAGGTGCAGAGTGCGGGAGAGGTTGCCGGAAGGCTGACAGAGGCCGGAGCAAGGCTTTTGGATCCGGAGGGAGATCTGGAGCCGGGAATCCCCTGCTGCCCGCCGGAGGGCGACGCCGGAACGGGCATGGCGGCTACAAACAGCGTACGGCCGCGTACCGGAAATATCTCCGCCGGAACCTCTGTGTTTGCGATGATCGTGCTGGAGCATGAGCTGAAAAAGGTGCATGAGGAGCTGGATATGATTATGACTCCGGACGGAAGCCCGGTGGCGATGGTACACTGCAACAACTGTACCTCCGATCTGAATGCCTGGGTGGGGCTCTTTAAGGAATTCGCGGAGACCTTCGGCATGGAGATCGATATGAACGATTTGTTTGGAAAGCTGTATAACAAGGCCCTGGAGGGAGACGCCGACTGCGGCGGCCTGCTGGCTTACAATTATTTCTCCGGCGAGCATCTGACGGGCTTTGAGGAAGGAAGACCCCTGTTTGTCCGGACTCCGGATTCCAGATTTACGCTGGCGAATTTCATGCGCACGCATCTGTTTACCTGCCTGGGCGCTCTGAAGACCGGCCTTGATATCCTGTTTAAGGAGGAGGGCGTCGAAGCGGATGAGGTGCTGGGACACGGCGGTCTGTTCAAGACAAAGGGCGTAGGCCAGAAGATCGTGGCGGCAGCTATGGATGTGCCGGTAGTCGTGATGGAGACGGCAGGAGAAGGCGGAGCCTGGGGAATCGCCCTTCTGGCGGATTACATGAAGGAAAGAAAGGACGGGGAAAGCCTGGGAGATTTCCTTGCAGACCGCGTATTTGCAGGAGAAAAGGGCGAAAAGGTATGGCCGGACAAGGACGATGTGGCAAGCTTTGACGAGTTCCTGGTACGCTATACAGAGGGACTTGCGATTGAGCGCGCTGCAGTGGAGCACCTGCATTAAAATCTGATGGAAAACAGGCTGCTGCCGTGAAAGGATTTGCGGCCTGTTGGAATATATTTGTGTATGGTAACCTTGAGGAAAGAGGATGCCGCTGTGGCGGCATCTTCTTTTTCCGTAAGGAAAATCGGACGCGGGCAGGGGACATTGATGTCTGCGGAAGAAACGGGGAGTTTGGGATATGCTGAAAGTGTTTTTGGTGGAAGATGAGGTCGTGATGCGGGAGGGCATCAAGAATAATATCAACTGGGAGCAGGAGGGCTTTTCCTTTGTAGGTGAGGCGAGTGACGGGGAGCTGGCCTACCCTTTGATTCAAAAGACAAAGCCGGATATCCTGATCACAGATATCAAGATGCCTTTTATGGATGGGCTGGAGCTCTCACGGCTGGTGAAGCAGGAGCTTCCGGACATCAAAATTCTGATCTTAAGCGGCTACGATGAGTTTGAATATGCAAAGGAGGCCATCAGCATCGGAATTACAGATTATCTCGTAAAGCCGATTGCGGGAGCAAAGCTTCTGGAGGCTGTGAAGAAGGTAGGAAAGAAGATAGAGGAAGAGCAGCAGCAGAAGAAGTTTCTGGAGACCTTTGAGAAGGAGCGGATGGAGAATACCCAGCTGGCCCGCCAGAAATTTTTCCGGAAGCTGGTCTCAGGGCAGTATCCGGTGTCAGCGCTTCTGAAGGAGGGACGGGACGCCGGCTTTGATCTGGCTGCAAAAAGCTATAATATTATTTTGTTTCAGCTCTTTGCAGGAGGAGAGGAAACCGGCTATTCGGAGGAGCTGAATACGCTTACCCGCTCTATCGAAGAGATGACGGATCAGATGCCGGAGGTGCTGATGGTGGAGCTGGGGCTGGAAGGCTGGGCCTTTCTTTTGAAGGGAAGCGAAGAAAAATCAGCAGGCGAAGCGGAGCGGGAGCTTCTGGACCGGCTTTTCGCGGCGATCTTTTCTGTCCGGGGAGTCAAATATTTTGGCGGTGTGGGGCAGGAGGTAGAGCGCTTAAGCGAACTGAACCGCTGCTTTGAGGAAGCCAGCCGTGCCTTTGCCTTCCGTTATCTGAAAAAACGCAATCAGATTGTGAGAAGCTCTGAGACGCCGGCCGGGGAAGCTGATCAGGAAACGATGGCTTTAGGCACACTGAGCGCAGGAAAGCTGGACCGGAGGGTGGTAGAGAGCTTTTTAAAGACCGGGCTGAAGGGGGAGGTCACCCATTTTGTGGAGGAATACTTTGCCAGCCTCGGTGAAAAAAATATCCAGTCTCTGATGTTCCGCCAGTATGTGACGATGGATACCTACTTTGCGGCCTCAGGAATTCTGGAAGAGATGGGCTGCGAGCCGGGAATTCTGGCAGAACGCTGCGGTGACTTTCAGAAAATGCCGGAGATCTTCTCATCACTGGAGGTGACCGAGGATTACCTGAAGAAGGTGCTGGAGACAGCCGTGGAGCTGCGGGAGGGCATGTCGCAGAAAAAGTACAGCTCCCTTTTGAAGGACGCCCGGGCCTATATTGAGAAGAATTATGATAATGAGGAGATTTCCCTGAATACAGTGGCGGCTTCTGTGAACCTAAGCCCCAACCATTTCAGTACGATTTTCAGCCAGGAGACGGGGAGAACCTTTATAGAATACCTGACCTCCGTACGCATGGAAAAGGCGAAGGAGCTGCTGCGCACAACCTCCATGAAAACGGCGGAGATTGCATTTGCGGTGGGATATAAGGATGCTCATTATTTCAGCTATCTGTTTAAAAAGACGCAGGAGTGCACACCCAGGGAATTCCGGGCCAGGGTATAGGCGGGCCAGGCTGAAAGGCCGCGCAGGGGGGAGCGGATCAGCCGGAAGGCCGAAGGGAAGGAGAAGGTATGTGGAAAAAGGATGCTACCATTAAAAACCGTCTGAATATGCTTTTGGTGATTTGCCTGGTGCCGCTGACGATTCTGATCCTGTACCTGGTTCTTATCATGCAGCGCTTTTCAGAGCGCTACGACGAGGTCGTGCAGAACATTACAAAGGCGAATGCCTACAACATTGATTTTAAGGACGATTTGGACTATCTGATGTATATTATTGTGGCAAATTCGGAGCGCGCGGATGAGCTGATCGATACCGAGGAGCCGAGGCGGATGATTGAAGAGGCGAGAGAGGTGTTTCAGGGTCTTTATGAATCAGCAGATGCGGAATATGGGCGCCAGAGGCTGAACCGGATTCTCAAAAGCCTCGATATTCTGGAGGACCGTGTGATAGAGATCGAGTCTGACGCTCAGATTAGCGGCTATTATGACAAGAACATGGAACGTCTTGATCTGGATATCCGCGTTCTGACGGAGCTGATCCAGGAACAGATCCAGGAATATATCTACTATGAGACGACGAATCTGGAGACGCTGAGGGGGCAGATCCGCCATGACGTAGACAACACGCTCCGGATGAGCAGCCTGGTATTCCTGCTGATTCTGGCAGGGGCCTATCTCATCAGCCGGAGAATGATGCAGGGGATCACGGAGCCCATACAGAGGCTGTGCAGGGTGACGCGCCAGGCGGCCAGCGGAGATTTTACGGTACGGGCAGAGGAACAGAGAGACGGTGAGATGGCAGTGCTGGGAGACAGCTTCAACCAGATGATCGAGAAGATTGGGAACCTGGTAGAGGACATCCGGGTTGAGCAGCTGAACCTGCGTGCCACAGAGCTGAAGCTTCTGCAGGCTCAGATTAATCCTCACTTTCTCTATAATACACTGGATACGATTGTCTGGCTGGCAGAGGCAGGGCGCAAGGATGAGGTTGTCATGATGGTGACGGCTCTCTCAGATTTCTTCCGGACTACCTTAAGCAAAGGCCGGGATTATATAACGGTGAAGGAAGAGGAGGCCCATATCCGCAGCTATCTGCAGATTCAGCAGTTCCGCTATCAGGATATTCTGGAATATTCCATTGATGTCCCAGAGGAGCTCTATGAGTACCAAATCCTGAAGCTGACCCTTCAGCCCCTTGTGGAGAACGCCCTGTACCACGGCATCAAAAACAAGCGGGGGCTGGGCCACATCCGGGTATCAGGGGAAAAGCGGGAGGATAAGCTGATATTCCGGGTATGGGATGACGGCCGGGGGATGGAGCCGGAACGGCTGGAAAAGGTCCGGCGCCTGATTGGGGGAGAGGAAGAGGTGGACAGAAGCGATCCGTCCGGCTTCGGACTCTTTAACGTAGCGCAGAGGCTGCGGCTGAATTACGGGCCCCAGTACGGAATTTCCCTGGAAAGTGAATTTGGCGAATGGACGGAGACGACGGTGGTGATTCCTGCGGTTCCGCTTTGCTGACGTTTTTTCGGAGAATATTTTGGTTGTTTTTTTCCGTACCGGGAGATGAAACGTAAAAAAATGAACTTTTTTCCAAAAAAATCTAACTTTGTTCACGGTTTGTTCAAAAGTCAGTAAAAAATTGTACTTAATTCAAAAGGATGTCCGTATCAAATTTTCTCTTCTTATTATAGAATTTGACCATAGCCAAACGAAATGGCAACAAGAATAAGGGAGGTTTCAAAATGAAGAGAAAACTTGTAAGCGCATTGGTATGTGCGGCAATGGTAGCGACTGTTCTGGCAGGCTGCGGAAACAGCAGCAGTGACACTGCTTCCACAGATGCTGCTGCTACGGAGGAGACTGCGACAGATGACGCAGCAGCAGAGGATACAGCAGCAGAGGATACCGCTGCTTCCGGAGATCTGATCAAGGTCGGCATCATCAACAATGACCCGAACGAGTCCGGATACCGTACAGCAAATGACGCTGATATGAAGGCGATGTTCACCGAGGAGAACGGCTATGACGCTTCCTTCGCATACAGCCTGAAGAACGACGAGCAGATTACCGCAGCTCAGAAGTTCATCCAGGACGGCGTTGACTATCTTCTGCTTTCCGCAGCTGATACAGCCGGATGGGATTCCGTACTGATGGACGCTCAGGCAGCCGGAACACGCGTAATCCTGTTTGACCGTACCATCGATGCAGACCCGAGCCTTTACGAGGCTTCCATCGTATCTGACATGGAGGCTGAAGGACAGACTGCGGTAGAGTGGCTGGCAGGCCAGGGACTGGATGAGTACAACATCATCCACATCCAGGGTGTTATGGGCTCCGCTGCTCAGCAGGGACGTACCAAAGCCGTGGACGAGATGGTAGCAGCAAATGACAACTGGAATCTGGTAACCCAGCAGACCGCTGAGTGGAATGCTGAGAAGGCACAGCAGATTGTACAGTCTGTTATCGACTCCGGACAGGAATTCAACGTAATCTACGCTGAGAACGACGACATGGCTAAGGGCGCTGTAGCAGCTCTTGACAAGGCAAACATCTCTCATGGTGTAGACGGCGACGTTATCATCATGGGCTTCGATACCAACACCTGGGCTCTTGAGGAGCTGCTGGCAGGAAACTGGAACTATGACGGACAGTGCAATCCTTACCAGGCTTCCTATATCGACGAAGTAATCAAGACCATCGAGAGCGGTGGCACCATCGAGGAGAAGACCATTATCATGGAGGAGAAGGGCTTCGATGCAGAGACCATTACTCAGGAAGATATTGATACTTATGGTATCTAAATCCGCTGTATAAACGGAACGTTTTGAACGAAACGTAATGGCATAAATCAAAGAAAACAAAGCGCGGCGCAGAAAGGATGGCAGTTACAGGCCTGGCCTGCACCGCGCTTTGTCTCTGAAATAAATATTTTCAGGAGGTGAACATTAGAGTGGAAGATAATGCTGTATTACAGATGAGAAATATACATAAAAGCTTTCCGGGAGTTAAGGCTCTGTCTGGTGTGGACTTCACCCTCCGCAAGGGCGAAATTCATGCGCTGATGGGTGAAAACGGCGCCGGTAAATCCACGCTGATCAAGGTTCTGACCGGAGTATATACGAAGGATGAGGGACATATTTACCTGGACGGGCATGAGAAGGAAGTGCAGGTCCGCTCGCCCCAGGAGGCACAGAAGCTTGGCATCAGCCCGGTATATCAGGAGATTACCCTGTGTCCGAATCTTTCCGTGGCGGAAAACATGTACATCGGCCGGACGCCCGGAGCGGTTCAGAACTGGAGAAAGATGAATAAAGATGCTGACAAGCTTCTGAAATCTCTGGACATTCCGGCGAAGGCAACCCAGCAGCTTTCTACCTGCTCCCTCGCGGTGCAGCAGATGATCGCGATCGCAAGAGCCGTAGATACGGACTGCAAGGTTCTGATTCTTGACGAGCCGACTTCTTCTCTGGATGAACAGGAGGTAGAAAAGCTCTTTAAGCTTATGCGGGATTTGCGCGGCAGAGGGGTAGGCATCATTTTCGTAACCCATTTCCTGGATCAGGTGTATGAGGTCTGTGACCGGATTACGGTTATGCGTGACGGCTGTCTGGTGGGAGAATATGAGATTAAGGATCTTCCCCGCGTACAGCTGGTATCCAAGATGCTGGGCAAGGAGCTGGACGATCTGTCTGACATTCAGGGAGAATACAAGTCCTATGAAAGAAAGGAAGGAGAGCTTCCGGTCTTTGAGGTTGAGCAGCTTTACAGCAATGCCGGAATCAAGCCCTTTGATTTCCATATTGATAAAGGCGAGGTCAATGGCTTCACCGGACTTCTGGGCTCCGGACGAAGCGAGTGCGTGCGCGCTATCTTTGGCGCGGATCGCGTCCTTGGCGGAAAGGTGAAGAAAAATGGAAAGCCGATCAAGATTTCCAAGCCAATCGACGCCATGCGCCAGGGGATCGGCTATCTGCCTGAGGATAGAAAGCGGGACGGCATTGTCGGAGATTTGTCTGTGCGCGATAATATTATTCTGGCGCAGCAGGTGCTCCGCGGCTTCCTGAAGCCTTATTCCAGGGCTGAGGCAGACAAGATCGCGGACGAATACATTAAGCTTTTGAATATCAAGACAGCCTCGGCAGACACGCCGATCAAATCTCTGTCCGGAGGAAATCAGCAGAAGGTAATTCTGGCCCGCTGGCTTCTGACACATCCGGAATACCTGATTCTCGACGAGCCGACCCGTGGTATTGACGTGGGAACCAAGGTGGACATTCAGAAGCTGGTATTGAAGCTGGCGTCCGAGGGAATGAGCGTGACCTTTATTTCCTCTGAAATGGACGAGATGCTTCGTACCTGTTCCAGATTGATCGTAATGCGGGATCGCAGGGTTGTGGGAGAGCTGACCGGCAGCGATCTGAATCAGACCAGCATTATGAGTACGATTGCCGGAGGTGACAAATAATGCAGACAAATGAAACGAAAAATGCGGGCGTTTCCGGTTTCTTCGGAAGAATGATCCGGAAGCAGGTGATGATTCCCCTGGCAGCCCTTCTGTTACTGTTTCTGTTCAATTTGATTATGGATCCGTCCTTTTTCAAGATCGAGCTTGGCTACAACAGCGCGGGAAACCCTGTTTTGTCAGGCTTCCTGATCACGATCCTGGACAGTGGCTCTGAGCTGGCGATTCTGGCTATTGGTATGACGCTGGTGACAGCGGCGACTGGAGGACAGGACATCAGTGTGGGAGCTACTACCGCTATCGCCGGCAGTGTGCTGCTGCGTGTGCTCTGCGGAACGAATTCCCGCCCGGAGACTCTGCAGGCCCCGATTATCGTGGCGTTTCTGGCAGCCTGTGTGGTAGCAATGCTTTTTGGAGCGTTTAACGGCGTGCTGGTAGCAGTCTTTAAGATACAGCCCATGATTGCCACGCTGATTTTGTACACGGCGGGCCGCTCCATCGCAGCCTGGATTAACAACAATGAGCTGCCGGTTGTCAGTGATGAGTCTCTTACCTACTTTGGTGAATTTATACCGGGAATTCCGATTCCGACCCCCTTCTTTATCGCGGTGGCCTGTATGATCGTTATCGGCCTGGTTCTGAAATTCACGAACCTGCGCCTGTATACCCAGGCAGTCGGCATCAATGAGAATTCTTCCAAGCTGAACGGCCTGAATCCGGTGTTTATCAAGATCCTTTCCTTCGTGATTCTGGGTCTTTGTGTGGCAGTGGTAGGACTGATTAAGGTAGCCCGTATTTCCACTATCAATTATTCTGTTATTGCGAAGGACATAGAGATGGACGCCATTCTGGCGGTGGCTCTCGGTGGAAATGCCTTGAGCGGCGGAAAATTCAACATGACCGCTTCTATTATTGGAGCTTACGTAATTCAGTGCCTGACAACGACCCTTTACAAGTTCCAGGTACGTTCCGACGCGCTTCCGGCTTACAAGGCCATCGTAGTTATCGTGCTGGTAATCGTCAGCGCACCGGTAGTAAGAGAAAAATTCAATGCCTTTATGGCGAAGCGTAAGGTAAAGGAGGCTGCTTAATATGTCAAAGGGATTTGGAAGCAAGATTAAAAATATCAGTGACACGAACCTGCTCCTTACCATTACCATCGTTGTATTCTTCCTGATGTATATCGGAGCGATGATCTTCCAGGGAGAGGGCTTCTTAAAGCCTCAGGCTCTGTTCAATATCCTGAATGCGAACGCGGCTCTTATCATTCTGTCCTGCGGCATGAGCATTGTCATGATTACAGGCGGCATTGATATTTCCGTGGGCGGAGTGACAGCGCTTATCAGTATGTGCTGCGCAGTTTATCTGGATAAGGCAGGCGGAAACGTGGCGGTGTCTGTTCTGATTGCCATTCTGATTGGACTGGGCTTCGGCCTGGTACAGGGCTTTCTGGTAGCATATCTGGAGATTCAGCCCTTCATCGTAACGCTGGCAGGGATGTTCTTTGCACGCGGTATGACGACGATTGTAAATACCGAGCCCTTTAACGTATCAAATGAGGCGTTTGTGGCTCTGAAGAATACGCGTATCATCGTTCCGGGCATGGGTTCCGTGAACCGGCTTGGCAATTACGTGGATGCTTATGTGGAAATCGGAGTGATTGTGGCGATTCTGGTTGTGATTGTCATGTTCTGTGTGTTAAAATGGACAAAGCTCGGCCGTAACTTCTACGCGGTGGGCGGCAACAGCCAGAGCGCGCTGATGCTTGGCATCAATGTAAAACGCACAAAATTCATTGCGCATCTGCTCTGCGGCGTTCTGGCAGGTATCGGCGGCTTTGTGTATTTCCTGCACGTAGGCTCCGGTTCTCCCTCTCACGCAAGCGGCGCTGAGATGAACGCCATTGCGTCCTCCATCATTGGCGGCACGATGCTGACCGGAGGCGTAGGAAATATCATAGGAACCTTTTTTGGAGTGCTTTCCTTGAGTACAATTCAGAATATCGTTTCCTCCGCCGGACTGGATCAGGCCTGGTGGACAGGAATCACTGTGGCTGCAATGCTGTGCCTGTTCCTTGTGGTACAAAGTGTTGTGATGGCAGTGCGGAAAAAAGGATCTGTGAAATAATACGGATATGATTTATCATGCAGAGCCGCCGGTTCATACAGGGACTTGAAGCGGCTCTGATTTTACCACACAGGGAGTCTGCCCGTTTTGTTCGGGTTTAGGGTGAAGCTTATGAAAAAAATGGTTGTGGGAATCGGCATTCTGCTGTGTCTGCTGCTCTGGTTTTCCAGCTGCGGGACCAGGATAGAGGAGTCTGAAACGGTTCCAGGCAGTGACCTTCTGGAGGAAGAAAAGGAGCTTGCTGCAGAGGGAGACAATTACATAGTGGTGGGCTTTTCTCAGGTCGGCTCGGAGTCTGACTGGCGTATTGCAAGCACGGAGTCTTTTAAAGGAACCTTCACCCAGGAGAACGGCTACTATCTGATTTTTGAGGACGCTCAGCAGAAGCAGGAGAATCAGCTCAAGGCCATGAGAGACTTTATTCTCCAGGAGGTAGATTATATTATCCTGGATCCGATTGTGGAGACCGGATGGGACGCGGTGCTTCAGGAGGCAAAGGATGCGGGAATTCCGGTGATTGTAGCGGACCGGCAGGTTAAGGTGTCGGATGAAAGCCTCTATACGGCCTGGGTAGGCAGCGACTTTGAGGAGCAGGGGCGCAGAGCCGGAGAATGGCTGGCGGACTATCTGGAAGGACAGGGACGGTCCTCGGAGGAGATTCGGATCGTGACGCTGCAGGGAACCCTGGATTCTACAGCGCAGCTGGGAAGAACCGGAGGCTTTGGCCAGATTCTGAAGCAGCATGACAACTGGACCATGCTGGAGCGCAGAGATGCAGATTTTACGCAGACTAAGGGACAGGAGGTAATGGAAGACTTCCTGAAGGCCTATCCTGACATAGATGTGGTAATCAGTGAAAACGATAATATGACATTTGGAGCCATCGAGGCCATTGAAGCGGCAGGGAAAACCTGCGGGCCGGACGGAGACATCATTATTATTTCCTTTGATGCGGGCCGGGCGGCGCTTCAGGCTATGGCAGAGGGAAAAATCAACGCAGATTTTGAGTGCAATCCCAATCTGGGGCCGCTTGTCTCCGATATCATTCAGAAGCTGGAGCAGGGAGAAGAGGCGGAAAAGCTTCAGTATGTGAAGGAAACATATTTTGATCCGTCGATGGATCTGCAGGCTCTGATTGAGGAGAGAAGCTATTAAACATAACAGGAGGAATCAAAAATGAGCAATATTCCAGTAGTAAAAGCGGGAATTGTAGCGGTTAGCCGGGACTGCTTCCCGGAATCTCTTTCCGTAAACCGCAGAAAGGCTCTTGTAGAGGCTTATACAAAAAAATATGACGCAGCGGATATCTATGAATGTCCGGTCTGCATTGTAGAGAGCGAGATCCACATGGTTCAGGCTCTGGAAGACATCAAGAGGGAAGGCTGCAACGCCCTGGTTGTTTACCTTGGAAATTTCGGACCGGAAATTTCCGAGACCCTGCTCGCAAAGCACTTTGACGGCCCGGTGATGTTCGTGGCTGCGGCAGAGGAAACCGGAAAGGATCTGGTACAGGGCCGCGGCGACGCATACTGCGGCATGCTGAATGCCAGCTACAACCTGAAGCTTCGCGGCGTAAAGGCCTACATTCCGGAGTATCCTGTGGGAACGGCGGAAGAGTGCGCAGACATGATTCATGAGTTCCTTCCGATTGCGAGAGCTCTTGTGGGACTTTCGGATCTTAAGATCATCAGCTTTGGACCGAGGCCGTTAAACTTCCTGGCCTGCAACGCGCCGATTCAGCAGCTTTACAATCTGGGCGTGGAGATCGAGGAAAACTCAGAGCTCGACCTTTTTGAGGCATTCAACAAGCATGCGGGAGATCCGAGAATTCCGGATGTGATAAAGGATATGGAAAAGGAGCTGGGTGAGGGCAACAAAAAGCCGCAGATCCTGGAAAAGCTGGCGCAGTACGAGCTGACGCTGCTTGATTGGATCGAGGAGCACAGAGGCTATCGCAAATACGTGACCATCGCCGGAAAATGCTGGCCTGCCTTCCAGACCCAGTTTGGCTTTGTTCCCTGCTATGTAAACAGCCGTCTGGCAGGACGCGGAATCCCGGTATCCTGCGAGGTGGATATCTACGGCGCCTTAAGCGAGTTCATCGGAACCTGCGTGAGCCAGGATGCCGTAACGCTTCTTGATATCAATAATACAGTACCTGCCGATCTTTATAATGAAGATATTGCAGGCAAGTTCCCATATACGCAGAAGGATACCTTTATGGGCTTCCACTGCGGCAACACCTGTTCCAGCAAGCTGACCTCCTGCTCCATGAAGTATCAGCTGATTATGGCGAGAAGCCTGCCGGAGGAGGTAACCCAGGGAACCCTTGAGGGCGATATCGTTCCCGGAGACATCACGTTCTTCCGTCTGCAGAGCACGGCAGACTGCAAGCTGCGCGCTTATGTGGCTCAGGGAGAGATCCTGCCGGTAGCGACCAGGTCCTTCGGCTCCATCGGAGTCTTTGCGATTCCGGAGATGGGACGGTTTTACCGCCATGTATTGATTGAGGAAAACTTCCCGCACCACGGCGCCGTAGCGTTTGGACACCATGGAAAAGCGCTTTACGAGATATTCAAGTATCTGGGCGTACAGCCGGAGAAGATCGGCTTCAACCGTCCGAAGGGAATGCTGTATCCGACGGAGAATCCGTTCGCGTAAGCTGGATTCTCAGCCGCTGCACTATGTCATATATGCTGATAGAAGCTGCCGGAGAGGCCCCTTGTGGGGGAGGCTCCGGCAGTTTTTTCGGTATTCGTGAGATAAAGTGTTGATTTCGTAAAAAATTCATCTAAAAACCAAGAAAATTAACTATAAAAACCAAGAAATTCATGATATAATCAAGTATAAAGAGTACTGCTTCCGGCAGATAAGCGGTCTGCAGATTCTGGACAGATGGGAAGCAGCCGGGGATCTGGGAACGGGCAGCAGAGGGAACACAGAACGGGAGGAAAGAAATATGCTGGCTATCGAGAGAAAGAATGAAATTCTGGCAATTCTGCAGAAGGAGCAGAGAGTTCTGGTTTCTGAGCTGAGCAAGCGGTATGAGGTGACGGACGAGACAATCCGCAGGGATCTGGAAAAGCTGGAGAAGGAGGGCTTCGTAAAGAGGACCTATGGGGGAGCGGTGCTGAACAAGCGGAAGGATCTTGACATGCCCCTTCGAATCCGCGAGAGGACAAACCGGGGAGAGAAGCAGATTATCGCGGGACTGGTGAGAGAGCTGATAGAGGAAGGCGATCGGATTATGCTGGACGCGTCCTCCACCTCCCTTATGATCGCGAAGGAGCTGAAAAGCATGGATAAGCTCATCGTTATCACGAATTCGGTGGAGGTTCTGATAGAGCTGGCCGGACACGATGGAATTCAGGTCATTTCCACAGGAGGGAATCTGAACGAAACCTCCCTTTCGCTGGTGGGGAACGCGGCGCAGAAGGTGCTGAACGGATATCACGTGGACAAGGCAGTGTTTTCCTGCAAAGGAATTGATATAAAGGAAGGAATCACAGATTCCAACGAATTGGACAGCGATATTAAAAATGTCATGTACGCCTGCGCGGATACGGCGATCCTGGCTGTGGACAGCAGCAAATTTGACAGGGTGTCCTTTGTCAAGACCATGCGCCTGAAGCAGGGCGATATTCTGGTGACCGATCGAAGGCCGTCGGAGGACTGGCAGATGTACCTTGAGGATCTGGGCGTGCGTCTGGTATCGCCGAAGGAATAGGAAGGATGATTAAGGGTTTATAGGTATCCCTTGAATAACCTAAATAATGATGCAAGGGGAAGGAATCAATATGGGAGAGACTGTTTACAACCTGGCGTTTGATTTTGGCGCGTCCAGCGGGCGCATGGTGCTCTGTAAGCTGGAGGATGGGAAGCTGGAGCTGGAGGAGCTTCACCGTTTTCCGAATCCTGAGGTAAGAATTGGGGGACACATTTACTGGGATCTGTTCCGTCTTTATTATGAGATGAAGCAGGGGCTGAAAAAGGCCGCGGCCAAAAAAGTGCCGATTCAAAGTCTGGCTGTGGATACCTGGGGAGTAGATTATGGCCTGTTTGACAAGGACGGAAATCTGATTGGAACCCCGGTGAATTACAGAGATTCCAGGACGGACGGCGTCATTGATGAGATTGCGGAGGTGATTCCGCTGGAGGAGCTTTACAACCGGACTGGAATCGAGTTTATGTATTTTAATACGATTTTCCAGCTGTGGGCGGAGAAGAAGATGCGTCCGGTCATTCTGGACAATGCAAAACGCCTGCTGTTTATGCCAGAGCTTTTCGGGTATTTTCTGACTGGAATCATGTATACAGAATATACCTTTGCCAGCACATCCCAGCTTCTGGACGCCAGAAAGCGGGAATGGGACTATGAGCTGATTGAAAGGCTGGGGCTGAATAAGGAGATGTTCGGAGACATCGTGATGCCGGGCACGATTATCGGCGATCTGCTTCCGGAGGTGGAAGAGGAGACAGGACTGCATGGCGTCAAGGTGATTGCGGTGGGAAGCCACGATACAGCCTCCGCTGTGGCGGGAGCGCCTCTGGAATCGGACGACGCAGCCTTCTTAAGCTGCGGCACCTGGTCTCTGCTTGGCATGGTGCTGGACGAGCCGATCCTGAACGAAGCCTCTTATAAATACAATTATACCAACGAGGGAAGCATCGATGGAAAGATACAGTTCCTGAAAAATATCAACGGCCTGTGGATTATGCAGAATCTGCGCCGCAACTGGTGTGAGTTCGAAAAAGAGGTATCCTTCCCGGATATCATCCGCGAGGCGCGCGCGGCGAAGAGAAAGGATTTCACGATCAAGGTTAAGGATCCGAGATTTACGGCTCCCCTGAATATGATGAAGGAGATCGTGGCATACTGCCAGGAGACCGGGCAGGGCACGCCAGAAGGCCTCGGAGAGATGGCGATGGCGATCTACAACGGCCTGACCGACGAATACCGCAAATCGATTCAGTACATGGAAGAGATCACCGGAAAGACGGTTTCCTGCATCAATATGGTGGGCGGCGGCATCCAGGATGAGCTGCTCTGTGAGCTGACCGCAAAGGCTACCGGAAAGCGGGTAATGGCAGGTCCCACGGAGGGTTCTGTTCTTGGAAACAGCATTGTGCAGCTTGTGGCTATGGGGGCGGTCGAGAGCGTGCAGGCAGGACGTGAAATCATTCGGAACTCCTTTGACGTAAAGGTTTATGAGCCGTAGCATGAATGACAGAAAAAAAGAATTCCGTTCTGGAATTGTGGACGGAATCCCGATTGCGCTGGGGTATCTGGCTGTATCGTTTACGTTTGGAATTATGGCTGGAGACGCAGGGCTTACAATTGCGCAGGCTGTGCTCCTGTCTCTGACGAATCTGACAAGCGCAGGGCAGTTTGCGGGGCTTGGCGTGATACAGGCAGGCGCCTCTCTTGCGGAGATGGCGTTGACGCAGCTGATTATCAATCTGCGGTACTGCCTGATGTCCTGCTCCCTGTCGCAGAAGCTGCCGCGGACCATGCCGTTTTTCCACCGGTTTTTTATGGCCTATGGCGTGACCGATGAGATTTTTGGCGTTTCGGTCTGCCGGGAGGGCAATTTAAGCCCCTGGTACAGCTATGGGCTTATGAGCGCAGCGGTGCCCGGCTGGACGATTGGAACTCTGCTGGGGGCCGTCTCCGGAAGCCTGCTTCCCCAGAGACTCTTAAGCGCCCTGAGCGTGGCCCTTTATGGAATGTTTCTGGCCGTGATTCTGCCGCCGGCCCGCAAAAACAAGGTGCTGATGGGGATTATCCTGGTATCGATGGCTGCCAGCCTTTTCTTTGCGAAGCTGCCGGTCTTAAGGGAGATTTCCTCCGGGTTTAAAATTATTATCCTGACTGTCCTGATCGCGGGAGGCGCGGCTTTCCTGTTTCCGGTAAAGGAGGAAAGTTAATATGTACAGCGTTTACGTCTATATTTTGGTCATGGCAGTGGTGACCTATTTGATCCGGATGATTCCGCTTGCACTCCTGAAAAAGGAAATTACAAATACATGGGTGAAATCGTTCCTGTACTATGTGCCCTATGTGACGCTGGCAGTCATGACCTTTCCTGCGATTTTGGAAGCTACAGGCTCACTGATTTCAGGAGCGGCTGCGTTTGCAGTGGCGGTTTTTATGGCTTACCGCGGGCAGAGCCTGATCAAGGTGGCGGCTGCGGCCTGCGCCGCAGTTTTTGTGCTGGAGCTGTTCCTGGTTCGCCCTGCCTTTTGATATTTTCTATGCCGGAGCATGGGGAAAGCAATGTCTGCAGAAGCTTTTGCGGAGGCATTTATGGCGTCTGTGAGCAGAGAGGCAGAGAGATTTTTATGCGGCGGCAGGCATCGCCCTGGAGTTCGAATTCAAGCTGGCCGTGATGGGCCTCCACGATCTGCTTTACGATACGCAGTCCCATGACATGAGGCGCAGGGTGAGAGGAGGTCTCCATCTGCCCGGAACCCTTGTGGGAAGAGGAGACCGGCCGGTACAGCGCCTTTATCACGGTCAGCGGAATTCCACGCCCGGTATCGGAAAAGCAAAGCTCGGCCATGTCGTTCTTAAGGAAGGCGTCAATCTGGATCCGGCACCCTTTCGGGTTGTGCCGGATACTGTTGCCTGTCAGGTTGCGGAAGGCTCTCTGGAGAAGATCAGCGTCCCCGCTTACGGCGGCGCCCTCCATCTCAGGAGAGAGATGGAGCTCCAGCTGGAACTGATCCGGCAGGCCGTTATTGATGTGCCAGGCAGCCAGACTTCGGATCAGAGCGGCAGGGGAGCAGGGCGCAAGCCGCAGGGGATAGGAATCGTATTCCAGCTTTGACGTAAGGTTCAGATCTGCGATCAGGTTGCGAATCTGCAGGCTGTTCTCCCGGATGGAGGCAGCCTCTTTTTTTCCTGTTTCATCCAGAGAGGAATTTTGCTCCAGGCTGTCCGCATGCCCCATAATGAGGGAGAGGGGCGTGCGGATATCATGCGATACGCCTGAGATCCATTCTGTACGGGCGTTGTCCCGCTTATCCAGGGCAAGCTTCTGGCGGTAAAGCAGGATCGAGACGTCGTTGAGCTTTCGGGCCAGGGTCGCGGTCATTCCGCGTTCCGGCAGATTCAGGGGCTTTTGCAGATGGAGATTTTCAATTCCTCCAGCAACAGATTTCAGGGCCTTGTAAAGGCGGACGCCAAAGAAAAGAGAAAGAAAAAAGACCATCAGCAGGTTGCAAAGAAGGTAGGCTCCCAGGTAGGAGGGAAGCGCCTTCAGAGTAGAAAGATTGATTTCCACGTCATATTTTGCAATAGAATCCTTAGGCTTTGCCACAACAAAAAGGCCATCCGGACGGGTCCAGACCTTCACCGGATAGTCCTTCAGATACCAGCGCGTCATAGAGGCAATGTCAGTGAGGGAATAAGAAAGAGGAATGTCTTCCGGCAGATTCCGGCTCCAGACCACGTTTCCCTGCTGGTCGATCATCATGGCAAAGGCGTAGCTGTCGTCTATTTTCCGGGCGGCGTCTTCGGACAGCGTATAGCCATCCTCGCCCAGAGTCAGAGCTTCAGCCAGACGCTCGGTGCGCCAGTTGTAATAGTAGGGATCGGCCTTATGCATGTTTTCCCGCACGACATAGACGAAAAAGAAGATGATATTGACTGCGAGCACGAGACATACGGTCAAGACAGCTGTGACAATGTAGCGGCGGCAGATTTTCAGCAAATCCTTCATGATTTCTCCTCCTGTGCCAGCCGGTAGCCGATGCCCCGGGCAGTGAGAAGCCAGCGGGGATGAGAAG
The DNA here is from genome assembly GCF_002160825.1 of Lachnoclostridium sp. An131. Classification (GTDB taxonomy): domain Bacteria; phylum Bacillota; class Clostridia; order Lachnospirales; family Lachnospiraceae; genus Laedolimicola. Next base: position 40,406 of record NZ_NFLI01000007.1, read on the forward strand.
GATCTTCCTCGATCTTTTCCCGGAGTCTTCGGATGTGAACCATCAGGGTATTTTCATAGGTATAGTAGCCGTCACCCCAGACTGCGTCGCAGAGCGCGTCAAAGGTGACGATTTTTCCACGGTTTTCCCAGAGCTTTTTTAGAATCAGAAGCTCTTTGGCAGTCAGGGAGACCTCTCCCTCCGGACTGTGGACAGTTCCCTGCTCGAAGTATACGATCCGGTTTCCGAGAACCAGCCCGGATTCCTGTTCTTTGGATCCGGAGCCGTTCAGATAGGTCCTGCGTATGATGGCTGCAAGCCGGAGGGTCAGCTCCTTAGGAAGAAAGGGCTTTGTCAGATAGTCGTCTGCGCCGAGGCCAAGTCCGAGAAGGCGGTCGTTGTCCTGATCTCTGGCGGAAAGGAACAGGATAGGGATGTCTGTATCCGCACGAAATTCCTGAAACAGAGAAAAGCCGTCTCCGTCAGGAAGCATGACGTCCAGAACGATGAGATCCGGGGCTTCGGATGAAAACGCTTTTCGAGCTTCCCTGCAGCTTGCAGCTGTACGGAGAGCCTGATAGCCTTCTTTTTTCAGAATGGAACAAAGCATGTCGAGCAGCTGTATATTATCATCTATGATCAGAATTCTGCATTCATATATATGGTTCATAATTTCATTTCCTGCCTTTCTGCCTTCTGCGGGGCCTGATTTGAGTATAAACGAAATCTCCGGCAATTTCATTGATTTTTCGAAAAATTAAGGAAAAAGTAAGGCGAAGGAAAAGAGCAGGAAACAGGTGAATTCTTTCCCTGAATCTGTTATAATAGAAAAAATGAATGCAGAAAGGAATGACAGCATGATGGAGTACCAGATTACAGGCTATCAGCCTGAAAAATTATTTCATTTTTTTGAGGAGATCAGCGCGATTCCGAGAGGCTCAGGCAGCGAGAAGGGGATCAGCGATTATCTTGTGAGCTTTGCAAAAGAAAGAGGCCTCTGGGTGCATCAGGATGAGGCATGGAATGTGATTATCAAGAAGGCCGGAAGCCCGGGAGCTGAGGACCGGGAGCCGGTGATGCTGCAGGGACATCTCGACATGGTGTGCGAAAAGCTGGCAGGCGTAGAGCATGATTTTACAAAGGACGGCCTGAAGCTGGTTGTGAAGGATGGCGTGCTCACTGCGGACGGAACGACGCTCGGAGCTGATAACGGCGTCGCTGTGGCGCTGATGCTGATGGTTTTGGACGATGAGGAGCTTGTGCATCCTCCGGTGGAGTGCGTCTTTACCACAGAGGAAGAGGTGGGATTAAACGGAGCTGTGGCGCTGGACAAGTCTCTCCTTAAGGCCCGGACCATGATCAACATGGATTCCGAGGAGGAAGGCATCGGAACGGTAAGCTGCGCGGGCGGTCTGCGAATTGAGTGTACAAGACCGGTGAAAAGAGAAGCGGCAGAGGGAACGCTGATTCGGATCGAGATCACCGGACTGAAGGGCGGCCACTCCGGCATGGATATCGACAAGGAGCGGCAGAATGCAAACCGCCTTATGGCGAGAGTGATCTGGCAGCTGATGAAGAACACAGACGGAAGGCTGGTGGATTTCACCGGCGGAAATAAGGATAACGCCATTCCGAGAGAGTGCCATGCTTCCATGATTTACGCAAATCCGGAAGAGGCGGGAAAGGCAGAGAAGCTGGCATGCGCTCTGGCAGATACGCTGGCGGCAGAGATTACTCCTTATGAGAAGAATTTCGTGTGCAAGGTAGAAAAAGAAGAAGGAAAGAGCGCGGCAGCCATCCCGGCAGAGGACGCCAGGGCCTACGTGACGGCCATGTATCTGGCTCCCAATGGCGTTCAGAGCCGGAACATGCACATGGACGGCTTTGTAGTCACATCCGTCAATATGGGCGTGGTACGGGCAGAAGAGGAGCGTCTGGTAATTATTTTCTCTCCGCGTTCCTCCGTGGCATCCCTTCAGGAGGAGATGAAAGCGCGTCTGGGACTTCTGGCGGAGACCTTCGGCTTTGCCTGCTCTTACAGCGGAGAGTATCCGGGCTGGAGCTATCAGGAGGATTCCAGGATACGGGAAGTATTCAAGGAGAGCTATCACGAGCTGTTCGGTGCAGAGATGAAGATGGAAGCGATTCATGCCGGACTGGAGTGCGGACTCTTTTCTGACGCGATGCCCGGACTGGACGCGATCGCGGTGGGACCGACGCTGTACCATGTGCATACGCCGGAAGAGAACCTTCCGCTTGACTCCTTTGAACGATTCTATAAGCTGCTGAAGGATGTTCTGAGAAGGCTGGCAGAGTAATTCCTGCCCCATACTGTTCACAGAACTTTTCAAAGCTTTCAAAAAATGTAAAGGCGGTGTATCGGAGGCATATTGCCCTGGCACACCGCCTTTGTTCAGCGATACAAACACAAAAAAGAGGATGCCCATGCATTGGACCATCCTCTTTTATTTTCGGTACCGGTAAAGTATTTTCCCGTTTTCCTTTTCTTCCGTGATGAGCTTTTGTTTCACCATATAAGGAAGAATGGAATCCAGAAATGCTTTTGGATCTGTCACCGCAATCTGTTCGCTGGTGAAAGGGAGCTTGGCGGTGAGATGATGTACCACAGGCTCCAGCTCGGCGCGGGACATGGGGCCGTTTTTGCGTAGGGCCCTGCGGACCTTTGACACTCCTTTGGAGGAGAGCAGGTTGGACAGATCCTGATTCTGCCGCATGGACCGCCACAACCCCCATCCATAGATGAGAGCTGTGGCAGCCGCGAACAGAAGAACGTACGGGATATAGTGAAGTATCAGGTTCATTTTTCTCCTTTCCAGCGGATCAGATGGTTGTCGCGAAGAATCTCCAGAAATTTGATAAGCCTGGAGAGTGATTTTTCCATGTTCGGAAATCTGGCATCCAGCTCTTTGGAAAGCTGGTGCACGTCTTTGTTGTCGTCGATGGCCAGCCAGACAAAGCTGCCATAGTCATCTAACTGAATATCGCTGACCCTGGGGCGGTGAAAAAATTTCTGTGCGATACGGTGATAGAAGCCTTTCCATTCAATGAAAACGGTCACTTTACCGTTATCGCCAGTCTGATATTCAATATCCGGGTTTTTTATCGGTACAAAATCCAGATAATTCCGTTGGTTCTTGTCTTTCATGCTTTATTTTCCCTTTTTCATGCACTGCATGTACAGAATCGCCAGGAGCGCCAGGAAGATGATAAGGCTCACAGGCTGCGGCAGAGTAAAGCCGATGCTGGGATTGATGTTCAGTACAGTCAGGACTGCCAGCAGAATACCGATGATACCCTCACCTGCAATCAATCCGGAAGTAAACAGAACTCCGCGGTCTGTGCGTTCTTTTCTTTCCTTATCGGATCCCTTGATACGCTCTACAATAAAGCGGACAGCTCCGCCGGCCATGATGCCTGCGCTCAGACTGAAGGGCAGGTACATACCTACTGCGAAGGGCATAACCGGAACCTTCAGAATTTCTACTGCGATGGCGATAAATACGCCGGTCAGGATCAGGCCCCACGGAAGCTCAGCGTTCATGATACCTTCTACAAGCATTTTCATCATGGTTGCCTGAGCAGCCGGAAGATCTTCTGTACCATATCCCCATGCTTCATTCAGCAGATAGAGAACGAAGCCCACAGAAAGAGCGGATACGACTACTCCGAGGAGCTCACCGATCTGCTGCTTCTTCGGTGTGGCGCCTACGATGAAGCCGGCTTTCAGGTCCTGAGAAGTATCTCCGGCGATAGCGGCTACGATACAGATGATGCCGCCGATTGCGATAGCGCCGACCATCCCGGTGGTTCCTACGGTTCCAGTAGCCTTCAGCACCAGTGTGGCGATGATAAGCGTCGCGATAGCCATACCGGATACCGGGTTATTGGAGGAACCGATCAATCCTACCATACGGGAAGAAACAGAGGCAAAGAAGAAGCCAAAAATCACAACGATCAGCGCGCCGATCGGATTTACCGGGAACGTCGGAACGAGCCAGATCAGGATTGCGATTACCACAATGGTGCCAAGCAGAAGCGGCATCGGCAGATCCTGCTCCGTACGGAGAGAGCTGCTGGCATGCTTTTTGGACATGCTGGCCATCGCCTGCTTAAAGGTGCGGATAATCAGCGGGAAGGTCTTGATAAGGCTTATCATTCCTCCGGCTGCCACAGCTCCGGCGCCAATATATTTAATATAGCTGCCCCACAGATCGCCGGGCGCCATAGAAGAAATCGGATCGGTTCCCGGGAAGATGACAGCATCGCCGCCGAACAAGGCGATAAGCGGCATCAGTACGAACCAGCTTAAGGTACCGCCGGCGAACATGTAGCTGGCGATCTTCGGTCCGCAGATGAAGCCTACTCCTGCCAGAGACGGCAGGACCTGGATTCCGATCTGGGAACCGGCGTATCCCTTGAATGCGTAGCCGATCTCGCTGGGGAACACCTTCAGTCCGTCTGCTATGAATTTGTATGCGGCAGCAAGACCAAGGCCTTTGAATACGGTTCCTGCTTTTGAGCCCCCTTCTTCGCCGGCCAGAAGTACCTCAGCACAGGCTGTTCCTTCCGGGAACGGGAGAGTTCCGTGCTCCTCTACGATCAGAGCCTGACGGAGCGGAACCATGAAGCATACGCCGAGGACGCCGCCGAATAAAGCGATGAGGAAAATCGTCAGAATGCTCGGAAACTCGATTTTTCCCTCCTCAGCCCAAAGGAATAACGCAGGAAGCGTAAAGATTGCTCCCGCGGCAAGAGATTCACCGGCAGAGCCGATGGTCTGGACCATGTTGTTCTCAAGAATGGAATCCCTGCGAAGGATTACACGGATAATTCCCATGGAAATAACGGCTGCCGGAATGGAGGCGGAGACTGTCATGCCGACAATCAGTCCAAGGTATGCATTCGCAGCGCCGAACACAACCGCAAGAATCAGACCGATGAGAACTGATGTGACCGTAAATTCCGGGACGATTTTGTCGGCCGGAACATACGGCTTAAATTCTGAGTTCTTGTCCATTGAATTTTTTTCCTTTCTTTCGTTTTTTCCGAAAATTTTCTTGACGCGACAAAGAAGATTATATCATTATTGGAAAATAAAAGGAAGTGGAAAATGAAGAAAGATAGCAAAAGATCGCAAAATGACACAGCGTCCGGGCTCCGCAGCCGGAAAGGGAAAGGCAGGTCTGGACTTTGCAGGAAGATTGTGCTAATATAAGACGCGAATCTTGGATAACGAAGGCATCCGCCCCACTGTCAGGCAGGTGCTGTATTTATGAAGGAGGATTTTATGAATCAAAAATCAACCGGACTTCGTCCGGCACAGTTCATTTTTCGAATTTTTCAGGGTGCGCTGATTGGCCTTGGAGCCGTGCTTCCCGGTATCTCCGGCGGAGTGCTGGGCGTCATCTTCGGCGTATATAAGCCGATTATGGAGCTGATCTCCCATCCCTTTGCCAATTTCAAGACTCATGTGCCGAAGCTGATTCCTGTTTTCATCGGAGGAATCATCGGTTTCCTGGGCATCGCCAATCTGCTGGCGTTTTTCCTGGAGAAATATCCCGATCCGTCCGTATGCCTGTTTATCGGCCTGATCGCAGGAATGCTGCCGTCTCTGTTCCGGGAGGCCGGAGAGCAGGGAAGAAGTAAGGGCTCCTATATTTCCCTGGTTGTCTGCATGATTGTGATTTTTGTAATTTTAAATATTCTGAACGTAGCGTCTGTGACGATTGAGCCGAACTTTTTCTGGTATCTGTTCTGCGGCTTCTGCCTTGCCTTAAGCGTCATTGCTCCGGGTATGAGCTTTTCTACCCTGCTGATGCCGCTGGGCCTGTATACGCCGTTTATCGATGGAATCGGTCATCTGGATTTTGGCGTTTTAGTTCCGGGCGGAATCGGCGCCCTGCTTACCGTGATTATACTGGCGAAGGCGATCAATGCCCTGTTCAACAATTACTATTCCTTCGCCTTCCATGGCATCATCGGAATCGTGATTGCGGCTACGGTTATGATTATTCCGTTCTCCAGCTTTGCCGCTTCCGCGCAGCAGGCGCTGATTAACACGGTCTGCCTTGTCGTGGGTGTAGTGTTCGCTCTGCTGCTCGATAAGTTCAACAGCCGGGTGGATGTGCCTGAGGTCTGAGAAAAAGAGTTGACAAATGGAAAAAAAGCGTTATGATATGTGTCAGGTAACGCTTGAGAAGAAAATTTCCCTTGCTGAAAGCGGCTGCCATAGGGCAGCAGGCTTCGGTAAGGGAAATTTTTTTGCGCTTTCAGCCTGGTGGGGCCGGACAGAGAAATAAGTTTAAGGTAATCGTAAGGCAGCCTTCATCGGCCTGTAAGCGGATCGCGCTATACTCTTCCTATCAAAACGAGGAGGAGCAGAACATGGAATATATCGTAGAAACAAAGGGCTTAAGTAAAAGCTACAAGGGAAAGCAGGTCGTAAGGGATGTGGATCTGAAGGTCCCGAAGGGCTGTGTCTACGGCTTTATGGGGCCGAATGGAGCCGGAAAGAGCACGACCCTGAAAATGCTGCTGGGCCTTATCCGGGCAGACAGCGGGGAAGCGGTCATCGCCGGAAACAGAATGAACCGGAAAAACCGCCTGCAGATTCTAAGGTGCACAGGCTCTCTCATTGAATCACCGTCTTATTACGGCCACCTGACAGGCAGGGAAAACCTGGAGATTGTAAGAAGCTTAAAACAGGCGCCGGAGAAGGAGGTAGATCAGGTGCTGAAGCTGGTGCGCATGGAGCGGCAGCAGAATAAGAGGGCCAGGGAATATTCCCTTGGCATGAAGCAGAGGCTTGGGCTGGCGGCAGCGCTAATCGGAAGGCCAGAGCTTCTGATTCTCGATGAGCCGACGAATGGCCTGGACCCTTCGGGAATTCAGGAGATTCGGGAGCTGATCTGTGAGCTTCCAAAACGCATGGGAATCACAGTTCTTGTGTCCAGCCATCTTTTAAGCGAAATGGATCAGATGGCAGATTATGTGGGAATCATCAATCACGGACAGCTGATTTTTCAGGATAAGCTGGACGCCCTGCATGAGCATAGCAAGAACAAGCTGCTGCTTCGGGTCATGAACCGGACGACAGCCCTTAAGGTGCTGGAAAACAGGGGGGTGGAAAGCAGGGCAACGGAGGAAGGGATCCTGATCCCGGGACTGCCGGATGACCATGCGGCGGCCCTGGCGGCTGAACTGGCAGCAGGAGGAGCCGGTCTTTACCGGATGGAAGAAAGGCAGAAGAGTCTGGAGGACATCTTCCTGAGCCTGACAGGAAGGAGGGCGAGCCTGTGATGCTGAGGGAATGGAAAACAGAATGGATGAAGCTGCGCCGCCGAAAGGCAGGACTGTTGATTTTAGCGTTCCTGGGGTTCACCTTCGTCTGGTGCGCCTGGGTGGTGTCAGATGCGGATCTGCAGGATTTGGCGGACGGATACCGCTGGATACTCTCTAATCTGTCCATTATCAATACGATTTTGCTGCCGACGATGCTGGCCATGCTGGCGAGCCGGCTCTGCGATATGGAGATTAAGGGAAATACGCTGAAGCTGATCTGTACAATGGAAGAGAAGGGGCGCCTGTTTGACATGAAGGTCTTGACAGGAGGCGTGTATCTGGTCTTTTATGTCGGAGCAGAGCTTCTGCTGCTGGTTCTGGGAGGGACGCTGATGGGGTTCGGGGATCCGATAGAGTCAAAGCACATCCTTTATTTTCTGCTTCAGAATATACCGGTGAGCCTGGTGATTTATCTTCTTCAGGTTATGCTGTCCTTCCGGTTTGAAAATCAGATTATTCCGCTGGCAGCCGGGCTTTTTGGCTCCTTTATCGGGCTGTTTTCCTGGTTCTTTCCGGACAGCAGCCTCTTCCGTTGGATTTTTGTGTGGGGACATTATTCGCTTCTGCATTTTATCGGAAACACCTGGGATGAGGCGACCAGAATTGTGACCTACTATGATGTGGGGCCAAACTGGGCAGCTTTGGGCCTGGTGACAGCTCTGCTGGTTTCGGGATATCTGGCCTGCAGATATCTTTTTATAAGGAAGGAGGTTTAGGCTATGCTTCTGGCATGTGTAAAAACAGAGCGCAAAAAGCTGCATCATTCAAATCTGTGGGTGGCATTTCTGCTGATTCCGCTGCTTCCGACGGTAATGGGGGCGGCCAATTATATGAATAATCTGGGGCTTCTGAAGTCAGAATGGTATTCCCTGTGGACCCAGCATTCCCTGTTCTACGCCAACTTTTTCTATGCGCCGCTGATTGCGCTTTACTGCTCTTATATCTGGAGAGTGGAGCATCTGAACTATAACTGGAACCATCTGATGACGATGCCTGTATCAGCGGCAGATATTTTTCTGTCCAAGCTGCTTTTGGCCATGCGCTGTACGATTGTCCTTCAGCTTTGGATGTGGGTGCTCTTTCTGACTGCAGGCAAGGCGGTAGGACTGCCGGGTCTTCCGGATGTGCAGATCCTGGGATGGCTTCTCCGGGGGAGCCTGGGCGCTTTTGCGATTACAGCTCTTCAGCTGGTCCTTTCCATGATGATCCGGAGCTTTGCGGTTCCCATCGCGCTTGCGCTTCTGGGAAGTGTAGCCGGCCTCCTGGCCAGCAACGGCGGGCTCGGGCTGTTCTGGCCCTATTCCCTGATGCTGATGGGAATGAATGCGAATAGGACGGAGGATATGGTGTCGAGTTCCTTGGGCTTTGGAGTCAGTACGCTGGTGTTTTTTCTGGTGTTTACCGGGTTCGGGATTTACTGGCTGCGCAGGAAAGATGTGCGCGCGTAGCCGGCTTTTGGATTCCCTTCGGAACTCGCTTGCGCTCCTGTCAAGCGTAACGGTACTAAGGCTTCCCGGGCCAAAAAGCGGCCCGGGAAGCCAAGTGCCGACGCTCTCCAAGGGTTCCTCAGGGAATCCAAAAGCCGGGGCAGGATGAAGACGGAAGATTTTGCATGAAAGGGGCGGACTGTCATTTGTGGCAGTATGGACCTCTATGAATCTTTCTATATAAAGGAAATGTGAAAAAGGCAAAAAATGAAAAAATGAAAAACTGTTTGAAGGAAAAGAGATAGGAAAAATAGCTTGCAAAACGGCTGCATCAGCGGTATACTATTACTCACAGATGCCCGCAGGGCAGTATACCAGGGCTTGTACTGGTTTCGACGGGGGTCTCGCAGCTGGTGAAGCTATCCGCAGGCGATGCGTCAAATCGCAAACCTAAATATAAACGCTGAAGATAATTTAGCATACGCTGCCTAATGGCAGCTGTCGGCCTTAGGGCACCTGCACCTTAAGAGTCCGGCATCGACGATGCAGGAAACGACATGCGTTAAGCTTTGCGCGCATGGGCGTATGATGAAGCTACTGAAGCTGTCAGGGTGTCCGTTCCCGGGCAGCGGAGGGAATGTCAAATAACTGACTATGATAGTAGAAGAACAGGGAACAGGCTTTCGGACGCGGGTTCGATTCCCGCCAGGTCCATAAAACCGCAGAGAAGAAATTCGCTGCGGTTTTTTTCTTAAATGAGGGAATAAGCAATGAAAATTACTTATATTGCGCACAGCGGGTTTCTGGCAGAGCTGGAAGATACCTTGCTGCTGTTTGATTATTATCAGGGGGATCTCCCGGAGCTCCCGGATGGGAAGATGCTCTGTGTCTTTGCAAGCCACCGCCATCCGGATCATTTTAACCCGGAGGTTTTTCGCCTGGCAGAAGAAAGGGAAAACGTATACTTTATCTTGTCCCGGGATATCTGGAAGAGCAGGGTTCCGGAAAGTCTGCAGGATCGGACGGTGCACCTGAAGGCGGGAGAGGAGTGGAAGCAGGGGGGAGTCACCGTGCAGACGCTCCGTTCCACAGATGAGGGAGTGGCGTTTCTGGTAGAGACGGATGGATGTACGCTGTATCATGCAGGAGATCTGAATGACTGGCGCTGGGATGGGGAGCCGGATGACTGGAACAGGACTATGGCGGAAAAATTCCGCAGGTATATCGAGCCGCTTAGAGGGCGGCGGATGGATGCGGCTTTTGTCCCGCTGGACCCGAGACAGGAAAAGAATTACGCGCTGGGACTGGATTATTTCCTGACGCTGTCAGATTACCGGAAGCCGGAAAACGGAGCGGAGAAAATCTATCCGATGCACTGCTGGGATGATTACGGGATTATCGAACGCTGGCTTCTGGAGCATCCGGACAGTCCGGGCAGAGAGCGGATTGTGAAAATCAGCAAGCGTGGAGAGATATTTATACAGTAGGAGGATAAGTAGGAGGATACCTATGGATTTTGCGGAATATTTTCCGATATGGAATAAGCTGACGCCGGAGGAACAGAAAATACTTTCGGACAGCGCCGTACCGCGGCAGGTGAAAAAGGGAACGCTGCTCCATGGCGGCGCGGAAGACTGCCAGGGGCTTTTCTTGGTGGCCTCCGGCCAGCTGCGGGCCTATATTGTATCGGAGGAAGGGCGGGAGATTACGATTTACCGTCTGTTTGAGCGGGATCTCTGCCTGCTTTCTGCGTCCTGCGTCCTGCAGAATATTCAGTTTGAGGTTACGATAGAGGCAGAAAAGGATTCCAGTCTGTTTGTGGTTCCGGCCAGAACCTATAAAGCGCTTCAGGAACAGTCGGCGGCGGTGGCGAATTATACGAGCCAGCTGATGGCGGGCCGTTTTTCCGAAGTGATGTGGCTGCTGGAGCAGATTATGTGGAAAAGCTTTGACAGGCGGCTGGCGGAATTTCTGCTGAATGAGACCCTGCTGGAAGGGAGCAGCTCTCTTAAAATTACCCATGAGGCCATCGGAAATCATCTCGGCACGGCCCGGGAGGTAGTGACGAGAATGCTGCGCTATTTTCAGAGTGAGCAGATGGTAAAGCTGTCGCGGGGAGTTGTGGAAGTGACAGACTCTGCCCGTCTGCGGAAGCTGTGCGGAGAATAGGAGAATAGGAGAATCCCGGGAAGGGGACGAAAGTCCGCTTCCCGGGATTTTGCCGTGCCTGAGTTACGGTTCTTTTCCGCAGGGCAGCGCCTGCTCTGAGGCAGCCCGATCCAGCGCCACAGTCTGGTACAGGCGGTAGCCGCCTGAGAAATTCCGGCAGTCAAAGCCGTGCTGCATGAGGATCCGGCAGGCGATATAACTGCGGAGCCCGCTCTGGCAGATGACGTAGACCGGCTTTCCTGTCTCCAGCTCTCCGAGGCGTTCCCGCAGCTCATCCACAGGAATGTTGAGAAAGCCGTCGATATGGCCGCCGTCAAATTCTTCTTTTGTCCGTGTATCCAGAAGGAGAGCGCTTCCGTCCGTGGGAAGTGTATCAAGCTCATCCCAGAAAAACTGCTTTAAATAGCCCCTGGAAATATTCTCTATCATAAAGCCTGCCATATTGACGGGATCCTTGGCAGAAGAATAGGGCGGCGCATAGGCAAGATCCAAATCTTTAAGCTGAAGGGCTGACATACCGGCATGGATGGCTGCAGCCAGCACATCGATGCGTTTATCTACACCGTCATAGCCGACGATCTGCGCGCCCAGAAGACGGAAGGTTTCTTTCTCAAACAGAACCTTCATGGTCATGACTCTGGCGCCGGGATAATAGCCGGCATGGCTGGAGGGAGAAAGATATACCTTGCCGCAGTCAATGCCCGCTGCTTTGGCTGTGCGCTCGTTGATTCCGGTGGAGGCGGCTGTCATGTCAAAAAGCTTGATGACAGAGGAGCCTAAGGAACCTGAAAAACGGCTGTCTCCCCCGCAGATATTGTCGGCGGCGATGCGGCCCTGCTTGTTTGCGGGTCCGGCAAGAGAGATGAGCGCAGCCTCTCCGGTCACAAAATGCTTTACCTGTACGGCGTCGCCTACGGCATAGATATCAGGCGCAGAGGTCTCCATGCGGTCGTTGACCAGGATACTTCCTTTTATGCCAAGTTCCAGTCCGGCCTCCCGGGCAAGCGGCGTATCCGGCGTAACGCCGATAGCCAGGATTGCCATGTCGGCGCTTACGGGTTCCTCTCCTTTTAAAAGCACCTGAATAGTTCCGGATTTTTCCTGAAAGCCCTCCACAGAAGATCCAAGCATCAGGCGGATGCCCTTTTTACGCATTTTGGCATGTAGAAAAGCGGCCATTTCCGGATCAAAAGGACTCATCAGCTGGCGGGGCCGCTGTACGATCGTGACTTCTATGCCCTGCTCTCTGAAATTTTCGGCCAGCTCCAGCCCGATAAAGCCTCCGCCGGCCAAAACGACGGAGCGGGGCTTCTGCTGCCTGATGAAATTATGAATGCGGAAGGTGTCTTCCACAGTGCGCAGGGTGAAAAGCCTGTCCAGTCCGATTCCGGGCAGATCCGGCTGCGTGGGTCTGGCTCCGGGAGAAAGCAGAAGCTTGTCGTAGCTTTCTTCAAACACAGCTCCGGTTTCCAGATTCCGCACAGTGACGGTTTTCTGCTCCGGATGGATGGCAGTGACCTCGTGGCGTATCTTCATTTCCACACGGAACCGCTCCCAGAAGCTTTCCGGCGTCTGGAGCGTCAACTCCTCCGAATCCGTGATGACGCCGCCGATGTAATAGGGCAGTCCGCAGTTTGCGTAGGATACATAGCCGGACCGTTCGAATACAAGGATCTGCGCGGATTCATCCAGCCGCCGGATGCGGGCGGCCGCAGTGGCGCCGCCCGCCACTCCTCCGACAATTACAACCTTCATAGCTTACCTCTCCATTCTTCCGTGATAGTGGTTGATGCCTCCCAGATCGGTTACATGGGTATAGCCCATGTGCTTCAGGCCGGATACGGCCTGCCGGCTTCTGGCGCCGCTGAAGCAGTAGACGAACAGCGGAGTGCCGGGATTCGGAACGGCGGATTTTATCTGATTCAGTTCATGCAGGGCAATGTTTCTGCTTCCGGGGATTCTCCCTTCGGCGTATTCCTCGTCCGTGCGCACATCCAGCAGAACGGCGCCAGGCGTGGCTTTATATTTTTCCAGTTCTTCATTGATATCGGGTATTTTCAGAAAATCAAAGAGTCCCATAGGTTTGTCCTCCATTTGGTGTAATGATTTGCAGGGCGGCGGGAAATCAAAGCTTCAGGCTTTTCCCTGCCGGATATCTGTATTCTACAGCAGGGAAACTCTTTTTTCTGTGACAAAGTCACCGTTGTGATGAAAAAGCCGGAGAAGCCGCTGCTATTGCAGCAGCTTCTCCAGCCAGGTGTCTTTCCCCAAAGGGCCGAAGCCCCAGGATTCGCTGAGAGAGCGGCACATGCGTTTATAATTGCTTTTGGGAAAGAGACTGGCTTCTGTTTCGTTGAAGGAGGCCGCTTCCGGGTCAATGAGCGCGATCAGCCTGCGGGCGGCTGTATCGCAGTTATGTGTGTAGATCTGGTATCTGGGAAGCTGCTCCTGAGAGAGAAAGGCTTTCATGGAATTCTCGGCAGAAAGGCGGACGCTTTCGCTGCTTTCGGGAGTGTGGAGTGCGGCATACAGTTTTTCGAATTCGTCTCCTGCATTGATATAGCTTTTCGTGCCCGACAGGATGGTATCAAATTCATTTCTTGTGATATATCGGTAAAGAATACGGTCAAAATTGCGGCATTCGTCAAACTCATTCGTGGAAAAGGCAGAGGCGGGCGGTTCGCCTGTCTCTAAAAACGCGGATGTTTCTTCCGGGGTCATGGAAATTACTTTCATTTTTCCGATTCCTTCCTTTCCAAGCAGGCATTGGATCAGACTGTACTGCATCCCATTATAGCTGAAAATCTGGCCTGCGCCGTCCTCATCAATCAGCAGAAGGGCAGAATGACCGAGTCCCTTCATGCCGTCCAGATTCAGAAGATAGCAGACCTGGCAGCTTTGTATCTGCTCTTCTGGAAGAGTTCTGGCCTGTTCAGAAAGAGGAACAGAAGCTGCGCGCTGAGGCGGGGTGTAAAAAAAGAATTTATATACGAAAAAGGCCAGGATCAGAAAAAAGAAAATGAGAAGGAAAATAGTGGATTTTCTGGTTTTATGACGGGTTCTCATGGTGTTTTTATCCTCTTTGACATCGTTTGGTATTGTGTTCAGTGTACATGGCAGCCTGCAGAATGTCAACGAATGAAAAAAAATGGTACTTGACAGAACGAGACTACAGACGTAGACTATAAGTGTCTACAAAAGTAGTCTGCATTGCGGAGGTGAAGGAAAGTGGAGAAGAAAACAATGGTTTCTGATGCGGAGCTTGAGATTCTTGAAGTGCTCTGGGAGGCAGGAAAGGCTCTGAATGCGGCAGAGATCAGAACCCTTTTGGAAAAGAATAAAAAATGGGAACGGACCACGATACTGACGCTGATTCAGCGGCTGGTGAAAAAGGGAATGCTGGCTCAGGAGAAGCGGGAGGTCTATTATTACCGGCCCAATGTGGACCGGAAGGATTATGTAAAGGAAGAAACCCGGAATTTCGTAAACAAATTTTTTAAAGGAAATGCGGGCAATATGGCGGCGGCCCTGATGTCGGATGACAGTCTGACAAAAAGAGATATTGAAGAGCTGAGAGATTTTTTTAACAGCCGGTTCTGAAGAGCAGGGAGGGGAGGAAATTATGGAACGTCAGATCATACAGGAGCTTTTGATTTTGTCACTTTCCGGGACGGCGCTGGGTTTTCTTTTTCTGCTCCTGCGTCCTCTTACAAAGAAAGTGTTTTCATGGAAGTGGCATTATTATCTCTGGCTGGTGGTGCTTCTGCGGCTGCTGGCTCCGGTTCATATAGACGCCGGCCTTTTTCCGGAGGTGCCGCGGTGGGGTGAGGTACAGCTTCAGGAGAGCGGAGCCGGGCAGAGCCGGAGCGGGGACAGCGCTGCGGCTTCCGGTCAGGATCAGGCTTTGGAATATGAGACGGCTTCCAGCCAGGATCAGGCTTCGGAATATGAGACGGCTTCCGGTCAGGATCAGGCTTTGGAATATGAGGCGGCTTCCGGCCAGACGGGAGACAGAATACAGACAGTCCTTCATGGGCTTGCCCTGATTTGGATATTTGGAGCAGCTCTGGCTCTGATTCTGAGAATTTATCATTACCGGAAATTTGTGTGCCATGTAAAGGCAGATTGTGTCCGTGTGGAGACGGAGGAGATTCAGAAGCTAGCCAATACGCTGGGGCAGAAATTTCATATAAAAAAATGGCTTTGGGTATATGAGAGCTCTCTTGTGGCCAGCCCTGTTCTGATAGGAATACGCAGACCCTTTATTGTTCTGCCAAAGGGAACGGTGGAAGCGGAGGATGCAGAGCTTGTTCTGCGGCACGAATTTACTCATTTAAAAAGGCATGATTTGTGGTACAAATGGCTGTACCAGCTGGCGCTCTGCGTTCACTGGTTTAATCCGTTTCTTCATGTGTTTGGGAAATATCTGGACAGGGACTGCGAGCTTTCCTGCGACGAGGCGGTTATCGCTCCGCTTTCGGAGGAAGAACGCAGAAGCTACGGGAATCTTCTTCTGGATACGGCGGAACAGCAGAGCCGGATTCACAGAAGCGTTTTGTCTGCCACACTGTCAGAGGGAAAAGAAAATCTGCGGCAGCGTCTGCAGAGCATCCTTTCCTTTCGGAAACGGGGAATTGCGGCAGCCGGTCTTTCTGCGTTGATTTTTGCGGGAGCGGCGGCGCTGGCTGCCTGCGCTCCGGCTGTGCGCCAGGATGCAGAGACAGACAGCACTGTTTCCAAGGAGGAAGGCTCTCAGGGCTTTTTCGCCGATCTGGTGGATGGGCTCATGGGAGGAAGCTGGAGAGAAAGTGTGCTGAAGGAGCCTTTTCACATCAGCGACTCGGAGGATGCCTGGCGTGTCTATGAGGATGAGGAGCTTCTGGCGGGAGATGATGTGGATGGCGTATGGCGCGCTTATTTTTACAGCGGAGGCCAGGGAGTCAGGGCGGAAAGCTTTGCCTTCTGCGGTTCTGATTCGATTTTGATTGCGCAGGCGGAGGAGCCGGCGGAGATTACCGTTCATTCCTCCTGGCAGCTGCTGTCGGGCAGCTTTAAGCTCGTCCGCGTGGGGCCTGACGGGAATGTGGAGACGCTGACAGAAAGCGGAGAGGAGGACGATCTGAAGCTTCAGCTGGAGACGGGCAGAAACGTGATTAAGATGGTGGGCCGGGAAGCAAGACTGGAGCAGCTTCAGATATCCTTTGACGGCCTGGGGTCCCGTAAGCTGGCCCATGTGTTTTATACTGAGAACGATGAGAAAGCAGCCCTATTGCTGGAGCATATCCGGGAGGGCACGGCAGATAAGGAGGACTTCCTGTATTACCTGGAGTGGCTGGATGAGGACACTGTGCTGGAGCTGGTGCAGGAGCTTGACGGGGAGGAGTTCACATTTGAAGTTCTGAGAGAGCTTTTGTATTATCTGGATGAGGAAAACTGCGAGACGTGCCTGAACCTTTATCTGGATATGGGAAATACGCTGACTGATAGACAGTACGGCGAGATAGAATATTTCTTAAGCGGCAGCGCCAGGCAGAGGCTGGATGAACGCCTGAACATAGCGTCAGGGGACAAGGAGTAATATGCATGATTCTCTGATACGCTGACGATGGAAGAGAGAAAATTTCAGAGAGAACGGCAGTGAGGGATATGCCCTGGGCTGCCGTTTCTTCTGTTTTTTTCTGTGGCTCCTTTTTTAGAAATTACGGGTTGCTTTCTCAATTGATATTTAGTATTATGATAAAGAACCTGACAGGTGGGGAATTTTGCCTGACCCGGAAGGAAGACCAGGAGGAAGAGATCATGCAGGAAATGATTAAGGTTGCGGTGGACGCAATGGGCGGCGACAATGCTCCTGATGAGATCATCAAGGGAGCGGTGGAAGCCGTCAGTCTACGGGAAGACATCAAAGTATTTCTTGTGGGAAAAGAGGAACTGATTCGGGAAAAATTAAAAGCGTATTCCTATAAGGATGAGCAGGTCGAGATTGTGAATGCGACAGAGATCATCGAGATGGCGGAGCCTCCGGTGGCGGCGATCCGTAAAAAGAAGGACTCATCTATCGTGGTGGGAATGAAGCTTGTAAAGGAAGGAAAGGCGGACGCCTTTGTATCTGCAGGAAGCTCGGGAGCCGTGCTGGTCGGCGGACAGCTTCTGGTAGGCCGGATTAAAGGGATCGAGAGACCGCCTCTCGCCCCGCTGATTCCTACGGAGAAGGGGGTATCCCTTCTGGTGGACTGCGGCGCAAATGTGGACGCAAGGCCGGCGCATCTGGTGCAGTTCGCGAAGATGGGCTCTATCTATATGGAGCATGTCATGGGAGTCAAAAACCCGAAGGTAGCTATCGTAAATATCGGAGCCGAGGAGGAAAAGGGAAACGCCCTGGTGAAGGAGACCTTCCCGCTTCTGAAGGAGTGTGAGGATATCAATTTCACCGGAAGCATCGAGGCCCGGGAGATTCCGCACGGACAGGCTGACGTGATTGTCTGCGAGGCGTTCGCCGGCAATATTATTTTGAAGCTCTATGAGGGACTGGCTGCGGTGCTGGTCAGCAAGATTAAGGAAGGGATGCTGAGCACTCTTCGCAGTAAGATCGGAGCGCTTCTTGTAAAGCCGGCCCTGAAGCAGACACTAAAATCCTTTGACGTGTCCGAATATGGCGGAGCTCCGCTTCTGGGACTGAACGGTCTGGTGGTAAAGACTCATGGAAGCTCCAAAGCGAAGGAGATCAGGAATTCCATTATCCAATGCGTCACATTTAAGGAGCAGCGGATTAATGATAAAATCAGAGAGAATATTTTAAGAGAGGAAGGATAACACAATGGAATTTGAAAAATTAAAAGGAATTATTGCGGACGTACTGAACGTTGATGAAAATGAAATTACGATGGAAACCACATTTGTGGACGATTTGGGAGCAGATTCCCTGGATGTATTCCAGATTATCATGGGAATCGAGGAAGAGTTTGACGTTGAAATTGATCAGGAAGAGGCTGAAAAGATCGTGTCTGTGGGCGACGCGGTAGAGGAGATCAAAAAAGCGCTCAATAACTAAGCCGGCAAACGAAATCAAAGGGCTGCTGCAAATGTAGAGGAAAGGAAGTCTGATTCTATGTTTCCGGCAGCCTTGTTCTATGGAAAGCGCCGGGCGGCGAACTGCTCTGGCGCCGAAAAAAGAAAGAATGCGGGAGACAAAGACGGGCAGTACAAAGCCGGTCTGTTTTCTGCTGTACAGGAGAATGCATATGAAACTGGAAGAACTGGAAAATAAGCTGGGCTATCGTTTTCATGACCGGAAGCTTCTGGAGCAGGCATTGTGCCACAGCTCCTATGCCAACGAGCGCCATATGGACAGGCTTCTGAATAACGAGAGGCTGGAGTTCCTGGGCGATGCGGTGCTGGAGCTTGCCACCAGCGAATATCTGTACCTGAATTATCCGGAAATGCCGGAGGGAGAAGCGACGCGTACCAGAGCAAGCATTGTCTGTGAGCAGACGCTGGCACTCTGCGCACGGGATCTGGGCCTTGGAGCCTGGCTGCGCCTTGGAAAGGGAGAGGAGCTGACTGGCGGCAGGGAGAGGGATTCGATCACCTCGGATGCCATGGAAGCTCTGCTTGGAGCTATCTACCTGGACGGTGGTTTTGCTAATGCAAAAGAATTTGTGCACCGCTTTATTCTAAATGACATCGAGCACAAGAAACTCTTTTTTGATAGCAAGACTATCCTTCAGGAGCAGATTCAGAGCGAGACGGAGGAGCCCCTTCACTATGAACTGATAAAGGAAGAGGGGCCGGATCACAACAAGCGGTTTACCGTCGAGGTCTGTCTGGGAGGGCAGGTCCTCGGAACAGGCAGCGGACGGACAAAGAAGGCTGCGGAGCAGGAGGCTGCTTACCGCGCAATACTAAAAAGACAGAAAAATGGATAAGGTCGCAGGATGTATTTAAAAAGTATAGAAGTACAGGGCTTTAAGTCCTTTGCAAATAAAATTGTATTTGAATTTCACAACGGAATTACCGGAATCGTAGGGCCGAACGGCAGCGGAAAGAGCAATGTGGCGGATGCAGTCCGCTGGGTGCTGGGAGAGCAGAGGGTCAAGCAGCTGCGCGGCGGAAGCATGCAGGACGTCATTTTTGCGGGCACGGAGAACCGGCGGCCCTTAAGCTATGCCTATGTGGCGATTACCCTGGACAATTCGGATCACCAGCTGGCGATCGATTATGAGGAAGTCACCGTATCCAGGCGTCTGTACCGCTCCGGTGAAAGCGAATACCTGATCAACGGGTCGGTCTGCCGTCTCAAGGATGTCAACGAGCTGTTTTATGACACCGGAATCGGAAAGGAAGGCTACTCTATTATCGGACAGGGTCAGATCGACCGGATTTTGAGCAGCAGACCAGAGGAATCCAGAGAGCTTTTCGATGAGGCTACCGGAATTGTCAAGTTCAAGCGCAGAAAGAATACGGCACAGAAAAAGCTGGAGGACGAAAAGCAGAATATCTTACGCATCAATGATATCCTGGCAGAGCTGGAAAAGCAGCTTGGACCGCTGGAGAAGCAGTCTGAGACGGCAAGACAGTATTTAAAGAAAAAAGAGACATTAAAAAACTATGATGTGAATATGTTTCTTCTGGAGACAGAGCGTCTGCAGAAGCAGCTTTCCGAGCTTACAGAGAAGGCGGAAACCGCCCAGGCAAATCTGAACGAGACAAATCTGGAATACGAAAGGATCAAAAGCGAGCATTCCCGGATCGAGGAGGAGCTGGAGGAGCTGAACGCAAGCCTGGATGAGGCGAAGGAAGCAGCCAGCCAGAACAGCCTAAGCCGCCAGCAGATGGAAAATCAGATAGAGCTTCTGAAGGAGCAGATCAAGTCTGTCCGTTCCGGAGAAGAACAGAAGCAGGGACGTCTGGCAGCCATCGGGGAGGATATTCTGGAGCGCCGGGAGACGCGAAAGCGCTTTACGGAGGAGCAGAAGCAGCTGGACGTCCAGCTCAAAGAGGTATCCGATGTCTCGAGAACCGCGGGAGAAAGGCTGCGGGAGCTCCGCGCCCAGATTGACGGCCTGAACCAGAGGGCAGAGCAGAGTAAAAATGAGATCATCAGTCTTTTAAATGACCGCGCGTCCACCAAAGGACGCCTGCAGCGCTATGACGCCATGCAGGAGCAGGCCCAGCTGCGAAAGTCCGAGCTTTCGCAGAAGCTGCTGGAGGCAAAGACGAATGAGGAGGCTCACCGGCAGTCCTTTGAACGCTATCAGAAGGAGCTTGAGGAAGTCAGCTCCCGGATTCTGGAGCTGACTGCTTCCCAGAGAGAAAAGGAGGAGGAAGCGGAAGGCTTCCGCAGGCAGCTGGGAAAATTGAATGAGGAGCTGGAGATTGGCCAGAGCGCCTTTCACAGGGAGTCCTCAAGACTGGAATCCCTGCGGAACATGGCGGAACGCTATGACGGCTACGGAAACAGCATCCGCAGGGTCATGGAGCAAAAGGGGAAAAATCCGGGAATCCTCGGCGTGGTGGCCGATCTGATCCGGGTGGATCAGAAATATGAGACTGCAGTAGAGACGGCTCTGGGCGGCAATATTCAGAATATCGTGACGGATCACGAGGAGACCGCCAAGGAAATGATCGCCTATCTGAAGCAGAACCGTTTTGGACGGGCTACCTTTCTTCCCCTGACCAGTGTGGGAAACCGGGACAATTTCCCGAAAAAGGAAGCCTTGAAGGAAAAAGGAGCGGTGGGGCTTGCCAGCGCCCTGGTGGAGGCGGATGAGAAATATGCAGGCGTCGTGAATTATCTGCTTGGGCGTGTGCTGGTAGCGGAGCAGATCGACGATGCGATCCGGATTGCCCGCAAATACGGCCATTCCCTCCATATTGTCACGCTGGAGGGAGAATACCTAAGCCCGGGCGGTTCTATGACAGGAGGAGCCTTCCGGAATTCCAGCAACCTTCTGGGACGCAGGCGGGAGCTGGAGCAGCTGGAAGAGAATGTGCGCCGTCTCGATCAGGATATGAAGGATGCCCGGGAAAGGATTGAGGAGCTGAAGGAAAGGCGGCGCGTGAGCCGCAGAGAGGCGGAAGAGCTGAATGCCCGCCTGCAGGAGCAGTTTCTTCTGCAGAATACGGCAAAGCTGAATGCAGACCAGGCAGAAAAGCGTCTGAAAGAGATCGAAGAGGGCTATGAGGGACTTCAGGCAGAGCTGAATCAGATCGATGAGCAGCTCCAGGACATCAGCAGGAGCCGTGAGGCGATTGCAGAGGAGCTTTCTGAGTCGGAGCGGCAGGAAAAGACGAATGAGAGCCGGATCCTGGAAGCGCAGTCGGAGCTTTCCGAGCTGAAGAAGCAGGAGGCAGACTGCATCCGGGAAGCGGAAGAGGTACATCTGGAGGTGGCGAACCTGACCCAGAAGGCGGAATTTGCCGCTGAAAACGTGGCCCGTATTGACCGCGAGCTGGACCGCCTGCGTTCAGAGGAGGAGGACCTGAAGGCAGGAGTGCTGGAGGGCGGCAAGGATGTGAAGGCCAAGGAGGAAAGCATCCTGGCTTTGACCGGCCAGATTGGACAGCTGGCAGCCAGAAGCGGGGAGCTGGAAAAAAGGACGGCAGACCTTTCTGGCAAAAGGGAAGCGCTGCTTAGCGGCCAGAAGGAGTTCTTTACGAGAAGGGAGGAGCTTTCCGAGCAGAAGAACCTGCTGGACAGAGAGGTGTTCCGCCTGAACAGCCAGAGGGAGAAGCTGGAGGAGACAGCCGACGCGCAGGCTTCCTATATGTGGGAGGAATATGAGCTTACCTACAATATGGCCCTGCCTCTGCGGAACGAGGAGTACACGGATCCCGGCAGCCTGAAAAAGCAGATCGCGGCCCTGAAGGATGAGATCCGGAAGCTGGGAGACGTCAACGTCAATGCGATTGAGGATTACAAAAACATTTCCGAGCGCTATGAATTTATGAACAATCAGCGGAACGATCTGGTAAAAGCCGAGGAAACCCTGCTTGGGATCATCAAGGAGCTGGATACCGGCATGCGCCGCCAGTTCGAGGAGCAGTTTGCAAAGATCCGCGTGGAATTTGACAAGGCCTTCCGGGAGCTGTTCGGCGGAGGAAAGGGAACGCTGGAGCTGGATGAGGAGGAAGATATCCTGGAGGCGGGAGTGCGGATTATCGCCCAGCCGCCCGGAAAGAAGCTTCAGAACATGATGCAGCTTTCCGGAGGAGAGAAGGCGCTGACAGCCATTTCCCTTCTCTTTGCGATTCAGAACCTGAAGCCGTCTCCGTTCTGCCTTTTGGATGAGATTGAAGCGGCTCTGGATGATTCCAATGTGGGACGCTTTGCGAAATACCTGCACAAGTTGACAAATAATACGCAGTTTATTATTATTACACATAGGAAAGGAACGATGGAGGCCGCTGACAGACTGTATGGAATTACCATGCAGGAGAAGGGCGTGTCTGCCCTCGTCTCTGTAAACCTGATTGAAGAGGAGCTTGATGAATAATGGATTCTGGCAGGCGGGCGCCATGTCCTTCCTGCCGGAGCTTTGATTCACCGCCCGGCGCGGGGAGAATAGACAGGGGGAATCAGTATATGCCGGAAGAAAAGAAAGGCTTTTTCAGCCGTCTGGTGTCTGGGCTTGCCAAGACACGCGCAAATATTGCAGCCGGAATCGATAATATTTTCAGCGGCTATTCGGCGATTGACGACGATTTTTATGAGGAAATTGAAGAGACCCTGATTATGGGGGATATCGGCATCAATGCCACAAACGCGATCCTGGAGGATCTGAAGCAGAAGGTGAAGGAGCAGAAAATCAAGGATCCTGCAGAGTGCAAGGAGCTTTTGATTAACAGCATTAAGGCTCAGATGCAGGTAGGCGAGGTGGCTTACCGCTTTGAGCAGGAGAAGTCCGTGGTTCTGGTCATCGGTGTAAACGGAGTGGGAAAGACGACGTCTGTAGGCAAGCTGGCCGGAAAGCTTAAGGATCAGGGGAAAAAGGTCATCCTGGCGGCGGCGGATACGTTCCGTGCCGCAGCGGGGGAGCAGCTGACCGAGTGGGCGCACCGTGCAGGTGTGGATATCATCAGCGGATGCGAGGGAGCCGATCCGGCTTCTGTCGTCTACGACGCGGTCTGCGCAGCCAGGGCAAGGCATGCGGATGTGCTGCTCTGCGATACGGCGGGACGGCTTCATAATAAGAAGAATCTGATGGAGGAGCTTCGGAAAATCAACCGGATCATCGACAAGGAATATCCGGAGGCCTTCCGTGAGACGCTGGTGGTGCTGGATGGAACCACAGGACAGAACGCACTGGAGCAGGCCCGCCAGTTCAGCGAGGTCGTAGATATCACAGGCATTATACTGACCAAGCTGGACGGAACTGCCAAGGGCGGCATTGCCGTGGCGATAGAATCAGAGCTGGGCATTCCGGTCAAATACATCGGCGTAGGGGAGAGCATTGAGGATTTGCAGAAATTCGACGCGGACGAGTTTGTGAACGCGCTGTTTCATCAGGAGAAATAAAGGAGAGACGAGAGTATGCTTACATTAGAGAAATTTGAAGAAGCTTCTGAGGTGGTAAAGAAGGCAGCCATTGAGACAAAGCTGCTGTACAGCCCGTATTTCAGCGAGCAGACAGGCAACAAGGTTTACCTGAAGCCGGAGAATATGCAGGTGACAGGCGCCTATAAGATCCGCGGGGCCTACTATAAGATCAGTACGCTGACGGAGGAAGAACGGGCAAAGGGGCTGATCACAGCCTCCGCCGGAAACCATGCGCAGGGCGTAGCCTACGCGGCAAAGGCCTATGGTGTAAAAGCAGTCATTGTCATGCCCACCACGACGCCTCTTATGAAGGTAGAGCGCACCAAGAGCTATGGCGCAGAGGTAGTTCTCTATGGAAACGTATATGATGAGGCGTGTGAGCATGCATATAAGCTGGCGGAGGAATATGGCTATACCTTTATTCATCCCTTCGATGATCTGGCAGTGGCCACCGGACAGGGAACCATTGCCATGGAGATTATAAAGGAGCTGCCTCTCGTAGATTATATTCTCGTCCCCATCGGCGGAGGCGGCCTGTGTACCGGCGTCTCCACCCTCGCGAAGCTGCTGAATCCGAATATCAAGGTGATTGGCGTGGAGCCGGCAGGAGCCAACTGCATGCAGGTATCCCTGAAAAATAAAAAAGTGACGACGCTTCCGAGTGTCAGCACGATTGCAGACGGCACAGCCGTCAAGACTCCCGGTGAGAAGATTTTTCCTTATATCCAGAAAAATGTAGACGATATCATCACCGTTACAGATGACGAGCTGATTGTAGCCTTCCTGGATGTGGTGGAAAACCACAAAATGGTCGTAGAAAATTCCGGCCTCCTGACGGTAGCCGCTCTGCGCCATATGAATGTGAAGGGCAAGAAGATTGTTTCTATCTTAAGCGGCGGAAATATGGACATCATCACGATGTCGTCTGTGGTGCAGTTTGGCCTGATACAGAGAGACCGTATCTTTACGGTATCTACGCTTCTCCCGGACAAGCCCGGCCAGCTCGTGCAGGTAGCCCAGCTGATTGCTGAGGAGCAGGGCAACGTCATCAAGCTAGACCACAACCAGTTTGTCAGCACAAACCGCCAGGAGGGCGTGGAGCTGCGCATCACGATAGAGGCTTTTGGCACAGAGCACAAGAACCGGATTGTAAAACGGCTTGAGGAGGGCGGCTTCCGGCCCAGGCTCGTGAAGATTATGATGTGACGGAAGGCCAGTAAGTGCAAAACAGATAGGTATAACAGTATAATAACAGTTTGAAAGAGAGAAGGCCGCAGAATGAGACAGATGTCTTAGCTGCGGCTGTTCTCTTTTCTTTTGATGTTTTTCAGACTTTTTTCCAATACTATAATGGTAATACGAAAAAATCAATTGCAAAAAAGGAGAAAAATATGTCCTATGAAATCATGCCAGAGCATCTGTCAGCCTATCTTGTGCAGCTTCGCGATGAAGAGAAAAGCCCCCACACCATTGAAAAATACCTCCGCGATGTGAAGAGCTTCTGCAGCTTCACGGGCGGCCTTTTCCCGGGAAAGGAAACCGTTCTTTCCTGGAAAAAGCATTTAAGCGGAAATTACAGGCCCAGAAGCGCCAATTCCATGCTGGCTTCGCTGAATCATTTCTTTTCGTGGATGGGCTGGGAGGAGCTTCGGGTCCGGGCGTTCCGGATTCAGGAAGAGATATATGAAAAGGAAGAGAAGGAACTGACAAGAAAGGAATATGAAAGGCTGCTGCGGGAGACCAGGCGGAGAAAGAAGCGCCGGATGGAAATGATTCTTCAGACTCTCGGCTCTACGGGAATCCGTATCTCTGAGCTGCCTTTCATCACGGTTCAGGCCGCGAAGAAGGGCAGGGCAGAGGTGAGGTGCAAGGGAAAGCAGCGGCAGGTTTATCTGCCGGCGGCACTGTGCAGAGCTCTCAGGCGGTATGGAAAGGAAAGAAGGATTGCTTCCGGCCCGCTTTTTGTGACAAAATCCGGTAAGCCGTTGGACAGAAGCAATATCTGGCGGGAAATGAAGAAGCTCTGCAGGCATTCCGGGGTGAATCCGAAAAAGGTGTTTCCGCATAATCTGAGACATTTGTTTGCACGGGTATTTTATCAGATGGAAAAAGATATTGTGAAGTTGGCGGATATTCTCGGGCACAGCAGCATCAATACGACGAGAATCTACACGAAAGAAAGCGGGCGGGAGCACCGCAGGATGATTGAACAGATGAGGCTGATTGTCTATACCACATAATCTATATCATGTTGTAACTACATAGATGAATTCGGATGTATTTTATCACAGACCCTCCGGGAATACAATCTGAAATCCCTGTATTTTAGGAAAATGCCAGAAAATAAAAGAAAGGAAATCAAAAAGGGCAGGAAAAAGAAGCCTGAGAAGAAGAATTCAGGGAAAAATTGAACATATTTCCCTGTACCGCCTTCCAGACGTCTCTCAAAAGCACAGTCATAACAACATGATATAGATTATGTTGTTAGCTGTACAGGCAGGAGGAGATACACACAAATGAGAAGGCGGGAGATTAGGATATTTTTTTTGCTGGCGGCGGCGCTGACAATTACCGGCTGTATGGGACAGCAGGAGACAGGGCACAGGATTCGTTCTTTCCTTTATCTGTATCCGCGGAATGCACTGGAGGTCAGCGTCCAGCCAGAGGTCCAGGAGCAAATTTCCTGTGCTTATCCTTCCTGTGAGGAGGAGTGGAGAGTGATAGCAAGGCCGGACGGAACCATGGCAGGCCTGGATGACGGACAGGAGTATTCCTGTCTGTTTCGAGAGTCTGTACTGGAGGGGCTGCCGAAGGAGCCGCTGTCTGGAGAGCTGCAGGCAGGCTATGTGGTAAAGGGAGAGGATACCGCGGCCTTCCTGCAGGAAATATTTTCAAAAATGGGCCTTTTTCCTTCGGAGTATCATGAACTGCTTATATCCTTCCTTCCGGAAATGGAGAGGCAGCCCTGGAACCTCATTACAATCTACAGGAGAACGGGAGGCGTGCCGGATGGTCTTCAGATTACGCCCAGGCCGGATCAGGTGCTACAGGTGCTTATGGCATACAAGCCTCTGGAAAAGGGCCCGGATGAGGAGACAGAGGCGCCTGAGCTGGAGTCCCTGCATGCGTTCCGCCAGGGGTTTACAGCGGTGGAATTGAGCGGTATGCAGATACAGTGAGTTCCATTCGCAGGGTGTGAAAGAAAGGCGAAATTTTTCTTGCGCTTATTGATAAAATATTGTAGAATAAGAGAAGCGCATAAGGGAGTAGTTGGCGTCTTCGGACGTGACAGAATCAACACATTGGCGAACGCCTGGTTTTGTATGAAATGACGAGACTTATCCGCAGAGAAAATCTGCGGGAAGGTCTCTTTTTTTATCCGCATTTGGCTCGAAGCTGAGCTGCGGCCGGGAAAATTCTGTGGGCGCCTGAAAGGCGCAGTGATTCTGCATACGGAAAATGCCCTTATGATTTACGAAGGAGAGAGGAGAAAAAACTATGAGTTTGCTGGAGCTTTTTATACTGGCAGTGGGTTTGTCGATGGACGCGTTTGCAGTCGCTGTCTGTAAAGGACTGAGTGTGCGGAAGGCGGGAGCAAAGGAATGCGGTATTGTGGGCCTGTATTTCGGAGGCTTTCAGGCATTGATGCCGGCCATCGGATATTTTCTGGGCGTACAGTTCAAAGAGTATATCACAAGCATTGACCACTGGATTGCGTTTATTCTGCTTGGACTGATAGGCTTCAATATGATTCGGGAGTCCAGAGAAAGGGCGGATGAAAACGATGAGGTCTGTCCAAAGGAGGAGCATCCTTTCGCCGTGAAAAGCATGCTTCTCCTGGCGGTAGCCACCAGTATCGACGCTCTTGCCGTAGGAGTTACGCTGGCCTTTCTGGATGTAAATCTTCCGGCCTCCATAAGCTTTATCGGCGTGACGACCTTTGTGCTTTCGGCGATCGGAGTGCGGATAGGCAATATTTTCGGAATGCGGTACAAGTCTAAGGCGGAGCTGGCCGGAGGCGTGATCCTGATCTGTATGGGATTGAAAATTCTGCTGGAGCATTTGGGCGTATTTAGCTAAAACGATAAAAAAATATTGTAAAACGATAAAATCGGATTGACTTCTGGGAAAAAAGAAAGTATGATTAAGGCAAAAGCGAGAGAGCTGCCTGTACAGAGCGGCGATTGACTGGAGGAAATGGAAAATGTGGCTGTTTATATTGCTGGTACTTGTACTGCCGGGCCCCCTTCTGACAATTTACAATTTTTATTCGCTGGTTTTGCGCAGAGAGCGTCCCGGATGGTTTGAGCCGGTTTCCTTTCCTCTGGGAGTTTTCTTTATGGTGGTTCTTTACGCGCTTTGGCATCCCAGGCCATGGGATGAGAGTATTGAGTCCCCGGGCGATATGTCTTCTCTTCATGAGCCCTTTTCCAGAGAGCATATGCTGACGCTTCTTGTGCTTTTTGCCGTCGGAGTGGTTTCCTATGCATTTTTAAAAAGGAAAAAGGAGACGGCGGCGCCCCTTGCAAAGGTGCTTGCCATGGCTGGCGCGTACATTGGAATCGGTGTAAATGTCCTGATTCTTATCCAGCTTTTTGGGGTTTTGCCACATAATCAGCTTTTTATGAATATGGTTCCCTTTGATGTGCTTCTGATGATGCTGGTGCCTTTGAACTACATCATTCTTACGGTTGTCGAGCTGGGTTCTGTTGTACGCCTGCAGAACCGGCAGCTGAAGGAGGAGAGGCAGGAATGGGAAGAGGAGGAACGTCCGGAGAGAAGCGCTTCAGACAGCGGTGGTCCCTACAAAAGCAGGCTTCTGAACGATTGTAGCAGGATTCTGGAAAAGAGTGATCAGTGGGCCTTTTACGCTCTTCTTTTGACTCTCCCGCTTTTGTGCGTGATTACTGTGATTCTTCTTCTGTTTGGGCAGAGGCCGGACAGTGCGATCAGGGTGTTTACAGAGACCAGTGACTGGACGCTGTCTACGAAGATTTCTCCGCCGGAGGTTATGGTGGACGCGCATTATCTCTGCACCGTGGCTTTGCGCGGCCACAGGGGGCTGGTGAGGCCTGTACGCATGGGCCTGCGCAGAGGCGAGAAAATTGTGGTGAACAGGCAGCTCTGCGTGGCGAATGCCTTCGAGCAGCTGCTGGAGGAGCGGACACCGCGTTTTCACAGGGCAGTGCGGAATTTTTACGATACCTGCGGATATCCCATTTCACGGCATATCCGGACGCCTCTGGCTGCCGATATCGTCTATCTGCTTATGAAGCCCCTGGAATGGCTGTTTACGGCGGTTCTTTACCTGTTTGACACAAAGCCGGAGGATCGGATTGCAAGACAGTATCTGCCTGATATCGGTTGTCCTGTGAACGGGTCTGTGGTAAAATAAAAAAATGCGGAAATCCGGCATACAAAGCGCAGAGAGAGTGAGCCTATGGGAGTGGCCGCGAATCAGATGGCGGAAAGGCTGAAGGAGAAGAAGGCGGAGCAGAACTTTCGAAGCCGGTTGGCTGAGAGGACAGGTTTTGTGCGCGGGGCAGGGCTGCCTGCGCATGAAAAAAGAATTCCGTCAGCGGAATTCCTGGATAACGTAAAAATCTGCCCGGAAGCTCCAGGCAGATTTTTGTATGTGTGATACTCACAGGAGTATGTTTGGATGTTCTGTGGTTATTCGGTGATGTAGGGCTTGAGCACCTCGAGAATCGCGTCCATCTCTTCGTTGGCATGGATATTCAGGTCGATGGGCTTGGACAGATCCAGGCTGAAGATACCCATGATGGACTTGGCGTCGATGACGTACCGTCCGGAAACCAGATCAAAATCTACATCAAACCTTGTAATCGCATTTACGAAGGATTTTACCTTCTCAATGGAATTCAGGCATATCTTAACTGTTTTCATATCGTGTAACCCTCCTACAGATAAACTTGATAAGTTTATCTAGATCTTAATACCGGGGTGGGTAAAAGTCAATGCCAAAATCTTAAAATCGAAAGGAAAATGGGAGATGAAAAAGGCTGCTTTACATAATCTTGGCTGCAAGGTGAATGCTTATGAGACGGAAGCCATGCAGCAGCTGCTGGAGCAGGCAGGGTACGAGATTGTACCCTTTGAAGAAAAAGCGGATATTTATATCGTAAATACCTGTACGGTTACGAATATTGCGGACAGAAAGTCCCGGCAGATGCTCCACCGTGCGAAGAAGCAGAATCCGGAAGCTCTTGTGGTGGCCGCAGGCTGCTATGTGCAGGCTGCCGAGGCAGAGCTGAAGGAGGACAGTGCCGTCGATCTGCTGATTGGAAACAACAGAAAAAAGGATCTGATTTCCATCCTGAAAGCCTATGAGGAAGGCGTACAGGAGGACGCTGTGATCGACATTAACCACACAAATGAGTATGAGGCGCTGTCTGTGACGCAGACAGCGGAACACACAAGGGCCTATGTGAAGGTTCAGGATGGCTGCAACCAGTTCTGCAGCTACTGCATTATTCCCTATGCCAGAGGGCGTGTGAGAAGCCGCAGCGTGGCGGACGTCTGTGCGGAGGTCCGCTCTCTTGCGGAGGCGGGGTACCAGGAGGCAGTGCTCACGGGAATCCATTTGAGCTCCTATGGTCTTGATCTGGAAGGAGAAACCCTGCTTTCCCTGATTCAGGCTGTTCATGAGATCGAAGGAATCCAAAGAATCCGCCTGGGTTCTCTGGAGCCGCGGATTGTGACGGAAGAGTTTGCGTCGGCTCTGGCAAGGATGGAAAAGTTCTGCCCTCATTTTCATCTCTCCCTGCAGAGCGGCTGCGACGCGACGCTTCGGAGGATGAACCGGCGTTATACAGCGGAGGAGTATGAGAGGACCTGCGAGCTTTTGCGCCGCAAATTTGACCGCCCGGCTCTGACGACTGACGTGATTGCAGGCTTTCCGGGAGAGACGGAGGAGGAATTTCAGGAAACGCTGGAGTTTTTGAGGAGGATCCGCCTCTTTGAGACCCATGTATTCAAATATTCCAGACGCAGAGGCACCAGGGCGGCTGTGATGCAGGATCAGATCCCGGAGCCGGTTAAGACCCGGAGGAGCCAGATCCTTCTTGAGCTCGACAGGGAGAATTCCGCAGCCTACCTTCTGGAGCAAAAGGGACGAAGGGCGGAAATTCTGATTGAGGAGAAGCTGATTCTGGATGGAACAGAGTACCAGGTGGGCCATACAAAGGAATATATCCGGGCTGCGGTCCGCTCAGAGCAGGATTTGACCAACAAAATCATTCCGATCCGCATAGGGGATATGATTGGGGAAAGGCTGTGCCTGGCAGAGCTGCTGTAGGGCAGCTGTTTGTGCTGGCAGGAATTTTAGCTTGTATTTTCAGAAATTTTAGAGTACAATAGTGAAGTAGTGGTGTTCAGGAGCGTGAAATTATGAGCAGAATTGATAGCACACAGAACTTCAAGGTAGTGTCAGAGTCCGAGAACCGCGTAGGCGATATTCTTGCGCAGGTATATCAGGCGATGACAGAGAAGGGTTACAATCCGGTAAATCAGATCGTGGGTTATATTATGTCCGGAGATCCCACCTATATCACAAGCCATAACAACGCCCGCAGCCTGATCATGAAGGTGGAGCGTGACGAGCTGGTGGAAGAGCTTCTGAAGGTTTATATTTCGGCGAAGCTGTGACAGTAGAGCGGCTTGGCAGAACGGATAGTCAGGAGCAGAGTATGAGGATTCTTGGTCTGGATTATGGTTCCAGGACCGTAGGCGTGGCAGTCAGCGATCCCTTAGGGATTACGGCTCAGCCTGTGGAGATCGTTCGCAGAAAAGAGGAAAACAAGCTGAGGCGGACGCTGGCGCGCATCGAGGAGCTGGCAGGAGAGTACCAGGCAGAGCTGTTTGTGCTGGGCCTGCCGAAAAATATGAATAGTACTTTGGGAGAGCGGGCTGAAAAATCTCTGGAATTTGGAAGGATGCTGGAGAGAAGAACAGGCCTGCCTGTTGTTATGTGGGATGAGCGGCTGACGACCGTGGCAGCAAACCGCGCGATGATCGAAGGCGGAGTGCGGCGCGAGGAGCGGGGACAGCATGTGGATGCTCTGGCGGCGGCTCTGATCCTGCAGGGCTATCTGGACAGCCTTGGGACGCAGAAGAGTGCAGATGCAGAGAACGAGGAATAGAATATGGAAAAGATTTCGTTTACCCTGAATGAAACCGGAGAAGAGGTTCTGTTTTATGTGCTGGAGGAGACACGTCTGAACGGCACGGATTATATTCTGGTGACAGATTCCCAGGAGGATGACGGAGAAGCGCTTATTTTGAAGGATTTATCTTCAGATGGGGACAGCGAGGCGCTCTATGAGATCGTGGATGATGACCGGGAGCTTGAGAGCGTGATGGAGATTTTTGAGCAGCTGCTGGAGGATGTGGATATTACCCTGGAATAACAGGAAAAGCAGGTGATATCATTGAAAATTGACAGAGAAGACTTTAAAAGGCTGCTGAAGGAAAAAGGTTTGAAAATGACCAGGCAGCGCCTGGTCGTGCTGGAGGTGCTGGCGGAGAGCCCGGAACAGCATCTGACGGCGGAAGAGATTTACGAGAGAATAAAAGCAGCGAATCCGGACATCGGATTGGCTACTGTTTATAGAACGGTTCAGCTTCTGTTAGAGCTGGAGCTGATTGATCGGATCAATCTGGATGATGGCTTTGTCCGCTATGAGATTGGGGATATGGAAAAGAAGCGGCGCCATCACAGGCATCATCATCTGATCTGTCTGAAATGCGGAAGGGTGTCTGCGTTTCAGGAGGATATGCTGGAAGCGCTGGAGACGGGGGTTCAGGAGGCGCTGGGATTTCAGGTGACCGACCATGAGGTGAAACTCTACGGATACTGCCGGGACTGTTCGGAAAAAGAAAAAAGAGAGAATCAGGAGGAAAAAATTTGAGAAATATTAACAATTCAAAATTGCGGATCATTCCTCTGGGCGGACTGGAGCAGATCGGAATGAATATTACTGCCTTTGAATTCGAAGACAGTATTGTTGTTGTGGACTGCGGGCTGTCTTTCCCCGAGGATGATATGCTGGGCATCGACCTTGTGATCCCGGATATCAGCTATCTGAAGGAGAATATCCAGAAGGTAAAGGGCTTTGTGATTACCCATGGGCACGAGGATCATATCGGTGCGCTTCCTTATGTGCTCAAAGAGATCAACGTGCCGATTTACGCCACCAAGCTGACGATCGGCCTGATAGAAAACAAGCTGAGAGAGCATGAGATGCTGAACCGGGTAAAGAGAAAGGTGATTCAGCATGGGCAGTCAATCAATCTGGGAGCCTTCCGTATTGAGTTTATCAAAACCAATCACAGCATTGTGGACGCGTCTGCGCTGGCGATTTACTGTCCGGCAGGTATCGTGGTGCACACCGGGGACTTTAAGGTGGATTACACTCCGGTGTTTGGAGACGCGATCGATCTGCAGCGCTTTGGTGAGATCGGAAAGAAGGGTGTGCTGGCGCTGATGTGCGACAGTACAAACGCGGAGCGCCCGGGCTTTACCATGTCGGAGCGGACCGTGGGAAAGGTCTTTGACAATATTATGTCGGAGCATAGAAATTCCCGCATCATCATTGCTACGTTTGCGTCTAATGTGGACCGCGTGCAGCAGATCATCAACTCTGCTTATAAATATGGCCGGAAGGTAGTCATCGAAGGCCGTAGTATGGTAAATGTGATTACGACGGCGGCGGAGCTGGGCTATCTTACGATTCCGGATAAGACGCTGATCGACATTGAGCAGATGAAAAATTACCCGGACGATCAGGTGGTTTTGATTACGACAGGCAGCCAGGGAGAATCCATGGCGGCTCTCTCAAGAATGGCGGCTAATATTCATAAAAAGGTGCAGATTAAGCCCGGAGACACGGTTATTTTCAGCTCAAAGGCCATTCCCGGAAATGAAAAGGCAGTTTCCAGAGTGATCAATGAGCTTTCCATGAAGGGGGCAGACGTAATTTTCCAGGACGCCCATGTGTCTGGCCATGCATGCCAGGAGGAGATCAAGCTGATTTATTCTCTGGTGCATCCGAAGTATGCGATTCCTGTGCATGGAGAATACCGCCATCTGAAGGCGCAGGCTGATTTGGCCCAGAGCCTGGGAATTGCAAAAGAAAATACGTTTATCCTTTCCTCCGGTGATGTGCTGGAGCTCGGCGAGGATGGCGCGAAGGTAGTGGATCATGTCCACACAGGCGGAATTCTGGTAGACGGCCTGGGTGTGGGAGATGTAGGAAATATCGTTTTGAGGGATAGACAGCACCTTGCCGAGGATGGTATTATGATAGTGGTCATGACGCTGGAGAAGTACAGCAATCAGCTTCTGGCCGGGCCGGACATTGTGTCGAGAGGCTTTGTCTATGTGAGAGAATCGGAGGATCTGATGGAAGAGGCAAGATCCGTTGTGGAAGAGGCTGTGACGGACTGCCTGGACCGGGGGGTATCTGACTGGGGCAAGCTTAAGAATGTGACCCGGGATGCCCTGCGGGATCTGATCTGGAAAAGGACGAAAAGAGATCCAATGATCCTGCCTATCATCATGGAAGTATAGAGGACGGAAGATGAATACAAAAAAAGCAGCTTTTACAGTCTTATCTATTGCATTAAAAATCGTCATATTTGCGGTACTGGTGCTGGTAGTCGTCAGAGTCGGCAGCTTTGCCTATGAATATGGGCATGCGGTTTTTGAAGAGGAAGCGCTGGATGAGCCGCCAGGAAGGACGATCCCCGTGACAGTGCCTGAGGGAGCTTCCGCGAAGGATATCGCCATGCTTCTGGAAGACGAGGGGCTTGTGGAGGACTGGAAGCTCTTCTATTTTCAGATACTGTGTTCAAAATACGCAAATACCATGCAGCCGGGTGAGTATGTTCTCTCAACGGCTATGAA
Source organism: Lachnoclostridium sp. An131 (assembly GCF_002160825.1). GTDB lineage: Bacteria > Bacillota > Clostridia > Lachnospirales > Lachnospiraceae > Laedolimicola. The sequence goes on from NZ_NFLI01000007.1 coordinate 74,808, forward strand.
GCCCAGAGAGCTGATGGCGGTGATGTCCGGCGAGGAAGTGGAGTTTTCGTGGGATCAGCAAGAGGAATCATAAGTGATTGCAGGAGAGAGAACGACAGCCTTTATCAACTCGCTTGACAGAGGCAATACAGAGCTTTTAAATCAGATAGAAAAAGAAGCGAAGGAAGCCTGCGTGCCGATTATACGCCAGGAGATGCAGAGCTTTTTAAAGACGCTGCTTGCAGCGAAAAAGCCGAAAGCGGTCCTGGAGGTAGGAACAGCCGTAGGCTTTTCCGCGCTTTTGATGTGCGAATATGGGACGCAGGACATGCAGCTTACGACGATTGAGAAGTATGAGAAGCGGATTCCGGCAGCCAGGGAAAACTTCCGCCGGGCAGGGCGGGAGGCCCAGATCACCCTCCTGGAGGGAGACGCAGCAGAGATTTTGCGCGGCCTTACTGGCAGCTTTGATTTTATTTTCATGGATGCAGCAAAGGGGCAGTATATTCATTTCCTGCCGGATGTGCTGCGCCTTCTGGAGCCGGGAGGCCTGCTGGTGTCTGACAATGTACTCCAGGATGGGGATATCATGGAATCCAGGTTCGCGGTGGAGCGGCGCAACAGGACGATTCACAGCCGGATGCGGGAATATCTGTATACGCTGACCCATCACCCGGAGCTTGTGACTTCTGTGCTGCCGCTGGGGGACGGCGTAACCTTAAGCGTAAAGAAGGAAAAGGGGAACGTATGAGAAGAGGAATGAAAAAACCGGAGCTTCTGATCCCGGCCAGCAGCCTGGAGGTTCTGAAGACAGCAGTGGCGTTCGGGGCAGATGCGGTTTATATCGGCGGAGAGGCCTTTGGGCTTCGTGCCAAGGCAAAAAATTTTTCCCCGGAGGATATGCGGGAGGGAATCGCTTTTGCCCATGAGCATGGAGTGCGGGTGCATGTAACGGCTAATATTCTGGCCCATGATCGGGATTTGGACGGCATACGCGCTTATTTCCAGGAGCTGAAGGAGATGAAGCCGGACGCGCTGATCATCGCGGATCCCGGCGTATTTATGCTGGCGAAGGAGATTTGTCCGGAGATAGAGCGCCACATCAGTACCCAGGCCAATAACACAAATTATCTGACCTGGCAGTTCTGGCATGCTCAGGGAGCCAAAAGGGTGGTTTCCGCCCGGGAGCTTTCTCTGGAAGAGCTCAGGGAGATCCGGGCGCAGATTCCGGAGGACATGGAGATTGAGACCTTCGTCCATGGCGCCATGTGCATCTCCTATTCCGGGCGCTGCCTTCTCAGCAATTATTTTACCGGGCGGGACGCTAATCAGGGAGCCTGTACGCATCCATGCCGCTGGAAATATGCGGTCATGGAGGAATCCAGGCCTGGCGAATATCTGCCAGTCTATGAAAACGAAAGGGGAACCTTTATCTTTAATTCCAAGGATCTCTGTATGATAGAGCATATCCCGGAGCTTCTCGAGGCTGGAATCGACAGCTTCAAGATAGAAGGGCGCATGAAGACAGCCCTGTATGTGGCTGCAGTGGCCAGAACCTACCGGAAGGCCATCGACGACTGTCTGGAGTCTGAGGAGCTATACCGCAGTCATATGGACTGGTACAGGGAGCAGATTGCGGCCTGCACCTACCGGGAATTTACGACAGGCTTTTTCTATGGACGGCCAGACGAGAGTGCCCAGATCTACGATAATAATACCTATCGGAAGGGCTATACCTATCTTGGTATTGTGGGCAGTGTGACGCCTGAGGGACTGATCCGGACAGAGCAGAGAAATAAATTTTCTGTGGGCGAGAAAATAGAGATTATGAAGCCTGATGGGAGCAATCCGGAGGCTGCAGTGGAAGCAATCTGGGATGAGGAAGGCAGTCCGATGGAGAGCGCGCCCCACCCGCAGCAGAAGCTTGCAGTAAAGCTCTCTGAACGGGCGGACGTGTATGACATTCTGCGCAGGAAGGAAGAGTCCCCTGCCTGACCGTGGATGTCTTTGCCAGCTTGGGGCAGGGCAGCTCAGATATCGGAGCTTTTCTGAAAAAGGCATGTATGATTTTGCTTCCGGAAGAATAGAAATTTAGGAAAGGCACTTCTTTGGCGGAGTTATCATAAGATAATATAAATCCACCAAAGAGGTGCCTTTTTGAAGACTTTTCCGCAACCATTACCGGCGAAAGAGGAGCAGTATTATCTGGAGAGGCTGAAAGAGGGCGACGCTCACGCACGCGATATCCTGGTGGAGCATAATCTCCGGCTCGTGGCCTACATCGTGAAAAAATACCAGGGCTCCGAGGAGGAGATGGAGGATTTGATTTCCATAGGAACCATAGGACTCATCAAAGCCATCACGACGTTCAACAGTGAAAAGGGGCCCCGTCTGGCGACGTATGCGGCCCGCTGTGTGGAGAATGAGCTTCTGATGTATTTCCGGGCGAAGAAAAAGACTGCACGGGAGACGTCCTATTACGAGCCTATCGGAACAGACAAGGAAGGAAATGAAATCCATCTGCTGGACATCATGGAAAGCAGCGAGCGCGACGCCTTTTCTCAGATAAGCCTGAAGGCGGACAGTAAAAGGCTGTATGAGCTGCTGGGAGAGGTCCTGACCCCGCGGGAGCAGAAGGTTCTGATCATGCGGTACGGGCTTTATAATGGAAGAGAATATACGCAGCGGGAGATTGCGGAGGAACTTGGAATTTCACGCTCCTATATCAGCAGGATCGAGAAAAATGCGCTGATGAAGCTGCGGGAGTACTTTTAAAATTTCAAAAGAGGCTGTATCAGAGCGTGAGCTTCGGGATTTTCTGTATCCGATGTTCGGACGTCTCACGGACTGACGTATGCTTCCGGACGGACTAAAAAGCAGTCCGCCTGAATCATACATCAGTCCGCGAGAAGCCGGACATCAGGAAATCAGAAAACCCGAAGAGAGCCGTCTGACACAGGCTCTTTTTGCGAAATATGGCCGGACACTAGGATAAAGGAAAGCCCGCGGCAGGTTATTGGAGGCCTTTTGTGAAGAGAGAAGCCGGACATCAGGAAATCAGAAAACCCGAAGAGAGCCGTCTGACACAGGTTATTTTGTGCAGAGAAAGGCAGCGTACTGTGCAAATTGCTGAAAATTGTTAAAACCTGGAATTTTGCGTGACTTTTGAAACGAAATAGAGTAAGATAAGCTTATCCCGCACCGCGTATGGCGGTGCGGGTATTTCATCCGGCGTTCGCCGGGAGCTTTCCCAGAAGGAAATTAGAATGAGTAATCTCTGTACGGACACGGGGCCGGAAGAGAAAAAATACAAAAGAGAAGAAATATATAGGAGGGATGGAAGGGAAGGATTTATATTGTTCAGTAAGGTGCTGTCGGCCGGAATTGGCGGGGTAGACGCCTATCCGGTCCGGGTGGAGGCGGATGTGAGCGAGGGGCTGCCGCAGTTTCTGATGGTGGGCTATCTGGCGTCCGAGGTGAAGGAGGCAGGCGATCGGGTACGTACGGCGCTCAGGAATGCAGGATGTCCGTTGCCGGCCAGGAGGATTACGGTGAACCTGGCCCCTGCCAGTGTTCGAAAGGCGGGTTCCCGCTTTGATTTGGCAGTGGCTGCCGCGGTGCTGGCGTCTATGCAGAAGATTCCGGCGGAAAGCCTTGGCGGCCTGATGATCGCAGGAGAACTGAGCCTGAGCGGCCAGGTGCTGGGAATTCCCGGCGTGCTCGCACTTGCGGAGGCGGCCAGGGCGGCAGGGGTGAAGCGGTGTATCGTTCCTTCTGTCAATGCCCGGGAAGGAGCGCTGATACAGGAGGTAGAGGTGGTAGGAGTTTCAGATCTTACAGAGCTGATAGAGCTTCTGCGCCATCCGGAAAAGGGAGTGCGGACGTCTGTCAGCCCGGACAGCCTGCTGGGCCGGAGCGAAGGGAATGAAGCAGAGGATTTTTCACAGATCCATGGACAGAAAATGGTACGGAGGGCGGCGGAGGTAGCCGCTGCGGGGATGCACAATTTTTTGATGATCGGGCCGCCTGGTTCTGGGAAGACGATGATTGCCAGGAGAATTCCGGGGATTCTTCCGCCTTTGAAGCTGGAGGAGAGCCTGAAAATCACAAAGATTTACAGTGTGGCAGGGCTCCTGCCGCCGGGCGAGGCTCTCATCACGAAGAGGCCCTTTCGGGCTCCTCATCATACGACGACGGCGGAGGCCCTGGCGGGAGGCGGACGGCTTCCGATTCCGGGAGAGATTTCTCTGAGCTCGGGAGGAATTTTGTTTTTGGACGAGCTGCCGGAATTCCGGCGCTCTGCACTGGAGATATTAAGGCAGCCTCTGGAAGAGCACAGGGTCTGTATTTCCAGAACGGCGGGCACCTATGTATTTCCGGCAGATTTTATGCTGGTGGCAGCCATGAATCCATGCGCCTGCGGGTATTATCCGGACAGAAGCCGGTGCACCTGCGCGCCAAGAGAGACGGCCCGGTATCTTGGGAGACTGAGCCAGCCTCTTCTTGACCGGATTGACATCTGTATGCAGGCGCCAAGGCTTTCCTATGGGGAGCTGCAGGGAGAGGGAGAAAATGAGAGCTCTGCGTCGATCAGGAGGCGGGTGGAAGAGGCGCACCGGATCCAGAAGGAGCGTTTCCGGGAGGCTCCGGCCCGTTTCAATTCCCGCATGAGCGTCCGGGATACAGAGCGGTTCTGCTGTCTGGGGCAGAGGGAAAAGCAGCTTCTTAAGGAAGCTTTTGACCGCTTTTCCTTAAGCGCGCGGGCCTATCACAGGCTTCTGCGTGTGGCCAGGACCATTGCGGATCTGGAGCAGGAGGAGCGGGTGCGGGAGGGGCATATTCTGGAGGCGCTGGGATACCGGCCCTATGAGCGCAGTGAATGGCTGAGGGAGGTGTAGGCAGTGGTGAAAAGGGAAGCTGCGATGGAGCAGTACTGGCACTGGTTCTGCGCACAGCTGTTTTCCGATCCGGGGCTGGAGCGGCGTCTGCTGGACAGATTTGGGACACCTGAAACAATATTCAAGGTAAAGGAGGAGGAGCTCCTGAAATCATTCCCGGGAAACCAGGGAAGGCTTTCAGCCCTCTGTGCCGGCAGAAAAAAATGGGATTTTAGCAGGGAGACAGAGCGGCTGGCCCGTCTGGATATTCAGTTTGTGAGTATCTGCCATCCGGATTATCCGGCGCGCTTAAAGAGGATTGGTGACGCGCCCTGCGGTCTGTTTTACCGGGGGCTTCTTCCTTCAGATGCGCTTCCTTCTGTAGCGGTAGTCGGAGCCAGAAGCTGCAGTGCATATGGAAGAAATGTCTGCCTTTGGTTTGCGGAGGAGCTTGCTGCCCGGAATGTGCAGATCATAAGCGGCATGGCCCGGGGAATCGATGGGATAAGCCACAGGGGAGCCCTGGCTGCCGGAGGGAGGACCTTTGGAATTTTGGCCGGCGGCGTGGACCGCTGTTATCCGGAAGAAAACAGGGATATTTATATGGAGCTGGAGAAAAAGGGCGGACTGCTTTCAGAAAGCCCTCCCGGAATCCGGCCCTTCACCTATCTGTTCCCCCTCCGCAACCGTATCTTAAGCGGTCTTGCGGACGCTGTCCTTATAATAGAAGCAAAAGAGAAGAGCGGAACACTGATTACAGCAGACTATGCCCTGGAGCAGGGAAGAGAGGTCTATGCAGTTCCGGGCCCTCTGGGAGAGCCCTTAAGTGCTGGCTGCCATAACCTGATCAGGCAGGGCGCCGGGCTTGCGGTATCTCCGGAAAGGCTGCTGGAAGATTTGATGATTTTACCCGGATTTAACATGAAAAATATGCAAAAGAATAAAATTACTCTTGAAAGGTCTGAAAATTTGGTGTATAGTTGTCTACGTTTACAGGCCCAGAATCTGGGGGAAATTTGTCAGAAGACAGAGCTTTCACCGGAGGAGGCCTTAAGTGTTTTGGCAAAACTGCAGCTGAAGGGGTACGCCAGGGAGGTTTCCAAGAATTATTATGCAGCAGTGCGGCCGCAGGGACAGACTTAAGCTGGCCGGCCGCGCAGACGGATAAAAAGGGAAAGGCGCTCAGGCCGCAGGAAATGCCAGACAGTTCAGACAGTCTGGACTGTTTTGAAATATCAGAGAAAGAGGAAGGATATATGGCAAAAAATCTGGTTATCGTAGAGTCTCCGGCAAAGGTGAAAACCATTAAGAAATTCCTTGGACCGAACTACGAGGTACTGGCTTCCCAGGGACATGTGCGTGATCTGCCCAAAAGCCAGCTTGGCTTTGACGCAGAGCACGGCTATGAGCCCAAATATATCACTATCCGCGGCAAGGGAGAGATTCTGGCAAAGCTTCGCAAGGAAGCGAAAAAAGCAGACAAGATTTATCTGGCTACCGACCCTGACCGGGAGGGAGAAGCGATCTCCTGGCATCTGTCCCAGGCGCTGAACCTGGACGGGAAAAAGGTATACCGGATCACCTTTAACGAGATTACCAAAAACGCGGTAAAGGAGTCCCTGAAGCATGCCAGGGAGATTGACATGAATCTGGTAAATGCCCAGCAGGCGCGCCGGATGCTGGACCGTATGGTGGGATACCGGATCAGCCCGATTTTGTGGGCAAAGGTGAAGCGGGGCTTAAGCGCAGGCCGGGTGCAGTCTGTGGCGCTGAGACTGATCGCGGATCGCGAGGAAGAGATCAATGCCTTCGTTCCGGAGGAGTACTGGACCCTGGATGCGGATTTTCTGGCAGAAGGCGGGAAGAAACCGCTACAGGCGCATTTTTATGGGACCAAATCCAAAAAGATGGCGCTGAAATCCAAAGAAGAGGTGGATAAGGTTCTGGCTGGCCTGGAGGGTGTCTCTTACCAGATCAGCGAGGTGAAGAAGGGCGAGAGAGTCAAAAAGGCGCCCCTTCCGTTCACGACAAGTACCCTGCAGCAGGAGGCGTCCAAGGCGCTGAACTTTTCTACTCAGAAGACGATGAGCGTAGCTCAGCAGCTGTATGAGGGAATTGATATCAAGGGAAATGGCACAGTCGGTGTGATCACGTATCTGCGTACTGATTCCACCCGTGTGTCAGAAGAGGCCGAGAAGGCGGCAAAATCCTATATCAGTTCTGTGTATGGAGAAAATTATGTTTCGAAAGGACAGGGCTCCAGGGCATCCGGGAAGAAGATTCAGGACGCTCACGAAGCGATCCGTCCGACAGATCTGGCACGGACTCCGGCTGCGCTGAAGGATTCTCTGACAAGGGAGCAGTTCCGCCTTTATCAGCTGATATGGAAGCGCTTTGCTGCAAGTCAGATGGCAGATGCGGTTTATGAAACCTCGTCCGTAAAAATAGACGGAGGAGAGTACCGCTTTACCATGTCGGCGTCCCGGGTTTCCTTTGACGGCTTTCTTTCTGTCTATGTCCAGGAGGATGAAAAGGAAGGGGACAGCCGTATTTTAAAGGGGCTCAGCACGGAGACGGCGCTCACGCTGAAGGAATTTGAAAGTAAGCAGCACTTTACTCAGCCGCCTGCCCATTATACGGAGGCAGCCCTCGTAAAGACTCTGGAGGAATTGGGAATCGGACGTCCCAGCACCTACGCGCCTACGATTACGACGATTATCGCCCGCCGTTACGTAGTCAAGGAAAATAAAAATCTGTATCTGACGGAGCTGGGAGAGGTAGTCAACCACATGATGAAGCAGGCCTTCCCGAGCATCGTGGAGACAGATTTCACGGCGAACATGGAGGGGCTTCTGGACCGGGTGGAGGAAGGAACCGTAGACTGGAAGACGGTAGTAGAGAATTTTTACCCGGATCTGGAAGCGGCTGTAGAAGCGGCGGAAAAGGAGCTTCAGGAGGTTAAGGTCGAGGACGAGGTCACAGATGTGGTCTGTGAGCAGTGCGGCCGCCACATGGTCATCAAGTATGGACCTCACGGACGGTTCCTGGCCTGTCCGGGCTTCCCGGAGTGCCGGAATACAAAGCCTTATCTGGAAAAGATCGGCGTATCCTGTCCCAAATGCGGAAAGGATGTGGTTCTGCGGAGGACGAAGAAGGGCCGGAAGTATTATGGATGCGAGAATAATCCGGAATGTGATTTTATGTCCTGGCAGAAGCCCTCAAAGGAAAAATGTCCGGTCTGCGGAAGCTATATGGTCGAGAAGGGAAATAAGCTGGTATGCGCCAATGAGACCTGCGGCCATGTGACTGCGAAGAAGGAGGCATAAGCCTGCGGCCGTCTGGACCTGGGAATCCAGGCAGCCGCGCTGCAGGATTATTGCAGAATTTGCCGTAAAATTTTCAGAATTTTTTGAAAAAAGCCATTGTAAAATTTGAAAGTATGTGTTAAAGTTTTACTATAATCAAACCTTTATATGGAAAAGGGAAAAGGGGAGAGAATCTAAGAGGGTACAACGGAGGGAATACAGTGAGTGTACAATTATTAGACAAGACAAGAAAAATCAATAAGCTGCTGCATAACAACAGCTCCAGCAAGGTAGTATTTAACGACATCTGTGAGGTATTGACGGAAATTTTAAATTCAAACATTCTGGTGATTAGCAAGAAAGGAAAGGTTCTGGGTGCCAGCCGCTGCGAGGGTGTCGAAGAGATACAGGAGCTGATTACACACAGTGTGGGCGAGCATATTGACGGGGCTCTGAATGAGCGTCTTCTTAGTATTCTTTCCACCAAGGAGAATGTAAATCTGCAGACTCTGGGCTTTGTCTCGGAAAATGTCAGCGATTATCAGGCAATTATTACGCCTATTGATATTGCCGGGGAAAGGCTGGGAACGCTTTTCCTGTACAAGTACAAGGAGCAGTACGATATCGACGATATCATCCTGAGCGAATATGGCACTACGGTGGTAGGCCTGGAAATGATGCGTTCTGTCAATGAGGAGAATGAGGAAGAAAAGCGCAAGGTGCAGATTGTAAAATCTGCCATCAGTACGCTGTCCTTCTCCGAACTGGAGGCCATCACCCATATCTTTGATGAGCTGAAAGGCACAGAAGGTGTTCTTGTGGCGAGCCGGATTGCGGACAGCGTGGGAATTACCCGGTCTGTGATTGTAAATGCGCTTCGAAAATTTGAGAGCGCAGGCGTGATTGAATCCAGATCTTCTGGCATGAAGGGAACCTACATCAAGGTAGTGAATGATGTGGTGTTCGATGAGCTGGCAAAGCTGAAAAAGGCGTAGAAAGCGCCGGAGAAATTTAAATCTCAGTTCAGGAAAAGCGCAGAGCTGAATGAACAGCTGAGACAATTGATAAGCAGAAATGTATAAACGGGCATCTCTCGTCAGAGGGATGTCCGTTTTCTGCAGAGGTCCGCTTACAATTATGATGATACAAGGCATCTTTGTCGTTTTCAAGAGTGGAAGGCTGTTTGGACCGAACAGATGCGGAATACAGAAATGTAGATATTGTGCAAACCAGAAATAAAAAATATAAAAAAAGAATAAATTCTGAAAAATCTGTTGACAAATAAAATAAACGGCATTAATATAATACTCGTAGGTTAGCACTCGATGTAAGTGAGTGCTAATAATAAAAGGAACGAAACTGATCCAAGGAGGAATAGAAATGAAATTAGTACCATTAGGTGACAGAGTTGTACTGAAGCAGTTTGAGGCAGAGGAGACCACAGCGTCCGGCATCATCCTGGCAAGCAAGGCTCAGGAGAAGCCGCAGCAGGCAGAAGTAATTGCGGTAGGACCTGGCGGAATGGTAGACGGAAAAGAGGTTACCATGCATGTAAAGCCGGGTGACAAGGTGATCTATTCCAAATATGCCGGAAATGAAGTAAAGATGGGCGATGAGGAATACATCATTGTAAAGCAGAACGATATCCTTGCGATTGTAGAGTAATAAAGAGAGAATAAGACTGGAGGAATCTTAAAATGGCAAAGGAAATTAAGTATGGCGTAGATGCGAGAACCGCATTGGAGGCTGGCGTTGACAAGCTGGCTGATACTGTAAGAGTAACGCTTGGACCCAAAGGAAGAAACGTAGTTCTTGACAAGCAGTACGGCGCACCCCTTATCACAAACGACGGTGTGACCATTGCAAAAGAGATCGAGCTTGAGGATGCTTTTGAGAACATGGGCGCTCAGCTTGTAAAGGAAGTAGCGACCAAGACAAACGATGTAGCCGGAGACGGTACGACCACCGCTACCGTTCTTGCTCAGGCTATGATCCATGAGGGAATGAAGAACCTGGCAGCAGGAGCAAACCCGATCGTTCTGAGAAAGGGAATGAAGAAAGCTACCGACGCAGCTGTTGAGGCGATTGCCAAGATGAGCAGCAAGGTAAGCGGAAAGCATCAGATCGCAAGAGTTGCAGCCGTATCTTCCGGAGACGAGGAAGTAGGAAACATGGTAGCAGACGCTATGGAGAAGGTTTCCAACGACGGCGTTATCACCATTGAGGAGTCCAAGACCATGAAGACCGAGCTGGACCTGGTAGAAGGTATGCAGTTCGACCGTGGATATATTTCCGCTTACATGGCTACCGACATGGAGAAGATGGAAGCAAATCTGGATAATCCGTATATCCTGATTACAGATAAGAAGATTTCCAATACTCAGGAGATTCTGCCTCTGCTGGAGCAGATCGTACAGTGCGGCAGAAAGCTTCTGATTATCGCAGAGGACATCGAGGGCGAGGCTCTGACGACTCTGGTAATGAACAAGCTGCGCGGAACCTTCGTAGTAGTAGGTGTAAAGGCTCCGGGCTATGGCGACAGAAGAAAAGAGATGCTGCGTGACATCGCTATCCTGACAGGCGGACAGGTGATTTCCGAGGAGCTGGGCCTTGAGCTTAAGGATGCTACCCTGGATATGCTGGGAACCGCAAAATCCGTGAAGGTTCAGAAGGAAAACACAATTATCGCAGAGGGCGCAGGCTCCAAGGAAGAGATTGACAAGAGAATCGCTCAGATCCGCGCTCAGATCGAGGAAACCACTTCTGATTTCGACCGCGAAAAGCTGCAGGAGAGACTTGCAAAGCTGGCTGGCGGCGTGGCAGTTATCCGCGTAGGCGCTGCTACCGAGACCGAGATGAAGGAAGCAAAGCTTCGTATGGAGGATGCTCTGGCAGCTACAAGAGCAGCTGTAGAGGAAGGCATCATCGCAGGCGGCGGATCTGCTTATATCCATGCAACCAAGGAAGTTGCGAAGCTGCTTGATACCACAGACGGCGACGAGAAGACAGGCGTAAAGGTTATCCTGAAGGCTCTGGAGGCTCCGCTGTATCACATCGCTGCAAACGCAGGACTGGAAGGCTCCGTTATCATCAACAAGGTAAAAGAGAGCGAGCCGGGCATCGGCTTTGACGCTCTGCGCGAGGAGTATGTAGACATGGTGAAGGAAGGCATTCTGGACCCGGCAAAGGTTACCAGAAGCGCTCTGCAGAACGCTACCAGCGTAGCTTCTACTTTCCTGACCACCGAGAGCTGCGTAGCCAACATCAAAGAGCCGGTTGCTGCAGCACCCGCAGGCGGCGGAATGGGCGGAATGATGTAAGCCCGAGGAACAAAAGGAAGCAAGTCCCGGCAGGTGATTTTCCTGCCGGGACTTATTTGCTTTTGGACGAGGGCTTAACGACAGAGCCAGGCGCGGAGCGCCCGCCTGTGAAGCAGGCGTCAGACGCGTTAGCGTCTGGGGCTCTGGAGTTTATAGAGGAACAAAAGGAAGCAAAACCCGGCAGGTGATTTTCCTGCCGGGACTTATTTACTTTTGGACGAGGGCTTAACGACAGAATCAGGAAGTCTGCCAGGGGAAGACGGCAGATGCGGCGGAGCCGCAGATGGGATTCCGGAGTGTAAGCATAGAAGGAAACCAATCCGCGCACGCCTCCGCAAGACAGGTGTACGTGGTCAAAAAACAAAGAAAAAGAGCAGTCGTGAAGCCCTCTTTTTTCTTCCGAAATCCGCCAGATTCGTATTGACAAGCTCCCCTCTTTTCGTTAAGATAGGTTATTAATAACAAGATGATTTTGTATTTGACGAGAGAGGAGAGAATGAAATGGGTAAGATTATTGGTGAGAGCATTACGTTTGACGACGTTCTTCTGGTACCGGCTTATTCGGAGGTAGTTCCGAACCAGGTAGACCTGTCTACGATGCTGACAAAGACTATCAAACTGAACATTCCGATGATGAGCGCCAGCATGGATACGGTGACAGAGCACCGCATGGCGATTGCGATGGCCAGACAGGGAGGTATCGGAATCATTCACAAAAATATGTCTGTGGAAGCACAGGCTGACGAGGTTGACAAGGTAAAACGTTCGGAAAACGGAGTTATTACAGACCCATTTTATTTATCTCCGGAGCATACACTGGCAGATGCCAATGAGCTCATGGCGAAGTTTCGTATTTCCGGTGTGCCGATCACGGAAGGCCGGAAGCTGGTAGGGATCATTACAAACCGCGACCTGAAGTTTGAGACAGATTTTTCAAAGAAGATCAAGGAGTCCATGACCTCTGAAGGACTGATTACGGCGAAGGAGGGAATCACACTGGACGAGGCCAAAAAGATTCTGGCGAAGGCAAGAAAAGAAAAGCTGCCGATCGTAGATGATGACTTCAATCTGAAGGGCCTGATTACCATTAAAGATATCGAAAAGCAGATTAAATATCCGAATTCCGCCAAGGATGCCAAAGGACGCCTTCTCTGCGGAGCCGGCGTAGGTATTACAAGCAACGTGCTGGAGCGGGTGGATGCTCTTGTGAAGGCACAGGTAGATGTTATTGTTCTGGATTCCTCTCACGGACATTCTGCAAACGTAATCCGTGCTCTGAAAATGATCAAGGACGCATATCCGGATCTTCCTCTGATTGCCGGAAACGTAGCGACCGGAGAAGGAACGAGAGCGCTGATTGAGGCCGGGGCGGATGCGGTCAAGGTAGGCATCGGACCTGGCTCTATCTGCACGACCCGCGTGGTCACCGGCTTTGGAGTGCCGCAGGTATCCGCGATTATGGACAGCTATGCAGTGGCAAAGGAGTATGGTATCCCGATTATCGCAGACGGAGGAATCAAGTATTCCGGTGACATTACAAAGGCGATTGCTGCCGGTGCGAATGTCTGCATGATGGGAAGCCTGTTTGCGGGCTGCGACGAGGCGCCGGGAGAGTACGAGCTCTTCCAGGGCAGAAAATACAAGGTTTACCGTGGTATGGGTTCTATCGCGGCGATGGAAAACGGAAGCAAGGACCGTTACTTCCAGGAGGGAGCCAAGAAGCTGGTTCCGGAAGGCGTGGAGGGCCGTGTGGCTTACAAGGGAAGCGTAGAGGACACGGTATTCCAGCTGCTGGGCGGTCTTCGTTCCGGTATGGGGCTGTGCGGAGCGCCTACCATTGAGGAGCTGAAGGAGAAGGGCAGATTTATCAAGATCACTGCCGCTTCCCTTAAGGAAAGCCATCCTCATGATATCCATATTACAAAGGAAGCGCCGAACTATACAGTAGAAGAATAAAAGATAACGTTAGAGAGCGTTAGAGAGATTTCCGAGGCCGTCCTGGAGTTCAGGGCGGCCCCTTATTTCCCGGGGCTCTGGCTGTAAAAGCGAATGTCATCAGCTGCCGCTGATTTGCAAGGCAGTAACGAAAAATAAAGGAAGGCTTGAATTGCCGGACTGACAGGAAGAAAAGAGATAAGAGGAGGAGAGCTGTGAAATACTTAAGACGGGTTTCTATCGCTCTGGGAATCACTGCTCTGGGTGTGGGGATTGCGGTTTTTGTTTTTTGTATCAAATCGCTCCAGTATGAAAGCTATAGCAGGGGAACTGTGGAAGAGGATATCCCGCTTGAGAATGCTTCTCAGAATTTTTCAGAGCTTTATACAGAGATTTTTGAAAAGTGCAGGCCTTATGTAAAGGATCACATTTTGGTGCAGCTGGAAGGAAGATATATGCTTGAGGATGAGACTGTGCATTACAGGGAAGCCGAGTTTGTTTTTTACAGGTATGTTGATGAAAGGGCAGAGGGAGGAAGAATCAGTGTGATACAGGCAAAGGTAAGCATGGAGGAACGCATGCTGGATATTTACAGCTTTTACGGTGCGGGAAGGGCCTACAGCCCTGCTGGAAGCCAGGAGATTGAGGCGGAGGAGCTGGATTCTGTTACGGAACATATTTTAGATAATCCGGATATGCAGGAGAGCGGCCATTTTACCTTCTGGAAGGGAAGTGAGGGGGAGCCGGTGGTACTTAATATGTAAGAACGAATCTGCCAGAGTGTTCATTCATAAAAAATTAAGAAATTTGTGTAGTAAAATGCAAATCTGATACGTTATGATATATGTAACGATAAACGGACAGGGAGGGGCCCCTATCATGCTGTTATACTTATCCATGCTGGATACGCAGGAAGAAAAGGACAAATTTACAGAGATTTATCAGCAGTATCAGCATTTCTGCTGGTATGTGGCGAATCAGCTTCTTGGAGACGCACATCTGGCTGAAGATGCAGTTCAGGATGCGTTTCTTGCGCTGACCAGGCATCTGGATAAGATAGAGGATGTGGAGAGCCCAAGAACCAGGAAGTTCCTGATGACGATTGTGAAGAGCAAGGCGGTGGACATTCTGCGAAAGCAGCATGGGGAGCTTTACATGGACGAGCTGGACTGCGAGCCTGCAGATCCGGGCCAGGATATCCTGAGCGCGTATATTACAAAGGAAAATTACAATCATCTGATTTCCTGTATTCTGGATCTGGATGAGGCGTACCGGGTGATCTTTGAATACAAGTACGTTCATCAGCTTTCAGACAGAGAGATCGCAGAGCTTCTGGATATCTCGCCCAAGCTGGTAAATGTGCGTTATTTCCGCGCAAGAAAGCGTCTGCAGCAAATGCTGGAAAAGGAGGTGGCAGGCCGTGCAGGGAGATAAAAGGGACACCAGAGGCAAGGACGGAAGAGAAGAGAATATCCGAAAGGAGTCCTTGCAGGAGGAACTTCTGACGGAAGCTTTCGGCGCCTGCATGGAAGAACAGCTGAGCTTCATTCCTCCGGAGAGAGAGATCGCCCGCATGCATACCTTTTCCGACAGGTTTACGGCGGCCATGGAGGAGCTCTGCCGGACAAACGGAAAGCTGAAAAAGCGTGAGATGACCAGAAGAGAGTTTGTCTTTGGCTTCAATAAGATCGCGGCCTGTATCCTGCTGATGCTGGTGGTGGGAGGAGCCTGTGTGGGCGGTTACCTGATATCAGAGCATGGATTACCGGGGGCCGGCGCGGACAGCAGCAGCGCAGAGGTGGCTGAATCGACAGAGCAGGCGGCGGATATGGCAATGCCGGAGGAGGAGACAGCCTCGGGCGGCAGCTCTGTGGAGCAGGAAGCGGGAAGCGGAGAAGAGGATGCGGGGGCCGCTGCGGAAGAAGCAGAATTTATGGGCGGGACAGTTTTTCTGGCAGAGGAGCAGAAGCTTCCGGCAGGAACAGAAGAGATCAAGACGCTGGTTTCCAGTCCCGTGCTTGACCGGGATGCGGAGACGGTAAAGGTCACAATCGGAAATCTGAGCGAAAATACAGTCTCATACAGTACGGAGATGGAGCTTCAGGTATATCTGGAAGGAGCATGGTACGTGGTTCCAAAGACAGGACAGAGCGCCGGAGAACAGGAAGAAGGGCAGAAGGACGGCCAGATTGAGCTGGAGGCTGGTATGGCTCAGGATGAAGAAATACAGCTTGCAGACTATGCGCTCGATTATGAGGCTGAGAAATACCGTGTTGTGACCTATGTGGACGGCATGCCGTTTGGCTCAGAATTCTGGTTTGAAACACTGGAAGAAGGACTGGAGGAGGTTCTGGAAAGCACCCTGGACGAACCGGAGCAGTAAGCTCCATAAGAGGGCGCTTAAGGTACGCGGGATCTTTGGCGCCAAGGGAGGGATGGCAATGAAAAGGAGATATGGGATTTTGGCAGCAGTCATGGCGGTTTTGCTGGCAGCCGGCTGCGGCGGGGCGGGAGATTCGACATCTGCGGTGAGCCAGTCGTCCGGTAACGGTGCGGCATATGATACGGCAGCGCCGGAGGAGGGCTGGACAGAGGAAGAAGTGGCAGAATCGACGGAATTGGCTGCGGACGGCGGGCAGATCACAGCTTCAACAGGAATCGATGGCGTGGAGTCTTCGGAACAGAAGCTGATCAAGACCGTATCGCTTACCATGGAGACCAGGGAATTTGACACGCTGCTGGAAAATATTCAGGCAAAGACGGCAGAATGCGGCGGATATGTGGAATCCTCAGAGATTTCGGGACTCAGCTATTATAATACGAACGGCTACCGGTATGCCTGGATGACGCTGCGGATTCCTGCCGGCAGACTGGACGAATTTATCACTGTAGTCAGCGGCCTTGGAAATGTTACAAGTAAGAACGAGTCCGTGCAGGACGTGACGCTTCAGTACGTGGACGTAGAGAGCCATATTGCGGCGCTGGAGACAGAAGAGAGCCGCCTTCTGGAGCTGATGGAGCAGGCGGAGAGCATGGAGGATATCATCACGATAGAGAGCCGGCTGTCAGAAATCCGGTATGAGCTGCAGTCCTATGAATCGAGGCTCCGCACCTATGACAACCAGGTGGATTACAGCACTGTGACAGTGAGCATAGACGAGGTGGACCGTGAGACGGTGATTGAAGAGGATCCGGGCTTTTTTGGTGAGATTCGCATGCGTCTTTCGGACAATTTCTATGAGATAGGACAGGGCCTGCGGAATTTTGGCGTATGGTTCATCAGCTCCCTGCCGTATCTGGTTCTAATCTGTGCGGTAGTATGGATTGTGGTGCGCCTGCTGCAAAAGCTGATTTGGAAAAAGCCTTTCTTCCGGAGAAAGAAGAAAGAGGCCTTGGAAGGAAAGGCGGAAGAAAAAGCAGATGACAAACCGGAGCTGAAAAGCTGAGACAGCAAAATAAGGAAGGCTTGAACGGAGATATCTGTTTGATACAGATATCTCCGGATTTTTTGCAGCGGCTTCTTGCCAATGAAAGAGAATGTCTGCTATAATAGCACTATATTCATAATAGGGGAATAGTGACATTTTACGGCTGAACAGAGCGGAAAGGCAGGCATGAGAATGAAAAGACTGGATGAAGGTTTTCAGTACAGCGTCAAGGATGGGACTTATCATGGACTAGGAGTGCAGAAGCTGGGAGATGATATTTGCTTTACGATTGCAGTGCCTGATCGAAAACGGTGCAGCCTTTTGTTATATAAACGGGGAGAAAAAGAGGCAGCGGCTTCGATTCCCATGGGGAGCTCTTCGCGGTATGGAGATTTGCGTTCTGTGATGATTGAAAAGCTTCCGGTTGAGGAATACGAATATAATTATCTGGTTGATGGACAGGTTGTGACGGATCCATATGCGCTTATGATTTGCGGACGGGAAAGCTGGGGAAGAGCTCCGAAGGGCGAAGGGGCGCTTCGGGGAAGAGCGGTGTTTGACGCTTATGACTGGCAGGGCGACGCGCCTCTTCAGATTCCCTGGTCAGAGGTAGTCGTCTACGCCACACATGTGAGAGGCTTTACAAAGCATGCCTCTTCCGGAGTAAAGGCAAAGGGTACCTTTGCGGGAATTGCAGAAAAGATTCCCTATCTGAAGGAGCTTGGGATCAATCAGCTGGAGCTGATGCCGGTATATGAATTTGCCGAGGTGGAGCCGTGGGATGAAAAGCGTCCGCCTCTGCGCCGGCCCGGGAACGGGCAGACAGAGCTTTTGAACTACTGGGGCTATGCGGATGCTTATTATTTTGCGCCAAAAGCCTCCTATTCTGCCTCCGGAGATCCGGTGCGGGAGTTTAAGGATCTGGTCAGGAAGCTGCATGAGAATGGAATTGAGCTGGTGCTGGAGTTCCATTTTCCGAGAGGGACGCGGACAGCCCTTGCCCTGGACTGTGTCCGCCACTGGGTTCTGGAATATCATATTGATGGGATCCATGTAAACAGGGATCAGGCTCCGGTGGAGGCCCTGGCACAGGATCCGCTTTTGAGCCACACGAAAATTATGACAGAGAGCTTTCGTCTGGATGAAATCTATGAGGAACGCCGCATCCCGAATTTCCGGAACCTGGCGGAGTACAACGATGGATTTATGCTGGACGTCCGGCGTTTCCTGAAGGGGGACGAGGGCCAGCTGGTTCCGTTTACCTGGCGGGCCAGAAGGAATCCCGCAGAATATGCCGTGATCAATTATATGGCGAACCATAACGGTTTCACGCTGATGGATGCGGTATCCTATGACGAAAAGCACAATGAAGCAAACGGAGAAGAAAATCACGACGGTACGGATTTTAATTACAGCTGGAACTGCGGCGAAGAAGGAGCAAGCCGGAAAAAGCGGACGCTGTCGCTTCGGGCTCGGCAGCTTCGAAATGCTTTTGTACTGCTGCTTTTGAGTCAGGGTACGCCTCTGATTTATGGCGGAGATGAAATGGGAAATTCCCAGTCCGGCAATAACAATGTCTATTGTCAGGACAACGAGCTGTCCTGGGTAAACTGGAAGACGGGAAAGACCTTTGGTTTTCTGACAGAATATGTGAAAAAGCTGATTGCATTCCGGAAGAAGCATCCTGTTTTTCACCAAAAGCAGGAGCTGCGTATGACAGATTACCTGTCCTGCGGCCATCCGGATCTTTCTTACCACGGGAAGAGGGCGTGGCTTGGTGATTTTGAAAACTACAGCCGGAGCGTGGGCATTTTCTATGGAGGAGATTATATAGAAGCCAATTCCGGAGGAAAGGAAACAGACAGCTTCTTTTATGTGGCATACAATATGCATTGGATTCCGCATGAATTTGCACTCCCCCATCTTCCGGGGAACGGCAAATGGAAAATCGCTGTCGATACCGGAGTCGAAGGGACGGCAGGCATTTACGAGGAGGGGAAGGAGCCTCTGCTTTCTGATCAGAGGATGATCGTTGTGCCGGAGCGGACGATTCTTGTTCTGACTGGAAGGGGCAGGATAGAAAACAAGCCGGAAGGGAAGAAAAAAGCCGGGACAGCGGCAAGACAGAAAAGGTCTGGAAGCTCCGGAAAGCCGGGAAAAACGGAAAAAACAGAAAAGACGGAACAGAACAGGATTGAAACATCATGAAGGCTTGGAAACATTTCTGTACAATTACACACCACAAAATTCTGGTGATGAAGCATTGCTTCCGGATTGGGCTCTACTGGCAGGGGCTGACGCATGATTTGTCCAAATATTCGCCGGCGGAGTTTATTCCCGGATGCAGGTATTATCAGGGCTACCGGAGCCCGAACAATGCGGAGCGGGAGGCAAAGGGCTATTCTTCTGCCTGGCTCCATCATAAGGGAAGGAACAGGCATCATTACGAATACTGGATTGATTACAGCCTGGGACCGGTAAAGGGAATGGCGGGCATGAAGATGCCCAACCGCTATGTAGCGGAGATGATGATGGACCGGATCGCGGCGTCGAAGATTTACGAGGGTGAAAAATATACCCAGCATCAGCCCCTGGAATATTATGAAAAGGGAAAGGATTCCTACATGATTCATGACGAGACCCGGGAACTGCTGGAATACCTTCTTCATCTGCTGGATGAAGAGGGAGAGGAAGCGCTGTTTTCTTTTATCAGGAAGGAGATTGTAGGGAAAAAGGAATATCCGAAGCTGCCGCGGAAGAAAAATGTGGAAAAGTGAAAAGAAAAAGAGGAATCCGGAGATAAACGCAGAATAAATATAATAGAGGGAGGATTGCTGCTTCAGGGTTACTGTCCGTACCCGCGCCGCAAAAATGCGGCAGGCGGGGAGAAAAAGAGGAGGAGCCATGACAATTCGGGAACGTACGGAACAATGGGAAAGCGAATACTTAAGTCCTTATGCGGCTTTAAGCAGGGATTCCAGGGGAAGGGACGTCTATGAGGCGCCCTGCGATATCCGGCCTGTCTATCAGAGGGACAGGGACCGGATTCTGCACTGCAAATCCTTCCGGCGGCTGAAGCATAAGACGCAGGTATTTCTGACGCCCAGAGGCGATCACTACCGGACACGGCTTACCCATACGCTGGAGGTTTCACAGAATGCCAGGACTATTGCAAAGGCGCTGAGGCTGAACGAGGATTTGACCGAGGCCATTGCCCTGGGCCATGATTTGGGTCATACGCCCTTTGGACATGCCGGTGAGCGGGCGCTGAACAAGCTCTGCAGCCAGGGCTTTGCCCATTACCGCCAGAGTGTGCGGGTCGTGGAGAAGCTGGAAAAGGGCGGGAAGGGGCTGAATCTGACCGTGGAGGTGCGGGATGGAATCCTGAATCACAGAACCAGCGGCCACCCCTCTACGCTGGAGGGCAGGATTGTGCGTCTCTCTGATAAGATAGCCTACATCAACCATGACATTGACGACGCGATCCGCGGAGAGATTCTGGAGGAGGAGGACATCCCGCGGAAATACCGGGAGGTTCTGGGCTTTTCCACAAAAGAGCGGCTGAATACCATGGTGCACGATATTATCGCACACAGTCTGGACAAGCCGGATATCCGGATGTCGGAAGAGGTGGAGAGAGCCATGCAGGAGCTCCGAAGCTTTATGTTTGACAGCGTGTATACAAATCCGAAGGCCAAGGGCGAGGAAAAAAAGGCCCAGAATATGCTGGAGGGGCTGTTTTCCCATTATATGGACCACCCGGAGGATATGTCGGAGGAATACCGGGAGATGCTGGAAAAGGAGACGGATCCGAAGGAGATCGTGGTCTGTGATTACATATCGGGCATGACGGATCAGTATGCGATCTATAAATTTGAAGAATATTTTGTGCCAAAGGCATGGAATGCATAAGGTGACGGTTAAGACATGTATTATTCAGAGGATTTGATTGAGGAGGTACGGTCCAGGAATGATATTGTGGATGTGATTTCGGGCTATGTACGGCTTCAGAGAAGAGGCTCCAGCTATTTTGGCCTCTGTCCGTTCCACAATGAGAAGTCCCCGTCCTTTTCGGTGTCGCCTGGCAAGCAGATGTATTACTGCTTTGGATGCGGTGCGGGCGGCAATGTGTTTACTTTTTTGATGGAATATGAGAATTACACCTTTCCGGAAGCGGTCAAGACACTGGCAGACCGCTGCGGCGTGGAGCTGCCGGAGGTGGAATATTCAGAAGAAGCCAGAAGGCAGGCGGACCTAAAGAGCCGGCTTCTGGAAATACAGAAAAAGGCAGCCAGGTACTACTATTATGAGCTCCGGCAGAAGAAGGGGCGGGCAGCCTACGAGTACCTGAAGGGGCGTGCCTTAAGCGATGAGACAATCAAGCGGTTCGGACTGGGATATTCCGGTCAGCAGAGCCGGGAGATGTACCAGTATCTGAAGCATGAGGGATACTCAGATGCGCTCCTGAAGGAATCCGGACTGTTCAGCATGGATGAGAAAAGCGGCTTTTATGATAAATTCTGGAACCGGGTCATGTTCCCGATTATGGATGTAAATAACCGGGTCATCGGCTTCGGAGGACGTGTCATGGGAGACGCGAAGCCAAAATACCTGAATTCACCGGAGACAAGGATCTTTGACAAGAGCCGCAATCTCTATGGGCTGAACTTTGCCAGGAGTTCAAGAAAACCAAATCTTATCATCTGCGAAGGCTATATGGATGTGATTTCCATGCATCAGGCGGGCTTTAACCAGGCGGTAGCATCCCTGGGAACTGCGCTGACCGTGCAGCAGTCCCTGCTGATGAAGCGCTATACAAATGAGGTCCTGGTGACCTATGACAGCGATGAGGCTGGAACGAAGGCGGCTCTCCGGGCGATTCCGATTCTCCGGGAGGCGGGGCTTTCCGTCCGGGTTATCAATATGAAGCCGTATAAGGATCCGGATGAATTTATCAAGGCTCTGGGGACGGAGGCCTTTCAGGAGAGGATCGATCAGGCTCAGAGCAGCTTCCTCTTTGAGGTGGAGGTGCTGGAGCGCGGCTACAACCTGAGGGATCCGGCTGCAAAGACAGCATTTTTTGATGAGACAGCCAAAAAGCTTCTTTCTTTTTCTGACGAGCTGGAGAGGAACAATTACATAGAGGCCGTAGCGGAAAAATACGGCGTAGCCTATGAAACGCTGCGGCGAAGGGTGAACCAGCTGGGAATGGTGATGGGCGGGACGGCGCCAAAGCCGAAGCCCAGGGAGCTCTCCGGACAGAAGAAGCCAAGGGAGGAGGGCACAGCCGCATCCCAGAAGCTATTGCTTACCTGGGCGATCTCAGATCCGGATTATTTCCGGGCAATCCGCCGCTATATCACCCCCGGGGATTTTACAGTTCCCCTTTACCGGGAAATAGCGGAGCTTCTCTGGGAACAGCAGGAAAAGGGGCAGCTGAATCCTGCAGGGATTTTAAACCGGTTTGAAAACGCAGAGGAGCAGAGAGAGGCCGCCGCAGTCTTTAACGCGGTGCTCAAAGAAGTGGAAACAAGGGAAGAGATAGAAAAGGCTCTTCAGGAAACTGTATATAAGGTGAAGCAGGAGGCTCTGAACAAAAGAGCCCGGGAGCTTGCCCCTTCTGATATGGAAGGGCTTCAGCGGCTTGTGATGGACAGGCGTGAGCTGGAGAAACTGCATATTTCATTGGATTAAGGATAAAATACTAACAAGTTATGGAAGGATGGAACAACATGGACGAGAACGTAGCAAAGTTTGAAGAAAAACTGAAAGCGCTCCTGGTGATGGCGAAAAAGAAAAAGAATATCCTGGAGTATCAGGAGATCAGTGATTTCTTCGGAGATATGGAGCTGGACCCGGATCGGATGGAGAAAATCCTGGATTATCTGGAGGCTAACAATATTGACGTGCTTCGGATCACCGGAGACGGGGATGAGCCAGACGACGATCTGCTCCTGTCTGATGAGGATGACGTAGATGTTGAGCAAATCGATCTTTCCGTACCTGACGGAGTAAGCATTGAGGACCCGGTCCGCATGTACTTAAAGGAGATCGGAAAGGTGCCGCTTTTGAGCGCCGATGAGGAGATTGAGCTGGCGAAAAGAATGGAGCAGGGAGACGAGGATGCGAAAAAGCGTCTGGCGGAAGCAAACCTGCGTCTGGTGGTCAGTATCGCAAAGCGTTATGTGGGCCGCGGCATGCTGTTTCTCGATCTGATCCAGGAGGGAAATTTAGGCCTCATCAAGGCTGTGGAGAAATTTGATTACCGGAAGGGCTACAAGTTCAGTACCTATGCGACCTGGTGGATCCGGCAGGCGATCACGAGAGCCATCGCGGATCAGGCGCGTACGATCCGTATTCCGGTTCATATGGTAGAGACGATCAACAAGCTGATCCGTGTATCCAGGCAGCTTTTGCAGGAGCTGGGGCGTGAGCCTACCCCGGAGGAGATTGCAGAGGAAATGAAGCTTCCGGTGGAGCGTGTGCGGGAGATTCTGAAGATTTCCCAGGAGCCGGTATCTCTGGAGACGCCGATCGGCGAGGAAGAGGACAGCCATCTGGGTGACTTCATTCAGGATGACAACGTGCCGGTGCCCTCTGACGCGGCTGCCTTTACCCTTTTGAAGGAGCAGCTGGTGGAGGTTTTAAGCACGCTGACAGACAGAGAGCAGAAGGTGCTCCGCCTGCGTTTTGGCCTCGATGACGGACGTGCCCGTACCCTGGAGGAGGTGGGCAAGGAGTTCAATGTAACCCGTGAGCGTATCCGCCAGATTGAGGCGAAGGCGCTCAGAAAGCTGCGTCACCCGAGCCGCAGCAGAAAGCTGAAGGATTATCTGGACTGAGAAAATGAATATATCAAAACGACTGAACCGCCTGGCCGGCATGGTTACGGAGGGCAGCCGCCTGACAGATGTGGGGACAGATCATGGATATGTTCCCCTTTGTCTTTGCAGGCAGGGAAGGATCCCTTCCGCTATCGCCATGGATGTCAATGAAGGCCCGTTGCTGCGTGCGAAGGAGCATATCCGGGAAGCGGAGCTTGACACATACATAGAGACAAGGCTTTCCGACGGACTGTCGGCCCTGAACCCTGGGGAAGCGGACACGGTGCTTATCGCCGGTATGGGTGGAAATTTAATGGAAAGAATTCTGGCGGACGGACAGGAGGCCCTGAAGACGGTGCAGGAGCTGGTGCTGCAGCCCCAGTCGGAGATCTGGAAGGTGCGCCGCTGGCTTTTTGAAAATGGATGGGAGATTGTCTGCGAGGATATCGTGCTGGACGAAGGAAAGTATTATCCTATGTTCCGGGCTGTCAGGGGACAGGCTGGCAGGTACTCAGAGAGGGAGCTGTTGTTTGGAAGGGCAGCGGTTCAGCGGTCTCCGTCAGTCATGGCGGAATTTCTGGAAAAGCGCCTGGAAAATGCCGGAAGGATTCGAAAAGGACTTCCTGGAGAGACAGAGGATCCAAGAATTCAGAGAAGGAGCGCAGAGCTGGAGGAAGAAATTCATATGCTGAAGGAGACACTGCAGGAATATGAAGGGGACAGGCTGCCGGCGAAGGAGAAAAAGAAAGGATAAAGGGCAGAGCAGTATGAGATGTCAGGACATTATTGAAAGAATAGAGAAAAGATTTCCGCGTGAATATGCCTGCAGCTGGGATAACGTGGGCCTGCTGGCCGGAGACAGAGAGCAGGAGACGGATACAGTCTATATTGCGCTGGACGCTACAGACGAGGTGATCGATGCCGCGGCTGCAGCAGGGGCCCAGCTTCTGCTCACGCATCATCCGATGATTTTTGGCGGACTGAAATCCGTTACTAAGGATGATTATACGGGTGAGCGCCTGATTCGCCTGATCCGCGGCGGCATTTCCTATTATGCCATGCATACGAATTACGATGTGCTCGGCATGGCAGATTTGGCTGCCGGTATGCTGGAGCTTACAGAAACAGAGGTGCTGGAGGAGGTTCTGAATGGAGAGGGAATTGGCCGCACCGGCCGTCTGCCGAGGGCTATGACGCTGGAAGAATGCGCACAGCATGTAAAAACATGTTTTTCTCTACCGAATGTCAGAATTTTCGGAGAGCTGAATAAAATGGTAACGACAGCCGCCGTTTCACCGGGATCCGGAAAGAGCATGGCCCGTCCCGCGTTTGAGGCCGGAGTGGATGTATTGATAAGCGGAGATATCGATCACCATACAGGAATCGATATGGCGGACTGCGGAATGGCGGTGATTGATGCAGGGCATTACGGAATTGAGCATATTTATATAGAAGATATGCGTAAGCTTCTTGAAAAGGAGTTCCCGTCTCTGAAAATATATACGGCGCCTGTAAAGCAGCCCTTTCAGGTACTGTAAGGAAGCGCGGTCCGGTAAAGCACCGGGACGGAGCTGGGAAGAATAAAGCAGGCAGCGTACAATACAAGGCAGAAAGGAATGACAGTATGAATGTAAAGGCGACGATCAACGGGAAGGTTTATGAATATCCGGCCGGTACCCTATTTGAGACAATTGCGGCCGATGTGCAGCAGGAGTATGATCATGACATCGTACTGGTGTCTGTGAACGGACGTCTTCGGGAGCTGGAGAAGCGGCTGGCTGCGGATGCTGAGCTTTCCTTTTATACTACGGCGGATTCGGCAGGCTGCCAGGCCTACCGCAGAAGCCTCACGATGCTTCTGATGAAGGCTGTCTATAAGGTGGCCGGACATGATGCGGTTACCAGAGCCCAGGTACAGCATTCAATCAGCAGCGGCTATTACTGTACGATAGAAGGAAGCGTCACGGTGG
Source organism: Lachnoclostridium sp. An131 (assembly GCF_002160825.1). Taxonomy (GTDB): domain Bacteria; phylum Bacillota; class Clostridia; order Lachnospirales; family Lachnospiraceae; genus Laedolimicola. Next base: position 100,446 of record NZ_NFLI01000007.1, read on the forward strand.
ATGAGAAATTTCTGGAAGCTGTGAAGACAAAGATGCGGGAATATGTGGAGAAAAAGCTTCCAATTAAAAAGACGAATGTCAGTACAGATAAGGCTCTGCGGATTTTTCATGAGCACAAAATGTATGACAAGGAACGGCTGTTCCGCTACCGCCGCGCGTCCCGCGTGAATCTTTACAGCATCGGAGACTTTGAGGATTACTATTATGGCTACATGGTGCCCCATACGGGATATCTGAAATATTTTGATCTCTACTTATATGATGAAGGCTTTGTACTGCAGTTTCCTGCCATGGCGGAGCCGGAGAAGGTGCCGCCGTTTAAGCCGCAGCATAAGATTTTTCAGGTGCTGAAGGAAGCGACACAGTGGAGCGACATGCTGGGCATCTCTACGGTGGGCGAGCTGAACGACTGCATTTCCAGAGGCGGCATGCAGCACCTGATTATGACGCAGGAAGCCTTGCAGGAGCGCAAAATTGCGGAGATCGCAAGCCGGATTGCAGACGATCCCGGCAAGAAATTTATTATGATTGCTGGCCCGTCCTCTTCCGGAAAGACGACCTTTTCCCACCGGCTTTCTATCCAGCTCTCGGCGGCGGGCTTGAAGCCTCATCCCATTGCGGTGGACAATTATTTCGTGGAACGGGAAATGACGCCGAGGGACGAGAACGGAGAGTACAATTTTGAGTGCCTGGGCGCAATCGATATTGAACTGTTTAACAGGCAGATGTGCGAGCTCCTGTCAGGAAAGACTGTAGAGATTCCGAACTTTAATTTCAAGACAGGAAAGAAAGAGTATCATGGCGATTACCTGACGCTGGGTGAAGAGGATATCCTGGTTATCGAGGGAATTCACTGCCTGAATGACGCGCTTTCCCACAGCTTACCCAAAGAAAGCAAATTCAAAATCTACATAAGCGCCCTGACCCAGTTGAATGTAGATGAGCACAACCGGATTCCTACCACGGACGGACGATTGATCCGCCGCATGGTGCGCGACGCCCGCACAAGGGGAGCCAGTGCTGCAAAAACGATTGCCATGTGGCCTTCTGTGCGCCGGGGTGAGGAAGAGAACATTTTCCCGTATCAGGAAGATGCGGATGTAATGTTTAATTCCGCCCTGATCTATGAGCTGTCAGTGCTCAAGCAGTATGCGGAACCGATTTTGTTTGGCATTGACCGGGATGCGCCGGAGTATCTGGAGGCCAAGCGGCTCCTGAAGTTCCTGGATTATTTTCTGGGTGTGGACAGTACGGTGATTCCGGATAATTCGCTGCTGCGCGAATTCATCGGAGGCGGCTGCTTCCGGCTGTAAATTTAGGAAACTTTCATAATCAAGATATGAATAAATGGGGAAAAACAACATGTTTTTGAAGATGGTTCAGTTAATTCATACGATATCCAAGGGTGATTTTAAAGAAGCTGTTAAAAAAATAAGAGAACTAGTCGATAATGTGAACTATGACGATTTATGTGAAATCACAAAAAATATAGGGATGATCCCAGAGAATATAGAGCATGATTCGTCAGAAGAAAAAATGTATTCAAAGGCTTCAGATATAATTCTGGCACGCTGTTTTAGAGAGCTGGGGCTGGCGGCGCGTGCATTGGATGAGAGAGCAGATAGTGCAGATATTTTAGCTGAAAGCATACGGGGATATAATTACAGTCTGGTTGCTGATGCAAAATGCTTTAGATTAAGTCGTACAGCTAAAAATCAGAAAGATTTCAAAGTAAGCAATTTGAGTGACTGGAGGGGATCGGAAAATGAGTATGCAGTTCTGGTAGCTCCTTATTTTCAGTATCCGCAGACAAAGAGCCAGATATATTCTAAAGCATTGGAGCATAATGTGTGCCTGTTAACATGGGAGCATCTTTCTCTTCTACTAAAATATAATGTGAAAGAAACGGAGATTTTTTCATTGGAATCGTTGTGGAATGCTTCTCAGATGATGGCAAGAGATAAGAAATTAGCGTATGCGAATGCCCAGATGTGTTTTTTACCTAAGATGGATGAGCTTATTGCGAAAAAAATAGGCATAGACATGCCCAGATATCATCAGGATCTGGAAAAATACAAGACGTTCATTTTATATAGAGGACGTTGCGAAATAGGATTTTGGGAAAAGGAAATTGAAAAAATAAAGGAGTACAGCAGAGAAAAAGCAATAGAAGAATTGATTGCGGCAAAAAAACTGAATGAAAAGATAGGTGCAATAAAGGGGTATTTGAGCAAACTAAAAACACAGGAGTGATATTATGAATAGAGTTGAACTGGGAGATTCTATTGAATTAATAAAGAATGTAGAAGATGAGTCAGTACATCTTATAATATCTGACATTCCATATGGAATCAATTATGAAGCATGGGATGTAATACATAAAAATACTAATTGTGGTTTGTTGGGGAAAAGCCCGGCTCAGGAGAAAAGTGGAAATATATTTAAATCTAGGGGAAAACCATTAAATGGATGGTCGCAAGCAGATAAAAATATACCGTTGGAATATTATGAGTGGTGTAAAAGATGGTCTGGCGATTGGTACCGCGTCCTAAAACCGGGAGCAAGCTGTTTTGTGTTTGCTGGAAGAAGGCTGGCACATCGTTGTATCTGCGCTTTAGAGGATGAAGGATTTATTTTCAAAGATATGCTTGCATGGGAAAAAGATTCGGCAGCGTATAGAGCGCAAAGGGTCAGCTGTGTTTTTGACAGGAGAAATGATGAAGAAAACAGTAAAAGATGGGAGGGATGGAAAATTGGAAATTTACGACCATTGTTTGAACCTGTCTTATGGTTTATGAAACCATATCCACAAGGGAGTACCTTGACAGATAATATACTGAAATTCAATTTGGGAGCTTTTAATGAATGGAAACTTAAAGAAATGACAGAATTAAACGATGGATTAGAAAAATGCTCCAATATTTTGAAGGTGCGGACTCAAAAGTCGGACAGAGGATTACATCCTACTCAAAAAGCAGTGAGGTTAATGGAGATATTGATTTCGATGGTAACAATAGAGGGGCAGGTTGTAATGGATCCATTTTGCGGATGTGGAACGACGCTTGTGGCAGCCAAAAATCTTAATCGAGAATATATTGGATTTGAAATAAATCAGGAGTATTATAAAAGCATCATACAACGATTAGAAAGTTAATATGGTAAAATAGGAGTAACTTTCCAGATTTGACCGGAAAATAAGTATTATTGCGGAGGCAAAAAATATGAAGACGAAACTGACAAGAGAAGAGGCTCTTGCGCTTCTTCAGAAATACAATCAGGAGCCTTTCCATATCCAGCACGGGCTCACCGTGGAAGGTGTTATGCGCTGGTACGCAAAGGAGCTTGGTTATGGAGACGAGGAAGACTTCTGGGGAATTGCGGGACTGCTGCATGATATTGATTTTGAGCTTTATCCGGAGCAGCACTGCGTAAAGGCTCCGGAGCTTTTGAGAAACGGCGGAGCAGAGGAAGAGGTAATCCATGCAGTGTGCAGCCACGGCTATGGACTCTGTTCAGATGTGGAGCCTGTACATGAAATGGAAAAGGTTCTGTTTGCGGCCGACGAACTGACGGGTCTTATCGGGGCTGCCGCCAGAATGCGCCCCTCGAAAAGCGTAATGGATATGGAGGTCTCCAGCTTGAAAAAGAAATTCAAGGACAAGCGCTTCGCAGCCGGATGCTCCAGAGATGTAATCCGCACCGGGGCTGAACGGCTTGGCTGGGAGCTTGACCGTCTTTTCGAGCAGACGATTCTCGCCATGCGCTCCTGTGAAGCATCCGTGGAGCAGGAGATGAAAGCGCTGGGTCTGCAGGAATAAGTCTTATGGTAGAACAGGATTATATTATGCGCCTGATCAAAGAATTGATACGGGCGCTTTTAAAGGTGATTTTTCATACAGATCTGGACATGCCCTCTGTGGAGATGCTAAAGGACGCCCAGCGTCGCTGCGCGCTGGAGGAGCTTCTGAACCTGATGGATAACGGCGAAATAAATGAAGCGGAAAACAGGCTGTCTGAGCTTCTGGAGGATGGAGGAGGAGAGGAGCTGGCCCTGGCTCTGCTCTTTTATTCCCATCTGAATGAGAAGAGCAATGATTTCCTGGAAGCACATGATTTCAGCCGGGAGGAGATCAAGGCAGGACTGGAGGATGCGCTGCAGTCTCAGGGACTTTCTGAGATGGCAGAGGCCTTTCTCTCAGAGCTGTAAATATTTTTTCCATAAATATGCAGTTTTATCTTGCAAAATATGTCGGTTTATAGTAGGATACTACTACGAATAGACGTTGCATATACTGAGCGAGCAGCCGCCTCAGAAGAGGAGGAGGCCTATGACGCTGACGAAAGAAGATTTGCTTGCAATTTCCCAGGTTTTTGGGGAACAGTTAAAACCGCTGAAAGAGGCAGTAACGAGACTGGAAGGGCGCATGACAGCACTGGAGGAACGCATGACGGCACTGGAAGAGCGCATGACGAGGCTGGAGGAACGAGTGACGGCACTGGAAGAGCGCATGACGAGGCTGGAGGAACGAGTGACGGTACTGGAAGAGCGCATGACGAGGCTGGAGGAACGAGTGACGGCACTGGAAGAGCGTGTAACCAGGCTGGAGACGAAGGTCGAGAGGCTGGAATTCCGTGTGTCAGTGCTGGAGGGCAAGGTGGAAGGTCTGGAGGTCCGGGCTGTTTCTCTGGAAGAAAAAGCACAAAGGATAGAGCTTTTTATGGAAAACGATATGCTGCCGAGGCTGCAGAATATCGAGGCATGCTACACCTCTACTTACAAAAGATACGTGCAGGGCTCAGATCAAATCGAAACCATGCAGGCGGACATAGATGTATTAAAAAAAGTGGTTCAGGAACACAGTGAGAAACTGAAGAGGCTGGCGTAGCCAGGAAATTCATGCAATGTCTATGAGCATACGGAAGAGAAAGCCGCGGGCAGAACTGCCCGCGGTATTATAATGCCTGTAAGGAGGGTAGCTCCGGCTTTTCACGCCGGAGCTGCTGTGATATGTGGAAAATAGCCAAAAATTCAATATAAACTTTGTTTGATCTGCAGATTGACAGAGAAAAATGGCAATGCTACTATAGAATCAAGATGTGAATACGTATTCACAGACACTTCTGACCGAGAAAAGGGGAGAAAACAAAAAATAGTCCGGCAAAATTACAACAACCGGGAAGGGGGATACAGAGGCGTGATTACAATGACTGAGATAGCGAAGCTGACAGGAGTATCCCAGCCTACAGTTTCCAGAGTGCTGAATGGAAATCAGGCGGTGAATCCTGAGGTGCGTGAGCGTGTACTGGCGTGTGCGCGCGAGCATAATTTCCAGCCGAATGTCATAGCAAGAAGTTTGGCTGGAAGCAGGACCATGCTGATTGGACTTGTATTTACAGATATTTCTAATTCCTTCTTTGCAGATTTGGAAAAATATCTGGAGCAGGAAGCGAAGAAAAACGGCTACAGTGTAATTCTGTTTAATTCTGATTACGATTGGAATAAAGAAAAAGAATGTCTGGACGTTATGAGGCGTTATCGTGTGGACGGCCTGATCCTTGTTCCGGTAGAGGAAAATTCGGAGAGATTCCGGCAGGAAATGCAGAAGCTGGATATACCGGCAGTGGCGGTTACCAGGAGAACGGAAGGCATGGACTGTGTGTATGTGGATCACATAGAGGCAGGCGGGCAGGTGGGTCGCCATCTTCAGGAGCTTGGCTGCGAGTCTTATATTTTTGCAGGGACTGCAGGGGATGGGAAGTATGAAGGATTTCTGGATGCTTTGATAAAGGCGGAACCGGATTGCGAAACACGGCTCACATGCATTGAGACAAAGGATCCGGAAAAAATCAGGAGAATTTTAAAGAGTCATTTTGAGAAACACACCGGAAGAACCGGCATTTTTGCTTACAATGACAGGCGGGCCATTCAGATCCATGGAATTCTGCAGGAGCTGGGAGTGGAGATCCCGCAGCGTGCGAGCCTGGTGGGCTTTGACAATACCTATACGTGCGGATTTCTGTATCCGGGGCTTTCCAGCGTATCACAGCCGAATCAGGAGATGGCTGTGAAAGCGGTGCAGCGCCTGCTCTGGAAAATCGCGCATCCGGATGCTCAGGAGGCTATGGACGAGGCGATGCAGGCCAGGCTGATAGTCAGAGGAAGCTCAGCAGTGGAAAACAGATAATGGAAATCTTAGGGAAAGGAAGAACGTTTATGAATGTACTTTATCGCACATGGGAGCGGCTTGTGGCGCAGGAGCTGGAAAGAAGCCGGAAAAACAAAGAAAAGAGGTGGCGGCCAAAGCTTCACATTTCGCCTCCGGCAGGCTGGCTGAACGATCCAAACGGGTTATGCCAGTACCAGGGCGTGTATCATGTATTTTATCAGTACTCGCCGTTTGACGCAAAGGGAGGATTAAAATTCTGGGCGCATTGTACCAGCCTCGATATGCTTCGATGGAGCTTTGAGGGAATCGCTTTGGCCCCGGATGAGCCCTTTGACTGCCATGGAGCCTATTCTGGCTCGGCTCTTGTAGAGAATGGCCAGATTTCCCTGTATTATACTGGAAATGTGAAGCAGACAGGGGAGCATGATTACATTCATACAGGCAGGGAGTCGAATACTGTCCGTGTGGCAGGCAGGGATGGAATCCATTTCGGAGAAAAGAAGCTTATCATGACAAACCGGGATTATCCTGAGGACCTGACCTGTCATGTGAGGGATCCAAAGGTCTGGAAACAGGACGGCCGTTATTATATGGTGCAGGGAGCCAGAACAGCAGAGGACAAAGGCGTAGTGCTTCTCTTTGAGTCCGAGAATGGTCTGGAATGGAAATACAGGAACCGGCTGGAGACAGAAAAAGCCTTTGGATATATGTGGGAATGCCCGGATCTCTATCATGTGGACGGACATACGGTGCTCAGTATATCGCCTCAGGGAGTGGAGGCGGACGGGCTGAAGTACAACAATGTATATCAGAGCGTGACGGTTTTTCTGGAGGATGATTTTCGGACAGCTTCGGTAAACGGAGCGTTTCGGGAGCTGGACGCCGGTTTTGATTTTTACGCGCCTCAGAGCTTTGAGGCGGAAGATGGGAGACGAATTCAAATCGGCTGGATGGGAATGCCGGATGTGGATGAATATTACACCAACCGTTCCCTCGAGGACGGCTGGCAGCATATATTGACGCTTCCAAGAGAGCTTTCCGTAAAGGATGGGATTCTCTGCCAAAATCCGGTTCGGGAGCTGGATACGTGGTGGAATTTTTTTATCTCATTTGAGAATGCGTATTCACATGTGTTGGGAGACTGCTTTGAACTGGAATTCTCAAGAGTGGGAGAGAGTGTCCGTCTTACGCTGGCCGGAGGGCTTGCACTTTTCTGGGAAAAGGCAGAAGGGATCTTTTGGATGGAGTTCACGGACCAGAAACTGGGAGCGGGACGCACAAAGCGGGGAAGAAAGGTGGAGAAGCTGGCGGATCTGCGGATACTTGTGGATGTTTCATGCGTGGAGGTATATCTAAACGGAGGAAAGGATGTCTTTTCCACCAGATTTTACCCGGACACAGAGGGCGTGAGCGTAAAGCTTCAGGCTCCGGGATCAGAAGGACGGATCCGCCTGCGTCAGGATGAAGAACAGCCAGAATGAAAAATAATGCGGACAGCGTGAAATGCCTGCGTTAAGGTTCCGGCAGGGAATGAGAGAAAGAACATGACTGCAAAGCGGACAGATGTAAGAAGGGCGTGGAGAAGGAGCTTGGCAGTTCAAAATATAAGAAAAGGGGAGTAAAATAATGGATTACAGAAAGACAGCAGAAGAGATTTACGAAAAAGTCGGAAAACGGGAAAATCTCGTGTCCGTGGCTCATTGTGCGACACGTCTGCGTTTGGTGCTCGCGGATGACGCAAAGTGCGACGCCAAGGCAGTGGAAGACGTCGACGGAGTCAAGGGGGTATTCAGCGCTTCCGGCCAGCTCCAGATTATTCTGGGAACCGGAACCGTCAACAAGGTGTACGATGAATTTCTGACCGTCTCCGGCATGAGTGGTATGACAAAGGAGGAAGCGAAAGAGGCCGCCGCTCAGAAGCAGCCGCTGTTTAAGCGGGCTATAAAAACCCTGGGCGATATCTTCGTGCCAATCATTCCGGCTATCGTAGCCAGCGGATTTCTGATGGGAATCATGGAAGCCCTGAGTTTTATGGTAAACAACGGCTTCCTGAATATCGACACGTCAGGCTCCCTTTTTACACTGGCAAACCTGTTTGCGAATACGGCCTATACCTTCCTGCCGATCCTGATTGCCTTCAGTGCGGCAAAGGTATTTGGCGGAAATCCTTTCCTGGGCGCCGTGATCGGTATGATGATGATTCACCCGAATCTGCAGAATGCCTGGACCGTGGCGACAGAAGGCGTACAGCAGACTCTTTCCGTATGGTTTGGCCTGTATGAGGTAGACCTGGTAGGCTATCAGGGCCATGTCATCCCGGTTATCATCGCCGTATTTGTCATGTGCTGGATTGAGAAAAGGCTTCATAAGATTGTTCCGGCCATGTTTGACCTCTTTGTGACACCGCTGGTCAGCGTGTTTGTGACAGGATATCTGACCTTTACCGTCATTGGACCTATCTTTGTAACCATTGAAAATGCGATTATCAATGGCGTGCAGCAGCTTATCACGCTGCCCTTCGGTATTGGAAGCTTCATTATGGGCGGTCTTTACTCCCTGACAGTCGTGGCGGGCGTGCATCATATGTATACGGTCATTGACGTGGGACAGCTTGGACTTTACGGATTGACCTACTGGCTGCCGCTGGCTTCTGCAGCCAATATCGCCCAGGGCGCAGCTGCTCTGGCTGTAGCCTTAAAGACAAAGAACCAGAAGACAAAATCCATGGCAGTTCCCTCTGCGATGTCCTGCTTCATGGGAATCACGGAACCAGCTATCTTTGGTGTAAACCTGCGTTTCTTCAAGCCCTTTATCTGCGGTGCGGCAGGAGGAGCCTGCGGAGCCCTGTATGCCTCCATCGTGGGCCTTGGCGCTACGGGAACGGGTGTAACCGGTATCTTTGGTCTGCTGCTCTGCCTGCATGATCCGCTTAACTACATTATCATGTTTCTGATTTCTGCGGCGGTTGCCTTTGTATTGACCTGGCTGTTCGGCTATAAGGATCCGCAAGGGGATGTAAAGAACACGGAGGACGGAAAGCCAGACGCCGCCGCGGCAGAGAAAACAGAGACGGCAGCCGTGGAAGAGACGGCCGGAGAACAGGGAGCAGACTCTGAGCCTGTTAAAAAGGGAGGCATTGTGTACGCTCCCGTGGAGGGCACGGCTGTCTCTTATACAGAAATCGCAGATCCAACCTTTGCATCCGGAGTCCTTGGTCAGGGTGTCGGCATCATCCCTGCAAAGGGTGAGGTTGTAGCTCCCTTTGACGGAACCATTGCCATGCTTTTCGACACAAAGCACGCCATCGGCCTGGAGAGCGAGACAGGGGTAGAGCTTTTGATTCACGTAGGAATCAACACGGTGGAACTTGGCGGAAAATACTTCAGCGCCCTGAGGGAATCAGGCGCGGCTGTGAAGAAGGGCGACAAGCTGCTGGAGTTTGATATGGATGCCATCAGGGCAGCGGGCTACGATCTGACTACGGCAGTCCTGGTATCTGCTCCGGAGCAGGTAGAGATTCTGAAGACTGGAGTGGTGAAAGAGCAGGAGGCGATCCTGAAGGCGGAAGAATAGAAGGTGGAGGAAGGGTTCTTATTGTCCCCTGGTACACCGACGCTGAGTTTGAAATAGAGACGCCGCGGGCAGAACACAGCTTTTCTGTCCGCGGCGAAGTCTGTATGTCAGGGTAAGGGTAGAGAGACGGCTAGAATCGAGAAATATTCTGGAGTCAGCTGTGGTTTGTCCGGCTGTTCAGCGGGATTGTCAGCTTTCGCAGCTTTTCCTCTGACGTCTCTGTATGCTTACTGTCGGAATAAATTTTGTTTTTAATAGCGAGCATCCGGGCATCTGTCTGGGCAATGATATCTGCGCATTCCTTTAATTCTTTGGATACCTCTTCCGGATTTTCCACATCCTGCTTGTATTTCAGCGTGTGATCGACACTGGCCCAGAAATCCATAGCAATCGTGCGGATCTGAACCTCCACGCGCATAGCCTTTTTCTGGTTGGAAAAAAAGACCGGGATCTCAATGATAAGATGCAGGCTCCGATAGCCGTTGTCTTTGGGATTCTGAATGTAATCCTTCTTTTTGATGAGGGTTACGTCATCCTGCCGCAGAAGCATATCGGCTACTGCATAAATATCGTCAATAAAGGAGCAGATTACCCGCACGCCTGCCACATCGTTCAAAGCATTTTCTACGGACTCCACGCTGACAGGTTCTCCGTACCGCTGAAGCTTTTCTACGATGCTGATAGGCCTTTTGATACGTGAGGTGATAAATTCGATGGGATTGCGTTTGTGATGGATGCTCAGCTCATCGTTTAAGACCTCAAGCTTGGTCCGGACCTCGCGGATGGCGCAGCTGTACCGCATCATGAGCTCCTGAAATTCAAAAGCCTGATTGACAAAATAGGTCTGGATATCAGGAAGGTTCGTGGTATCCAGGAAGGTTTTCTGAAGTTCGTTTTCCATAAGGCTTCTCCGTTCGTTTCATACTTCTGATTTTAGGTTTTCCCGCTGCAGGGAAAGCGGGAGCCTTCCGGCAGCGGGAAAACCTGCTTTTCCAAGTATAGCACATTCCGGAGAACAGAAAAAGAGAGTTTATGGTCTTTTTAGAATCATTTAAAATAATTCACTTTCAGTTTACTTTTGCTCTATCCCTTTTTCAGCCCTTCCTCAAAAATGCTGAGCCCTGTCAGGCTGAGAAAAATAAGCGCCAGTACGATAAAATTCATGGTATGCCTCCTTTTTTGCAGAATAGCCTGCTTCCAGCTTCTCCGGCGTCAGGGAATCCAGAATTCCAGGCTCCCGTCCGGCCAGGGTTTTGATTTGATGAAACCATATGGAATACAAGAGCGTTCCCCCTTCCGGCTTTACTTACTGCCTTTTTATGATATAATTATAATGAATTAAAATGCTGAATAAAATATAGATAGCGATAAATTTTATAATTATATTGACAAAAAAGTAATTAAAATAGAAGTAAGGAGACGGATATGGAGATCAGCACGATCCGATTAAACAGAGATTTGCTTGAAAGCATAGAAGGACTTACAGTGGAATATCCATATGTGCTTCATCGAGTGAACCTGAAGACCACGAGGATTCCCTGGCACTGGCACGAGGAGATAGAATTTTTCTATGTCCGGGAGGGCAGGATGTGGCTTCGGACTGCCGGGCGCACCTGGCAGTTTGGCAAGGGTGAGGGATTTTTTATCAATACGAATGTGATGTGCAGCATGGGATGCGCTGAGGATGAAAGCCGCTGTCTGACGGATTCCCATGTGCTGCACAAGACGTTTCTGGGAGGGCATTTTAAAAGTGTCTTTGAGACAAAATATCTGGATCCGGTGCTGAAAAACCGCAGCCTGGAGATTCTGGAGCTGCGCGGCAGGACCGAGGGACAGCAGAGGATTCTGGCAAGGCTCCGGGAGGCGGCCAGTCTGCAGGATGGGAAGGATACGGAATTCCAGACGCGGAACCTGTTTTCAGAGATCTGGCTGCTGCTTCTGGGAGAACTCTCTTCTATAGAAGAATATGAAAGGCCTGCTGTGGATTTGGCGCGCCAGGAGCGGCTTCAGACTATGCTGGCCTTTATCTGGCAGAATTATCAGAGAAGGATTACTCTGGACGAGATTGCGGCGGCCGCGCATGTGGGAGGCAGGGAGTGCCTGCGCTGTTTTCAAAGCTGTATGCAGAAGACACCCTTTGAGTACTTGCTGGAGTACAGGACGGAAATGAGCAAAAGGCTGTTGAGAGATACGCAGCTTTCCGTCATGGAGGTGGCGGCGGAGACAGGCTTTTCCAGCGCCGCATATTATGGAAAGATATTCCGGCGTCTCTGCGGTATGACTCCGGGAGCGTACCGGAGACAGGAAAAGCTGCAGGCGGCAAGACAGCCCTTGCAAATGGCAGAAAAATGTGTATACTGATAATAGCTGCGCCCTCTTAAGGCGGGCTGCTTTTTGTGTGTCCTGCTTGTCCGGGCGCAAGCGGCTGCAGATGAGGGCTGTGAAATCAAATGAGGATGAATGAAAAAAATGGCGAATTATGTGAAAGAGATTGAAAAGAGAAGAACCTTTGCGATTATTTCCCACCCTGATGCGGGAAAGACGACGCTGACAGAGAAATTTCTGCTTTACGGGGGCGCGATCAACCTGGCCGGCTCTGTAAAAGGAAAGGCTACGGCCCGGCATGCTGTGTCTGACTGGATGGAGATTGAGAAAGAGAGAGGTATCTCGGTGACCTCTTCCGTGCTGCAGTTTAATTATGATAATTATTGTATCAACATTCTGGACACCCCGGGACACCAGGATTTCTCGGAGGATACCTACCGGACGCTGATGGCCGCGGATTCAGCCGTCATGGTCATCGACGGAAGCAAGGGCGTGGAGCCCCAGACACGGAAGCTGTTTAAGGTATGCGCCATGCGTCATATTCCGATCTTTACCTTTATCAATAAGATGGACCGGGATGCGATGGATATCTTTGAGCTTCTGGACGATATTGAAAATGAGCTTGGCATCGCTACCTGTCCGATCAACTGGCCCCTTGGCTCCGGAAAGGAGTTTAAGGGCGTCTATGACCGGAATGAGAGAAAGGTGCTGCTTTTTTCTGACACAGAGAAAGGAACAAAGGAAGGCGAGGAGCTGGATCTGTCTATCGAGGATCCGGATCTGGAAAAGATTCTTGTGCCGGGACAGAAGGAAAAGCTGCTGGAGGATATCGAGCTTCTGGACGGGGCGTCGGCGGAATTTGATCAGGAGCTGGTGAGCAAAGGAGAGCTGTCGCCGGTATTCTTCGGCTCTGCCCTGACCAATTTCGGTGTAGAAACCTTTCTACGGCATTTCCTGAAGATGACGACCTCTCCGCTGCCGCGGCAGTCGGATACAGGGCTGATCGATCCGATGGAGGAAGAATTTTCAGCCTTTGTATTTAAGATTCAGGCCAACATGAATAAAGCGCACAGAGACAGAATTGCGTTCCTGCGTATCTGCTCCGGAAAGTTTACGGCGGGTATGGAGGTGTATCATGTGCAGGGAGGAAGAAAGCAACGTCTTTCCCAGCCCCAGCAGATCATGGCCCAGGACCGCAAGATTGTGGAGGAGGCCTACGCAGGCGATATTATCGGCGTCTTTGATCCGGGCATCTTTTCCATTGGAGATACGCTCTGCATGCCGGGAAAGACGATCCGCTACGAAGGAATCCCTACCTTTGCGCCGGAGCATTTTGCAAGAGTGCGCCAGGTGGACACGATGAAGCGCAAGCAGTTTGTGAAGGGAATCGAGCAGATTGCACAGGAGGGCGCGATCCAGATTTTCCAGGAATTCAATACCGGTATGGAGGAGATCATCGTGGGAGTCGTGGGCGTGCTGCAGTTTGACGTGCTGGTTTACCGCCTGCAGAATGAATACAATGTGGAGATCAAGCTGGAGCCGCTGCCCTATGAGCATATCCGCTGGATTGAAAATGAGGATATCGACATGGATAAGCTGAAGGGAACCTCAGATATGAAGAAGATCAAGGACCTGAAGGGAAGGCCTCTTCTGATCTGGGTAAATGCCTGGAGCGTGGGCATGACTCTGGAGCGCAATCCGGGCCTGGAGCTTTCGGAATTTGGCCGTTAAGGTATTCCCATTTTTCAGAAAGTATGATAGAATGAGAAAATAGAAAAAATATGTTCCGGCCCTCAGGCCAGACAGAAAAAGAATCGATGATTACCGGAATAGCAGGAGGTTTTTGAAATGTCAAAGGAAGAAAAAAGAGGCGTTCATATGATACATGCCGACGGGCAGCTGGGAGAGGTGCAGATTGCAGACGAGGTAGTGGCTACGATTGCAGGCCTTGCAGCTACTGAGGTGGAGGGAGTGGCCTCCATGGCCGGAAATATTACGAACGAGCTGATTGGAAAGCTGGGCGTAAAAAATCTGTCCAAGGGAGTTAAGGTTCTGGTGACAGACAGAAATGTGGACGTGGATCTGGCTTTGAATATTGATTACGGCTACAGCATTATGAAGGTGTCTGAAAAGGTCCAGGATCGCGTGAAAACCGCCATCGAGAACATGACGGGCCTGGAGGTTTCCATGGTCAATATCAGCATTGTCAATGTAAGTATGGACAAGGCAAAATAATCAGGCGCGGGAGTTTTGCAGTCCTGCGGTGAAGGATACCCTGCCGGATGGCATATTACAGAAGAGGCGGCTAGTATTAGTTGCCTCTCTTTGTTCCCGCGGACAGCAGGGAGGACGCGGCTGGCTGCTTTCCGGCGGCGCTCCAGTTGTACAATCAGGAAAAATCAGGACGGAAGAATATGAAAAGACGAGAGTTAAGAACACACATTTTTGAGCTGCTGTTTCGGGTAGAGTTCAATGACAGAGAAGAGATGCCGGAGCAGATGAGGCTGTTTTTTGAGAGTCTGCCGGAGCTTTCCCCGGAGGATCAGGCCTATATGGAAGAAAAATATGAGCGGATCATGGAGAAGCTGCCGGAGATCGACAGGCTTCTCGGAGAGACTGCGGAGGGATGGAAGGTGTCGCGTATGGGAAAAGCAGACCTTGCGATTCTCCGTCTGGCGGTCTATGAGATGGAGTTTGACGAGGATGTGCCTGTGGGCGTGGCGGTTAACGAGGCGGTAGAGCTGTCGAAGAGATTTGGCGGGGACGGTTCTCCTGCCTTTGTGAACGGTGTTCTCGGAAAAATCGGAAAGCAGGAAGAAAAGAAGTCTGCGGATTCTGAAAAGCCCGAGGCAGGAACGGCAGAATGAAGAATGTCTATACCGTAGCTCAGGTGAACACCTATATCAAAAATATGTTCACCCAGGATTTTATGCTGAACCGGATCTATGTGAAGGGTGAAGTATCTAATTGTAAGTATCACGGTTCCGGGCATATTTATTTTTCTCTGAAGGATGAGAGCGGAGCCCTGTCCTGCGTGATGTTCGCGGGTCAGAGAAAGGGGCTCTCTTTTCCCATGCGGGACGGTCAGAGAGTTATTGTTCTGGGAAGGGTCAGCGTCTATGAGCGCAGCGGAAGCTATCAGCTTTATGCCCAGGAGATTCTGCAGGACGGAACAGGGCGGCTCTACGAGGCGTACGAAAAGCTGAAGGCAGAGCTGGAGGAGATGGGAATGTTTGCACAGGAGTACAAGCAGCCCATTCCCTTTTATGTGAGACGGCTTGGCATCGTCACAGCGCCTGCGGGCGCGGCGGTTCAGGATATCCGGAACATTGCCCTCCGGCGCAATCCCTATGTCCAGCTGATTCTGTATCCGGCCCAGGTGCAGGGAGAGGGAGCGGCTGACAGCATTGTAAGGGGAATAGAGGCTCTGGACGCTCTGAATCTGGATGTGCTGATTGTGGGAAGAGGCGGAGGCTCCATTGAGGATCTCTGGGCTTTCAACGAGGAAAAGGTGGCGAGAGCCATTTTTGAGTGCAGGACTCCGGTGATTTCCGCGGTAGGCCATGAGACGGACACGACGATTGCGGATTTTGTGGCGGATATGCGCGCGCCGACGCCTTCGGCGGCGGCGGAGCTTGCGGTGGCAGATATCCGGGAAATTCTGAACCGGATGGAAACCTATCAAAACCGGCTTTCCCAGGCCTTTTCCTGGAGGCTGGAGCAGTACCGCAGAAGGTTGGCGGAGCTTCAGAAGGGGCTTTCCCAGGCCAGCCCCAGGCAGCAGCTGTTTGAACGGCGGATGCGGGAGGCGGATCTGCAGAACCGGTTTTTCCAGGCCATGAAGGACAAGCTGGCGGACCGGAGAAGCCGGCTCGCGCTGCTGGCGGAGCGGCTGCACGGCCTTTCGCCTCTTTTAAAGCTGCAGCAGGGCTATTCTTACACAGAAGGCCCCGACGGCAGGGCGGTGACAGGGATTGCTCAGGTGGCGGAAGGAGAGCAAATCAGAGTTCATGTGACGGACGGCGTCTACACAGCGGTGGTGGAAAGCCGGACGGCGCTTAAGAGAGGATAGAAAATGGCGGGAAAAAAGGAAAAGACTTTGGAGGAAGCGTTTGCAGAGCTGGACGAGATGCTGGTAAAGCTGGCCGACAGGGAGGTGTCCCTGGAGGAGTCGTTTGAAATTTACGCAGAGGGCACGAAGCTTTTGAAGTACTGCAGTGATAAGCTGGACAGGGTTGAGAAGAAAATGCTTGTGATGAATGAGGAGGGCGGTCTCGATGAATTTTAAGGAAGAGCTTCAGAAAAGAACCGGAGAAATTGAGGAGCTTTTGAAGGCATGGCTCCCGGAAGAAACGGGCTTTCAGAAAACAGTGCTGGAGGCGATGAATTACAGCGTGCTGGCCGGAGGCAAGCGGCTCCGTCCGATGCTGATGCAGGAAACCTTCCGGATGTTTGGAGGGGAGGGCAGGCTGATAGAGCCGTTTATGGCGGCGATCGAGATGATTCACACCTATTCCCTGGTGCACGACGATCTTCCGGCTATGGACAATGACGAGTACCGCAGGGGCAAGAAGACAACCCATGCAGTTTATGGAGAAGCTATGGGCATTCTGGCGGGCGACGGGCTTTTGAATCTGGCCTTTGAGACTGCGTCGGAGGCCTTTTCGATGGAAATCAGTCCGCGTACGGCGAAGGCCTTTCAGATTCTTTCCCGCAAGGCCGGAATCTATGGCATGATCGGAGGCCAGGTTGTGGATGTGGAATCTGAAGGCCAGCCCTTATCCAGGGAAAAGCTGGACTTTATCTATAAGCTGAAGACGGGCGCGCTGATCGAATCCTCCATGATGATCGGAGCTGTGCTGGCAGGAGCTTCCGACGAGGAGGTGGCCGCCATTGAGCGTGTGGCGGGCGATGTGGGGCTGGCCTTCCAGATCCAGGATGATATTCTGGATGTGACCAGTACTCTGGAGGTGCTCGGAAAGCCGATTCACAGCGATGACAAGAACCACAAGACCACCTATGTGACGCTGGAAGGGCTGGAGAAGGCGAAGGAGGACGTGGAGCGGATTTCTAAGAGGGCTCTGGAAACCTTGAAATCGCTGGATGCTGAGAATGCATTTCTGGAAGAGCTGATTCGGATGTTGATTACAAGAGAGAAATAGGACAGGGGTGAGACCATGTATCTGGAGCAGATCAATCAGGTAAATGATATCAAAAAGCTGGATAAAAGCGAGTGGGAGCCGCTGGCTCAGGAAATCCGGGAGTTTCTGATTGAAAAGATCAGTGTGACCGGCGGTCATCTGGCTTCAAACCTTGGCGTTGTGGAGCTGACGATGGCTATGCATCTGGCTTTTGACTTTCCGCAGGACAAGGTGGTCTGGGATGTGGGGCATCAGTCCTACACCCACAAGCTTCTGACGGGCCGCAGGGCAGGCTTTGACGGGCTTCGGAAATACGGCGGCATGAGCGGATTCCCGAAGCGCAAGGAGAGCGACTGTGACTGCTTCGATACGGGACACAGCTCCACCTCTATCTCTGCAGGCATCGGGCTTGTGGAGGCCAGGGATCTGCTGGGCGGCAGCTACAGCGTCCTTTCTGTGATCGGGGACGGCGCCCTGACCGGAGGCATGGCCTTTGAGGCCCTCAATAACGCTTCCAGGCTGAAAAGCAATTTTATCATTGTTCTGAACGACAATCAGATGTCTATTGCCGAGAATGTGGGCGGCATTTCCCAGTACCTGAACGGCTTACGCTCTGCAGAGGGCTACAATAATTTTAAAGAAGGGGTGCAGAACACACTCGAGAAGATCCCGGTCTACGGCGAGGGGCTTGTCCGTCAGATTAAGAGGACGAAAAGCGGCTTAAAGCAGCTGGTGATTCCCGGCATGTTTTTTGAAAACATGGGGATTACCTATCTGGGGCCGGTAGACGGGCACAACATAGAGCAGCTGATCCGCACCTTCCGGGACGCAAAAAAGATCCGCCATGCGGTTCTGGTTCATGTCTGTACCAGAAAGGGAAAGGGGTACGCTCCGGCAGAGCGGCATCCTTCCCGCTTTCATGGCGCGGAGCCCTTTGAGATCGAGACGGGACTGCCGAAGCATAAGAGGACGAAGGCCAATTATACCGATATCTTCTCTACGGTGATGCGCAAGCTCGGGGATCGGGATGAGAAGGTGGTGGCGATCACTGCGGCCATGCCGGACGGAACAGGCCTCAAACGGTTTAAGAATATGTTTCCGGATCGTTTCTTTGATGTGGGAATCGCAGAGCAGCATGCGGTAACCTTTGCGGCCGGGCTGGCGGCCGGAGGCCTGAAGCCGGTGGTGGCAGTGTATTCCTCCTTCCTGCAGCGGGCCTACGATCAGATTCTTCACGATGTTTGCATTCAGAACCTGCATGTGGTTTTCGCGATTGACAGGGCAGGGCTTGTGGGAAGCGACGGAGAGACCCATCAGGGAATCTTTGATCTTTCTTACCTGTCCAGTATTCCCAATATGACCGTTATGGCTCCTAAGAACAAATGGGAGCTTTCCGATATGCTGAAATTTGCAGTGGCCTTCGATGGGCCGATTGCGCTCCGCTATCCCAGAGGCGAGGCCTACGACGGCCTGAGGGAGTTCCGTGCATCTGTGGAGTACGGACGCAGCGAGGTGATTTACGAGGAAGCGGATATCGCCCTGCTGGCGGTGGGAAGCATGGTGAAGATGGCGGAGAAGGTGCGGGATATCCTGAAGGATACAGGGTATAACTGTACCTTGATAAATGCACGTTTTGTCAAGCCCATCGACGAAGCGCTTCTGGAGGAGCTGGCAAAGACCCATAAGCTGGCCGTGACGATGGAGGAAAATGTCCGGACTGGCGGCTTTGGAGATCATGTGCTGGAATATGTGACGGACCGTGAGCTTCCCATGCGGGTGCTGAATGTGTCTCTGCCTGACGAATATATCGAGCATGGCAATGTAGATCTCCTCTATAAAGAGGTGGGACTTGACCCGGAACAGATTGCCAAGCGGGTGATCACCGATTATATCAGTCACATGTAAGGCCGGCGTGTCAGGGCATACGGTTCTCTGTACGACGGCATAGACAGATAAGGAGAAAATGACATGAAGAAGAGGCTGGATGTGCTTCTCGTAAGCAGGGGACTGGCGGAATCGCGGGAAAAGGCCAGGGCCGTGATCATGGAAGGAAATGTCTTTGTGAAGGGACAGCGGGAGGATAAGGCAGGCTCCATGTTCGACGAGGCCGTGCCCATTGAGATTCACGGACAGAAGCTGAAATATGTGAGCCGCGGCGGCCTGAAGCTGGAGAAGGCTGTAGCGCATTTTGACCTGAAGCTGGAAGGAAAGGTCTGTATGGATGTAGGCTCCTCCACGGGCGGATTCACAGACTGCATGCTCCAGAACGGGGCGAAAAAGGTCTATGCCGTAGACGTGGGAACGAACCAGCTGGCCTGGAAGCTTCGCAGCGATCCACGGGTTGTCTGCATGGAGAAGACAAACATCCGTTATCTTCTGCCAGAACAGATAGACGAGGCGCCTGAATTCGCTTCCATTGACGTGGCCTTTATCTCTCTTACGAAGGTCCTGCTTCCTGTGCGGGAGCTTCTGACGCCCTCGGGAGAGGTGGTGGCGCTTATCAAGCCTCAGTTTGAAGCGGGACGGGAGAAGGTTGGGAAAAAAGGCGTGGTCCGTGAAAAAAGCACCCACCTTGAGGTGATCCGCCAGGTTTTAACCTTTGCCTGGTCTGCGGGGTTTGATATCCTGGCGCTTGAATTTTCCCCGATTAAGGGGCCGGAGGGGAATATTGAATATCTTGCCTGGCTTAGGAAGACAGACAGGGCCGTGATGGAAGAGCTTCCTTCCTGGGACGAGGTGCGCTTAAGCCTCCCGGAAGGGCTGAACCCGGAACAGATTGTGGACGACGCGCATCAGACGCTGGATTAAAGGGATGAATCGATTTTACATTATTACAAACAGTGAAAAGGATAAAGAACTGAAGACCACCGGAGAGATTTATGATTACCTGAAGGCCAGAGGCTGTGAATGTGTAGTCCGGGAGTATCAGGGAAAGGCGGATCCGCCGGATGGAAGCCATTTCCGTTATACGGACGCATCCTGGATCCCGCAGGGGACAGAGTGCATCCTGGTGCTGGGAGGCGACGGCACAATGATTCAGGCAGCCAGAGACACGGTGGACCGAAAGATTCCGCTTCTGGGAATCAACCTGGGGACACTGGGCTTCCTGGCGGAAATTGAGAAGGGCGGAATTCCGGAGGCGTTGGACAGCCTGATTCTCGATAATTTTACAATTGAGCCCAGGATGCTTCTGGAGGGCTGCGTGCAGAGGAAAAATGGTGAACCAGTGAGGGGAATTGCGTTGAATGACATTGTGGTGAACCGGTCCGGAGCCCTGCGGGTTATCGATTATGAGATCTGCGTAAACGGAGAATTTCTGAACCGCTATTCTGCAGACGGTATTATTGTCTCGACGCCCACAGGCTCCACGGGCTATAGCCTGTCTGCCGGCGGTCCGATTGTATCCCCTATGGCGTCCATGATCGTGGTGACGCCTGTCTGTCCCCATACGCTGACAGCCAGAAGCATCGTGCTGTCAGGCGGAGACCGGGTAACGGTTCACATTGGATCCGGCCGCAGAAATGACAGGGAACAGGCCTTTGTCACCTTTGACGGGGATGTTCTGGTGCCGGTAGAGACAGGAGACTGCGTGGATATTCAGAGGTCTGAAAAGACAGTCAATATTCTGAAGATCAGCAGAATCAGTTTTCTGGAGGTTCTGCGGAACAAGATGCGGGCGAATTAGGCGCAGCGGAGGCTGACAGGGGCAGCTTGACTGTGGCGGAAGACCAGGTAGGAGGAAGCAGACGATGAAGCTTGAAAGGCATGCAAAAATCATAGAGCTGATAAACCAGTATGCCATAGAAACACAGGAGGAGCTGGCCAGCCGGCTGAACGAGGCAGGCTTTCGCGTTACTCAGGCCACGGTTTCCCGGGATATCCGGGAACTGAAGCTGACAAAAATGACGGTGGACGGCCGGCAGCGCTATGTGATTGTTCCCGGTCCAGGCGGCCAGATGGGAGATAAATATATTGGAATTCTGCGGGAAGGCTTTCTGTCCATGGATATGGCACAGAATATTCTGGTGGTTAAGACCGTATCCGGCATGGCCATGGCTGTAGCAGCAGCGCTGGATGCCCTGAATTGGCAGGAGGTCGTGGGATGTATCGCCGGAGACGATACGGTATTCTGTGCGGTCCGGACAGCGGATGACGCTATGCTGGTGATGGAGAAGCTCCGCAGAGCCTTAAACGGCGGAGGAAAAAGGAATTAGGTATGTTGACACATCTGCATGTGAAAAATCTGGCCCTGATTCGTGAGGCCGAGATTGATTTTACAGAAGGCTTGAATATTCTGACAGGAGAAACGGGAGCAGGAAAGTCGATTGTCATCGGCTCCGTCAGTCTGGCTCTTGGCGGGAAGGCACCGCGGGAAATGGTGCGTCCGGGAGCTGAATATGGGCTGGCAGAGCTGGTCTTCCTTGTGAACCGCGGGAAACAAAAGGAGAAGCTTCTGGAGCTGGGAATTGTGCCGGAGGAGGATCAGGTCATTATTTCCAGAAAAATATCAGATGGAAGAAGCATAAATAAGATAAACGGAGAAACCGTAACCTTAAGCCAGCTGAAGGAAGCAGCTTCCCTGCTGATTGATATCCACGGTCAGCATGAGCATCAGTCGCTTCTCCAGAAAAAAAAGCATCTGGAGATACTGGACGAGTTTGCAAAAGAGGAGCTGGCTCCGGTGAAGGAGAGCCTTGCCGGGGAATACCGGAGCTGGAAAGAACTGAAAAAACAGCTGTCCGAAGCGCAGATGGACGAGGAAAGCCGTCTGCGGGAAATATCCCTTCTGGAATTTGAGACGGGCGAGATCGAGAGGGCAGAGCTTTCAGAGGGAGAGGATGAGGAGCTCGAGCGGCGTTACCGTCGGATGACCAATGCGAGAAGGCTGCTGGAAGCTGCGGGAAATGCCTATGCTTTGACCGGGTATGAGGAGGAAACGGGAGCCGGAGCTGTCATTGGACGGGCTATCCGTGAGCTGCAGAGCGTGCTTTCCTTTGATGAGGAGCTGTCTGCGCTTGCGTCCCAGCTTTCGGATGTGGATGGCCTTCTGAACGATTTTAACAGGGAGCTTTCTGATTATCTTTCTTCGCTGGAGTTTGACGAGGAGCAGTTTGCCGAGACCGAGGAGAGGCTGAATCTTCTGAATTATCTGAAATCCAGATACGGACATACAGTAGAAGAGATTCTTGCCTATCAGCAGAAGCAGGCAGAGCGCCTGGCCACACTGCAGGATTACGACAGGTATCTTAAGGAGCTTCAGGAGAGGCTTGAACAGTCAGAGAAAAGGCTGCAGGAGCTGTGTGGGGAAGCTACGGAGATACGGAGGGCTTATGCGGAGAAGCTTTGTGAAAAAATAAAAGAGCATCTGATTGATCTGAATTTTCTGAATGTGGAATTTGAGATGAGCTTTGAGGAGCTTCCTGAATTCACAGCGCAGGGGAAGGATTCTGCTGAATTTCTGATTTCCACAAATCCGGGCGAGCCCTTACGTCCTTTGATGAAAATCGCTTCAGGAGGTGAGCTGTCCCGCATCATGCTGGCGATCAAGACCGTGCTGGCAGACAGAGATGAGATAGACACGGTGATTTTCGATGAGATTGATGTGGGAATCAGCGGACGGACTGCTCAGAGGGTTTCGGAAAAGATGATGCTGATTGGACGGACCAGGCAGGTCATCTGCATTACGCACCTGGCGCAGATTGCGGCGATGGCGGACAGCCATTACCGGATTGAGAAGCAGGTGGAGGAAGGAGAGACGCGCACGCAGATACGGAGGCTTTCCGAGGAGGAAAGCGTTCAGGAGCTGGCCAGGATTCTGGGAGGCGCTGAAATTACAGACATTGTCGTAAAAAACGCAGCAGAAATGCGAAAGCTCGCACAGGCCGCCAAACAAAGCAGGTGACAGGACTGCTCAGGCACAGCTGGAAAAGCATAAGCAGTGACAAAATGTGCCAGGTTGCCTGGCAGCTATCTTTCACATACTAGAAGAGGGTGCAAAAGTCTTTGCATCCTCCTTTTTGATCTCAGGATTGCCTGGGCGCGGAGTATCCGGACTGCTGTACGCACGCAGCAGCAGGCAGCGCGATTTCGGAAAGGAGATCTTAAATGCAGAGGATGTGAAAGAATGGATATCAGAAAAAAATACCGTCTTTTTCTGCTGGGTATCCTGTTTTTTTGCCTGGCGGGCCTGGGTGTTTTGAATTATGTACAGCTTCGGGAGCGCATTCCCGATTCCTATACCCAGACTAAGGGAGGTCCTGGGCCGGAACGGGTCAGCCCGCTTGTGTCAGAAGAGATAAAAGCGGATATGGCGGAAGCCTCGGCCAACGCCTTTGCTTCCAGCGGCTATACCATTTCATACCGATATCTGGGAATTATTCCGATGAAGGAAACAAGGGTGGAGGTACGGGATCCTGTCTACGTGGTTCCGGGTGGAATTCCCATAGGCATTTATCTGGAAACAGAGGGAATTCTGATCATCGGAACAGGCGAGGTAACCGGAATGGATGGGCTGAATCACGAGCCGGCTCTGCGCATTGTGCAGGGTGGAGATTATATTCATGCAGTAAACGGGCAGAAGGTTACAGAGAAAGAGGAGCTGATCGCGGCTGTCAACGCCTGCGGCGGAGAACAGGTGGTGCTGGATTTGGTGAGGAACGGGGAAGAGATTCAGGTGGAGCTTGACGCCGTTCAGACGGATGAGGACGAATATAAGCTGGGAATCTGGGTCAGAGACAATACGCAGGGAATCGGAACCCTGACCTTTCTGACAGAGGAAGGACGCTTTGGAGCTCTGGGACATGGGATCAATGATGTGGATACCGGAACCCTTTTAAAGCCTTCGGAGGGACGGCTTTATGATACCACGATCGTAAACATACACAAAGGAGAGTCAGGCGCTCCGGGAGAGCTTTCAGGCCTGATCCGTTACCGGGACAGCTTTGTCTGCGGTACCATTGCGGAGAATACAGAGGCGGGAATCTTTGGAACCGCAAACGCGCATCTTGTCGAAGAAATGGGGGCGGAAGCGCTCCAGGTGGGCTACAAGCAGGAAATTGAGACGGGAGAGGCATGGATTCGAAGCTCTGTAAGCGGGGAGCGTAAGGATTACAGGGTAGAGATTGTAAAAGTGAATCGTAACGAGAAGGATGTAAATAAAGGGATTATTCTGGAAGTCACAGATCCGGAGCTTTTGAGCCTCACAGGCGGAATCGTCCAGGGAATGAGCGGGAGCCCTATTATTCAGAACGGAAAAATTGTCGGCGCTGTAACCCATGTGTTCGTACAGGATTCAGCAAAAGGCTTCGGAATTTTTCTGGAAAATATGCTTGAGCATGTAGAAAATTAGCAGCGGATGTCGAAACCTGTCCTGTGCTGTCCTAAAAAGAAGGACGATAGGGAATTGAAAGAAAAACGTGTTTTTCGCTATAATAATCAGGTAGCCGGGATGGCAGGAGCAAAAGGGCTTTGCCATACGGGAGAGGATGTGCTTGAGAGATCTTATTTTGGGGAGGTTAGTATGGAAAAACTGAATGTAGCGATTGCAGATGATAATGAAAGAATTGTGGAGATGCTGAATGCTCTGATCCGTACGGAAAACGACATGGAGATTGTGGGGACAGCCGGAAACGGTGAGGACGCGGTGGAGATGATCAAAAAGAGTGCTCCGGATGTCGTCCTTCTGGATTTGATTATGCCGAAGATGGATGGGCTGGGTGTGCTGGAAAAGCTGAAGAATGATACGTCTTTAAAGAAGATGCCGGCTGTGATTGTGCTTTCTGCCATTGGACAGGAGGCTGTGACAGAGGATGCGTTTGCTCTCGGAGCAAATTATTATATTATGAAGCCCTTTAACAATGAAATGCTGCTGGGAAGACTCCGGAGCTTCCGGAACCGGGGCGAGAAGGTTCTTTCTCCGGCACATGCTGCTCCGGCAGAGAGACAGCGCCTGACCGGGGAGAGAGATCTGGAGACGGATGTTACGAACATGATCCATGAGGTCGGTGTGCCGGCCCACATCAAAGGATACCAATATCTGAGAGATGCAATTATGATGTCTGTGGAGGATATGGAAATGCTGAACTCCATTACCAAGGTTCTTTATCCTACCATAGCGAAAAATCATCAGACCACGCCCAGCCGTGTGGAGAGGGCGATCCGCCATGCCATCGAGGTGGCCTGGAGCCGGGGAAAGATGGATACGATAGACGAGCTTTTCGGTTACACGGTGAGCAACGGAAAGGGAAAGCCGACAAACTCCGAGTTTATCGCGCTGATAGCGGATCGGATCCGGCTGGAATATAAGGCGAAGGTATCATAGGAAGGCGGAGAACAGTTCAGCCATACAAACCATCCTTAGTAAGCAGGCTTCCACGGCCGTTTTGTATGAATTTCTCTGCATGGCTGAGCTGGGATGTAAAAATGTAGAATTTGCACAAATTTGTCTTTTAAATACACTGCAAATGCGTTATAATAAATACAGAATTTTACCAAAACGGGGAGGAAATGCAGTGAAAAAGATTTTGTTTGTTGCTTCAGAAGCTGTTCCTTTTATCAAAACAGGAGGATTGGCAGACGTGGTTGGATCCCTGCCGAAGTATTTTGATAAAGAGCAGTATGATATTCGTGTGATGATTCCCAAATATCTCTGCATTAAGCAGGAATGGCGGGACAAGATGAATTACGTGACGCATTTCTATATGAATCTGGCCTGGCGCAGTCAGTATGTAGGAGTGCTGGAGATGGAATACGAGGGAATCAAATTCTATTTCATCGACAATGAGTATTATTTCGCAGGTCCCAAGCCCTATGGGAATATTTATGAGGACATTGAGAAATTTGCATTTTTCTCCAAGGCTGCCATTTCAGCTCTGCCCTCCTTGAATTTCCGTCCGGATATCATCCACTGCCATGACTGGCAGACAGGGCTGGTTCCGGTATTCCTGAACGATTCCTTCCAGAACAACCCGTTTTTCCAGGGAATCAAGACGGTTATGACGATCCATAACCTGAAGTTCCAGGGAATCTGGGATATGAAGACGGTTAAAGACATCACGGGGCTTTCTGCTTCCTATTTTACGCCTGATAAGCTGGAAGCGTACGGAGATGCCAATTACCTGAAGGGCGGCATTGTGTATGCGGATGCGGTGACGACAGTCAGTGACACCTATGCGGAAGAGATAAAAATGCCCTATTATGGAGAGCATCTGGATGGCCTGCTGCGCGCCCGTTCCAATTCTCTGCGGGGGATTGTAAACGGAATCGATTACAATGAATATAATCCTGAGACAGATAAATTTCTGCCGCACAATTACAATGCAGTAAACTTCCGCAAGGAAAAGGTGAAAAATAAGGTGGCCCTGCAGGAAGAGCTTGGCCTGAATGTAGATCCCAAGAAGATGATGATCGGTATCGTATCCCGCCTTACAGACCAGAAGGGCTTTGATCTGATTGCCTATGTTATGGATGAGCTCTGCCAGGATGAGATTCAGATGGTGGTTCTGGGAACCGGGGAAGAGCGCTACGAAAATATGTTCCGCCACTTTGCATGGAAGTATCAGGGAAAGGTATCTGCGAATATCTTTTATTCGGAGGCCATGTCCCACAAGATTTACGGCTCCTGCGACGCATTCCTGATGCCGTCCCAGTTTGAGCCCTGCGGCTTAAGCCAGCTGATGAGCCTCCGCTATGGCACCGTTCCGATCGTACGTGAGACCGGCGGCCTGAAGGATACAGTACAGCCCTATAATGAGTATGAGAGTACGGGAACAGGCTTCAGCTTTACGAATTACAACGCCCATGAGATGATGAACACAGTGCGTTATGCCGAGCGCATTTACTATGACAGAAAGCGTGAGTGGAACAAGATTGTGGATCGTGCGATGGCAGCTGATTTCTCCTGGGATAATTCTGCGAAGAAATATGCCGAGATGTACGACTGGCTGGCCGGCTGAGCCTGAAGGCTTTTTTAGAGCACGGGAACCGGACAGGACGCTTCGCCGGTAAGCAGTGCATTTTACATCATTTGAATTTGTGTATCACAGACGTATAAAATCCTTCTTTTCCAGGATACTAAGAGTGTAAACCGGAAAAGGAGGATTTTTTATGACACCACAATTATCGGAACTGGATGTGCAGAATCTCCGCCACCTGCTCGGAGGCTATGACACTACCTGCTGTAAAATGACTGAGTACGCAAATCAGGCGTCAGACCAGCAGGTGAAGCAGTTTTTCCAGAAGGCAGCCCAGTCTGCCAAGGAGAATAAGCAGCAGCTGATGCATTTCTTAGGTTAGGAGGACGCAAAGAAGATGGATGAGAAAACCATGGTATCAGATACGCTTACAGGCATCAACGGAGAACTGAAAATGTTCGGGGATATGATCCCCCAGACGGAGAACCCGGCTCTGAAGCAGACGCTTAAGGAGATTCGCAACAAGTGTGAGATGTCCCAGGAGGAGCTTTATCAGATCGCCCGGGCGAAGCAGTATTATGTTCCGGCCGCTCAGGCGACGGCAGAGGAGATTGCTCATGTAAAGGCGCTGTTTACAGAAGGCGTACTGTAAGGAGTGAAATGGACAGCAGAGACTGGTACCGCTGTACCAGGAGAGGCTGCGGGTAAAAGGAAAAGAGACTGGCGTATCTGTGATTAAGGGGTCATGGATATGCCGGTCCTCTTTTGCTTGTGTAAAAATGATTGGTATACTGCACACTTATTCCAGCCTGTCGCTTCTGCGTACCAGCCCGAATCCAATGGAATAGGGGCCGGCATGGACTGCGATGGTGGCTCCGATCTGAAAAGCCGGAAGCGTGCTCTGGGGGCCGAATTCTTCTGCCAGCCGTTTCCTGGTCATTTCCTGCAGGAGGCTGCCCTCTTCCGGATCATAGCCATAGCCGATCAGGATATTGCAGTCATCCGGCGCGCAGCCCTGTTCCTTCAGGTAGGAGATCAGAAGCTCTACGACGCCGGCCAGTGATTTACGGCGGCCCCGCCTGATGCCGGAGGAATGGATCTCTCCGTCCTCCAGCGTAATGAGCGGCTTTAAGTCCAGCAGGTTTCCGGCGATGCTGGTCACCCTTCCGATCCGGCCGCCATGCTGGAGATAATCCAGGTTTCCTACCGTGAACAGAATCCGGCCGGATTTGCGCAGGGCGTCGACTGCCGCAAGAGCCTCGTCGAGAGAACAGCCAGCGTCGCGCATGCGGCAGAGCTCAAGCACAAAGGCGCTCTGCATCAGCGTGCAGCAGAGAGAGTCCACGACGACGACCCGGATATCCGGATAGCTTTCAGCCAGCATCTGCCGGGCGATTTCCGCAGATTGAACCGAGGAGCTCAGCTTTGTAGAAATACAGATACACAGGATATCCTGCCCTTCCTTTGCCCTTTTTTCGAAGGCGGCGTAAAAATCCTCCGGTGAAGGGGCCGCCGTCTTTGGATAGACGCCCGGATGGGAGACCATCTGCTGGTAAAGCTCCGCCAGCTCCAGATCCACGCCTTCCTTTTTATAGTCGGAGCTGTTGAAAGAGACGAGAAAATGGACGATATCAATATCGTTTTCTTTTGCGAGCGCTTCCGGGATATCGCAGGAACCGTCGCTCACAATGCGGAATTTTGAACTCATATATTTTCCTCCTGATGCAATAAAATTCGGATTCATTGTATGTTTTTTATTGTAGCACAGATTAATCAAATGTACAATTTTGGATAAAATACGAATTATTTTGAAAAATGTTTTGAAAAAGACTGACCTGCAGCGCTTGCAAACCAGGGTGCGGTATGAGATACTTTGGATAGAGGCAGCTGAGCCGCATGCGGGGGAGAAGGATGAAAAGGAAAAAACACGTCTGGAATATGATAATGCTGGCGCTGCTGACGGCGGCCGGGGCGTCAGGACTGTGGGGATGCGCTCATGGCGGAGAAGCCCTGGGTGGAGCAGATTTAGGAGATATGGAAGAAAAGCTTCCGGAAACGGCGGAAATGTCAGAGGCAAAGACCAGGGAGAGTCAGTCTGCGCTTCTTCGGGAAAAGCAGCAGGAGGCTGCCATACAGGAAAATAAAGTAATTTTTGGCAGCCTGGAAATCGTACTGCCGGAAAGCGCCGAGGCTGATTTGCGTGAAGGAAGAGAAGGGGATGCAGGAGTGGAAATGGAGCTTCCCGGCCTGGAGCCGGAGGATGCTCTGCTGCCGCCCTTTATCCGGCTGGAATGCTATGAGACGGAGTGTGAAGAAGAGCTTTCTCTGGCGGCAGCCCTCTTGGAAGAGTATCAGGAAGAAGAAATGGCTACTCTGTTGAAGCTGGAGTCAGAAGAGGATTACAGTTTCCAGCTGAAAACAGAGGACTGGCAGTGCCTTATCCTGGTGAGGGAAAGAGAGGTCTATCTGCTCTGGGAGATTCGGGCTGAGGAAGAGTTCAGCATCAGCAGTCTGGTGGAAGAACAACGTGTCCGATGGACGGATACAGGTGAAGCGATCTGGTATGAAGAAAGCGGCGCCTCCTGCATGCTGGCGGAACCAGAGGAGGGAAGAAGGCTCTTATTTTGTTCGGACTTGAATGAAGACGGGGATAACGCTCTCTTTTTGTACCGCTGTGGGGAATATGAGGAACCCTTTCAGGAACTGGATTTTGATTGGCTTCCAGGAAAGGAAGACCTTGCAGACATAAATTCGGACGGCTGTCTTGATTTAAGACTGGGAAGAAATGAGCTGTATATCTGGGACAGGGAGAAGCAACGGTACAGGCCTGCAGGCACAGAGCTAGCACAATACGGACTGGAAAGCGCAGAACGGGAGCCGGAGGACGAGGCGGATGGGGCTTATCAGATTCCTCAGGAGTTTCTGGATCTGATCGGCAGGGCATTCGAGGAAGGGACAGAATATGAGACGCTTGTCGGGCTGAGAACCGACCGGGAGCTTTCAGAGGAAGAGGCTTTGGAGCTGGGAGAGGCAAACCCGTGGATTCATGCAGAGCTTGCAAAAATGAGGAACGTATATGTGGGACCGTTCAAGGGCGGTTTCGCTGTGCTGGAGGCGGATCTGGACAATGACGGCATCTCTGATCTGCTGATGGGAAGAGACGAGGGCGGAAGCGGCGGCTTTTTCAGCTATGTGCTTTTTAAAGGTAAGGCAGACGGAACCTATGAAAGAACGAGCCAGATGGAGTGTGTCAGAGAGGAATTTTGCGTGCTTTCTTTTGAAGGGGAAAATTATCTCTGGCTTACCACCTGGGATTACGGGAGAAAGCTGTATAACGGCGCAGATTTGTATTACTATGAAAACGGGGGACTGGTGGAACAGGCGTCTGTCAGAATGGTTCCGGAGAGCTGTCAGGTAAATGTGGAAGAATGCCAGGGAGAGCAGTGGAGGGCGCTGGCAGAACAGGCTGCGGCTGCTGGTTCCGAGTACCAGGAGCTGGCCGGACTAGGGGAAAGCTGGAAATGGACGGGCAGCGCAGAACAGCAGGCAGCCGGAGACGATAATCAGACGTACCTTTGTGATCTGAATAATGACGGAACAGAGGAACAGTACCAAAAAGCTGTCTGGCTGAGTTCAAACTTTTATACGGAGGACGGCCTGCATTTCTCATGTGAGGCAGAAGGAATGGAAGCTGTAAAGGAGGCTGTCTGGAGCGGCGGGGGAAGGCCCATGATGCTCTGGGTGGATGAGGCAGACGGACAGAATATCATACAGGTATTGTCTGCCACGGGACTATATGATTATGAAATCAGCGGTTATCTGGTGTCAGGAGCGGAATATGAAAGAGTGTACAGGATTACAGGGGCCGCTGAAATCGGCACAGTGCAGCACAGAGAAATGCAGGAGTAAAAGCAGTCTGCAAAATCAGGAAAAAGGGGCTTGCAAAGGCCCTTTTCCTGTGCTATACTTTCAGAGTTAGTGAAAAAACACGCGGGTGGAACCGGGGACGGTGCCAGTGCGGAGCTCTGGTATTTCACGGTGCGGAAGCCTGCGGAAGAACAACCAAATGGAGGAAAGAAACATGAGTGTAATTTCAATGAAGCAGTTACTGGAAGCAGGTGTTCATTTCGGACATCAGACAAGACGCTGGAACCCCAAGATGGCTCCCTACATCTATACCGAGCGCAACGGTATCTACATCATCGACCTGCAGAAGTCTGTAGGAATGGTAGACACTGCATACAAGGCTGTATTTGATATCGCGGCACAGGGCGGAACCATCCTGTTCGTAGGAACCAAGAAGCAGGCTCAGGATGCTATCAAGACAGAGGCAGAGCGCTGCGGCATGTTCTACGTAAATGAGAGATGGCTCGGCGGAATGCTGACCAACTTCAAGACCATCCAGAGCAGAATCGCACGTCTGAAAGCAATCGAGAAGATGTCCGAGGACGGAACCTTTGATGTACTGCCCAAGAAGGAAGTTATCGCACTGAAGAAGGAGTGGGAGAAGCTTGAGAAGAACCTGGGCGGAATCAAGGATATGAAGAAGGTTCCGGATGCCATCTTCGTAGTAGACCCGAAGAAGGAGAGAATCTGCGTACAGGAAGCACATACACTGGGAATTCCGCTGATCGGAATTGCTGATACCAACTGTGATCCGGAGGAGCTGGATTATGTGATCCCGGGCAACGACGACGCTATCCGTGCCGTAAAGCTGATCGTTTCCACCATGGCAGACGCCGTAGTTGAGGCAAACCAGGGCGCAGCTGAGGAAGTAGAGGAAGCTTACGAGGAGACCGAAGAGGCTGCTGTAGAAGAGTAAGCAGCGGATTCGGCGCAAAGAAATAATTTGGAGGAACGAAAAATGGCAATCACAGCAGGAATGGTAAAAGAGTTAAGAGAGATGACCGGTGCCGGAATGATGGACTGCAAGAAGGCCCTGACCGCTACCGAGGGAAATATGGAAGCAGCTGTAGACTGGCTGAGAGAAAAAGGACTTGCCAGCGCACAGAAGAAGGCAGGTCGTATCGCAGCTGAGGGTATCGTAGATATCTGCGTGACAGAGGACGGACACAAGGCAGTTGCCGTAGAGGTAAATGCGGAGACTGACTTCGTTGCAAAGAATGAGAAATTCCGTTCTTACGTAGCAGACGTAGCTGCTCAGGCATTAAAGACCACAGCGGCTGATATCGACGCTTTCCTGGCTGAGACCTGGGAGAAGGATACGACTCTGACTGTAAAAGAGGCTCTGGCTTCTCAGATCGCAGTGATCGGTGAGAACATGAATATCCGTCGTTTCCGTCAGATGGAGGAGCAGAATGGTTTCGTTGCTTCCTACATCCATGCAGGCGGTAAGATCGGCGTACTGGTAGACGTTGAGACAGATGTAGTGAACGACGCTGTAAAAGAGATGGCAAAGAACGTGGCTATGCAGGCTGCAGCCTTAAAGCCGCTGTACACCAGCGACGCTGAGGTAGAGCCGGAGTACATTGAGAAGGAGAAGGCAATCCTTCTGGCTCAGATCCAGAACGACCCGAAGGAGTCCCAGAAGCCGGAGAAGGTAATCCAGGGCATGATTCAGGGCCGTATCAACAAGGAGCTCAAGGAGATCTGCCTGCTTGACCAGGTATACGTAAAGGCCGAGGACGGAAAGCAGTCCGTAGGCAAGTACGTAGAGCAGGTAGCCAAGGAGAACAACGCAAAGATTACCATCAAGGGCTTTGTACGTTTCGAGACTGGCGAGGGTCTGGAGAAGAAGGAAGAGAACTTCGCAGAGGAAGTTGCGAAGCAGATGGCTGGCAAATAAGCAATTTGCCGGGCGTGATAAGGAATGGAAGGAACCGCTGCGGGGAATATCCCTGCAGCGGTCCTTTTTTTACTCGTGAATGAAAGCCTGCAGGGAGAGCTTTTCGTCTCTGCTGCGAATGGACGAGAGAAAGGAGGAAAAATGAGACAGTCTCAGATTACAGAGTGGTGTCATTTCATGATTCGCTCACAGGCCGTAGAAGGCGGGACATATATAGACGGCACGATGGGAAATGGGCATGACACCCTGCTTTTATGTGAACTGGCAGGGAAAAAGGGGAGTGTGTGGGCTTTTGATGTCCAGGAACAAGCTTTGAGGAATACAAAGGCTCTGCTGGCGGAACACGGGTATGACGGCAGAGTTCAGTTGATACAGGATGGGCATGAAAACATGGATCATTATCTGGAGCCGGAGAGCGCAGATGTGGTCTGCTTTAATTTCGGCTACCTCCCGGGCGGCGATCATCAGATTGCAACCAGGCCGGAGACGAGCCTGGCAGCGGTGCAAAAGGGACTGGAAATTCTGAAGCGCGGCGGAATGATGAGCCTGTGTCTCTACAGCGGCGGGGAGACAGGCTTTGAGGAAAAGGAGAAGCTGCTGGCCTGTCTGAAAGAGCTGCCTTCCGGGAAATATACGGTGATTGTAAATGAATACTATAACCGCAGGAACTGTCCGCCGCTGCCGGTGTTTATTTTTAAAAGCTGAGAGAGGGCTTGCGCAATGGAAGGAGATGCTATGCTTGCATCGGATATGCCTGATGAGCCATCGAAGAGCAGCCAATCAGAACTGTCCATACATAAGCGCAGGTTTTCGGAATCATAAGCATACCGATCAGTGGGACGGTATCTGCCCAGAGCACTACGGGAATATAAAAGGCGAAGCTCAGGACGATGGTCAGCCACATCCAGCGGAAAGCCTGGTCTTTTGATTCTCCTGCCTTCTGAAAGAACAGGACGATGATCAGAAGTCCAAGCAGAGCGAAAGGAATATTGCGGTAGATTCCCCAGCTTAGAGGCGCTTCTGCGCTCAGCCACTGGTTCTGCGGGAACAGGCACAGAGCGATGCGGATGGCGGCAAGCAGA
Organism: Lachnoclostridium sp. An131; assembly: GCF_002160825.1. GTDB lineage: Bacteria > Bacillota > Clostridia > Lachnospirales > Lachnospiraceae > Laedolimicola. The sequence goes on from NZ_NFLI01000007.1 coordinate 134,451, forward strand.
TATACGGCTGCCGTAATTCCATTTTTTCCATGAATGTCATAGCGCAGTCTCCATACATAATAAAGAAGAATATAGAACACCGTCATGGTAATGGAGGTAATCAGTTTTCCGGCGCCCAGCAAGGCTGTATAGCTTTCCAGGCCAGTGGTACACAGAGCTACTGCGCGCGGAATCAGATGAAAGGCGTCTCCAGCGCCCAATACGATGGCCATCACACCGAAAAGACGGAATTGCTTCTGACCCTGGCATTTCCGAATCATTCGAATGCCGAGAGTGATCACAGTGATCAGATAAACTGCGTCAAATAATGTTTCTGCAACTGCCTGCATGGCTGTTTTCCTCCTGTTTATAAGGTTTTTTGTCAGTAAAGAAGCTTTCGAAGCATTTCAAGAATTGCGCCGCTTTCATAATTCTGGCGAATGAGGGATGAAAGCACCAGTGAAAATAAAATTTCCACAAAGCCTTCCGGACTCAGAGCCCCCTCAAAGGCATCCGGCCGTATGTCCCTGTCCTTAAGCAGGATGTGAAGAAGGCTGCCCTGCATATGGCTCCAGGCCTTTTCCATCAGAATCCGGCCATTATCCCTGTCCTTGCCGAAGAATGCCATAGAATGCAGGGTAAAGAAGCCGGGATAGGTTTCAGCGCCCTTTTTTATTCTGTCGAAAATCCATTCCACACAATCAGAAAAATGTTCGAAATTTTCCTGCCCTGAAGCATGGAAAATTTCGCTCCAAACGCTCTCGACAGCAGCGGTGATCAGGTCGTTTTTGGAGTCAAAATAGTTGTAGATAGAGCCGACAGAGACGCCGCAGGCGGCAGCCACGCTCCGGATGCTGATTTCTGCAGCTCCCTGCTCCCGGATCATCTGCCTGCTTACCTCCAGGATCGCTTCTTTGGAAGTCACAATCGTGTTCAAGAAAAAACACCTCCTCTTCAAACTGAACAGTGTTCATTATAATATCTCTGCTTCTGAATGTCAAGTATGGAAGGCGGAGGAAAAATGATTTGACAGGCCTTGATCCGAGAGCTTTGCCATCACAGATATGATGGAGGGGAAATCATTACGGATACAAAAGCTTATGCTGGAAAAAATAAAGCATGAAAATAAGAGAATAGAAGGAGGAAATTTGGTATGTGGCTGCTTTATGCGGCAGGCTCTGCCTTTTTCGCCGGTGTTACCTCGATCCTGGCAAAATGCGGAATAAGAAGCACAGATTCGATTGTGGCAACGGCGGTACGTACGGTGGTGGTTTTGATATTTTCCTGGATTATGGTACTGGTGGCCGGCTCCTGGGGACAGCTGGAAACACTTGATGGCAGCGCGCTGCTGCCTCTGATCTTGTCCGGGGCCGCTACGGGAGCTTCCTGGCTGTGTTATTTTAAGGCGCTTCAGATTGGGGATGTAAATAAGGTGGTTCCTGTCGATAAGTCCAGCACGGTTCTTACGATTGTGCTGGCCCTTATCTTCCTTAGGGAAGGGATTTCCCTGCCAAAGGCTGTAGCTGTCGCCGTCATTGCGGCAGGAATCTTTCTGATGATTGAGAAAAAGGATGTGAGCGCGTCTGGGGAGAATGAGAAAAAAGGGAAAAACAACTGGTTTCTCTATGCGGCAGGATCCGCGTTTTTTGCGAGCCTGACCGCGATCCTTGGAAAGCTTGGCATTTCCGGAGTGGAATCTAACCTGGGAACTGCCATCAGAACCTGTGTGGTGCTGCTTATGGCCTGGCTGATGGCGGCAGTCCAGAAAAAGAGCGGCGGGATCTGGAAAATTCCACGCAGGGAGCTGCTTTTTATCTGCCTTTCAGGCGTGGCGACAGGAACTTCCTGGCTGTGCTATTACCGTGCTCTTCAGGATGGGCCGGCCAGCGTTGTGGTGCCTGTAGATAAGTTGAGCGTTCTGGTTACCGTGGCATTCTCCTATTTTGTGTTTGGGGAGAAGCTCAGCAGAAGGGCAGCGGCCGGGCTGACGCTCCTGACGGCAGGGACGGTAGCGATAGCGTTGCTATAGTAAAAAAGGAAACTGGTTAAATATGGAAACGAAACAAGCGCTTTGATGTAACTATTGACATTACATTTGAGATATGGTATTTTAATGATACAAGATGTAACTTAAATAATTACAACTACGAAGGAAGAAAGCAGGAAAACAATAATTTTCAGCTGAGATATCCACAGGTACAGGAGCGGATGCTTCTGCCTCAAAAAAATTTTCACAGAAAGAGGAAATAAAGAAGGAAGGGCGGAAATCATGGCAGTACAGCTGTTAGACAGAGAAAAGAAAACCGGAAAAATAGATTTCACACAGCTTCTGAGCGGCGTGTCCGCAGGGGACTATGTGTTTCAGACGACGCCTTACAGACAGCAGATAGAGGAGGCGGCCCGGCTTTTGAACCAGGCGGACGCGGTGCTCATCGGAGCAGGAGCAGGACTTTCTACGGCAGCAGGGCTGAGCTACGGAGGGAAGAGGTTTACCGATAATTTTGGAGAATTTATTGAAAAATACGGTTCTGCTTACATGACAGATATGTATAGCGCGGGCTTTTATCCTTTCCCGTCAGAGGAAGCGAGGTGGGGATACTGGTCAAAGCATGCCTGGCTGAACCGGGTAGAGCCCAAAGGCCTTCCGCTTTATCGGACAGTCTATGAACTTGTGAAGGAGAAGCCGCATTTTGTCCTGACAACCAATGTGGATCACCAGTTCTGGAAAGCCGGGTTTGTCGATGAGGACATCTTTGCGACCCAGGGAGATTATGGGGAAATCCAGTGCTCCAGGGGCTGCCATGACAGGGTATATGACGGAACCGCTCTGTTTTACCGGATGAATCTGGAAAGAAAGGACTGCCTGGTTCCCACAGAGCTTGTCCCCCGCTGTCCGGTCTGCGGCGGAAGGATGGCCATGCATCTGCGCTGCGATCCGTATTTCGTAGAGGATGAGCGCTGGAATGAGGCGGCGGCCCGATATGAAGCGTTTTTAAAAGGGCACAGACGGGAACGGGTGCTTCTGCTGGAGCTGGGTGTAGGCTTTAATACCCCGGCGATTATTCGTTTCCCGTTCGAGCAGATGATGAGGGAAAATAAAGACTGGACGCTGGTACGCCTGAATCTGGATGAAGCGGCCGTGCCAGAAAGCTTCGGAAAACGGGCAATAGGAATCGGTGCAGATATTGCCAGAGGCATTGAAGATATCCAGGTAAAAGGCAGGTGCGTAAAAGATGAGGGATAAGAGTCAGGAAGAAAGAAGAATCTGGCTGATCCGTGAGCTTCAGCGGGAGATGCCTCAGTACCGGGGAATTTCGATCCCGGAGGGCGAGGAAGCTCAGTGGAGGCTCCTGCGTTCCTTATTTAATGTGAGGCCGCCTTATCCGGCCTCCGGCGAATTTCTGAAGGTGCAGGATGAATATCTGTCTGAAATGATTCGAAGAAGAGGAATTGTAGATGGAGAGGAGCTGCCCCCTGTCCGGAAGGACAACAGACTATCTCTCTGGCAGGGAGATATCACAAGACTTCGCTGCGGCGCCATTGTGAATGCGGCAAACAGCGCTCTTCTTGGCTGCTGGCAGCCCTGTCATTCCTGTATCGACAACATTGTTCACTCGCTTTCCGGCGTTCAGCTGCGAATCCGGTGCAATGAGCTGATGGAAGCGCAGGGACATGAGGAGGAGACAGGAAAGGCAAAGATTACGCCCGCCTATAATCTTCCAAGCAGTTATGTGCTGCACACAGTAGGTCCGATTATCTCTGGACCCTTGAGGGAAAAGGACTGTGTGCTTTTGTCAGACTGTTACCGTTCCTGTCTGGAGCTCGCAGCCGAAAATAACGTGAAATCTGTGGCTTTCTGCTGCATTTCCACAGGAGTTTTTCATTTCCCGCAGGAGAAGGCGGCAGAAATCGCGGTAGAAGCCGTAACCCGTTTTCTGGAGAGAAAGAGCTCTGTGCAGAAGGTGATTTTTAACGTCTTTACAGACAGAGATTTCGAGATTTACCAGAAGCTGCTGGAGCAGTAAATAATTAAAAAAGAATCGCGGAAAAAACAGAGAGGGTACGGCTATGCAGATTTCAAGCAGATTTACAATTGCCATTCATATGCTGGCCTGCATGGAGGCATTCAAAGGAGAGTATAAGGTAACCAGTGAGTTTCTGGCTTCCAGCATTAACGTAAATCCAGTGATTATCCGGAGAATTCTGTCCCAGCTTAGGGACGCTGGGATCGTTGAGGTAAGGAGGGGAACCGGAGGAGCGGCCCCCGCAAAGCCGCTTCAGGAAATCACTCTTCTGGATGTATACCGGGCCGTGGACTGTGTTGAGGAAAAGGCTCTGTTTCATTTCCATGAAAACCCGAATATGAGCTGTCCGGTAGGCAGGAATATTCACAACATTCTTGATGATAAGCTTCTGCGGGCGCAGGAGGCGATGGAGTGGGAGCTTCAGGCAGTCACGCTGGCGGACCTCATGGCGGATCTGGAACGCTGCTTATAAAACAGGCGTTTTTTTTGACAACACAATGGAAAAGGCCTGCGCGGACAAAAAAGGTCTGAGGAAAAAGGCTTGTAAAGGCTTGGCCTTTGTTATATAATGGCTAGGCAGAAGGTGTAGATTCGGGAGACTCTTTAGGCGATCCTGCGGCTTGCAAATCTGCGCCTGAGCGAAAGAATAACAGGGGTGAAAAGACATGGCTGAAGTAAGAACGAGATTTGCGCCGAGCCCCACAGGCAGAATGCACGTGGGCAACTTAAGAACGGCGCTGTACGCATATCTGATTGCAAAGCATGAGGGAGGAAAGTTCCTCCTGCGCATCGAGGATACCGATCAGGAGCGCTATATGGACGGCGCTGTGGATATCATTTACCGCACGCTTAAGGAGGCCGGGCTGGAGCATGACGAAGGTCCGGATAAGGATGGCGGCGTGGGCCCTTATATCCAGAGCGAGCGCCAGGCGGCAGGAATTTACCTGAAATACGCAAAGCAGCTGATTGACAAGGGAGAGGCCTATTACTGCTTCTGCGACAAGGAGCGGCTGGAGTCCCTGAAGACAGAGGTGGCAGGCAAGGAGATCGTCATGTACGACAAGCACTGCCTGCATCTGAGCAAGGAAGAGATAGAAGAGAAGCTGGCTGCGGGTGTGCCCTATGTCATCCGGCAGAATAATCCTACCACAGGAACGACGACCTTCCACGATGAGATTTACGGCGATATCACGGTGGACAACGCAGAGCTGGACGACATGATTCTGATCAAGTCCGACGGATATCCCACCTACAATTTTGCGAATGTAGTGGACGACCATCTGATGGGAATCACCCATGTGGTCCGGGGAAATGAGTATCTCTCCTCGTCTCCGAAGTACAACCGCCTCTATGAGGCCTTTGGCTGGGAGGTTCCGGTCTATATCCACTGCCCGCTGATTACAGACGAGAATCACAAGAAGCTCTCCAAGCGCTGCGGTCATTCCTCCTTTGAGGATCTGATTGAGCAGGGCTTTCTGCCGGAGACGATCGTAAATTTTGTGGCGCTGCTGGGCTGGAGCCCGGAGGAGGACAGAGAGATTTACAGCCTGCCGGAGCTGGTGGAGGCCTTTGATTACCGGCATATCAGCAAGGCTCCGTCCGTGTTCGACTATACGAAGCTGAAATGGATGAACGGTGAGTACATCAAGGCGATGGATTTTGACCGTTTTTATGAGATGGCCCTTCCTTATATCAAAAGGGTCGTTGCGAGAGACTGTGATCCGAGAAAGCTTGCGGAAATGGTAAAGACCAGGATCGAGGTATTTCCGGATATTGAAGGAATGATAGACTGCTTTGAGAAGGTTCCGGAGTATGACTGTGCGATCTATGCTCATAAAAAGATGAAGACGACGGAGGAATCCTCTCTTGAGGTGTTAAAGGAGCTGCTTCCAGTGCTGGAGAAGCAGGAGGATTACAGTAACGACGCCCTTTACAACTGCCTTCTGGAGTGTGTAAAGGAGAAGGGCTGCAAGAACGGCCAGGTGCTCTGGCCCATCCGGATTGCCATGTCGGGCAAGCAGACGACGCCCTGCGGCGCTTCCGAGATGATGGAGGTGCTGGGAAAAGAGGAGTCCCTGAAGCGCCTTCGCGCAGCGATTGAAAAGCTGGAGAATGCGAAAGAATGAACGATCTGATTATCCGGGAAGCGTCCCCTTCGGACGCCTCCCGGCTTCTTGCAATCTATCGTCCGTATGTGACGGACACCACGATTACCTTCGAGTATGAGGTTCCCTCCCTGAATGAATTTACATCCCGTATGGAGAAAATCCGAAAGCGCTACCCGTATCTGGTCTGCGAGGAGGATGGACAGATCATCGGCTATGCTTACGCCGACACCTATATGATCCGCCCGGCCTATGACTGGTGTGCGGAGGTTTCCATCTACGTAGACAGGGAAAAGCGCGGAATGGGCGTGGGAAAAAAGCTGTATGAGTCGCTGTTTGCCCGGCTTCGGGAGATGCACGTGCTGAATCTTTATGCGGTCATCACCTCGGAAAATGAAAAAAGCCTTGCCTTCCATGAGAAGCTTGGCTTTCAGAACTTCGCAGTCTTTGAGAAGGCCGGATACAAGCAGGGAAGATGGCTGGATGTAACCTGGATGCAGCTGTTTCTCGGAGAACATAAGGAGCATCCGGAAAAGGTAATCTGGGCAGAGGAAATGAATGTATGAGCCAATTATCTGAAGTACAGCAGCGGGCCGTCACCCACAGAGACGGCCCCATGCTGGTGCTGGCCGGCCCGGGCTCAGGAAAGACGCTCGTTCTGACCTGGCGGGTCCGGTATCTGACAGAGGTCTGTCGCATCAACCCCGGAGAAATTCTGGTTATAACCTTTACAAGAGCTGCCGCCCGTGAAATGAAGGAGCGGTATCTCCGCATGACAGGAAGCGAAAGCACAGCGGTGTCCTTCGGTACGTTCCATGCGGTCTTTTTTCAGATCCTGAAGCTGGCTTACGGCTACCGCTCTGAAAATATCCTCCGGGAAGAAGAAAAATACAGGTTCCTTAAGGATGCGGTGTTCCGGCAGAAGCTGGAGCCGGATGATGAGGCGGAACTGCTCTCCAGCATATCCTCTGAGATCAGCCGGGTAAAAAATGAGCGGCCGGATCTGCAGGCGTATAAGGCCACATCCTGTGATTCCAAAAGCTTCCGCGCGATTTTCAACGAGTACGACAACCGTCTGCGCAGAAGCGGAAAAATCGATTTTGACGATATGCTGGGCTACTGCTATGAGCTTCTGAAGGAACGCCCGGATATCTTAAGGGCCTGGCAGAAAAAATTCCGGTATATTCTGGTGGATGAATTTCAGGATATCAACCAGCTTCAGTATGATATTGTCCGGATGCTGGCGGCACCGGAGGACAATCTGTTTATCGTGGGGGACGACGACCAGTCTATCTACCGGTTCCGGGGAGCAAAGCCCCAGATTATGCTGCATTTTGAGGAGGATTATCCTGCGGCGAAACGGGTGCTTCTGGATACGAACTACCGCTGTACAGGGGCGATTGTGGAGGGAGCGGGCCGGGTGATCGCGAACAATAAGGAACGGTTTCCGAAGGATATCCGTGCACAAAAGGATCGTGGGCCGGCGATTCTCACCCACCTCTTTAAAAATCAGGAGGAGGAGTACGCCTGTGTGATCGACAAAATCAGGCTTTGGCGGGAGAAGGGCGGCTCCTATGGGGATATCGCCGTGCTGTTCCGGACCAATACCCAGCCCCGGAAGCTGGTGGAGGAGTTGATCGCCGAGGGCATTCCCTTCCGGATGCGGGACAGTCTGCCGAATCTGTATGATCACTGGATTGTCCGGGACATCTTTACCTATCTTCGTATGTCCAAGGGAAGCTTAAAGCGCAGCGATTTCCTGCAGATCATGAACCGGCCGAAGCGCTATATCGGGCGGGAATGCCTGGAGAGCGAGGAGATTTCCTGGGAGGCCCTTCTGACCTGGTATGACGATAAGCCCTGGGTCTGCGAGCGGATTGAGAAGCTGCAAAAGGATCTGAAGCTGGCCGGAAGGCTTTCTCCTTCCGGGGCCCTTCACTATATCCGGCATATCATCGGTTATGAGGGCTATCTGAAGGAATACGCAGAGTACCGGGGGCGGAATCCGGAGGAGCTGTCTGCAATACTGGATGAGCTGGCAGAGCTGGCGAAGGGCTTTTCCACGCTGGCGGACTGGGAAGCGCATATTGCCCGCGTCCGGGAAGAGCTGGCAAAGCAGGCCAGGGAACGGGAGCAGAATAAGGACAGCGTATCCCTTTCCACCATGCACAGCAGCAAGGGCCTGGAATACCGGATTGTCTTTATCATTGATGCGAACGAAGGAATCACGCCTCACAGGCGGGTGATTTTTGAGGAGGACATGGAGGAAGAGCGCCGCCTTTTCTATGTGGCGATGACGAGAGCAAAGGAGCTTCTGTACATCTTTTCCGTAAAAAAGCTGTACGGAAAGAAAGCCGAGATAAGCCGTTTTGTGGAGGAACTGCTGGAATAGCAGTTCCTTTTCTGGTGAAAGCGGGAGGAAGACCCGCAGCCGGAGACGGGAAGAGAAGAAAAGAAAATCCACTTGTCAGAAGGTCAGCCTCCCTTAAAGTTAGATAAAACTAACTAAAAAGAGAGGCAAAAAACAGATGGAAATAAAACAGCTTGAATTTATTGTGGCTGCCTGCGACAGAGGCAGCTTTGATAAAGCGGCAGAATGCCTTTACACGACCCAGCCCAATGTGGGCAGGGCAAGGATTTGCTAGGATTTCAGACGGAAGATTCTGGTCCTGCCGCTTCCTTCCCTGCTGATGATTCCCTGCTTTTCCATCTGGGAGAGAAGTCTCCCGGCATGGCTGGCGGAGGTATCCAGAAGAGAGGCGATCTCGCCTGTGTGGGCAGCGGCATGTTCGGTCAGATATTCGATAATCACAGCCTTTTGAACGGCTGAGCGGGCGGCGTTTCTGCCGCCGCTTTTGCGTTCTTTTTTGTCTGCGGCAGTGTTGCCGGCGTCTGTCTGGCGTCCGGGGCGGACCGTAAGCGAGAGCGTGATCCTTTCGGGAGCAAACTGCTGGGTGATGACCGGCGCGGGCCAGCCCTGTCTCTTCCATACATGATAAATGTTCGGGATACCGCCGCCGGTACGCTCGCCTACATCGATCAGGTTGAACATACGGCACAGAGCAGGATTTCTGGGATCTGAAATGCCGCCGCCCAGAGCGTCGTCAACGGCAATGCGAAAGCTGCCGGGATTGGAAAAGGTGATTTCCGTCTCTTTTTTGCAGATGACGATTCCTCTGGTCCCGTGATAATCTGCATTGACCAGACAGTTTGTCAGAGCTTCGCGCAGAGCCTCCTGTACGGAGAATTTTTCCGGGTCAGGAAGGTCTGCCATATCTTCTTCCGGTCCTTTGTCAGCCCTGGACAGCAGTTCACGGCAGACACGAAAATAAAAATCCAGCAGGTTTCCGCTCCAGTCCCCGGAGGAGGAGAGGATGCGCCGAGGACGTCCAGGGTATTTCTGCCCGTTTTCCGGTGCGGTCAAATCCTGATAATCCAGAAAATAATCGGGATATTCCCGGATAATCTCATATTCAAGACCGAACATAAGAAGGCCGGCAGCCGTAGGATGGAGTGTGCCGTCGGAGCCTTTCCCCACAGCGCCCAGCTTGTAAAGAAACTCTTCATCCGGGAGATCTTCCCAGATATGCCCGGGATGACGGAGCATCATGCGGGAACGGTAGCGGCTGACGGTATTGGAATCAAATACTTTCAGATTCCTCTGTTCCAGAACAGACATATCCTGGGATTTTCTGACCGCGTCGCGGAGCATGGATTCCACTTCCTCCCGGGTGCAGCGGTAATCGCCCTCTCCGTTTCGCCGGTAAGTCCCGGTGAGCGGGTTTCCGTCCACGAAGACCGGCCTGTCGCAGCGCTGAGCCTGGGGCACGGTGATGGCGATGATCTGGCAGCCTTCGACGGTTTCCACAGATACGTTCTGATCAGAGAGAATATTTGCGCTTGCCTTTTCGGGCTGGTTGATCAAATCCCAGAATTCTTCTATCAGCCGTCCGGGATCGGGCAGGTTGACAGGATGGAGAGACTTATCCTTGTCTTCGATCACTCCCAGAAGGATGATTCCGCCCAGGGTATTTGCAAAGGCAGAGTAGGTTTCCCAGATGCTCTTCGGCAGGCCTCCCAGAGCCTTTTTTGCCTCGATTCGGTTATTCTCCCTGTATTTTTCCAGATTAGAAAAATCGATCATACCGTATTCTCCTTTCGTCAGCCGTCTGCGGCAGGTTTTGCTGCGGCTGCCGGGAATGCGCGCCTGGGGCCTGCCAGCTGCGGAAATCAAAGAGAGAAGCCCCGGCAGGCAGAATGGTTCTGCCTGCGCTGGAAGCTTCTCCCTGCAGGTGTCCTTTAATTCTCTTCTTCGTCTGCTGCGACCATTTCGTCGTACTCAGCGGCGTCAAGCATCTGGTCAAACATGTCAGCCACTGCTTCATATTCCTCGTCGTCCTCGATATTGTCCAGAACGGGGGAGCCGCTGCTGTTGTCATAGCGGTAGAGATAAACCTCTCCGTCTTCGTTCTCTCCGTTCTCATCGAGGGGGAGAAGAGCGATGTAATCGCGTCCGTTTACCGGGAAAATCGTAAGGATCGCGCATTCTACGGTTTCGTCATTGTCCAGCGTCAGGGTAACGGTGATATTTCCGTCACAGGTATCACAGTTGCCGCCGCAGGAAGCAGTGTCGCATTTATTGTCTGCTGCCATAATCGTTCTCCTTTTGGTAAATAAGTAATAGATGTAATATTACTCTATCAGAAACAGAAGGGAAAAGCAAGAAAAAGAAGGATTGCGCAACAGAAAGAATTGTACTAGAATAAAAGCGAACGCGTTTTTACAGGAGGAAAAAGAATGGAACTGCAATTTTCAAAGAGAGCGGAAAGAATCCAGGAGGGAATCTTTTCAATTCTTGATCATAAAAAGGCAGAGCTTCTGGCAGCAGGCCGGAAGGTATACAATTTTTCAGTGGGAACCCCGGATTTCAAGCCGCAGCCCCATATTATGGAGGCGATGGCAAAGGCGGCGATGGATCCGGAAAATTATAAATACGCTCTGTCAGACAGGGAAGAGCTCCTGTCTGCGGTACAGGGCTTTTACGAGAAGAGGTTTGGCGTAAGGCTTGAGAAGGATGAGATGATGTCGCTTTACGGCTCTCAGGAGGGCATGGCCCATATCGCGATTGCGCTCTGCGATCCGGGAGATGTGGTGCTTGTTCCGAATCCGGGGTACCCGGTATTTTCACTGGGGCCCGAGCTTGTGGGCGCCGCAATCGAGACCTATCCGCTGTATGCAGAAAATAATTTTCTTCCGGATTTTGCGGATATACCGGAGGAAACGGCACGGAAGGCGCGGTTTATGATCGTATCCTACCCGGCAAACCCGGTATGCTCTGTGGCGGACGATGCGTTCTATGAGAGTCTGATCGCCTTTGCAGAGAAATATCAGATTATTGTTCTGCATGACAATGCCTACTCGGATATTCTCTACGGAGGGCGGGAAGGAAAATCATTTCTTTCTTATCCGGGAGCGAAGGAGGTGGGAATTGAGTTTTATTCCCTTTCCAAGAGCTACAATATGACGGGACTCAGGATTTCATTTGCGGTAGGAAACCGTGAGATTATCCATGAATTTCGTAAGGTACGCTCCCAGATCGATTACGGCACCTCTCTTCTGGTACAGAAGGCGGCTGTGGCAGCCCTGACTGGGTCACAGGAGGCGGTGCAGGAGCAGTGCCGGGAATATGAGAGGCGCAACCATGCGCTCTGCGGAGGCCTGCGTGCCATCGGCTGGAATGTGCCGGACAGCCAGGGCACGATGTTTGTGTGGGCGCCTTTGCCCAGGAATTATGAGAACAGCGAGAAATTTGTGCTGGATCTGATGGAGAAGACAGGGGTGATCGTGACGCCGGGAAGCGCCTTCGGAGATCTGGGCGAGGGCTATGTCCGTATGGCGCTGGTGTATCCGGTTCCGGTTATTGAGGAAGCGGTGCGGAAGATAAAGGAAAGCGGAATTCTGGGCTGAGAAAGGCCCGGGAAAGGGCATCGGAGGTGGCGCATGGATTTTGTGCAGGATATTACGGATTTTATTTTTGTGGAAGATGCGCCGGAAAAGGCGGATATCATTTTTATCCCTGGCGGGGACCAGGGGAGCCTTGCCATGACTGCGGCAAGGCTGTTTCGCGAAGGGTATGCGCCCTATATTCTTCCGTCCGGGCGTTACAGCAAGCCGGTTGGGCGGTGCCTGATTCCAGACTACGAGACAGAATGGGATTTTCTGAAGGACATTCTGGTGAAGGAGGGCGTGCCCCGGGAACGGATCCTGGAGGAAAGGCAGGCTACCTATACCTATGAAAACGCGATTTATTCCCGGCAGGTGACGGAGCGTCTGGGTCTTATGATCCGCCGTGCGATTCTGTGTCCCCAGGCCTGCCATGCAAGACGCGCGCTTCTCTATTATAAGGTATTGTATCCAGAGACAGAGTTTTTTGTCTGTCCGACCGTGACCCGGGGAATCAGCCGGGAAAACTGGTTCCTGGACGGACAGAGGATAGATGTGGTTCTCGGCGAGCTTGAGCGCTGCGGAAGCCAGTTCCATGAGATACTGCGGGAATACGCCGGGAAGCGGCAGGAGGAGAAAAAATGGAGATAAGAGATGTAATAGAACTGGTCAGGCAGGCGAAGCCCCTGATACAGAACCGGGATATGGCTGATCATATCAAGGTTAAGGGGCCTTCGGATTATGTGACACAGGTGGACATGAATGTTCAGAAGCTTCTTTCTGAAAAGCTTTATGAGCTGGCGCCGGAGATCCAGTTTCTCGGGGAAGAGGAAGGGCTGCACGCAATGTCGGGAGATACCTTCTGGATCCTGGATCCTGTGGACGGGACCACGAATCTGATTCACGACTACCAGCACAGTACCGTATCCCTTGGCCTTTATGAAAAGGGAGAGATTGTGATGGGAGTGATTTACGATCCCTTCCGGGAAGAGGTGTTTTACGCAGAGAAGGGGAAGGGAAGCTGGCGGAACGGGGAGCGCATCCATGCGGCCCCGGCCGAGACCTTAAGCGAAACAATTATAGCGATTGGAACGGCTCCTTATCAGAAGGAGCTGGCTCATGAGAATTTTCAGAGATTTGAGCGTGTGTTCCTGAAATGCCAGGATATCCGCCGGACAGGAACAGCTGCCATGGATCTGGCGTATACAGCCTGCGGCCGCATTGGCGGATATTTCGAAGAGAGACTGCAGCCCTGGGATTTTGCGGCAGGAATGCTGATTCTGTCTGAGGCTGGCGGTAAGGTCACGCGTTTTGACGGCTCGCCTGTAAATCCGCTGGAGCCGGGCGGTATTCTCGCCAGCAACGGGAAGCTGCACGGGGAGCTTCTGGAGCTGCTGTAGGGACTGGGCATGGAAATATGCGCAAAGCTGTGGTATCATAGAAACAGCTTTAATAGGTATCATGTTTTCATTTATAATGAAAAACAGAGAAAGGAGAAGTGAGAAAATGAGAAGCATTCAAGCAGAGAAACTGACTCATGAGAGGTACGCGCCGTTCGGAACCTTCTATGCGATGGCAGATCCGGAAGGCTATTCGCTGAAGGGAGAGCTGCACCGGTTTTTCCCGGACCGTCTGACAGAGACCTATCCGGTCAGACTGGGATTTTCACCGATCCTGGTGAAAAAGCCGGAGAAGATGGTGATTACCTCTGTGGAGTACCACACGACGACACCGGAAATTATTATGCCTCTGAACGATGATATGATTGTTCATGTGGCGCCTGCTTCTGCAGGAGCTCCGGTTCCGGAGCTGGCAAAGGCCTTTGTGGTTCCGAAATTTACGATGATTAAGATTAATACGGCTATCTGGCATCTCTGCCCTCTGCCTGTCCATGCGGATGAGCTGCAGGCGCTGATTGTGCTTCCGGAATGTACTTACCAGAACGATTGTACGGTCGTGGAATTAAAGCCGGAGGAGCAGTTTGAGATCACGCTGTAGAGGCGGGGGAAACAGCCAAAGGCTGCATGAAAAATGGACAAAAAGAAAAAGGAGAGGGGCTTCCGGCCAGGGTTTCTGAAACCGGAGTCCGTCTCCTTTGCCTGCAGCTGCTTTCTAAAACACAGAAGTACAGGGGAAATTTACGATATCTGTGGTGCCCTAATCGGGATATACCAGCCTGTCCCCGGCAATGTGATACAGAACCTCATCCAGGTATTTTTTTGCCAGGTATTTTGCCATGGGAAGATTCATATCCAGATAATTGCCGCAGTCTTTCGGGCTGGCGCCGGGAATCTCTCCTTCAAAATCCCGGATAAATTCCCACATTTCTATCATCAGCGGAACGATGTCTCTGGACTCCCAGCTGCCGGAAAGAAGCAGGTAAAAGCCGGTGCGGCAGCCCATGGGCCCGAAATAGAGAACCCTGGCTCCCCATTCCTTATGATTGCGCAGAAAGGTCGCGCCCAGGTGCTCGATGGCGTGAACCTCGGCTGTGTTCATGACAGGCTCCTCGTTCGGGCTTGTCAGCCGAAGATCAAAGGTAGTCACTACGGTATTTCCAACCGGATCCTTGCGTGAAACATAGACGCCGGGCTGGAGAAGAAGATGATTGATCGTAAAGCTTGTTATTTTTTCCATAGAAGCATTCCTCCTGTTGTTTTCAGACAGCAGATTTCAGGGCGGTCTGAACAGTAACAGTGTATCACATTTCTGAGGGAAGTCAAATGCGAAAGATGCAGAAAGGAGCGTATGCGGCTTCCGGCTCAGCCTGATTCACCGTGCAGATCTGCACAGAATTTCCAAAAGAAAAGCATAATAACAGGGAAAGAAAGGGATTTTATATTTTTGAAGCGTTGAATTTTACCGGGGATATCCTGCCGGGGATACTGAAGGAAGCCGCTTTTTTAATGCTGTTTTTTGCGGCGGCATGGACGGATTGGCATGTTCGGAGGGTGCCGAACCGGCTGCTGGCAGTGGGTGTCTGCCTGCGGCTTCTGCTGTTTTTGCAGGAGCTGTGTCTGTCCGGGAGGGCGGAGGCAGTCCGGGAGCTTCTGCAGGCTGCGGCAGGAAGCCTGATCCTCCTGGCATTTTTTCTTCTGGCAGCCCGGCTTTCCGGCAGAGGGCTGGGAATGGGGGATATAAAGTTTATTGGAACAGCGGCGCTGTTTACAGGGGCTCACAGAATGCTGGTGATTTTGTTCTGCGGCCTGCTGCTTGCCCTGGGAGCATCGTTTGTTCTTTTGGCACGTGCCCAAAAGGCCGGCATGGAAAAAGAGGGCCGGACTGCGCTTCCGCTGATTCCGTTTCTGCTGGGAGGGCTATTGCTGGAGAGGCTACTTTTGTGAGCGGCATTCCGCATGGCAGGACAAAATTAAGAAAGTCTTTTTTTCTCTGCCTTGAGGCGGGGGAAGGATTATGGTAGGATGAAGAAAAAGGCAGAGAGGAGAGGTGGGACAGGCTATGACGAGACGAAGGCCAGGCATGGCATTTCTGGCGGCGCTTCTGCTTTTTTCAGTTCCGGCAGGATGCGGCGGAGGAAAGGAAGCGGAACAGGGATCAGGGCAGGCAGCAGATGCCCCGGAGCTTAAGGTAACGTTTTTTAATGTAGGAAAAGGCGATGCGGTTCTGCTGGAGACAGAGGAGCAGGCGATGCTGATTGATGCAGGATACGACGATACCTCAGCTGTAATCCTGGATTATCTGGAGGCAGAAGAGATAGATACGCTGGATTATCTGGTCATTACCCATTTTGACAAGGATCATGTGGGAGGCGCAGATAAGATTCTGGAGGCTGTGGAGGTGCTCGAGGTATTGGAACCGGATTATGAGTCGGACAGCGGACAGACGGAAGAATACAGGGAAACGCTGAAGGAACAGGGAATCACGCCGGTCAGGGTGACGGATACGAAGGAGCTTATGCTGGAAGGCGCGGACTGTACGGTCTATCCGCCCAGACAGAAGGATTACGAGGAGGAGGATAATGATTTTTCCCTTGTGATCAGTCTGCGCTTTGGAGAGGAAGGCTTTCTTTTTGCCGGAGACTGTGAGAAGGAAAGGCTTTCGGAGCTTCTGGCAGAAAGCGGCCTCAATCTCAGGCACCAGGTTCTGAAGGTGCCGCATCACGGACGGGAGGAAAAAAATTCAGACAAATTCCTGCTGGCAGTAGATCCGGAGGCGGCGGTCATTACCTGCTCCGAGGACGACAGGCCCGATAAGGAGATCCTGGAGCTTCTGGAACAGCTGGGCACAGAGGTTTATCTGACCTCGGAGGGAACCGTGACCTGCGTGACAGACGGCAGCACCTTAAGCTTCCGGCAGGAGCAGGGCTGAGGGGGAAAATCCGGGCTTGAAATCGGCCAGGAATATGATTACAATGGTAATAATGTTTAAAGGAGGAAAAGCAATGAGCATGATTGACGCAGTCCGCGCCGAAATGGTGACGGCAATGAAAAATAAGGAAAAGGAAAGGAAGGAATCCTTGTCTATGCTTCTGTCCGCCTTGAAAAACAAGGCGATTGACAAGCGCGCGGATCTTACGGAGGAGGAAGAGTACGCGGTTGTGAAAAAGGAAATGAAGCAGACGCAGGAGACGATGGATCTGGCTCCGGCAGACCGGACGGATATCATAGAGCAGTGCAGAGCGCGCCTGGCGGTCCTCTCTGAGTTCGCTCCGGAGGAGATGAGCGAGGACGCAATCCGCGCGGTGATTCAGGAGGTCATCGCATCCCTTGGAATCGAGAGCCCTTCAGGAAAAGATAAGGGAAAAATTATGAAAGAGCTTATGCCAAGGGTAAAGGGGAAGGCTGACGGAGCCCTGGTCAATAAGCTGGTAGGAGAGACGCTTGCGTAGGCGGGCGGCTCTGCCTCTTGGCCTTGTGGGAATTTTAGTGCTTCTTTCCCTTGGAGGCTGTAAGGATGGCGGGGCGGAGGTATCGGTTCCTCAGGTGGAGGTGATCGAGCAGCCTCAGATCAGCCAGACAGAGGAGCAAAGGGAAGCGCAGCTTGATCCGGATGCGGCAGCCGGGACTGTCCTGGGAGAGGAAGAGGTTGTGGTGATGTCAGAGGAGGGAGAGCCTCAGATGGCAGCATACACAAGAGTCCGTGGAAACGGAGATTTTTCGGTGGCCTATGATCCGGCTCAGTTTTCACTGGCAGCTTCTGAGGAGGAGCTGCGGTTTGAGCTGGGGACGGGAAATTCGGAAGAAAATTCCGGCGGAGGGGCAGAGGTTTTCCTGAGCATCCGCAGAGAAGACGCCCCTTCCGCAGAAGAACTGGCAGATCATTATGTGGCAGAGAGCGATGAGGAATGCTCCGTGGAGGATGTGACGATTGGAGAAGGAGAGTATCCGGCTATGTGGGTCAGCTACGCGGAAGGCACTTCGGCGGACAGCCGGACCTGCAGCATCTACATATTCCGGCACAATGAAGCGTTGTATGCGGCGCAGCTGGACAGTACTGTTGAGGCGGCGGAGGAGCTGGCAGAGATGCATACGATCCTGTCTACCCTCCGGTTTGACGAGGGCTGAGTGCCTTGGAGGCCGCATTTTCCGCTGCATGCCGCCGCATTTGGCTGTGTACGCGTGTGGAATGTAAAGCGCGCGTTAAGTCTGCGTAAACTCTTTGGATTCGGTTGAAGCGGCTGAAAAAATAGACTATAATATTACAATAAGAAAGAGACTGATGCATGAAGGTTTTATTTATATCTCTTGGCTGTGATAAAAACCTGGTGGATTCCGAGGTGATGCTGAAGCTCCTGGAAAAGAAAGGATATCAGTTCACGGACGATGAGACAGAAGCAGATATTATCATAATCAATACCTGCTGCTTTATAGGCGACGCCAAGGAAGAAAGTGTCAATACGATTCTGGAGATGGCTGAATACCGCAAAAGCGGAAGCTGCAAGGCCCTGATTGTCACAGGCTGCCTGGCTCAGCGGTACCAGAAGGAAATCCTGGATGAAATCGAAGAGGTGGACGCGATTCTGGGAACTGCCACATATGATTCCATTGCAGAGGCGGTGGATAAGGCTCTCGGAGGGCAAAAGGAGCTGCATTTTGAGGATATAGACCGTCTGGTGCCGGAGCAGGGAGGCCGGGTGCTGACGACAGGGGGCCATTATGCTTACCTGAAGATTGCGGAGGGCTGCGACAAGCGCTGTACCTACTGCATTATCCCAAAGCTGCGCGGACGTTTCCGCAGTGTTCCCGAGGAGCGCCTGCTGGCAGAGGCGGAAGAGCTTGCCAGGCAGGGGGTCAAGGAGCTGATTCTGGTGGCCCAGGAGACTACGGTTTACGGCGTCGACCTGTACGGGGAAAAGCGGCTGCCGGAGCTTCTTGAAAAGCTGGCAGCGATACCGGGCATCCGGTGGATCCGCGTGCAGTACTGCTATCCGGAGGAGATTACAGAAGAATTGATTCAGGTCATAAAAAAAGAGCCGAAGATCTGTCATTATCTGGATCTTCCGATTCAGCATGCTTCGGACCGGATTCTGAAGCGCATGGGAAGGCGCACGACTCAGGCAGATTTGAGGCGTATCATCGGGCGGCTCCGGCAGGAAATTCCGGATATCTGCCTGCGGACGACGCTGATTACCGGCTTTCCGGGAGAGACGGAGGAGGACCACGAGGAGCTGATGCGGTTTGTGGATGACTGTGAGTTTGACAGGCTTGGGGTATTTCCCTATTCTCCGGAGGAGGATACGCCTGCTGCGGCCATGCCGGATCAGATTCCGGAGGAAGTGAAGCAAGACCGGAGGGCTGAGCTTATGGAGCTGCAGCAGGAGATTGCTTTTGAAAAAGCAGAGGGCATGACCGGACAGGAGCTTACAGTTATGATAGAAGGAAAGGTGGCTGATGAAAACGCCTATGTGGGACGAACCTATAAGGATGCTCCAGGCGTAGACGGTTATCTCTTCCTGAATACGGATGAGACGCTTATGAGCGGCGATTTCGCGAGAGTGCGCGTGACAGGCGCAGCAGAATACGATCTGATAGGAGAATTGATAGAATGAATCTTCCAAATAAACTGACTGTCTTGAGAATGATTATGATCCCGTTTTTCGTGGTGTTTATGCTGACGGATCTGGGAGGGACATATGGAAAGTATATTGCGCTGGCTATTTTTGTGATTGCGAGCCTGACAGATCTGCTGGACGGAAAGATTGCAAGAAAGAGAAACCTGGTCACAAATTTTGGGAAATTTATGGATCCCCTGGCAGACAAGCTGCTGGTATGCTCGGCGCTTATCTGCCTGGTTGAGATGGACCGCCTGGCAGCGTGGATGGTGATCGTGATCATTTCCAGAGAATTTATTATCAGCGGATTCCGGCTGATTGCTTCGGATAATGGGGTCGTAATTGCGGCAAGCTATTGGGGAAAGTTCAAGACGACGTTTCAGATGGTGATGATTATTCTGCTGATTCTCGATCTGGGCGAAGGCTTCCAGGTTCTCGAGACAGCGGTGATTTGGATTGCACTGGTTCTGACGGTGGTTTCCCTGATCGATTACCTGGTAAAGAACAAAGGTATTTTGCTGGAAGGAGATATTTAAACGCATGACAGCGGAACTGATTTCTGTGGGAACAGAGCTTCTGCTCGGGAATATTGTAAATACAAACGCGGCTTTTCTGGCGCGGGAGTGCGCGAAGCTTGGCCTGTCGGTGTATTATCAGACGACGGTCGGAGATAATCCGAAGCGCCTTAAGGAGGCGCTCTGCCAGGCCCTTAAGCGCTCCGACGTAGTGATTCTAAGCGGCGGTCTGGGGCCGACCCGGGATGACCTGACAAAGGAGATTACAGCAGAGGCCCTCGGCCTTGGGCTTTCGGAGGACGCTCATACACGGGAGCGCATACAGGCGTATTTCGATGCCAGGGGCACGGAGGAGATTCCGGAAAATAACTGGAAGCAGGCCATGGTTCCGGAAGGGGCCCTTGTGATAGACAATGATAACGGCACGGCGCCCGGGCTGATTCTGGAAAAGGATGGAAAAACTGCGGTTCTGCTTCCCGGACCGCCGAATGAGCTGGTTCCGATGTTCCGGAAGGACATTTATCCCTGGCTTCATAAGAAGCAGCCGGAGACCATTGTTTCTGAGATGGTAAAGCTGTGCGGCATAGGAGAAAGCCGGGCTGAGCTGCTGATCGCGGATTTGATTGAGCGCCAGGGCAATCCGACGATTGCCACCTACGCGAAGACAGGAGAGGTGCACCTGCGCGTGACAGCAAGGGCCAAGGACGAGGAGGCGGCAGAGCTTCTGATTAAACCGGTTCTGGAGGAGTTGAGGGCAAGATTTGGCGATCAGATCTACACGACGGATGAAAGGGTAAGCCTGGAGGAGGCTGTCGTGGATCTGCTGCGGGAGCAGGAGCTTACGGTGACGACGGTGGAATCCTGCACAGGCGGGCTCCTGGCGGGCCGCCTGGTCAATGTTCCAGGGGTTTCTGAGGTCCTGAAGCAGGGATTTGTCACCTATTCTAATAAGGCAAAGAGAAAGCTGGTGGGAGTCAAGAAGGCGACGCTCCGGGAGTCCGGCGCAGTCAGCGAGAAGACGGCCAGGGAGATGGCCAGAGGAGCTGTCCTTGCGACGGGAGCTGACGCAGCCGTGGCTGTCACCGGGATTGCAGGGCCTGACGGCGGAACCGAAGAGAAGCCGGTAGGACTGGTCTATATCGCCGCGGCGGTCCGGGGACAGACCTACGTGCAGGAATGCCATTTCACAGGAGACAGGGTGAAGATCAGGGAAAGCTCTGTGGCTGCCGCCCTGACACTTCTGCGGAAGGGAATTCTGGAGACGGCGGAGAACTAAACAGAATGCTGACGGAGGATGAGATGGAAGATACCAAGACGATACGAATCAAATATTTCACGGACAAGATAGACAGGCTTACTTATGTTGGCGGAAAGTCTGACTGGATCGATCTGCGGTGCGCGGAAGAGATTCAGATGAAGGCCGGCGAGTTCCGGCTGATCCCGCTTGGCGTGGCGATGCAGCTGCCGAAAGGATATGAGGCCCATGTTGTCCCCCGGAGCAGCACTTACAAAAATTTTGGCATTATTCAGACGAACCACACAGGGATTATCGATGAAAGCTACTGCGGTGATAATGACCAGTGGTTTATGGCGGCCTATGCTCTGCGCGATACGCAGATTCATGTAAATGACAGAATCTGTCAGTTTCGGATTGTAGAGCATCAGCCAAGGCTTATATTTGAAGAGGCAGAAGAGCTTGGAAATGAAGACAGGGGCGGCTGCGGCAGCACCGGAAAGGCGTGAGAACATGCAGATCATTACATTTGCTTCTATCGAGATCAGCTCCTACGAGGTGGGAATGAAGATTCTGGAGCTGTCCTCGAAAAACGGAATGAAGGAGATTGACTATATCCGTCATGGACTGGAGCTGGGGAAGGATGCCTATGTCCATGGAGAGATCGGAAATGAAATGCTGGAAGAGCTCTGTGAAATCCTGGAGGATTTCACGCGGATTATGAAGGAGTATCAGGTGGACGATTATCGGGCCTGCGCGACAAGCGCTATCCGTGACACCAGAAACTGCCTTCTGATTCTGGACAAGATCCGTGTCCGCACAGGTCTCGAGGTGGAGATTTTGAGCAACTCCGAGCAGCGCTTTCTCGGCTATAAGTCTATTGCTTCCAATGAGGAGTCCTTTCAGAAGATTATTCAAAAAGGAACGGCCATTGTGGATGTGGGCGGCGGAAGCATTCAGATCTCCCTGTTTGATAAGGATGCTCTGGTATCTACCCAGAATCTCCGCCTGGGCATCGTGCGCATCCGGGAGCGTTTGGCCAAGGTTGAGCAGAGAACCACGCATTTTGACGAGATCGTGGAGGA
Source organism: Lachnoclostridium sp. An131 (assembly GCF_002160825.1). Classification (GTDB taxonomy): domain Bacteria; phylum Bacillota; class Clostridia; order Lachnospirales; family Lachnospiraceae; genus Laedolimicola. The sequence goes on from NZ_NFLI01000007.1 coordinate 156,349, forward strand.
GATGATCAACAATGAGCTGAGCAGCTACAAGCGCCTGTACCTGAAGGACCGGGAAATCCGGCATATGATTCTGGTAGGCGATTATATCAATCAGCTGACCACCCGGAGAAGAGGCGGAAAAAGCACTTCCTTTACCCGGGACGAGTATCAGAAGCTTTATCAGGAGATTGCCTCCCATTCGCCGCAGGAAATGGTGGAAAGGCTGGGCGAAATCTCGGAGAATATGTCTCTGGTGATGCCGGCTCTGATTATCTACAAAAGGCTGATAGAGGAGACCGGAGCGGAAAAGCTCTGGATCCCCGGCTTGAATCTCTGCGATGGACTTGCCTATGATTATGCAGAGCGCAAAAAGATTTTCAAGCCCAGCCATAACTTTGAAAACGATATTATCGAGGCGGCCAAGAATATCGCAAAACGATATCAGAGCAACAAGACGCATCTGGCCGGGACCGAATATCTGGCTCTTACGATTTTTGATAAAATGAAGCGGATTCACGGCATGGGCAGGAGAGAGCGTCTGCTGCTCCAGATTGCAGTTCTGCTTCATGACTGTGGAAAATATATCAGTATGAACCGGACTGCGGAATGCTCCTATGAGATTGTTATGTCTACGGAAATCATCGGGCTTTCCCACAGAGAGCGGGAAATTATCGCGAATGCAATCCGGTTTAATACAGAGGAATTTGTCTCCTTTGAGGAATTCTCCATGGGCTGCAGCCTGGATCGGAACGATTATCTGCTTACGGCAAAGATCAGCGCTATCCTCCGGGTAGCCAATTCCATGGATCGCAGCCACAAGCAGAAATTCAAGAATGTCAAGGTGACTCTGAAGGACAGAGAGCTGATTGTGGTGGTGGATACTGTGGAGGATATTACGCTGGAACAGGGACTTTTCTCCCATAAAGCAGATTTCTTTGAGGCTATTTTCAGTATCAGGCCAGTAATTCGGCAGAAAAGGCAGGTATAAGAGATGGAAAAGAGCGATTTCACAAAAACAGAATATTACAGGAACAGGGAGCTTTCCTGGCTGGCGTTCAATGAAAGGGTGCTGAGCGAGGCAAGAGATAAGACAATTCCCCTGTTTGAACGGCTGAAATTTTTGAGTATCACTGCTTCTAACCTGGACGAGTTTTTCATGATCCGTGTGGCTTCGCTGAAGGATATGGTGAACGCAGGCTATACCAAAAAGGATATTGCAGGAATGACGGCCCAGGAGCAGCTGGACCGGATCGGCGAGGCTGCCCAGAAGCTGGTAAGCCTTCAGTATTCTACGTACTCCCGCTCTCTGCTTCCCATGCTGCGTCAGCATGGTCTGAATGTGATTCAGGAGCATGAAGCGCTGACGGAGGAGCAGGGAGAATATGTGGATCGGTATTTCCGTGACAATGTTTATCCGGTGCTGACCCCGATGGCGGTGGACTCTTCCAGGCCGTTTCCTCTGATCCGCAATAAAACGCTGAATATTGGCGCCCTTCTTTCGAAAAAAAATCCGGAGGGAAAGGAGAAGGAAAAGGAACTGGAATTTGCTACAGTCCAGGTGCCCTCTGTACTTCCGCGTATCATACCGCTTCCTCATGGAAAGGACGGAAGCAGGAATGTGATTCTCCTGGAGGAGATTATTGAGCGGAATATGCAGCAGCTTTTCCTGAGCTATGATATTATCTGCGCTTCCCCCTACCGTGTTATGAGAAACGCTGACCTGACCATCGAAGAGGACGAGGCGGCGGATCTTCTGAAGGAGATTCAGAAGCAGCTGAAAAAGCGCCAGTGGGGCGAGGTCATCCGCCTGGAGGTGGAGGAAAAGATTGACAAACGCCTTCTGAAGCTGCTGCGCAGGGAATTTGATATCCGTGATGAAGGAATTTACAAGATAAATGGTCCTCTTGATCTGACCTTCCTTATGAAAATGTACGGGCTGGAGGGCTTTGAGGATTTGAAAAATCCGAAGCATGTGCCGGCGCCTGTCAGGGAGCTCCCTCCGGACTGCGATATCTTTGAGGAGATTCGAAAGGGAGATATTCTGCTGCATCATCCATACCAGACCTTTGATCCGGTCGTAAAGTTTGTGAGGGATGCCGCTGCGGATCCCAGGGTATTGGCGATTAAGCAGACACTGTACCGCGTCAGCGGTAATTCACCGATCATTGCGGCCCTCGCGCAGGCAGCGGAGAATGGGAAGCAGGTTTCCGTGCTGGTGGAGCTGAAGGCCCGTTTTGACGAGGAAAACAATATTATCTGGGCGAAAATGCTGGAGAAGGCTGGCTGCCACGTGATTTACGGCCTGGTAGGGCTGAAGACCCACAGCAAAATTACGCTGGTAGTGCGTAGAGAGGAGGATGGAATCCGCCGGTATGTCCACCTGGGGACCGGAAACTACAATGATTCCACCGCAAAGCAGTACACGGATATCGGGCTTCTGACCTGCTCGGCGCCAATAGGAGAGGATGCGACGGCAGTATTCAATATGCTGTCGGGTTACTCGGAGCCTGCTGTATGGAACAAGCTCTGCCTTGCGCCTATCTGGCTGAAGAAAAGGTTTCTGCAGCTGATAGGGCGGGAGAAGGAGCATGCGGAGAACGGCGGGGAAGGGCATATCATTGCGAAAATGAATTCTCTCTGTGACCGGGATGTGATTGAGGCTCTTTACGCAGCTTCTGCGGCCGGTGTGAAAATTGAGCTGATTGTGCGCGGAATCTGCTGTCTGAAGGTAGGCATTCCGGGGGTCAGCGAAAACATTTCCGTCCGTTCCATCGTAGGAAATTTTCTGGAACACAGCCGGATTTACTGTTTTTACAATAACGGACAGGAAGAGATCTACTGCTCCAGCGCAGACTGGATGCCGCGAAATCTGGAGAAGAGGGTGGAGATTCTGTTCCCGGTAGAGCGTCAGGAGCTCAAGGATGAGCTGATTCATATCCTGGATATCGAGCTTCAGGATAATGTAAAGGCTCATATTCTGCAGCCGGACGATACCTATATCAAGGTGGACCGGAGAGGCAAGACAGCCCTGAGCTCTCAGGATTATTTTGTGAAAGAGGCAAAAGATAAGGCGAGGGCGGAGGAGAGCCCGGTGAACAGCCGTGTGTTCATTCCGGAGGAGCCTGCGGAATAATAAATGGAGGGAAAAACCATGTTTCAGATCAAAAATTTTACTGACAACAATGACGTGAGGGTGCTGGAGACCCGGGGAGCTTTTACGGTAGTGGAGTATCTGCGGGATCTGAGTGTCAGTCCTTCCAGCGCGCAGACGGCTTATTACTGCAACGAGATGAATGTGCGCAAACGCCAGGTGATCTGCGATCTCAGCAAAGCGGCGGTTACTCTGCAGGCAGGGGCCATGCAGTGGACCGCAGGAAATGTGAACGCGACGACAGGCCTGAAAGGGGTAGGCGATTTGTTCGGCAAGGCTGTGCGCGGCAAGGTGACAGGAGAGTCGGCGATTAAGCCGGAGTACACGGGAGACGGCATCCTGGTTACAGAGCCCACCTATCGTTACATTCTTCTGGAGGACTTGAATGACTGGAATGGTTCAATCGTGCTTGATGACGGATTGTTTTTAGCCAGCGAAGCTTCTGTTAAGCACAAGGCGGTTATGCGTTCAAATTTTTCTTCTGCGGTTGCGGGAGGAGAAGGGCTGTTTAACCTGGGCCTGACCGGGGCCGGAATCGTATGCCTGGAATCCAACAGTCCCAGGGAGGAGCTGATTGAGATCACCATGCAGAACGATGTAGTTAAGATAGACGGAAACATGGCGATAGCCTGGAGCGGAAGCCTGGAGTTTACTGTAGAACGGTCCGGAAAGACTCTGCTGGGCTCCGCTGCTTCCGGAGAAGGACTTGTAAATGTGTACAGGGGAACGGGAAAGATACTGCTGGCTCCTGTGGCAAGATAGCTGAAAAAACAGAAGCCTCAGGTGGGAAGCTGTCCTTTTTCAACAAAAAACATGTCAAAATATAATGAAAACTGCCAGATTTTATGCTAAAATAAATCTGGCAGTTTTTATGTCAGAAGATATTTAGGGTGTGAGTGTTTATGAAACGTTTGGTTTCTGTCTTGGCGGCAGCTTTAAGCTTTGTATTGCTGGGAGCATACTGTATCATCAATATAGGGCAGGATGTAAGGGCTCAGGAGGAGCAGAGACAGGCAGAATTTATCGTAACCTGTGCCGGCTCAGCGGTAAAGCCCTGGGAAGATGAGAAGCAGAATCTTTATGTATTTCTGCCGTCGTATTTTGACTGGGATCATACGGAAATAGAGGTTTTGGACGGGACGCTGAGTCTGGACGGCGTAGAGCTGGCAGCGGAAGAAGGAATGTATTTGTCTGCTTTTGAGGAGAATACATCCTATTTGTATACACTGAGCTTCCGGGAGGAAGAGAAGAGCGGGGAACTGACCTTTGTGCAGTCCGCGAATGTAGGGACCATATTCCTGGAGACGGACAGCGGCTCCATGGAGCAGGTAGACGCCGACAAGGAATACCGGGAAGGCGGGAGAATTCTGATTACTGATGCGGCAGGTGGGATTGAGCATATCGGGATTCTGGATTATATCAAAGGGAGAGGAAATGCGACCTGGAATTCTGACAAAAAATCATATTCAGTAAAGCTGAAAGAGGCAGCAGACCTGTTTGGGATGGGAGAGGCAGAGGACTGGGTTCTTCTTTGCAATGGATTCGACGGGAGTAAGCTTCAGAATAAGCTGTGCCTGGATATGGCTGAGGCAGTCGGGCTGGAGTATTCCATACAGTCCGAGTGGGTTGATTTGTACCTGAACGGCGTATATCATGGCAATTATCTGCTCTGCGAAAAGGTGGAGGCCGGAGAAAACAGGGTAGAGATCGGCGGCGGCTTTCTGTTGGAGAGAGATTATTATTTTGATCAGCCAAATGGATTTTACACGGAAGATGGCAATCCGTTTTCACTGCGGTATCCGGAGAATGTGACGCAGGAAGAGATTGAAAAAATTGCAGCCTTTGTGCAGCAGATAGAGGACGCAGTCCTTTCCGGAGATTTGGAAAGGGCGGGAGAATATCTGGACTGGGATTCTTTTGTCCTACGGTATGTATTGGATGAGACGGTGCTGAATCAGGATACAGGCATAACCAGCATGTATTTTTATAAACCGGAGGGCGAGCAGAAGCTGTACGCGGGTCCTGTATGGGATTATGACGGAAGCCTGGGCTCTGGCAATATGACTGGGTGGATGAACCATAAGGTAATAGCGGCTGTGGAGATACAGAATTATAAGAGAGAAAGCTCTTTGTCCTGGTATCCGGTTCTTTATCAGAATGAATGGTTTCTGAACCAGGCCAGGCAGAAGTACCGTGATTTGGTACGGCCCTACCTGCTCAGTATGCTGGAAGAAGGCATCGATCAATATGCGGATCATATTAAAGAGTCTGTAGAGATGGATATGCTCAGGTGGGATTATGCTTCTTTTGGGGCAGGGCATTATGAAAGCCATGAAAATAATGTTCGGTATCTGAAATTTTTCCTTGCCAAGCGTCTGGAGTTTCTGGATGAAGAATGGCTTGGGGAGGAGAACCACTATACAGAGGAAGGAAATGGACAGATTCATACAGTTACATTTCAGGGAAATACAGAGACTGTGACTGTGGAAATCGCAGATGGAGAAAGAATGTTTGTGATTCCGGAGGAGCTCTTGGAGGAGGAGCAATGGTGGTATAATGTCAGAGACGGTCTGGCCTTCACGCCCGATCTCCCCGTCCTGGAGGATGTGGTTTTTAAAGCGGAGTAGCGCGTCTTTCATAAAAATTAAGAATTTGTTCGTGGCGTTTTTAATGGCAATATGATAGAATAATGTAGAGTTATAATATCTAATCATGGGAGGAAAAAATAGTGAAAAAGATTATAACCAGCCTGGTGATTCTTGCGGCGGCTGTGTCTCTTACAGCCTGCGGAGGAAAGGAACAAAGCGTTACTTATACGATGGAATCGGATCTGAATGGTGTTATTATGACCGATACGATGGTTCTTGATGCAAAGGGAGACAGAGTGCAGCAGATGACAGAGATTGTCGAGCTTGACATGGCGGAAGTCGATACAACCACCCAGTCTCTGCTTGTGGAGCAGTATGATGCGATTGTAGAGACCTATAACTCTGTAGAAGGCGTAGAGTGTACGTCTGAGACAGGTGAGGGTACATACAGCATTACGATTGTAATTGACGCTACAGGAGATGCGATTTCTGAGCTGGCGTCCCTGGGACTTTTGCAGGTAGAAGGCGGCACAGATGGAATATCTCTGGAAGGAACGGGAGAAGCCCTGACCCAGAGCGGATATACTCTGGTAGAAGAGTAATCAGGCAACACACAAAAGCATAAATTCGATTTGAAATGATAAAGCAGCCTGCCGGGTTCCCGGCAGGCTGATGCTTTGTGCTGATTTATAAAACCAGGCTCTGCGGACAGCGCTGCAGACAGCTTTTCAGAGCTGAATCTTTCAGAGCATAAATTTTTGAATGATTTCTGCGATTCCGGAGTGGTTGTTGTCATGCTCCGTGATATAGGCGCCGTAAGGATACATTTCCGGGCGTGCGTTCTTCATGACGCAGGGCAGCTTTACGGTCTGAAGCATCGTAATGTCATTTTCCGCATCGCCAGCTCCCAGAGTATTGTCCAGGGGAACGTTCAGATAGCTGCAGAGAAAGCGGATGCCGCTTCCCTTATTGATTCCTTCCGGCAGGAATTCCAGGTACTGGTCGCAGGAAAAAAACATGTCCAGATGGTATCTTTTGCTGAAATCATTCATATGCTCCCGGAAACGCTCCAGGCGGCTTCTGTCATGGAGATCGACGAACAGAATTTTGATGGGGTCGAAGTCCAGCGCTTTTGTCACATCGTCGACCACCTCATAGCTTATGACATTGGATTTTGCATAGTACTCCATTTCCGGGCAGTCCTTTTCGCAGAGCACGCCTGTGGCAGAGTAGGTCTGCGGGTGGATGCCGAAACGGAACGCTTCGTCAAAGGCTTCCCGCAGGCAGGCGCGTGGAACGCCGGTCTGGAAGATGATTTCCCGTGTGTGCGCATTATAGATCAGGGCGCCGTTTGAAGTGATGGCGTAGCAGCCGGGCTTAGTGAGCCCAAGCTTTTCCACCTGGCGCAGAGTGCTGTAAAGGGGACGGCCTGTCGTTACGACCACGGCATGGCCGAGCTCCGTAGCCTGCTGGATGGCGCTCAGGTTTTCCGGGGTAATTTCTTTTGTATCGGTCAGAAGGGTTCCATCCAGATCGATAAACAGAATCTTTTTTTCCATAATTAGTAGTACTCCTCTTATAAAGTATCATGTATAGCGGCGGCGCGGGAGGCCAGGAAGCGCTCGGGGTATTTCCTGATTCCGCTCCGATTTATTATAGCATGTGTTCCGGCTCTCTGGAAGTATAGTTTTCTGTAATTTTTCCAATACTACCTTTAGCTGGCAGGGAGAAAAACGCTCTCTGCGAATTCTGACAACAGTCCGAAGCAGGAGGTGCCTGGGAAATATGGGAGAGAAGCTTTCCATGGATTACAATGAAAACGTGTCAAGACTGAATGAGGTTTTGAACCTTGATACGAATTTTGATATCATCCGCAAGGGAATTACAATAGCAGGACGGGAGGCCTGCATCTATTTTATCGACGGCTTTCTGGAGGAAGCCATTATGGAAAAGCTGCTGGAGTTTTTCTACAAGCTGAAGCCGGAGGAGCTGCCCAAGACAGCACAGCAGATGGCAGATCATGTGGTCCCCTATGTGGAGGTTTCAGTCATGATCGACGAAGATGATATTCTGAAAAATCTGCTGTCCGGAGTCACCTGTCTTTTGCTGTCGGGGTATGACGCCTGTATCGGACTGGACTGCCGGTCCTATCCGATGAGAAGCGTGAGCGAGCCGTCCAAGGATAAAGCTCTGCGCGGCTCCAAGGACGGCTTTGTAGAGACGCTGGTATTCAATACTGCCCTGATCCGCCGGCGGATCAGAAGCCCGAAGCTTTCCATGGAGCACATGACGGCTGGAAGGACGTCTCAGACAGACATCGTACTTTGTTACATGGAGAACCGGGTAGACCGAAGACTTCTGCGGGAGCTGAAGGGCAGGATTAACGCAATCAAGCTGGATTCTCTGACGATGAACCAGGAAAGCCTGGCAGAATGCATTTATGAACGGAAGTGGATCAATCCATTTCCGAAGTTCAAATTTACGGAGAGGCCGGATGCCGCTTCTGCTGCAATTTTGGAAGGAAATATTGTGGTATTGGTGGATAATTCGCCGCAGGCCATGATCATCCCGACCTCTGTCTTTGATATCGTAGAAGAGGCGGATGATTATTATTTTCCTCCGGTCACAGGCTCTTATCTGCGTCTGACCCGTTTCCTGATTGCGCTCATCACGCTTCTTCTGACCCCTACGTTCCTTCTGCTGTTCCAGAACCCTGAGTGGGTGCCGGAATGGCTGGCTTTTATCCAGATCAAGGAGGCGGTCAATGTCCCGATTGTCTGGCAGTTCCTGATTCTGGAGCTGGCGATTGACGGAATGCGCCTGGCGGCCATCAATACGCCGAGTATGCTCAGCACGCCGCTGAGTGTGACGGCAGGTATTGTGCTGGGGCAGTTTACAGTGGATTCCGGCTGGTTCAATTCGGAAATCATGATGTATATGGCCTTTGTAGCCATTGCCAATTATACTCAGTCCAGCTATGAGCTGAGCTATGCCCTGAAATTTATGCGGCTGATCATGCTGGTTCTGACTTCGCTTTTTGATATCTGGGGATATCTGGCCGGATTTATTCTGACACTGGCGGCCATCGCCGGGAATAAAACCATAGCAGGCAAGAGCTATATCTATCCGCTGTTCCCCCTGAATTTGAATCAGCTGAAAAAACGGTTTCTGCGGCTTCGGCTGAAGGAAGAGACAGAAGGAAAATAAGCCGGTCTTTTGGAGCTGCTTCGTATGAGGACCGGGGTAAAAATCCAGCTGAAATTTTGAGGCAGAGCCGGTTCTCTAATAGTTCACAATCCAGCTGCTTTGTGCTATACTTGTAAAGAATGCAGATTGTTCCGGCAGGCTTTCCAAGCTGGAATGGAGCGAAAGGAACGGATTATGGACGAGAATATCAGCTTTTCTGTACTTGAGATAGAAAAGACAAAGGACAAGGATGCGATTCGGAACGCGTACCGCCGTCTTCTTGTAAAGACAAACCCGGAGGATGATCCGGAGGGCTTTAAAAGGCTCCGGGAGGCCTATGAGGCTGCGAATGCCTACGCGGAGCGTCCGGAGGAAGCTGTAAAAGAGCCTGAGACTCCGGTGGAGAGATGGATGACCGGCGTGCAGGAGGTCTATGCCTCTCTGAAAAAAAGGACAGATCCGGACTGCTGGAGGGAGCTTTTAAGCGACGAGGTATGTCTGGCGCTGGATACTGCGGTGGAGGCAAGAGACGCCCTGCTGGGCTTCCTGGCGGAAAATTACCGGATCAAGACCGGGATCTGGAAGCTGATTGATCAGACCTTTCAGCTTCAGGAGGAGCAGGAGGAGCTTCGTGAAAGGTTTCATCCGAATTTTATTGAGTTCATTTTGAACCAGTGCCAGAGCAGTGATGATTTTCCCTATGAATGGTTTGAGGGAGACGACAGAGCGGATTACGATACCTTTCTTTATCATTATTATGAGCTCTGCGGGCAGAATGACAGCAGGGATACAGAGGGCGCCGGCCGCAGTCTTGAGACGCTTTGTGCGATGCCCATTGCCCATCCCTATCTGAAGCTGGAGACTGCGCGCTATGAAAAAAACAGGGGCCGGGCGCAGGAAGGCGCTGCCCTGGTTCACGAGCTTCTGGAACAGTATGGACAGGATCTGCGCCTGAACGTATTCGGAGGAGAGGTTCTGTGGGAAGCAGGAGAGGGCAGCGCGTCCGCGGAATGCTTTGAAAGGGTTCTGACGGAAATCCCGGATCACTATATGGCCAATAAGTATCTGGCCATGTATTACAGGGCGGAAGGCGAATATGAAAAGGCTAAGAAATACTGTGTGGAGGCGATTCGGCTCAGCTCTCAGGAGGAGGCTCTCCTGGAATGTATGCGCGGCATCAACCGGGAATTGATCCGCATATATGAGGAGCGGCTAAGTGCAGGAACCGCTGAGAACCGGGACGTTCTGGAGCTGGGATGGTGCTATCTTCAGAATGAGGAGGCAGAGAAGGGAGCAGCGCTTCTGGAGGAGCAGAGCATGGAGAATGCAGCAGAGGCAGCAGAGTATCACAATCTGCTCTCCAAGTGCCGCTTTGTGGAGTGCCGGTACCTGGAAGCGGCAGAAGAGGCTGAAAAATCGATCCTTTGCCTGGAGAGGGAAGGGCAGACAGAGGAAGGCCAGGAGGGAAACCGGATCCCGGGCCGGATCGCGGGCGCCTGTGAGATTATTGCCAAATCCTTTCACGTACTGGCGAAGGACAGCAGGGATGAGAAGGAAAAGGTGGAATATTTTGAAAAGGCCCTGTCCGCCATCAATGAAGCCCTGGTACAGGAGCCAGGCAGCAGAGAGCACAGAATCGAGAAGATTCAGCTTCTGATGGACAGGGAAAGCTACGAGGAGGCTTCCGCTGTCTGTGACGAGATGGCAGCGGATGACAGCGGTGATTTTTACGCTTATGTACTGCGGCAGAAGTGCGCTTTCGAGCTGTACAACGGTCAGGGGGTAGTGGACGACTTCTACCAGGCAAAGGCTATCTGGCAGGGCTATGCTCCCATCTATGAGCTGGCGGCGGACGTCTTTATCCGGTACGGCCAGTACGAGGATGCAAAGGGCATTCTGGAGCAGGCGAAGGAGGCAGAGGTGGCAAGCCCCAAGCTTGACCTTCTAAAGCTTACGATTCTGCGAGAGAGCGCAGGGGAGGAGCAGGAGTTCCGCTCGGCCTATGAGGAAAGCCAGAGGCTGGAGCAGAAATTCAGCGAGCATGCAGAACAGGTCTCTGATGAAAATATGGCGGAATTGTATTATGAGACAGCCCGCTGCCTCCGGGGGATGAATGATCAGAGAAAAGCCCTGGAATACATAGAAAAAGCGCTGGAGCGCCATCCGGACAAGCTCTATCACTGGATCCGGGCCAATACACTCTGCGACCTGAGGAGATTTGAGGAGGCGCTGGAGGAATACAAGATCTGCGCCCGGGAATACGGCGACAATGAGATGGTCTATGAGAATATGGCCCACTGCTATGAGGATCTGGGAAATTGGAGAAAGGCCGTTTATTACTATAAAAAGGCGCTGCAGGTAAATCCGGAGAATCAGCGGATCAATGGAGATATCGTAGATATCTATACGGAGCAGCTGCGGGAGACAGGAGAGCTGGATTTTTACAGGGATGCTCTGCCCTATGCGGATCGCCAGCTTGAGCTGGTGCCGGAGGCCTATTATTATATCGAGCGCGGGCTTCTTCACATGGAGGCGGGAGCCTGGGACGAGGCGGAGGCTGATTTTCAGAAAGCAGCCAAGCTGGAGCCGGACAATCCCTATGCCTACAACAATTGGGGCTGTGTCTACAAGCATCAGGAAAAGTATGAGAGAGCCATGGAGCTTTTCAAAAGATCTGTTGAGGTTATGGGCGAAAAGCCTGAGACTCCGATTGCCTACGGAAATCTTGGAAACTGCTGCGAGCGCATGGGCGATCTGGCTCATGCGGCAGAGTGGTATCGGAGAGGGCTCAGCCTTTTTCCGGAAAACCGGAGTATGAAGCGGGACCTCTTACGTATTTACCGGAAGATGAATATGCTTCCCCATGCCCTTGAGATGGCAGAGCAGTGCTATATAAAGGATACGCCCCGTTATCTGCTGGAGGCAGGGGAGATTTATGCCCAGATGAAGAAGCATGACAAGGCATTCTACATGTTCATGAGCGTTGCAGGGAAAAAGAACGGGGAGCTTCAGGCGGAAGCGTGGAACCGCTGCGGCGACATGGTGCTGTATTACAAGAGAAAGCCAAAGAAAGCTCTGGAAATGTACAAAAAGGCTCTGGAGCTGACAAAGAAGACAGATACGGACTATGTCCGCTGCTGCCGGAATGTTATGGAGTGCCTGGCTGCGCTTGGCAGGCAGCAGGAGGCCCTGGAATATCAGCAGATGGCCTTTGAATCTATCCGAATGATATGCGGAAGCCTGGAAAAGTATCTGGAGAATTACTATATCAGAAAGAGCAGACTTTATGAGGTCGGCGCCCTGTTTTATTATGCGGGAGACCTGAAAAATGCAAAACAGTTTTTTGATCAGATTGAAGGAGCGCCCCGCTGCAGACACTGCAATGCGAGAATCTGCGAGGATTACTGGGAGGCCAAGGGCTTCCTGCTGGAGGCGGAAAATAAGCTTCCGGAGGCGCTGGAATGCTTTGAAGAGGCCTGCCGGGAGTCGAAAGGCAACCACCTGAGCATCGCGAAGGTGGAGGAGCTTACGAAGCGTCTGCGCAGAAAACGCTGAGAAAAGGAATGTAAGACATGATAATTGGAATTGACCTGGGAACGACAAACAGTCTGGCAGCATACTATGGGGAGGACGGCCCAAGGATTATCCCGAACCGTCTCGGGAAGCACCTGACGCCGTCTGTGGTCAGCATGGACGAAGACGAGCAGATTTATGTGGGAGAGACCGCAAAGGAGCGTGGGCTTCTCTATCCGGGCAGTACAGCTTCTGTATTTAAACGGAGCATGGGAAGCACGAAAAAATTTGCCTTGGGAAAGAAGGAGTTTACAGCTGAAGAGCTTTCTTCCTTTGTGCTCCGCTCCTTGAAGGAGGATGCGGAAAGCTATCTGGGGGAGCCGGTGACGGAAGCGGTCATCAGCGTGCCAGCCTATTTTGACGATAAGCGCCGCAAGGCAACAAAGCGTGCCGGAGAGCTGGCAGGACTTAAGGTAGAGCGTATTATCAGTGAGCCTACGGCTGCGGCCATTGCCTATGGGCTGTATGAAAAGACAAGAAATACGAAATTTCTCGTCTTTGATCTTGGCGGCGGGACCTTCGACGTCTCCATCCTGGAGCTTTTTGAAAATATTCTTGAGGTCCGGGCTGTGGCCGGGGACAACTATCTGGGCGGAGAAGACTTTACAGATGTGCTGGAAAAGCTGTTTCTTCAGAAAAAGAAGATAGATCCGGACAAGCTGGATGCAAAGACAAGAGGAATGATACATAAAGCAGCAGAGGACTGTAAGCTTGGCTTCACAGACAGCACCTGCAGCCTCTTTTCCTGCATCCTGGATGGAAAGGAGGAGCAGCTGGAGATTACATTGAAGGAGTACGAGGAGCAGTGCGAGCCGCTTCTGGAGAAAATCCGGAAGCCGGTTCAGAGAAGCCTTTCGGACGCACACATCAGGCTTTCGGATATTGATGTGATCGTTCTGGTGGGCGGCGCGACCCGTCTTCCTGTCGTGAAAAATTTCATCGTGAAGCTGTTTCGGAAGTTCCCGGACACGTCGGTACACCCTGACGAGGCGGTGGCGCTGGGAGCTGCGATTCAGGCCGCGATGAAGGAGCGGAACGCTGCTGTGAAGGAAGTAATTCTGACAGACGTATGCTCCTTTACGCTGGGTACGGAGGTCACCATCGACCGGGGAGGCGGAAGATTTGAGTCCGGGCATTACTGCCCGATCATAGAGCGGAACACCGTGATTCCGGCCAGCCGTACAGAGAGGTTTTACACGATACGCGACGATCAGACAAAGCTTACGATCAATATCCTGCAGGGAGAGAGCCGGTTTGCGGCCAACAATCTGCTGCTCGGAGAGCTTACGGTAAATGTGCCGAAGAACCGGGCAGGCGAAGAAGCGGTAGACGTGACCTATACCTATGATATCAACTCTATCCTGGAGGTGGAGGTCAAGGTAATATCCACAGGTGAGGTCAAAAAGCAGATCATCAAAAGCCAGGAAAATGAGATGACGGATGAGGAGATCGCGGAGCGCATGAAGGAGCTTTCCTATCTGAAAATTCATCCGAGGGATCAGGAGGAGAATAAGCTGCTGCTTCTGCGCGCGGAACGCATGTATGAGGAAAGTATGGGTGATGTACGGCGTTTCCTGGATCTGCAGATTCGAAGCTTTGAGGAAATCCTGAATACCCGGGACAGAGGAAAGATAGAAGAAGGACGGGAGGCCTTAAAGGAGGTCTTAAAGGAGATAGAAGAGGAAGAGCTGTAAAAAATATCTCCGGTAAAGATGAAATTCCGGAGGCGGCTTTCCAGGAGCTGCCGCTGAAGATAAAGAGGAGGATATGAAAAATGTCAATTGAAATCGTAAGAAGCTATTTTCGGGACTACGGAATGGAGAACCGAATTCTGGAATTTGACAGTTCCAGCGCGACCGTGGAGCTCGCGGCTCAGGCGGTAGGCTGCGAGCCGGCCAGAATCGCGAAGACACTGTCCTTTAAGGTAGAGGATCAGCCGATTCTGATTGTGGCGGCGGGAGACGCCAAGGTAGATAACACGAAATATAAGGCAAAGTTTCACAAGAAGGCCCAGATGCTGAAAGGGGATGAGGTGACGGAGCTCATCGGACATGCCATCGGAGGCGTCTGCCCCTTTGGAGTCCCGGACAGTGTAGACGTCTACCTGGATGAGTCGCTGAGACGGTTTGAGACTGTATTTCCGGCGGCAGGAAGCGCGAACAGCGCGATTGAGCTTTCCATGGAAGAGCTTGAGAAATATTCCCGGGCGAAGGAGTGGATCGACGTCTGCAAGGGATGGCAGGAAGCATGAGCCGCTATTTTCCCCTGTTTATCGATCTGGAAGGAAAGAAGATTACTGTGGTGGGAGCCGGGGCTGTCGCTTCGCGCAGAATCTGCACGCTTCTGGAATTTGGAGCCCGTATCACGGTGCTGGCGCCTGAGGCATCAGAAAAGGTCAAAAGCCTTTCGGGCGAGGGAAGACTGATATGGCGGAAGGAGGCGTACCGCCCGGGGCTTCCGGGCCTTTTTGACGGAGCGGTTCTGGCTTTGGCAGCTACAGATCAAAGAGAAGTGAATCTGGCGGTTGGAGAAGAGTGCAGAGAGCTTGGGATTCCGGTAAACCTTGCGGATGATAAAGAGAACTGTGATTTTTATTTTCCGGGCGTCGCACTCGGGGGCGGCATTGTGGCCGGAATCACAGCAGAAGGAAAGGATCACAGGCTTGCAAAAGAGGTGGCAGCGGAGGTGAGAGGTCTGCTGGCACAAAGAGAAAGAGAGGCAGAAGAGTCATGACGGACAATATGGATATGAGTATCAGGCCCAGGCGCCTGAGAAAAGGAAGCGTTTTGCGGAAAATGGTAAGAGAGACACGGATGGATAAAAGCTCGCTGATTTATCCGCTTTTTGTAAAGGAAGGGACAGGTGTAAAGGAAGAGATCCCGACGATGCCCGGACAGTACCGCTACAGCATTGACCAGCTCTCCTTTGCGCTGGAGGAAGTGGTGAAAGCGGGCGTGGGAAGCGTGATGTTTTTCGGAATTCCGGATCACAAGGATGCCTGCGGAAGCGGCGCTTACGCGGAGGACGGAATCGTGCAGAAGGCGTTTCGGGAGGCGAAGAAGCAGTTTCCGGATCTCTACTGCATCGGTGACGTCTGCATGTGCGAGTACACCTCTCACGGGCATTGCGGAATCCTGAAGGGCGATTATGTGGACAATGACAGGACGCTGGAATATCTGGCGAAAATTGCCCTGTCCCAGGTACAGGCGGGAGCAGATATGGTAGCGCCCTCTGATATGATGGATGGCCGTGTGGCAGCTATTCGTGAGCTTCTCGATGAGCACGGATACCTGGAGACGCCCATCATGTCCTACGCGGTAAAATATGCGTCAGCCTTCTACGGTCCCTTCCGTGACGCGGCGGGAAGCGCTCCGGCCTTTGGCGACCGCAAATCCTATCAGATGGATTATCACAACCGCCGGGAGGCTGTGAAGGAGGCCCTTCTCGATGTGGAAGAGGGCGCGGATATCATTATGGTGAAGCCGGCTATGAGCTATCTGGATGTAGTTTCTGAGGTAAAGGAAAATACAGTCCTGCCGATAGCAGCTTACAGCGTAAGCGGCGAGTATTCCATGATCAAGGCAGCAGGCTCCCTTGGCTACGTGGATGAGGCGGCCATTATCTGCGAGACAGCTGCAAGCGCCTACAGGGCAGGCGTGGATCTGTACCTTACTTATTTTGCAAAAGAGCTTGCGGGCTTCATGGATGAAGGGAGAATCGGATAATGACGAGATCGGAGATGCTTTTTACTGAGGCTGCGCGCTTTATTCCGGGTGGCGTGAATTCTCCGGTGCGGGCCTTTGGATCGGTGGGAGAGACGCCCCGTTTCATTGCGTCGGCAAAGGGCGCTTATATGACAGATGTGGATGGGAATACCTATCTGGATTTTGTGGGCTCCTGGGGCCCCATGATTCTGGGACACAGCCATCCCGTGATCCTGGAAGCGGTGCAGGAGGCCTGCCGGGAGGGCTTAAGCTTTGGAGCGGCTACAGAACGGGAGGTAGAGATGGCAGAGCTCATCTGCAGCCTGGTGCCGTCCATTGACATGGTCCGCATGGTAAACTCCGGTACGGAGGCTGTTATGAGCGCTATCCGTGTGGCCAGAGGGTTTACAGGCCGCAGTAAAATTGTAAAATTTGCGGGCTGCTACCATGGTCACAGCGACTCAATGCTGGTGAAGGCGGGATCCGGCGTAATGACTGCGGGAATTCCGGACAGCGCAGGTGTGCCGGCAGGCTGTACGCAGGATACCCTCACCGCCGTCTACAATGATTTGGAGAGTGTGAAGGAGCTCTTCCAGGCCTGCGGTTCTGAGATTGCGGCGGTCATCGTAGAGCCGGTGGCTGCCAATATGGGCGTGGTGCTTCCGGAAAAAGGCTTTCTGGAAGGGCTTCGCAGGGTGTGTGACGAGTATGGCGCTCTGTTGATTTTTGACGAGGTGATCACGGGCTTCCGTCTGAGCCTGTCCGGAGCGCAGGGATACTTTGGCGTCCGTCCGGATCTGACTACCTTTGGAAAGATTATCGGCGGCGGTATGCCGGTGGGCGCTTATGGAGGCAGGAGAGAGGTCATGGAGCTTATCGCGCCTTCCGGACCGGTCTATCAGGCTGGCACCTTAAGCGGAAACCCTGTTGCGATGGCGGCGGGACTGGCAGGCCTTCGGCTTCTTCGGGATACGCCGGGCTTCTATGAGGATCTGAATCAGAAGGCGGACCGCTTTTTTGAAGGCATGAAGGATGCGCTTGCAGAGGCAGGAAAGCCCTGGCAGCTGAATCATATCGGTTCTCTGGGCTGTATTTTCTTTACGAAAGGCCCGGTGTCCAATTATGCCCAGGCAAAGACGTCGGACACAAAGGCGTTCGCAGAGTATTTTTCCTTTATGCTGAGACAGGGAATCTATCTTGCGCCCTCCCAGTTTGAAGCCATGTTCCTTTCTGCGGCGATGACAGACGGGGAGCTGGAAGGAGTGCTGGAGAGCTTTAAAAATTATCTGAAAGAGAGTCAGTTCTAAGAGGAGGTCAGTATGGACGAAAAGAAGTACGTAGCTTATGTAGGCACCTACACCCATGGGAACAGCGTGGGCATCCATCTGTTTGATCTGGATGTGGAGAATGGCAGTATGACAGAGCGCAAGGTCATTCCCATCAACAACCCTTCCTACATTAAAATGTCGCACAACGGAAAGTTCCTGTACTCTATTGCAGATGAGGGAGTCCGTTCCTTTACCGTGCTTCCGGACGGAGATCTGGAGCCCTTAAACTGTGCCAGCATAGAGGGAATGAGGGGGTGCTATCTCTCTACGGATAAGGAGGATCACTATCTCTTTGTGGCTGGCTGGCATGACGGCAAGGTGACGGTAATGCGCCTGAATGAGGACGGAACGGTAGGAAAGATGACGGACGAGGTCTTTCACAAGGGCCTTGGAAGCGTGGCGGAGCGCAATTTCCGCCCACATGTCAACTGTGTGAATCTGACGCCGGACGGAAAATATCTCTGCGCGGTTGATCTGGGAACGGATCAGATCAAAATCTATAAGTTTGATCAGAGGTCGGGAAAAATCGCCCTGTATGATCTGCTGTTCTGCGAGCTGGAATCGGCGCCCCGCATCATTAAATTCAGCAGGGACGGAAGGTTCGCCTATGTGATCAGTGAGCTGAAAAACTATATTTCTGTCTACAGCTATGACGGAAGCGGAAAGAATCCTTCCTTTGAGCTTCTTCAGAAGGTGCCTACGCTGAACGATTATCATTCGGCTACCAGCGCTGCCTGCGCCCTGCGCTTTTCCAAGGACGGGACAAAGGTTCTCTGCACGAATGCAGGGGACAATACAGCGGGCCTTTTCCATGTGGATTTGAAAACAGGACTCCTGGAAAAGATCTGTATCCTTCCTGTCAGCGGCGATTATCCGAAGGCGATAGATTTCTTCCCGGATAACCGGCATATCATGTCCCTGAACCATGAAAGCAATACGATTACAATTTTTGAGGTTCATTACGACAAGAAATACTTTACGATGAAGGGGCATCCTATTCCGATTGAGACGCCAAACTGCATTCTGGTTTCTGAGGTATATGGGCAGAATTAGGGCGCTTCCAGGATGCGCTGGCCTTTGGGGAGCCGTCGCAGCCTTTTGGTCTGCGTTCCGGGCCCTTTTGTATCAATAAAAGTACAAACTTTTTGGGGCCAGGGCTTGAAAAACCAGAGAAAAGCACATAAAATGTAAATAAGACCGCGCACCTTTCTGGCGGGAATGTGAAGCTTCATACCAGAACGAGGGAGCGGATTTGTGAAACAGCACTACAATTAAGAAAAGGAGAATGTATCATGAAATTCATCGTTGAAACATCTGCACGTCACGTACATGTAACCCAGGAGGATCTGGAGACTCTGTTCGGCAAGGGTTATGAGCTGACAAAGAAAAAGGATCTGTCTCAGCCGGGCCAGTTTGCCTGCAATGAGAAGGTAAAGATCGTAGGAAGCAAGAAAGAAATGATGGCTTCCATTCTCGGACCGGTACGTCCGGAGACCCAGATTGAGCTGTCTCTGACAGACGCACGTTCCATCGGTGTGGTGGCTCCGATTCGCGAGTCTGGCGATGTGGCAGGCAGCGGCGCATGCAAGCTGGTAGGACCTGCAGGAGAGGTAGAGCTGAAGGAAGGTGTGATCGCTGCGAAGCGTCATATCCATGCGACTCCCGAGGATGCGGAGAAGATGGGCGTAAAGGACAAGGATATCGTATCTGTGAAAATTGATACAGACGGAAGAAGCCTGATCTTCGGAGATGTAGTCGTACGTGTAAGCCCCAAGTATGCCCTGGCTATGCACATTGATACGGATGAGTCCAATGCAGCAGGCTGCGCGGGAGAGGTATACGGCGAGATCGTAAAATAAAAGCGAAGGCAGGGCGTACAGGCCCGAATATATGAATGAAAGGGAATACATAGTTATGAAGATTTTAGTATTGAACTGCGGAAGCTCTTCTCTGAAATATCAGCTGATTGATATGGACAATGAGAGCGTAATGGCAAAAGGCCTCTGTGAGAGAATTGGAATCGAAGGCTCCAAGCTGACCCATAAGGCAAACGGCAAGGAGATGGTAGTCGAAGAGCCTATGCCGAAGCATACCGAGGCAATTTCCCTGGTTATGAAGGCTCTGGTAGATCCGGAGTACGGCGTAATCAAGGATACCAGCGAGATTTCCGCAGTAGGACACCGCGTACTGCACGGCGGCATCAAGTTTACCGAATCCATCAAGGTAAATGAGGATGTAAAAGCGACTATCCGTGAGTGCTTCGACCTGGGACCGCTGCACAATCCGGCGAACCTGATGGGTATCGAGGCATGCGAGGAGGCTATGCCCGGCGTTCCGAATGTAGCTGTATTTGACACCACCTTTGGTATGGCTATGCCGGAGAAGGCTTATCTTTATGCGATTCCGCATGAGTATTACGAAAAATACAGCATCCGCCGCTACGGCTTCCACGGCACCAGCCATATGTTCGTATCCGGCGAGGCGCTCAAATTTGCAGACCTGGATCCGGAGAAGGGCCGCGTTATCGTATGCCACCTGGGCAACGGCGCCAGCATTTCCGCATCCATCGGCGGCAAGTGCGTAGATACCTCCATGGGACTTACCCCACTGGAAGGTCTGATCATGGGAACCAGAAGCGGTGACCTTGACCCGGCTATCCTGCAGTTTATCTGCAACAAGGAGGGCAAGGACGTGAACGAGATGCTGAACATTCTGAACAAGAAGTCCGGTATCCTCGGCATGAGCGGCGGAGTTTCCAGCGACTTCCGTGACGTGGAGAAGGCGGCTGAGCAGGGCAATCATCTGGCAGAGGTGGCTCTGGAGGCCTTTGTATACCGTGTGGCGAAGTACATCGGCGCTTATACGGCAGCCATGAACGGTGTGGACGCCATCGCATTTACTGCCGGCGTAGGCGAGAATGACAAGATCAGACGGAAGGCTATCTGCGATTACCTCGGATACCTTGGCGTGGAGATCGACGACGAGGCGAATGACTGCCGCGGACAGCTGCGCATGATTTCTACTCCGGCCTCCAAGGTGAAGGTAATGATTCTTCCGACAAACGAGGAGCTGGCCATTGCACGGGAGACCCTCCGCCTGGTACAGTAAAGTAAATATTTTTTACTTGACAAACCTCCTTACAATGAGTATAATAGCCTAGTGTGCATTGGGAGAGAACTATGCTGATCAATCTGACAGATGTTTTGTCCTGTGATGAAAAAGTGGTAAAGAGGACAGTGGAGACAGAGCTTAAGTCTTTCGATACAGGCTTGGGATGCTATCCCCTGTCGGAGGAAGAACCGCTTCAGCTTACGCTTACGAACCTCGGCAAAGACAAGCTGCTGATCGAAGGAAGCGTAAAGGTCAAGACGGAGATTCCCTGTGACCGCTGCCTGACCAAGGTAGAGACGCTGATTCCCCTCACGATTTCCAGGGAGGTGGATATGAAGCAGACTGCGGAGGGCAGAATTGATGATCTGGACGAAACCGATTTTATCATTGGGTACAACCTGGACACAGAAAAGCTTGTGTACGGTGAGCTTCTGGTCAACTGGCCCATGAAGACGCTGTGCAGAGAGGACTGCAAGGGTATCTGCAGGAAATGCGGCAGGAATCTGAATGAAGGTCCCTGCGGCTGTGATACAGTGGAGTTGGACCCGAGAATGGCGGTCATAGCCGAGATATTTAAGAACAGTAATTAGAGGAGGTGTAACCTGTGTCTATTTGTCCTAAGAATAAATCTTCCAAGGGAAGAAGAGATAAGAGAAGAGCAAACTGGAAGATGAGCACGATGAATCTTGTAAAGTGCAGTAAGTGCGGAGCTCTGATGATGCCTCATCGTGTTTGCAAGTCCTGCGGAAGCTACAACAAAAAAGAGATTATCGCTGTAGAGGATTAATCTGAAACTGAAAGAAGGAAACAAGTGCTGGGTTCCATGCATTTGTTTCCTTTTTTGTTGTATGGGAAAAGCTTTGAAAAGCGGTTTTGTGCAGGCGGTGGAGGGCGCAGGGCTTTTCTGATTTCCAGACGCCGGGTTTACCAAATATTAAAAAAGAATGAACAAACATTTAAAAAAGGATGAAAAGAAGAGATGGACATTTGAATGTGAATAGGGTACAATAGGCGTATAAGCCGGAAAGAGAACGGTTAAATAACTACGAATGAGAGGGGAGCATTATGGACAAAAAAACAACCAGTATAGTAGCCTACATCACATGGATAGGACTTATTATTGCTTTCTGTGCAGGTGATAAGGAGGGCGCAAAGTTTCATCTGAATCAGGCGCTTGTGATTTTCCTGTTTGGACTTTTGGTATGGATCCCGTGTCTTGGCCAAATTTGGGGAATTTTTATAATTGTATGCTGGATCATGGGACTGATTGCGGCTATTAATCAGGAAGAGAAGCCTGTTCCGCTTATCGGGGGCATCAAGATTTTGAAATAAAATGAGTAATAGAACCTACGCTTACATTGTCAGTCTGGCTGCCGGAGGAATTCTGGCAGCTGGTCTGATTTTTTATTTTACTGCAGGGAAAGAGCTTTTTGCGATACCGGGCTGTGTGATCTATCAGACCACCGGGCTTTGGTGTCCGGCCTGCGGCGGTACGAGAGCGGTGCTGGCATTGGTTCACGGTGATGTGGCAAAGGCATTTCTGTATCATCCGATTGTGCCATACAGCGTTTTTGTCTATACGGTCTATATCCTGGAGGAGACCAGAGAGCGCCTGTTCCACAGCAGGCGCAGAGTTCCCATGAGCTTCTGGAAGGGCTGTGTTCTGCTGGGGCTTGTAATTTTGGCCGGAAATACGCTGCTGCGAAATATTCTTCTTTTTTGTTCACAAAAGTAACATATTTCTCTGTTATAATCAGACCATATATGATAGAAAGAGCCTGCGAAAATGACAGGAGGAATTGTCTATGGATAAATTAAAGATTCTTGTGGTGGATGACGAGAGCAGGATGCGCAAGCTGGTCCGGGATTTTTTAACAAAACAGAATTTTGAGGTTCTGGAGGCAGGCGATGGCGCGGAGGCCCTTGATGTTTTTTTCGGTACAGAAGGAATTGCCCTTGTGATTCTGGATGTTATGATGCCAAAGATGGACGGCTGGCAGACCTGCCGTGAGATACGCGCTTACTCTAAGGTACCGATTATCATGCTGACTGCGAAGTCAGATGAGCGGGATGAGCTGCAGGGCTTCGAGCTTGGGGTGGATGAGTATATTTCCAAGCCCTTCAGCCCCAAAATTCTGGTAGCCAGGGTTGAGGCGATTCTGCGGAGGACCAGCGGCAGAGAGGGCGGCGACATCTTGAGCGCCGGTGGGATCGAGCTAGATAAGGCGGCTCATATTGTGACTCTGGACGGAAAAGCACTGGATTTAAGCTTTAAAGAGTTTGAGCTTCTGGCTTATTTTATGGAGAATCAGGGAATTGCCCTTTCCAGGGAAAAGATCCTGAACAATGTGTGGAATTACGACTATTTTGGAGACGCCAGAACGATTGATACCCACGTAAAGAAGCTCCGGAGCAAGCTGGGAGATAAAGGAGAGATGATTAAGACCATCTGGGGTATGGGGTATAAATTCGAGGTGTAGGCTATGAGACTTAAGAAGAGAGGTTCGGAAAAACGCCGGATGAATCATTCCATCAAGCGCCAGCTGGCGGCTGTCTTTATCGGAGTCATGGCTGGAACCTTTCTCTGCTGCGGACTTGTAAACGCTTTGTTTCTGGAAAAGTATTATCTCAATAACAAGAAAAAGGTAGTAGTCAGCGCATACGAGGTGCTGAACCAGGGATTCCGGGAGGAAAGAGAGAGCGAAGATGATTTTATATCAGAGCTTGATCTGATCTGCAGTACGGACAACATATCTGTCTTTGTGATGGACAGCAGCGGAACTCCCAGGCTGTACACAAACCGGGATTATCAGATTCTCCGGCAGAAGCTTTATAATTATATTTTTGGCGTAGAAAGCCGGGACATTATCGTCCTGAATCAGGAAGAAAATTATCTGCTTCGGGAAAGCCGGGATTATCTGACACAGGCGGATTATCTGGAGGTGGTAGGCACCCTGGATACAGGCGAACCCTTTATCATGCAGACGGCCCTGGAAAGCATACGGGAAAGCGCGGCTATCTCCAATCGGTTTTTCCTTTATATTGCCTTTTTTGCGGTGGTTATCAGTTCTCTTCTGATCTGGTGGCTGTCCAGGCGTATTTCAGAACCGATTCTGGAACTGGCTGATATATCCAGGCGCATGACAGAGCTGGACTTCAACGCGAAATTTACTTCGAATGTACAGAATGAGATTGGCGTGCTGGGCCATCATATCAACCAGCTCTCTGAGGCCCTGGAGAAGACGATTTCCGAGCTGAAGACGGCCAACAACGAGCTGCAGAAGGACATTGAGCAGAAGACACAGATAGACGAGATGCGGAAAGAGTTCCTGTCAAATGTGTCGCATGAGCTGAAGACGCCAATCGCTCTGATTCAGGGCTATGCGGAAGGCCTGAAGGAGTGTATCAACGACGATGCGGAGAGCCGTGATTTTTATTGCGAAGTCATTATGGACGAAGCAGGCAAGATGAATACGATGGTCAAAAATCTGCTCTCTCTGAATCAGCTGGAGTTTGGCAATGATGTGGTTGCAATGGAGCGCTTTGATATCACGTCTCTGGTTCAGAATGTATTGAATTCATCCAAGATCCTGATGGAGCAGAAGGGGATCCGTCTAATCTTTAGGGAAACAGAGGAAATCGACGTCTGGGCCGACGAGTTCAAGGTGGAGGAGGTCGTAACGAATTATATCAGCAACGCCATCAACCACTGCGAATTTGATAAGGTAATTGAGGTAAAAATCTTAAAAGAGACAGATACCGTCCGCGTCTCTGTATTTAACACAGGGAAGCCGATTCCGGAAGAGGATTTGGAGAAGATCTGGCAGAAATTCTATAAGGTAGATAAGGCAAGAACCAGGGAATATGGAGGAAGCGGCATCGGGCTTTCGATTGTAAAGGCGATTATGGAATCGCTTCACCGGGAGTGCGGCGTGAAAAATTACGATAACGGCGTGGAATTCTGGTTTGAACTGGATGGCAAGGTGAATTGACGCGGAGCGTCAAGAGAGGGCGGCCTGGGCCGTAAGGTGAATCTGCCGGAACGGCAGAGAGAGAGGCCTGGGGACTGAGGTGAATGGGTTATGATCAGAAAGCATATTTTTTTTACAGGCCGGGTACAGGGTGTGGGTTTCCGGTACCAGTCGGCTTATTACGCCCGGAGCCTGGGATTGACCGGCTGGGTGAGAAATTTAAGTGACGGCCGCGTGGAAATGGAGGTTCAGGGCCGCGAAACGCTGATTAATCAGCTGCTTATTTCATTGAGAAATGCGCCGTATATCCGGATAGAGGAGGTGGAATGTACCAATATTCCACTCCAGGAAAAGGAACAGAAATTTTCGACGAAATTTACGTATTAAAATTAAAAGGCGGGACGCCGCAAAACTGTCAAGTCTGACGGTTTGCGGCGTCCCGCTTTCATACTTCTATATATTTTTGAGTTGGCAGCTGATGCCTTTGGAGGCCTGAGTATCGATTCCGCTGATTTCTATTCCCTGAGTACTGTGCATTCCGGTGATAGAGCATACATCCAGAAGCAGGTATCCATTTTCCTCTACGGTGACAGTGTACTGCTGATACCCGTGGCTGTCTACGGAAAGAGGACGATTGTTGACCTGCGCGGTTACTTCACGAACCGGTATGACGGAATTCAGCTGAAAGGTTACCTGCACAGAAGAGGAATCGGAAGCTGGCGCTGTCTGGAGCTCCGAGATAGAAACCGGGATTACAGTTCCGGGAGCCATACAGGCAAGAACAATGAAAAGGCATGCAGCCGCAGCAATCCTCTTTATCAGCCGGCGTCTTTTTACAATGCGATAATATTTTCTCTTTGAGGGTGAGGGCAGGGGGGTTCCATCCAGCTCCAGCTCTGTCATAATACGATCCAGAAGAGCATCCGCCTGTTCCTGGGTAAGCGGTTTAGGAGAATGTTGATTATGAAAACGCCAGCCCACGCCTGTCCCTCCTTTCATCGGTGCAGCTTTTAGCATAGAATTCTGTATATCTATAGTATTATAAGAAAATAGAAGATAATTTTCAATATTTTTAGAATGGTTAATTGAAAAAGTAAATTCCAGCTTGTAAGACGGGGTGGAATTTACTTTTGCAAGTAAGGAAAGTTGAAAAAAATCGAAAAAGCTGTTGACATTCGTTCCATGGTATGGTAAATTAACTAAGCTGTCTCAAGGGACAGCGGGTTGTTCCAAAAAGCAGCGACAAAAAACTTCAAAAAAGTTAGAAAAGTTGTTGACAAACAGGAACACACATGATAATATATATGAGCTGTCCGCGAGAGCGGGTCAGCGGAAAGCGAACCTTGATAACTGAACAGTGCTAAGAATCCTTGAAAATTCTAAAGAGAATTGTTCAAAGAACAAAACCTATTTATAACAGTAAACGGGAAAGAGATTGCCAGAA
>NZ_NFLI01000008.1 GCF_002160825.1 Lachnoclostridium sp. An131
CATGTGCTTCCCGGACGTGTATGAGATTGGCATGTCTCACTTTGATTTACAAAATATATGACCTATGGAACACTTACAGCTAAAATTGAAGCTAAATTGAAGCTAAAACGAATCTTGCATTTAAAAACTGCATATGCTATAATGCCAGTAGGCTAAGAGATATGAGGTATCCATGTTGGACACCGACAAAAACCCCGGAGACGCAACCTCCGGGGTTTTCTATGCCGTTTTTTATGGTGGCTTAAGCCATAGGCTGGTTACCTGTCTTTTTTATCGTTGTCCAGCCATTTCAGATGAGATGGCTAATCACACCCGCCATGACAGCGATAATAAGAGATATGAGGAATTCCACGTTGCACACCCCCTTTCTGTCACCAGATTTGGGGAGGTAACGAAGAAATCGTATCATAGATTGTCAGAATGTTCCATTAGTTTTTCCAAGATCCAAAAAATCCCAAGGGTTGAAATTTCACTCCCATTCTCTTTTATCCAAGTCACTATCCGCTAAAACTAAACCCATTCCTTGCCCTTCTTGCATCAAAACCAGATATCAACTCACGACCGTCAAGCTGAATTGGATAAAAGTATGAAGGAAGATAGAAATAATAATTCAAAGCATAAGGACGGTGATTAAAATGACTCTCATTATTTGTTGTAAAATCCTTCTGCGCTATACTCCGCCCACTTTAAGTGCATTTCCTGATAATTCTGCTTTATAAATCCCTGTATAATGCGGATTTCTCTGTCATTCAGAATGCCTCTGCTCTGTAAAACAGTGTCTCCATTTTCTCGGACAAAAAATTTCGCTGAGCCTGATTCGGTTAATTTCCTATCGCTTGCGTGAACGGTGCATACATTCGATAACACAGTGGGATGTAAAATACAGATAGTATCCGCTTCATCCGCCACTTTCTTCACATCCGTCATCTGCCAGCCTCACTTTCTTGATTGGAGCTAAAAAAGCCCTGGAATCAAAATATAAATTTTCCAGAATCGGAACCAGATCGATGTACTCTTCCTCTTCTTTATCCTTGTGTCTGTATTTTGCCATTACAACAAGATATCCCTGATCCCATTCCTTCACTTTTGTATATCGTTCCAGAGAATACGGCGCCCTGAAACGGATTATATGTCCGTCAAATCGAAAGACAGTAAAATTTTTTTCACTGCTCAAAACAGCTTCATTACTGATTGCCACGCGCACATCACCTCCAAGGCATATCTTATGTAACTCAATTATAATTTACAAAAAATATTTTCAACCGAAACTGCTTTAGCCCAGGATTAACCACATTTCAGCATAAAGAAAGCGCCGTAATCTCTTGGATCACAGCGCCCTCTCAACTTATCCGTTTATAAACAAATGGATATCCTTAGAACTTGCCTTCCTTAGCAGCTTCCTCAATGGAAACAGCCACAGCTACAGTCATACCAACCATCGGGTTATTTCCTGCGCCGATCAGACCCATCATCTCTACGTGAGCCGGAACGGAGGAGGAGCCTGCGAACTGAGCGTCGGAGTGCATACGGCCCAGAGTATCGGTCATTCCGTAGGAAGCCGGTCCTGCTGCCATGTTGTCCGGATGCAGAGTACGTCCTGTACCGCCGCCGGAAGCAACGGAGAAGTACTTCTTGCCAGCCTCGATGCGCTCCTTCTTGTAGGTGCCTGCTACCGGATGCTGGAAACGGGTCGGGTTCGTGGAGTTTCCGGTGATGGAAACGTCTACGTTCTCCTTCCACATGATGGCAACACCTTCACGTACGTCGTTTGCGCCGTAGCAGTTTACCTTTGCACGGGGTCCGTTGGAGTATGCCTTGCGGAATACCTCCTTCAGCTCGCCGGTGTAGTAGTCATACTGTGTCTCTACATATGTAAATCCATTGATACGTGCGATGATCTGAGCAGCGTCCTTTCCAAGACCGTTCAGGATAACGCGCAGCGGTTTCTGGCGAACCTTGTTTGCCTTCTCTGCGATACCGATAGCGCCCTCAGCGGCTGCGAAGGACTCATGGCCTGCCAGGAAGCAGAAGCACTCGGTATCCTCTTCCAGAAGCATCTTTCCAAGGTTTCCATGTCCCAGACCTACCTTACGCTGGTCTGCTACAGAACCCGGAATACAGAAAGCCTGAAGGCCCTCTCCGATGGCTGCAGCAGCCTCGGAAGCCTTGCGGCAGTCCTTCTTGATTGCGATAGCGGCACCTACGATGTAAGCCCAGCATGCGTTCTCAAAGCAGATCGGCTGAATGCCCTTGATCTGGTTGTATACATCCAGTCCGGCATCCTTTGTGATCTTCTCAGCTTCCTCGATGGAAGCAATGCCATAGCTGTTCAAAACCTGATTGATTTTGTCAATTCTTCTTTCATATGATTCAAATAAAGCCATTTTCTTACCTCCTCGATTATTCCTGTCTCGGGTCGATGATCTTTACAGCGTCATCTACACGTCCGTACTGTCCCTGGGCCTTCTCCCATGCAGTGTTCGGGTCGTCGCCCTTCTTGATGAAGTCGGTCATCTTTCCAAGGTTTACAAACTTGTATCCGATGATCTGATCGTCTTCGTCCAGCGCGATGCCAGTTACATAGCCTTCTGCCATCTCCAGGTAACGAGGTCCTTTTTTCAGAGTTCCATACATGGTTCCAACCTGGCTTCTAAGTCCCTTTCCAAGGTCCTCCAGGCCTGCGCCGATCGGAAGTCCGTCCTCAGAAAATGCAGACTGGGAACGTCCGTATACGATCTGAAGGAACAGCTCTCTCATAGCTGTGTTGATTGCATCACATACGAGGTCGGTATTCAAAGCCTCCAGAAGTGTTCTTCCCGGAAGAATCTCTGCAGCCATAGCTGCGGAGTGTGTCATACCGGAGCAGCCGAGGGTCTCAACCAGCGCTTCCTGAATGACGCCTTCCTTCACATTCAGAGTCAGCTTGCAGGCTCCCTGCTGCGGAGCGCACCAGCCTACGCCGTGTGTCAGGCCGGAAATGTCTTTGATCTCTTTTGCCTGTACCCACTTTGCTTCTTCCGGAATCGGAGCAGCGCCATGATTTACGCCCTGAGCTACCGGACACATTTTTTCAACTTCATGTGAATAAATCATTATAAAACTCCTTTCAAATTAAGTTAATCAGCGACGCCGGGGCGGCTTAGATCCCGGCTTGTCGCATTTGATTATATTTTCTCATAATATCTGGAATTCGTCCAGTGTTTTTTTCGGCGAACTGGAAATCTCATCCGAAAAATACGGGATATCCGCCACTACTCTCCGGAAAGCCTTCTGCCCATCAGAACGCCCATAACAGAGGCCATCATCAGCCCTCTGGTCCAGCCGCTGGAATCACCAAGGCAGTAAAGTCCTTTGATATTCGTCACAAAATCCGGCGTCATCTTGATGCGGTTGCTGTAGAATTTCAGCTCCGGCGAATAGAGAAGCGTCTCATTGGCCGCAAAGCCCGGCACCACATGATCGACAGCCTGAATAAAGTTGATAATATTCGTCATGGCCCGGTAAGGCATGGCCGCCGTAATATCTCCTGCCACCGCATCCGGCAGCGTGGGACGGACGTTGGACTGGGAGAGCTCCTTCTGCCAGGTACGCTTGCCGCCCAGGATGTCTCCGTAGCGCTGCACCAGAATTTTTCCATCCCCCAGCATATTTGTCAGCTCCCCTACCTTCTGTGCATAGGCAATAGGCTGGTTGAACGGATAGGTAAAATTGTGGGAGCACAGGATCGCCAGGTTGGTATTCTGGGATTTCAGGTCCTTGTAGGAGTGGCCGTTCACCACTGCCAGATCGTTGTCGTAGTTTTCCTGGCTCACAAAGCCGCCCGGATTCTGGCAGAAGGTACGAACCTTGTTTTTAAACGGCAGCGGATAGCCGATGAGCTTTGATTCATAGAGAATGTTGTTCACATCCTCCATGATCTCATTGCGGACCTCCACGCGCACACCGATGTCCACGGTCCCGGGCACATGGGCGATATCATGCTGCTCGCAGAGCTTTTCCAGCCAGTCAGCTCCCTTTCTTCCGGTAGCCACAATCACATGCTCTGCATAAATCACCTGCTCGTCTGTCTGCTTCGCGGCGTCCTCCAGGACCGCCCCTTTACAGACCTCATCCTCTACAATCAGATCCCGGCAGTGGCAGCCAAAAAGGATTTCCACCCCTTTTTCCAGCAGATACTGCTCTATCCGGTAATAGATTTCCTGCGCCTTCTCTGTTCCCAGATGGCGGATCGGGCAGTCTACGAGCTTCAGGCCAGCCTGGATGGCCCGCTTCCGGATGTCCTTTACCTCTTTTTCATTGCCGACGCCCTCCACCTTCGTGTCCGCGCCAAATTCCAGATAAATTTTGTCCGTATAATGGATCATTTCCTGGGCAAAGTCCTCGCCAATCAGGGAGGGCAGATCGCCGCCCACCTCATAGCTTAGGGACAGCTTTCCATCGGAAAATGCGCCTGCGCCGGAAAATCCCGTTGTAATATTGCAGTAGGGCTTGCAGTTTACACATTTTTTCGTCCTTGTCTTGGGACAGGACCGCTTTTCCACCGGTCTTCCCTTTTCCACAATCGTGATGCTTTTCCTGCTTCCGTTTTTCAGAAGCTCCAGGGCCGTAAAGATTCCCGCAGGCCCCGCTCCAATAATCAATACATCTGTTTTTCTCATATAAAATACCTCCTTCTCATCTGCGCCGGCAGCATGCGCTCCTGCTGCGCCGCCCGCCGTTTTCCGCGCGGCGCGGAGCTGCTTTTCCGCCAGAAAAAACCAGCTGCTGAAACAGTATATAGCTTCCCCTGACAGGGCGGCTTATAGTCAACTGTTACGGCAGCTGGTAGAAACATTCAACCTATTATGAATTTATATAAGTCCAAAACCTTTATTATCTTAGCGGATGCCAGCCCGGTTGTCAAGGAAATTTATACTGCTCTTCAGCCGTCGAATCCCACTGTTGTGCAGGCGCCTGATCCGGCTGTTCTGCAGCCTGGCAGCCCTCCTACATCCATACCGGCAGCACATAGTTCCCTATGGCCCACAGGAGCAGCAGATGCACCGGATAAAACACATAGAAAAAATATTTGGGCTGGCGCCCCCTCTTTCCATTGTAAAGCGCGATTGCCAGAAACGCCGGAATACAATAAAGCTCCAGCCGGGAAAGCAGCACAAGCAGAACCAGCGAGAGACTGGCGGCAGCCAGGAGCCGATCCCGCAGAAGGTACATGACCACAATCACAGCTACGCCAACCGCTCCATAATCCGTACCGCACAGCTCCGCAGCAGAAGCCAGCACCACCAGCGCCAGCATTCCCTTCCAGGCGTCTGCCGGGTACCTCTGAAACACCAGAATCACCAGCAGGCCAAGAAACAGGGTGAAAAATACATTCTGTGTTCCCCAGAAAAACGGTGTGTTATGCAGGGCCAGATCAAAGGGAATCTCCGATACCACCGCAAAGGCCAAAAGCCGCAGCAGATATTTCCGGGAATTGCGTGTGTGAAGCGCTCCTTCCACCAGAAGAAAGCAGAAGATCGGAAATGCTATCCTTCCGATTCTGCGCAGAACTGCATCCAGGCTCGCCCAGAAATACAGGTTATCCACCTGTCCGGCCAGCGGAGAGCTCCCATAATAATTCAGCACAAAAATCTCCAGCAGGCAGGCCCCAATATGATCTGCCAGCATGGTAAAAATCGCAATCCATTTTAAGGCGCCCCCGGAAAAAGGCATCGACGCCTCTCTCTGGCTCATCTCTTCTCTGCTACTTCGCCCTGCTTTTTGTAGATAGAGTTCGCAGGAACGACGCCTCTTACGGAGGAAAGCGGATAAATATTTGAATTTCTTCCAATGACAGTTCCCGGATTCAGGACGGAACCGCAGCCTACCTCCACCTCGTCGCCGATCATGGCGCCGAACTTCTTGATTCCCGTCTCAATATCTCCCTCCGGTGTATGCACCTTAACCAGCAGCTTATCCGACTTGACGTTAGAAGTAATGGAGCCTGCACCCATATGGGATTTATAGCCAAGAATGGAATCTCCCACGTAATTATAGTGCGGTACCTGAACCTTGTTAAACAGGATCACATTTTTCAGCTCCGTGGAATTGCCGACGACCGCTCCGTCGCCCACCAGTGCGTTTCCACGGATGAACGCGCAGTGGCGTACCTCCGTATTCTTTCCGATAATACAGGGGCCTGTGATGGAAGCCGTAGGCGCTACCTTCGCAGAACGTGCGATCCAGATATTTTCTCCGCGCTTCTCATATTCCTCCTCGCTTAAGCTCTTGCCAAGCTCCAGAATAAAGGCTCCAATCTCCGGCAGCGCTTCCCACGGATAGGTAACCTTGGACAGAAGCGGCGCGGCCAGAGTCTCAGACAGGGTATAGAGTTCCTTTACTTCCAGTTCTTTCATTTCTTTTCCTGCTCCTTTTTCTTGTTATTATTTTTATAAAATTTAGCCGACGCGTCAAAGCAGGGACATAAGGCCCTCCGGTAATCTGCGTTCAGCACATTTGTAGTCTTGTCGGTGATAAACTTCTCAAGCTTCTGCATGTAGACCTCCTCGGTGATGGTTCCCTCCGCCATCTGGGTCAGCCCCTTTTCCCAGCTCGCCGTGAGCTCCGGATTCAGAAGGCTGTAAATGGAAGCCCGAACCACATCGTAAATCATTTCCCCGAGAAGGGTAGGCGTGATAATCTGCGTCTTTTTATTCAGAGCTATGTACTGATTGTTCACCAGCTTTTTCAGAATCTCCGCACGGGTGGCGCTGGTTCCGATTCCGCTGCCCTTGATCTGGGCCCGCAGCTCTTCATCCTCAATGAGCTGTCCCGCGTTCTCCATAGCCAGAATCATAGATCCGGAATTGTAGCGCTTCGGCGGCGAGGTCTCGCCTTCCTTGATCCGAAAACCGGAGGCTTCCACGGAATCTCCCTTTTTCAACCCCTTCAGAAGCTCCAGAAATTCCGCGTCCACGCGTACGTCCTCAGTCTCATCCTCCTCGCTCTTCTTTTTGGAGCTGTCAGGAGCCTGGGGCTGTACCCGCAGATAGCCTTCCTTCAGCAGCACACGGAAGCTGGAAAAGAAACGCTCTTCCCGTACCTCTGTCACCAGCTGTACCTTCTGATATTCTGCCGCCGGATAAAAAATCCCCAGAAATCTGCGCGCGATCACCTCATAAATCTGCTCAGATACAGGCGCCAGACTTTTCAAAGCTCCCAGCCCCTGCCCGGTAGGAATAATTGCATAGTGGTCTGTAATCTGCTTATCGTTGACATACCGGGTCTTTGCAATTCCCTTCCAGGATGTTCCCGCCAGAACCTCCGACGCAAACTGCGATACCTTTCCATAAGACTTAAGTCCCGAAAGATTTTTTCCGATTTCCTTTGCCACCGCCGTAGAAAGCACTCTGGCGTCCGTTCTCGGGTAGGTGACCAGCTTTTTTTCGTAGAGCTCCTGAACCACCCGCAGGGTCTCGTCAGGACTCAGCTTAAACCGCCGGGAGCACTCGTTCTGCAGCTCCGCCAGGTTAAAAAGAAGGGGCGGATTTTTCTTTTCCTTCTTTCTCTCCACAGAAAACAGCCTGGCCTGCGGGGGCTTTTCCTCCTCCAGAAAACGGATAAGGCCTTCCGCATCCTCCTTTTTCTTAAAACCGTTCTCCTTATACAGCCTGTGCGGCTCACAAAAGGCCGAGCCGGATACAGCCCGCCATTCTCCCTCGAACCTTCTTCCGTGAAGTCCGAAATCGCCCAGCACCCGGTAAAACGGCGTCTTTACAAACTCCCGGATCTCCCTTTCCCGCCGGACCACCATGCCCAGCACGCAGGTCATCACACGGCCCACAGAGATCACAGTATATTTTGTATTCAGGTAACTGGAAATCGTATTCCCATATTTCAGGGTCAAAAGACGGGAAAAATTGATTCCCATCAGATAATCTTCCTTAGCTCTTAAGTAAGCCGCGCTGGCCAGATTGTCATATTCGGACAGGTCCTTCGCCTCCCGGATGCCGCGCAGAATCTCTTCTTCCGTCTGAGAATCAATCCAGACGCGCCGGCGCTTTTTTCCCCGGACGCCCGCCATCTGCTCTACCAGCCGGTAAATGTACTCTCCTTCCCGCCCGGAGTCCGTGCAGACATAGATCGTCTCCACGTCCGGCCTGTTCAGCAGCCCTTTCACAATCTCAAACTGCTTCTTTACAGAGGGAATGACCTCATATTTAAATTCCTCCGGCAGAAACGGCAGAGTCTGCAGGCTCCATTTTTTTAATTTCTCATCGTATGCTTCCGGATAGCTCATAGTCACCAGGTGCCCCACACACCAGGTCACAATGCTGTCCTCCCCTTCCAGGTATCCGTCCCGGCGGGAGGTGTTCAGCTTCAGCGCTTTGGCAAATTCCTGGGCCACGCTGGGCTTCTCCGCTATATATAATGATTTTCCCATAAATCCTCTCTTCGCTGCAGGCTGTTCCGTTTTCTGCTCCGCTCTGCGGCAACCCGCCGCACACGTTTTCCCCCGGAACAGCAGCCGGATTTATTCTACCACAAAATTCAGGATCCTGGCAATGTCTTTCGGAAGCGGCGCCGAAACCCGAAGCCTTCTCCCGGTAAAGGGCTGACAGAATACAAGCTCCGACGCATGGAGAGCTGTACGACCTATCAGAGCTCTCCTCTCTGCCTCCGGGGAGCCGCTGCCTGCGGCAGCGCTGCCGCTTCCATACAGCGGATCCCCAAGAAGAGAACAGCCGATATACGCCATATGTACCCGTATCTGATGGGTCCGGCCTGTAGCCAGGCAAAGACGGACAAGGGAGCAGACTGCCCTTTCTTCCTCTTTCCCTGCCCTCTCCCCGGCTTCTCTTCCGTCCTCTATTCCATTCTCTCTTCCGCCATGAAATGTCTTCAAAACCTGATAGTATGTCTGCGCCGTTTTCCCATCCTGACATACGCGCATTCGTGTTCTGTCTTCCGGATCCGGTCCCAGGGAAACGCGGATCTCCCCTTCGCTCTCCTGCGGTACGCCCTGTACCACAGCCAGATAAGTCTTTTTCAGTATTCCCGCCTCTCTCTGCTGCTCCAGCCGGGCAGATGCTGTCCGGCTTTTTGCCGCCAGGACTACGCCGGAAGTGTCCTTATCCAGCCGTCCAAGAATCCGGATCACGCAGTCCTCTCCTTTTTCACGCAAATAAAAGGCCAGACGGTTCGCCAGCGTATCTCCGTGAAAGGTCCCCCTCCCCGCAGGGTGGACAGACAGGCCCGCGGGCTTATTCAGAACTATCACATCCTCATCCTCATAGAGGACCTCCAGCTCTTTGTCCGAAGCTCCAAGCTGGAGCGAAGTCCTTTCTCCTGTCTCAAGCTGTACCTCCACGAATTCTCCCGCCTCCAAAACTGCCGTGACCTTTCTCCTTACTCCGTCTACACAGATGCCATTTTCCAGGAACTTGGCCCGGCTGATCTCCTTTTTGCTCAAGGACATGCAGGAACGCAGAAACTGTCCCAGGGACATTCCTTCCTCCTCTGCGCTTACTCTCCGGGAAATTCTTTTTTCCACGATACCATTTACTCCTTTCCCAAGCAATGAGGCGCAGAGCCGGCAGGGCTGAAAAACCTTTCCATCTGCGTTTTCATTATATCCCTTCTTACTCGCTCCCTTCCCACATCCGCTTTTCAAAGACAGAAAGACTTCCGCAGCGGGCTGCAAGCTTATGCCAGCGTGTCAGCACCTCCGTCTCTCCTTCTGCTTCGATTATCTCGCGAAGCTCCTCCGGTATTTTCCCATAGTCTTCCAACAGCTCCAGAATATCTTCCTTTCTCCGTTTCAAATCTGCTTCTCTGGCTGCTGCTTTCCTCTCATAATACATTTTTTCTTCCAACAGCATATACTCTTCCCTCACCTCCGGCTGCTCCTTCACCTTCACAACATGCTGGTGAATCTTCTGCAGGGTCTCTCCTGTTACATTCTCTGCCGTACTTTTCTGAAGGTAATCCAGCATCTTCCGAATCTCCGGACTTCCTCCCTTTGTCCCTCTGGTATTAAAATAAATATACATTAACCCGTCCGGATAATCAAGCTCCGGCACCTCTTTGCACCTACTCTGAATCTGATACATCATATAATCCTTTCCAAAGGGGTCATAGGGAAGAATCATAATCACATACAGATTCGGCAGCTTCGAAAAATCCCATTCTCCGCTCTGCAGATAACGTCCGTCAATCCGTCCCTGATAAAAACGGTTATGCTTCGCCAGATTTTCCGTCTTTGTCTCATACATGCATGGCTCAATGTCATAAACCTGAAGCACCGGTTCCATCTCCTCCACAACCTCTACATCCATACGGATCCCGCGGAGCCCCGGCGTATAGGCAGGAATCATTTTCTGCACATTTACCTGCACCTTTCCAATCTTTCGCTCCAGAAGTGTAGAAAGAAGCAGCCGGCAGAACTCGGCCCCTCCCTCCGGCTCAGATGCAGCCGCGTTCATCAAAAAATCATCGATAACATTCAGATCCTCCAGGCTTCTTTTCCGGTTCTTCCTTTTGCTTTCCTTCATGCCTTGCCTCACTTTCCAGCGGATTGCACCGGAAAACAAAGGCTTCCGTATTGTATTATGGAAAGGCAGGCTGTCCTCACTTGCCTTCATTTTCCGGCATCCGCTTAACTCTATTAATTTTTTCCTGTGAAAATGTCGGCGAACTGCCA
Organism: Lachnoclostridium sp. An131; assembly: GCF_002160825.1. Lineage (GTDB taxonomy): Bacteria > Bacillota > Clostridia > Lachnospirales > Lachnospiraceae > Laedolimicola. The sequence continues at coordinate 10,682 of NZ_NFLI01000008.1, forward strand.
GAAATTCCAGCTGCCGGAGCTAATGCTCCTGAGACAGCCAGAAGATTTTTCACTTATCTTGAAGATAACAGACAGGTCTCGTCATGTCAACCATAAATTTACATTTTTCTTTTACATCTCCCCTTCGGGAGATTTTTCCACAATAACATTTACTCCTTTTCCAAACACGCAATCCACCGGGGCGCTTCTTCTGGAGTCATGTCCGATACAGCCAGATTTTCCGAGTTAAGCTCTGCGTACAAGGGAAGATAAAAAAGGCTTTTCTCCAAAGCATCTTCTTGCCTGCGCCCACCTTTCCTGTCCTGTACCAGCCGCTTACTCATTCCCATTTTCATCTTCTCTCATACGTCAGGCTGCTCAGGAATTCATCCACCGCTTCATTAAACTTCTCATACGCCTTTGCCGCGATAAAGTGATCACCCTTGATAAATTTCAGCCTTGCGCCGGGAATATGCGCTGCAATCCGCCTGGTTTCTTCTTCCTTTATCATATCCTCTGTCCCTGCAATCACAAGCGCCGGGACATGAACCGCCCCCAATTCTGACGGCTCTATATTGGGATCGTCTACCATCAGAGCAAGCATCTCGTGATTCCTTCGGGCTTTTGCCGATATGCCGGAAAACAGCCTTGTCATATGATACCCTATTTCAATCGGGAGCTGCACCGATCTTTTTACTCCTCCCGCATCCAGGTTTCCTCCATTCAGGATGAGGGCCTTTACCTTGTCCTGGTACCGGAGCGCAAACCGCATGGCAATATTTGCCCCATCGGAAAATCCAAGGAGTACCGCCTGTGGAATCTCCATCTGCTCCAAAAAATCGTTCAGATCATCGGCAAACTGACTGATGGTAAAGGCTGCCGTTCCTCTCGGAGACTGCCCGTGCCCTCTGGTATCCACGGCTATCACCCGGAATTTCCCTGAAAAATACGCCAGCTGATGCTCAAAATACGTTCCATTTTCTCCGTTTCCGTGCAGCAAAATCAGCGGAAATCCTGTTCCCTCTTCCCTGTAGTGCAGACAAATATCCATTCTTTTTCGTTCCTTTCCCGCAGGGGCTGTCCTCTCATTCCTTCCTGCGTACCCGGATAAACGTATAGATTTCCGTAACTACTATACTGAGCAGGAGATACGGAATGATATACCGGTTTACTTCATCCAGCCACTCTGTTTTCCCCGCCGCCAGAAAAGCTGTGCTGACTGTCAAATACACCGCAGAGCCTGCCAGCGCCAGATTTCCGAAGCACCTGTTGGACCAGAACCATACCCGCCTGCGCGTTCTCAGCTGAGGTGACTTATACCCCAGCATATTCCCTCTTTCTTTTGGAGAATAGAATCTCAGAAAAAGAGAGAAGCACAAAAAGAAAATTCCTATATACAGATTGCCCAATTTAGCTCCCCCTCTCCATCCACCATGCAGGTGGAAACCGTCATCAAAAAATAATATTGAGAGCCAGGAAAAAGACGCCTCCCGCCGCCGACAGAACCAGGGCTCCAATCAGAAAGCGGAAAAGATTTTTCCCCGCAGCTTCTCCAAGGCTGCCCATGCCAATCTGGTACGACTGTGCCATGTCCTGCCTGCACCACGTTTTCTTCCTGCAATAAGGACAGGACAGCCTTCGGGACTGGCGGATTGTCCTGCCTGTGCGAACTGTCTTCACCGGCGTAAACGGGTGCCGGGCCAGAGAATCTGCGGAAACCTGAAACGACGCGCCGCATGTCTCACAGGTAAACGCAATCTCCCCGGATTTCATGGATTCCGAATTATGTAAATCTTTCATCAGCTTTACAAAACAGAAAATCACCCAGCCAAGCAGAAGCACGCCCCATATGATAAGCCCTGCTGTCCTGATCTCATTTCTAAGCTGCAGTCTCGCAATCTGTTCCGCCTGTTCTGCAAGCATCTGTTCTCTTAATTCTTCCAGCATACTATTGTCCTCCGGTTTCTTGGTTTTTTTATTATACCATATTTCCCGTCAGCTGGAAATCTCCAGAAGTCCTCTAATCTATTTTCATCCCGCAATTTGAAATCATCTGCAAAGGCCTGCTGCCTCCTTGCCCTACATTCCTCCTCTGTGGTAAGATATATAAAATCATTTTAAAGGAGCAGCCCTATGAAAACCGTCGGAATCATTGCAGAATACAATCCTTTCCACAAAGGACACGCCTATCAGCTTCAAAAGGCAAAGGAGCTTGCAGGCGCAGACTATGCCGTCATCGTGATGAGCGGCGATTTCGTGCAGAGAGGATATCCCGCTGTCACAGACAAATATATACGGGCTGAAATGGCTCTGCGGTCAGGCGCCGATCTGGTAATCGAGCTGCCCATCTCCTACGCTGCGGGCAGCGCCGAGGCTTTCGCCCAGGGCGCGGTTTCCATACTGGAAGCGCTTGGCTGCGTGGATGTCCTCTGCTTCGGGAGCGAATCGGGCGATCTGGACACGCTTCTGTCCTACGCCAGGCTTTTTGAAGAGGAGCCGCCTGCGTACCGGGAGCTTCTTCAGGGCTATCTGCGCCAGGGGATGAGCTTTCCGGCAGCCAGAAGCCGTGCCGCAGAGGAGTACCGGAATTTCACAGAGCGGATTCTGCCCTGCCAGGCCAGCGACGCAGACTGCCGCCGGGCTTCCTCCCCTCTCGACGATCCCAATAATATTCTCGGCGTCGAATACTGTCGCGCCCTGATCCGCAGGAAAAGCTCCATCCGTCCCCTGACGCTCCGCCGGTGCTCTGCCGGCTATCATGATCTGTCGCTGAATGCAAAGATGGCTTCTGCCTCTGCGATTCGCCACGCCATATATGAAGCCTGCCGCCAGCCTGTTTCTCCTGACGCTGAGGCTCCCGGAATTCTCCCGGCTTCTGTCTGCGCCCAGCTTCCGCCTGCCTCACAGCTGCTTTTAACAAAGGCTCTGGCAGCGCACCGTCCGCTTCGGCTGAATGATTTTTCCTCCATCCTGCTCTACCGCCTGCTGTCGCTGCCCCGGGCTGAACTGGCTGCCTTTCAGGATGTGGGCGAAGATCTGGCGGCACGGATCGAAAACTGCCGCTTTCAGTTCACAGACGCTGAGGAGTTTGCAGATCTTCTGAAGACCCGCCAAATCACTCACACACGCATCACCCGCGCTCTCTGCCATATCCTGCTGAATTTAAAGCAGGCAGATCTGGACGCCAGGAAGGCGGCCGGCTGGCCCGTGTATCTGCGTGTCCTCGGCTTCCGCGAGGCTTCTCAGCCTCTGCTTGCTGCTATCAAAAAGGGAAGCGCCTCGCCGCTTCTTGTGAAAACGGCGGACGCCTCCCGTATTCTTTCCCAGGAGCAGCTTGCCCTTTTTGATCAGGATGTATTTGCGGCTCACATATATGAGGCTGCCAAAGCAGGGCAAAACGGTTCGGCCCTGATTCACGAGTATACCCGCTCCCCTGTCGTAATACCTTATCATTCGGAGGATGCACACGAGGCAGCATGGTAACTGCCTCCCTCCGGGCACTCCATGGCGAATGTTCTTATAGCATTTGAGAAGGCTGATGAAAAATGGCTCCTTACAATCCGGCAAAGCGTGGAATTTCTTCTATCCGTTCCAGCCGCCAGGTGGCCTCGATGCCTTCAGGATTCAGGCAGCCCCAGAGCACCAGCGCCTGATCGACGCCTGCGGCTCTGGCGCAGTCCATATCGTAGGCTGTATCTCCAAAGTAAATCACCTCTTCCGGACTGGCCCCGGTACGCCTCAGATACTCCAGCATGGGATCCGGATAGGGCTTTCCTTTTGGCGTATCGCTGGCAGTCACCGCACAGGGAAACAGCTCCAGAAGCCCCCGTCTTCCAAAGTGATCGTCGTATTCCTCCCGAAGCTTTGAGGTAATGATCCCCAGGGAAACGCCTTCTCTGTGAAGCTTCTCCAAAACCTCACGCATTCCGGGAAACAGGGGCATGCCCAGCCTCTCTGAGCAGGCTGCATAATGCCGGAGCCAGACCCTTAGGGCCTCCGCCGGATCCGGAAATCCCAGAATTTCCATCGCGCGGATGCCCGGAATCCCAAAGGAAAAATACAGGTCCTCCAGCGGCATCGTCTCTCCCCGCAGCTCCTTTACTGCCTCCTGCAGCGAGATCATATTGATATCCGCAGAATCTATAATTGTACCGTCTATGTCAAAGACAAGATGCTTGTATGTCTTCATTTTATCCTCCGTGCTGTGCTGTCTCTATCCGGCGCTTAATTCTTAAAGGAATGAATCGGGGCAGGAATCCGTCCTGTCCGGCTTACAAAGGCCTCGCAGGAGAACTGATTCACAGGCATGATCGGCGCATAACCGAGGAGACCGCCGAATTCCACCATCTCTCCGACGCCCTTTCCAATCACAGGAATCAGGCGGACAGCCGTGGTTTTCTGGTTGACCATGCCGATCGCCATCTCATCCGCGATAATACCGGAAATCGTACTGGGCTTCGTATCGCCCGGGATCGCAATCATATCCAGGCCAACCGAGCAGACACAGGTCATAGCCTCCAGCTTTTCCAGGGTCAGGGCTCCCGCCTTCACCGCGTCAATCATTCCCTGATCCTCGCTGACCGGGATAAACGCTCCGCTTAAGCCGCCCACATAAGAGGAAGCCATAACGCCGCCCTTCTTTACCTGGTCATTCAGCATGGCCAGGGCTGCCGTCGTACCCGGCGCGCCGCAGCGCTCCAGGCCGATCTCTTCCAGAATCTCAGCTACGCTGTCTCCGATGGCCGGAGTCGGCGCAAGGGAAAGGTCCACGATGCCAAAGGGAATGCCAAGGCGCCTGGAGGCTTCCTGCGCTACCAGCTGGCCTACGCGGGTAACCTTGAAGGCTGTCTTTTTGATGGTCTCACAGAGCACCTCAAAGCTCTCTCCCCGTACCTTAGTCAGTGCATGCTTGACTACGCCCGGGCCGCTGACGCCCACGTTGATAATAGCGTCTGCCTCGGTGACGCCGTGAAAAGCGCCTGCCATAAACGGATTGTCATCCGGGGCGTTGCAGAACACTACCAGCTTCGCGCAGCCCAGGGAATCCTTTTCCTTCGTATACTCCGCCGTCTTTACGATCATTTCGCCCATCAGGCGTACCGCATCCATGTTGATGCCTGTCTTTGTGGAGCCTACGTTGACAGAACTGCAGACCCTGTCAGTATTTGCAAGGGCAGCCGGAATGGAGCGGATCAGATTCTCCTCTCCCTTTGTCATCCCCTTGGATACCAGCGCAGAATAGCCGCCGATGAAATTGACGCCTACCTCCTTTGCCGCCCGGTCCAGGGTTCTGGCAAGCGTCACGTAATCCTCCGGGGACTTACAGGCCGCTTCGCCTACAAGTGCAATCGGAGTTACAGAAATCCGCTTATTTACAATCGGAATTCCATAGTCGCTCTCAATGGCCTTTCCTGTCTGCACCAGATCCTTTGCCACTGCCGTAATCTTATCATAGATTTTCTGATTGAGCCTTTTCAGATCCGCATCCATGCAATCCATCAGGCTGATCCCCAGCGTGATAGTGCGCACATCGAGGTTGTCCTGCTCAATCATCTGATTCGTTTCTCTTACCTCATATAAATTAATCATGGCCTCTCCTTTCCGTTTCATCCCCGCTGCTTTCGGGAATCAGGCATTAAATCCGGTGCATCCGGTCAAAGATTTCCTCGTGCTGGCATTTGATCACCACGCCGATCTCATCACCGATCTGCTCCAGCTCATGGGAGAGATTTTCAAAGGATTTCACATTTCCTGTATCCACAATCATCATCATATTGAAAAAGCCCTGGACAATGGTCTGGGAAATATCCAGGATATTGACTCCATTCTGGGCAAGGTAGGTGCACACCTTGGCAATGATCCCTACTGCGTCCTTTCCTACTACGGTAATAACAGTTCTTTTCATAACGCTCCTCCTTATTGGTTTGGATGTTTCTTTTATCTCTTTATATCGCGATGCAGGCCGATCTCTCGTCCCTGCTTGCCACGCTCAGTGGAAAATCGCCCGGCTGATAGGGCGTGTCTCCCAGTGTAATTTCCAGCTTCACCGTCTCATAGGCCAGCTCCGCATAGTTGTTTTCCTTACTCAGATGTCCCAGCACGATTGCCTTTAAATCATCATGAAGCACCTCGCACAGAAGCTTTCCCGCCGTTTCATTGGAGAGATGTCCCAAATCGCCGGAAATTCGCTGCTTCAGATAATAGGGATAAGCTCCCACCTGCAGCATATGTATATCATGGTTGGCCTCCAGAAGAAGTACGTCCAGCCCCTTCAGGTGCTCAACCGTATAATCCGTATAAACTCCCAAATCCGTAGCTACAGCCATTTTTTTCTCTCCGCAGGCAATCCGGTAGGCCACCGGCTCCGCCGCGTCATGGGAAATATGAAAAGGGGAAACCTTCAAATCCCCTATCTGGAAATCCTGATCTGCGTGGATTTCCACAAACAGGCTGTCGTCAATCCTTCCAAGGCCGCTCATGGCTTTCACAGCGCCCGCCGTCCCGGGTGTGGCGTAAATCGGAACCCCATATTTGCGGGCCAGTACGCCCAGCCCCTTGATGTGATCGGAATGCTCATGGGTCAGAAGAATCCCGTCGATATCCTTTCCGGAAAGCTCCAGCTCACGAAGCCCCGCTTCCACGCGCTTTCCGCTGATCCCTGCGTCAATCAGAATATGATGATTGTCTGAACCCACATAGATACAGTTTCCGCTGCTTCCGCTGGCGATACTGCACATTCTCATTTATCTGTATCTCCTTTTCCTTCGTATAGTCCTTTTTTCAAAAGCAGCGCCCTCACCCGGGCCGCCGTCTCCTCCGGAGTCCCGCTGTTGTCCACCGTCTCCTGGCAGTGCTGCCGGAACACAGCGTCTGTCAGCTGACTGCGGAACACGGAGTCTATCTTCTCATCGGAATAGCCCCTGGATGCTTTCAGCCGTTCTCTCCGCAGCTCCGCCTTTGTATCGATGTACCAGAATTCTTCGCAGAGCTCTTCATAATGATCCTCGATCAAAAGCGCCGCTTCTATGATAAACAGCCGGAGCCTTCCTCTTTCCCGTTCCAGTCGGATCTCCCGGCGGAACCATTCCTTCACTGCCGGGTGAATCACGCTGTTCAGCCAGGCAAGCTCCTGCCTGTCCGAAAATACAATTTCAGCCAGGGTGCGCCGGTCTATCCGGCCATCCCTATCCAACACCTGCGCTCCAAAATGCTCCCGGATTTTTTGAAAGCCCTCCGTTCCGGGCTCCATTACAAGGTGTCCCACCCGGTCAGCCTCCTCCACGCGCACGCCCGGAAGGGCTGAGAGGACATTTAAGACTGTACTTTTCCCTGCGCCTATGCCTCCTGTGATTCCGATCACAGCCATCTTTGCGTCAGTGGGCCTCATACCAGTTCATCCCCTGCTTCATATCGATCTCCAGCGGCACCGAAAGCTCCGCTGCCCCCTGCATTTCCTCTGCAAGGATCTCTCTCACCTGAGAAAGCTCCGCTTCCTCTGCCTCCACCAGGAGCTCATCGTGAACCTGCAGAAGCAGCTGCGACTTCAGGCCAGCCTGCCGAAGCCGCCTGTCCACCCGGTTCATCGCCAGCTTGATGATATCTGCCGCCGTGCCCTGGATAGGCGCATTCATCGCCACACGCTCTCCAAAGGATCTCTGCATGAAATTCGAGGATTTGAGCTCCGGCACCGGCCTTCTGCGGCCAAACATGGTCTCCGCATAGCCGTCCTTCTTTGCCTTATCCACGCAGCCGTCCAGAAATTCCTTAATCTTCGGATATGTCTCAAAATATTTTTGAATATATTCCTGGGCTTCCTTTCTTGTGATACTCAAATCCTGAGAAAGCCCGAAGGAGCTGATTCCATATACGATTCCGAAATTCACTGCCTTCGCGTTTCTTCTCTGAAGAGGCGTCACCTCGTCGAAGGGCACATGAAATACCTGGGAGGCCGTCAGCCTGTGGATATCCTGGGCTTCCCGGTACGCCTGAATCAGGTTTTCGTCCCCCGACATGTGCGCCAGCACTCTGAGCTCGATCTGGGAATAGTCCGCATCCACAAGGATGCTTCCCTCCTTTGGAATAAATACCTTCCGGATCCTTCTTCCAAGCTCCATCCGGATGGGAATATTCTGCAGGTTCGGCTCCACGCTGCTTAAGCGCCCCGTAGCCGTAATCGTCTGCTGAAAGGTCGTGTGAATCCGCCCGTCCTTCCCGATATATGCGGCAAGACCGTCCGCGTAGGTGGATTTCAGCTTGGCAAGCTGGCGGTATTCCAGAATATCTGCCACAATCGGATGCTCCGGAGCCAGCTTCTCCAGCACGTCCGCCGAGGTAGAATATCCGGTCTTCGTTTTTTTGCCGCCCTTCATCCCCATTTTGTCAAAGAGGATCACGCCGAGCTGCTTGGGAGAATTGATGTTAAAGGTTTCTCCTGCCTCCTCGTAAATCTTCGTCTCCAGCTCTCCGATCCGCACACCCAGCTCGTCCCCGTAGGCCTTCAGCGCTTCCGCATCCACACGGACGCCGGCCCGCTCCATACGGTACAGCGTAAAAACGAGGGGCATCTCCATCTCCTGATACAGCTTTTCCATGCCGGCCTTTTGCAGACGCTCCTTAAGGACTGGCATAGACTGATAAAGCACATAGCTGGAGTAGCCGCCATAGGACAGAAAATCCTTCGGCTTTTCTTCCATGGCCTGAGCAAGGCTTTCTTTTCCAAACAGCTCTGCCCGGGAGGGAATCGCAAGCTGCAGACACTCCTTTGCCAGCTCCTCGACGGAATAGCTGTCCTTTAAGGGATTCAGAAGATACGCCGCGATCTCCGCATCCCGGAACGCGGTCTCCGTATCCGGCCCCAGGGAAATTCCCTCCTCTTCCATAGCCGCATCCAGGCAGGAAAGCTCTTCCTTCAGCCGCAGACAGGCGATTTCATCCGCTCCCTCAAGGATCCGGACCAGACGCTCCAAAAGCCATCCTTCCGTCAGAAATCCCTGTACCGGAATCAGATACGTCTCCTCCTCCGAAAGAGTCAGGGAAAGCGCCAGCACATGCCCTTCCTCCCTAAGCAGCGCAAAGGCCAGGCGCTTTACGCCCTCTGCCCGTGTCAGGAGATTCTCTGCCTCTCCCAGCTCCGGCAGCATCCGGAAATTTTTCTCTATCCTCTCGTTGGCAGGGGCCTCCACAGAAAAACGGGAAAGCATATTTCTGAATTCCAGCTTCTTTAACAGCTGGTATGCTTCCGCCGTATAAATATCCCCGAGGCGGGCCGCCTCCCAGTCATAATCATAATCACAGTCAATATCGATAGTAGCCAGGGTCTTGCTCATCTGAGCCATGTCATAATGGGCGCGCAGCGCCTCCTTAGCCCGGTTTGGCTTAATCTCTTCCACATGGGCGTAGGCATTCTCAATGCTTCCATACTGAACAATCAAATTGGTAGCGGTCTTTTCCCCAATTCCTGGCACACCCGGGATATTATCCGCCGAATCTCCCATCAGCGCTTTCAGCTCAATGATCTGCAGCGGTGTCACCTGATAGCGGTCGATCACATCCTGCGTATGATAGTTTTCCGTCTCCGTGACTCCGCCCTTCGTCTTGGGAAGGCGGATTCGGATATGCTCTGTCGCAAGCTGCAGAAGATCCCGGTCGCCGGAGAGCACCGTTACCTCCATGCCCTTTTTTTCACTGCGCTTCGCCACAGTTCCCAGAAGATCGTCCGCCTCCAGGCCTGCCTTTTCCATGGTCTGAATCCCCATGGCATGCAGCACATCCTTCAGGACAGGCACCTGCTCATGCAGCTCTTCCGGCATAGGCTTTCTCGTCCCTTTATAAGCGTCGTACAGCTTATGGCGGAAGGTCGGCGCCTTTACATCGAAGGCCACCGTCAGATAGTCCGGCTTTTCCTCATCCAGCACCTTAAAAAGTGTATTTAAAAACCCAAAAATAGCGTTCGTATGAAGGCCCTCGGAATTCGTCAGATCCGTTACGCCATAGAACGCCCGGTTGATAATGCTGTGTCCATCCACCAGCAGAATTTTTTCACTCATAATTTCAAAATCTCCGTCACAATCATTGCGGTCAGCGCCGCCATAGCCAACACCTGAGAGAACACATAATAGATATTGAAAAGCTTTCTTCCCCGGACTCTCTGATCCGAGGCATACAGGGCCTCCTGCAGAAGATTATGCATGTCCTGCCCCTCGTTCTCTCCATCCAGCTGCGCAAGCCCCGCATACAGAGTATAATAGATTTCCAGCTCCTCATAACAGGATTTACAGCTGTAGACATGGTCAAGAAAAGCCTCCAGCTCCTTGTCTGTCAGCTCATCGTTGATATATGGCATGACCATCTGTTCTGCTTCCTTGCAGGTCATGAGGCTCCTCCTTTCCCAAAAGCTTTCCTGCGCTGCCATGCGGCGCGGTATAATACCTGCCGGTATTATACCATACCCCCGCGAAAAAGTACAACCCTGCTTTGTGGAATGGCGCCAAAGTGGTTCGGAGGCGCCAGGCGGCCCGCAGGTATCAAAGAGCCGCCGGCTGCTTCAAAGCCTTACAGGGCCTTAAGAAGCGATCTCCTCCGGCCGCGCTTCCTTGAGGCTCTCCAAAACCTCCTGGGCGGAAAGACCGTTTGCCTGCATGTACTGATAAAGCTCCTGAATTTCCTCATCCCGCTTTGCTGCCTGGAGCTCCTTGCGCTCCTTCTCAAGAGACTGCAGGGCTTCTGTATGCTTTCGAATCCTTTCCGCGTTTTCTTCCAGAAGCTCCTCATAGGATTTTCTTGCTTTTGTTCTGGGTCGTGCCATAGTCTTGTCCTCCTGTATTTATGCTATTTCCATTATATACAGAAGCTGGAAGACTTATTCCAGAATTTCCAGATTGTATTTTATACAGCAAGCCGGCAAGGTCTTTCTCAGGACCTTACTGCTGCCCGTCTGCCGTCTGCCCCACAGACAGGGGAACCAGCCTTTGCCTGTCCACATCCACCAGCCCCATCGTCGTAAGCTTCAGATGCGGAATCACGGGAAGGCTGATAAAGGACATGGTCATGAACAATTCTCTGTCCGCCGGCACACCCAGCGCGTGTGCGCCTGCCCGGACCCGTTCATTCTCCGCAGCCGCCTGCGCTGCAGCCCTTCCCGTCATAAGCCCGGCATAAGGAAGGGGCATCTCTTCAACCACTCTTCCATCCCTTACCACAGCCATGCCGCCTCCCAGACTGCGGATGTGATTCGCCGCAAACGCCATGTCTCCCTCGTCTGCTCCGATCACAATCAGATTGTGGGAGTCGTGGGAGACAGAAGAGGCAAGTGCCCCGCAGCGGACGCCTGTGCCTTCTATAAAGCCAAGACCGATATGCCCGGTGTTCCGGTGCCGCTCTATCACTGCGATTTTCAGGATATCCCGTTCTGTATCAATTCCGTTCCCGGAATCAAAATCTATCTCCCGAATTCGCTCCTCTGTCAGCAGCTCTCCCTTCACAAGCCCAATGACCCTGCAGCCGTGCTTTCCATGGACGTCCACCCGGAAATCTGCCGCCGAAAGCTCTTTTACGTGGAAGGAGCTTTTTACTGCCTCCCACCGCTCCGGAGAGACCTCAGGCTCTGAAAATGGCAGAACCCTTCCCTCGGAAACCACCTTGCGCCCCGCCTTATAGACGTCCCGAACCGCCACACGCTCCAAATCATTGAGCACAAGCAAATCTGCCTGGTATCCCGGGGCTACGGCCCCCACGCGCCGGAGCCCGAAATATTCTGCCGCCTGAATCGTCGCCATCCGGATTCCCGTAACCGGATCCTTTCCCATAGCTGCAGCCTGGCGGATGATATCGTCGATATGCCCGCGTTCCAGAAGATCTGCAGGATGCTTGTCATCCGTCACCAGAAGGCAGCGCCCCGCAAAAGGCTCCTCAAACAGCGGAAGAAGCTCTTTCAGGTTTCGGGCCGCCGTTCCCTCCCGAATCAAAACGCGCTGCCCTTTTCGAATGCGCTCCATGGCCTCTTCCGCCGAAGAGCATTCGTGATCGTCTCCCACACCGGCAGCAATATACCGGTCAAGCTTTCTGCCAGTCAGAAGAGGCGCATGCCCGTTCACGATAAGTCCCCGTTCCAGGGCGTCATTTATCTTTTTCTGGAGCTTCTCATCCCCATCTGCGACTGCATGATAGCTCATGACCTCCCCAAGTCCCAGCACTCTGGGATGCCCGTAAAATGGCCGGATCTCTTCCGCTCCAAGGCTGGCACCCGATTCGTCAAATTCCGTGGCCGGCACACAAGAGGGAATCATGATATATACCGTCAGCGGCAGGCCTTCACTGGCCTCCAGCATAAACTGAATGCCTTCGGCGCCGCATACATTTGCAATTTCATGAGGATCTGCCACGACCGCCGTCGTCCCGTGAGGAAGGGCCGCCTTCGCAAATTCCACTGGAAGCAGCATACTGCTTTCTATATGGATATGACCGTCGATAAAGCCCGGGCAGATATATGTTCCGGTAAGATCCTCCTCGGCGTCCGCATCCTGACTGCAATAGTCTCCCACGCCAATAATTCTCTCATTTTCCAACAGGACCTGCGCCTTTTCTATTTCCCCGGTAAATACATTGACGACTGTCCCGTTTTTCAAAAGTGTCCTCATCCCTGTCTTCCTCCTTTATCATCTGCAAAAATAATGCGCAGCCGGCTTTTCCTGGGCAGGGCCCTGTACCCTGCCTTAAATTTTTTGACATAGGTCTCAAATTCCCCCTCCTGCGCCTTCCGTTCATCCGGGCACAGCCATGTCATGGAGGCTGCCAGCGCAGTAAATCCTCTTCTCCCCAGGTCCCCGTCAAAGCGCACGATTGTCCCATCCATATGGATTTCCAGACAGGAACGCGAGACGGTCAGTACCCGCATTTTATGATCCGCCCTGCACAGCAGGTTCCCCTCTTCATCGTAAAAAGCAATATCGTAGCCCGGATTTGTCCTTTCCCATTCCTCGCAGACCTTTTCCCTGACCCACAGCTTCTCCTGGCCGTCCAGTTCGGACAATACAGGCCTTTCTCCCACAGGTACGGACTGCTCTCTTTCCTCTATCTTATAGATTTCTTCTGCGAAGGCAGAAAAACCAGTGCCCCCTCCAATTGCACCGCAAATCCGGTATGCAGTACCTGACAGCTCAACATCCAGATTTTCTCTGCCCAGACGAATCACTCTCATGTTTGCCTCCTGCCTGCCCGTGGAGCACGCAAAACACCAGCCACTATTTGGTGCATTTGATTCATTTTCCAAATCCTTTCGTAATGATTTTTTCTGAACCAACATGTTTGATAAGATAAGCGTCCAGCTCCTCTATCCCCGCCATAAACGAATTTACCGATACCCGTTTTGACTCTGTATCTATTGTTATTTTCCGTACGTCCCAAATATCTGCCGCATCCGTTCTGCGGACAATCTTCGTAATCTCGGATACAGAAAAGCTGTATTTCCTTCCTGCCGCAGGCCTGACGGTAATCCTGTTCCCTTCAGCCGTAATCCTGAACCGCCCTATCCCAAATCCGAAAATAAGAATCAGCCCTGTAAGTACGACACTGGGGAGCTCGAACGTTATACGAAACAACGGATCGGCCAGATCCAATATTTCCATCAGCAGGATCGGGAGCCACAGGCCAACAAGCACTGCAGCCATGAGCACATAATAACCGAGCTTTGGCCAACCGGCCTGTATTTTCAGCCCAAGCTCCTCTTCAAACAGCAGGCGTCCCTCATCATCAGAAAACAATATTTTAAAGCTGTCGTTTTGCTGATGCCTTATGACCTTATGGATCAGGTTAAGCCTGTCCTCTTCCGTCGCTTCCCCCTTTTTCTTAAGCCAGAGGATAGACCCGGCGTCCGCATAAAAGCCGTTGCTGCAAAGCTCCCCGTAAAATCTCGCGATATTTCCCTCGTCTTCAATCTGCACTTGTCCTCTGTCGCCTGTAATCTTCACTTCGCAGCTTTCCCCTCCCCAAATCCATCCAGTTCCGGAAATAGTCCGTCCACATCTTGATTATCTACAGAAAATTCATGCTGGAGATAATAAAAACCGCACAGCTTACTGATAGAAAGGACAGAACTATATTGGACCTTAAAATTCTCCTTCACAAACCTTCTGAACTGAAATACAATATCTGCCGAAGGTTCTCCAGCCGAATCATGATGCATTACATTCGTGCACATTTTTTCTACGGAGTTTACCAAATCTGAAATAAATTCGAGCTCCCTGCACCAGCATGAAGCAAAAAGCTCTTTAATTTCCATTTATATAAATCTCTGTAATTACACCTTCAATCTCTTTATGCATAACTGTAAACTCCCCGTTTATTTCAGCTCTTGAAAGCTTTTATAAAATTCGCCATTCAGCTCCAACAGCTCCCTGTACGGGACCAGCTTCTTATCCGCAGCATCAATGTCACATTCCTTCGCCCATAAAAAGGGATACATCAGAATTCCCTGGCCCAGCTGCAGGCGGTTTATCACCTCTTCGCTCTTATCCCAAAGAAAACAGGAATAGAATCCCCTTAAGCTTCCGCTTGCCAGCCAGCGTACAAAATCATCGCCATCCTTCTCTGTATTTTCCCATTCAAGGGTGTCAGGCGCAAAATACTGAATGGTTCCTTTGACAGCGAAAAGACCGCCAAAAGCATCATACGCCACAATGTCATTTTTCTCTCCAAATGCTTTTTCGGCTTCCTGATTGAATAAATGAACATTTTCATAGGGACTCTTTCCTGCCCCTAACAGCCTTAAATATTTATTGATCACGATAGAGTCCGTATTATTTCGAATCGCCTCTATCCTTGTATCATTTCTATCTGTAGTGATCTCTTTTTCGAAAATCTCAACCTGATTTACCGAGCTTAACAGCTCATTTTTCACTCTGTTCCATTCCATCCTGCTATCCAAACGGCCCCCTGTATCACATGATTGCTCTTGCCCCTAATTTTATCATACCACCCAAACCATGGAAATACCCTGTTTGGGCAAAATAATTGATTCCACTCGCTTTATCAGCAAAATTCATCCGATTTCACTGCTGCATTTTACTGTACTTTCTCCTTTTAACAGGACGCTGTCTATGATATACTATCTTCGTCATCCGTTAGAATTATTTTAACTCAAACGGTGATATATTTGAATAGGAACAGCAAATATAATTACATAATTGTATAAGATTTGGAGACAGGAATATGAAATTATTCAGAAAAAAAGAAATAGATCCGTTTTTTAAATTATTTGAAATTCCCTGTGATTACGACGGATATGATCTTGTATTCGAGCAGGGAAAAACATCGCCTGACATATATTACAGCATAAATGAAATCATAACAAATGGAAAATATGAAATAAAAACAGACAAAATAAAACACTTAACGATAGATTCAAGCCTGGATGAATTCTATGTTTTTTATGATGAATGGCTGGAAGAACTGCTGAAAGAAGGCTTTGTATTCCGCCTGGATGCTGAGACTCCCATTGAAGAATTTGCCCAGGCAATTATCAAAATGCTGAAAATCCATGCATTTGAGGCTCCTTTAAACGAAAATGACATGATCGAACACTATAAACACGAGCTAAGAGAAATGGGGATAAACGAAGCAATCAATTATGATGTATTAATGGCCAATACAGCAGCGGCCGAATTGAGAAGGTATAAGATAGAGTTAATAGATTTATTTGATGGATTCAGCAATTGCGATTTTGCAATCATACCAGAGCACCAGATTCCAGCTCTGAAGAAGCTGGAGGAATCTGTGAAATAAATTTATCAAAACTGCCGGCGATGGGACTTGAACCCATACGCGGTTGCCCGCAACAGATTTTGAGTCTGCCTCGTCTGCCATTCCGACACGCCGGCCCTTTGCTCTCTGCAGTCACCTGCAGCGCTTTTATATTCTAGCACAGGCGGCCTGAAATGGCAAGCAGATTTTTTCTGCACCTTCTACCTGATCGAAAACCATTTCCTGGTAACCGGCAGCCAGAACTGCACCAGAGGACCTGTAAGAAAAGCCGCCGCGATCGTTCCCGCGCCGACTGTGCCACCGAGCAGAAAACCCAGCGCCACAAAAAACAAATCACAGGCCACACGAATCCAGCGGAATTCTACTCTCTCTATTTTATCCGACAGAATGACCGCCACCAGATCATTGGGCCCCGTACCGGCATTGCTGTTGATCACAATGGACATTCCCAGCGCAAGGATCACACAGCCGGCCAGCATGCTTACAATCCGCACGCCCATGACAGACTCTCCACTGATATATCCGCCCAGCAGCCAGGTAAAGAGATCTATAATCGGGCCGCCGCAAAACGCACAGACCACAGTGCCCGGCTTTACATAGCCCTTTGTCGTCAGAAGCATTACAACCATCAGAATACAGAGCACAATCACATGGACTGTGCCGACTGTCAGGCCGGACAATACGGAAAGTCCCTGAATAAATACTGTAAACGTATCCGTCCCCAGCTCTGATAAAAGAAAAAGCGTTACGCCCAGGTGGGCAATGGTCAGTCCAAGCAAAAGGACAAGCAGCGCTCTGGCCCAGTCTGCAGGACTCCTGCCGGAGGTATCCGCTGAAAATTTTGTCCGTTCTTCTTTTACACGGTCCTTTTTCATGACGCATTCTCTCTTTCCAGTTCATAATTTTTCGACTCAGAAAACAACTGCTCCCTGTACCGTGCTCTCACACAGTCCTTCGAAGCTTTCTTAAAAGCTCCTCGAAATATTCCGGGAGCGGAGCCTCAAACTCCATATATTCGCCTGTGGAGGGATGTACAAAGCCAAGAACCATCGCATGGAGCGTCTGTCCCTCCAGATGGAAGGGATTTTTTCCGCGGCCGTAGACCTCGTCCCCGAGAAGCGGATGCCCGATGCTGGCCATGTGGACACGGATCTGGTGCGTGCGTCCTGTCTCCAGCCGGCATTCGATATAGGTGTAAGCTCCAAAGCGTTCCAGGACCCGGTAATGGGTGACCGCCTGCTTTCCTCCCGAGCGCACGACAGCCATTTTTTTTCGTTCCACCGGATGGCGGCCGATGGGCGCGTCTACCGTTCCCTCGTCCTCCTTCAGATTGCCGCAGACCAGGGCACGGTAGCGCCGGGTGATCGTATGCTCCTTCAGCTGTCCGGCCAGCGCGTTGTGAGCGCGGTCATTTTTGCAGGCAATCAAAACTCCTGTGGTATCCCTGTCTATCCGGTGCACGATGCCGGGGCGCAGAATTCCATTGATTCCGGACAGCTCTCCCTGGCAGTGAAACAGGAGCGCATTTACAAGCGTGCCTGTATGATGGCCCGCCGAAGGGTGCACAACCATCCCCTTTGGTTTATTTACCAGAATGACGTCTCTGTCCTCGTAAAGAATATCAAGCGGCAGCTCCTCCGGCAGAATCTCCAGCTCCTTCGCCTCTGGGAGCGTCAGCTCAATCTTCATTCCCTGCGAAAGCTTCACTCCGGCTTTTGCCGGTCTTCCCTCAAGCAGTACGCTGCCGTCACGAATCAGCTTCTGCAGATAAGAACGGGTAAGCTCCGGTTCGCATTCAGACAGATATTGATCCAGACGCCGGCCTGCTCCTGCCGTATCCACTTCATAGACCTGCGTCTCTATCCGTTCCGAAATCTCAGGCATCTTTTTTCCCACCCTGCCTCTTCAGGCTTAAAAATCCCAGCTCCTCTTCCTTATATACGAAAAGGATCAGAACAGCCAGCAGCACCGCTCCCACCGTCACATAGCAGTCCGCCACGTTGAATACCGGGAAATCAATCAGCTTAAAATACAGAAAATCCACTACGTAGGAATAGCGCATCCGGTCGATGAGATTCCCGACAGCTCCTGCTGCCAGGAAAACCGCCACCAGCCGCATCATAAAAAATCTTTTTCCCGCCGGGAGACGGTTGTAGAAAAAAACAATCAGGATAAGGATAAGGAGCGTACATACCAGAAAGACGGCCTTCTGTCCCTGAAGGATGCCAAAGGCTGCCCCCCTGTTCTCCAGGTAATGAAGCTCAAAGACTCCATCCCAAAGAACAATGGGGCTCTGTCCCTTCAAACGCAGTACCGCCAGATGCTTCGTCCACTGATCCAGGGCAATCAGAACGATCGCCGCCAGAATTCCAATCAGATTGTATTTCTGTCTTGTCATCGTATCAATCCTCTGTAATCCAATTTATCGCGTCCAGGAGCTCTTCCTCTGTCACCGACTGATCCACAAAAGCGTCTCCTGTCTGCCTGAGCAGAATAAACCGGATGCTGCCCGCATCCATCTTCTTGTCTGACTTTGTAGTGCGGAGCACCTGCGCAGGGTCAATGCCGCTCACCTTCACAGGAAGGGAAAAGCTTTTCAGCGCTTCACAAATCCTTAAGACCGCCGCCTCGTCCAAAAGGCCCCGCTTCCAGGAAAGGTAGGCCGCCGCCGCACAGCCTGCGGCTACGCATTCCCCGTGATACATCTGAAAGTCCTTCAGCTTCTCTACGGCATGCCCTATCGTATGTCCGAAATTCAGGAGCGCTCTTTCTCCCTGCTCTGTAGGATCCTTCTCCACGACATCCCGCTTGATCCGGCAGCTTTCCAGGATCATCGGCATCAGTGCATTCATCCTTCTTTCCAGAATCTCCTGCCGGTGATCGATCAGCCACTGAAAATATTCCGCATTTTTTATCAGCCCATGCTTCAGAATCTCCGCCATCCCTGATGTGAACTGCCGCTCGGGAAGAGTCTTCAGCACAGAAAGATTCATATATACCAGCCGTGGCATGTGAAAGGCTCCGACCATGTTTTTATAGCTGTCAAAATCCACCCCTGTCTTGCCGCCGATGCTGCTGTCCACCTGGGACAACAGTGTAGTAGGAATCTGGATAAAGCCGATTCCCCGCAGATACGTCGCCGCGGCAAAGCCGGTCAGATCGCCGATGACGCCGCCGCCCAGAGCTGCCAGCATATCCTTCCGATCAAAGTGCTCCAGAATCAGATGCTCATAAAGCCCGCGCACAGTATCCAGCGTCTTATATTTTTCTCCCGCTTCGATCGTATAGACCGTTACGGTTCTAAACGCTTCTGACAGCCTTCTTCGGACCTCGTCCGCATAAAGCGGGCCCACATGGCTGTCTGTCACAATACAGACCCTTCTGCCTTTTACGGAAAGCTCCGACACACATTCGGAAAGCTTTTCAAAATCCTCCTCCAGCCGGATCGAATAGCAGAACGCTCCGTCTCTCCGAACCGGAAGAGTCTGTCCCTCTTTTTCCATACGAGTTTTCATCCTTCCTCAAATATAGCGCAGGAGTGTCACATACTCCCGCCCCTTTTTTGATTGTCCGCCGCCTCCCTGAAACCGAAAGCGCCCCATTCCGCGCACAGACACCAGATCTCCTTCCCGGGGCTGATATCCGTTGGATGTGACAAGCTTCCCGTTCACAAAGACCCGGCCGCCCTCAATCAGCCCGGTCAGGCTGCTTCTGGAGGCTCCAAACGCCAGAGAAAGAAGCCGGTCCAGACGTACCGAGGCCACAGTACCCGTAATTTCTTTATATTTTGGCTCATAATGAAAATTTTCTGCTTCTACAGGAACAACAGACACTGTCGTATGCCTTACCCTGGTCAGATTGTCGCAGATGAAGGACGCCATGCGCGTCAGACAGAACAGATACGCCTGCTTCTCCTCCACAAGAATATCACCGAGGCAGCTTCTGTCCAGTCCCAGATTCAGCACAGCTCCCAGGTAATCTCTGTGTGTGAGCTCCTCCGCAAACTTTTCCTGAAGAGGAGCAAGCTTAAGACAGGAGATCGGCGGTTCTGTACAAAACAGGGGAGCCTCAGGCCGGAATACCGCGATCTGACGCTCCGCTAATTCATATCCGCCAAAGCTCTCTGTGACAAGGTAAGAAAGCTTCGGCCGGGTCTCCTGAAAAATATTCAGTTCATTCAAATTCAGAAAATCGGAATATACAGCGGTCCCTCTCTGATACGCCAGCTCTCCCAGCTCCAGAAACCGCTTTTCCAGCTGCTGCTCTTCCTTCGTCATGGCTGCTAGAACTTACTGTACACCGACGGAATATCGATGGCGCCGCTTAAAATGTCCTGCAGATCACCGGAAATATCCACGTTCTTCGGCGTGACGATAAAGATAGATGCGGTTACCTTACGAAGCTTTCCGCCAATGGCAAAGCAGGAGCCGGATGTGAAATCAATAATCCTCTGAGCCACATCCACGTCCAGCCCTTCAAAATTCAATACAACCGTACGGTTGCTGAGAAGCGTCTCGGTAACCTCCTGGGAATCCTCAAAACTGTTTGGTTTAATCACGCATACTTCCATTCCGCTGCCCTGCTTTCTGGAGGCCTGCCGGATCGGAGTCACCTTCTGGGGCTTCGCTTTTGCCGGGGTTTCCTCCTCATAGTCGTCCTCGTCCTCATCTCTTCTCCTCTTGAAGATTTTCTTTCGAGGCTTCTCATCGTCATAGTCATCATAATCGTCATCGTAATCATCGTACTCGTCGTCGTACTCGTCTCCTCCGAGCTTCATGACATCCAGAAATTTATCGATTACACTCATATGCAAATCTCCAATCTATCTTTTATATAGTATAGTCTCGTTTTCCGAAAATTCCTGTCCCAACGCGGATCATCGTCGCGCCTTCCTCAATAGCGACCTCATAATCTCCAGTCATTCCCATGGACAAAATATTCATAGATACATTATCAATGTTTTTGTTTTTTATGTCAACACATAATTTCTTTAAATTGGCAAAATGTACGCGGTTATCCTCCGCATTTTCCACATAAGGGGCAATCGTCATCAGTCCTTTGACAGCGATCGACGGCAGCTTTGCGATCTCCCGGATCAGGCCCTCTGCCTCTTCCGGCTTCACGCCGAACTTGCTCTCTTCCCCTGCAATATTGACCTCTATCAGTACCGGAACCGCGATCCCCTTTTTGAGGCCCTCCGCGCTGATGGTCTCTGCCAGGCGCAGACTGTCCACCGAATGGATCAGGCAGACCTTGTCCACCACATATTTGACCTTGTTCCGCTGCAGATGGCCAATCAGGTGCCAGCGGATATCCTTCGGGAGCTGTTCATATTTCCCGCAGAGCTCCTGCACCTTATTCTCTCCGAAATCTCTCGTTCCACCCGGAAGCAGCTCCTCTATCATAGACACCGGCTTCGTCTTGCTGACTGCAATCAGCGTCACCTCTTCCCGCTTCCGCCCTGCTCTTTCACAGGCCGCGCAGATTTTTTCTTCCACCCTTGCAAGATTCTCAACTACCATTTTTTCATACTCCTCCTAATAGATCACCTGATCCTCTGTGACAGTGTTGGCATTCAGCACAATATGGTCGTAGACAGACAGGCCGTAGCTGGTTCCTTCCTCTACAATACAGTACTCTTCATTCTCATACAGAACCTGAATGATACGGAAGATCGTATATCCCTTGTTTATATTGTAAACGCCCTTCAGCTTCTCTGTCTGGCCCACCTGGTAATATTCCGCAGAATCTTCTTTTACCAGCAGGTCTCCGCTTTCCAGAAGCTTCGTGGAGGTGCTGAAATCCTCCTCCTCCGGATTCACATAAGCATACTGGTCGTCCTGGTAGTAGATCGTGGAATCTACAAATTCCATCGACTCTGTACCATCCTCCGATACCGTCTTTTTCATGAAACCGGTTTTGTCCTCAGACTTGGTGATATAAGAAACGTCAATAACGAAGAAATCCTTCTCTGTCACAGCCGACTGGGGTATCTTCAGGCCTACCGTCTCATCCCGGAGGATCTCAAAATCCAGATACCGGTCTCCGGCATACCGGATCATGGAATTCACAAAAGTGAGTACCCCATAGGCCTGGCCGTCCACATACTGTACGGTTACAGAAGGCCAGACAATCTCGTCATCCTTATCAAAACGGATCTGTATATAAGTCGTATTCTGCGTCACCGTTCCGTCGTCGGCTGTCGTCTGGTTAGCCTCCATCTCGTCCAGAATATAGCTCTCCATCTCCTGATCCAGAGGGAATACCAGCTGCCAGTCCTCTTCCGTCACCAGCTTGTACACCGGATCTCCCTCACTCACCAGATCCGCCGTGCGCAGATCCTGACGCTCGTACCCGTCTTCGTCAAACCAGGCCGGATCAATAGACTCTGATGTAGCGTCCTCCAGTCCGTCTATGTAATATTCCACGACTCCCGCCGTAGCTGCGTTATATCTGGTGAACAGCTCTCCTGCGTCTTCCGACGCACTGTCCAGCTGCTCAATCATATTCTGATTCACCAGATCCAGAATCGCAGAATCTACGTTCGCCTTAAAATCATATACCTCCGCAAAATTCATATCCGAATAATTGCTCTGATACGAGCTGATGCTGGAGCGTATCTCGCTGTAATCCTCCTCGCCCAGGCTTATCTCCCCGGCGCTCTCCTCCAGAAGCTCAGACATTCTTCCGCTCTCGTCCACCGTGTAGACTGTGGACAGCACCGATACCTTTTCTCCCTCCGCCGCATAATAATTGATATACCCGGCCTTCTCCGCGCTATATACCTGCTCAGTGCGGAGAGCTACTCCTGTATAATGATAATCTGCGGCCAGATTTCCTTTAATCACCTCGTAACCGGATATGTGATCGGAAGTAAAATACAGATAGACACAGACTATCAGATACACCGCGATAAATCCAAAAAATACAACGCCAATGTTGAACGGGCGTCTGTATCTGACAATTTTTTTATTCTTTTTTCTTCCGTCCGCCACTGGCTCAACTCCTCCATACGCAGTTTTTACGCTGTTATTTCGGTATCCCCGGAAAAACCGACAAATTTTCCGGTGTAATGATAAGGCTGCCGCAAAGCCTTCTCTTTTGCGGCAGCCCCCGTTATGTACAATTTAGCAGGAAATAATCACCTGCTCTTTTGCAAATTCAGGCAGGTCCTTCTCCTCCACGGAAATACTGAGACAGAAATTGACTTTAAACTGCTCGCTGATCTGATTCAGCTGGGTCAGGGAATCCGTCAGATCCGCTCCCTCCAGGTTCGCCACCTTCAGAAAGCTGTCTATATACATCTGCTCCAAATCGTAATCCTGGGAAATAATTCCACAGATAAATCCGATAAATTCATCGCTGTTTTTTAAGGGGTAATCCTTTACGTTGATAAGCCGTACCTTATTGTCCAGCTCATGCATATGCTTTGTGCTCTTGTCAAGATATACGATATTTCCTGACGCTGTCTTAATCTGGCTGTTTACTCTGTCCAGCAGATGCTTTGTCTTTCCGTCCCCTTTACTTCCTACAATCAATTGTACCATAGCCATGTCCTCCTTGGGTCCTGTATATTTTTGAGGCAGCGTCCCCCGGACGCCGCCGTCCTATCAGATAACCATATTATAGTCTATATGCCCAAAAAACTCAACTGTTATTTCCCGGCTTTAGACTAATTATACAATTCTCTCCATTCCATATCGCCGCGATCCAGGGCTTTTATCAAAAGCTCCGCCGTAGCCAGGTTTGTCGCCAGAGGAATATTGTAGGTATCACAGAGCCGCACCACATTGTTTACGTCAGGCTCATGACTTTTCGGATTCTGCGGATCCCGCAGGAATATTACCAAGTCCATCTGATTGTGCTCGATCTGCGCAGCCAGCTGCTGCTCGCCCCCCAGATGGCCGGCCAGGTACTTGTGTACATTCAGATTTGTCACCTCAGCAATCAGCCGTCCGGTTGTGCCGGTCGCGTACAGATTATGTTTGCAGAGGATCCCCCTGTAAGCGATGCAGAAATTCTGCATCAGTTTTTTCTTTGCGTCGTGTGCGATTAGTCCAATGTTCACATGAACACCCCCAAGTTAATATTTTTTCGGCTGCAGGCCGACATTCAGGACAAAACCGATTGACATGAAAAGCGTCACCAGGGAAGTCATTCCATAGCTGACAAAGGGCAGCGGAATTCCCGTATTGGGCATCAGCCCTGTGGCCACGCAGATATTGACAAAGCTCTGAAACCCGATATAACCTGCAACCCCACAACAGATCAGGGTCCCCGAAAACTCTCTGGAGCGTCTGCCTATCTGTATACATTCTAACACAATCAGCGCCAATAGTAAAATAATTGTTGCGCAGCCGATAAATCCAAGCTCCTCCCCTGCCACCGCAAAGATAAAATCCGTCTGCGGCTCCGCGATAAAGCTGCCGTTTTTCACAGAGGTAACCAGGTTGTTATTCAGCCCCTTTCCCACCAGCTGGCCCGATCCGATAGCGGTAATCGAATTCTGCTGCTGATAAGCCTCGTCCGCATACACGGCCGGGTTCAGCCATGCCAGGATACGCCGCCGCTGGTAATCCTCCACAATCGTCTGGTCAGGCTGCATTATCAGGCTGATGAAAACCACGACTGCAGGAATTCCTACAACGAGCGCCCCTCCGATCAGCTTCCAGCTTAAGCCCGCCGCAAAAATCACTGTCACAAAAATCACGCACAGTGAGATCGTTGTAGACAAGTCTGGCTGGTTTACCACAAGAAAGGCCGGAAGGCCAAACAACAGGGCTGACAGTCCGAGAATCTTCCAGGTGTTCAGGATATCCTTGTATTTTTCAAAAAATTTCGCAAAAAACAGAATCAGACAGAGCTTACACAGCTCCGAGGGCTGAAAACGGAAGCCCCCCAGGTTCAGCCACCGAACCGCGCCGTTGGCCCCATCTCCCAGGGGCGTCTCCACCAAAAGGAGCAGCAGCAGGTTGAATGCATAGATCAGCCAGTAAAACTTCAGAACCCAGTTGTAATCGATCAGCGAAATGACAACCATTGCCACCGTTCCAAGGACCATCCCGAAAATCTGCTGATCCTGAACAGACTTTTCCGCGCTCCCTATGACCAGAATTCCTATGATTGTAATCGCAAACACATAACACACAAGCCGGAACCTGTAATCCCTCAACCGATACTGTCTTAACATAATTCTCCTCTATTCTTCCCGCCGGCTATCTCTTTATCTCCTTTCCGAAGAATGCTTTAAATCCTTAATCGGAATATTGGCGCACAGAGCGGGTACACGGCCATTTGAGCCGTCTGACTCTGTCTGCGTGATCTGGATGTCCAGATGATCACAGTCAATTTCCATATATTTTGAGATAACCTTGATAATATCATTTTTAATCAGCTCCATGACCTCGGGGGAGCAGTTTGCCCGGTCGGAGATCAGAAGCAGCTTCAGGCGGTCCTTCGCCACGTCACCGGAACTCTTTTTCCGGAAAAAATCCATCAAAGCCATAATTATTTCCCCCTTCGCTTATTTAAACAGCTTTGCAATCTTCGCAAAGAAGCCGTTATTGGCTTCCAGATTCATCAGGGGTACTTCTTCACCCAGAATCCGCTTACAGATATTCATATAGGCGGTTCCGGCCAGGGAAGAATCTCCTGCCAGAGGCTCTCCCTGGTTTGTAGCGATGACAATGTGCTCGTCATCCGGCACAGCGCCGATCAGATCGATGGCGAGAATGTCAATCACATCTTCAATGGACATCATATCGCCGCGCTTTACCATATCCATGCGCAGGCGGTTTACAATCAGGTTGATTTGATGAATGTCATTGGCCTCCAGCAGACCGATAATACGATCCGCGTCACGGATAGCCGACACCTCCGGCGTCGTGACGATCAGGGCTCTGTCAGCAGCGGCAATGGCATTTTTAAAGCCCTGCTCAATGCCTGCCGGGCAGTCCAGCAGTATGTAATCAAACTCCGGGCGCAGCTCTTCGATCAGCTTCTTCATCTGCTCGGGGTTTACAGCCGTCTTATCTCTGGTCTGCGCGGATGGCAGCAGACAAAGGTTGGAATACCGCTTGTCCTTGATCAGGGCCTGCTTCATACGGCAGTTTCCTTCTACCACGTCAACCAGATTGTAGACAATCCGGTTTTCCAATCCCATCACCACATCCAGATTCCGAAGTCCGATATCCGTATCGATCATTACGACGCTTTTTCCGAGCTTTGCAAGGCCCGTACCGATGTTCGCCGTGGAGGTCGTCTTTCCCACGCCGCCTTTCCCGGATGTAATCACAATCACTTCACTCATAGCTTTTTCCTCCAAACCCTTTTCTATAAATTAATATCATTCAATACCTCTTTTGTGATAGGCTCTATATAAATATTTCCTTCCTCCACAAACGCAATTTTCGGCGTGTCATCCGCCTTCTTTCTGCGGACATTCCGGACAGGCCGGCTGTCAGAGCTTCTTGCAATCACATCGCCGATCCGGATCTGCATGGGATCCATCGCCAGCGCAGCCACAAAGGCGGATTCATTTCCCGAGGCTCCCACATAGACATTTCCCTTCAGAGTCCCCAGCACGATTACATTCCCTTTGGACACCACTCTGGCGCCGGGGTTCACATCTCCCAGAATGACGATGCTGGTCTCAGACTCCAGCACCTGACCGGATCGCAGGGTCCCCTTGTAAAAGCGTCCATCCTGAAGATTCATCAGTTCTCCGCCCTCTCCCTGCTGCCTCTCCAGCGCCTGCTTCATTGCCTGCTCCACAGCCTCATTCTGATCTGCGATGCACATCACCTGTATCTGGCAGTTCGCTGATATAATATCGGAAAGCTCCAGCTCTTCTTCAAAAGACAGGCCTCTTCCCTGAAAGCACAGAGCCATCTGAGCGTCCCCGAAGAATTTGGCCGAGGTACGGAATTTCTCAGCCACATCCTTCTTCAGAGTCTCCCAATCTGTCTTTTCATCCAAAACGACAATCAGTCCATGCTTATTGCTCTTTATGACAACCGACTGATTCGACATCCCTCTTCACTCCTAATCTGCAATATTCTGTCCTGAGGATCCGCTGGCAGTTCCTGTCAGGATCTCTTCCTCATCCACAAGATTATAATAATATTTATACAAATCTGCCGCAGCCTCCGCCGCGTTTGCAGAAGTATATCCATTGGCGATACGTACAGCCACCGCAATCTCCGGATCATCCGCCGGCGCATAGCTTACAAACAGCGCGTGGTTCGGATGGCTTCTGCTCTGCTGGGCCGTACCTGTTTTTCCTGCCACATCCAGGCCATACTCGCTCAGGGCATTCAGGGAGGTGGTGTCGTCCGCCACCAGCTTCATTCCTTCCTGCACCGCGTCCCAGCTGCTGTCCGCAATCTCCACCTGATTATAGAGTTCAGGCTCAAAGCTCTCCACCGTCTCTCCGTCTGCCGATTCCACCCGGTCAAGCAGCGTCAGGTTATAAACGCTTCCCCGGTTTGCCAGAGCTGCTACATAACGCCCGATATGAGACAGGGAAAACGCGTTCGTACCCTGGCCGATAGCAGAACGCACTGCGTCCTCATCGGAAATCTGAGGGTCATACTCGGAAATCTCCAGGCCGGATTTCTCTCCCAGTCCGAACATTCTCGCATATTTTTCAAGAACCGCCAGGCCCTTCTCTACGTTGTAGCCGCCTGCAGTGCGTCCTCCTGCCAGGCGGTAGCCCACCTCATAAAAATAATAGTTGCAGGAATCGCGGATAGCCGTCAGCAGCGTTTCATTTCCGTGAACTCCTCCATACTGGTTGAAAATCCAGCAGGTAGGCGACGGCGTAATCTCTGTAAACTGACCTGCGCCATAGATGACCGTAGACGGCGTGATCACGCCCTCCTCCAGGCCTGCAATCGCCACAATCGGCTTAAAGGTAGAACCAGGCGCCAGATTTTCCTGCGTCACACGGTTGACAAAGGGCGAGGAAAGATCCCGGCGCAGGCTGTTGTAATACTCTGAATCCATCACGTTCGTCAGGCGGTTGTTGTCATAGCTGGGATAGGTGACGCAGGCCAGCGTATCCCCCGTATTTACATCCACCACGATAATTCCGCCGCTGCAGGGCTCCAGAGCCAGCTGAGCCGGCGTAATCTCCAGATTCGAGATCTTATCAAGCATAAAATTATAGGCGCTTAAAGACCCTGACTGCAGGCTGGCCACTGTCGCCTCGTCATATTCCAGAACTCCCTGGTCATACAGCAGAAGGCAGACCTCTCTTCCGGTCATCTGATCATCCAGCAGCATGTACTTGTAAAGCATCTTGCCGAATTCCATATCCTCCATCAGAGCAGACTGGATATATTCCAGGACCAGCTGATAGATTTCCTGGGAATCCAGGTACGGATCGTCTCCGGATATCTTGGTCACATCGATCCAGTTCATGGAGATCGCATACTGCAGGTATTCGCGCAGACTGATCACCTCGTCTGTCGTCCAGGCGATATAGGTCTCATCGGAGGTGTCCACCGCGTCGCTCATAAGCACCTGGTTGTCTCCCATCAGAACATCAGACACAATATAGCTCATATAGTTCTTCATTTCCTGGGAGAGATTCTGATAGGCTGCCGCGTTTTCATTGTTCAGCTCTGCCATAATCTCGGCTACCGCCTGCTCCCGCTTGCTTAAGAATCTCTGGTATACGCTTTTCTCAAGCTCCGTAGCGTCATCCTCGGAAAAATGCGTAATGTCAATAATATAATTGTCAATCAGCGCATAATATACATCATAGATCGGAATCATGATTTCCGAAGCGCTGTCATTTCCCTGAATATACTCTTTGGTATTCTGGATCTTTGACACCAGAATTCCCGCAATTTTCTGCTCCAGGATCTGATAAGCCGCAATCTGAAGATCCTTGTCGATGGTCAGATATACATCATTTCCCGGCTCCGGATCCTGCTGCTCCGTCACCTCGAGCACGCGGCCCACACTGTCCACGTACATTTTCTCATATCCTTTGGTTCCCTGGAGCTCAGTCTCCATATACTGCTCGATTCCGGCCTTGCCCACGATGTCATTGAGCTCGTAATCCGGATTCTCCTCCTGCAGGCTGTCCAGCTCATCCTGGGAAGCCTTCCCAATGTAGCCAATCAACGGAGCAAAATAGATGCTGTCCGTATAGACGCGCCGGCTGCTCTGCTCAATATCCGCTCCCTGCAGCTCATTCTGATTTTCAAGCACGGCCGCAACCGTCTCCTCCGAGACGTCTGTCGCCACTGTCGTAGCCACGTACCGCTTATAGCTGTTTGCCGAGATTCCAAACCGGATCGTGGCGATCTGCAGCTGCTCCTCCGGCGTATAGCCGTCTACAGAGATCCCGTACCTTTCCTTTTCCTCCTCCGTATAGGAAGACTTGATATCGTAGCGCTCGTCGCTGCACATATATTCCATGAGCTCATCCGCAGTAGCCAGCTCCTGGCTGGCATCCAGATTGTTTATAGAAGTCTCTCCATAAACGTCAGCCTTTAAACGCATCAGCGACGTGCCCGACAGAGAATATTCATAGCTTCCATTCTGAAGAACAATGCCCAGATCGCTGACCACGCTGTCCCCATTTTTCTCGATCAGCTTAATCAGCTTATAGATTGTCTCATTGAGCTGCGCATTTTTTGTCCTTGTATCTGGATAGCTTCCGTTGTCCAGAATCGTTACCGAATAAGACAGCTCACTGTAAGCCAGGACCTCCCCATTTCTGTCATAAATATTTCCTCTTGTGCTGGCCAGCGATACCTCTCTCTCCGTACGCAGAGAAAAAGACTCCTGATATTCCGCGCCCTTTACAATCTGCAGATAAAAGACCCGCTGCAGAAGAATTCCAAAAAGCAGAATAAAAACAGCACTCAGAATAAAGGTCCGTGATTTTATGATATTCCACAGAATGTCTCTGATTTCTCTGAACAGTTTCACTCAAAGTCCTCCGTATGCTTGTCTGTGCCGCCCGGTTTTCCGGATAACGCGGAATATTCCGAGGGCGGCTCCTCCCACCGCTCCAGCATTCTGTTCAGGCGCCGGATCAGCCGGTACATCACCAGAGTCACAACCACCGTGTAAACCAGCTCCGGGAGAATAATATGTGCAAAATAAAAGCCAAAATCAAACCTGCTTCGCAGAAGAAACATGAAAAAATATACGCTCAGGCCATAGACCAGCTCCGACAGCGCTATCCAGATCATCGGCAGCTTGATATCCTCGTCGTAAAACATCATGTGAAACAGGCCGCTTCCGTATCCCAGGAACATATACAAAAGTGCATAGAATCCAAACAGGCTGCCAAAGAAAATATCTGCCAGAAGTCCGCAGAAAAAGCCGACTGCCATTCCTTCCTTCTCTCCCCGCATAAAGCCCAGAGAGGTAGTGACAATCAAAAGGAGATTTGGAGAAATTCCCGCCAGGGACAGCGCCTGAAATACGGTGCACTGCAAGATAAAGCATATGATAATCAAAAGCGCTATGACCGCTTTACGTCTTATCCCTTTCACTCCCGTCTATTCCTCCTCTATGGTCTGCTTCAAATCCGTGATAACCAGCACGGAGTGGAGATGCTCGAAATCCACAGCCGGAGTCAGCGTTCCCGAGCGGGTCAGATTGTTAGAATCCAGCGTCAGCTCGTTGATGTAGCCGATGAGAATTCCCGAATGGTATTTGTCACTCACATGAGAGGTCACCACCGTATCTCCTATCGAAGCCTCTCCCTCCGGATCGCGCAGCTGCGAAAGCTGGATCAGCCCCGACTCCATCAGCTGCAGATCTCCCTTTACAAAGCAGAGATCCGAGGTGGAGAGAACCTGCGCACTTACATTGCTCATATCATCAATGATAGAGCGGACCTGCGCCCAATTATCCCCGACTCTTGTGACGATGCCCACAAGCCCGCTTCCCGCAATTACATTCATGTCCACCGCGATGCCGTCCGCAGAGCCCTTGTCAATGACAAAGGTATTGAACCAGTTTCCCGCATCGCTGGCAATGATGTTGGCAGCCACCTTATTATACTCGCTGTAGGTCTGATCCAGCGCGTAAAGCTCCTCCAGCTCCTCCAGCCGGTACTGGTTCTGCATCAGCCGGCTGTTCTCCAGCGTAAGCTCGTCCACCTGAGCCTGAAGCTCCTCATTTCTAGCCTGGGCGTCCGCCAGATCCTCCAGGCTGTCCGCCTTATCACGGGCCCAGCCGCCCACGAAATTGATCCCTCTTTCAAAGGGCACAAAAAGATAGCCGGAAATTCTTCCCAGGGTTTCGCCCGCAAAGCCTGTGGAGTAGGACGCGAACATCATCCCCACGCACAGAAGCGCCAGAGCCGCAAATATGTATTTTGACGGCACCGAAAAACGATTTTTTTTCTTCATATCTCACCTAAATTATTTATAATCCTGCTCCTTTGTGATAAAGGTCAGGCTGCGGAATTCCTTCTCCTTAATCACACGCTCCAGGCCTCTCGCCACACACTCCTCCGGTTTATCCACCAGATTCACCTTAATATTGGTAGCGTCGGCAATCAGGCTGTCCAGCCCTTTCAGGTTT
The DNA here is from genome assembly GCF_002160825.1 of Lachnoclostridium sp. An131. Lineage (GTDB taxonomy): Bacteria > Bacillota > Clostridia > Lachnospirales > Lachnospiraceae > Laedolimicola. The sequence continues at coordinate 41,975 of NZ_NFLI01000008.1, forward strand.
GCTACTCCGCCGGTCAGGAAAATACCGTTCCGGATGATATCTACGCCAAGCTCGGGCGGCGTGCGCTCCAGGATCATCTTGATGGCATCCACGATAGACTTCAGCTGCTCTTCGATGGCGTTTGCCACAAAATCAGCCGTGATCTCCAAAAGGGCCGGAAGGCCAAGAGCCATGTTGCGTCCGCAGATCTCACGCTTTGTCGAGACGTCGCCCGGCTGGTAGCCCAGCTCATTTTTCAGGATCTCAGCCGTCTTGTTCCCGATAAAATATCCATACTCCCGGCGGATCGCGCTGGAGATGGCTTCGTCGATCTTATTTCCTCCATTCTTAATGAGCTTGCTGGTCACGGTTCCGCCGAGGGAAAGAATGGAGATCTCCGTCGTATCGGCTCCCACATCCACCAGCATCACGCCCTGAGCCTCTCTGACGTCCAGGCCAAGGCCAAGGCCTGCCGCTACCGGCTTATCTATCAGCTCTACATTCCTTGTCTTGATTCCCGTTCCCTTGATCAGGATAGTAAAATCACGCTCCTGTACATCGGTCGGCAGGGCTACGATAAATTCCGCTCCCTTCAGGCTGCCCTTCGTGCGCTCCTCCAGGAAGGCCCGCAGGAACTGCTGCATATAGGTAATGCTCGCCACCGTGCCAAAGGACATGGGGTAGAGAACCTCGATATTGGCCGGGGCCTTCTCATGCATATCAAAGGCCTCGTCCCCGTAGGCGATCATTCCCTTCTTTTCTTCTATCGCTACCATATTCTTCTCACAATAAATGGTATCGCTTTCCTTGCTGTAAATCTTGATGCTGCTTGTTCCAAAATCGCAGCCAAAGCTCTGTGCGGACATTTTACGTCTCCCTCTCTTTCTTCTGTTCCTTAAATTCAAATATCAACCGGCTGCTACCGCCTGCAGATGCGGAAGTCACCCCATATCAGACAGTATTCCCCGTTCTCTCAAAGAGCTATAACACCGATCGCCGATAATCACATGATCCAAAAGCTGGATCCCCAGAAGCTCTCCTCCCTTGCTGATCCGTTTCGTGACCCGGATATCCTCCAGGCTGGGCGCAGGATCGCCGCTCGGATGGTTGTGTACCAGAACCAGCTGCACAGCATGCACCTCCAGCGCTTCGAGAAAGATCTCCCTTGGCGATATGATGGAGGCATTCACAGTCCCCTTAAACATCAGCTTTTCCCGGAGAAGCTTGTTTTTCGTGTTCAGAAACAGCGCGATCAGATGCTCCTGTTCCTTGTGCCGAAGCTCTTCCATAAAATAATCGGCGATCGTCGCCGGCGTATCAAAGCAAAGCCTCTCGCCTGCAGACGCCTTTGCCATGCGCGCTGCCAGCTCTGCCAGGCACTTCAGCTGGACAGCCTTGACCTTTCCTACGCCTTTGAACTCCATCAGGCGTTCCGCCGGAATCCTGCAGAGCCCCTGAAGCCCCTCATAGTCCGGAAGGCTTAAGATACGTCCCGCCAGCTGGCAGACCGTCTCTCCGGCGGTTCCGGTCCGTAAAATCACGGCCAGAAGCTCCGTGTCAGACAGCGCTTCCGGCCCGCAGGCCAGGCACTTCTCATAAGGACGCTCCTCTTTGTATAAATCCTTCATCGTTGTCTTCACAGCTCCTCCTTTTCTGCTCTCCAGGCAGCGGATCCTCTGCTTCTGACAACCCTTCTGCAGCAGTTCAGGCACTGAACCGCTGCGCTTTTCTACAGCTTTCTGTAAATAATGATCGCAAGCACTACTCCGATAATACTGGCTATCGAGATACGGATCGTCAGGCCAAAGGTCAGAACCAGAAGCCCCAGATCCAGGACGATAGGCGTCTCCAGGCCAAATCCCTGTCCATAGTTCAGCCAGCTAAGACCTGATACATTCTCTGTCAGCATTCCGAGAAATCCTCCCAGTACAATGCCGGACAAAAGCATGAGCAGCAGTATCCAGCCGTTCTTTGATCTCATGTCACCCTCCGTCTTTCGTAATATGCGCAAGCCTCACGGCTTTCTTGATTTCCACTGAAAAGCTCTGCATTTCGGTTTACATAAGCTTCCCTGTCTGCAAGACTCTGGAAATCAGATCAAATTATATCATAGCACAAAGGAACTTTCTTGTATAGATAAGAAATCCTTAAACTCTCTTAAGATCTGCCAGGCTTCGACAGCCTCCGTCAAATCCCGGGGCAGCGGTACCTGGCTGCGACAGCCTCCGCTGTCCTGATTCCATCCATGGCTGCCGAGGTGATTCCCCCCGCATAGCCGGCTCCCTCTCCGCAGGGATAGAGCCCCTTTACCGGACTCTCCATGTCCTCTCTCCTTAAAATGCGTACCGGAGAGGAGGTCCGGCTTTCCACGCCGGAAAGCACCGCATCTCCCCTGGAGAAGCCCGGAAGGATCTGTTCGCAGCCAAGAATTCCTTCCTCAAGAGCCATGGAGAGCTCCTTTGGGAAGATGCCCCGCACGTCGCCGAATTCCCAGGCTCCTTTGATACAGGGCTCCACCTCTCCCAGATTTATGCTCCTCTGGTTTTTCCGAAAATCTGCCAGAAGCTGCACCGGCACATGCCCGCCGCCTGCCCGGTAGGCTGCCCGCTCCAGCTTTCTCTGAAATTCCATGCCTGCCAGCACGTCAGTTCCTCCAAAATCCTCCGGGCGTACCGTCACAATCATGGCGCTGTTGGCATTGCGCCCGTCCCGGGCCTGATAGCTCATGCCGTTCACCGCCAGAAGCCCCTCTTCCGAGGAGGCGTCCACGACCCAGCCTCCCGGACACATGCAGAAGGAATAGACTCCTCTGCCGCTTCCCGTCTTCCGGGTAAGCTTGTAGGCAGCCGCAGGCAGCTCCCGCGGATACTCCTTCCCGTACTGGCTCTCGTTGATAAGCTCCTGAGGATGCTCCACCCTCACGCCCACCGCGAACGCCTTCTGTTCCATAGGGATTCCCTTCTCCGCCAGCATCGCAAAGGTATCCCTGGCGCTGTGCCCGATGGCCAGAACCAGGACACTGCAGGGAAGGAATTCCTCCTGCTCCTTAAAAGCCCCGGACGCCCCTTCGGACAAGCCCTTCGTCCTGACATAGATTCCCCGGACGGCTCCCTGCTCTACATGAAGGTCTGTCATCCTGGCGCCAAAGCGTACCTCTCCTCCGAGGGAAATGATTTCTTCCCGGATCCGCTCCACGACTCCAATCAGCACATCTGTCCCCAGATGGGGCTTGTTCCAGTAAAGAATCTCTTCCGGAGCCCCCGCCTGCACAAAGGTCTCAAGAACCAGGCGTCCCCTTCCCTTCGGATCCTTTACCAGCGTATTCAGCTTGCCATCTGAAAAGGTGCCGGCTCCTCCCTCTCCAAACTGTACATTGGAGTCAGCCGCCAGCTCTCCGGTCGCCCAGAAGCGGTCCACCGTCTTTTTCCTCTTCCGGGCAGTCTCACCCCGTTCCAGAAGCAGCGGCCTGTAGCCAGCCCTCGCAAGCATCAGGCCACAGAAAAGTCCTGCCGGCCCCGTTCCCACGATCACAGGACGGCTGGAAAGCAGTTCTCCTCCGGACGGAGGAAATTCATAGGCTTTCGGCTGAACCAGGGATACGTTCCGGTTCCGCAGCCTCTTCATCAGCTTTTTTTCTTCCGCAAGCTCTACCTCCACCGTATAGACATACATCACCGGCTTTTTTCTCGCGTCGATGGATTTCCGGCTGATGCGCAGATTCCGGATATGCTCCTCAGGTACCCGCAGCTCCCGGGCTGCCTGCTTCCTTAGCTCTGCCTCCGTGTGTGTCACCGGAAGCTTCATTTGACTGATCCGAAGCATAGCTTCCTCCTTTCTTTCCATCCGTCAGCTTTTACTGCTATGTTGCAGCCTGTCCAGCCGCATGGAGGCCTGCCACATACCCGCTGCTCCAGGCCCACTGGAGATTGTAGCCGCCGCAGGCTCCGTCGATATCTACCGCCTCACCCGCCAGGTAGAATCCTGGCACGATCCTGGACTCCATCGTCTGCGGACAAATCTGGGCCGTGTCCACCCCGCCCGAGCAGACCTGCGCCTGCTCAAAGCTTCCGCCTGCCGTAATCTCCGTCCGGAAATCCCGAATCAGCCGCAAAAGCCCCTGAAGCTCTTCCCTGCTCCAGTCTGCCGCTCTCTTCCCCTTTGGGATTCCGGCACGCTCCAGAAGACAGAGGCTCATCTTCCCGGGAAACAGCCCTGTCAAAAACTGCTCCCCGGTTTTGTATCCGCCGCTTTGCAGACGCTTCTGAAAGAAGTACTCCAGGCCCGGGCCGCACTCGGCGGCCCGGGGCTTTCCCGCGCTTCCCTCTATCGGAGAAGCTTCGCCTTCAAGCTGCGGAAGGAGATTCAGTCTGGCCTCTACCCTCCTGCCCTCGTCGAGGGCACGTACCGCATAGCGGCTCACCTGAAAGACCGGGATTCCGGAAATTCCGGTCTTCGTAAACTGTACCTCTCCCCAGTCTCTTGCCAGCTCTTTTCCGTCTGCCAGGATCCGCACGGAAGCCTCCATGCGAAGACCTGCCAGGCGCTCAAAAAAGCGCTCCCGGCAGCGAAGCGCCACCAGAGCCGGCAGCGGCTTTATGATCCGGTGTCCCAGGCTCTTTGCCAGCGCATAGCCGCTGCCGTCCGAGCCTGTGGCCGGGGCGGCGGCAGAGCCCGCCGCCAGGACGCAGGCGTCGCCCTCATAGGTCCAGCTCTCCGTACGGGCTTCAAACCGCGGCATGGAATTTTGTACCGTGCCGGAAGAACGCTCTGTCCTGCTATTCCCTTCCATTTCTCCGACAGCTCTAAGCTCCAGCACCTGGTTGCCCAGAGCCAGCTTCACCCCCAGATGCTCCGCCTCCATACGCAGCACATCCGCTACAGAGGACGCCTGATCACTGTAGGGATAGAGATAACCGTTTCTGTTTCTTATACAGATGCCAAGCCTCTCAAAGAAGTACCAGGTCTCCGGAAGACTGAATTCCCGCAGCACTGCAGCTGCAAAGCCCGGTTCCCCGCCCCGGTAATGCGACAGCTCCTGATCAAGATTTGTCAGATTGCAGCGGCCGTTTCCTGTGACTAAAAGCTTTTTCCCCACCTGCCGGTTCCGCTCCAGAAGCGTGACCTTTGCGCCCTGCTCAGCGGCGGCTATGGCTGCCATAAGACCTGAGGCTCCGCCTCCAATTACAAGTACCCTCTTCATGACAGCTGTACCAGTCCTGCGTCCGCAAGCTTCTGCAGAGACATCAGGATTCCAAATTTCGCATGAGGCCAGGTCAGACCTCCCTGAAAATATACGGCGTACGGCGGCTTAATCGGTCCGTCTGCCGAAAGCTCAATAGAAGAGCCCTGCACAAAGGCCCCTGCTGCCATAATCACGTCGCTGTCATAGCCCGGCATCGCCCAGGGCTCCGGCGTCACATAGCTGTCTACCGGGGCTGCCGCCTGAATTCCCTGGCAGAAGGCAATTACCCCTTCCGGTTTTCCGAAGGTTACAGCCTGGATGATATCATGACGGCTCTCTGTACCATTTGGAATCACAGGAAAGCCCAGACTCTCATAGATATTCGCCGCAAAGACAGCCCCCTTTAAGGCCGCCGCCGTCACAGTAGGCGCCAGGAAAAATCCCTGGTAAAAGCTCTGCATCACGCCCAGGGACGCGCCTACCTCTTTGCCAAGGCCTGGCGAGGTCAGGCGGTAAGCCGCATTTTCCACATACCTTTCTTTTCCCACAATATAACCGCCTATGGGAGCCAGGCCGCCCCCCGGATTTTTGATAAGAGAGCCTACGCAGAGATCTGCTCCTACATCTGTGGGCTCGATCCGCTCCACGAACTCACCGTAGCAGTTATCTACCATGCAGATCACATCCGGCCTTTTCTCTTTTATAAAGGCAATCAGCTCTCCGATCTGCTTTACCGAAAACGTCGGCCGTGTCTGATACCCTTTGGAGCGCTGAATCGTCACCAGCCTCGTTCTTTCATTCAGCGCAGCCTCGATAGCCGGATAATCAAAGCTGCCGTCTTCCTTCAGCTCTGCCTGGCGGTAGGAAACGCCATACTCTGCAAGGGAGCCGTTGGAGGGACGGATTCCGATGACCTCCTCCAGCGTGTCGTAGGGCTTGCCCACCGGAGAGAGCAGCTCGTCTCCCGGACGCAGGTTTCCCGACAGGGCCACCGCCAGCGCATGGGTCCCGCAGGCTATCTGCGGGCGCACCAAAGCCGCCTCTGCGTGAAAGGCCGCCGCGTAGACCTCTTCCAGCTTTTCCCGGCCCAGATCATTATAGCCATAGCCGCTGGTGGCCGCAAAGCAGGCAGCCTCCACCCTGGCCTTCTGCATGGCGCCCACGACCTTCAGCTGATTATATTCCGCTGTCTCGTCTATCGCTTCAAATCTCTCCTTCAGCTTTTTCTCTATCGCCTGTCCAAATTCATATACTTCTTTCCGGATGCCCAGCTCCCGGTACATCTCCTCTGTCTGCACTGCCTGTCCCTCCATCTTCTTTTCCTCCGCTTCTCTCTGATTTCAAAAAATAATTTCTTTTTCTCTCAATATTTCCAGCATGTATTCCAAAACAGCCGCGTCGTCATATGCAAATCTCTGCTTGTCCAGCCAGATTACATCCCGCTCTCGCCGGAACCAGGTCAGCTGGCGCTTTGCAAAATGCCGGGTGTCCCGCTTCAGAATCCTCACTGCTTCCTCCAGGGAATACTCTCCGTCCAGAAAGCCCAGCAGCTCCTTATAGCCAAGCCCCTGCATGGAAACCATGCCGCGGCAAAGCCCTTCCTCTTTCAGCGCTTCCACTTCCTCAAGAAGCCCTTCCTTCATCATCTGATCCACACGGGCGTCAATCCGTTCATAAAGCCGCTCTCTCTCTTCATTCAGTACAAAATACGCAAAAAGATAAGGCGATTCCTTGCCTCTTTGTTCCTCATTGTGTTCAGAAATCCGTTTTCCTGTCAGACGGTAGAACTCCAGCGCCCTTATCACCCGCTTGACATTGTGGGCATGGATCTCCTCCGCTGCCTTCGGATCGGCTGCCGCAAGTAATGCGTGAAGGCCCTCTGGCCCCTCCCGGACCGCCAGCTCCTCCAGCTCCTTACGTATGCCAGTCTGCGCTTCATTCTCTGTAAAGTCAATATCATAAAGGAGCGCCTGAATATAAAACCCGGTTCCACCCACGACTATGGGGATATGACCGTTCTCCCGGATTCTCCGAAGCGCTTCCTTCGCCATCTGCTGAAAGCGGACCACATGAAACTCCTCCGCCGGATCCAGTACATTAATCAGATAATGGGGAACGCCTTCCATCTCCTCCGGCCTCACCTTTGCAGAGCCGATATCCATGCGGCGGTAGACCTGCATGGAATCTGCTGAAATAATTTCTCCGCCCACAGCCTTCGCAAGAGCGATGGAAAGCTTTGTCTTTCCCACAGCCGTAGGGCCTGTGAGAATGATAAGGGGATCCTTATGAAAAATCCTTGTTTTCTGCGCTTCCATGGCCTGTCTCCTTTCCGCTGCTGAATCTTTTCTATTTTAGTATTAAATGTCCGGGATTTCAACCAGAAATTAAAAAAGCCGTGCAGACAGGTTTCCCCCGCCCGCACAGCGTCTTTCTTTTTTTCTTATCCGTTTGTATACCGCGCCAGGAACTGCTTTGTCCTCTCTTCGCGGGTATTTTCAAAGACCTCCTGGGGCGTTCCCTGCTCCAGGATCATCCCGTCGTCCATGAAAATCACCTTGCTGGCAACATCATGGGCAAAGGCCATCTCATGCGTCACGATGATCATCGTCATCTTTTTATCCGCCAGCTCCTTGATGACCTTCAGAACCTCACCGGTCAGCTCCGGATCAAGGGCCGAGGTCGGCTCGTCAAAGCAGAGGATATCCGGCTTCAGGGCAAGAGCCCGGGCGATAGCCACGCGCTGGCACTGTCCGCCGGAGAGCTGATGGGGATAATTTTCCATCCGGTCCCCCAGCCCCATCTGAACCAGAAGCGCTTTCGCTTCCTCCTCAATCTGCTGGTGAATCTCTTTTTTCCGCGCCTTGTAGTCCGGCTGCTCCTTTGCCAGAAGCTCCCGGGCCAGCATCACATTGCCCAGGGCCGTATATTGCGGAAACAGGTTAAAGGACTGAAAAACCAGGCCGAAGTGAAGCCTTTTTTTCCGAATCTCCGCCTCCTGCTGCGTCTGGCGTACCGATGCGTCAAACAAAACCTCGCCGTTCACACGGATCACGCCCGTATCCGGCTGCTCCAGAAAGTTCAGGCAGCGTAAGAATGTCGTCTTTCCGCTTCCTGAGGAACCGATGATCGACAGCACCTCTCCCTTCTCCAGCGAGAAGCCGATATCCTTTAAAACCTCTGTATCTTCAAAATTTTTACTGATATGCTCTACTTCCAGAATCGCCATTGCTTTTTGCGCCTCCTTACCTGAAATATTCCAGCTTCCGCTCCAGGCGTCCAAGAAGAACCGTGAGCACGCCATTGAAAATCAGATAGTAGACAGCCGTAAAGAACAGCGGCCAGATTGCACCCGAAATTCCCTGAGAGCCCTTCACAAAGGATTCTCCGGCCCAGATAATCTCCTGCAGCGCAATCGTGTTGGCAAGAGAGGTATCCTTGACTAGAGTGATGATCTCATTGGACATAGGCGGAACAATGCGCTTAATCATCTGAAGCAGCTTGACCTTGAAGAAAATCTGTCTCTTCGTCATGCCAAGCACCAGGCCGGCCTCCTCCTGGCCCGCCGGAACTCCCTGAATGCCGCCCCGGTAAATAACCGAGAAATAACAGGCGTAATTGATGATAAACGCTGCTGCTGCAGCCGCAAAACGGCCTGCCGTTCCTCTCCAGATCTGATTGTGAAATACCAGGCCCGGGAAATAGAACACAATCATAAGCTGGATCATAAGCGGCGTACCGCGTATGATCCAGACGATCAATTTGGTCAGCCAGCTCAAAGGCTTGAACCGTGACATGGAACCGAAGGCTATCACCAGTCCCAGCGGCACAGCGCCCACAAGCGTCACGAAAAACAATTTTAATGTCTGCAGAAAGCCGCTGTTCAGAGAACGAATGACTATCGGCATCTGTTCCATTATCAGTTCCATGCTGCCCAGTTACTCCTCTGCCGTATCGGAAGCCGCAGCGTCAGCTCCAATCAGAGCTGCCTGCACGCCGTATTTCTCTGCTGTCGCCTGCATGGTTCCATCCTCGTATGCAGCTGCGAAGAAATCATTCAGAACTGCTGCCAGGTCGGATCCCTGACGGAAGCCCACGCCATACTCCTCGTTGTTCAGGCTTACGGTATAGGTAAGGTTTTCATAGCCTGTTCCCTCGCCAATCATAGCTGCCGCCATCAGAAGATCGATGACTGCCGCGTCAGAGGTTCCGGAAGCCACCTCAAGAAGAGCGTCCGACTGAGCGGAAACCGGCGTATAAGAAAGACCAAGAGCGCTTACCTCTGCCTCACCCGCGCTGCCTGCCTCTACGGCAAAGGTCAGATCGGAAAGGCTTTCCACATCCTGATAATCCTCAGCTACATCAGCGGGCACTACAACTACCTGCGCATTGTGCAGGTATGCGTCTGTGCATTCCATGGAGCTCGTCACCTCGTCTGTCAGGGTCATGCCGTTCCATACGCAGTCGATGGCATTGCTGTCCAGCTCCAGAATCTTGCTGTCCCACTCGATCTCAACAAACTCGGCCTCAACACCCAGGCTCTCAGCGAACGCATTCGCCAGGTCTGCGTCAAAGCCAACCCATTCACCGCTCTCATCCATGTAATCCATGGGCTCGAAATTTGTAATTCCAACTACCAGCGTTCCTTTTTCCAGCACATATTCCATATCGCTGGCGGCGTCAGAGGTGTCCTCTGCCGTGTCCGCTTCCGCAGTGTCCTCAGCGTCTGCCTCTGCATCCTCAGCCGCATCCTGGGCATCCGTATTCGTCACGACCTCATCTCCGGAAGAACCGCATCCTGCCAGCACAGATGCTGCAAGACAGCCACACAGTAATAAGCTTAACATTCTCTTTTTCATATTTTCCTCCCACTGCCGCCGGGCGGCTGTTTATTCCTGCTGGCAACGGGCCGCAGGTATTGTGCTTTTTCTCTCTACCAATTGGTCACTGTACCATAGTAAAGTCACGTTGGCATTTTACCATACGGCGCCACACCTGTCAAGAAAAAATGGCGCCGGTGTACAAAGGGCTCCTCCGCCTTGTAAACCAGCGCCAGGAAAAGCTTACGCATATCTCGTATTTTTCTCGTATTCCCGCTCCAGCTCATACAGCTTTTTTGTCAGATCCGCAGGCTGTAAGAGATGCTCTTCTGCCTCCTGCTCCAGCCGTTCATATTCCTCTGTCAGCTCCTCCAGCTGCTCTCCCCGTATATTCTGAAGCTCCATGGCTTCTTCAAAGTCCTCGTCTGAAAGCCCCAGGCGCATGGCACAGACATATTCCTTCAGGACAGCCGGATCCTTTTTGTACTGCCAGGAGGTACGAAAAGCCTGCGCGGCTCTTCCAAACAGAAACAGGCGGCAGCAGCAGACGCCCAGGTTGTTCCATACATGGGCGTAAAATTCCACGCCCAGACGATCGCTCTGGCGGATATCCAGGATCTTCTGGTACTCATAGATGGCCGCCTGATAATTGCCGCCCACAAAATACTCGTCCGCCCGGAGCTTTAAGCGCTCCTGCTCCTGATAGGTGTTCAGAACCTTCATTTTTTCCGTAAGCCGGGCCAGCTCCTCCTGTGAATAGAACTCCACGCTTCGAAGAATGGTCAAAACCATATTCTGAAGGCTTCCTCCCGCTTCCGCCCCCTTCTGCAGCCTGTCCGCCAGCTCAGGATTCTGCATCTCCGTGCGCAGCCACTCCCAGAGGCGCGTTCCCAGCATTTTTTTATCTACCAGATAGATATTTTCGTACAGGAAATAGGCCAGCTCCTCCATGGAATAAATCCGAATTCCCATGCTTTCGATATAATACGGCGTCTCCGCCAGCTCTTTTCTGCATATGATCACCGCTCCCATGGGCACGTCTCCTTTCTTTCTTCCTGCCTGGCGTTCCCGCAAGGCCAGCCTTTCCGCCCGCCTTCCGTCTTTCCGCAAGCCGCTCTCTGAGCCTCTGTCAGCCTCCCAGATCCACTTCTTCCGACCAGGTCAGATCCGAGGAGGGGAACAGCTCCCCAAAGCCCATATCGCTTACCTGGACCCGCAGCCGGTCCACGCTCAAAAATTCTGCTGAAACCTTAAGTCTGCAGGCCCGGGAAGGCCGATCCGGCAGGCCCGGAAGAGCAAGTATCTCCTTCAGCGTCTCGCCGCCCTGCATGGGCTTCAGAATAAATTCCACCGCCGGCTCTCCGCACAGGAGCGCTTCGCACTCTGCCTTTGCCTCATACCAGCTTTCTCCCGCGTCCAGCAGCGTGTAGACCGCATTCCTGCCCGTCCCTGGCGTGCGAAGCCCCACATTGTAGGAAATCTTATCTGCCCCCAGGAACACGTAGGTTTTTTCTCTGCCGGGTCCCGCTTCCTGCATAGCCCGGCAGCAGGCTCCCTTCGCGAAAAGATTGTTTCCGGCAAACACTCTTCTTCCGCCGCCGCACAAAACCCTCAGGGCCTGTTCGTACCACTTTTCCTCAAACCCCTCCCCCACCAGAAAGACGGAAGATACCGGACGCTCGGAAAAGATCTCCCGGGCCATGGAGATCAAAATCTCATCCTTCTCCTCAGGCTCCAGGCCGGATATGGGACGCTCCCATTCCTCCTGCCTCTCGGTCCTCGCCAGAAAAGGCAGCGTCCTTGTATTGACATGCAGCACCGTAGCCTTCAGAAGCTCCTCTTCACACACAAACAGCACCGCCTGATGCCTCCAGATCTCCCTTGGCTGGCTCAGCACATAGGAACAGAAGCTCTCTTCCCTGGTCTGCACATAGATGCGGCTCTCAGGCACTCCCATAATCTGCATGGCCGTCCTGCGGATCTCCTCTACCCTTTCCTCGGAAGCCTCCGGCACGGAAAACACGACTGCCTCCGCTTCATGAACCTTTCCAAAGGGCTTCAAAAAACGCATGGCCTTCTTCAGAAACAGCTCCAGGCTTTCTGTGGGAATCCTGTATTTTTCTGCGCCCGCCATCACGGAGATGGAGACAGGCTCTTCTGTTTTTGTGTTCCAGCAGCAGATCTGCGAATATTCCTTTCCCAAATCGAAACCGACTGCAAAGGGTTCCACTGCCATTCCTCCTCTTTCGCCTTCCTCGCCCTTATTTCAATGAAAGCTGTTATTTCAATGAAAAGAGCGATTCTACCATAAAATTCTTTTTTCCATATTCCATCATCTGCTTTTCCAGCTCCGGAAGATCCCGCTCGGAAAGAGCCCGTGCCATCTCATAAATGTCTGCATATTTGGTTCCTGTGGCCAGCCTTTCCTCTTCCTCCTCCAGATAACTGTGATCCGGCGTAGACAGCTCTGTGCCGTCATCCTGAACCTCTGTGATAAACCAGGTCAGCCGTTCGCCGAAAAACAGAGTAAATTCTCTCACAAAAATTCCCGGTTCCAGAGGATACAGGCGCTCCGCCACATAACTGCAGCTCTTCTCCCTTGGCGTCTCAATCACATAATGGAGGACAACCTTGTGAGCCGGATTCGTCCGATACTCCACAAAATACTTGTCTTCCAGCAGATAGGGCCGCCCCAGGCGCTCCAGCAAGGTCTTCATAAAACCAAAGCGCATCCTTCTGCGTATGTAATCGCCCAGCATCTGCTCCGCGCGGATCCTCTGGTGCTCATTCAGGTGCTTCCGAACGGACAAATCTTTAAGATATGCCAACCCGCACACATCTGCCAGGTTTTCCTCCCAGGCAATGGCCTTCTCCAGGTATTCATAGGTCCCTTCCGGCGCCGGCACTCCCCGGACAAAATCCTGAAACGCCAGCCAGGTGAGATAAGCGCGGCTCACCAGTCCGTCTCCTCCCAGACTGTGGTAATCACAAAAAATCTCAAACGCGCTTTCACGGAGCTGGCCGGTAAAAAGCATCTGTCCCAGAAGGCGCTCTTCCAGGTCAAACACATTCAGCTCAAATTCCCTCGCCGCTCTCCAGATGGCTTCCATCACCTCTGCGGAGCCGTCATAATACCCGGACAGGTACTCCAGAATGCTTTCGTTGTACTTATGGTTCTGGAAGATAAAAAGGCAGAGCTTTACCAAAAACTCATCCTCTTCGTAATCCTTCTCACGGATCTTCCAGGCCGCCAGCTTAATCAGGAGCTTACTTCTGACCATGGAATATCCGTGGCGCCAGACCATGTTCCAGGCCTCCTCATACAGACCCCTCAGAATCAGAATCTCCGTATATTTGGCCCGATCCTTCGGCGTCATGCAGGCAGTCTCTGATACGAAAAACTCCCGATCCAGCTCATCCAGATCATGGTTGGCATAATAATACTGCAGAATCTCCTGACGGACATTTTCCTTATATCTGGCTGTAAAACCGCTGATCTTCAGAACCCGCTTATAGTTCTCTATATTCTCCGCAGTCAGCACATGATAACGGGAAGTGCCGTCGCACAGATAGAGGTAAAGACCCTGGTGGTACCGCAGCAGCTCCTGACAGCGCTTCACATAGCGTTTCTCGTTCATCAGGCGCTGCAGCGTATAGGGCACGCTGGAGGTATAGCAGCTTCCCTTCTCATCCACCAGCAGAATCACCGCTCCCGGCGTGTAGACCGGAATCAGGGCCTGACCGCCCGACAACGGCACGGTAATCCTCTTCTGGAGCTGCTCATACAATACCTGTACCTGACGGATTCTCCCATCCCTGCACCGGATTCTGCGCAGGAACATGATATCTGCCAGGGCCTCCGCAAAATCAATGGTCAGAAGCTCCTCCACAAGGAACCTGTCATAAATCACAGCCAGATCCTCGCTCAGATGGCGCTTGATCAGCTCATCCAGCATAAAAGCCTCTATCTGCTCCCGGTAAGCCCGGTATATGTCAGAAGTCTGAGGCTGAAACCGGACAATATTCGCATAAAGGCAGGCCTTCTGCGAGCTGTTCAGCGTATTTTCCATCTGAAAATACAGAAGCAGATTTTTCGGGAAGGGCTCCGAATAATTTTCAGGAACCGCTTTCATAAAATATTCGTAAAGCTTTGTGATCTTAAGCTCCGACTGGACGCCCCGCTTATACCAGAAGAAGCTTTTCTCATCGGTGCGCCCGTTTCGAATAAAGTGAGCGCAGATGTCTGCCAGCATCTCCTTGCTGCCGCATTTATGGTATATCTCCTCAAGACGCGCATACTCCAAATCCACCGGATGGCTGCCATGCAGAATCTGCGCTGCCATTCTGCCCGCCTCTTCCTGCGTCAGCTCACGCCCGGCCTTCCCTGTAATCTCAAGGACCGTCCGCACTTTTTCCTTCTCTTCTTCCGGCTTTTCCGGAAGAGGCTCGATGGGATCCGCAGAAATAAAGTAAGCATAGCTCTCTTTTTCCGTCTCTTGATGAGGTTCTATCCGGACTGTATAGGGAATGTGAAACTCTCCGGCCTCTGTAACCACGCAGAATTCCCCTTCTATCTCTTCTCCGCCCCAGAAGCCCCGCGCGTCGAATGCGCAGAAGATGCGGGCCGCCCTGCTGTGGAAGCTCGCATGCTCCAGCGTCATACGGCTTGTAGAGGCATAGGCAACTCCTTTGATCGGACGATCCGCAGTCAGCGTAAAGCTGCCCTCCGCTTTCTCCCCAGGCCTGCAGGAAAGAGTCATGACAGAATCCGAAAGGCTCACTACAGGTCTGTCAAATTCAATTTTCCCAGCCGCAATCCGTTCAAGCTTCGCTCTCATGACTTCTCCCTCCCGCTCTTGCTTTTTTCTGAAATCTGTATATAATTCAGTATAGCATTAATTAAAATAAAGTACAAGAAAAGAGGTTCGGAATGTTAAAACACAAGGATCATTTCCATGGCAGTGATCTGGAAAAAATAGAAGAACTATACGGAATCAGAAAGGAAGACATTGTAAGCTTCAGCGCCAATGTGAACCCCTTGGGCATCTCGCCTAAAATGCGTTCCGCGCTCATTGAGCATATCGATGTAATCACCTCCTATCCCGATCGCGAATATACGGCTCTCCGCAGCCGGATTGGGGAATACACAGGAGCTCCCACCCGGAATATCCTCGTGGGAAACGGTTCGACAGAGCTTATTTCCCTGTTTATTCAGATGGAGCACCCAAAGAAGGCTCTGATTTTAGGCCCTACCTATTCAGAATATGAGCGGGAGATTTCTCTGGGCGGAGGCACCTCGCTTTATTACCCGCTGAAGGAGGAAAATGACTTCATCCTGGATGTGGAGGATTTCAAAAGACACCTGAATGAGGCACTTGATCTGCTTGTGATCTGCAATCCGAACAATCCCACCTCCACCTCTGTCACGCAGAAGGATATGAGGCGGATCCTGGACGAATGCAAGCGCCATGATATTTTCGTGATTGTAGACGAAACCTATGTAGAATTCGCGCCGGATATGGACGCCATAGATTCTGTTCCGCTGACCCGCTACTACAACAATCTGGTGATCCTAAGAGGCGTCTCAAAGTTTTTTGCCAGCCCCGGCCTCCGCCTTGGCTATGCCATTACCGGAAATATGGATCTTCTGAAGGATATCAATGCCCACAAGGATCCCTGGACCGTGGGCAGCCTGGCCGCCGCAGCCGGCGAGCTGATGTTCACCGATGCGGAATACATCAAAAAAACCCGGGAGCTCATCTCCGGCGAGCGCACCCGGATTTATCAGGAGCTTTCCTCCTGGGACAGCCTGAAGGTTTACAGGCCTGCGGCCAACTTTATCCTGGCCCGGATCGAAAAAGAGGGCATCACTGCTGATGACCTCTTTGATCATGCCATCCAAAAAGGGCTGATGATACGCAACTGCTCCACCTTCCCCTTCCTGGACAACCGTTATTTCCGCTTCTGCTTTATGCTTCCGGAGCAGAATACCGCACTTCTGAAGTGCCTGAAGGAAATGCTCTGATTTCCACAGGCCGCAAAGCCTTTACTCTGTCTCCTATGCTCCCAGATATTCCTCGTAAATCGCGAGAAAATCCGGGGGCATTTCTCCGGTCCAGTCCGCAAAGTGAACCTTCTCCCAAAGCCTGCTGTTAAACTGAGACGGCGTATCCGCCACAAGCTTTTCATATACGCTTTCAAACAGCTCGTCTCTGCGCTTTTCGACCATCGTCACCTTATTATCCTCTGTGGCCTCCTGATCGAAATTATTGACGCATTTCAAAATATAATACCCGTCCTCCGTCTCAATCACATCGCTGACCTGGTCATTCTCCAGCGCAAAGGCCGCTTCCTCGTAGGCTGCGTCATGCTCTCCTCTTCCAAACGTGTAAGTAACCTGGCTGTCCAGGCTGTAAGAGGATGCTACCGCCGCAAAATCCCGCCCTTCATCCAGCTGCTCCTTTACGCTCTGTGCCGTCTCGGCAGAATCCAGACGGATCTGCTGCACCGTGATAATCCGCGCCTCGTCGTCACTGACCTCTGTATTGACGTCCTTTGTGATCTCCTCATAGACCTTTCCGGAAAGCGCGTGATCCCTGTACAGGCTTTCCACATCCTTCAGCTCCAGATCCATATACTCTATCTGTTCTTCCGTAAGAGCTCCGTAATAATCCTCCGCTGCCTGAGAGACCTTTTCCTCTTCGTCACTGCTTAAGGATACCTCGTAATCCCCGGCCAGAAGCGTGATCGCCTTCATGGAAGCCAGCTGATCGACAATGGTATCCTTCACATAGTTCTCAAAGGTGATTCCGCCGAAATCATGCTCCCACATTTCCACTCCATACACGCCTTCATACTGTCTCTGATAATCCATGACATAAATCATGGCTTCCGGCAGCGTGCAGACGCTTTTTCCTATCTTAAAAAGCTGCTCGCCTGAGAGACCTGTCGTAAACACAATCTCTGTATTTTCCATCAGTCCGCAGCCCGAAAAGCTGCCTGCCATTACTGCCGCCGCAAGCAATACAGCCAGTTTTTTTCTGATTCCTTTTGCCATGTTCCTTCCTCCGTCTGATTACTGCCTGCTTCTTTAAGCCTCCACGATGAGGTAAGTCCCATCGTCCAGCGCAAATACCTCCTCTATCTCTGCTATCTCCTCCAGAGACATGGAGCTTACATCCATGCCGCTCTCCTCCAGATAACTGCGTACCTCCTTCAGGGAGCTTACAACCACAGCCATGCAGTCCTCCAGGAATTCTTCTGCCTCCTCCAGCGTCTCTGCCACAGGCTCGTCAAACAGCTGTCCCTGCTTTTTCAGAAAGGTTTCCAGACAGCTCTGTGAATACTCGTACATCATCTATCTCTCCTTTTCTCAGTCCAGGAGTGTCCGAAGAACCTTCAGAACTCCGTCGTTTACATTTGTATCTGTCACATATTTCGCGGCCTTCTTTACTGCCTCTGCCGCATTTCCCACCGCATAGCTCTCTGTGGCGCTGCGAATCATTTCCAAATCGTTATGATTATCGCCGAATACCATAGTCTCATCCGGGCTGATTTTCAGAATCTGCTGAATGCTTCGGATAGCATTTCCCTTATTGGTATCCTTATTCATGAAATCCACCCAGATATCTCCCGAGACTGCGCAGTACAGCCTGTCTCTCCAGCGGGGAATCATGATATCCGCCACCTCCCGGATATTTGTTTTCCGGTAAATGGCCATTTTATTCACCCGGTATTCCCGGGCCAGCACATCCTCTACAACGGTGATTCTGCTTCTGTATCCGTTTTCCACCAGATCCAGAAATTCCGGATCCGAGCTTTCCGTATAAAACCCTTCCTTGGTATCCAGAGTAAAGCTGGTTCCCGGAATACGGCGGACCTCCTGTACCCACTGGCGGATTAAGGTCCAGTCAATGAGCTGTTCCAGCATATCATAGCCTCTGCAGCAGACATAGGCCCCATTTTCCGTAATAAAAATCATATCGTTTTTTACCGGCTCAAAGAGCTTCGACATACTTGTATAATGGCGTCCGCTGGCTGCGGCAAACAGAATATCCTTTGCCTTCAGCTTCCGGATCGTCTCAAAAATTTCCGGGTTAATCTGCGCGGTTCCCTCCGGCAGCAGAGTTCCGTCTATATCGCTGGCCACGAGCTTTATCATTTCTCATTTCTCCCTTCCGTAAATATCTGCAAGCTCTCCGGCTTGTGCAATCACCTGGTCCGCGCCGTCTCTTTCGAGCTCTTCCCTGTCCCGAAATCCCCAGAGCACGCCGACCGTATACATGTTCGCCGCTCTTCCGGTCTTCATATCTGTTCCCGTATCCCCCACATACAGGCATTCCTCCGGCAGAACGCCAAGCCTCTCCGCCAGATACAGCGCTCCGTCCGGCGCCGGCTTCCTTGGAAACAGATCCGACTGGCCCTGCACCAGATCAAAGGTATCAAGAGCAAACGTCTTTTCTATCACCTTCACCGTATTTTCATGGGGCTTATTCGACAGAACCGCCAGCTTCGCCCCTTCGCCTTTCAGCCTCTTCAGCACCTCCGGAATTCCCGGATATGGCTTCACATGATACAGGCAGCCCTCATGAAAATACTTTGTATAGAGCTTTTTCGCCTCCTCAAAACGGGCGCACTCCTCGTCGCCTCCGAAGCGCAGCAGCCGGCGCATAAGCACATCCACGCCGTCTCCTACAAAAGCCTTATACTCTTCCAGCGTCGCCTGGCGCAGTCCCAAGTCCGAAAGCATCCTGTTTCCGCTCCAGGCAATCGATTCCACGCTGTCGCACAATGTGCCGTCCAAATCAAAGATACATGCCCGATAACTCATGCCTCATCCTCCTCTTCCGGCTGCAGCAGGTCAATTCCCTGCCTCAAAAGCTCCTGATAAAAACGGGCTGCCGGAAAGCCCACCACATTCATATATTCTCCATGAATCTCACGGATAAACGGCATACAGCCTCCCTGGATCGCGTACGCCCCGGCCTTGTCCATGGGCTCGCCAGAGGCTGCATACCTCCGGATCCACTGTTCCGTCATCGGGTACATGCTTACCCTGGTGCCTTCTGCAAAATGGCTTACGGTTCTTCCTGTTTCCGTATCTATCACGGCGACTCCGGTATACACCATATGCGTGTTTCCCGAAAGCATTTTCAGCATGCGAACAGCGTCCTCCTCCTCTGCAGGCTTGCCAAGAATCCTTCCTTCAAAAGCCACAACCGTATCCGCCCCTATGACCAGGGCGGGCTCTGTCTGCTTCTCTGCCGCCTCCAAAGCCTTCTGAAGAGCCAGCTCTTTCACTGCCTCTTCCGGATCTGCCGTGTTCAGCTGTTCTTCTCCAGAGCTTGGGCAAATCGAAAAAGCAAGGCCCATCTGCTCTAAAATTTCCTTCCTCCGGGGCGAAGCCGAAGCAAGAATCAGTTTCTTTTTCATTTGATATTTACTCCTCCAAAAACACAGGCCGCGTTGACAGCGGCTCTCTTTATCCTTGTATTGGAAAGCAGGATGCTGACTCCTATCAAAATCAGAATCAGCGGAACCAGAAGGCGGCGCAGCAGGCTTAAATCAATCACATCCCAGGCGCCCAGAAGCAGGGCGGCTCCGACAATCAGGCCGGCAGCATTGGCGCCGTTCACACCGCGCTGTATGATACTTACAATACAGGGTATAATAATAATCAGAGTCCACCAGCCTCTGAAAAACAGCGTGAAATCCCAAAATCCCAGCGTATTGCCTGCATAGCTGACGCCCGCCGCTATCAGCAGGAGCCCCAGAACGATACTGGAAATTCGATTTTTCATTCCGCACAAATCCTTTCTGTCCGGCAGTTCGTCTGCACATGTTATCTGTCTCTTCCGGTACCATCTAATAGAGTAATATATATTTTTTATAATGACAACAAATTTTTAATATTTTTTCGCTTTTCTTTTTTGCCATTCCGTATTACAATAGAGAAAAATTACCAAACATAATCTTCGGAACCGGCTGCGGCCGCCGGAGCAAAAAATCAGAAATCTATTTAAGGAGGAAACTGTAATATGAAAAAGCTGTTGAAATTTGTCGGAACCGTGGCTGCTTTAAGCGCTGTCGTGGCCGGAGGCGTAGCGCTTTACAAAAAGTTCTTCGCACCGGAAGAGGATTTCAGCGATCTGGACGATGATTTTGACGACGAATTCGAGGATGAGGATCTGGACAGCGACACCCAGGCAGAGAGAGGCTATGTATCTCTGAACAACACAGCCGAGGCCGTAAAGGAAAAAGCTGCGGATGCAGGCGAGACTGTAAAGGAAGCTGCGAAGGAAGTGAAGGAAACAGTTGCAGACGCAGCGGAGGAAGTAAAAGAAACCATTACAGAATAAGAGACGCTTTCTGTATCCTGTGTTCGGCCCAGGCCGCTTTCTCTTGCCACTGCGTGGCAATTCACCTTGCGGACGTTTCACGGACGCATGTATGCTTCCGGACGGACCAAGTTCCGCCTGAATCCTACATGCGTCCGCGAAAAGCCGGACACGTGGATATCAGAAAGCTTACATAGATTCGCCCCGCTCAGATTTCTACCCCGCGTTCCAATACGCACATCATCACAGAAACACATTCTGTATACGCAATAAATTTCTTGTCATCTAAATCTCCCACCATTCACTAAATGAGCTGACTGTCCTATCCCCCTCTGTTTCACCGCCATCAGAAATAAACGATAGAAGCAAATACGGGCTTTCGGTTTTCTGATATCCCAGTGTCCGGCTTTTCGCGGACATCTGTGTGGTTCAGGCGGACTTCAGTCCGTCCGGAAGCATACAGATGTCCGTGAAATGTCCGAACACAGGATACAGAAAATCGAAAGCCCTGCATCCTTCTATCTTTTATTTCCTTTATTTCTTCTCAAAGGTTCCGAATACCTGCTGCTCTCCGTCTTTCACAACAAACTGCCCCTTCGCCATAACCGTCTTAAGCTCCAGCGTGTCATCCGTCAGGAAACAGATATCCGCGTCAAATCCAGCCTTAAGCTGTCCCTTGGCCCCGAGCTTCAACACAGAAGCCACATTCGAGGTAATTCCCTTTACTGCAATCTCCAGCGGAATTCCTTCCTTCTGTACGCACTCGCGAATCTCTTTGAGCAGGCTGGACGCCTTTCCGATGCCAATTCCCTGATATTCTCCCTGTGCGTTGAAGACAGGCATACTGCCCTGTCCGTCAGAGGAAATCGTGAAACGGTCGCTGGAAATTCCCATATCCAGCAGTCTTCTGACGCCTCTGCATACCCGTACCTCGTCGCAGATCGTTTCCCAGTAATCGATGTCCTCATTGCCCGAAAAATCAATGGTCAGGCCTTCCTTTGCAAGCTCCAGGCAGGCATCAAAAAGGCCTGCGTTGCGGTTTACGTGGGTGGGAAGAAACTGGGAAGCCGGAATCTCTGTCTCATGAAGCACGCGCTCAATCAGATCCATATGTCTCGGACTGTCTCCCAGATGCACATTCACCACTCCGGCCTTGCCGGAAAGCATGCCGGCTACGCGGGCGTCCGCCGCAATCCGGGCAAATTCCTCAAAGGTGGGCTGCGAAGAACGGTGATCTGAAATTGCCACCTCTCCGACGCCAATCACCTTGTCCAGCATCATAATATCTTTCATGATGCTGTCCGTAAGCGTCTGTACCGGAACACGATAGGAGCCTGTATACACGTAAGTACTGATTCCTTCATTTTCCAGTGCATGGGCCTTCGCCAGGAGAGCCGTCATATCTCTGGCCACGCTGTCTGTTCCGATACAGCCCACCACAGTAGTAATTCCGTTCCTGATCAGATCTCCCAACGACGCTTCGGGTGTCCTGGTCTGAAAACCGCCTTCGCCGCCCCCTCCCAGAATATGCTCATGACTGTCGATAAAGCCCGGCACGGCAGCCATACCGTCCGCATCCATTTCCTCTACTTCTACGCTTCCGCCGAAATCAGCCTTCAGTCCTTCCCCTACCGCTGCAATTCTGCCGCCGAGTACCAGAATATCCTTTACTCCGGCATACTCCGGCTGATAAACCTTTGCGTTTCGGATCAATGTAACCATTGCCATATTTATCCCTGCTTTCCTGTTTGTTTCTCCGCGCCTGCCGCGGATCCGTGAATGAAAAGTATCCGTGTACAGGGACATCCATCCCCGCACACGGATATCAGTTTTACTGGAAGTTCATTGCCACCGCAATAGCGATAAAAATCGTTCCCATCAAGAAGAAAAACGCCTGCATCTTAATCTGGAACTTCGCCCAGGTACCCCAGTCGATCCTGGCCACACCCAGAACTCCGATAAGGCTGGCTGATACTGGTGTAAACGCATCCACAAAGCCTGCGCCCAGCTGGTAAGCCAGAACTGCAATCTGACGGGATACTCCAACCAAATCCGCAAGCGGCGCCATAATCGGCATCGTCAGTGCGGCCTGTCCGGAGTTGGATGTCACAACCAGATTAAACAGGCTCTGGAAAATGTACATGAACCATGCTCCGATAAAGGACGGAATTCCTTCCAGGGCATTTCCAATCACATACAGAATCGTGTTCAGCGTTGAATACACATCCGCGTCAGAACCGCCAAGCACCAGAAGGATTCCCTTTGCCATACCTACAACCATGGCGGTTCCTGCTATGTCGGCTACGCCTCCCTGGAACGCAGAGGCCATCCCATTGATCGTCATGCCGTTCAGCTTGAAGATAATTGCAATTACACCGGCCACGAATCCCATCACAAAGAACTGAGAAGCGATTTCCGGAATATAGAAGCCCTTCTGGGTTACACCCCAGACGATCCAGATCAGCACGGCCAGCATCTCCAGAAGAATCAGCTTATGGCCCAGATTGAACTCTCTCTCTTCATCTGTCACGGATACCATCCGATCCCGGAAGTAAGCGTCTCCCGCATATACTACGGAATGCTGCGGGTTTTTACGGACACGCTCTGCATACACCATAAGGAATGCCGCAGAAGCCAGCGTCACAACTACCCACATTGTCAGACGGAAGGTGGCGCCGGAAAGCACCGGAACGCCTGCAATACCCTGAGCAACCGCCACAGAGAAGGGGCTCATCCAGGATACCGCGTTACCTACCTGGGAAGCTACATAGGTTACCGTAACGGCCACAATGGAGTCATAGCCCAGCGCAATCACAAAGGGCACCATAATCATCGCAAACGGAATACATTCCTCCGCCATGCCGAAGGTCGCGCCTCCAAGTGAAAACAGAATAAAGAACAGCGGAATGGCCAGTCTCTCCAGACCCTTGGTCTTCCGAATAAACGCATAAATTCCCGCGTCAATCGCTCCTGTCTTCATGATGATACCAAAGGAGCCGCCGATTACCAGAATCAGCGCGCAAAGTCCTACGGCAGAGCCCGAACGGTCTCCCGTCACCAGGCCCTCAAATACATAGTTCATGAAGCCGAAACCGCCGAAATCCTCGGTTCCCCAGACGCCTGCCGTCTTGTGCAGCTTTTTGCTGGTATCATAGAATTCTTCCCCATACCGGGAATACATTTCATCATCACTGATGCCCACCGCATCCAGATCTTCCTGTGTCCATGCAGAGGAATCTGTCTCCATCAGCGCCGCAAGCGCCTCGGGATCCACTTCCCACTCTTCCATCACAGCCTGATCCTGGCTGATCTCCTCAAGAGCGCCTGCCACAAAGTCTGTGTTCAGATTATAGTAATAACGGAAGGTGTCCGCCATCAGGACCGTTCTTGTAGCCGTACCGCCGTCCGCATCTGTATATTCGATTGTATGGGTGCTGAATTTTCCTGCCGGAATCAGATAGGTAAGAAGCCAGCAGACGATTACTACGAAAAAGATAATCGCATAGGTGTGAGGCGTCTTCAGCTTGGTAAAATCCTTTTTCGCCGGAGCCTGTCCATTTTTCTTTTTGAAACTCATAACTAATCTCCCTTGTTACGCAGCAGCAGCCCTTCCTTTGCAGCCGGATATTCTCAAGTGGGGGGAAACCGTGCTGAATACTTTTATTATGCCGGATGGCTCTGCCGCTTTCTGTTGTATGTCTTCCATTTTAACCTATTGCATAAGAATACACAACTATAATTTTCCGTATTTATAAAAATTGCCGGGATCCCGGAAAAGCAATCCGGGATCCCGGCTTTAGGCCGATGCTTCTGCCCTGTAAAATCCTAACACCCTTCTTCTGCCAGATACTGCTCCGCGTTCCACGCGGCAGCCGCTCCGTCGGCTGCCGCCGTAATCACCTGCCGGAGCTGCTTTGTCCTCACATCTCCCGCTGCGAATACCCCGGGAAGATTTGTGCGCGTCGTTTCGTCTGCAATCAGGTAACCGGCCTCATCCATGTCCACCTGGCCCTCAAAAAGCCCGGTGTCCGGAATCCGGCCAATGGATACAAAAATTCCGTCCAGGGAAAGCTCCCGCTTTTCTCCCGTTTTCGTATCCTCTATCTCCACTCCGCTCAGATGCTTGTCTCCCAGAAACGCCGTCACCCGGCTGTTCCAGACCAGCTCCACGCTGCTCCCAAAAAGCGCATCCTGGTAAACCTTCGTGGCGCGCAGGGTATCTCTTCTGTGAATCAGATAAACCTTCTTACAGATTCGGGAGAGCAGGAGAGCATCTTCCACCGCGCTGTTGCCGCCTCCATAGACAGCCACAGTCTTATCCTTGTAAAACATACCGTCACAGGCTGCGCAGTAAGCCACGCCGCGGCCCGCAAACCGGTCTTCGCCCTCCACTCCCGTCTTGCGTGGATAGGCTCCTGCAGCCAGAACCACTGTCCGTGCCTGAAATTCCTTTTTCCGGGTACGGACAATTTTGACCTGCCCGGAAAGCTCGACGGATTTCACTTCCGAGAACTGATTTTCTGCCCCAAAGCGCAGGGCGCCCTTCTGCATTCTCTCTCCGAGCTCGAAACCGCCGATCCCCTCCGGAAAGCCCGGATAATTGTCTATCTGCTCTGTATTGGTCATCTGCCCGCCTGCAGACAGCTTTTCCAGAACCAGCACAGAAAGGCCGCTTCTCGCCGCATAAAGGGCTGCTGTGTACCCGGCGGGGCCGCCGCCAATCACAATCATATCATAAAGCAATTTCGTTATCCTCCAGCCATTCCTCTATCGCGTCTCTGGAGCCGGGAGCTACCAGATCCTCTCCGATTCTTTCACCGTTTCTGAAAAGAATCAGGCTTGGAATCGTCTCTACTCCAAACTGGTCCGCCAAAGCTGCCTGCTCGTCCACATTTACCTTGCCGACCACCAGCTTCCCTTCTGTGTCCTCCGCAAGCTCCTCCACCGCAGCTTCAATTCTCCTGCAGTAGACACACCAGGGCGCCCAGAAGTCCACAAGGACCGGGAGCGCTGATTCCAGCACCTCCTCTTCAAAATTTTCGGATGTCACGGTTAAGATTTTTTCGCTCATATGCCTTTCCTCCTTTTATCTGAAAACAGTATTGCCATTTTCCCTGTTTTTACCCCAGGCTTGGAAACAAATGCCTGCCTCAGCCTCTGCACGCTGTTCCCGGCTGCCGCCCCAGGCGTGGATAAGCCGCTCTGCCGCTCCCTCAAGCTCCTCTTCTGTCAGCGTCGCATACCCCAGAAGCACGGCTGCTCTGTCCCTTTTGCTCTGCGTCCCGCCAATCGAATACTCTGAGAGGGGATAAACCCGGACTCTCTGACCCGCTGCCCTGCGGATGGCCTCTTCCTCACTCATGCCGTTGTGAAATTCCGCCAGCAGATGAACGCCTGCATTTTCTCCCGAGATTCTGCAGATGCCGGAAAGCTCCCGAAGCTTTTCCAGAAGGATATCATGCTTTCTGCCGTAAATTCTCCTCATCCGGTTCAAGTGCCGCTCAAAATAGCCGTCCCGGATAAAAGCATTCAGGACCATCTGATCAATCCGGGAAACCGTTGAGGAAAAACGCGCTATTTTCGCTTCGTATTCTAAGAGAAGCGGTTCCGGCAGAACCAGGTAGCTGATCCGAATCGCAGGTGCTATGGACTTCGAAAAAGTTCCTATGTAAATGACACGGCCATACCGGTCGGAGCCCTGAAGCGCCGGAACCGGCTTTCCCTTATAGCGGAACTCGCTGTCATAATCATCTTCAACGAGATAACGTCCTTCCTTTTCCGAAGCCCATTTCAAAAGCTCAAGGCGTCTTTTGATTGGCATCACAATCCCCAGGGGATACTGATGCGACGGCATCACATAGGCGGTATCCGCCCCTGAGGCCTCCAGCTGTTCCACGCTCATTCCCTGGGCATCCACGGGAACTGTCGTAAGCGGGCAGCCCAGCTGTTCGAAAATCCGGTATGCATGCTTATAGGTCGGACTCTCCATCGCGACGCGGTGCTCTGTTCCCAGAAGCGCCGAAAGCAGCATCAGAAGATAATCGTTTCCGGCTCCCAGAATCACCTGTCCGGGACTGCAGCTGACTCCTCTGGCCTGATGAAGATAGCGGCTGATCGTCTCCCGCAGCTCCCATTCCCCTTTCGGATCTCCCAGCTGAAACAGCTCCCTGCTGTCGTCCAGAAGCACGTTCCGCGTAAGCCTGCGCCAGACATCGTAAGGAAAGCTCTCCAAATCAATCCCATTGGGCGTCAGATCGTAATCCCAGAGTGAAGCAGCATCCGTCTTTTTTTCCCTCACCGGCTCCTTTCCCGGATCCAGGCTGTAAAGCCCTTCGATCCGGCACACATAATAGCCCTTGCAGGGTACTGCCTCAAGATACCCCTCCGACACCAGCTGCTCATATGCCAGATCCACCGTACTGCGGCTCACCTCCAGAGACGCAGCCAGGGATCGACTTGAGGGCAGCCGCTCTCCTGCGCGCAGCTGCCCTTTTTGGATTTCATGCTTCATATAGCTGTAAATCTGCTCGTACAGAGGCTCCCGGGCCTCCGGGTCAAGACTGATTGCAAGCTCCCGCATCTTCTCCTCTCCCTTTCCCTTTCTCCTGGAGGCTTTTCGGAGCCTCGCCAGAGCTGCGGTGTTCCGGCTCAGGCCTTCGGAAGCTTAAAGGAGCTCTTCAGCGATACAATGCGGTTAAATACCAGCTTCTCCGGAGTCGTATCCCTGGCATCCACACAGAAAAAGCCGTTGCGCACAAACTGGAAGCTGTCATAGGGCTTTGCGCCCTCAAATCCCGGCTCCAGATAAGCATTCTCTATCACAGTCAGAGAGTTCGGGTTCAGGTTCAGGCTTCCATCCTCATTGTAAACGCCCTTCTCCTCATCGATAATATTTTCGTAGAGACGCACCTGAGCCGTAATTGCATAAGGCGCCGGAACCCAGTGAATCGTTCCCTTCACCTTGCGCCCTGTAAAGCCGCTGCCGGCCTTTGTCTCCGGATCATAGGTGCAGTGCACCTCAACGACCTTTCCGGTCTCGTCCTTCACAAAGCTCTCGCATTTCACGAAATATGCGTGCATCAGGCGAACCTCATTGCCCGGGAAGAGACGGAAATATTTTTTCGGGGGCTCCTCCATAAAGTCCTCCCGCTCAATGTACAGCTCCCGGCAGAACGGGATCTTCCGGCTGCCCAGCTCCTCATTTTCCAGGTTGTTGGCAGCATCCAGGTACTCCACCTGTCCCTCCGGATAATTGTCAATAACGAGCTTAATCGGATCCAGAACCGCCATCAGGCGCGGCCGCTTCATCTTCAGATCCTCACGGATACAGTACTCAAGCATCGCATAGTCTACTGAGGACTGGCTCTTGGAAATGCCGCAGAGATCCACAAACATCCGGATGGACTCCGGCGTAAAGCCTCTGCGCTTCAGCGCGGCGATGGAAACCAGGCGGGGATCATCCCAGCCGTCCACAATTCCTTCCTCCACCAGCTTTTTGATATAACGCTTTCCTGTGACCACATTGGTCAGGTAAAGCTTTGCAAACTCAATCTGGCGGGGCGGCATCGGATACTCCAGCTCACGAACCACCCAGTCATAAAGCGGACGGTGATCCTCAAACTCCAGTGTGCACAGGGAATGCGTGATTCCCTCAATGGCGTCCTCGATGGGATGCGCAAAATCATACATCGGATAAATACACCATTTGTCGCCTGTATTGTGATGGGTCATATGAGCTACCCGGTAGATAATCGGATCGCGCATATTGATGTTCGGCGAAGCCATATCAATCTTCGCACGCAGAACCTTCTCCCCATCCGCGTACTTCCCTGCACGCATTTCCTCGAAGAGCTGCAGGTTCTCCTCCACGCTGCGCTCCCGGTACGGGCTGTTCTTTCCCGGCTCCGTCAGCGTTCCGCGGTACTCGCGGATCTCATCCGCAGTCAGATCGCAGACATAGGCCTTTCCCTTCTTAATCAGCTTTACAGCCGCCTCATACATCTGTTCAAAATAATCGGACGCAAAAAACAGGCGTTCCTCCCAGTCCGCGCCCAGCCACTGAACGTCGGCCTTGATGGACTCCACAAATTCTGTCTTCTCCTTGGTCGGATTTGTATCATCAAACCGGAGATTAAATTTTCCGCCATATTTCTTGGCAATTCCATAGCTCAGCAGGATCGCCTTGGCATGTCCGATGTGCAGATAGCCGTTGGGCTCCGGCGGAAACCGGGTATGGACGGTATCGTACACGCCCTCCGCCAGATCCTTATCTATCATCTGCTCAATAAAATTTTTACCAGTCGTTTCGTTCTCCATAACGTCTCCTCGCTTCTCTATCCGTGTTTTCAGCAGTTCCCCAGTCTTCTTCCTTTTCCGGGATGCACTGCTGTGAATTTGCCAAAATCATACCACAGCTTTTCTCTCTTGGCAAGTAAAGGCTGAAACAGCATCCCTGCCGGATGCCGCCCCCGGCCGCCTTCACATGCAGTATCCCGTCTTCCTGTCTACCACATTGCGGAGAGGCCTTTTTACCAGATAACACTCCAGGTTCTCGATACAGATATTCAGAATTTTTTCCAGATTCTCCGGAAGCGTAAACCCTCCGGACACATGCGGCGTCAGAATCACATTTTCCATATCCCAAAGCGGATGATCGGAAGGCAGCGGCTCCGGATCTGTCACATCCAGGCAGGCGCCCGCGATGCGTCCCTCCTTAAGCGCCCTCGTAAGCGCCTCTGTATCCAGAGTCATGCCCCGGCCCACGTTCAAAACCACAGCATTTTTCTTCAGCATTCCAATGCGTTCCTCATTCAGCATATGCCTGGTGTCCTGATTTCCCGGCAGGCATAAGGCCACGATATCCGCCAGAGGCAGCTGCCGCTCCAGGCGCTCCAGCGTATAGAGGTCGTCCACTCCCTCCGGCTTCCTTGCCTCTCTGCGCTTGATTCCCACAGTACGGCAGCCAAGCCCCTTCATCTTCTGCGCAAAGGCGGTTCCAATGTCTCCTAAGCCTATCACAAGCACCCGGCTTCCCTCAATGATCCTGACATGGCCTTCGCTTTTCCAGACATGCTCTCTCTGATTCCGGCTGTAGAGATTCAGGTTTTTCTGAAGCTCAAACAGCATTCCCACCATATGCTCAGAGATTGCCAGCCCATAAGCTCCGGTAGCGTTCGTCAGCAGGACGTCTTCGGGCAGCGCGCCGCCGCAGTAGCCCTCCGTGCCCGCATTATTCAGCTGCAGCCACCTGAGCTTTCCCGCATGAGCCAAAAGCCTTGGCGGCACATTTCCCAGAATGACCTCCACATCTGAAAGAATCTCTTCTGTCAGCTGATCCGGCAGACAGTACACAAATTCCTGATGCCGGAAATTCTGTTCCAGTTTTTCCTTCTGCCTCTCGTTCAGAGGCAGCGCCACTAATATCTTCATGTTCAGCCCCTCACCTTTGTTCCCTTCGTGTCACGGCTTCCTGCTTTCAGCTTATTCAGAACCATCGTTTTCCCTCTGTACTCTATCGTCTGCTCCGTACCTGCATGATACAGATAGATCGCTTCCAGGGAATCCGTTTCTCCCAGCCGCATTCCGCGCACGCCTATGGCTCCCTTTTTCTTTTCCGGCACCTCTGCGACGCCGAAACGCAGGAAATATCCTTCCCGGCTCTGGAGCACCGTCTGCTCGCTTCCATCAGTAACTGCCACGAGAAGAACCTCATCGCCTTCCGCAAGCTTGGTAGCCGCCACAGTCCGTTTGTTTGTCTCAAACTCACTTCCATCCACAATTTTCAGCATGCCGCTTTTCGTTCCGAAAAACAGCTTCTTATCCCGAAGCGCTTCCATGCTTCCTATTCCCACCAGCTGCTCCTCACTGCTGCTGTAATTGCTGAAATTATCGATGGGTGAGCCCTTGTCGCGGAATTTTCCGAAGGGAAGATCCAGCACCTTGATAGTGTGTAGCTTCCCGGTATCGGTAAATACGCAGATCCTTCCTGTATTCATACAGGGAAAGACATATTTATATTCGCAGTCGGCCGCCTCCTTATTGCGCTCGTACACAACCATATCGACCGTTTTGGCATAGCCGAACCGATCCATCAGAAACATGACCGGCATCTCTTCGATTTTCTTTTCTTCCAGAACGATTTCCTCCGCGTTTTCCACAGAAGTCCGTCTCGGCCTGGAAAATGCCTTTTTAATAGCATCCATCTCCCGGACAATCACCCGGGTCATGCTCTGATGGTTTTCCAGAATATCCTCATACTCTGCGATATTCTTCAGCGTCCTTTTATTTTCCTCCATCAGGGCCTGAATTTCCAGGCCAATCAGGCGGTACAGGCGCATCTCCAGAATGGCCTCCGCCTGGCGCACGGTAAAACGCAGCTTCGCCGCCCGCTTTCTGGACGCTTCTGATTTAAAGCGGATCCCCTCTGTGATTCCTTCCGTCAGACAGGCCTTGGCCTCCTTGACGCTCCGGCTGCCTCTTAGGATTTCAATAATCAGATCGATGACGTCGCACGCCTTAATGAGGCCCTCCTGGATCTCCCGTTTTTCCTGCTCCTTTGCAAGCAGGGTCCGGTATTTCCGGGTAGCCAGCTCATACTGAAACTCGATATAGTATTCCAGGATCTGCTTCAGCCCCAGGGTCTCCGGCCTTCCGTCGGCCACCGCCAGCATATTGACGCCAAAGGTATCCTCCAGACGTGTTTTCTTATAAAGCAGATTCTTCAGAGCCTCTGTGTCCGTACCCTTCTTCAGCTCCAGGACAATGCGGATCCCTTCCTTGGAGGACTGGTTGGAGATATCTGTGATCTCCGGAGCCTTCCGCGTCTCCACAAGCGAGGCAATATCATTCAGGAACTTTCCGATGTTCGCGCCGATCATCGTATAAGGAATCTCAGTTATGACAAGCTGTTCCTTCCCGCCCTTCAGTCTTTCCACCTCGACCCGGCCGCGAAGCTTGATCTTTCCAGTGCCGCTCTCATAGATCGCCGGAAGCTCATCCTTATTTACGACAATGCCCCCCGTAGGGAAATCCGGACCCGGCATCAGCGCCAGAAGCTTCTCGGTCGAAATATCCGGATCCTTCAGATAGGCCTTGGCCGCGTCAATCACCTCGCCCAGATTGTGGGGCGGAATGCTGGTCGCCATACCTACCGCAATTCCATCGGAACCATTTACCAGCAGGTTCGGCACCTTCGCCGGCAGTACCACAGGCTCCTTCTCGTTTTCATCAAAGTTCGGGACAAAGTCAACCACATCCTTGTCCAGATCGGAAAGAAAGGCTTCCTGGGTCACCCGCTGAAGCCTGGCCTCCGTATACCTCATAGCCGCCGCCCCATCTCCTTCGATGGAACCAAAATTTCCATGACCGTCCACCAGCGGCAGTCCCTTCTTGAACTCCTGAGACATCACCACCAGCGCCTCATAGATAGAGCTGTCCCCATGAGGATGGTACTTACCCATGGTATCTCCGACGATACGGGCACATTTCCGGTAGGGCCGGTCATAACGGATCCCAAGCTCATACATATCGTAAAGCGTTCTTCTCTGCACAGGCTTCAGGCCGTCCCGCACATCAGGCAGCGCGCGGGAAATAATGACGCTCATCGCGTAATCGATATAGGATTTCTGCATCAAATCCGAATATTCCGTGCGTATAATCTGTTCTTCCATAATTCCTCCCTGATCCCTTCAGCCTTATACATCCAGCTCTGCGTCACAGGCATGCTCGTAGATAAACGCACGCCTGGGGGGCACCTCTGTCCCCATCAGCATCTCTGTCACACTGGAGGCCATGCGGGCGTCCTCAATCTCTACCCTTTTCAGAATCCGGGTCTTGGGATTCAGCGTCGTCTCCCAGAGCTGATCCGGATCCATCTCCCCAAGTCCCTTATAACGCTGCAGCGTAAAGCTGCCCTTATGGCGCTTCCGGTACCGTTCCAGGGCCTTGTCATCATAGAGGTATTCCTCCTCGCCCCGGGCGGGCATAGCCTTGTAAAGAGGCGGCATGGCAATGTAGACATGGCCTTCATAGATAAGCTCCGGCATAAACCGGTAAAACAGCGTCAAAAGCAGGGTAGAGATGTGGGCCCCGTCCACATCGGCATCTGCCATAATGACAATCTTGTCATACCGCAGCTTTGCGATGTCAAAATCGTTGCCGTACCCTTCCGAAAAGCCACAGCCAAAGGCGTTGATCATGGCTTTAATCTCTGCATTAGCCAGGATTTTATCAATGCTCGCCTTCTCCACGTTGAGAATTTTTCCGCGGATAGGCAGAATCGCCTGGAAATTCCGATCCCGGGCTGTCTTCGCAGAGCCTCCGGCGGAATCTCCCTCTACAATAAAAATCTCACATTTGGAAGGATCCCTGCTCTCACAGTTCGCCAGCTTTCCATTGGAGTCAAAGGAATATTTCTGCTTTGTCAGAAGGTTTGTCTTGGCCCGCTCCTCCGTCTTGCGGATCTTTGCGGCCTTCTCTGCACAGCCAATCACACTCTTTAGAGTCTCCAGGTTCCGGTCAAAATAGCGGACTATCTCGTCTCCCGCCACCTTGGACACTGCCCTGGACGCATCCTGATTGTCCAGCTTTGTCTTTGTCTGCCCCTCGAATCTGGGGGATGGATGCTTGATGGAAATGACGGCTGTCATTCCATTCCTCACATCGGCTCCGGTAAAGTTGGAATCCTTTTCCTTCAGGATTCCCAGTTCCCGCGCATAGTTGTTGATGATCGTCGTAAAGCTGGTTTTAAAACCAGTCAGATGAGTGCCGCCCTCGGCATTGTAAATATTGTTGCAGAAGCCCAGCACGTTCTCATGGAATTCATTCACATACTGGAAGGCCCCTTCCACGACAATCCCTTCCGACTCTCCCTTAAAATAGATGACGTCATGAATCCTTTCTTTATTCTTATTCAAATCCTCTACGAAGCCGACGATCCCATTCTCCTCATGGTATTCCACATGCTCTGTCTGCTCGCCGCGC
The DNA here is from genome assembly GCF_002160825.1 of Lachnoclostridium sp. An131. Classification (GTDB taxonomy): domain Bacteria; phylum Bacillota; class Clostridia; order Lachnospirales; family Lachnospiraceae; genus Laedolimicola. The sequence goes on from NZ_NFLI01000008.1 coordinate 75,271, forward strand.
CGGTCTTCGAAAATAATCGTAAGCGCCGGATTCAGATAGGCGGTCTCATGAAGACGGCTTTTGACCTCCTCTGCCTGGAACCTGGTCTTTTCAAAAATCTCCGGATCCGGCAGAAAATTAATCTTTGTTCCGGTCTCCTTCGTCCTTCCAATCGTCGGCAGAAGACCGTCTTTCAGCTCCAGGGTCGGTACTCCGCGCTCATAATGATCGTGATGAATGAAGCCGTCGCGGCTCACCTCAATATCCAGGTAGGTAGACAGGGCGTTCACCACAGAAGAGCCCACGCCGTGCAGGCCGCCGCTGGTCTTGTACACAGAATCGTCGAACTTTCCGCCTGCGTGCAGCGTCGTAAACACAAGCCTCTCCGCAGAGACGCCCTTCGCATGCAGATCCACCGGGATTCCCCGGCCGTTGTCCGACACGGTACAGGAGCCATCCTTCTCCAGAAACACGCAAATCTCAGAACAGAAGCCTGCCAGATGCTCGTCCACGGAATTGTCCACGATCTCGTAAATCAGGTGATTTAATCCTTTTCGGGATACGCTTCCAATATACATGCCAGGCCTTTTGCGTACAGCCTCCAGACCTTCCAGCACCGAAATACTGTCTGCGTCGTAGGTGGTTTTCTTTGTCATATCATTTCTCACTCCTGATTAAATAATTCCAAAAATTCATCTGAGCTGTCAAACAGGTAAATATAATAAGAGTCATCCTTATAAACCGGCTCTTTCCCCTGAATCAGCTCCGCATACTGGTTCAGCTCGTTATAATGCAGCAGCAGAAAGACCGGGCTTACCGGCTCCTCCAGGAAGAGATTCTCCATCTTGGCCAGCCACGGATACAGGGAAAGCTGTTCTCCGTCTCCGCCAGAGAAGGGAACCATTTCAATCTCACCCTCTGTCAGCTCTGTAACGACATTGCAGTTCCAAAAGGTTCCATATCCAAACGTATAATCCTGTTCTTCCAGATATGCAATGCTTCCCATGCGCGCCTCGTTTCCATTATCCTGAAGGCAGAGACTGTATTCCCGGATCCCCAGCACACTGATCCATAAGGCGGCTGCAATCAGAATCCCTTTGCGGATGACAGCAGAATAGTCTGTCTCAAGATAGAATACCGCCAGCAGAGGAACAAACATAATAATGTTTAAGATAAAATATCTGCTCTGGATAGACGTATCTGTAAAAAGAAACAGAATTACCTGCAATACGAATCCCCAGATGCTGAACCACAGCAAAAACTCAGAAAACAGCCTCAGTCTGCTTCTCTGCTTCCACAGGATCACCAGAATCAGCAGAATCAATACCATAAATCCGAGACTCAGTACAAAAAAAATGCCGTCCACAGAAAACAGCCTTGTACCGGGAACTCCCGCTTCCGAATACCCGAAAGCGTCCAGAAACCGGATCAGTACATTCTGGATCCTGTCAAGATCCGGCTGATGAAGGTACATGCCTGAATAGGTGTCAAAAACAAAGATTCTGGACAGCACCGCCGTATTGACCAGATACCCCAGTATCCCCGCCAGCGTACTGGCCCACAGATAGCTGTGCTTCACAAAAAAGTCTTTCAGGCTCTTTACCTGCGGAAAGCGTCTCAGCATCATAAAAAAGAAGGCCGCCCAGGCAGGGAAAAAAGTGATCAAAAGCTGCCGGATTCCTCCCAGACAGGCTCCGAATGAAACAAAAAGAAGAACAATCCAGGCAGCCTTCCGGTATCTCGTATCTTTGTAAAGATATCCCCAAAGCCCCAGGATCAGAAAGGACAGGGCAATGTGAGGGATATAGTATCCCATCCGCCCGATCACATAAAAGGCCATCTGGCTGAAAGGAATCAGAAGAAATGGCGCCGTATACCAGAACCATTTTATGTCCCCTGTAAACCAGCGCATAAAAAATGCGTATGACAACAGGAGCCATGCATACAAAGCAACGTTGCCTATGATATGGACAGCCGTCCAGCTGTCTGTAAACCGAAACAGAAAAGCACGGATCAGCTGTGTATTGATCACACGCAGCTCTGAAGAATATACCCATTCCCTTGTCGCAATTCCATTTCCCTCCGAAAGAAGCTGCGCAAGAATCATTTCTCCGGCATCATCCGAGTTGACCAGGTTCACGCCATTCTGATATAAAACATACAGACCTGCCACTACCGCCAGAACCAGCCAGGCAGCTGACAGAAGACATTTCTTATCCTTCACTCCCTCACCTCATTCGCACAAATGTTCTGTTTGCATCTTAACTAGCATAGTATACCACAATATCTAGTGGTTTGACAAACGTATTTTTTCTAATCTTCGCTGAAGATCCGCAAAGCAGACGCAGGTGCTGAAGGTCACAAACATCTCCAGCAGGCTGGATACAATCCCAACCCACAGATACAGCGCTGCCGCTACTGCAGCCACAGAAAGCTGAAAAATTTTCTGTCCCCGCATTCTGCAGCCCTCCCTTTTTTCCGTCACCCAGACAAGCCTGTGCAGACACAGGAAAAGGAAAAACGGGCCTCCAAAGGAAGCCCATACATGAAGCCGTGAAAGGACAGGCACCTTGCCCGGCAGATAGGGAAGCCCTGTTCCGCACAGGAAAAGCAGAAAGGCGGCGGAAAGAAAAGCTCTTACAAGCTTGTCTCTGCAGTCAGCGTATTCTATCAAATCTTTTCCATACAAATAAAAATAATTCCCTGCTGCAGCGCTCCAGAGCAGAAATATTCCCCTGCTCCCTTCCCGGTTTCCAATCACGGAAAAATTCGTCCCTGTCAGCCCATCCCCCGCCGCCAGCAGAAGCGTCAGCGCCGGAATCACAAAAAAGGAATAGAAGTCATATTTACCACGCATATTGGCAGTCTCCTTGAAAGCATCAAATTGCCATTCATTCTGCTGCTTAGTATGCGAAGGTTCCCGGGTTTCAGCAAAGCAAGTTCTGGAAAGCCCGTAAAAGCGGCTATCTGATTCAACCCATAAGGCTTTCATGCAAAACAAAAAGCCCCTGGAATCCAAGGGCTTTTCAGCAGTCGATAGGGGAATCGAACCCCTGTTTCCGCCGTGAGAGGGCGGCGTCTTAACCGCTTGACCAATCGACCACGTGCAGGCTTTTTTGTTTCCCGCCTGCCGACTTGCTTAGTATATACTAGAACCAGACATTTTGCAAGCATTTTTTTATTTTTTTTCATTTTCTGCCTGGCACTGCTCCCGGCCCAGCTTCCGGCCCCGCACTCCAAAGCTGAAAAGCCAGCGTTTTACGCTGTCACATCTGCAAAGCTGCCGTTTGCAGCCCGCATCAGATCCTGAGGAGAAAGCTCCATCTGGGAGCCTCTTCTTCCTCCGCTGACCATCACCTTTGAAAGCTTCCGCGCGCTCTCGTCCATGACAACAGGAAACTGCTTCTTCATTCCGATACAGGTACAGCCTCCCCGGACATATCCGGTCAGTTCTGTCAATTCCTTGAGCGGAAGCATTTCTATCGCTTTCTCTCCAACCGCTTTTGCGGCCTTCTTCAAATCCAGCTCCGCCTCAATCGGAATTACAAAGACATAATGCTCCCTGCTTTTTGCAGCCGTCACCAGGGTCTTGTAAACCAGCTCATGAGGCTGGCCCAGAGCGTCCGCCATGCTGATTCCGTCCATAAATTCCTCGCAGTCATAGGTATGTACCACATAAGGAATCTTCTTTTGCTCCAGAATCCGCATGGCGTTCGTTTTGACGTCCTTCTCCTTATGCTTTGCCATTATCGGATCTCCTGCTTTCCGGCTACCAGTTCAAACTCCTTTGTAATCTCGTCAGAGGGCGCCTCTGTAGCAAGAGATACCACGACAATTACAATACAGGAAATCACAAAGGCCGGGAACAGCTCGTAAATTCCGAAGATACCGCCCATGGGCTTCAGCAGAAGGTTCCATACAAAGACCATGATTCCGCCGGAAAGCATGCCTGCGATGGCGCCATACCGGTTCGTGCGCTTCCAAAACAGAGAAAACAGCATAATCGGTCCGAAGGTCGCTCCAAATCCAGCCCACGCAAAGGACACAATGTTGAAAATGACACTGTCCTCATCCCAGGCAATCACCATGCCTACCAGAGCAATTACAAGCAGGATGACTCTGGACAGATTCATAACCTTTTTGTCGTCCGCCTGATTTTTCTTCAAAATTCCCTCATAGAGATTTTTAGAAACGGCAGAAGCTGCAATCAGCAGATAAGAATCCGAGGAGCTGATAGTCGCTGCCAGAATTCCGGCCATAATAATTCCGGCCAGCACTGCCGGGAGCAGCGCCTGAGACAGCACAACAAACACGTTTTCCGCTCCGCTTGCGGTAGCCAGGGTTTCCTCCACCGGGAACAGGGAACGTCCAATCACACCGATCGTCACGGCTGCCGCCAGGGAAACCACGCACCATACGGTCGCAATTCTTCTGGACTGCTTCAGCTCACCCTCCTTGCGGATAGCCATAAAGCGGAGCAGCACCTGAGGCACGCCAAAGTATCCAAGTCCCCAGGAGAGTGTGGAAATGATGGTAAGGAAGCCGTAGCTTCCCGCTTCTCCGAACAGCGGAACCCCGCCTGCCGCCTGCTGCACGCCTGCCGCGTCAGTCACCGGCGTCGCAATGGAGGTCAGGGAAAAATATCCCGGAATCTTCATTGCATTTTCAATGACGTTTCCAAGTCCTCCTGCCGCCGAGGTTCCAAGCACCAGGATGGTAAGAAGCGCGATTACCATAACAACCGCCTGCATAAAATCAGAGGCGCTTTCCGCAAGAAAGCCTCCGATAAAGGTATAAATCAAAACAAAAACCGCTCCTGCAATCATCATTGAATGGTAAGAGGTTCCGAATAATGTGGAAAACAGCTTGCCGCAGGTCACAAAGCAGCTTGCCGCATATACCGTAAAGAACACAAGAATGAAAACTGCCGAAATTCCGAGAATCACCTTCTTTTTCTCATGAAACCGGTTGCTCAGAAAATCCGGAACCGTAATGGAATCACCTGCCACCGCTGAATAGCGGCGCAGCCTTTTCGCCACAATCAGCCAGTTTACGTAGGTTCCGAGGGCAAGGCCGATGGCTGTCCATGCCGCATCCGCAAGCCCGCACCAGTAGGCCACCCCGGGGAGCCCCATCAAAAGCCAGCCGCTCATATCCGAAGCCTCAGCGCTCATCGCCGCCACCCATGGGCCCAGAGATCTGCCGCCCAGGAAATAATTTTCCGAGTTTGCCTGCGCTCTCTTCGCAAAATACAGGCCGATTCCGATGACTACCAGCATATAGCCAATCATCGCCATAAGTATCTTCAGTGTATCACCTGACATAACATTACTCCCTTGCTTTATAAATTTCTGTCCATTTTAACATTTTTTTTACGGCCTGTAAAGAAAAACCCTTCCTCGTCTTCTGGCGGCACTCCCTGGCTTAGCCTTTTCCATCCGTACGATACGCCGCTTCTGTCTGCTCAGCCGGGGGAATGAACATGATAACAAATACTGTCAAAAGCAGGAAGCAGACGACCAGCACTGCTTTTTCCAGAAGCATTCTTGTCAAAGCTGTTCCCACGACCGCTCCCACTATAAAAAAGAAAATAATTCCATAATATTGAAGGCTTCTGTTTCTGGCTTTTTTATCCTTATTGATATTATAATAAAAAAGCTGCTCTGTCGCGCTTCTTAAATTTCCGGTACACATCGTAGTTGCATAGGCATTCCCGTGAAGCAGGCGGAAGCTTTCCACCTGCATCGAGCAGACAAAGGACACCAGCGTATTGACCATATCATCCCAGGGGCCCGACGGCACAAAGGCGATACACAGCAGTACCACAAATTCCAGCGCAATCACAATCTGTCTCCAGTGGAGCCCCGGATTGTAGCGGTATTTTTTCCGCACAGCCTCCGTAAGCAGGATTCCCGCCATAAACGCCAGAATCGGCCAGACATAAGACCAGATCTGCTCCCAGTTTCCGTCCGCGGCGCTGATTCCCAGCAGAACGATATTGCCTGTCTGGGCGTTCGCAAACACGCCGCCGCGGCACACATAGGTATATACATCAAGAAAGCCCCCGGTAACAGCCAGAAGCACTCCCACAATATAAGATTCCGAAGCCTTTTCCAGACGGATTTTCATATATTTCATACCTTTTCTATTTGAAAAAGGGGCCGCCGCAGAAATGTTGCGCCAGCCCCTGTCCTGCCATTCTTTTCCCTTACTGCTTCGCTGCCAGATAAGCGGCTTTTCCTTCCTCATAAAGGTTTCTGCCCTCGCTGTCGATAATAACCACGAGAGGCATTTCCTCTACATAAAGCTTTCTGAGAGCCTCCGCGCCCAGATCCTCATAGGCGATCAGCTCGCATTTTTTGATACATTTTGCAAGCAGGGCTCCGGCTCCGCCGATGGCTCCGAAGTAAACTCCGTGATACTTTTTCATGGCCTCGACCACCTCGGGAAGTCTCGCCCCCTTTCCGATCATACCGCGGGCTCCCACAGACATCATGGTCGGTGCATAGGCATCCATGCGGCCGCTGGTCGTCGGTCCTGCGCTTCCAATCACCTGTCCCGGCTTGGCAGGTGTCGGGCCCACATAGTAAATCGTCGCATCCATCGGATCAAAGGGCAGCTTTTCTCCTCTGGCCAGCGTCTCGCACATCCGCTTGTGGCCTGCATCCCTGGATGTATAAATGGTTCCTGTCAAATATACCGTGTCGCCTGCATGAAGCGTGGCGGCAAGCTCCTCTGTCAGAGGAAGGGTAATATGCTTTTCCATTATATCACCTCCGTCTTATGGCGCGTCACATGACAATTGATATTTACCGCGCAAGGCATACCTGCAATATGAGTCGGAAGAGTCTCGATATTCAGGGCCAGAGCCGTCGTCCGTCCGCCAAAGCCCTGGGGGCCGATTCCAAGCTGGTTGATCTTCTCCAGCATCTCCTCCTCCAGCGCTGCGTAATAAGGATCCGGATTTCTCACTTCCGTATTGCGCATCAGAGCCTTCTTTGCGAGCAGCGCGCATTTGTCAAAGGTTCCGCCGATTCCTACGCCGACTACCATGGGCGGACATGGATTCGGACCGGCATTCTCCACTGTCTCCAGAATAAAATCCTTGATTCCCTCAATCCCGGCAGAGGGCTTGAACATCCGGATCGCACTCATGTTCTCGCTTCCAAAGCCCTTCGGGCCTACCGTTACCTTGATCTGCTCGCCGGGCACGATCTCCGTGTAAAGCATAGCCGGTGTATTGTCCCCTGTGTTTCCCCGGCGCACCGGATCGCGCACGACAGATTTCCGGAGATATCCCTTATCATAGCCGCGGCGTACTCCTTCATCCACAGCCTCCGTCAAATCTCCGCCTGTGATATGTACATCCTGACCAATCTCCAGAAAGACACAGGCCATGCCCGTATCCTGGCAGATCGGCACCTTCTCTTCTCCCGCGATCTCAAAATTTGTGATAATCTGATCAAGAACCCCCTGGGCGATCCCCCAGTCCTCGCATGCACGGCAGCGGTGGATTGCATTTTTGATATCCTCCGGCAGCTGCTCATTCGCCTCAATGCACAGACGCTCTATCACGTCTGTAATCTGCTGTGCCTGTATTTCCCGCATAGCTTCTCACCTCCATCAATATAAAACCTGTTTCTTATTTTATCATATTTTCTGTTCCTGTGCATTCTCTTTTCGCATTAAGCCACGCGCAGCTCGACTCCGCTTTGCTCCGTCTCGCTCTCGGCTTGCGCCGTATTCAGGAACAGGCTGATTCCGTCTGGGATGCAAACATCCCATCCGTAATCCCCCTGTTCCTGCGCATGGCTTAATGCTACATAATGCTACAGGAAGATTCCGATAAACTGGCTGGCCAGAACCACCGATACCAGCGCTATGGGATAGGTGGCCGCATAAGCGCTTGCCACATCGTCTGTCTCCGCCACACGGATCAGGGTTCCGAGAGCCGGCGTACTGGTCATACCTCCGCAGATGGAGCCCAGCGTGTTGAACAGATTCAGGTGCAGCACCTTCACAGCGAAGAAATATCCAATGAACATCGGAATCAGCGTCATCAGCGCTCCATAGAGGAACAGAAGAACTCCATGCTCCTTCAAAATCTCCACAAAGCCTGCTCCGGCCTGCGCGCCGGCTCCCAGAAGGAACAGTGCAAGCCCGAATTCTCTGAGACACTCCAGCACATGCTTCTCTACCTGTACACTCAGACGTCCAAAGTGACCGAAATGACCCAGGATCAGCCCCGCAATCAAAGGCCCGCCGGAGGTTCCCAGCGCAAACACCGCGCCGCCCGGCAGCGGAATCTCGATCTTTGCCAGAATAATTCCAAAGGCAATCGCAAGGGAGAACGGGAAGAATCCCATACTGTCCGCGTAAAACAGTTCTTCCTTTTTCGTCTTGTGGTATTCTTCCACCTCCACGCCTGCCGCCGCTTCAAATCTCTCACGCTCAGCAGCCATATCCACCTTCAAAATCTTTGGCACAAGCTGTACAAAGAGCACCACTCCTACTACTCCAAATGGATATGCGATTCCATAGCCTACGGAAGCCGCGTCCGATCCTGTAGCTTCCAGAGCCGCCGCCAGCCCCGGCGTACTCGTAAGCGCTCCGGTCATCATTCCCACACTGATATCCGTGGGAATTCCAAATATCCGGATAACCGCCACACAGGTCAGCGCCCCTGCGGCAATGACAAGCACTCCCAAAAGAATGTAAGAGCCCGCGTTGCTTTTAAAATTCCGGAAAAATTTCGGCCCTGCGATAAACCCCACCGAGGTCACGAAGCAGATCAGTCCCAGCTCCCGCACCAAATCCGGAATCTCCACGCCAAAATGGCCGAAGACCAGAGCCACCAGCAGGATGCCTGCGGTCCCAAGCTCAAGACCGCAGATTTTAATACTTCCTACCAGATACCCGATGACAGCAATCAAAAACACCATCATCAGCGTATTGGAAAATACATTCTCCTGAAACCATTGGATAACCCCCATATGTCATTCCCTCCTGTCCTTCCCAGCTGTCTATCTCGGCAAGCCGAACGTATAATCCGGAAGCAGCATCGGCGATACGCTTCCCGTATGCAGACCGGCCTTTTCAAGCTCATCTGCATATTCCTGAAGATGGTTCAGGTTCATCTTTCCAAGCTCTACTTCTTTGCACCTTACCGCTGCAGCCTTTCCGGCATTCCGTCCAAACACAATGATGTCAAGAAGCGAGTTTCCCATCAGGCGGTTTCTTCCGTGGATGCCTCCCACAGCCTCTCCTGCCACCAGCAGGTTTGGAATCACCTTCGTAAAGCCATCTCCTCCGATCTCCAGTCCGCCATTCTGGTAATGCAGCGTCGGGTAAATCAGAATCGGCTGCTTTCTCATATCAATGCCGTAATTCAGGAACATCCGCAGCATGGCGGGAATCCGCTTTTCAATCGTTCCCTCTCCGTGAAGCATCTCAATGATCGGCGTATCCAGCCAGATGCCCCAGCCTGTCGGAGTCTTAACTCCCTTTCCCCTCTCGGTGCATTCCCGGATGATGGAGGCTGCCGATACGTCTCTCGTCTCCAGCGGGTGCATGAACGCTTCGCCGTCCACGTTTACCAGCATCGCACCTACCGAGCGCACCTTCTCTGTCACCAGCGCTCCGAAGATCTGCGCCGGGTACGCCGCTCCGGTAGGATGATACTGAATCGTATCCTGGTAGAGAAGCGGGGCTCCGGCCCGGTATCCCATGACCAGTCCGTCTGCTGTGGCGCCGTAATGGTTGGAAGTGGGGAAATTCTGATAATGAAGCCGTCCCGCTCCTCCCGTCGCGATGATCACCGTCTTTGCGCGGGCAACCTTATATTCTCCCGTCTCCATATTCTGCAAAACGGCTCCTGCCACCTGGCCCCTGTCATCCTTGATCAGCTCTACCGCCGCCGTAAAATCCACCACCGGAATCTGACGGTTCCAGACCTCATCCCGGAGCACACGCATGATCTCCGCTCCGGAGTAATCCTTGCAGGCGTGCATTCTCTTGCGGGAGGTTCCGCCGCCATGGGTCGTGATCATCCGCCCATCCTTATCCTTGTCAAACATCACACCCAAATCGTTCAGCCACTGGATGGCGTCCGGAGCCTCCATTACCAGGCGGCGCAGAAGCTCCGGCCTTGCCGCGAAATGCCCGCCGCCGAAAGCGTCCAGATAATGCTGCTGGGGAGAATCATTTTCCTTATCAGCCGCCTGAATGCCGCCCTCCGCCATCATGGTATTGGCGTCTCCGATACGCAGCTTGGTCACCATAATCACCCTGGCGCCGGCTGCCTGGGCTTCCAGCGCTGCGGAAGAGCCTGCTCCTCCGCCTCCGATAACAAGCACATCCGCGTCGTAATCTATGTTATCCAGGTCAATCGGCACATTCAAAATGCGGCTGTTGGAGTGAAGCAGGGTTCCCAGCTCAAAAGGAGCCTTTTCTCCCTTATTCGGGCCTACCTTGATTTCCTGGAAGCCCTCCGCCCGGTAATCCGGATGGAACTTGCGCAGCAGCTCGTCCTTTTCCTCTGCTGTCATTCTTCTGGGCTCCACGCCCAGGCGCTGCGCCCTGGTAGCTTCCACCTTTTTAATTGATTCCAGCATTTCCGCTGTATACATATCCGCTTCCCTCCTTATTTCTCAATTTCCCGGTTATTGTACAGTTCCTTCATTTCCGTGATGGGCTTCTCCATAATCTGCTCAATCAGGTCGTCGAAGGCTCCGCTGTGAATTTCCTCCACACGCTTCGCCAGATGCTCTGCCTTCGGGGCAATGTATTTTCCCGTCAGCCTTCTGGCCAGAGTGCCTACCATCGGATGAGAGATGCCTGCCGGACAGCGGGAGGTGCAGATGCCGCAGCCGATGCAGTCGAAGGACTCCTCCGCGCATTTCTCGAAATCACCCCGCTGTGCATACGCAATATACTGCATTACGTTCAGCGACTGGGGACATCCCTTTGTACAGGCGTTGCAGCCGATGCAGCTGTAAATTTCCGGGTAAAGATCCATCATCACCCGCTGCTTCGGGCTGACTTCCTCCATGTCATAATTCCGCTTGTCTGCCGGGAAGAAGGGCAGCGTAGCGATATACATGCCTTCCTGCACCTGGGTCTGACAGGCCAGGCAGGTCTTCAGCTCGTTGTTTCCCTTGATTCTGTAAATGGTCGCGCAGGCACCGCAGAAGCCGTGGCGGCAGCCGCAGCCCCGGACCAGCCGGTAGCCTGCATATTCCATGGCAGCCATGATTGTGAGATCTGCGGGCACGGAATATTTTTTTCCATAAAAATATACGTTTACCATATCCTGCATGTTCTATATACCGTTCCTTTCCTTAATACTCTGGTGGCAGTTCGTCTATCTCATCGCAGCGGAACACGGGGCCGTCCTTGCAGACGTATTTGGAACCGATGTTGCAGCGGCCGCATTTGCCGACGCCGCATTTCATCCGGAGCTCCAGCGTGGTGTATACCTGGGTTTTGTCAAAGCCCATTTCCGTAAGCGCCGCAAGCACGAACTTAATCATAATAGGCGGTCCGCAGACCAGCACTGTCTTGTCTGTGGCAAATTCCAGCTCTTTCAGATAGGAAGGAACGAAGCCTACATGGCCGTCCCAGCCCTCCTGCTCCCGGTCGATGGTCAGGTACACATCCACACCGGGCGTTTTCGCCCAGACCTCCCGGATTTCTTTCAGCTGAACCAGGTCATCCATGGAACGGGAACCATACAGAATATCTACCGCGCCGTAGCTGTCCCGCTTGTCAAGCACATAATTGATGACGGAGCGCAGAGGCGCAAGGCCGATTCCTCCAGCGATAAACAGAAGATTCTGACCCTTCAGGGCCGTCTCCACCGGAAATGAATTGCCGTAAGGTCCGCGCACGGTGATTTCCTCGCCGGCCGTCATATTATGCAGGTAATCCGTCAGGGTTCCGCAGCGCTTGATGCTGAACTCCTGGAATTCGGTATTGGTCGGTGAAGAGGTAATGGAAAACATCGCCTCGCCCACGCCGGGCACCGAAACAAAAGCGCACTGTCCGGGCATATGCTCAAAGAGCTTCTTTCCATCCCGTCCTACCACGCGGAAGGTCTTTACATCCGGCGTCTCCGTCCGGATATCCGTGATGACGCCAATCATTGGAATCAGAGTGTCCGGTTTTGTCTTTCCGCCGCAGCTGCATTCACACATTACGCCTCACCTCCCATTTTCTTAATCACTTTTACGATATTCAGGGATGCGGGACATTTGCTGACGCAGCGTCCGCAGCCCACGCAGGAATATAAACCGTCATTGTTGGCCGGATAATAGACCAGCTTGTGCATGAATCTCTGGCGGAACCGCTGCATCTGGCTGGTTCGCAGGTTTCCATGGGCCATCATGGTAAAGTCAGAGTACATGCAGGAATCCCAGCAGCGGTAACGCTGTACGCCGTTCTTTCCGCCGTCGAAATCCCGGATGTCGTAGCACTGGCAGGTGGGGCATACAAAGGTGCAGGTTCCGCAGGCCAGGCAGGGCTTATACAGCTCTTCCCAGAGCGGAGAATCAAAAAGCTCCATGGTATTTTCCGGTTTGAATCTGGAAAGGTCGAGATGGGAAAGGGGCAGCTTCTCAATGATTTCACGAATGGATGACTGCTCTTTCGCCACGGCTTTTTCCGCCTTCTCCGCCGCGTCCGGCGTGGAAGCAGCATCCGCATTTTCCAGAAGCCCGGCCAGAGATACCGTAAGCGCCTCTCCTTTTTCCGTCAGCGGCTTCCAGTACAGTCCGTCCTCTATGATCCAGGTCTCCACATCAGCTCCCGGCTCTGCCGCGTCAATACCGAAGTTTTTACAGAAGCAGGTTTCTTCCGGCTCATGGCACGCCAGGGATACGATAGTGCCGTGCTCCCGCCGGGCCGCATAGAAGGTATCCACCGGATCGCTTAAGAAGACTCTGTCCAGCACCTCGATGGCTTTCACGTCGCAGGCGCGCATGCCAAAGACCACAAACGGCCTGTCGCAGAGCTTCTGCGGATCGATGGAGAGCTTCCCGTCCTCGTTCTTACAGCGGTAGAGCACCTCGCTCTGGGGAAAGAAGCAGTCCTTGGCAGACTTTACGGTTTTCAGCGTATCGAGATCAAAGCATTCTTCTTCACTCCAGAGCCCGTAATTGGTCTGATCGGCTTTCCGTAAGGGGAGGAAGAGATCCTGATTTCCGCTTATGGCTGCAAAGAGCTCTGCGAGCCTGCTTTTGTCGATTCTGTACATGCTATCTTCCGCCTCCTCTCTCACTTACGATCCCCGGCTCCACATCCTCAAAGGTAAAATCCGTCAGAGGAGCCCGGCTTTCCGTATCGGCCCCTGCCTGATATTCGCCGTAGAATGTATTGATATCCTTGATAAATTTCCGGTTCAGAAGCTGAAGCGGGATGCCTTCCGGACATACCCTGCTGCACTCGCCGCAGTCTGTACAGCGTCCGGCCACATGATAAGCCCGGATAATATGGAACATCTGCTCCTCAAAGGTATCGGCATTCGCTTTCTGGCTGCTGTCGAACTGATTGCCGTCAAACACGCATTTCAGGCAGCTGCAGGCCGGACAGACATTCCGGCAGGCATTGCAGCGGATACATTTGGAAAGCTGTTCCTGCCAGAACGCGAAGCGCTCCTTCGGCGGCATGGCTTCCAGCTCTTCCACCTTCGCAAAGCGGTTTCCGGCAAGTCCTCCCGGTCCCGCCTCTTCGCCTTCCTCTGCGCCAATCAGTTCGTCAAAGACCACGTGGGTTTTCCCTTTGCAGACCTGGCAGCGCTCCAGAAGGGCGTCCATCAGGGGCATTTCCTTTTCCCCGTAAAGGGTCTTTACTTTCAGCGTATCTCCCTCAATGGCGGCGTCCTCGATGCCCTTGATTCCGGCGCTTAAGACCTTTTCTGCTTTCAGGGTTCCATGGCAGCCTACGCCAATGATATAAGTCTTCTCCCTCTTTACCCGGTGCTCCTTTGTGAGCTGGTTGAAGCTGTAGGTATCGCAGGGTTTTAAAAATACCAGCGTCGTGCCCGGAAGCTTCCCGGCTGCGATCAGATACTTGCTTAAATTCGCGCCGCAGAAGGGGTTATACACGAAATCTTTCAAATCTTCTTCTTTTTCAAAATAAGCAGGCTCCGGGTCCCAGCCCATATCGCCCTTTTTCCAGCCGAGCACCCGCGACACGGTTCCGTCAGCCAGAAGCTCTTTTGCTCTTGTGATCAGTTCTTGCATCGCAGATCCTCCAGTCTTACGTTTTCTCCGAGCTCGTGAATCTTCGCCACAAACTCATTCATGGTCGTCGAGAACTTGACGCCCTCGGCTGCGGACACCCATTCCACGCGGGTACGCCCGTGTTCCACACCCAGGTAATCCAGCATAGAGAACAGAAGTGTCATTCTTCTTCTGGTATAATAGTTGCCTGTGGTATAGTGGCAGTCTCCCGGATGGCAGCCGCACAGGATCACGCCGTCGGCTCCTCTCTGGAAAGCTCTTAAGATAAACATGGGATTCACCCGGCAGGAGCAGGGCACCCGGATAATCTTCACATCCGCCGGATAGGCAAGGCGGCTGCTGCCGGCCAGGTCCGCTCCGGCGTAGCTGCACCAGTTGCAGCAGAACGCCACGATTTTCGGTCGGAATTCTGTATTTTCTACCTGCATATCGCATCCACCTCCGCAAGAATTTGTCTGTTTGAGAAGCCCTGCAGATCCATGGCGCCTGACGGGCAGGCCACTGTGCAGGCTCCGCAGCCCTGACAGAGGGCGCTGTTGACCACTGCCACACGTCTCGTCTCCCGGATGCCGTGGTCGTTCACTTCCTGCTCCTCATAGGAAATGGCTCCGTAGGGGCAGACCTTTTCGCAGGAGGAACAGCCGTTGCAGAGCAGGGTATCCGACTTGGCCACGCAGGGATTCGTCACCAGATGGTCCTTTGCCAGAAGTCCGACTACCTTCACAGCCGCGGCTCCAGCCTGGGCTACCGTCTCCGGAATATCCTTCGGTCCCTGGCAGACGCCGGAGAGGAAGATGCCCGCCGTGGGCGATTCCACCGGACGCAGCTTCGCGTGGGACTCCGTCAGGAAATTGTTCGTGTCGATGCTGGCCGTCAGCATGGTTGCGATTTTCCGCACGTCGGGATTCGGCTCTATCGCCGTCGCCAGAACTACCATGTCCGTTTCCATGAGAATCCGCCTGTTGTCCAGCAGATCCACGCCCTGTACCAGTAGCTTATCGCCCTGGGGCGCCACCTTTCCGACCTGGCCCTTGATATAATGGACGCCGTATTCTTCCACGGCCCGGCGGTAAAATTCATCGAAGTTCTTGCCCGGCGTACGCACGTCTATGTAAAATACCGTCACATCCACATCCGGATACTTATCGCGGATCAGCATCGCATGCTTGGCGGTGTACATACAGCAGATCTTGGAGCAGTAGCTCTTTCCGCGATTATCGGCACAGCGGGAGCCCACACACTGGATAAATACCATGGACTTGGGAGCCCTGTGATCCGACATACGCTCCAGATGGCCTTTTGTGGGGCCTGCCGCGTTCATGATACGCTCCAGCTCCAGGGAGGTAATCACGTCCGGACTCTGGTTGTAAGCATATTCGTCATATTTATCGAGTTTAATCGTATCGAAGCCTGTAGCTACCACGATGGCTCCGTAATTTTCCGTAATGATCTCATCCTTCTGCTCATAGTCAATGGCTCCGGCCTGGCAGACCTTCGCGCAGACGCCGCATTTTCCGGTCTTGAACTTGATGCAGTGCTCCCGGTCAATGACAGGCACGTTGGGGATGGCCTGGGCAAAAGGCGTGTAGATGGCGCTTCTCTTATCAAGTCCCCGGTTGAACTCGTTGGGCGCCTTTTTGGACGGGCATTTCTCCTGGCAGACGCCGCAGCCCGTACACTTGCTCATATCCACGCTTCTGGCTTTCTTCCGGATTTCCACATGAAAATCGCCCACAAAGCCTGTCACCTTCTCCACCTCGCTGTAGGTGTAAATGGTGATGTTTTCGTGGGCTGCCGCCTCCACCATCTTCGGCGTCAGGATACAGGCAGAGCAGTCCAGGGTCGGGAAGGTCTTGTCAAGCTGGGACATTCTTCCGCCGATACTCGGCGTCTTCTCTACAATGTCCACCTTGTAGCCGGCCTCGGCAATGTCAAGGGCCGTCTGGATGCCGGCGATCCCGCCGCCAATCACGAGAGCCCGTTTCACTACCCGGCTGGTCCCGGCCGTCAGGGGTGCGTTCAGCATCACCTTCGCGATGGCCGCCCTCGCCAGAATAATGGCCTTCTCTGTGGCTTCCTCTCTGTCTTTATGTATCCAGGAACAGTGCTCGCGGATATTCGCAATCTCTACCATGTAGGGATTTAAGCCTGCGCGCTGCGCCGCCTGGCGGAATGTATTTTCGTGCATTCTGGGAGAACAGGAACAGACAACGATGCCTGTGAGCTGTTTTTCCTTTATGGCCTCCCGGACTTTGAGCTGTCCGGCTTCGGAGCACATATACTGGTAATCCTCCGCGTGTACCACGCCCGGCTCCTTCGCCGCCGCTGCCACCACGCGGTCAATGTCTACCGTCGCCGCAATGTTCGTACCGCAATGACAGACAAATACTCCTATTCTATGCACTTTTCTTCACCTCCTGATCCTCTCTATTTGCTGTATTTGCGGAACGCGCTTGCCAGAAGCTGCTGGGGCAGCTCTTCATCAAGAAGCTCCGGCACCTCGTCCGGGCTCAGATAGTTTCCGCCTCTCTGGCGAATCACCATCAGCCTTGCCGCCTCGATGAGCTTCGCCGGTTTCACGTCTCTCGGACACCGCTCCACGCAGGCGAAGCAGGAAAGGCATTTCCAGAGACTCTTTGATTCCAGAAGAGAGCTCACATCGCCGCTCTCCACATAGGAGACAAACTGATGCGGCCGGACGTCCATCTCATCATAGGCCGGGCAGGATGCGGAGCACTTGCCGCACTTCATGCACTTTCTTGTATTGACGCCGCTGATCTCGCGGATCATGTCAGCCTTTGCCGTTTCTGTGCTATACATCTGCCGTTCCTCCTTCCGCGTGTTCTCCCTGGCTTTCCGTCCCGGAAACCGCCGCATGATCCGGCGCTTCTTCCTCCGGCAGCAGTCCCAGAGCCTCCGCAAGAATCTCTGTCAGATAGGTCACCGGAACCTTCTCCCGGCTTCCGCTGTTCCTCAAATTATAGAGACACAGGGGACAGGCGGTAATCAGCTCTTCCGCCCCGTGACAGACCGCCGATTCCATGACCTTATCCACCAGGCTTCCGGCCAGCGGCTTGTCTTTCAGGGATATGTAGCCTCCGCAGCACTCGTTTCGGAACGGATAGACCACCGGCTCCGCTCCCAGCGCCCGGATGAAGTCCTCCATCACTGTGGGATTCTCCGGATCGTCAAAGGCCATCACGGAGCTTGGACGAAGCAGCATACAGCCATAGTACGCGCCGATTTTCCGTCCGGTCAGAGGACGCACCACCTTTTCCTTCAGGGTATCGAAGCCCACCCGGTCGCGGAGCACTTCGAGAAAATGAAGCACCTTTGTCTCTCCCAGATAAGGCTCGTCAAGCTTCAGATAGTTGTTTGCTCTGGTGCGGATATCCTCCACATGCTGCATATCGTCGTTCACACGCTTGATGACATGATGACAGGCAGAACAGAGCGTCACCAAATCCTGGCCCTTTTCCTTCGCGTCGTTTAAGGCGCGGACTGCCGACAGCTTTGTGGCGATTTCGTCCGAAGCCAGAGGATAGACAGCTCCGCAGCACTGCCACTCTTCAATCTCCTGAAGCGTAAAGCCCAGCGCCTCTGCCGACATTCTGGCGTATCGATCCAGGTCCTGCGCCTTGTTTTTCAACGTGCAGCCCGGATAATAGCTGTACACCATTTGACTACCTCCTTCTTTCCATTTGATAAATTTCTATCAATTTTTCAACATTGTATCATGTCGTCATTTTTTTAACAACCCCTTCCGGGGATTTTTTTGTGGTTTTTTCGAAATTATTTATGCAAAATGTTATTTTCTGTGTTATTTTTTCATCTGTTTTTGTTAATTCCGAGTTGTTTTCTAGGAATTAGCAGCTGCTAATCCAACACTTTTTCCCTATATATGTGAATTTGTTAACTATATTGTCATATACTTAACATACAATACCAAAAACAGAGGCTATTGACTGATAATTGTTTTCTCAAGATCCCCTCAAGACGTTATGTCAAAATTTCCAAAACAGATTTCCAGGATCAAACTCAAACTTTTTTCACAGATCAAAAAAAGAGATACGGATTTTTCTCTCAATCCGTACCTCTTTTTACTTCTATGATCTGCTGTTATGCAGTTTCAATTCGCAGCCCGCAGGCGCCACCGGAGCCTCTCAGGCCGAAATGCCTGCGCAGCTTAGTCGTTCGCAACCACGTCTGCGATAAAGTCCTTCAGCACCTTCGCAGAATGTCCCAGAGCCTTCAGCTCCTCATCTGTCATGGAAATCTTCAGAGTTCTGGCAATACCCTCACCGTTTACAACGCAGGGAAGGCTGATGGTAGAGCCTGCCATATCGCCGTAGCTCTCATCCAGCACATGAGCAACCGGAAGAACGGTATTCTGGTTCTTCAGAATAGACTCTACGATACGGAAAGCAGACATTGCGATTCCGTCAAAGGTAGCACCCTTCAGAGAAATAACGTCTGCGCCTGCGGTACGTGCCTTGGTGGCAATCTCTGTTTTTACTTCCTCTTTCTCTTTCTCATCTGCAGGAAGGAAATGGTCGATGGTCTCGCCTGCCACGTTTACGCTGCTCCAGATCGGAACCTGGGAATCGCCGTGCTCACCAAGAATGTATCCCTGAATATCGCGGATGTCCACCTTGCAGCGGCGGCTCAAGAGATAACGGAAGCGTGCGGTATCCAGAGAAGTTCCCGTTCCGATTACGCGCTCTGCCGGAAGTCCTGTCTCTTTCTGGATCAGATAGGTATTTACATCTACCGGATTAGACACAACGATAATCAGCGGATTCTTCGCATACTTCATAATGTTCTGTGCGATATCCCTGGCAATGCCTGTGTTGACCTTTGCCAGATCCAGACGGGTCTGTCCTTCCTTACGTGCAACGCCTGCGGTCACGATGATAATCTTCGCATCCGCGCATTCCTCGTAGCCTCCCTGCTTGATACGTACCTGGCTATAGAAGGCTGTACCATGGGAAATATCAAGAGCGGCGCCCTTCGCCTTTTTCTCATTCACATCGATCAAAACGATCTCGCCCACCTGGGCGCGCAGCATCAGCGTATAGCAGATAGTCTCTCCTACATTGCCGGCGCCGATTACAACGATTTTGTTTGATGTCTCACTGTTCATACTGTTACCTCTCTCTCGTTTACGTGATATAATTTGATAATTTTTCAGCAATCCACTGTATTATAGCACGTTGTTAAAGTAGTAACAAGCCCTAAAATAAAGTTTTGTATTTTTTTACGTACATTTAACCTCGTAATTTTTTTCCGGCTAATCTGCAGTGATACACCAGTCTCCAGAACAGCCAGAGCGTTTCGTATGTCTCGAAACCTCCTGCTGATTTCAGGCAATAAAAAACCAACCGGTACAAACAGACAGATGTTCCCTGCGAAGTTAATAACCGCATTTACGAAAATATCCTTCACACCTAAATACTCATTTCTTCCCGACAGCTGTTCCAAAATCGTCCGAAACGGAAACAGATTCACACCAGCCAGACTTCCCCGCATAAAATAAATATCCAGATACGGCTTTCCTGTACTGCTCAGAATTCCTTCCACTTCTATTATCTGATTTCAACGAAATCCACTGCAGATATACCTGAAAAATTTCTCCGCAGCCGGCGACAGGCGGTTCGCCCTGTGCCGCACCAGCTGCACGGTCCAGAGAATCTCCGGCTCTTCCAGGGGCAGCGCCTTCACTCCGCCGGTTCTGATATATTCTGTCACAAAATCAATGGTGACGCTTAAGCCCTGCTTCATTGCGCACAGCTCATGGCAGAAGCCAATGTCACCGGTCTCTGCCACAATCTCCGGATATACGCCGGCATCCATACATTTTTTCCGGAACACCTCATAAATCCGGAAATCATTTCCCTCCATAATGAGAGGCTCGTCCTTCAGATCCTGATAGGTGAGACGCTCCCGTTCGTACAGCGGATGTCCCTCATACACCAGAATCCTGATACAGCGGGAAAACAGATCGATGCTCTCATATCTGTCTCCAAACGGCTCCTCCCCCTTCACCAGAAGCCCTATCTCGTAATCGCCTTCAACCAGCTGCTGCTCCGCCTGGAGATCCGGGTATTCCCTCCACTGCAGATGAATCTCCGGGTACTTCCTTTTAAATTCCAGAATTCTGGAATAGGGCAGGGCCGACAGCGCCCCGTAGCTGCACACCAGGCGCAGGGCTTCCTCTTCCCCATAAAGGCTCCGCACCTGAAATGCCGTCTGATGCATGCTTTTCAGAAGCTTCTCCGCCTCTTGATAAAAATAGTCTCCGGCTCTGGTGGGCTCAAGCCCCTTCACAGAGCGTTCAAAGAGCCTGACCTGAAGCTCTTCCTCCAGCGCGTAAAGAGTGCGGCTTAAGCCCTGCGGCGAAATATACAGCTCCGCAGCCGAATACGACGATGGAAGAACCAAACTCCGGCTTCAGGAAATTCAGCACCGTTCCCGCTCCTGTCTGAATGCCGCAGCCCAGCGGCGCCACAATCCCCAGATCGATGCTGTCATCCTCCACCTTGATCGCGCAGTCCGCGTCCACCACCGCATACTCCGCAAAGGCCGACTGGCCGAAAAACATGGAAAGTGTTTCGCCGTTCTGGGACAATCTCGAGGTTCCGTCCCGCAGAACGCCGCCAAAATTGATGTCGTTGAAATGCTCACAGCTTGCCACATGAGCCGTATGGCAGTTATCACAGTGACCACAGAAAGCAAAGGAAAAGCCGACCCGGTCCCCCTTTTTAAACTCGGTCACGCCTTCTCCGACCTTTTCCACAATGCCTGCTCCCTCATGTCCCAGCACGGCCGGAAGCGGCGTCGGCACCTGCTCGTGCTGCGTGGCCTCGTCGGTGTGGCAGATTCCGCAGGCTGCGATTTTCACCAGAATTTCCCCCGCCTTCGGCTCCTCCAGATCCACCGTCTCAATCTGAAACGGCTCTGCGTTTGCGTGTGTCACTGCTGCTTTGATTTTCATATGAATCCCCTTTCCGGCTATCAAGCCCCTTTGTTTGTTAAAATAATAACATTTAAAGGACGGCCTGTATAGCAACAGAAAGGGGACGCGTGTTCCACATTTCTGCACGCACGATATTCTATCTATTCTATTTGAATAAACACCTCTCCCACCGCGTCCTCACACCGCACGCCAATATAGGTACTTCCCCCGTCTACCTCCCAGGCGCCGGTATACTCCCCGCTCCCGGATAAAAGGATCTCCGGATCATCGGAGCCGGAACACAAGAATATTTCCGCCTTCCCACTCTCAAGGGAAAGGGAGCAGGTAAGCTCCAGGGTTCCTCCCTCCTCCCGTTCCAGCGTCGTGCCGCCGAACAGCACTTCCATGCCTGTAAATTCATAATAAGACGCCCTGTAAGATCCTGTATAATCATCTTCTCCTCTCGTAAGTCTCCCTTCCAGCGATCTCTCGGGGGTCAGGACTGCTGTGCCTGCCCCTCCTATGAGCGCGTCATAAGTCTCCAGAATGGTATCCTTCAGCTGCTCATTTTTTTCCTTACTATCCAGAACCCCGCCGGAAGAACACCCGGACAGCAGGCCTGCGCACAGAACTGCGCAGAGCGCCGCCAATACCTTTTTCTTTCGCTCTGTCTGTTTCATAAGATCTGTCTGTTTCATAAAGTCCTCCTTATCTGTGCTGCCGGCTTATCTGCGCTGGCCGCGGCCCTTTTTCTTTTTCTTCTTTCCGGAGCTTCCGGCTTTGCTGCCCGGACGGGAGAAGAACAGGACTCCGGCAGTCAAAAGCAGAACCGAAAGCATGCCTAAAAGCGCCAGCGGAATACTGGGAGACTCTATGGCGCCGTTGTATTCCTGCATATCAAATCCGGACAGCACCAGTGCCGCGGAAAAGGGATACGCGGAAAGCAGAAAGCCGCCTTTGAAAAACAGGATGCAGTAGCCAAGAAAGAAGGTCAGAAGCGACCCGCCAAGATAAGCGCCCCGGATCTGTCCGAAGATCAGGATCAGCGGCATGCAGACAAGCCCGGTATAAAAAGCCGCCAGAATCACCTGGCCTCCCTGACGCGCCAGAACAATCATGGAAAATCCGTCCAGCCCGGCCAGGCTCCCCGTCACCACTGTCGCAATGACACTGTATACCCCGAATACCAGGGACAAAGCCGCGGCCACGGCCAGCTTTCCGCCCAGCAGCCTGTGATAGGATACCGGCACAGCGAGCAGATTTTTCATGGTGTCACTGGTATGCTCCCGGTCAATCATCCATCCTCCAGTCATCACGAGAGAAATAGGCAGGAAAACCTGCGTATTTCCCCAGACCACACTGGAAAACAGATGGACAAAATCGTAATTCGGGTCCCGTATCTCCGGATTGACAATGAGCTGGCTTCCATACTGCACCACAGGGCAGAGAGCCAGCGCCACGATTCCTACCAGCAAAATCTGGCACCGGCGCAGCTTCTGCCATTCCCCTTTGATGATATTCCACATGATTCACACCTCCTTCTTTTCAGCAGCCTGTCTTTTATAGACAAGAGCAATCAAAGTCAAAAACAGAACGGCCTCTGCGCCGGTTACAAGAAAGGCCTGGGGAACCGTCACAAAATAGGGACTGATCCGTTCCAGCAAGGCCGCTGTCTCCGCGCCTGCATGGGATGTGTCAAAATACTGAAAGTACCAGCGGAAGGCCAGGGAGCCCGGAAGCAGCGTCCCCGGATTCAAGCCGAAGGGCTGCATGATAAGCAGATCATTCATGCCGAAAATGTAATTGATGGTTGTATAGAAAAAGGCGATGATTACGGAAATAATATAGCTGCGGTTCAGAAGCACCACCAAAAGAATACAGGGCAGCGCTCCGGCCCACATCATGATCCCCTGGCCGATTCCCACCCAGAAGAGCCTCCAAAAGCCCTCCGGCGCCCAGCCTGCCGCCGACACAAGGGCCAGGTTCACCAGTCCTCCCACAGCCATGAAGGCGGCGGAAAACAAAAACAGCAGCAGCATTTTTGCCAGAGCCAGGGATGCCTTGCTTACGGGAACCGTCACCAGATTTTTGAGCGTATCATTGTCCTGTTCTTCAAAGAGAAGATTGGAGGCCAGCACGACCAGCGCGGGCATCAAAAGCAGATAGGCGCTCATCTGAAACAGGGCTGCCATCATGGAATCCACTGCTTCCCTGCTGCTTGTAAACTGCTTAAAATCAGGCAGAAACAGAGCGTAGGCCAGCGGAATCAGGGCAGACACCGCCGCCGCGGCGAAAAACAGAGGCTTTCTCCGCAGCTTGGCGAATTCACAGCGAAAAAGCTTAAGCAATGCCCTCACCCCCTGTCACCTTTTTGAAATAGTCCTCCAGGGTCTCCTCATAAAGATGAGCGTCCGACACGGTCAGGCCCGCCTCCACAAGCAGCCGGACGGCCGCGCCTGTTTCCAGGCCGGAATCCCGAACCGTCAGCTCATTCGTATTTCCGATGGCAATGTCCTGGACTCCCATCTGCTGCTTCAGGAGCCGGGCCGCCGTTTTCGGGTCTGATACCCGGAAGCAGAAATATTTACCATTCTTCCGCTCCAGCTCCTCCAGGCTCTCCTCTTCCAGCAGCACGCCATGGTCAATGATGCCGATGTCGTCCGCCAGCAGTGAAATTTCAGAAAGAATGTGGCTGGAAATCAGGATGGTCTTATCCATAGCATCGCACAGCTCCCGGATAAAATCCCGCATTTCCGCGATGCCGATGGGGTCAAGACCGTTGATAGGCTCGTCGAGGATCAAAAGCTCCGGATTGTGCATGACTGCCAGCGCGATAGCCAGACGCTGCTTCATGCCGAGAGAATACTGGGAAAACAGCTTTTTATCCTTGTATGGAAGGTTGACCACCTCCAGAGCGTTTTTCACATATTTCGGCTTTTTTAATCCCCGGAGAGAGGCAAATATCTGTAGATTCTCCGTCCCGGTCAGATTGGGATAAAAACCGGGAGATTCAATCAGGGAACCGATACGCGGCAGGATTTTCTTTTCATTGCCCCGAAGGGGTTTCCCAAAGATCTTTACATCGCCGGAGGTGGGCGCGGTCAGTCCCAGAAGCATCCGCATGGTTGTCGTCTTTCCGGCGCCATTGCGCCCAAGCAGTCCGTAGATGCGGCCCTTTCTCACATGAAGGGAAAGGCCGGATACGCTGAGCTGCTCTCCATATTTTTTCGTGAGCCCGCGGGTCTCAATCATGTAATCGTTCATAGACGAATACCTCCTTTTCGTGATATCAGCAGAATATCACTCCCACCTTGAGTTAAGACTGAGCGATCCTTAATTTTTCTCTGAGATTTCCGGATCAGAATAGCCGGATGGCGTTTTCAAGGGTATAATACAGACAGCGCCGGTGTACCCAAAGGACTATGCGGCCTCTGTGCGCCGGCGCTGACGAACGATTATGAAAGGATGGAAAGCTATGGAAGATCACAGAATCTTACTGGTGGATGACGACCTGAACCTGTTGGAAATGCTGCTTTCTATTTTTACAAATGCAGGATACCATGACCTTCTTGCCGCCTCGTCAGGGGCCGCGGCCCTTCAGCTGTGGAGGGAGCAGAAGCCCGATCTGATCATTCTGGATGTCATGATGCCCGGAATGGACGGCTTTGCCGTGCTCCGGGAGATCCGCCGCACAAGCCGCGTCCCCGTTCTGATGCTGACCGCCCGCGGCGAGGCGGAGGACCGCATCGAGGGCTTGGAAACAGGAGCGGACGACTATCTTTCCAAACCTTTTCTGCCCAAAGAGCTGCTGCTGCGGACAAAAGCCATTCTCAGCCGCGC
Source organism: Lachnoclostridium sp. An131 (assembly GCF_002160825.1). Lineage (GTDB taxonomy): Bacteria > Bacillota > Clostridia > Lachnospirales > Lachnospiraceae > Laedolimicola. The sequence goes on from NZ_NFLI01000008.1 coordinate 100,285, forward strand.
CTATCCGGAGCAGCAGCGCCAGGTCGAACTGGCAGCTTCCACCGTGGATCTGTCCCGCGCGGAGGTATGGAAAGACGGCGAAACGCTCTCTCTGACCGCCAAAGAGCTCCAGCTGTTTGAAAAGCTGTTTGAAAATGCGGGGCGGATCGTGACCACGGGAATCCTGTGCGAGACCATATGCGGAGAATTCTGGCAGGGGTATGAAAGCACCCTCTCCACCCATATCCGGCACCTGCGAGAAAAAATAGAAGAAAATCCCTCCCGGCCCGTTTCCCTGATCACGGTAAAGGGCCTGGGCTACCGTTTGAACCTGAAGGAGGAGAAGCCATGAATCCTGTACAGCGCTTTTTCCGGCGGTACATTTTTTCCACGATTCGAATTGTACTGCTTTTCATCATCATTAACCTGACCCTGTTCTTTCTGATTATGGTGGCAGGAAGCATGAGCGATTCCGATACCTCCTTCTCTGTCCAGGAGCTTTCCGGGCATGTAACGCTACAGAATGGGGTCTGGACAGCCGACGATACCGCTCTCTCCCTGATGGAGGAAAGCGGCGCCTGGGCCATGCTGCTGGACCAGAATGGAACTGTGATCTGGCAGCAGGATCTGCCGGAGGAGCTGCCCCGATCCTACACAAGCGGGGACATCGCCTCCTTCAGCCGCTGGTATCTGGAGGATTACCCGGTAAAGGTCTGGGCGCGGGAGGACGGGAGCCTGATGGTGGCAGGCTTCCCGCCCCGGACTCTGATAAAATATTATTATGTCCTGAACTGGCCTTATATGGGATTCCTGCTGGGAGGAAGCGCCGCAGTCTTCCTGTTCAACCTCTTCCTGATCTCCTTTCTCCTGCTCCGGAATACCCGCAGGGTAGAAAAGGCCATGGCCCCGGCGCTGCAGGGAATCCAGGATCTGAGCCACGGCAGGCCTTTGCATCTGGATGAACAGGGCGAGCTGGCGGAAATCAACGCAGGACTGAACCGGGCAGCCGCCTATATGACCCGAAAGGATAACACAAGGGCCGAGTGGATTCGCGGGGTCTCCCATGACATCCGCACACCACTCTCCATGGCGCTCGGGTACGCCAGCGAACTGGAGGACAACCTTCTTCTTCCCCAGGAGGCAAGGAAGCAGGCGGGAATCATCCGCCGGGAAAGCGAAAAAATGAAGCGGCTGATCGACGATCTGAATCTGACCACCCGGCTGGAATATTCTCTCCAGGCCGCCTGCCTCAAAGACGTGGATCTGGTGGAAATCGGAAGACAGGCCGTCAGCGAAGTGCTGAACAACGGCCTGCCCGGGCAGTATGAGCTCACATTCTCCGAAATTCATCCGGGACGCTCCATCCATCTTTCCGGCGACGCCGGCCTTCTTCTGCGGATGCTGGACAACCTGCTTCAGAACAGCATGGCCCACAATCCCCAGGGCTGTAAGATCCTCCTTTCCGTGGACGAAGAGGACGGGCGCTGTCTCTGTACCGTGTCGGACAACGGCACCGGCCTGTCTGCCGTACTCCTTGGCAGGCTGAACCAGGGACAGGATATTTCCAGCAGCCGGGACGGCAGTACAGGAACAGAGCATGGACTGGGCTTAAAGCTGGTAAAACAGATTGTCAGAGCCCATAAGGGAACCATTCAGTTTTCCGATTCCGTCCCCCATGGACTGACCGTTCAGATCTCTCTGCCGGGCGGCAAATAAACATATTTTGTAACAATAACGAAAATGCCGAAAATACCCAAAATTCTCATATCCATTTTCATACTTATCAAAAATGAAAAAGCATAGTACGTCGTCAGGAACAGCAGCCCTGTTCCTGCTAATTCTGCGCATGCAAAGAAGACTCTGTTTTTTATAATATATTTCTTTGTTTTTTTGACATGCCGGTAATACAGTATATGAAAAGCCAGAAATATTATTGATAAGCCGATGATAAAACTTCCTATATCAAAACCTGTTTTCTCTATGACATTATATTTTACAGGGAAAATATCCATCGTATAATATCCACATTTCTGATCCAGTAATAACTGTTTTATACAGTTCGATACTTCTGCAAATTTCTCTGTTGGAGCCACCAGACAACCGCTTGTTTTATTCGCGTAATGAATCGTTATTCCCGCATTTTCCTGCGGCATACTACAAACATTAAAACCAGGCATGATAATATATTTATCCAGCAGTATAGTGGTGCCCGGATTCTGGATTATGGAATTTTTTTCTAAAATTCCCACAACTTCAAAGTTATATGTATGATACAGATATACTGCAGTAAATTGAAAGCCTATCTGATACACATCCCGATACTCATATCCCAAAATAACAGGGATCGTTCCTCCATAATACTGAAAATCTTTTGTATCGAAAAGTCTCCCCCTGCAGCATTCAAAATGGTTCCTGTTTTGCAGATTTTCACTTATCTGGACGCATAAAACCGCGTCACCCCCTTTTTGTAATGTTTCCGTTTCATAATCAAAGAAGCTCTCAGATTCCGATCTCATTTCTAAATATTGTAAATAGCATTCATAATATTCAAATTCTGAATTACTGCATAGCTGCGAATAGAAGTCAACATAATTTTCTAATGGGACATCAAAAGGGCTGCTCTCCTGCTGCAGTTCAACATATACATGCTCTTTATCTACACCTTCCTGAGCAGAATTCGTTTTGTATAGCCCCACAAATGCGATTAAAAGGTGTATGCTTATTAAAATAACAGTCAATAGAAAAGAAGAACTTATTATTGCAAAGATTCGCTCAAAATAAACTCTCATCACATTTCACCCTTTTGCAGATTTATAACGACTATTTGCTGAGAAGGTACGCCCCTCTCAGCAAATAAGTAAAAGAAAAACTCCTTTTCTCCCTGTGTCGTCACAACACGGATTTTTCTTCCTTCACTGACAAAATACCGGATATCTCCGTAGGGGATATAATAATAGTCTCTGCCGCTCTGATACATGAATTTAGTCTCATTTTTTCCCAGGATTTTCACCGCCAGATCAAGAACCTCTTCCACCTGTTCCTGCCGAATAGGTTTCACCAGGACATCCAGCGGATTCCCTGCTTTCAGATAATCGCACAGGCTTTCTCCCGTATACCAGACAGCAGTCTTCCATTTCATACTTTTCTGTTCTGCATAGAAAAGGACCATCTGCTCCAGCTCAGAACAGGTATTTTTTCCATCGTCACAAATCCCAATGTAATACATGACTGCACCTCATATTTTTAGGAAATCCTTACAACTCATTTTACCGTGCAGCATGTCAAAAGGCAATCAAAAATCAACAAAAAAAGGTTCCCGACAGCTTGTCTAACCTGTCGAAAACCCTTGTCTCTTTTATCCATGCATTCTCTTAATAACTTTCAGCCTGGTGAATTCTTCACGGTCCTTTTCCTCCAGCGCGTTGGAAATATTCTTTGTCAGCGCCTCGTACCGGGGAATCGTAATATTCTTCAGTGCATTGGCTCGCTTCTGGGCCTTCTTGATATTGGCTGCCAGCTGATAGGCGGAATTCTCCACCATGGACAGCTTAATCGTCAGATCCTTCACCTTCTCAAAGGCCACTCTGGCGATATCAAGAGATTCCTTTGTACTGTAAAAAGCATAGACCGGAGCTCTTGTAGCCGCGTCATAACGCACCAGCGGAATCTCTGCACCCATAATACTTCTTGTCTTAACCTCGATGCTGTTCTCCTCAGGGACGTTTCTGGCCACATCAGCCACAGCGTTAATTCCGAGCTCCATATTGGCCCGCTGAAGAGCCGCATAAGCATCCGTAAAGGTGGTACGAATCTCGGCCTGTATATCCTTCGCCTGATCAACCAGACCCATGAGCTCCCGAATCAGAATATTACGCTTTTTGTCCATCAGCTCATAGCCCTGGCGGGCCAGCGTTAAAGAATTCTTTGCCGCTATGAGATTGCCTTTTGTGGGGACTGCACTGTTGTCCATGCAATTACCTCCTTCTTTTCTGCGCGGCGCGAAAGCGGGTTCTTTCGCGTGTACAGGGTCTTCTGTACCGCCCGACGGTTTCATCTTTCCGATGTCCGTCCCTTCCTGTACATCTGTATGCCCGGAGACGGACTAAAAAGCAGTCCGCCCCGTTCATACATCTGTTCATGAAGAGGTCGTACACTGGAAAGATAAAACCTCTGGGCAGGACCGCAAACCGAACACCCATATAGAATTCCGACTTCTCGCGCCCTGCAGAAATTCACTCCGCCGTGTCGCAAAGGCGGGAATTTGCTCCGCTCCGCCACACGGCCGGAAAATCACTTCGGGGCTTTCCGGAGTGCGGAGTTTCTCCACTGTCTGCAGATTCGCCACAGGCACCCCGCGGACTTTCATCTGTCCAGTGTCTCAGCCTCTTCCTGAACGCCTGTCTGATTCCGGCGGACTGCCTTTTAGTCCGACGGGAAGCAGACTGGTGTACAGGAAGGGATGGACACGGACAGTGAAAATCTGCGGGACGGCCTTACACAGACCTGCAGCCAGAGACGAAACCCGCCTTCGGAAACCCGGATTAATTTTCCTCTGTTTCTGCCGGCTTATAGTATTTCTCCAGAATCTTCGTATCCGCACGGTCGAGCTCTTCCTTCGGCAGCATACCGAGAAGCTTCCAGCCGATATCCAGCGTCTCTTCAATCGTACGGTTTTCATCCGCGCCCTGGCCTACAAAATGCGCCTCAAACGCTTTACCGAACTCCAGATACTTCTTGTCAATCGGGGACAGCTCATCCTCACCGATGACAGAGGCCAGCGCTCTCGCGTCTCCCACCTTCGCGTAGGAGGAGAAGAGCTGGTTCGCCAGATCCTGATGGTCCTCTCTCGTGAAGCCTTCTCCGATACCGTCCTTCATCAGACGGGACAGAGACGGCAGCACATTGATGGGCGGATAGATTCCCTGGCCGTTCAGTTCACGGTCCAGTACGATCTGTCCTTCCGTAATGTAGCCTGTCAGGTCCGGAATCGGATGTGTAATGTCGTCGTTGGGCATGGTCAGAATCGGAATCTGCGTCACAGATCCCTTCACGCCCTCCACGATGCCGGCGCGCTCATAAATCGCAGCCAGCTCACTGTATAAGTAACCCGGATATCCCTTTCTGGACGGGATCTCTCCCTTGGAAGAGGAAACCTCACGCATGGCCTCCGCGAAGGAGGTCATATCCGTCAGGATAACCAGGATGTGCATGTTGCACTCAAATGCCAGATACTCGGCGGCCGTCAGGGCCACCTTCGGCGTAATCAGACGCTCCACCACCGGATCGTTTGCCAGATTCAGGAACATGGCCACGTGCTCGAAGGCTCCGCTCTCGTCGAAAGCGCGGCGGAAGAAATCAGCCACATCATGCTTTACGCCCATGGCAGCAAACACGATACCGAACTGCTCGTCGGAATCCTCTCCCAGAGAAGCCTGCTTTACAAGCTGGGCTGCCAGCTGGTCATGGGGAAGGCCGTTTCCGGAGAAGATCGGCAGCTTCTGTCCACGAATCAGGGTCGTCAGACCGTCAATCGCGGAAAAGCCTGTCCGGATATAGTTACGGGGGTATTCCCGCATCACCGGATTGAGGGGCTGGCCGTTTACATTCCGGTGCACATCCGACACGATCTCGCCCAGGCCGTCGATGGGCTGGCCCAGACCATTGAAGGTACGGCCCAGGATTTCCGGGGAGAGAGCAATCTCCATGGGATGTCCGGTCAGCTTGGTGCGGGTGTTGATCAGGGACATATTCTCGGTCCCGCCGAACACCTGAATCACCGCTTTATCCTCGTAGCACTCTATGATACGTCCCAGCTCTTTCTTTTTCGCGTCGATGTTAATCTCCACGATTTCCTCATAGGAAGCGTTCTGGACGCCTTCCAGGGCGATCAGAGGGCCATTGACTTCACTTAAGCCTAAATATTCAATTGCCATAATAATTCATCCCCCTTATGCGTTCTTTTCCAGTACGTGATCATAGAACTCGTCAATCGCTTTTTTATAATCCTCAAACATCTCGAGGCGATCGTTGGGCACATCATACTTGATGGCGATGACCTTCTCGAAGATATTTTCCGACTTCAGCACAGACATGGGCATACCCATGGTAATCAGAGCCTTCGCCCTGTCGTACAGATAGAGAATCGTCTCCATCATCTTCATCTGCTTTTCCATCGGCACGCAGGTGTCTTCCGGATGGAAGGCGTTCTGCTGCAGGAAGCCCAGACGCACAACTCTGGAAATCTCCAGCACCAGCTTCTGGTCATCGGGAAGCACGTCGCTTCCGATCAGCTTTACGATCTCCATCAGGCTGCTCTCCTGATTCAGAATCACCATCAGACGGTTGCGGCAGTCCATAAAGTCCTTTGCCACATGATCCTTATACCAGGGCGCCAGATCGGAGATGTACTCGCTGTAGCTGGACAGCCAGTGAATTGCCGGATAATGGCGGGCATAAGCCAGAGACTTGTCCAGTCCCCAGAAGCAGCGCACGAAACGCTTGGTATTCTGCGTAACCGGCTCGGAGAAATCGCCTCCCTGGGGAGATACGGCTCCGATGATGGATACGCTTCCTTCTGTGCCGTTTAAGTTCATCATCATGCCGGCGCGCTCATAGAAGGCTGACAGACGGGACGCCAGATAAGCCGGGAAGCCTTCCTCCGCAGGCATCTCCTCCAGACGTCCAGACAGCTCACGCAAGGCCTCCGCCCAACGGGAGGTGGAGTCTGCCATGATCGCCACATCATAGCCCATGTCACGGTAATACTCTGCCAGCGTTACACCCGTATAAATACTTGCCTCACGGGCAGCCACAGGCATGTTTGAAGTATTGGCAATCAGCGTGGTACGGTCCATCAGGGGATTTCCGTTCCGCGGGTCTACCAGCTTGGAGAAATCCTCCAGTACCTGAGTCATCTCGTTTCCACGCTCTCCGCAGCCGATATAGATGATAATATCTGCGTCAGACCACTTTGCGATCTGATGCTGGGTCATGGTCTTTCCGGTACCGAAGCCTCCGGGGATGGCTGCCGTTCCGCCCTTTGCGATTGGGAACAGGGTATCCAGGATACGCTGTCCCGTGATCAGCGGCTTCGCAGCCGGATAACGCTTTCTCGTGGGACGGGGCACACGGATGGGCCATTTCTGCATCATGGTCAGTTCCTTCTCGGAACCGTCGTCCAGCTGCAGAACGGCAATCGTATCCTTGATCGTATACTGTCCGTCCGGCATGACCTTGATAAGCGTTCCCTCCAGATCCGGAGGAACCATAACCTTATGCACAATCGCTTTTGTCTCCGGCACCTCACAGAGGATGGTGCCGCCGCGCACACGGTCGCCCGCCTTTACTACCATGTGGGCGTCCCAGAGCTTTGTCTGATCCAGGGAATCCACCACGGTACCGCGGGTGATATACGCGCCCCCGGTCTTTGCGATCTCGCTTAAGGGACGCTCGATTCCGTCAAAAATATTGTGAAGAATACCCGGCGCAAGCACAACGGAGATGGCGTCTCCGGTAGCCTCTACAAGCTCGCCCGGCTTCAGTCCTGTAGTCTCCTCAAAGACCTGAATTGTCGTGATATCCTGATTCAGGCCAATGACCTCTCCTACCAGCTTTTCCTTGCCTACATAAACCATCTCTGACATCTTAAAGCCGGTATTTCCCTTCAGGTAGATGACGGGGCCGTTGATTCCGTAAATAACACCTGTTCTATTCATGGACAGCCCCTCCTTTTAGCTGGAAATGCTCCTTGGCTTCCGCGATTTTCGTCTCAAACGAATTGTCAATCAGAATATTTCTCGCCGGGAGAACCGCACGGGTTCCTCCCTGAAAAGAATATGTGCTGACCGTCACCGGAGCTCCAATCTCCGCCTCGATACTATATTGAATCTGGGCGTCCGACGGATCGATATAAAGTATGATTTCCTCTCCGCCCGCGAATTCCATGGCTTCCCGGAACTGGCGCACCAGCATCTGATGATACTCCCTGGTTTCCGCGAAACGGGCCAGCATATCCTTCACTTCCACAAACAGCTTGTCCTTCAGTTCTGCCTGGCGCTTGCTCAGCATTCTCCGGATCTCAATCTGCGCTTCGGAAGCCTGCTTGTTATTCTCGCTGACGAGACGGGCCGTCTCTGTCTTGATTTCCAGATCAGCCTGACGCTTTTTCTTTTCCTTGTGCTCCTGAAAAATCTTTTCCAGGGCGTCTGTATATTCGCGGAGCATGGTGTTGCTTTTATTTCTCGCCTCTTCCATGGCGTACATGGTAAAATGCTGCAGTTTTTCTTCTGTCGTCATCACGATCCACCTTCCTTCTTCCTGGTCGTAACAGTGCAGCCAGACTGCCTGCTGCTCCTGTTACAGTTTAACTCCCACAGCCTCATTGACATAAGAAGTGATAAAGTTCTCTTCCCTGGTCGTACCGTGACGGTCGGGAATCTCAATGAGGAGCGGCAGGCTGCGGCTCAGACGGACTTCATTGATCAGATCCGGGAACTCCCGGCCGAACTTCTCCGTCAGTATGATCACCGCGACCTCTTTATCTGCCAGCACACGATCAAGCTCTTCTTTCAGCTCTTCTCTCTCATGCACCACGGCGCCCTCAATCCCTGCCAGGCGCATACCTGTACAGGTGTCCACATTATCACTTATCAGATACATCTTCATAGGAATTCCTTCCTTTCAGGCGGGCTGCTTATAACTGTCCAAGAATCATAAAGGAGATGATAAGTCCGTACAGAGCGATACCTTCGGCCATAGCTACGAAGATCATGGACTTACCGAAGATACTCTGATCCTCGCTGATGGCTCCCAGAGCCGCGCTTGCAGAGGAAGCTACGGCGATACCGGAACCGATGCCGGAAAGGCTTGTAGCCAGAGCTGCCGCAATGTATCCAAGGCCGGAAGACAGACCGCCTGCTGCCGCGCCTGTCGCAGCCACGTCTGCTGCCGCCTCAGCAGCCTGTACGCTTCCTGCTCCGCCCAGAGACAGGATAGAAGCCAGCGCCAGGGTTCCAAAGAAGAAGAAACAGTTACATGCAAGCGATCTCTTATAGCGCCTGCGGTTCTTTTCTCCCAGGAAATATGCGCCAAACGGAACGATAATACTTAAAATTAATGCTGCAACCAGTAATACTCTCACTACCATAGACATTTCATTTTCCTCCTTAAATACCTTTAGATATTTATATTTAAATTTTTATTGCTGTTATTGTGAAGCTTTTTATTTCTTCATCTCATAGGGCTTGAACGCATGTCCGGTTCCCTTGTAGAAACGGCTGAACAGCTCGTAGTATTCCAGCCTCAGCACCTGAATACCTACAATCAGTCCCTCCATCGCGCAGACGAAGGCGTTGCCCAGAACAATCACAATCCAGTTGCCGCTGCCGCCGTTCGTAAATCCGGCCAGCATCAGCACAACCTCCATCATGGCCGCATGGCTGACCGCGAAAGCGCCGATACGGACGAAGGACAGCGTATTCGAGAAGAAGCTCAAAAGCACCTCAAACATCTCGAAAAAGGTCTGCACCAGATACATCGGAATGCCGTCGTCAAACTTCGCCTTTTTCTTCTCCAGCCAGGCTCCCAGGGGCTCCTTAAAGGCCATAGCCAGAAGCGGAACGCCAAGGATGAGCACCAGAATAATCGCCGCCGGAAGAGCGTGGCCGCTCATGAACAGAATCAGGCAGGCAACCAGGAAGCCGTAAAACAGAAAGCCTGCGACTCCGTTTGTATCAAACCAGGTCCCTTCTGCGTCATGGTTGCGGACACATACGATAATATGCATAATCATGGCTGTCAGGATCAGGAACATTCCAAAGACAATGGCCACTACAAACACCGTATTCATCTGTCCTATCACAGGCAGCGTCATCATGGCCTCCTTGGGCTTCAGCCAGATGTGCTTGATCAGTGTATCCTCGAAGCCGAAAAAGCTGCCGTACATAAAACCGAAGAAGGTGGAAAATACACCTGCGCTGGCGATGATCGCCGCCAAATCCATTCCCTTCTTTTTATAAAGGAAGAGGCCGCCCAAAAGAAGGACAAGTCCCTGGCCCACATCTCCGAACATGGCGCCGAAAACAAACGCATAGGTCAGCGCCACAAACATGGTCGGGTCTATCTCGTTATAGGCCGGAAGCCCGTACATCTTCACATACATCTCAAAGGGACGGAAGAGCTTGAAATTCTTCAGCTTTGTGGGCGGCGTGCTGAAAATGTTGTCATGGTCATCCTCTACCACCACAAAGGCCTGCTCATCCTCCTCAATCTCCTTCTGGAAGGCGTCTGCCTGATCCTCCGGCATCCAGCCGCAGAGAATATAGAAAACATTGTTCTTTTCTCTCGTCAGAGCCGCGAATTTGCGGATGTCAAAGCTTGCGGAACGCTTTTCCAGGAACTGGAGCGCTCCTGCCAGCTCATCTGCGTGATCCGCCACCACATCCGTCATGGCCTGATCCACCTCTGCCAGCTTCTGATCCAGTCCGGCCGCCTTCTTCTGCAGAGCCTCATAGGCCTGGCTGGGCGTCCCTTCATATTCATCCGGCAGGTAGAAGTGCTCAAAATGCATGGACGCATAGACAGCGTCGATTCTGTCCGACATGGAAGCAGGCACAAAGTACACGCCCCACACGTATTCGTCATCGCTGCTGCATATATAGAAAATCGTATCCAGCGTGTCATAGACATACCGCTCAAATTTATCAAAATATTCCTTGGAAATCCGCCCGAAACGGTATTTCACATAACGGAATTTCAGAAGGCTGTGGACATCAAACACAAGTCCCCGGAAGGGATCGATATCCTCCATCAGGCTTTTGCATTTCTCCCTCTTTTCGGAAAGCTCAGCCCTCTGGTTGCGAAGCTCGGTCAGATGGCTCTCCGCTTCCTTCAGGATTGCCTCTGCCTGCTCCGGCGTCATGTCAGGAAACTCCTTGTCCGTCTTCAGTCCGGCGGGAAGGTATTCCTTCGCCTGACGGATCAGCTCCTCATAGGGATTCTTGTCCGTATAGGCCCTCAAATTTCGTACCGTCTTAAGCTCTGTCAGGGCATTCTCCAGCTGAATCTCATACTTGGAAAGATATTGAGCGGCCATGCGTTCAATATCGTCCTTCGGCCCTGTGACGCTTAAGAACTTCATTTTAACAATCACTTGCTGCTACCTCCTCTACTGTGTGCTTCCGTCCTTCGTCTGCTCCACGTATTTCAGTGTCTCCTCGGGCGGCAGGCCATATCTGACACCCTCCAGCACAGTGGTCAGCTTATCCAGCTCCCTCTCTTTTTCAAAAATATAGCTGGTAATTACTGCCATCGAATACGGATTGCTCCGTTTTTCTTCCCCATAAATTTTTCGGATTACCTGATTGAATATACTCTCCAGCTTCTGTCCGTCCAGCTCCAGAAATTTCTTTCCATAATAAGTCTTCCGGATCACATCCTCCAGCTCCTTCTCATCCGCGGCAGTCACCATGCTTCGGATATCGCTGTCATGCAGCCGGTAATTAATCGGAATCAGAAGCGTATAGGTTGAAACCTCACTTAGCTGGTAATATTTTTTTGCCCGGTAAATCCACATCATATTCAGCAAATCAATCTTGCTTCCCAGGCTTTTTGTCAGGAGCTCCTGCTCCTTCCCCTTCAAAAGCTTATCCTTCTGCTTCCAGATCATGGAAAAATAGTAGAGATCCAGGGTCATTTCATAATCAAACAGGCTGGTCCGTTCTGTCTGCTCCAGCTTCTGAAGCACCCTGTAATAATGCGTATCCTTCAACGCCTCCAGAATCTCCGGTACCGTCACGGCTTCCGAAAGCTTATCCAGAGGAATCTCTGTGAAGTGCTGTATGGCGGCACGGAATTCCTTCTCCTCAGCCGTCCTGTCTCCATGATTAAATGCCCGCCGGAAAGCCCGCTTCAGAACGGCAATCTCAAACTTACTGAAATACAGCTTCAGGACACTCTTCTGGCTTCTGTCACAAAACCGGTAAATTTTTGTAAAGTCATGATATAAGGTTCCAATCAGAAGCCTTTCAATCTGCCCGCGGTGAAGCTGCGTCTCATCCAGACTGCCAAATACGGTCTCGTATGCGGGGATTCTCTTCAGATAAGCCACTGCCTGAGGCACATTCGGCATCTCCGCCAGTCTGCGGTAATCCTCTTCCTTCAGAAGGCGGCTCTCCATGGCCCGTATCTTCGTGGCAATGGCGCTGTATTTCATCAGACTGCCCATGCCTACTCTCCTATCATTCTGCGGAAAATTCCTTCCGCCAGCTTCTCATGGTTCTGGCGGTATTCCTGCTCTATGGCGCCAAGCTCGCGTTCCGTCTCAAGCCTCATCTTCAGCAGTTCGTTTTCGGCCTCTGCCTTCAGCTTTGCATTCAGAGTTTTCAGCTTTTCCTCTGTCTGGGAATCCATCTCTGCGTCAAAGGCCTTCGTTTTTTCTTTGTATTTCGCAGCAATCTCTTTTTTCTGCTCTATTGCCTTTTCCTCCAGAGAAACAGCCGCACTTTCGATCTCAGAAAGCCTGCTGAGCACAGTCTCCATCTGTTCCATGCGATTTCCTCCTGTCTCATGTCAATGAAGTCTATCGGCCGGCAGCGGCCCCCCTGCCTGATGCCAACCAAATTATCTCACTTATACTATATCTTTTTTGTGCAAAAAGCTATAGTAAAAATGACAAAAAAGTAATTTTTTCTTTCTGTTTTTCTTGGTATTTGTGCAGATTTTTTTGTTCCGTCCTTCCGGAGACCAAAATTTTATCCCGAAAAAATTCCCCGACATCCGCCGGGGAATTTTACGCACAATTTAGTTGTATTTACGCTTTCTCGCTGCTTCAGACTTCTTCTTACGTCTTACGCTGGGCTTCTCGTAATGCTCTCTCTTACGAATCTCCTGCTGAATACCGGCTTTCGCACAGTTTCTCTTAAAACGACGCAGAGCGCTATCTAAAGTCTCGTTCTCTTTTACGATTACATTCGACATAGTACCACACCTAACCTCCCTCCAGTTGTATATTGTGCACTAGACAACTGTCTGGGTAATATACCTTCAACTGCCGAGCACTCACACAATCTGCTGCTGAAGGGATCGTTGCACAAATAAGATTATAGTGTTTGAACGGGCTTCTGTCAATACTTTTTTGTTTTCAGAATCCTCTCTCTTTCAGCTCCGCCACAATCTGCACATACGTCTCCACCACATCAAAGCCCTTATAATCCTGCCTCTTCAGGTCAATGATATCGCCGTGGGAAATTCCCCGCAGCCTTTTATTAGAAAAAACGCCACGAAATTCGCCCCATTTGGCAGATTCCACACTGACCAGGCCGTCGTTTTCTCCTTCCAGGGGACGAATCATACAGTATGGTATGGAAAGCAGCAGATGGCTGAACGGATTTTTCATCTTTGAGGTATAGCTCTGGTAATAGACTCCCGGCATATCCGGTGTCTTTTCATTAAAACGGGCGCTTGCCTCTGTAGAAAACTGTCGGGTGGCCGTATAAAAATCCGGAGCCTTGTCACCAAATCTGGCAAACGTCCGGTCAAAGCAGCCTGCCACAAAGCGGTAAAAGCTCTCCGGCAGGCGGCAGGCATAATCCACAAAGCGGCAGCCTCTGTGCGGCGTATTCATCGTCGTAAGAGAGGCCACAAAGGGACTCATGCCAAGGGTGGAAATCGCGCAGCGCGCATCCAGCCCTCCTTTGGAATGGGCGATGATATTCACCTTCTCCACGCCTGTCTCCTCCCGGATCTGCAGGATCCTTTTTCGGATGTCCTCCGCATTGTATGCAATGGTTCCCAGCGCCTCCTGATTTCCATAATAAACGACCGCCCCATTCCGTTTCAGCTCTAGGGGAATCCGGCCCCAGTAGTTGAAATACCGGAGATCCCGGAAACCGATTCCGTGAACCAGCAGAAGCGGATACCGTGTAGCGCAGAGGTCGGAATCTACCCTCAGAGCGCGAAGCTCTGCCTTTTCTCTTTCAAAATCATATTCCTCATAGACCAGGCGGCAGACATACAAAAGCACAGCCAGATTTACGACAGGAATCCACCAGGTAAGCAGCATCACGATCCGCCGGACGATACTCAGCCTCCTGGAGGTGAAAAAGATCCGCAGCGCCCCCACGCCAAGCAGAGACAGAATCCCTGTCACAGCCAAAAGCATATCTGAAATCCAGAATCCCCCTCCGAATGCACGAAGTATTCCAGATTCAGTCCATGAAAAAATACAGGCTATGAAAATCTGAGCTGCCATCCCGTAAAGGCCCCAGAAGACGCTTCGCCGGCCTCCCATCATCATCCGCACCCGGAGCCCTGTCTTTCCTCCATCATGAACAGGCCCTGCCAAAATCCAGAGGTATGTGCCGGCGCAGAGAAAAAATACCGCGGCCAGCCATACGATCAGCTCCAGAAAATCATAATCAAATTTATCCCCAATCATGATGCCTGTCAGCCAAAAAAGAGTAACAGGCAGATTAAGTGCACAGGGTATGACAATCGCCAGATACAGTTTTTTCAGGAATCGATTCATAATCCCCCCTCCAGCTTTTCCTTAACTGTTCTTTTCTCTCTCCTTCAGCCGTTTTACTACTGACGGATACCTCTGCAGATCTGTATGGGGAATCGCCGCAGCCGCCACCATCAGATGCAGGAAGTCTTCCACCGTTCCAAACTGCACATACTGCATCCGGCCCACAATCTCCTCTGCCCTTGCTGCCAGGGAACGGTCAAGCAGCAGTCTTTCCGCACCTTTCAAAGAGGTATTTCCCGGAGAAATGATTTTATCCCGGCTGATATCCGGATACAGGCCGATAGTCACCGCCGACTCCTTATCCAGATGTGTGCCAAAGGCTCCTGCCACATAAAAACGCGCCACGTCATCCATCGTAAGGCCGATAAGGTTCATCATGTATTCCACCATCGTCATGGCAGCCGCTTTCGTCTTCAGGAACTCGTCAATGTCGTCCTGATAAAAGTAAAGCCCCGGCGCATACTCTACCGCAAGCTCAGCTTCCTCCTCTTCCCGTCCCGGAATCCGGACTACCTCCGGCGCCTCCTCCCGGAATTTCCCGCGCAGATCGATCCAGCCGTTTAAGAACAGCTCTGCGATCAGATCCACAATCCCGGAGCCGCAGATTCCTTTCGCCTCTCCTTCTCCAATCACATGAGCCTTCAGCCTGCCCTGCTCCGTCTCTACCCGGTCTACCGCTCCGCTCTCCGCCCGCATTCCCGTGTGGACGACGCCGCCCTCCAGGGCCGGTCCCGCTGCTCCGGCCCCGGCCAGAAGAAACTCCCTGTTCCCTACTACCAGTTCTCCGTTCGTCCCCACATCCAGAAAGACGCTGATCTCCTCCTGATCCGGGATGCCTGTAGCCAGCATCCCGCTGACGATATCTCCGCCCAGATAATTTTCCACTCCGGGACAGCAGTATACAAAGCCATTTATGGGGATCCCAAGCTCTTCTCCCCGGCAGATATCAGGCGCAAGCGTCTGCACCGCATAAGGAGTCTGAAACACGCCGAAGGCGTCCAGTCCCAGCAGGAAATGAATCATAGCCGTATTTCCGGAAACGATCAGCACCGGGCAGGAAAACGTATCGACTCCGGTCTTTTCCTTCAGAAGCTCAATAAGCGTCTGGAACCCCTGCGCCGTCGCCCTCTGAAGCCGCTTCCGGTGCTCTGGCTGATCCTTCGTATAAAAGATGCGGCTTAAAATATCCTCTCCCCAGTTAATCTGAGGGTTAAAGATGCTCTCTGCCCCCAGAATCTCTCCTGTGTTCAGGTCAGCCAGCTCCATCAGAATGGTCGTGCTTCCCAGATCCGCGCAGAGGCCGTAATGGGCTCCTGTCGTGTCTCCCGGCTCCAGCTTCAAAAGCTCCCAGCCGCGGCCGTCGAAGCCGACAGTAGCGGTCACCCGGAAGTCTCCCTGCGTGCAGACCGCCTGTGCGTCCTGCAGGGCTGCCGGACGCATCCGGATATAAGCCGCCTCTTCCTCCAGCCGGAAAGGACCACTGTCCTCCAGGGCGGCTGTAAGCCGCTCCTGCAGCGGACGGTGGTCCTCTTCGGAAGGCTTCGGAAGCTCAAGATAAATCTTTTTGCTCCAGCTCTTCATCCTTTTAGTTGTCCAGCAGCTTGTCCTGGTCATTCCAGCTGTACAGCTTCCGGATCTCCTTTCCGATCTTCTCTGACGGATGCTCAGAAGCCAGCTTTCTCATCGCTTTGAAATGAGCCTGTCCGCCTGCCGGAGACATATCAAGCAGGAATTCCTTTGCAAAGGAGCCGTCCTGGATATCCTTCAGAATCTTTCTCATGGCGTTCCTGGTATCCTCGGTGATGATCTTCGGTCCGGTGATGTAATCGCCGTATTCAGCCGTATTGGAAATGGAGTAGCGCATTCCCTCGAAGCCAGACTGATAAATCAGGTCTACGATCAGCTTCATCTCATGCACACACTCAAAGTACGCATTTCTCGGATCGTAGCCTGCCTCTACCAGAGTATCGAAGCCTGCCTGCATCAGGGCGCATACGCCGCCGCAGAGCACTGCCTGCTCACCGAACAGGTCTGTCTCAGTCTCTGTACGGAAGGTGGTTTCCAGGATTCCGGCTCTTGCTCCGCCGATAGCCAGACCATAAGCCAGAGCATACTCCAGAGCCTTTCCTGTAGCATCCTGATGTACCGCTACCAGACAGGGAGTTCCCTTTCCTGCCTGATACTCGCTTCTTACCGTGTGGCCCGGTGCCTTCGGAGCGATCATGGTTACGTCTACGTTCTTGGGCGGAACGATCTGATTGAAGTGAATATTGAAGCCATGGGAGAACATCAGCATATTGCCCTCCTCCAGGTTCGGCTCGATATCCTTCTTGTACATGGCAGCCTGCAGCTCGTCATTGATCAGGATCATAATAATATCCGCTCTCTTTGCAGCCTCGGCAGCTGTATAAACCTCAAAGCCCTGTGCCTCTGCGCGCGCCCAGGATTTGCTTCCCTCATAAAGTCCGATAATCACATTGCAGCCGGATTCCTTTGCATTCAGAGCCTGCGCATGGCCCTGGCTTCCGTAGCCGATTACCGCAATCGTCTTACCCTCCAGAAGGGAAAGATTGCAGTCCTCCTGATAATAGATCTTTGCCATTTTTTCATTCCTCCATTTTGTTTAATTTATGTCTAGCTGAAGTCGTAATCCATCAGCTTGCCATCCTCGCCATACATCTTTACGTCAAAGGTTCCACGGGAAAGTCCTGTGATTCCAGTCCGTGCCAGCTCAAGAATCTCATAACCGCTCAAGAGATCGATAAACGCATCTACCTTGGACTGATTTCCTGTCAATTCAATCACAAGAGAGCCTTTGGCCACATCCACAATCTTGGCCCGGAAAATATTTGCCACCGCAATCAGGGACTGGCGGTTTTCCTCACTCACCTTGATCTTAATCATAATCAGCTCCCGGCAGATAGAGCTTTCCGGCTCCAGGCGCTTGATATCAATCACGTCCACCAGCTTATTCAGCTGATTTTCGATCTGCTGCAGAATGATCTCATCCCCCTTGGCTACCACAGTCGCCCGGGAATAGCGGTCGTCCGCAGTTCTGCCCACAGTCAGGCTGTCAATATTGTAGCCCCGGCGGCTGAACAGGCCTGAAATGCGGCTCAGCACACCGGAAGTATTGTCTACCAGAATGGAAAACACAACTCGCTTCATTTGCTCACACTCCTTGTTCCTTAATCTCTTGCATCCGCCCGGAAATCCGCTCCTGACGGAGTTCTGTTCTCCGGGCAGAAACAATGCCGTTCTATGAATTGTAGCAATTTCTGCCCGCCTTGTCAATGCGCGGACCTTTCCAGGGCTGTGGCTTCACATACTTTTTACACATCCGCCCCGGCGCTTAAGCCAGCATCATCCGGTCGTTAGCGAATTCTCCGCCGCTGGCCTGCTCAAATTTCTCCAGAAGATCCGAAACCTTCAGCTTCTTCTTTTCCTCCCCGGCCACATCATAAATGATATGACCGTCATACATCATGATCAGGCGGTTTCCGTGAACAATGGCATCCTTCATATTATGCGTAATCATCATAGTAGTCAGGTTATTTTCCTTCACTACCCGGTCTGTGGCCTCCAGCACCTTGGCAGCCGTCTTCGGGTCAAGCGCCGCCGTATGCTCATCCAGAAGAAGGATGCTCGGCTTCTTCAGCGTCGCCATCAGAAGGGTCAGCGCCTGGCGCTGTCCGCCTGACAGAAGCCTTACCTTTGTCGTCATCCGGTCCTCAAGCCCCAGGCCGAGCGCAGCCAGACGTTCCTGATAGTATTTGCGCTCCTTGTGGGTAATTCCCGGCTTCAGGAAGCGGAACTCCCCGCGTCTTGCCGCAAGCGCCAGATTTTCTTCTATCTGCATGCCGGCCGCCGTGCCCGTCATCGGATCCTGGAATACGCGCCCCAGGTATTTTGCTCTCTTATGCTCCGGCAGCCTTGTCACATCCACGTTATCTATGAAAATTTTTCCCTCGTCCACAGGCCAGACGCCTGCCACCGCGTTCAGCATCGTAGATTTGCCGGCTCCGTTTCCGCCGATGACCGTGACGAAATCGCCTTCCTTCAGCTCCAGATTGAGACCGCTTAACGCCGTTTTCTCATTGACGGTTCCCGCGTTAAAGGTCTTCCAGATTCCTTCCATCCTAAGCATTGGACGCACCTCCCCGTTTTACAGGTTTTGAAAAATACTTGCCCTTCAGATAAGGCACTGCCAGGAACACTGCCACTACCAGAGCTGAGATGAGCTTCATGTCATTTGCATTCAGGCCTGCCGTGATGACCACCTGATACACCACCCAGTAAATGATGGCTCCCAGTACCACTGATACCAGCTTAAATGCAAAATTCCGGCTGATCTTTCCAAACAGCACATTGCCGATGATGACGGCTGCCAGGCCAATGACGATAGCGCCGCGGCCTGCGTTTACATCCGCAAAGCCCTGATACTGGGCGTAAAGAGCGCTGGAGAGCGCCACAATGCCGTTGGAGAGCATCAGGCCTACCAGCTTGCTGGTATTGGTATTGATTCCCTGCGCTCTGGACATATTTTCGTTATTTCCGGTTGCGCGAATCGCACATCCGAGATCCGTCCCGAAGAACCAGTAAAGAACTGCTATCAGGACAACCACAAAGATAGCAGATACAAAAATGGTATTCTGATAAAATGGCACGTCCCTGACCCAGCGGAGGGAAACGATCTGATCGTATTTTCCAAAGGCAAGCGCAACGTTCGCTTTCTCATCCATAATCCTCAAATTTACGGAATACAGCCCCAGCTGCGTCAGAATTCCCGCCAGAATCGCCGGAATCCCCATGGCCGTGTGAAAAAGCCCTGTCACCAGACCGGCAGCCATGCCTGCCAAAAACGCTACAAACAGGGAAACACCTACCGAGTGTCCGCTCTGCATCATCATAATGCATACCGCTCCTCCGGTCGCCATCGTTCCATCCACAGTCAGATCCGCCAGATCCAGCACTTTATAAGTGATGTAGACTCCTATCGCCATGATCCCCCAGATCAGTCCCTGAGCGACAGGACCCGGAAGGGCGTTGATAAACTTCATGATTTCCACCTTATAATTCCTCCTACCTGCGTAATACCGCTTCTACTCTTGCGGCTTCCTCCCGCAAAAAAGCGTACAATCTTCAATAGTATATCAAAAAGCGGAGAAAAAGGGAAGTCCTTTTTCTCCGCTTTTGATAATTTTATCCTGCCAGCCATACAACTACCGCATAGCTGAATCTAAGCACACTGTCCGCTTACTCAGCCGCTGTCTCGATCGCTACATAATCCTCAGGGATTGTCACGCCCATAGCCTCTGCAAGCTCAGGATTGTATTTCTTCGTAAATTCAGGCGCATACTCGATCGGCATCTCAGAGATATCAGACTCTCCAGTCAGTACCTTGACTGCCATATTTCCAGTCGCCACGCCCAGATCATAGTAGCTGATGGAAAGAGTCGCTACTCCGCATCCGCCGCAGATGCCTTCTTCGCCCGCGATGACCGGTACGCCTTCCGGCTCGCAGATGTTCCGGATAATCTCGGTGTTGGACGCCACTGTGTTGTCAGTAGGAACATAGATGACATCGCTCTCTCCTGCAGCTGTCGCAGCTACTGCAGCCAAATCATTGGAATCGGAGAAGGAATACTGTGTACAGGTGTAACCCATTTCCTCCAGGTAACCCTGAACGGTATCTACCTGATACTGGGAATTTGCCTCAGCAGAGCAGTAAAGAAGTCCTACTGTCTCTTTGTCCGGGAACAGCTCCTGAAGCATCGCTGCCTGCTGATCCAGGGGAGCAAGGTCAGAGGTACCGGATACGTTTGTTCCTACCAGGCCGTCAAAGTTATCGATATCCAGCGCTACGCCGTACTCTGTCACAGAGGTTCCCAGAACCGGAATGGAATCCGTTCCCTGGGCTGCCGCCTGAAGAGGCGCTGTCGCGTTCGCAAGAATCAGGTCCACATTGTTGGATACAAACTGGTTGATAATCGTCGCACAGGTCGCGGAATCATTGGAAGCATTCTGCTCATCAAAGGTCACGTTTTCTTCGCCAAGAGCCTCGGTCACGGCGTCCTTAAATCCCTGGGTCGCTGCATCAAGCGCCTCATGCTGTACCAGCTGGCAGATACCGATGACATAGCTGCCGTCTCCGGACGCTTCAGCCGCATCCGCAGTCTCTTCTGCCGTATCAGCCGCATCCGCGGTCTCTTCTGTGGCCTCCGCCTCGGAAGCCGTATCTGCGCTGTCTGTGTTTCCGCCGCAGGCTGCCAGAGAAACGGTCATACCCAGGGCAAGCATCAGTGCTAATAACTTTTTCATAGTAAATCCTCCTGTATCTCCATTTCGCTATCCGGCGCTTTTTCGCCACAACGCTGTGCCGCATTAAAGCGCCGCATCACTTTACACATTGTAACCCGGAAACGAACGTTTGTCAATCGATTTTTTTGCTGGTACGAATCGAAATATACGATATTGCCAAAGCCCGATACCCGGCAGCAGGCGGGCGGAATATTTGCGCCCACAGGCCGTGGGAACAAAATATGGAGAGCGCCAGCTTCCCTGACCGCTCTCCGAACCCTGTTCCTCTTTATTTCTCTTTTCCAATCACGATTTTAAAGGACACTTCCTCCATCGAATAGCCCGGATAATAGGAAGCCGTGATACGTTCCACGCCATCCCTGATCTGTACCACCTCAGAGGCCTTTCCTGTCCTTCCGGGCGGAACACACGGCTCATAATAGCCGTCAAAAAGCGGCTCTTCCGCCTCCTCCTCTGATTCCTCCCAGTAATAATGATCGTACACGTCGTCATAGTCTTCGCCTTCATAATACAGGCTCGGCATCTGATAATAAGCCGCTGCATCTCCCTCATTTCTCACCGAAAAGGTAAGCTCATAGAAGGCATAGCCCTCCTCTGCCTGGACGCCCTCATAGGTGTCTCCCAGTCTGACTGCTCCTTCCGGCTCCACCACGCACCAGGGCTCCTTTTCAGACCCTCCGGAGCCAAAGGAAAGACCGCTGTTCATGAGCGACAGGGCGCCGCCTGCAATGCAGAAAGCAATCCCGATAATCAGAAAGACGACAGAACATCTAGTTTTCTTTTTACTGCTCATCTGTCTCTCCTCCTTTTGCTCCGCTCTCTTCCGCCTCTATCGTAAGATCCACATAATGGCCTGCCAGAAGCCTGCCGCCGTCCCAGTCGCTTCCATCGTATTCGTCAATCCAGAACCGTGCCTCTGACGTCCCCTCTTCCACAAGAAAGGCATACCAGCCGTCACAGCTTTCTTCGCCCATCAAAGCCCACTCATCCAGGACCGGAAATGCGCCCAGCATCTGTCCATAAGGCTCAAAGGCATAAGCAGACAGCATACCATGGTATACGCCGTCCACCTCAAGATAGGGCGGGGCAAGCCGATTATAATCCTCATACATTCCATCTCCCTGCCCTGCTACGTGTACAGCGACCAGCTCCATTCCTTCTTCCATCGCCGCCAGAGTATTCTGATCCGCCAGCTTCTTTATCTCCAGCACCTGTAGGCTTCCCTGCTGAAAGGCAAAGCTTTCTCCCGCCTCATGCGCAGCCGTGCTCAGCGCAGCGTCCGCTTGCGCGCCCGAGCCCGCCTGACTCGCAGCCAAGCGCACAAGCTGGGTTCCAAAATCCACGATACCCAAAATAAAGACCAATATGCTGAATATCAGAAAACCAGAGCCCTTCTTTTTCTTTGTTCGCTTCCTGGCATCTACGCCCCCGAAGCTGGCAGAACCAGACGAAGAGCCGGCAGAGGAAACGTCTGAATACGAGGTATAAGACCCGGGCTTCCCACAGGCCCCTTCTGCCCTGTGATCGGAATCGTCTCCAAAACGGTCATGCAGTTCTCCATGACGTTCTTCCTGGGTTTCCCTCTTGTTAAAGCAGCCGCATTTGGGACAGATTCCATAATATTTCTCATAATCAAAATTTTTATTACAGTTATAGCAGCGCATGGTCTGGTTCCCCCTCTCCTGCCAAAACGCCTGGTTCCTGCCTTTTTAATCGGTTTCCTCCTGCCTTTCTCCGCTCTCCTGCTTTTGTATGCTTAATCCCAGGGAAGCAGAGGATTTTCGATTTTTTTATCCCGCAGCATCAGATCCATCACGGCCTCTCTCGCAGGCTTATCCTCAAACAACACCTGGTTTACCTGTTCAATGATCGGAATCTCTACGCCGTATTTGTGGGCAAGCGCCATGGCTGCCTTGGCAGAATACACTCCTTCTACGACCATCTTCACCTCATCCATGGCCTCCTGCATGGTTTTTCCCTGTCCCATCAGGTATCCTGCCTTCCGGTTCCGGCTGTGTACCGAGGCGCAGGTCACAATCAGATCTCCGATACCAGAAAGGCCGTTGAAGGTCTCCTGACGGCCTCCCATAGCCACGCCAATCCGGCTCATCTCCGCGATACCGCGGGTAATCAGGGCCGCCTTTGTATTGTCGCCATATCCAAGGCCGTCCGCGATGCCCGCCGCCAGCGCAATCACATTTTTCAGCGCGCCGCCCAGCTCGATCCCAAGCATATCCGGACTGGTATACACACGGAACACCTGATTCATAAAAATATTCTGGATAAACTCCGCAGTCTTCCTGTCATGAGCTCCCGCTACCACGGTAGTCGGCAGGCCCCGGCCTACCTCCTCCGCATGGCTCGGCCCGGAAAGAACCGCCGCCCGGCAGTTGGGAATCTCCTGCTCGATAATATCTGTCAGAATCATCAGCGTGCTTTCCTCGATTCCCTTTGCCACATTGACAATCAGCTGGCCGTCCGCCACATAAGGCGCCATGGATCTGGCTGTGCTTCTCGTATACGGGGACGGAACCGCCAGCACCAGAAGCTCCTTATCCCTTACAGTCCCCTCCAGATCCGTCGTGATCAGAATCTCCTCCGGAATTTTCACGCCCGGAAGCTTATCCTTATGCTCATGCTGCGCATTCAGCATATCCACCTCAGGCTGGGAAATGGACCAGACGGATACCTCGTGCCCATTGCTGTGCAGGAGCACAGACAGGGCTGTTCCCCAGCTTCCCGCACCGATAACGCCTACTTTTGCCATGATAGTTTCTCTCCTTTAACTTTTATTTTCCTTAATCATTTTCTATTCTGCTTTTTCTCCCAGCTTTCTCTCCGTGCCGGTCAGCAGTCCGTGAATGTTTTTCCGGTGGCGGAAAAGCGCCATGGCGCACAGAAAGATCGCAATCGCATACATTTCATAGAGATGCCCCTGGGCAAGTCCCCATTTTCCCATCACACCGTAGATCACGACTCCTGCCGGCAGCCAGATGCTTACCAGAATGGAGCCCAGCGACACATACCGGGTGATTCCCACGGAACCTGCGAAAAGAAGCAGGGCCACCAGCGTCAGCACAGGATCCAGAGACAGAAACAAGCCCGCCGTCGCCGAGATTCCCTTGCCGCCATGAAATTTCAGGTAGCAGGGAAAATTATGCCCCAGAATCACGCCCAGGGCCGCATACATGCCAAGCAGCACTCCTATATTTTCACCGGGATACCGTCCGTCAAACAGGAAACGCACCAAAAGCACCGCAAACACACATTTAAAGCAGTCTCCCAGGAAGGTAATGGCGCCGGCCTTCCAGCCCAGCGTCCGAAGCGCGTTCGTCGCGCCTGCATTCCCGCTTCCATGCTCCCGGATATCCATGCCTCTCAGCCGTCCGTAAATATAGCTTGTCTGAAACAGGCCGAATAGATAGCCAACCGCCACACATACCAGCCGTATCATAGTTACTGTTCTCCTTTCCTCTCCCGAATCAAAAATTTAAGCGCTGTTCCTCGGAAGCCGAAAGCGTCCCGGATCTTGTTCTCCAGATAGCGCGTATAGGAAAAATGCATGAGCTCCTTGTCATTGACAAAAATTACAAAGGTCGGCGGCTTCACTGCCACCTGTGTAATATAGAAGAGCTTCAGCCTCTTCCCCTTGTCTGACGGAGGCTGCTGCAGGGCGACGGCCTCTGTCATAATCTCGTTCAGGACGCCTGTGGCAATTCTCAGGTTCTGATTCTGGATCACCATATCAATCAGCTCAAAAAGCTTTGGCAGGCGCTGCCCTGTCACAGCTGAGATAAAGGTAATCTCTGCATAGGGCATATAGGACAAAACTGTCCGGATCTTATTCGTGTACTCATAGACCGTCTTATCGTTTTTCTCGATAGCGTCCCATTTGTTTACAGCAATGATGACTCCCTTGCCGCGCTCATGGGCGATGCCGGCAATCTTCGCGTCCTGCTCCGTGACGCCCTCGGTGGCGTCGATTACCAGAATCACCACATCGGCCCTTTCCACAGCCGTCACGGTCCGGATAATGCTGTACCGCTCCAGCTCCTCTTTGATCTTGTTCTTCCGGCGCAGTCCTGCCGTGTCAATAAAAATATAATCCCTGCCGTTCCGGCGCACCTCCGTGTCGATGGCGTCGCGGGTCGTTCCCGCGATATTGGAGACAATCACGCGGTTTTCCCCTATCAGCTTATTGATAATCGAGGATTTGCCCACGTTCGGCTTGCCCACAATGGCAATCCTGGGCCTTTCGTCCTCCTCCTCTTCTCCGCTTCCCTCCGGAAAATGCTTCACTACCTCGTCCAGCATATCTCCGATGCCCAATCGGGACGCGGCAGAAACAGGCACCGGATCTCCGATGCCGAGATTATAAAACTCGTAGACGTCTCCCATAAACTTCTGGAAGCTGTCTACCTTGTTGACCACCAGAACTACGGGCTTTCTGGAACGCCGCAGCATATCTGCCACCTTGGAATCCGCGTCCACCAGTCCCTGGCGCACGTCAGTCAGAAAGATAATCACATCTGCCGTATCGATGGCGATCTGCGCCTGCTCCCGCATCTGGGAGAGAATAATATCGCTGCTGTCCGGTTCGATGCCGCCCGTATCAATCAGCGTAAAAGAATGATCAAGCCAGGTGACGTCCGCGTAAATCCTGTCCCTGGTGACACCCGGCGTATCCTTGACGATAGAGATATTCTCTCCGGCCAGTGCGTTGAACAGTGTGGATTTTCCCACGTTGGGACGCCCCACTATGGCTACTATCGGCTTACTCATAATATTCGTCGTTCTCCTGTTCTGTATCGTTTCCTGTTTTCAGGGCCGGTGCTCATAGGGCTGCTTTCCTCTGTGCTCCGTCCCCGCTGTTTTTGGCTTTTCTTCCTTCTCCAGGCCCAGCACGGCCTCCAGAAAGGCTTTTCCGTCTGATTTTACAATAGTTATGGGAACTTGTAAAGCCCCGGAAAGCTCTCCCGCCGTCATGTCGTCGAGAAAGGCCTCCGTGCCGTCCCGGAACATATTCTCCGTCAGGAGGAGCGCATCCCCGAGTTCCCGCCCGGAAAGCTGCTCTTTCAAATCCCGGCCTGTCAGAAGGCCGGCCACTGTGATCCGCTCCCCGAAAAACCGGTTTTCTACCGCAAGCACCTGAACCCGTACCTCCGGATACTGCGCTTCCACCGCCCGGGCAGCCTCCTGCAGGATCGGAGCCGCCAGCCTTCCTGTGGCGACTGTCACCCGGCGTCCTTCTGCGCCCGGGCTTTGTTCCTGCTCCTTCGCCTTCTCCAGCTCCTCCCGGATTTCTTCCCGGAAAAGCCGCACCATTCCCACGCCGTTTTCCAGCTGAAGGTAGCCGTCATAGGTCTCTGCCTCCGGAAGCTCCCGGCCCGCCAGCAGATACCACTCGTCGCCCGCATGGATAAAATGCGTTCCATGCTCCCGGTAAAGCCTCTCCTGCCAGCCATGAATCAGGTCCAGCACCTCTTCGGCGTCTTCCTTCGTAAAGGGCTTTAGCGGATACAGCCCCTCCCTGTGACTGGTCAGCCCCACCGGAACCACTGACACGCTCTGCAGATACGGCAGGTATCCGGCCAGCCTTTCAATGCTGGCTTCCAGCTCCGGGCCGTCATTGATCCCCTTGCAGAGCACAATCTGCCCGTTCATCATGACGCCCGCCTCAAAGAAGCGGTCTGCCTTTTTCAACGCCTCTCCTGCAAACCGGTTGTGCAGCATTCTGCACCGAAGCTCCGGATTCATCGTATGAAAGGAAATATTGATCGGCTCCAGATGATAGGTGATGATTCGTTCCACATCCTCATCGCTCATATTCGTCAGCGTCACATAATTGCCCTGAAGGAAGGACAGGCGGGAATCATCATCCTTAAAATACAGCGTGTCCCGCATTCCCTCCGGCAGCTGATCGATAAAGCAGAAGATACACCTGTTGCTGCAGGAACGGTAATCATCCATCAGGCCGTTTTCAAACTCTATGCCCAAATCGTCCTCATATTCCTTCTCGATCTCCAGCTCCCACTCTTCCCCGTCCGGCTTGCGCACAAGAAGCTCCAGATATTCCTCATTAATCAGGTAATGATAATCCAGCACGTCCCTCACCGGCTGTCCATTCACAGATACCAGCACGTCTCCGGGAGAAAGCTCCAGCTCCTCCGCGATGCTGCCCGGCTCTACAGCCTTTATGACATGTTCTCTTGCTTTTTTCATAATAACGAATTCCTTTTTCCATTTTTTATATGATAACCTACTTGCGGAGAAAAAGCAATGTCACAGCTGCGTTCCTCCCTCTCTTTCCTTTTCACAGTTTTTAATTTAAAACAAAGCCGTTCTGTCTTGACGTTGTCCCCCTGAAAATGGTATAAATTTATATATAGCGTATATTAACTGCGCCCGTTTTTCTACTACGTCATACATTCGGAGGGACTCATGTCAGACAACAATCAGTTTGAAAACATTTTACCGGTAGCGCCGCTGAAGATCGCAGCTCTGGAAAGCTGCCGGGAATTCGCAGAAAAGGTAGACCGCTACCTCGTAGATTTCCGCAGGACTGCCAACACGCAGCACAGGGACAACGTGTATTTCCAGGATTACGCGCAGGATTCCTACCTGATCGAATGCTCCTGCCCGCGTTTCGGCACAGGAGAGGCAAAGGGCCGTCTCGGCGAGTCGGTCCGCGGGAGCGATCTCTTCATTATGGTAGATATCTGCAATTACAGCCTGACCTACACGGTCTGCGGACACGAAAACCATATGTCGCCGGACGATCACTATCAGGATTTGAAGCGGATGATTTCCGCCGCTACCGGAAAGGCCCACAGAATCAACGTGGTCATGCCCTTCCTCTATGAGGGCCGGCAGCACCGCCGGACCCGCCGGGAATCTCTGGACTGTGCCCTGGCTCTCCAGGAGCTTCAGAACATGGGAGTCAAAAACATCATCACCTTTGACGCCCACGACCCCCGGGTACAGAACGCCACGCCGCTGAACGGCTTTGACAACTTCCAGCCGCCCTACCAGTTTATGAAGGCGCTGCTGCGCACAGAGCCGGATCTGAAGGTGGACAACGATCATCTGATGATCATTGCACCGGATGAGGGCGCTATGGAGCGTGCCGTCTATTTTTCCAACGTGCTGGGCATTGACCTGGGCATGTTCTACAAGCGCCGCGATTATTCTACCATCATCAACGGCAAGAATCCCATCGTGGCTCATGAATTCCTGGGCGACAGCCTCGTAGGCAAGGACGTCATCATCATCGATGATATGATTTCCTCCGGAGGAAGCATGCTGGATGTGGCAAAGCAGATGAAGGAGCGGGGCGCAAAGCACGTCTATATCTGCTGCACCTTCGGTCTCTTCACAGACGGCTTTGACAAATTCGACGAATATTATGAGAAGGGGTATATCAAACGGATCGTGACGACGAATCTGAATTACCGTGATCCGGAGCTTCTGAAGAAGCCCTACTATACAGAGGCAGACATGACGAAGTTCCTGGCTACGATCATCGATACGCTGAATCACGATACGCCTGTGGGCAAGATCAATACGCCTACAGAAAAGATCCGCAGGCTGCTGGAAAAGAAGCAGACTGCACAGAGCGCGGAATAAGTACGGCATGCGCCACAAAGGATTGTATTCCTGTTGAGCAGCAGCCAGACATTCATAGACAAAACAGGCCGGAAGCATCACCATCTGCTTCCGGCCGTATTTTATATATGGCTTTATATAGTACAGCTCTACAGAAATCTTTAAAACAGGCTCAGCTGTTCATAGCCGCCGTCCTGCTCCTTTCCTTCTTCCTCTGCCCTCTCTCTTTCCAGTCCTGGCAGTGAAGCATGTAAAAGCTTTTCCGCCTCTCCCTCTGCAAACAGCCAGGCATCGATGCTCCCGGCATCTATCAGCAGAGGCATCCGGCTGTGAATTCCCTCCATACAGCCTTCCGCCGCCCTGGTCAGGATCGTGAATTCTTCC
The DNA here is from genome assembly GCF_002160825.1 of Lachnoclostridium sp. An131. Classification (GTDB taxonomy): domain Bacteria; phylum Bacillota; class Clostridia; order Lachnospirales; family Lachnospiraceae; genus Laedolimicola. Next base: position 129,098 of record NZ_NFLI01000008.1, read on the forward strand.
CCCTGTTCCGACATGCGGTAGATTCCTGCCAGGTACAAAATCCCGCTCCCGTCATGAAACCGGTATTTTGTTTTCCCGGATCCGCTTCCGCTTCTCTTCCACTCATAAAATCCTTTCGCAGGAATAAGGCAGCGCCGGCACGCAAAGTCCTGGCCAAAGAGTCTCTTTTCCCGCACAGTCTCCGAACGGGCGTTGATCAGAAGCTTTTTCAGGCCCGGAATCTCATAGCCCCATTTCATATTCTGTACCTCTGCCCGCTTTTGAACGCCCCGGATAACCATCGCCTGGCTGGAGGGAAACACGTCTCTCCTGCCGCCAGTCCCCAGGCCGGCATGCTTCTGCAGGCTCTGTCCCCTTCCGGACGCTTCCGCAATTCTGTAAATCTCCCTCCACACCTCTTCATCTACATAAAATCTGCCGCACATCAGAAACTCCCTGCCCCTCCTTTTCTACGTCAATGCCTGCTGTGACGCCGGTTCTGCGTTCTCTGTCAAGGCCGCCTCCCATATGCGGCACTCTGCTTTTCAGAAACGCAGCCCTCATCACTGAGTCTTCCCCATATCTCCTTCGAATATCATCTACCGCCCGGTCAAGCCGTTCCAGCCGCTCTTGACGCTCCCTGCCAAAAAGCGGATACTGACGCTCCCTGCTCTTCTCTGTTTTTGAAGCATGCACTCCTATCTGGCGGACCGGAGTCCGGCCATCCCAGAGCTCCAAAAAGCTCCGGCAGGCTGCCTGGTACAGCTCCTCTGTGATATCCGCCGGAGCTGTCATACTGTTTCCATAGCCCTTATTTTCCTCATGTGTAAAAATATACGGCTCCAGCTCCCTGCCTCTTGCATATCCCTGCAGGACTTCCCCCGGCCGCTTCAGATGGGTCCGGATAAATTCCGGATCGGCGTCCGCCAGCTCTCCTATGGTACGGATGCCCAGACTGCGAAGCCTCCCCGACAGGGCGGGACCCGCCATAAAAAGCTCTGAGACGGGAAGCGGCCGCATTTTCCTGTCCATTTCTTCCTCAAACAGGGTATGTACCCTGTCTGGCTTCGAAAATTCTCCAGCCATCTTCGACAGCAGAAGCTTGGTCGAAACGCCGATGTTGACTGTAAAGCTAAGCCAGTCCCGGATTTCCTGCTTCATCTGATATGCCAGGCTTACCATCTGCTCTCTGCCATACAGACTCTCAAAGCCGTCGAATATGACCCAGGCCTCATCGATAGAATATGGGATCACTTGATCCGAATACCGCCTAAGAAGCTTCATCAACGCTCTGGACGCCCTTACATAGAGCCCATAGTCAGGCGGTATCACAATCAGATCCGGACACTTTCTTCTGGCTGAAACCAGAGGCTCTCCGGTCTGTATACCGAACTGCTTTGCCGGAATACTTTTTGCCAGGACAATTCCATGCCTCTTCTCCTGATCGCCGCCTACAATAGACGGCGCCCTCCGCAAATCTTCGCTTTCTCCCAGAATGCAGGTCCGGTAAACCGCGCTCCAGCTTAAGAAAGCACTGTTCACATCCACATGAAATACAAAGCGCTTCTTTTTCATCACGAAAGGAACTGAAAGATTCTCCATCTCTGGCTTTCCACGTCGAGGCGAAGCTCCAAAAGCCTTCTTGCGCCCTCCATCACCGCCGAGCAGATATACTGTCTTTCCCGGATTCCCACATAGTTCTTCTCATCCCGCGACAGCGTTCTCTCGATCTTAATCAGCTCTACCCTGTGCCCGGAAAGCTCAAAACGAAACTGCAGCGACGTGATCACGCCTGTCCTGTCTACCGCGCAGAACATCTGTACCGGAATGTTGACCGGCTGAAACGCTCCCGTTTCTGCTCCTGTATTCTCTTCCATTTCCCTGCCACCTCTTTTCCTGAGCGCTGCAGCCGGCAAAAGAGGAGCTCTCCTGCCTGCTGCAGAATCTTATGTCCTCATGCTAGCAAACATATGTTCTATCGTAAAGTGGTGGCTTCTGGAAATTCTCTGCCCTATTTCAGCATCAGAAACGCTCCGAGATTCCCCCTTCTTCCCCGGGAAGCCCGGTGGCTGAACAAAAGCCCGGGATTACAGCAGGTGCAGACGCCTGCGGCTGCGATCCTCTCCGCCCTTACCCCGGCCTCCAAAAAGCTCAGCTCATTGGCACGCCAGAGGTTCAGCTGATATTTTCCTCCGTCCTTTTCATAAAAAAGCTCCGGCCAGAAGCGCTCGTCAAAGGCCTCCTGGAATTTTTCGATCACGTCCTTACTGACCTCATAGCAGCTCTGACAGATCGAAGGGCCGATGGCCGCCACCAGATCCTCCGGGCGGCTTCCGTACTGCTCTCTCATCAGTTCCACTGTTTTCTTTCCTATTTTCCCGACAGTTCCCCGCCAGCCTGCGTGGGAAAGGCCGATACAGCGGCGCACCGGATCCACAAGATACAGAGGCACACAGTCCGCATAAAAGGCAGCAAGCACAAGCCCGGGCACATCCGTCACCAGGCCGTCTATATCCGTGTAATCCTTCGGACGCACAAAGCCCTTTCCACGATCCTCCTCCGTCACAACACGGAGATTTACCGTATGAGTCTGATCCGTGCACACCAGATTTTCACAGGAAAATCCCATAGCTGCTCCAAGCCTCCGGTAATTCTCCCGGACTGCCTCTTCCCGGTCTCCCCTTGTAAAGCTCACGTTCATAGACGAGAAAATTCCTTCGCTTACGCCGCCCAGGCGGGTCGAGAAGCCATGAACGACGCAGCCCGTCTTCTCAATAGACGGAAATACAAAAAAAGGAACGCCCGCCTGCTCCCGCAATTCTGCCTCGGACCTTCCTTCTGCCTTCTTCCAGTTTATCTGTCTCATATTCTCTTCCTTTCTCTCAAGACGCCGCCTGCCGTCACTGATAAGGAAAGGCATTCCTTATCAGGCATACCTCGTCTCCCTCTATCGCAGCCACATCAAATCTGCAGGGCTGATCCTCTGAGATCCCATGGGTCATCCGGTAGTAATCTGACACCCGGCAGATCGTATGCTGCTTTCTGCCATCCACAGCCTCCGCAGGATTTCCGTAAGCTCTGGAGCGGCGGTATTTCACCTCCACAAACACCAGCGTACGCCCATCCCTGGCGATCAGATCGATCTCACCTGTGCGGCACCGGTAATTGCGCTCAAGAATCTTCCACCCCAGGCGCTCCAGGTATTCCGCAGTCTTCCTTTCATATTCGGCTCCGGTTTTCCGGCGGTTTTCCATACACCCTCTCCTGCAGGCTTCAAAAAGCCTGCCCTCTCCTATTCCTGGCTGACAAAGTTTTTGATAAAGCTTCTTCTATGAATGGGACAGGGGCCGATCTCCTTCAGCGCTGCAATGTGGCGGGCAGAGCCATAGCCCTTGTTTGACGCAAACTCATACCCGGGGTACAGCTCCTCATACTGAACCATCATCCGGTCCCTCGTCACCTTCGCGACGATACTGGCCGCCGCGATGGAAACACTTTTCGCATCCCCTTTAATAATCGGCACCTGCGGAATATCCACCTGCGGAATCGTCACTGCGTCGTTTAAAAGCAGATCCGGCCTGACGGAAAGCTTCGACACCGCAATCCGCATCGCCTCATAGGTGGCCTGCAGAATATTGATCTCATCGATCCTCTCCGGACTCACCGCCCCGATTCCCACAGCGACAGCCTTCTCCATAATCTCATCGTAAAGCAGCTCCCTTTTTTTCTCCGACAGCTTCTTGGAATCATTCAGATACAGGATCTCACAGTCCTGCGGCAAAATGACAGCCCCGGCCACCACAGGACCCGCCAGGGGACCGCGCCCCACCTCATCAATGCCGCACAGGGCGCCGCGCAGGGCATATTGACGCTCATAGCTTCTCATTGTCTCCAGGCGTTCCCGCTCGGCTTTCAGCTTTTCCTGCCGCCGTTCCTCTCTCTGCAGGCGCAGAAGCTCTGTCTTTGTCATCTCTTTCGCTCCTCCTTCGTGCCGGCTCATCTTCTTCCGGGTACAGCACATTTTCTGCGGCACGGCAGTCCTACTGATGCTTCAGGATGCCAAAAGAATCCAGCGGCCAGATGCGGAGCCAGGCGCGTCCTATGATCTCATCCCTGTGAATCAGGCCCACGCTTGGATCCCGGCTGTCAGAGCTCTGGTTCCGGTTGTCGCCCAGCACAAAATATTCATCCTCCCCGAGAGTGATCGGCTCCGCGGCAATCCCGGGATCCTGCATCACCTCGCGCCCATAGGATTCCTGCAGAACTTCCCCATCTATATAAATGGTTCCGTCTGCAATCTGAACGGTCTCTCCCGGAAGTCCGATGATTCTCTTAATATAATAAGTATTTTCTTTATAATGAAACGGAAATACAATGATATCAAAACGCTCCGGATCCTGGAACCGGTAAGTAATCTTATCTACAATCAGCTGATCTCCATCGTCCAGCGTATTTTCCATGGATTCGCCGCTTACATGGGTACGCTGGCCTACAAACGTAATAATCAGAAAAGTCACTGCCAGTACGATACCGATATAAATCAGCATTCCCAGAAGCTCTCTTAAGGGGCCTTTCCTGTTCTCCTCCTCTTCAAACTCCGGTTCTTCCTTTTTTCTTCGTCTGAACATACCTCATCCTCCTGTTATGGCATTTCCAGCGTAATCCGGCCAAGCTTCCCGGAACGGAACTCGTCCAGGAGTATCGCCGCCGCCTTCAGGGTGTCGGCCTCTCCGCCCTTTTTCAGGCAGCCCCTCTTTTTTGCAATCTCATAGAGCTGCTCTGCAGGCTCCCGGTCCTCCGGAATCTCGTACCGTTCCTGCAAAACACTTCTGTAGCGCCCATTCAGAAGCTTCAAAAGCTCCAGGGACAGCTCCTCCGTATTGAGCACCTCTTCCCGGATAGAGCCAATCAGCGCCAGACGGAGACCCACCTCCGGATCTTCAAATCTGGGCCAGAGAATTCCCGGCGTATCCAAAAGCTCTACCTGCTTATTCAGACGCACCCACTGAGCTCCTCTTGTCACGCCCGGCTTATTTCCTGTCTTCGCACAGGCACGGCCCGCAAAGCTGTTGATAAACGTAGACTTTCCTACATTCGGAATGCCCGCCACCATAGCGCGGACCGGACGGTTTAAAATTCCTCTCTTCCGGTCGCGTTCCGTCTTCTCCCGGCACGCCTCCTGGACTGCCGCCTGCACAGCCTTAAATCCGGCTTTGCTTCTGGAATCCAGCTTCACTGCCTGAAAGCCCTTATTCCGAAAATAAGCGCTCCAGGCCTCATTTGCAGCCTCATCCGCCAAATCCGCCTTATTCAGGAGAAGAAGCCTCGCTTTGTTTTTTCCCATCTCATCGATATCAGGATTCCGGCTGCTGAAGGGCACGCGGGCGTCTACCAGCTCAATCACCAGGTCTACCAGCTTGATATTCTCCTGCATCATACGCCTGGCCTTCGTCATATGGCCAGGATACCACTGTATATTCATAAAAACCTCTTTTTCTTACTTCAGAAACCCAAAATGCTCTCCCGGCGAAATGACAAACCAGGCTTTTCCCAGGATATCCTTCTGATTTACATTTCCAATATCGGCGCTCCGGCTGTCCTCACTGTTGTTCCGGTTGTCGCCCAGCACAAAATACTCATCCTCTCCCAGCGTCACGCCTTCCTCCGCGAGTCCGGCGTCCTCCATGCTGTCCGTCTGAACCTCTTCAACCAGCACCTCACCGTTTATAAACACACGCCCGCTCTCAATCGTTACCGTGTCGCCCGGTTTTCCCACGACACGCTTAATATGGTAATGGGCATTCTCATTTCCATTTGGTTTAAATACAATCAGGTCTCCATAATCCGGCGTTTTAAATTCATAAATCAGACGGTTCACCAAAACCCTGTCGCCGCTGTAAATCACAGGCTCCATGGACTGGCCCACATTCGTCAGGGTAAAGCCGAAAAACCAGGCCAGCATACAGCCGATGGCAAAGGCCAGAATCACCTCTCCCACCCACAGCGCTGCTTTCTGGATCACTGTCAGACTGATTTTCTTTTTCCTTCTCCGAAAGCTTAAGCCTCTCATAGGTCTCCTCCGGGACTTTTTCCCACATACCGCCGGCGCACAAACGCATTATGCGCCCCTCCTGCGGTACCGCGGCGTTTCCGCCATATACATAAAAAGGGAGAATTTTCATTCTCCCCTTTTTATCAAGCCATACTCTGTCCAAAACAGCAGCGAACACTATTTTACCAGCTCTTTTACCTTTGCGCGCTTTCCTACACGTCCTCTTAAGTAGTTCAGTTTTGCACGGCGAACCTTACCGCGGCGAACCACTTCCACCTTCTCCACGTTCGGAGAATGCAGCGGCCATGTCTTCTCTACGCCTACGCCATTGGAATTCTTTCTTACGGTAAAGGTCTCGCGGACTCCGCCTCCCTGCTTCTTCAGGACGATGCCCTCGAATACCTGGATTCTCTCACGGTTTCCCTCTTTGATCTTTCCGTAAACCTTTACGGTGTCTCCCACGTTGAACTGGGGAACCTCAGCCTTCAGCTGCTCAGCTTCAATGTTCTTGATAATTTCGTTCATTTCGTTGTCTCCTCCTTAATTCTGGATGTTCTTACCGCAGAAGCGAAGAGCTCTGCCGGAACCGCACCGGAGGCCGGCACGTATCTGTTCCTGTCGCCCATACAGGCGCCTCTTCCCGTCTGCCGCGGCAGCGGACCATCTGCTTTTATCACAACGTACACTATTCTACCATATCATCTGCGAAAAAGCAAGCATGTTTTTGCCTGTTCTGCCGGGCTTATTCCGGCTTCCCAGATTACTTTCCCGGCCCGAATATTCCTCTGCGGTAAGCGCTGATATACTCCAGGCAGTATTCGTCCCGTCCCAGAAGCGCTTCTGCCGCATAGATCACGCCCATCAGACTGCGGTCAGAGGGATCGAGGATCGCGCTGTCCAGACCTGCGTTCATGGCCAGAACCGCAAAGCCCTGATTGACCGCCCTCCTGACCGGAAGCTGGAAAGAAACGTTGCTGACAGCCGCCGTGATATGAATATCCGGATATCTTCTGCGCACTGCTCTTATCACCTCTGCAGCGGTCTCCATGCCGTTTTCAGAGAGGCACAGCATCTCCGCCAGGGGATCTATATACAGACGGGCGGGCGGTATCTGATAGCTTTCCGCCTTTTCCATAATCCGGTCGAAAACCTTTATCCGGTCTGCCGCATACTTAGGAATTCCCGTATCGTCTGACAGAAGGCAGACAATTCCCCAGCCTGTGTCTGCAGCCGCCGGAAAAATCTTTTCCAGCTTGCCGCTTTCCCCGGAAACAGAGTTGATAAGTCCCGGCTTCCTGCAATATGGGAGCACCTCCAGCAGCACCTCAGGGCTGGGACTGTCCAGGGAAACAGGAAGCTCGGTCACATCCTGGATGCAGTCTATCATCCACCTCAGCACCCTGGCCTCCTCTTCCACGGGAACCGCTGCACAGCAGTCGATAAAGTCTGCTCCCGCGTCCGCCTGAAGCTTTGCCAGCTTCCGGATAAAGTCCGCATCCCGCCCCGCGACAGCTTCTGCCACCGCCGGTATGGAACCGTTGATTTTTTCTCCTATGATAATCATCGCTTTCCAGTCTCCCATTCTTTTTCCTGGCTTCCGGCCGGACAGAACCGGCAGTTCCATTGGCTGGCCGTTCCGGCAGGGCTTCAGCCCAGCAGATAGCAGGAGGTATAGGCGATTTTTCCAGGACCGTAGTAATAACCAAGCCCATTTGCCCTGCAGAGATCGCTTACCATAATGCCATAGGACTCCATCGAGGAAATCTGCTTATCCGGGAACCGGCAGGGCGCGTCCGGATAAGAGCAGGAGGAACAGACGGTGCAGCAGCCCACGCCCAGAGCCAGAAGCCCCGGATACTGCCTTTTCAGCATTTCCGCAGCCTTCAGAAACGTTTCCTTATGCCTCTTCTCCGTCTCCATCATTCCGTCATAGTCCAGGCTGTCCTCCAGCTCTCCGACCGTCTGGACCAGAATGCCCCAGCGGTATCCGCCAATCCTGCTTCTGCACTCCTCCAGGCTTCCGCAGCCGGGAGGGCAGGCCCAGTTCCCTGCATACATACCGCAGGTATTCTTCTCGCACATCTGCCGCACCGCATCCGACAGTTCAATCGTACTGCAGTCCAGCAGGGCCGCCTCTGAAAATCCGCAGGAGAGAGCCAAATCCTTTCCCGCTTCAAATGCCTTTTCTTCCTCTTCATTCCGGAAAAGCAAGCTCATCCACAAACACCTCCTGAAACTCCGGTTTCAGCGCCAGCTCCACAAATTCTGTCTCCGCCGCCAGACGGCCGCTTTTTTCATATTCCTCCTGATTTCGGACTGCAAGCTTCGCTCCTTCGCCAGCTGCGTTTCCTATGGAGCGGATCCTTCCTTCCAGCTCCTTCGGAAACATCCCAATCGCACAGGCGCTGGATGGATTCAGATAGTTCCCAAAGGCTCCAGCCAGCTGCACTCTGCTGATCTGCGCCGGCTCTGCCCCTCTCTGGGCGCAGAGCAGACGTATGCCGGCACAGATCGCTGCCTTTGCCAGCTGAAGCTCCCGGATATCTCTCTGATTCAGATAGACTTCGTCCGTAAAATGCCAGTCCTCTTCCATTCTTCCGCCCTCATCGATGATGCCCAGCTTCAGAAAGCAGGCCGCCGCGTCCAGAAGTCCCGAGCCGCAGATGCCCTTTGCCTCTCCCCCGCCGATCACATGGTATGCAGGCCTTCCCTTTTCAATCCATACACGGTCAATAGCTCCCTCGCTTCCGCGCATGCCGCAGGTAATTTTCGCACCTTCAAAGGCCGGGCCCGCCGCTGTGGAGCAGGAAAGCAGCCCTTCCCTGTTCCCGAGAACCATTTCCCCGTTTGTGCCGATATCTACCAGAAGCGTCAGGCTCTCCTGCTCCGCGATCCCGGAAGCCAGGATGCAGCCCGTCGTATCCGCCCCGACAAAGCCTCCGATATTGGCAAGCCACAGAACCTCTGCATGGGGACAGGAGGCCAGCCCGCACTCAGAGGCCGTAAGCCTCAAGGCCTCTCTGACCTTCGGCTCATATGGTGCTACCACCAGAGAATCCACCGGTATCTCCAGGAACAGATGGTGCATGCAGCTGTTCCCCACCATCGAAACCTTCACAATCTCCCTGGCGCTTCTTCCACAGTCTTCCGCCGCCTCCTTAAGCAGGCTGTCCACTGCTTCTCTGATGCAGCTGCTTAAAACGGACGCTCCCTTTTCCAGCGCATAGCTTCCGCGCATGACTACATCCGCGCCATACTGCCTCTGTGGGTTCATCCGGCTCTTCACCGCAAGCTCCTCCCCTGTTGTGCCATCCATCAGATAGGCAACCACTGTGGTAGATCCTACGTCTACGGCTGCAAGCAGGGGATTCTCCACTTCAGCAGGCAGCTCGCCCGGCGCAAAGGGAACCTCCCTTTTCTTTCCCGAAGCAAGAATCTGTGCCTCTGCCTTCTTCTTTTCTCCGGTATCTATGCGCATGCCGGGTTCCGCCTTTGTCTGGCATGCCAGGACGTTCTTTCCATTTACGGTCACTCTGCACTTTCCGCATTTACCCTGGCCTCCGCAGGGAGCGTCCGGCGCGATTCCCGCCGCAATCTCCGCATCCAGAATCGTCTGTCCCTCCTTCGCCCGAAAACGAAGGCCTTCCCTGACAAAACGAATCTCAAACATACGCTCCTGCTCCTTCCGATAAGCCTCATACAGATCCGGACGCCGCTCCTTCGTGCGAAGCAGCGACTGCTCCAGGCGCCACTTTTCCACCTTCGCATGATGTCCGGACATCAGAACCGGCGGAACCCTCTTTCCCCGCCACTCCTCCGGGCGGCTGTACTGGGGATACTCCAGAAGCCCATCCTGAAAGCTCTCAAACTCTGCGGAAGCTTCATTGCTCAATACGCCGGGAACCAGACGGGAGATGGCGTCAATCATCACCATAGCCGGAAGCTCGCCGCCCGTCAGTACATAATCGCCGATAGACACATAATCTGTCACAATCTCTTCGAGCACCCGCTCATCTACACCCTCATAATGTCCACAGAGGAAAATCAAATCCTCCTCCTGCGCGAGCTCTTCCGCCATCGCCTGGTGAAAGACGGAGCCCTGAGGCGTCACATATACTACTCTCGGCTTATGCCCGATGCGCTCTGTCACAGACTGCCACGCCTGATAGACTGGCTCTGCCTGCATCACCATGCCGGCTCCGCCGCCATAAGGATAGTCGTCCACCTTCCCATGCTTATTTCCCGCATAATCCCGGATATTCACGGCCTCCAGGCCGATCATTCCCTTCTCTATGGCTCTCCCGGTGATGCTCGTCCCAAGGCCGTTCCGAATCATCTCCGGGAACAGGGTCAGTACATAATATCTGTTCATCAAAGCAGCCCCTCCGGCACATGGACGAGCATCCGCCCGTTCTCCAAATCTACCTCAAGAATACAGGACGGAATCGCGGGAAGCAGAATTTCCTTCCCCTCCTCCGTCTCCACCACGTAGACGTCATTGGCCCCTGTCTGCAGTACATCTGTCAGAATCCCGAGCCTCTGCTCTGTATCATCAAAAACCTCCAGGTCTATCAAATCCACAATAAAATTTTCATTTTCCCCAAGGGGGACAGCCTGTTCCCGCTTGATCAGCAGATCCCGGCCCCGATATCGCTCCACCTCGTTAATATCCTGAAACTCCTTGAATTTCAGAATCACCTGATTCTTAAAAAAGCGGACTCCGGTGATCGTAAGCAGCTGATAGTCCTTCCCCGTATCCAGAAAAACCGTCTTCAGCTTCCGAAACCGCTCCGGATCATCCGTAGTCGGAAATACCTTGACCTCTCCCTTAAGGCCATGCGTAGACGAAATCACTCCTACCCGTAAATATGGCTCCATATACGTTTTTATCCTTTCTCCACGGCTCACTGCCTGCGTGCAAAACAGCGGGTGTTTCCACCCGCCGCCTTTCTCGGAGCTTCTACTGAAGAATCTCCACCACTACTTTTTTGTCTTCTTTCGAGGAAGCTGCCTTTACGACACTGCGGATAGCCTTGGCAATCCGGCCCTGCTTGCCGATGACCTTGCCCATATCCGACGGCGCCACCTTAAGCTCCACAAGAATGGATTTCTCATTCTCAGTCTCTGTGACAACGACCTCGTCCGGATGCTCAACCAGTGATTTTGCAATCACCTCTACCAATTCCTTCATGTCCTACCTCGATTATTTCTCAACGCCGGCTGCCTTCAGAATCTTGCCAACCACTTCCGTAGGCTGTGCGCCGTTAGCCAGCCACTTCTTAGCTGCCTCCACGTCTACCTTGAAGGTACTCGGATCAGTGCTCGGATCATAGGTTCCAATCTCCTCGATGAAACGTCCGTCTCTCGGGGATCTGGAGTCTGCTACGATGATTCTATAGAAAGGAGCTTTCTTCTGACCCATTCTTCTCAATCTGATTTTTACTGCCATCTCATTCACCTCCGCATTATTATGCTGTAAAATTGTTATATTTAAAAGGGAAATTTAAAGCGTCCCCTTTTACCGAATTTACCGCCGCCCATCATGCCCGGCATCTGCTTCATCATCTTCCGCATCTGCTCAAACTGCTTCACCAGGCGGTTCACCTCCGCGATATCCACTCCCGCTCCCCGGGCTATCCGGTTCTTTCTGGAGGGATTTAAGATCTCGGGATTACTTCTCTCCTTGGGAGTCATGGACAGAATAATCGCTTCTGTCCGGGCCATCTTTTTCTCGTCGATGGCGTCCTCAATGTTCTTCATCTGATTTCCCAGCCCCGGCATCATCGCCAGAACGCTGGACAGACCGCCCATCTTCTTCATCTGGTTCATGCTTTCCAGATAATCGTCAAAGCCGAACTGAGCCTTCTTCAGCTTCTGAGTCATAGCCTTCGCCTTTTCCTCATCCACTGTCTCCTGGGCCTTCTCAATCAGTGTCAGCACATCTCCCATGCCAAGGATACGGGAAGCCATGCGGTCCGGATAAAACTGCTCCAGATCAGAGAGCTTTTCCCCCATACCCACAAACAGAATCGGCTTTCCGGTCACGGCTTTGATAGACAGAGCCGCTCCGCCTCTCGTATCGCCATCCAGCTTGGTCAGAATCACGCCGTCGATTCCTATTTTCTCTTCAAATGTGGTTGCCACATTGACCGCATCCTGTCCGGTCATTGCATCTACGGTCAGAAGCGTCTGATCAATCGGAACATTGTCCCGAATCTCCTGCAGCTCAGCCATCATGTCCTCATCCACATGCAGACGGCCCGCCGTATCGAGAATCACCACATTAAAGCCGTTTTTCCTGGCGTATTCATAAGCGCCCTTCGCAATATTGACGGGCTTCTGGTTCTCGCCCATCGTGAAGACCTCTACGCCCTGCTTTTCCCCGTTTACCTGCAGCTGCTTGATTGCAGCCGGGCGGTATACGTCACAGGCTGCCAGAAGAGGCCGTTTTCCCTTTGCTTTCAGCTTGCCGGCCAGCTTCGCGGCCGTTGTCGTCTTACCAGCTCCCTGAAGACCCATCATCATAAGAACCGTAATTCCGCCGCTGAGCCTCAGCTCTGTAGTCTCGCTTCCCATCAGGCGGATCAGCTCTTCATGAACAATCTTAATCACCTGCTGTCCCGGCGTCAGACTGTTCATCACATCTGCGCCTATGGCCCGCTCCTCTACGGCCTTGATAAACTGCTTGACCACCTTAAAGCTTACGTCCGCCTCCAGAAGCGCCATCTTTACCTCTTTCAAAGAGGCCTTCACATCTGCTTCCGTAAGCCGACCCTTACCGCGCAGGTTTCTGAATACATTCTGTAATTTATCAGATAAACTTTCAAATGCCATCTACAAATTCTCCACTATTCCATCTGGCGCCGTCTACAGATTTTCCAGTATCCCGTCAAGCCGGCGTGTCAGCTCTTCCCTGTCGGGCTGCTCCGCATCGAGAAGAGAACGCTTCATCTGCTCTACCTGCTCCTTGATGGTCACAAACTTTTCCACCAGATGAAGCTTGGATTCATAATCCTGCAGGATTCTGTTGCAGCGCTTCACCAAATCATGAACGCCCTGACGGCTGATTCCCTGCTCCTGCGCCACCTCGCTGAGCGAATAGTCATTGAGAACCACGTCCTCATAGATCTGCTTCTGATGCTCTGTCAGCAGTTCCCCATAAAAATCATAGAGGAGAGTCTGCTCCAAAATTTTCTCCATGCTCATCACCCGCCTGGTTATCATACACTATAAGCAGATGGGTGTCAAGTGTTTTTTCTTGACAAATCAAAAAATTGCTTCTCCATTACATAATTCGTAAGAAGAATCCCCCGCCGCTCCACCTGCTGTTCCTTTACAGTCCGGTATCCTCTTTTTTCAAAAAAGGGCTTTGCCGTAACAGAAGCATGAGTCACAATCCTTCCCTGGACTGCAGACTCCAGCCGGTCGCAGAGAGCCGTGGCAATTCCTTTTCCCTGATAATCCTTATGCACATACAGACGATCCAGATAGCCGGTTCCATCCATGTCGCCAAAGCCTGCAACAATGCCCTCTGCCTCCGCCACATAAGCCGTATGCTCCAAAAAGGAACGATCCCACTGCTCCAGATCCGGCAGGCCGGGGGCCCAGGCCTGAAGCTGCTCCGGTGAATAATCTCTGGCGTTTATGGTATGAACAGTGTCATAGAACAGCTGCGCCAGCAGAGGACAATCCTGCGAGGTATAGCTTCTGATATAAAACTTCATGCTTTCGAGCCTTCCTGTTTTACTTTCTATTGAGCATATTTTTATATTCTCTTTTTTGTACCCTTCTGTGTTACCCTAAGTCGACAAGGGTATACACGGTCAGAGCTGTTTCGGCATATATGCTCTTATCAGCTTAGTGTAAGAATATACGAAATATCCGCAGATAGCAAGCGTAAAATACTCTGTCAACAGGAAAAAAAAGAGGAAGAGGCCTTGAAAATCCCTCTCCCATATTTTCAGAGGCCAGGCAGACGCAGGCAGGCGCTGTGATTTTTGTAAATCACAGCGCCTGCCTGGCTGTCTGAAACTGTCCGAAGACCTCCGGGACTCTTAAATTTTCCGGGAATCTTTCTTCATTCCTACTTCTCCGGAATTTCCTTCGCCATTCCCATAGACACCTGGAATTCCACAGCTCCATCATAATCCCTTTGAAGCTCAGAGAGCCTGTTTTCTGCCTCTTCCTCCGAGGAAAATTCTCCAATTGTCAGAATGAAGCTGCCTGCCTGGGTCTTTACCTGGGCCGGATCCTCTGCCTGATACTTCTTCAGCAGCTCCTCCAGCCTCTGATCCTGCCCCAGTCCCTCTGTCCGCAGATAATACACCTGCTGCTCCGGAGCCTTCTCCCCTGCCGCATAATAGGCGTCCTGAAACAGCCGGATAGAAAGCATCCCCGGGAAAATCTGTTCCACTACCTCATAATCATACAGGCGATCCAGCACCATTACAAAGCTGATTTTCTCTTTTTCAGGGGAAAGGATTCTGTAGACATCTGCGACGCCCTTCATCTCCCTGATCTGGCTTTCCAGCTTTTCATACTCTTCCTCTGTCAGACTCTCAAGTGTCAGGGTAATTCTGGAAGGAGCAGAATAATGCTGAGCCGTGTAAGGCGCCACAGTGTCTGTCGTACGTCCGTCATTTATAAAATGAATCACCAGCTCGTTGTCCTGTATCTCAGCCTGTATATCCTCATGAAGCGTCTGTTCGCCTCCGCTGCCTGCGTGAAGCGCCCGGACAAACTCGCCCAGTATCGGGATTTCACTGGCATATGCATACAGGGACGGGATATTCGCGCTGCACAAAAGAAGCGCAAACACAGCCGCTGCCGCCGTAAGAGAACGCGCGGCATACTGTCTTCTTTTTATCCTCTTTGCCCGGCCCATTCCACTGTATATTGCCTGTACAAGTCTGTCGTCAGGCACCTCGATATTTTCGTACGCGAATTTCTCTGTATTCATTTTCTAACCTCCAGTCATGTGCTGTTTCATTTTTCCCAGCGCCCGGTAAGACCGTGATTTCACTGTGCTCTCCGGTATTTTCAGCATTTCCGCAATTTCCCGGAAATTATAGGACTCAAAATAACGCAGCACAATATAGGTCCGTTCCTCCGGATCAAGCAGGTCCATCGCGTTGTAGAGATCGAAAAGCGTTTCTCTGTCAGGCTCCTCCGGCTGTCTGCCTTTCCAATCCCTCTCCTCCGGGTATCCGCCTGAATCCTCTGGCAAGGCTGTCAGGCGGGAATTTTTCCGTATAAAATCAATCGATGTATTCACAATGATCCTTGTCATCCAGGTTACCAGGTGCTCTGCTTCATCCAGCTCCTTCAGATGAATCAGTCCTTTGCAGGTCGCCTCGCTGATGATATCCAGAGCATCCTGTTCATTTTTTACATAACTGTAGGCAATGCAGTAAAAACGCTTACGGTTCTCCATCATTTTTTCCGCAAATTCGTGTTTTCCCAAATGCCGTTTCATGGGCTGCTCTCCGAACGTATAGTTTCCCTGCCTGAGCCTGGCGCTACTCTCCCGCCGGCTCCAGCGTCAGATAGTTCCCTGTCTGCATATCGTCTGCCAGATCATTGCAGAGAATAGCCACTCCCTGGAGATTTTCCAGATCGCTTACCAGCTCTGCGTCTGATACATTTGTATAAACTCCGTCCGCGCAGGTGAGCTCCACATATTCAGCTCCCGCTCCGCCGCCGGAACGCTCCAGAACCAGATTCTTCGGTCCCCCCTCTTCATTATCAACTACTATGACAGGCATATTGACAAGCGTAAACGCCTGCTTTACAGTAAGAGCGCCATCCTGCTCTGCACACCAGAGAGCGGAAGAACCGCCGGTGCCGCTTGTATAGCTGCCGACCACAACGGCAAAGATCTCATTTTCTCCGTCACTGTCCAGATCTACGTAATCATAATAGTACCGGGAATCTGCCAGCTCATAATCCGGAATCTCATAATATTCTGCAATCAGCTTTCGGAGCTCCTCATTGGGCTCTGTCTCAGCTTTCTGCCGCTCTACACCTGCCGGGAGCCAGTCAAAAGCGCCTGAAACATCCGGCTGTTCCCCTTCCGCCGCTGCATTTTCCAAATCTGTATCCATAGCTTCCGCCTGGGAGCTGTCTTTTACTGCTTCTGTTTTCACTGTGCTGCTGTTGCTTGTTCCGCCTGTGCAGCCTGCCAGAAATACAAGTCCTGCTGCTGCCATCCATATTACTGCTGTGTTCTTTTTCATAAATCTTTCTCCTTTTTCTTTGTCTTATAACTATTAGACGGATGAAGGATTCATTTAGACGAGGGTTTTTGCAAATTTTTTAATTTTTTTCTCCCTGCGGCCCGTTTCATGTTATACTAAGGCCAGAATACCAGTAAAACTCCCGGAGGTAAGCAGGATGGATTTTGATGTAAACAAGCTGTACTGGACAAGAAACCCCGAACGTTTCTCGATTGAAAAGGACCGGATCGAGATTATCACCGAACCTCACACGGATCTGTGGCAGCGGACCTATTATCATTTCCGCAACGATAACGCTCCTGTCCTGCAGATGAAAACACGTGACAAATATTTTTCCTTTATTGTAAAGACGGAATTTGAGGACAGCCATCACCGCTTTGACCAGTGCGGGATCGTTCTCTATCTGGACAGTGAGAACTGGCTGAAGAGCTCTGTAGAATACGAAAACGAAGTCTTCCAGCATCTGGGAAGCGTGGTCACCAACCATGGCTATTCCGACTGGGCCACGACGGAAATCAGCGCCTCCACCAAATCCATGTGGTACAGGCTGAGCCGCCGGGAAAGCGATTTCTGTATCGAATGCTCTGAGGATGGAATTCACTTTCACCAGATGCGCATCTGCCATATGTGGGAAGCCGGAGGCGAGGTCTCTTTCGGCGTCTACGCCTGCAGCCCCGAGGACTCCTCCTTCCGGGCTGCCTTTACCCAGATGAAGCTGACTGAATGCCAGTGGCGCGCCCACGACGGTCAGGCTCCCGACACCGGGAATTTTTTTCTCTGAACTGCCTCTTCCGGAATATGCTGCAGACATCCCACAAGCTGATTCTGCAGCTGAGACTGAAACGGAGCAAACGGACGCCGGAGAAACAAAGAAGGTCTATGACCTGAATACATACGGCTCCATCGAAGAGAAGCAGCAGGAATTTTTCTCCGATGAAACCGGAAAAATGAACTATTATTACACTCTGGAGGAATACTTTTTCAGCGAAGCCGTTCCCAATGCTTCTGTCCTGAACCAGGCGCTCCGGCAGATCTACGCGGAGTACGAAGCGGCCTATCTGGAAACAGCCCAGTCGGTCAAATCCGGTTCCAACGATTTTTTAAATACACCTTTTTCCCTGCTGAAAATCCTGTCGCTTTCCTACGTTGGTGAGGATTATGTCAGTCTCCGGATCAACAATGTATCCTATTACGGAGGCGCAAACCCCGATTCATACTGCGACGGAATTACTCTGAACTGTGAGACCGGAGAACTGGTAACCCCCTCTCAGATCACCGGAATCAGCGACACTGAGCTTCTGCAGGAAATAAGCAGCGCCATGGGACTTAGTGGTGCCGCAGGCTGGGATGACCTTGACTTCTATCTGACAGATACAGAAATTGTCTTTTTCTATCGTGTGCCAAATTTCTGGGAAGAGGTCCGGCTCCCAAGGCAGGCTTGACTTTTTCGGAAAACCTTCCAGAGAGGCCGGGATAAATCAGGCGGGGCTGCACACCTTTATCCTACCACAATCAGCTCCGCCGTCTCAATAGCCTTATCCACCATCTCGTCGATCTTCTCGGCAAGCTTCAGCTCAGAGCGCTTAATTACGTTGATATTCGGCTTCGTCACCGGATGCTTTGCCACGAAAATCGTGCAGCAGTCCTCGAAGGGCTGAATGGAAGTCTCGTAGGTGTCGATCTGCTTTGAGATCGTAACGATATCTTCCTTGTCAAAGGCGATCAGGGGACGGAACACCGGCATCGTGCAGACCTCGTTGGTCGCCGCCAGGCTGGGAACCGTCTGGCTTGCCACCTGGCCGATGCTCTCGCCGGTAATCAGGCCGAGGCAGCCTGTCTTTTCCGCAATCCGCTCCGCGATCCGCATCATGTAGCGGCGCATGATGATAGTCAGCTCGTCATGAGGGCACTTTTCATAGATATAAAGCTGGATGTCTGTAAAGTTCACCACATACAGGTAGATGGGGCCTGTATACCGGGACACCTTTTCCGCCAGATCCACCACCTTCTGCTTCGCGCGCTCACTGGTATAGGGCGGCGCATGGAAATAGACCGCGTCGATCTTGACGCCGCGCTTTGCCACCATATAGCCTGCCACCGGGCTGTCGATGCCGCCGGAGAGCAGAAGCATGGATTTTCCGTTGGTTCCCACCGGCATACCGCCCGGACCGGGAATCACATCGGAATACAGGTAAATCTTCTCACGGACCTCCACGTGCAGCATCAGATCCGGCTCATGTACATCCACCCTCATATTCGGGAAGGCGTCCAGAATCTTCGCGCCAAGCTCCGCGTTCATCTCCATGGAAGCCATGGGATAGGTTTTGCGGGCACGCTTTGCGTGAACCTTAAAGGTTTTGTCACAGTCCCCGCCGTACCGCTCTTTCAGATAGGACACCACGTCCTCTCCCAGCTTCTCGAAGCCCTGGTCTTCCAGAATCACCACCGGGCAGATTCCCACGATACCGAATACCCGGCGCATGGCGTCCACCGCGTCGTCGTAGTCATATTCTCCCTTAGCCTCCGCATAGATACGGCCCTGCTCCTTGGTTACACGGAACTCTCCTTCCACCTGTTTTAAGGCGTGGCGGATCTGGGCCACCAGCGCATCCTCAAACAGATAGCGGTTCTTGCCCTTGATTCCGATTTCTCCATATTTAATCAAAAATGCGTGAAACATCTCTTTCCCCTTTCTCTTATTCCCGTCCCTATCTCCGGGTAAACCGCCGCAGAACCGGCAGAAGCTCCCGTAAGGATTCCAGCGTGTAATCCAGCTCTTCCTTTGTGGTAAACTCGCTGAAGCTGAAGCGAATCGTGGAATCCAGAAGCTCTCTCTTCACTCCGATAGCCGTCAGCGTTCCGCTGACCGCCGGGTGATTGGAGGAACAGGCAGAACCCGAGGACACATAAATCCCCTTATCCTCCAGCGCATGGAGAAGCACCTCGCTCCGCACCCCTGCAAAGCTTACGCTGACGATATGGGGCGCCCCTTCTCTTCCCTGAGGCCCGTTTACCGTGGTTCCTTCCAGCTTTCTGATTTCCCCGATAAAGTATTCACGAAGGGTATACAGGCGTTCTGTCTTCTCTCCGAAGTCTGTGTAACACTCTTTTACCGCCTCCGCAAGTCCCGCGATGCCCGGCACATTTTCCGTGCCGGAACGCAGATCCTTTTGCTGTCCGCCGCCAAACAGAATCGGCCGGATCTTCACATGGCTGTCCACATAGAGAAGACCCATTCCTTTCGGCCCATGGATCTTATGTCCGCTGACGCTTAACAGATCGATTCCCTGCTTTTTCGGATAAATGCGGAATTTTCCAAAGGCCTGCACCGCGTCCACATGGAACAGAATCTTTCGGTTCCGCTTTTTTAACAGGGCGCCGATTTCCTCTATGGGCTGCACCGAACCAATCTCGTTATTTACATACATGACAGAGACAAGAATCGTCTCGTCACAGAGGGCTTCTTCCAGATCGGACAGGCGCACCACGCCCCTTTCATCCACCGGAAGATAGGTCACACGGAAGCCCTCCTCCTCCAGCTCCTTCATCGTGTTCAGGACAGCCGGATGCTCAAAACAGGTGGTAATCAGATGATTTCCCGCCCGGCGGTTTGCCCGGGCGCAGCCCATGAGAGCCAGATTGTCGCTCTCCGTGCCGCCGGAGGTGAAATAAAGCTCCTTTTCTTCCACCTTCAGATTGCGGGCGATAAGCTTCACCGCCTCCCGCACATATTTCTCAGCATCCACGCCCTTATTGTGAAGGGAAGATGGATTCCCGTAATGCTCTGTCATAATTTCATACATCAGCTTTGCCGCGCCCTCGTAGCAGCGGGTCGTAGCCGAATTGTCCAAATATACTTCCATAACTACTCCTCCAGCAGATAGCCAAGCATGGCCATCACAGCCATGCCTGCCGTCTCCGTCCGCAGGATGCGTCTTCCCAGGGTAATGGGCTTTGCTCCCGCCGCCATGGCCTTCTCTACCTCTTCTTCCTCAAATCCGCCCTCCGGGCCGATAAATATTCCAATGGAGGATCCGGAAGGAATGCCGCCCAGAACCTCTCTGGTATGGGCCATATTTTCTGCCCTCTCATAAGGAATCAGGCAGACGTCAAGCTTTTCTGCCTCCTCCAGGGCTTCCCGAAAGCTCATCACGCCGGAAATCTCCGGAATCACGCCGCGCCCCGACTGCTTGGCCGCGCTCTCAGAGATTCCCGTCCAGCGCTTTCTGCGGCTTTCTTCCTTTTTCGCATCCAGCTTCACGACCGTCCGTCTCGTAGACACCGGAACGATCCGGGATACGCCCAGCTCCACGCATTTCTGCACAATAAAATCCATCTTGTCACTCTTGGGCAGCCCCTGAAACAGAGTGACGGCAGACGGAAGCTCTGCGCTTCCATCCAGCTTCCAGCAGATTTCGGCCCGCACCTCGTCCTCTCTGATTTCCCGCAGAAGGCAGCGGTATTCGCTCCCCTGTCCGTCCGCAATCAGGATCTCCTCTCCCGTCCGCATCCGAAGGACGTTCCGGATGTGATTGATATCCGGTCCGGTTATGACAATCTCTTTCTCTCCGATCTGAGACGGATCCGCAAAAAAACGATGCATATCCAAAAACCCCTTTACTCTTCCTTCCGGGCTGTCACGCTGACCCATTCGCCCTGATGCGCCACCTCAAGCACCGTCAGTCCGCAGTCCTTTACTGTCTGTACCACAAGCGCTTCCTTGTCGTCTATAATACCGGAAGTGATATAGATTCCGCCGGGCTTTAACTGCGCCAGAATCACCGGCGTCAGCGGAACCAGCACCTCCGCCAGAATATTGGCCACTACGATATCATAGCAGCCGTATCCCACTCTGTCCTGTACTTCCTTTTCGGTAATGATGTTTCCAATCATCATCTCAAAGGACGCCGGATCGATGCCGTTGACCTCTATATTTTCTTTCACGGCCTCCAAGGCGCAGGGGTCCAGATCCGTCCCCACCGCCCGTTTCGCGCCGAGCTTCAGGCTGATGATAGAAAGGATTCCGCTTCCTGTCCCCACATCGAGAAGCACCGTCTCCGGCGTCAGGTATTTCCGGAGCTGGCGGATGCACAGCTGCGTGGTCTCATGCATACCCGTTCCGAATGCCGTGCCCGGATCAATCTGAATCAGAAGCTTGTCCCGATCCTCCGGCTGCACCTCTTCCCAGGAGGGTTTGATGAGAATATCATCCACATAAAACTGGTGGAAAAATTCTTTCCAATTGTTGATCCAGTCCTTATCCTCTGTCTCGGACGCAGTGATCGTGGCCTCTCCCACGTCCACACCCCAGCTGCGGATTTCGTCCAGTCCTTCCTGAACCTTACGCAGCATCTCTGCCTGATCATCCTCCGGCTCCAGATAAAAGCTGATATAGGCCACTCCGTCATCCTCCGGTCCCTCCGGAAGGATATCTACGAACATCTGCTCCTTGTCCCGTTCGCTCAACGGGGTTTTGTCTTCGATCTCAATTCCCTCGATTCCTGCATCCTGCATCATGGAGCTGATCAGATCCTCTGCTTCCGTTCTGGTTTTCAATGTATATTTATTCCACTTCAATGCTGTCTTTCTCCCTTTCCGCCGCAAAAATGCGGTCCTCCGGCAGGCTTTTTATTCCCGTCCCGCCTGCCCTTATCCGCTTAGGACATCTTCTTTGCACATCTTACCATAAAACCACAGGACCGGCAAGTATTCCGGCCAGTCCAGGGCCGCTTCCGCAGGCCGGATGTTTCCCAGCCGGGATCACGCTCTTTACCCGAACACCACTCCCACCAGCAGGCCGTAAATGGGGATCGTAATCATGGATACCAGCGTGGTAAATACCACCACATTGCTGGCAAAGGTATAGTCGCAGTCATGCTGGGACGCAAGAAGCGCCGTCGTATTTGCCACAGGCATGGACACCAGAACCGTGACCACTTCTGCCACCAGCGTCTCCAGATTCAGAAGCCTGCAGACTGCCAGCACCAGCATGGGCTGTATCAGAAGCCGCAGCGCCGTAATGACAAAGAGATCCTTACAGAACATTTTCCGCAGATCCGTCTCCGCCATGATAAAGCCGATAACCAGCATGGTCAGCGGCGTCAGACACTGGTTAAAGCCGGAAATCGTATTGTACAGAAAATCCGGCAGCTTTATGGGAAAGAACATCCACAGCACGCCCAGAATCGTGGCCAGCACACAGGGATGAGTCAGCGCCCGCCTGATGGTTTTCCGAAAGCTTCCTGCCTCCTCCTGAAAGCATTCCAGTCCCACACTCCACATAAAGAGGCGCACCGGAAGCAGAAAGACGGAGGCGTACACAAGACCCTGGGCGCCGTAAAGCCCTTCTATAACCGGATTTCCCAGATAACCGCAGTTGGAGAACTGAAAGGCGTAGCGCATCACGCCCCGCCTGTTCTCCTGCATATCTCTCCAGAGAACCTTGCTCAGAAGATACCAGACAAGCTGAATCAAAAAGGCCATGACCACTACCACCAGCATGGAGCGGAAGGCGGAAGCGTCCGCGTTGGAAAAAGCGTACAGAATGTTGCAGGGAAGGACCAGATTTACCACAAGGTTGGTCATGCTTCTGCGCCCTTCTGTGGTCACAATCTGTATTTTCCGCAGTCCCGCGCCAATCAGGATCATCAGAAACATCATTCCCTGCATGGTCAGCAGGCTTTTCATATCTACCATGTTCTCAGCTCCTCTCCACAGCCTCTTTGCAGGCGCAGAATGGCGGCAGGGATCTCCTCTGCCAGATCGCCCGGCAGCATGCCGTATTCCCCGAGCCTGCCACGGCAAAGATCGCCGGCCAGGCCGTGAAGATATACCGCCAGCGCAGCCGCCTTCAGAGGCTTCATTCCCTGTCCGAGAAGGGATAATACCATGCCGCCCAGCACGTCGCCGCTTCCGCCCTTTGCCATTCCGTTATTTCCTGTCGTATTGATATAGGCCTTTCCCTCCGGCGAGGCTGTGACAGTCGCCGGTCCCTTCAGTACCAGAATGCAGCCATACTTCTCCGCGAACCGGAGAGCCGCCGTCTTCCGTCCCTTTGACAGATCGCCGCCCAGATAGGCGAATTCTCCCTCATGGGGCGTCAGAATCGTCACAAGGCCCTTCTCACACCGGCGTTTCAGCAATTCCTTTCTGTCTTTGACGGCATAAAGGCCGTCTGCGTCCAGCACAAGGGGCGTGGCCGTCTGCTCCAGAAGCTTGCACACCAGCAGGGAAAGCTCCTGGCTTCTCCCCAGTCCCGGCCCGATAAGGCCCGCATCGCAGGCGTTCAGCCGCTCAAGAATCTGAAAGAAGGCTCCGGAAGAGATTCTTCCGCCCTGATCCGGAAGAGGCGAGGGCATCACTTCCAGGCAGGAAGCTGCTGTGATCGAATAGATGCTCTCGGGCACGCCAAGAAATACCAGACCGCTCCCACAGCGGGCCGCTCCCCGCGAAGCAAGCACCGGCGCTCCTGAAAAGCCCACACTTCCTCCTGTGATAGAGACCTTTCCAAAGGTCCCCTTATGACCGTCCTCCCGCCGCTTTGGAAGCAGGGCTCTGGCGCAGGCCTCGTCACAGGCTTCAAACACCGCATATCCCTGCCCGGCTTCTCCGGCGCATGACTCTTCCCTGCTCTTTTCGGCCCTCATTTCCGTCCCGGAAGACAGCACCTGAGCCACCACCTCTTCCGGTATCCCGATATCACAGACCGTTAAGCCTCCGGTATGGCAGCTTCCCTGTCCTTCATAATGGCCGAATTTCGGCAGAGTAAAGGTCACAGTCAGCGAAGCATGGAGGGCCGCTCCCAGAACTGCTCCCGTGTCGGTGTCGATGCCGCTTGCGATATCCACCGCCAGCACCGGAACAGAAAGAGAATCCAGCCAGAGAATCACTTCCTTCATCTGCGGGCGCACCTCACCTCTCAGGCCGATGCCAAGAAGCGCGTCCAGAATCAGATCCGCAGAAGCGCACCAGGATTTCTGTTCCGAATTCTCTGCTTCCGTCTGCCAGTCCTCAAGCAAAAGCCCTGCTTCCCGGAGCCGCTCTTCCATCAGGCGCGTATCCGCTGTCAGCTTCTCACGGCTTCCCACAAGAAAGGCTCTCACCTTCATTCCCTTTTCCTTCAGAAACCGGGCTGCCGCCACGCCGTCACCGCCGTTGTTTCCCGGCCCGCAGAACACGGCAATCCGGAAGCCGGCTTCCGGCGCCGCCTCACCGGAAGAAGCGGGACCTTTCCTTCTCTTCTCCAGAAATTCCTCTGCCGCTTCCGCCACATGACGGGCCGCCCGCTCCATCAGAACCTCTGAAGGGATTCCCCGTTTCTCGATTGCCACCCGATCTATTTCTTTCATCTGCGCCGCTGCCGCAATCCTCACGCCTCCCACTTCCTTTCTTCCTCTTTTATGCCAAAAGAGACTGCACATGAAAACCCGGCTTTTCTTTCCTGGTTTTCACGGCAGCCCTGAGAAGAGCTCCGCAGCCGGAGCTCTTTATCCTGTCAGATTTTTGCGATATCAATCAGCGTCAGTGCTTTTGCGTCTGTATTTTCCAGACTGGTCACCAGCGCCTTCGCTGTGTCGATAGCAGTCAGCACATTGACACCCGTCTCGATGGCGTTCCGCCGGATGATAAAGCCGTCATGGCTGTGCTCCACGCCCTGGGAAGGTGTATCAATCACCAGATCGATCTTGTGACCGAGAATCAGGTCCAGAATATTCGGGGACTCCTGCTCCAGCTTTCTGGTCAGACGCACGGATACATCCGCCTCCAGAAGCGCACGGGCAGTTCCCTTGGTGGCATAAATCCGGTAACCCAGCGCCTCAAAGCGCTTCGCGATCTCCACTGCCTCTTCCTTATCCTCATCACGGACGGTAATGATCATGTTCTTGTGCTTCGGCAGACGGATTCCCGCTCCCAGGAATGCCTTGTAAAGGGCCTCGTTGAAGGTCTTTGCGATGCCAAGGCACTCTCCGGTGGACTTCATCTCCGGTCCCAGGCTGATATCTGCACCGCGGATCTTCTCAAAGGAGAATACCGGCATCTTCACCGCATAATAGTCAGCCTCCGGCTGAAGTCCCGGCTGGTAGCCCAGATCCTTGATCTTGTGTCCCAGAATGACCCTCGTCGCCAGCGGTACGATCGGGATGCCCGTCACCTTGCTGATATAGGGCACGGTACGGCTGGACCTGGGATTTACCTCGATGACATAGACCTCATCGCCCACCGCGATAAACTGAATATTGATAAGGCCGATGACATGAAGAGAACGTGCCAGTCTTCTTGTATATTCTTCAATCGTAGCCTTTACTTTGTCGCTGATGCTCCCCGCCGGATAGACAGAAATGCTGTCTCCGGAATGGATGCCGGCGCGCTCGATATGCTCCATGATACCCGGAATCAGAATATCCTCTCCGTCGCAGACCGCATCCACCTCGATCTCCTTGCCCTGCAGATACTTGTCCACAAGGATCGGGTGCTCCTGGGCGATCCGGTTGATGATGCCGATGAACTCTTCTACATCCTTGTCATTGATTGCAATCTGCATGCCCTGGCCGCCAAGCACATAGGAAGGACGCACGAGAACCGGATAGCCCAGCTCATTCGCCGCTTTCTTTGCCTCCTCAGCCGTAAATACCGTATGTCCCTTCGGACGCGGAATGCCGCATTTCTCCAGAATTTCGTCAAACAGCTCTCTGTCCTCGGCAGCATCCACATTTTCCGCAGAGGTCCCCAGAATCGGAACTCCCATTTTCATCAGAGCCTCTGTCAGCTTGATGGCAGTCTGGCCGCCGAACTGCACGACAGCTCCGTCCGGCTTCTCAAGCCGCACCACATTCTCCACATCCTCGGGAGTAAGAGGCTCAAAATACAGCTTATCCGCAATATCAAAGTCCGTACTTACCGTCTCGGGGTTGTTGTTGATGATAATGGTCTCATAGCCCTCCTTGGAAAAGGCCCAGGTACAGTGTACAGAGCAGAAGTCAAACTCGATTCCCTGACCGATTCGGATGGGGCCGCTTCCCAGCACCAGCACTTTCTTACGGCCGCTGTCGGTCTCCGCCTCGTTTTCGCTGCCAAATACGGAATAATAGTAGGGTGTGCTGGCCGCAAACTCAGCCGCGCAGGTATCTACCATCTTATATGCAGCCGTGATGCCGTTCGCGTACCGCATATCCCGGATCTCTTCCTCTGTCCTTCCGGTAAGACGGGCAATCACGTTGTCCGGGAACTCGACGCGCTTCGCTTCCTTCAGAAGCTCTGCAGTCAGCTCCTGTGTTTTCAGGGCCTGCTCCATTTCCACAAGAATCGCAATCTTGTCGATAAACCAGAGATCAATCTTTGTGATAGCGTGAATCTCTTCATAAGAAATGCCCTTGCGGATGGCTTCGGCAATCAGCCAGATGCGGCGGTCGTCCACCACTTCAAGCTGCTTTAAAATCTCTTCTCTGGAAAGAGCCGTAAAGTCATAGGACATCAGGCTGTCCACATGCTGCTCCAGAGAACGGATCGCCTTCATCAGAGCTCCCTCGAAGTTATCGCAGATAGCCATAACCTCTCCGGTAGCCTTCATCTGAGTGGTCAGCGTTCTCTTGGCGCTGATGAATTTATCAAAGGGCAGACGGGGCAGCTTCACGACGCAGTAGTCCAGCATGGGCTCGAAGCTTGCCATGGTCTGTCCGGTAATCGCGTTCGGGATCTCATCCAGCGTATAGCCGAGAGCAATCTTCGCCGCCACCTTCGCGATGGGGTAGCCTGTCGCCTTGGAAGCCAGAGCGGAAGAACGGCTTACACGGGGATTTACCTCGATAACACAGTATTCAAAGCTTTCCGGGTGAAGGGCATACTGTACGTTGCAGCCTCCGGTGATATTCAGCTCGCTGATGATATTCAGCGCGGAGGTGCGGAGCATCTGGTACTCCTTGTCTCCCAGCGTCTGGGAGGGAGCCACAACGATACTGTCTCCGGTATGCACGCCCACCGGGTCGATATTTTCCATATTGCATACGGTAATGCAGTTTCCAGCGCTGTCACGCATTACCTCATACTCGATTTCCTTCCAGCCGGCGATACAGCGCTCCACAAGCACCTGTCCCACACGGGAAAGTCTCAGGCCATTGGCCAGAATCTCTTCCAGCTCTTCCTGATTGTGGGCGATTCCGCCGCCGCTTCCTCCCAGGGTATAGGCAGGACGAAGCACGACCGGATAGCCGATCTTATTTGCAAAGGCGATGCCGTCTTCCAGACTTTCCACCACCAGGGAGGCCGCCACAGGCTCTCCGATCTTTTCCATGGTGCTCTTGAACTCCAGACGGTCCTCTGCCTTTTTGATGGTCTCGGAGGTCGTTCCGATGAGGCGGACATTATGCTCCTTTAAAAAGCCGCGCTCCTCCAGCTCCATGGCAAGATTCAGTCCTGCCTGGCCGCCCAGAGTGGGCAGAACGCTGTCCGGCTTCTCCTCGATAATCAGGCGCTCTACCACCTCGACGGTCAGGGGCTCGATATAAACATGATCCGCGATATCCTTATCCGTCATGATCGTCGCCGGGTTGGAATTCAGAAGAACGACCTCGATCCCCTCTTCCTTCAGGGAACGGCAGGCCTGGGTGCCTGCATAGTCAAACTCCGCTGCCTGTCCGATGACGATCGGACCGGAACCAATTACAAGAACTTTTTTAATAGAAGGATTCTTAGGCATTCTTCTTCACCTCCATCGTATGTATAAAGCGGTCAAACAGGTAACTGGAATCCTGAGGGCCCGGGCAGGCCTCCGGATGGAACTGTACGGTAAAGATATTCTTGCCCGTATAGCGCAGTCCCTCGTTTGTTCCGTCGTTGACATTTTCAAAAGCCGGCACTGCCACCGCCGGGTCAAGGCTCTTCGTATCTACCGCATAGCCGTGGTTCTGAGAGGAAATGTAGACCTTTCCCGTCTCCAGATCGCGGACCGGATGATTGCCGCCCCGGTGTCCGTATTTCAGCTTATAGGTATCTGCTCCGGTAGCCAGCGCCATAAGCTGATGTCCCAGACAGATGGCAAAAATCGGGATATCAGTCTCATAGAGCTTCCGAATCTCCTCGATGATCGAAGTACATTCCTTCGGGTCTCCGGGGCCGTTGGACAGCATGATTCCGTCAGGCTTCGCCGCAATGATCTCTTCCGCCTTCGTTCCGGCCGGATAAACCGTCACCTGGCAGCCTCTCTCATGAAGAGAGCGGGCGATATTGCGCTTTGCGCCCAGGTCCAGAAGAGCCACCTTCAGGCCGTCATTTTCCAGAACCTTTTTCTCTCTGCAGGTCACCTTTTCCACCACTTTTCCTGTGGTATAGGCCTTCAGACGCGGAAGCACCTCATCCAGAGACTCATACTCCTTTGTGGTAATCATTCCGTTCATAGTGCCGCTTTCACGTAAAATTTTCGTCAGTGCACGGGTATCGATTCCGGCGATTCCCGGAATCTCGTATTTCTCCAGGAAATTCTGTATCGTATCCTGGCTTCGGAAATTGCTGGGGATCCTGGACAGCTCCCTTACGATATAACCATCCGGCCAGGGTCTCTCCGACTCCATATCCTCGTAACATATACCGTAGTTTCCAATCAGCGGATAGGTCATCGTCACAGCCTGACCCGCATAGGACGGATCCGTCAGCACCTCCAGATATCCTGTCATGGAGGTATTGAACACGATCTCGCTTATCACCTCGCGCTGTGCCCCTATGCTGGTACCTGTAAACACATGTCCGTCTTCCAGTATCAGAAAAGCTTTCATAATCCACCTGTTCCTTTCCTTTTCCCTCGCGCTTGATTTTGAGCTGCTGTTCACTCCGCCCACAGAACGCGGTGTGAACTGCAACTTATTTTTTCAAAAAAAAAAGACAGTTACTGCCTCTTTGCACACGCGGCCCTCTTTGCCTCTTCTAAATCTGGTTTATTATACTATAAGTCCCCCTGTACTTCAAGAGCTTTTTTTATTTTTCATTGGATGCCGCATTGTCCCTGACATACCGGCGCTGATTCTATAAAAAGGGATGCTCCCTTTCGCCTGCTGCGGCTTTTGGAGCATCCCATCTGCTTCTTTTGCTTATTCGATTGTCAGTCCTGCCTTCTCGAGGATCTTCGGCACATTCTTTTCTGCGCCGATTGCCATAATATGTACGCCGTCGCAGATTCCCTCGTCCTTGATCTTCGCGATCATCTCAGCCGCCATCTCAATGCCAAGCTGCGTGGGAAGTCCCTTGACGCCTTTTTCCTTGCCCTCAGCCGCTGCCGCTGCTAGACGGTCAATCATATCCTGCGGAACCGCGATTCCGGGAACATTCTCATTCATGTATCTGGCCATGCCTGCCGCCTTCAGCGGAATGATGCCAGCCATAATATGAGTATGGATATTCGCCTTGTCTACCTCGTCCATGAAACGCTTCAGACTCTCAATGTCGAAGATTCCCTGCGTCTGAATGTACTGCGCGCCTGCCTCTACCTTCTGGCGCAGCTTGTTGATCTGCAGAGGAAGCGGATCGTAAACCGGCGTTACGACCGCGCCTTTATAGAAGACCGGAGCGCCGCCCTCGATCTCATTGCCACCGCAGTCTCTGTCCGTAGCCTCCATCGCAGTCAGCATATGCAGAATCCCCACGGAATCCAGGTCATACACCGGCTTGGACTGCTTGCAGTCTCCTACCGTCGGATGGTCGCCGGTCAGAGCCAGCATGGTATCGATGCCGAAGGCTGCCGCGGAGAACATGTCGCCCATGATTCCCATACGGCTTCTGTCGCGGCCCGTCACCTGGATGATCGGATCCAGACCTGCCTGTTTCAGCTTAATGCACAGGCCCAGTGAGGATGCTTTCAGGCAGGCGGACTGCATGTCCGTCACATTGACGCCATGTACCTTTCCCTTCAGAAGCTCGGCTGCCTCCATCTGTTCTGTAAAATCGTATCCTTTCGGGGGAGCCATCTCAACGGTTACACCAAATTTTCCGCTTTCCAGCGCTTTTTCCAACATGCCCATTATTTGTTCCCCCTAATATTGATTGTTCTCGGATATGCCACCTTCTCATATCCCTTATCCTGTCTTCTCTTTGTCAGCTTGTCCAGCTGTCCCAGAGCCTCCAGGCGCTTGTAAATCATAATCCATGCACAGTCGTTTTCCGGATTGACCTCACATTTTCCATTCTTCTGTCCGCCGCAGGGACCGTTCACCAGAGATTTGGCGCAGCGGGAAATCGGGCAGATACCGCCGGTGCTTCCCAGCATGCAGTCTCCGCAGAGATGACAGGCTTCCTCGAAGAGTCCAAAACGAACCGCCTCGCCCAGGAACATCGTATTGTTGGACGGATAAACCGGAGCCGGGCTGTGGTTTGCCGCCACCTGAACGCCGTCTCCGCATGACATACAGACAACCGCATCGGGTCCTGCCGCCGTCAGTTTCTTCATCGCTGTCTTAACACCCATATTCATACAGCAGTAGTCTGCCATACCGGTCGCCACTACCGTCTTGCCCTGAGATTCCAGATACGCTTTTAACTCCGCAACCTCTTTCTCGCCGCCGGTCGCGCAGGCTGTAGCGCAGCTTCCGCAGCCCAGGATCGCGATCTTCTGCGCATCGCCGATCATCGCCATCAATTCCTCGATGGGCTTTTTCTGTGTGATAATCATGATTTCCTCTCCTTTTTCTTTCTTTCAGCCCTCGCCGCACACGATGCTATTTTTATTTTAATACATTTTCGCAGGAAATCAAGCTGAAATTTTCGTTTTTTAACAATTTCTATCACACTTTTAACATTATTTTTCAATTATATAACATTTTCTAACACACAAGGCTCTCGTGTGTCTCTCCGGAGCCTTTTTGCGGCTGCGGAAGGCTTTATTTGAAGCCTACAGATTCTTTACCTTAAACTCCTTCTCTGCCTCCCGGCGCTGATCCTTCTTTGCAATATCCTGGCGCTTGTCATAAAGCTTTTTGCCTCGTGCCAGTCCTACCTCCACCTTCACAAGACTGCCCTTCAGATAGACGCGCAGGGGCACCAGCGTATACCCCTTCTCAGCCGTTTTTCCGGCGATTTTTCGGATTTCATATTTGTGAAGCAGAAGCTTCCGGGGCCTTAAGGGATCCTTATTGAAAATATTTCCTTTCTCATATGGGCTGATGTGCATGCCGTAGACATACACCTCTTCGTTTTTTTCCACCTTAATAAACGCTTCCTTGATGCTGCATTTACCCATGCGCACAGATTTCACCTCTGTCCCGGCAAGAGAAATTCCCGCCTCATAGGTATCGTCAATGAAATAGTCGTGGTATGCCTTTTTGTTGTTGGCAACCAGCTTGAAGTTGTCCTTCCCCATAATCTTAAAACTCCTTTGTTCCTATACCAGTTCAAAATCAATCGTCCGGCAGAGCCTGTCTGTTCCCTTTACCCGGATACGGACCTTCTCGCCAAGCCGGTAAACGAAGCCCGAATGCGCTCCCCGAAGCTCGTTCGCCCCTTCGTCAAATTCGTAAAAATCATCCTTCAGCAAATTTACATGCACCAGACCTTCCACCGTATTCACCAGCTCCACATACAGCCCGTAAGCGGTAATTCCGGAAATCACCCCGTCGTACTCCTCTCCTATATGCTGCTCCATATACTCTGCCTTTTTCAGCTTGATCGTCTCGCGCTCCGCCTCGTCGGCACGCCGCTCCATTTCACTGGAATGCTTCGCCACCTCCGGCAGGATAGACTCATAATGCAGCGTCCGTTCTTCATTCAGACGCCCGCGCAGATTTTCCTTGATAATACGGTGAATCTGCAGATCCGGATACCGGCGGATAGGCGAGGTAAAATGACAGTAGTAGGGCGCTGCCAGTCCAAAATGTCCGCTGCAGTCCGTAGCGTACTGCGCCCGCTTCATGGAGCGCAGAGTAAGCCGGCTCAGCATAGCCTCCTCCGGAGTTCCGGCTATTCGATCCAGAAGCTTCTGGATCTCTCCGGGATGAACCTCATCCCCGGACGTCCGGAGACGGTACCCGAAGTTCCGGATAAAAATCCCCAGCTTCTGCATACAATCCGCATCCGGCTTCTCATGCACCCGGTATACGAAGGGCTGTGCCTGCCAGTAATAATCCTCCGCTACCGTTTCGTTGGCCGCAAGCATGAAATCCTCAATCAGCCGGGTAGCGGCATTTCTCTCATAAGGCCGGATGTCGAGCACCTGTCCTCTCTCATCTAAAACTACCTTTGTCTCCGGGAAATCAAAATCGATGGAGCCGCGCTTTCTGCGCCGCTTTCGAAGAAGTCCGGATACCCTTTCCATCTCAAGCAGCATCGGAACCAGCTCCGGATACAGTGCCTGCTCCTCCAGCTCTCCATCCAGAACCCTCTGCACACCCGTATAGCTTAAACGCCGGCTCACCCGAATCACCGTCTCCGCAATCGTATGCCCGACAATCCTTCCCTTTTCGTCCAGCGTCATAATGCAGCTCAAGGCCAGGCGATCCTCTCCCTCATTCAGGGAGCAGATCCCGTTCGACAGAGTCCGGGGCAGCATGGGAAGCACCCGATCTGCCAGATATACACTGGTTCCTCTGTCCCTGGCCTCCCAGTCCAAAGCGCTGTTCTCCTGCACGTAATTTGCCACATCCGCAATATGCACGCCAAGGATGTAATGCTCTCCCTCCCGGCGCAGAGACACGGCATCATCCAGATCCTTTGCATCCTCTCCGTCTATGGTGACGCAGATCTCGTCCCGGAAATCAAGCCGCCCCTCACAGTCTGCCGGAGATACAGGCTTCGCCACCCGCTCCGCCTGGTTTTCCACACGCTCCGGAAACTCTGCCGGGAGGCCGTAAGCCATCATAATAGAAAGAACCTCTGTCTCCGGATCTGAGGCTTCTCCCAGGATCTGCGTGATCCGCCCCTCGGGACTTTTTCTTCCCCGTCCGTAGTCCGTGAGCTCTGCGACCACCTTCTGGCCCGTGACTGCTCCCCGCGTACGCTCCAGAGGGATAAAAATATCCCGGTTGATCCGCTGGTTGTCCGGGATCACAAAGCCGAAATTTTTGCTGCGCTCAAAGGTACCAATCACCTCCGTGACGCCATGTGCCAGGATTTTTGTAACTGCTCCCTCCGGCCTTCTGCCGCCGCGCCCCTTCAGCACGACCTCCACGGTGTCTCCCAGAAAAGCGTCTCCCGTATCGTTCTCTCCGATAAAAATATCCTGCTCCTGCCCTTCTACAGACACAAAGCCAAAGCCTCTTGCGTGGCTCGTAAAGATTCCGGTAACCCTCCTGGGAACAGCCTTGTTGTAGCGCCCGCGCTTGGAAAGCTCGATTTTCCCCTCGCTCAGCAGCTCTTTCAGAACACGCGCCAGCTCCTCCCGATCCTCCCTGGCCACCTGAAGGAGCACTGCCAGCTCCTTCTCCTTCATAGGCACATAATGCGGATCACTGATAAATTCATATATAATTTTCTTTCTTTCTTCAAATGTCTTGTTTCCCATGCCATATCCGATCTGCTGCAGGGAAAAGCTTACCGCTTTCCCTTAAACATAAAGCACTCTCGGAATTTCCGGGAGTGCTTTTGTTCACTGTGTTTCTTTAGAAAATATTCAGGTTCAGTACCAGCGCCAGCACAATGAAGGCCACAGCCAGTATCTTTGTAAACAGTACCTTCTTTCCTTCCAGGGAACGGCCTTTATTCTGCTCCCAGAAGGAATTGCCGCCCGCAAGCGCGCCAAGTCCATTGGACTTTCCTTCCTGAGACAATACAACAATCGTCAGGAGAACACATACCGCAACAAACAGAACCGTCAATATAATTCTGACAATACCCACTTTCACACCTCCTACGGTCAAACAAAGCTATTTATTTTCTCACCAGAAGTGACTTGCCCGTCATTTCCTTCGGCTGCTCCATTCCCATCATCTCAATGAGGGTCGGAATAATATCAGCCAGGCAGCCGCCCTCTCTTAAGGTATAAGCCGGATCTGCGTTCACCAGAATGAACGGAACCGGGTTCGTCGTGTGAGCGGTCCAGGGCTCGCCTGTGTTATAATCAATCATCTGCTCCGCATTTCCGTGGTCTGCGCAGATGAACATCTGGCCGTCCACCTCCTTCAGAGCCTCTACAGCACGTCCCACACAGCCGTCAACCGTCTCAATAGCCTTTACAGCTGCCGGGATCACGCCCGTGTGGCCTACCATATCCGGGTTCGCAAAGTTGATGATAATGACATCATATTTATCCGCCTTGATGGCCTCTACCAGCTTATCGCATACCTCCGGCGCGCTCATCTCCGGCTGAAGATCATAGGTCGCCACCTTCGGAGACTTCACGAGAATACGCTCCTCACCCTTGTTCGGCTCTTCCACTCCGCCATTGAAGAAGAAGGTTACATGGGCGTATTTCTCTGTCTCGGCCAGACGCAGCTGGCTCATATTGTGGGCTCCCAGATACTCGCCAAAGGTATTGTGAAGCTCTACCTTGTGGAAGGCCACCAGCTTGTTCGGAATCGTCGGATCATACTCGGTAAAGCATACATAGGTCAGATCCAGCTTCTTCTCTCTCGGGAAGTTCGTAAACTCATCACAGCAGAAGGCTCTGGAGATCTCTCTCGCACGGTCCGGGCGGAAGTTAAAGAAGATCACAGAATCGCCGTCCTGGATCGTAGCCAGCGGCTTGCCGTCCTTCATCACAACTGCCGGCACTACGAATTCATCGTTCACGTCCTTCTCATAGGAAGCCGCAATCGCGCTCACACCATCGGAAGCCTCCACGCCCTCGCCCTTTGTCAGAGCTTTGTAAGCCAGCTCCACGCGGTCCCAGCGGTTGTCGCGGTCCATCGCATAGTAGCGGCCCATCACAGAGGCTACCTCGCCGACGCCGATCTCCTTCATCTTGTCTGTAAGCTCCTGTACGTAATCCTTACCGGAGGTCGGCGGTGTATCGCGGCCGTCCAGGAAGCAGTGTACATAGACCTTTTTCAGTCCATGGCGCTTCGCCAGCTCCAGAAGCCCGTAAATATGGGTATTGTGGCTGTGCACGCCGCCGTCGGACACCAGCCCGAACATATGAAGGGCAGAATCCTTCGCCTTTGCATTCTCCACGGCTGCCACAAGCGCCTCATTCTCAAAAAAGTCTCCGTCCTCAATCTCCTTGGTGATGCGGGTCAGCTCCTGATATACGATGCGTCCCGCACCCATATTCATATGGCCCACCTCAGAATTTCCCATCTGTCCGTCGGGAAGTCCCACGGCCAGTCCGCTTGCGTTTCCCTTTACAAAGGGATATTCCTTCATAAGCTGATCCATGACCGGCGTAGCCGCCATCGCGATGGCGTTTCCTTCCGGATTTTCATTCAGGCCATAGCCGTCCAGGATCATCAGTACTGTCGGTTTTTTACTCATTGCTCTTCTCCACCTCTGCAATCGCTGCTTTTTTCATCGGAATTCTGCAGTTCCGGTTGCTTCCGAACTCGACAATCACGTCGTCCTCGGTGATATCAATCAGGACTCCATAGAATCCGCTTGTGGTCACTACCGCATCGCCTACCTCCATATTGGCAAGCATGGCATTCACACGCTTCTGCTCCTTCTTCTGCGGGCGAATCGCCGCAAAATACATAAACGCTCCGATGACTACTACATAAAGGATGATAACCTCCCATCCCATTGCGCCGCCGCTTGTTGCCAGTAAATTCATGTTCTTTCCTCCTAGAATAAAACTGCTGTCCCGCATTCTCTGAACATGGCTGTTCTGCCATGCTGCTCCTCATCTGGCAGAATTCTGAAACACCAGGACACACTGTTATAATAGTAGCATAACTACGGATCTCCGGTCAAGAGCCAGACCTCATTTTCTCCAGCTTTTCTTTCTTATAGGCCTGATACCGGCCCGCGTCGATGGCATCCCGGATCTCCACCATCATGGTATTGTAAAAATACAGGTTGTGCAATACGCAGAGCCGCATGCCCAGCATCTCCTTCGCCTTCAGAAGATGGCGGATATAGGCCCTGCTGTAGCGGCGGCAGGCCGGACACTGGCAGCCGATCTCAATGGGCCGCTCATCCAGCTCATATTTCGCGTTAAACAGATTGATTTTTCCGTAATTCGTGTACAGATGCCCGTGGCGCCCGTTCCGGCTCGGATAGACACAATCAAAAAAGTCTACCCCTCTGTCCACAGCCTCCAGAATATTGGCCGGCGTGCCCACGCCCATCAGATAGGTGGGCTTATCCTCCGGAAGATGAGGAACCACAGCCTCGATAATCTGGTACATCTGCTCGTGGGTCTCACCTACCGCCAGCCCGCCAATGGCATAGCCGTCCAGCTCCATCTCCGTAATCTGCTTTGCATGCTCGATACGGATGTCCTCATAAACCGCCCCCTGATTGATGCCAAAGAGCAGCTGATCTGGATTGATCGTATCCGGCAGGGCGTTCAGCCGCTTCATCTCCGCCTTGCAGCGGGCAAGCCAGCGGGTCGTCCTGGCTACCGAGCGCTCCACATAACCGCGGTCCGCCAGAGCGGGCGCACACTCGTCAAAGGCCATGGCAATCGTAGAGGCCAGGTTCGACTGAATCTGCATGCTCTCCTCCGGACCCATGAAAATCTTCCGTCCGTCCACGTGGGAATTGAAATACACTCCCTCTTCTTTGATCTTGCGCAGGGAGGACAGAGAAAATACCTGAAAGCCGCCGGAATCTGTCAGAATCGGCTTATCCCATGACATAAATTTATGAAGGCCTCCCAGCTTTTTCACAATCTGGTCGCCGGGACGCACATGCAGATGGTAGGTATTCGACAATTCAATCTGCGTGCCGATCTGCTCCAGATCCGAGGTCGCCACAGCCCCCTTGATAGCCGCTGCAGTTCCCACGTTCATAAAGACCGGCGTCTGCACAGTGCCGTGCACGGTCGTAAATTCCGCATGCTTCGCGTTTCCGTCTTTCTTTACTATCCGATACATCTATTTTAATCCTCTCGCCTTTAATTCCTGAATCACCCTGCGGCAGACAGGCATCTCTGCCTGATAAGCCGCAGCCATATCCTCCACCGCATAGACCAGCCCTGCGATCTCGGACCTTCCGCCCTTTGCGATGTCTCTCTGCATGGAGGTTCCCGCTTCGGGGCTCAGATCATCCAGAATCTTAAGGTTCACCTCCACCATATCCTCCGGAACCCCGAGGCCCATGGCGTCCGCAAGCCTCAGGTATTCTCTGTCCATGGCAATAAAGGTATCCCGGGGCTCTCCCTCCTTCTGGAAATCTCCGGCCTGCGCATGGAAGTACTCTCCTGCCGCAGCCATCGGGCTGGTGTACATGAACTTTTTAAAGGTATCCCGGCGGATATTCTCCGAATATTCTCCGCTGATTCCCGCATGATCCAGATCCCGCTTTACCTGCTCCAGCTTGGCGCGCACTGCCGTGCCTGGCTCCTGTCCCGGCCTCAGCCCGTACACCACCCGGAAAATATCTCCGCCATGGGTAATCTCTCCCGGCGCAGACACATGGGCTGCCACATAGATGCAGCCATCCGTCACCGTCATATCCGGAAGCTCCTTCTGCATCCGCTCCCCTGTGCCGTAAATATTCAGAATCGGGATCACCACGGTCTCCGGAGAGCCTGTCCGCCTTACAAGCCGGAGCGCATCCTCCAGGGAATAGCTTTTCACACATACAAAGACCACATCCGGCGTGCCGCCATATTCTTCCATAGTCTCAGCCTTCACCGGGCACACCGTAAAATCTCCCTTTGCCGTATGCCTCATGGAAATTCCCTTTTCTCTCAGGGCTTCCAGCTGCGCTCCCCTTGCCAGAAAGACCACGTCCTGCCCGTCAGCCGCCAGGAAGGCACCGATGCTTCCGCCTGTGGCGCCGGAGCCTGCAATTACATAGTTCAATCCCATTCCTTATTTCCCCCAGATTTTCCGTACGAAATCCATCCTTGCGCTCATGCCGCAGAGCAGGGCATCCGCAAGCACCAGGGCTGTCATAGCCTCCACGACAACGACTGCCCGGGGCACAATCACCGGGTCGTGCCGTCCATGCACACTGATTTCAATGTTTTCACCGTCTTGATTCACCGTATGCTGCTTTGCCGCGATTGAGGATGTCGGCTTGATGGCAGCGCGCAGCACGACGGGACTTCCGTCGCTGATGCCGCCTAAGGTTCCGCCCGCATTGTTGCGCTCCTTCTCAATCCCGTTTCCGCGGTTCACAAAGGGATCGTTGTTTTCGCTTCCCCGGAGCTTCGCCGCTCCGAAGCCGGAGCCTATCTCAAAGCCCTTCACCGCTCCGATGGAGAGAATCGCCTTCGCCAGATTGGCGTCCAGCTTCTCAAAGCAGGGATCTCCAAGGCCTGCCGGCAGGCCTCTGACCACACATTCCACTACTCCGCCGACGGAATCCTTTTCCCTCATGCATTCCTTCAGATAAATCATGGCCTGCTCCGCCGCCTGGGAATCCGGCATGTAAACCGGGTTTCTGCGAATCTCATGCTCGTCGAAGCGGTCATAGTCGATTTCCGCGGGCCCGATGGAACGGGTATAGGCGCTTAAACTCACGCCCAGCTCCGAGAGGAGCTTCGCCGCCACGGCTCCCGCCGCCACGCGCCCGATGGTCTCCCTCCCGGAAGACCGACCGCCGCCACGGTAATCCCGGAAGCCGTATTTCTGATCAAAGGTATAATCCGCATGCCCCGGACGGTAATAGGACGCAATCTCGCTGTAATCCTGGGAACGCTGAGACGTATTCGCCACCAGAATCGAGATCGGCGTGCCAGTCGTCTTCCCCTCGAAGACTCCCGAAAGAATCTCTGCCTTATCTCCCTCGTTCCGGCTGGTGGTGTACTGGGACTGGCCCGGCCGCCTCCTGTCCAGATACTTCTGTATATCCTCCTCACTTAAAGGAAGTCCTGCCGGGCAGCCGTCGATCACGACGCCAATGCCCTTCCCGTGGGATTCCCCCCAGGTAGAAATGCAGAACTGCCTTCCAAATATTGAACCTGCCATGCTCTTTCCTCTTTCCTTTTTTTCTCTGTCTATCATACCGGACTTTTCAAAATTCGTCAAATTAAATAGAAATGCGCCGGGCACCTGTTTTTCTGTCTTGTTCCTGACGGAAGCTGCTGGAAAAGCATTGAAAGCAGAAAACCTTACATGATATACTATAATTGTCCTGGTAAACCACTACTCAGAAGGGCTTCTTTTTTCATTCAGGACCATTTATTTCTGCTGACTATCCGCATGCTATACGTGTACGAGGTAAAACCATATGAAAAAACACCTCCTGTTTATGCTTCTGTGCATTTTACTTCTGGGAAGCTGCCGGCCTGCTGTAAAAACAGCCATTCTTCCCCTGTCCGGCTCTCATATAGAAAGCGCTGCAGAAACTGCCCTTTCCCAAAAATCCTCCCTGGTCGGCGGAAGCATTGAGGGTGGGATGGGGCAGGATCCCTATCAGAGCATGGATATTTCCGGTGGAAAGCTTATCATTAAAGAAAGCTATCGTTTTGGTGGAACAGAAAGCAGCTTCTCCCTGGTAAACGGCGAGCTTATCTGGGACAGCTACTGGATTTCCGGGCTCGACAGGGGGTCAGGAGACTATGACGTCAGCTTCTATGATTTTTTGAATGGAACCCTCCAATACCAGGCTGTTCATAACTGGAATCAGGAGGAAGAACTCCAAACCTCTTCCTTTGATCCTGTCACTATACCCTTTCACTGTGAAAATATAACCGATATCACTTCTCATATTGATCAAGAAGCTGGCTTTCAGCCATAAATGACTATTTTGGGTAGTGTCAAATGAGTTATGAAAAAATGAAGTCTAAGAAATAGGCTCAGATTGAACCTTGAAAATTGCAGATATGATGTTTGATGGCAGCTTACGCCACCCTTGACAG
>NZ_NFLI01000009.1 GCF_002160825.1 Lachnoclostridium sp. An131
GTAAGCGCTTTATAATCGCACGGATAGCAAATTCGCAACTTTTGTGAGATACTTCAGATACTTGGAGCAATTCACTTCATATCTGGTTCTCAGAATTACAAAAGCTGCGCTTCCATCTCCTATCTTTGGCCACTTTTGTTGTACTTGATTGCTCCAAAATCTCACGTTGGAGGAGTTGAATCAAATGAGTACAACTTCAAAGGATGAACATTGGCTAAAGATGATCACTCTATGCAGATCCAGTGGCCTTACTGACCGCCAATGGTGTATAGAAAACGGAATCCCTGTAAGCACATTTTACTATCACGTCCGGGCTTTGCGCAAAAAAGCCTGCGAAGTTCCGGAGGCGGTGGATGCTGCTGCGCAGAAGCAGGAAGTTGTCCAGATCCCGCTCTGGGAAACGGAACAGCATAATTCAGATTCCGTTACTTTACCCATTCCCTCGATCTGTCTGGAAATGCAGGGCATCCGTATTGAGATCCACGAACAGGCCGGGGCGGATGTGATCCGGAATACTCTTCTTGCTCTGCGGCAGCTTTGTTAGGCGAATTGTCCGGCGCAGCAAAATTTTTCCTGGTGACAGGCTATACCGATATGCGTAAGAGCATTGATGGATTAATGGCAATCGTCCGGGACACTTATGAATTAGATCCTTACAGCAACTCCCTGTTCCTTTTCTGCGGGAGACGCTGCGACCGGATCAAAGCGCTGCACTTTGAAAAAGATGGATTCTGCCTCTATTATAAACGTTTAGATAATGGGCGGTTCCAATGGCCACGGGATTCTTCGGAAGTAAGAAACCTTAGCCGGCAGGAATACCGCTGGCTCCTGGAGGGGCTGTCTATCGATCAACCCAAAGCAATCCGGCCCGCCAGAAAGAAGGATTTCTGACCTTTGTGCAAAAAGGAGAAATTTTTCTTTTCTTCTACAAGGCAGAGAAAATACAGCCGATGACTTATCCACATGATCATGGGACTGTCAGGAGAACAAGCGAATAACTGTCCCCATTTTTTCCGGATTGCCGCCTGCATGTGGAAAACACAACATTTTTCCATGGTAACCGCCTGCAAAAAAGATCTGTTTTCCACATTTCCTTTCCGTCAAAATGACGATGAGCGTATGGCAGGGGATTCGCTTTTCTGCTGGATTTCCGGTATAATAGGAACCAGTGAAAAGAAAGGTGATCCCTGAATGCCGCAGTCGGAAATGGAAGCGCTCATACAGCTTCAGAAAGAGACAATTGAATCCCTGCGTCAGCTGGTAGACAGCCAGCGCCTTACGATCGAGCAGATGGCCAAAAGCCATGAGGAACAGACCGCACAACTGAACCAGACGATCGCAAATCTCAATGAAACAGTCGAATATCTGAAGAAAAAGCTGTTCGCATCTTCCAGTGAAAAAACAAAAAAGGATACATTTCCCGGACAGATGGAGCTGTTCAATGAGGCAGAAGCCACTGCGGATCCTTCTGTCCCGGAACCGACTCTGGAAGAGGCTGTTGGAGGTTATAATCGTAAGGCAAAGAAACCGAAGGCCACCAGGGAAGAGATCCTTGCAGAGCTGCCTGTAATCGAAGTTCCATGTACGGTAGCGGATGAGGACAGAAACTGTCCCTACTGTAATACTCTCATGGAAGTCATCGGGAAAAAGGTCGTACGGGAAGAACTGCGGATCATCCCTGCAAAAGTGGAACGGATCCAGTATGTCCAGGAAGTCCTTGGCT
This sequence comes from Lachnoclostridium sp. An131, assembly GCF_002160825.1. GTDB lineage: Bacteria > Bacillota > Clostridia > Lachnospirales > Lachnospiraceae > Laedolimicola. Next base: position 1,724 of record NZ_NFLI01000009.1, read on the forward strand.
GTCCGGAATGCAAGAAAGACGGCACTTCCGTTATCGTTGGGGCTGAAACACCAAGCCCGCTGCTGAAGCACAGCCTCGCATCTCCGTCCACGGTTGCTTACGTGATGTACCAGAAATATGTGAACAGCATCCCTCTTTACCGCCAGGAGGCGGACTGGAAACAGCTGGGAGTGAAGCTCCCCAGGGCGACACTGGCCAACTGGGTCATCAAATGCGGCATGGATTATATGGAGCCGGTGTATGAACAGCTTCACCGGCATCTGCTGGAGAGGGACATCATCCACGCGGATGAAACACCCTGCCAGGTACTGAAGGAGGAAGGAAAAACGGCACAGTCCAAGTCCTATATGTGGCTGTATGGCTCCGGAAATGACGGGCTGCCACCAATCCGTCTGTATGATTACCAGCCCAGCCGGGGCGGATATCATGCGGAGGAATTCCTGAAAGGATTCTCCGGGTACCTCACCTGTGATGGCTTCAGTGGTTACAATAAACTGAAGGATATCATCCGCTGCGGCTGCCTTGCCCATATGAGACGGTACTGGCATGATGCACTTCCAGGGAAAACGAAGAAATCCCCGGATAAGACTCCGGCAGAGATTGGTTTTGATTACTGTAACCAGTTATTCGAACTGGAAAAGGAGTATGCGGATCTGGATGCCGATACCCGGAAAGCCAAGCGTCTTGAGACGGAGCCTGCCATATGGGAGGCTTACTGGTCATGGCTTGAAACAGTGAACCCGGCTGGAGGAAGCCGTCTGGCCAAAGCGGTGACCTATGCGAAAAACCAGAAGCCATATATGGAGAACTACCTGTTGGATGGGCGGTGCTCCATATCGAACAATATCGCAGAAAATATCGCCCGCCCCTATGCGGTAGGGCGGAAAAACTTCCTGTTCCATGATACTGTAAAGGGCGCCCGGGCCAGTTCCATCATTTACAGTTTGGTGGAAACTGCAAAACTCAACAATCTGAACATCTACGCATATCTGGAGACCGTACTGCTCTATATGCCGGACTACAAAAATGAGCCCGAAGGTATAGAAGAGCTGATGCCATGGTCTGACATGATACAGCAGAGATGCCGGATTAAATCAAAAAGTTGAAGTTGGAGTGTTTTACTTCAACTATAGCTGAATACCTTGTGAAAAGATATCCATTATTTTATTGAGCGCTTACATATTTTCTCTTTAAAATCAATATTTTATGCCCTTCCAGTACATAGGTGTCATGACTTCTGCAATTTCAGGCAAAGTAACATCTCGCAGCGCCCACCGTTTAAATTCTTCAAAGCCGGTGCGATCCACGATATAGCCGATATGCTCCTTTCCGCCTGGAGCGCTGGGATCGATATATTCTTTTACATAGTCGTAGGTGTTGAGAATGATTTTGATGATGCTGTCTTCATCCGCCCACTTAATAAAATCTTCGCCCAGACGGGGATTCTTTTTCCCTGTTCTTCCGAAAAGGGTCAGGCGATAATATTTTGTTTTACTGCGGGTCCATGCAGCATTTGGACAGTTCAAAACACATTCTCCACATCCAATACATCTTCGTTCGTCTCTCTGTGGGCGGTAATTAACAGACTTTAATGCCTCCACGGATTTCTTCTTACATGCCTTCACACAGGCTCCGCAGCTGACACAACGATCTGTTTCCAGCTGTGGAAGTGTCATGCCCATAATGCCGAAGTCATGCATACGTACTTTTACACAGTCATTGGGACAACCAGTCAATGCAATTTTGAAATGTAGATCATTGGGGAATACTGCCTTTTCAATCTTTTTTGCAAAAGATGTTGTATCATAACAGGCAAAGGGACATACACGATTGCCGATACAAGCGGTAATATTTCTGGTGCCAGAAGCAGGATAACCGCCGTTTAGTTCTTCTTGATTAATTTCCAGCCCGTCTATAAGGCCCTGCAATGCTTTATTGACTTCTGGTATTTTTTCAAATGGAATTCCAGGAATTTCAAATCCTTGTCTGCTTGTGATGTGTACAGTGCCATTGCCAAAAGTTTCTGCAATACGCTGAATTTCTCCTAAATACTTCGCATCTAAATGCCCACCGGGTACACGGATGCGAGAAGCGGTTAAACCGCGTTCCTTTGTGATACGGAATGCGTTTTTCTTTAGTGCTTTAGTATTGATGTCCATATTCACCCTCCTTAATCCACTAGAAACTTTCCCTTAGTATAATTAAATACCGGACCATCCAGACAAATATAGGTATCGCCTACTTTACAGTGTCCGCATTTGCCGAGACCGCAGCACATTTTCCGTTCCTGGGAGATCCAGATATTTTCTTCAGGCAGGCCTATACCGAGAAGCCCCTGTACCGAGAAACGCATCATAGCAGGGGGTCCAACTACAATAGCGGCGGTATTGGTCACGTTTCCCAGTTGAATCTGGGGAATATACTGTGTCACTAGCCCCACATGGTAAGGAGTATCCTCTTCTGCGTAATCAACAGTGAGTATCACATCCATATTTGCGCTCCATTGTTTGAGATCGCTCCTAAAAAGGATATCATTAGGTGTTTTAAAACCAGAAATCAGGGTCATGTGTCCACGCTGTTCCGGATGATGGAAGAAATAATCGATCACGCCCCGCACTGGAGATAATCCTGTACCGCCAGCCATGATAATCAGATCTTTTCCAATATAGTCAGAAAGATTGAATCCGTTGCCATATGGACCGCGTAACAGAAGAGAATCGCCCACGTAACGTTCAAAAACCTCGGTTGTTACTCTGCCTACTCGGCGGATAGTCAGATCGATATGATTTTTACCGATTCCGCTGACAGAAATAGGTGCTTCACCATACTTAGGAATAGAGACTTCGAAGAATTGACCGGGTTTTACATCTCCCTGATATTCCATGCGGAAGGTATACTCAATATCTGTATGCTGAATCACTTCCAAAATTTTGGAAGAAAAAGGAATGTAATCGTTTTTAATCATTTTGCTTAACCTCCATAATGGCATCTTGAAGCCGATTCACGCAGTTGGAAAAAGAAATGTATTCCGGACAAATATCATCGCATCGGCCACATCCTACGCACATATGATATCCATTGCGCTGCTTGTAATCCAGAACCTTATGCAGTACCTTGAAACGCATACGCTGGCCGTTTTTCTGCCGGCAGCTTCCACCGCCGGCTACATCGGTAAAACCGTCTACCATACAAGAGGCCCAGACGCGGCGGCGTTCGCCTGCCTTGCCGTTTTCGCTGTAGAATAAATCTTGCATAGTAAAACAGGTACAAGTAGGGCAGACAAAGTTGCAGCGTCCGCAATTGATACAGCGAGAATCATAATCGTCCCACATTTTGCTGCCGGCTGCTTCTGCTGTCAAGTTTTCGGGAACAGTAACTGTAATGGAGTTTTCGGTAACATAAGACGGTGAAACCTCCTGCTGAACACAGCCTGCCGCAGCAAACTGTTTTTCCCAGTCAGCATCTTTGCAGTCAATAAGATAGGTTCCATCTGCCTGCCGGTCAATGCTCATGTCATAGTTTGAACTCCGATTTGTTCCCATGCTGACGCAAAAACAATTTTCAAAAGAGTGTTCACAACCCATCAGAACAATTTTGATGTTTTCCCTTAGGCGGCTGTAATAATAATCTGCTGGTCCATTGCATAGGTACATATCATCCAATCGTTTGAGAGCGTGCAGATCGCAGCTTCTCAGGAAAATGATTGCTTTTCTTTGGGGAATATCTGCTTCTTTTGTTTCACCTTCAGTAAAAAAGAATAAGGTTTGTGAAACAGGTGTTAAAAATTCTTTGAACGAGTATTCGGATTTTTTGTCAAATATAATCTCCTCTGCAGTGTCAATTTTCCCATAGCGGATACAATCCGTATCAGAAAAGCGCCCACCGTCAGGATATTTGCGAGGGGCATAAATATTATATTCTGTTTGCCATGTCTCAAATATTGTGTTTAACACAGTGTTATTAACATGAAATCCCATATTTGTTCCTCCTGCGGTATTATAAATTAGATTTTACATGAACTATTTTAATATAGACAGGGCGATGGATATGTTGCGTATGCAACATATCCATCGCCCTGTTATGAAAAATTTAGTTATTTTGTATTTCAGTTTCGAACTGCAGTCAATTTCTGAAAAATATCACAATAAAAGCTTAAAGGTATTCTTTTCATAGCAAATCAAACCGTCTCTCTGCATATAAGACAGTTCCCTTGTTAGAGCACTACGATCGGCACAAAGATATTCTGCTAATTCTAATCGTCCTAACGGAATTGTAAAGTGCTTACTGTTTTGTTCCAATGACTGACGCTGCAAATATGCCATGATTTTTTCGCGAAGTGTTTTTTTGGAAATCACCTCGATTTTATCCATTAATTGGACATTCTTATCACTAATCAGCCGAACCATATTTTCAATCAACCTATGGTGAAAAGGACATGTCATTTTGCAGGAATGAATCAGTTTATAAAATGGCAAAAAAAGAATTATGCAAGATGCTGCGGCCAAAAAGCTGACGCGGGCATCTAAATGGCTTCCACAAGAAAAAGACTCGCCAAAAAGCTCTCCTTCTTTCATGGTGACAAGGAGTGTCTGATAGCCTTCGGAATCATTTTTGATCATATGGACTGTCCCAGACAGAATGATGCCAACGCTGCGAACTTCATTGCTTTCTAAAAGAATCATTTCTTCTTTTTTATACTTTTTCTGAAAACTTCCCAAACATGCCAGCATGGCAGGAAGGTCTTCTTCGCAAATGCCGGTAAACAACGGCAATAAGGTCAGTTGCCGAAAATCAAGCTGCATGCAAATTCTCCTTTCTCTTAAAAAGTAGTATATTATTTTTTGCATAATGTTGCAACTGCAACATGAAACGTATGCGATTTTTTATATTTTATAGAGTGAACATAGAAAAGATTTCAGGAAAGGACGCTTATAAAAGTGATTAACAATGAAGCATATCTTTTATACAGTGTGTTGTGCTATGAAGGAGGCCATTGCAGGCGTACACAACATATTCTGAAAGTCTATGCATTGGCAAGATTACTTGGGGAACAGGAAAAAATTTCAACAGAAGAACAGCAGATTTTGCAGGCAGCAGCCATTTTGCATGACATTGCTATTAAGTATTGCAAAGATAATTATGATGGAGATGCCAGCCAGGAAAGGCAGAAGAAGGAAATGCCTCATCTTGTGAATAGTTTTCTGCAGGCGGCCAATTACTTACCATCTTATATTCCAAGAATTCTTGAATTGGCAGAGAAACATCATGATTACGATGCGCCTAAAGATAGAACGCTGCAGATTTTGATGGAAGCGGACTTAATTATTAACTGTTATGAAAACCATCCAGGCAGTGAGAAAATTAAATATATTAAAGATATCTTTCAGACATCTTTCGGGAAGGAATTGCTGGATTTTTGCATTGAGGGAATAAAAGAACAGGAGGGATTCTTATGAGTTATACAGAACGAATTGACTTGCTTGAATTAGAAATTATGAAGTTTAATCAAAGTGATGCAAAGCGTATACAGCATCTTGTGAAAGTACATCGCTTTGCACAGATGATAGGGCATATGGAAAAGTTAGATGAACACACGCAATTCTTAACTGAATGTGCTGCGCTGGTTCATGACATTGGAATTCGACCAGCAGAAGAAAAATATGGCGTTTGTAATGGAAAAATCCAAGAGCAGGAGGGACCAGCTTATGCCCGCAAGATGCTCAAAGAATTGAAATTTGATGAAACAGATATAGACAGAATTTGTTACTTGGTCGGTCATCACCATACCTATACCAATATTGATGGAATAGATTATCAGATACTTGTAGAAGCTGATTTCCTGGTGAATTTTTACGAAGACGAATTAAGGCAAGACTCTATTCGGGCGGCTTTTGACAAGATTTTTCGAACAGAATCAGGGAAAACGCTTTGCAAAATTTCTTATTTTAAAGAATGAAAGGATTAATTATGAAGAAACCGAAAATAAAAATTACCTTGATAGATCAGAAAGGTCATATGGGATGTCATCATGGTCATCGAATTGGTGATACATTTGATTTTGATACAGAGAGAGGGAAGCTTTGCCCAATGGCTATGCATGTTGCTTTTCCCTATATAGACATTCTTCGATATGGAGGAAAGCTGCCAAGTCAGCCGGAAGGTTCTGTTGCTTTTTGCTGCCCGGATGTGGAAGTGATCAATGTATTTAAAATTGAAGTCGAAGAGGAAACCATTTGAAACTGGAGTTATCAAGACTGGAAAATCTTTTCTTTAAAAGCTGGGGACGTATTTATAAAACAGTATTTACATTCTTTTTAATTGATACAATTCATAATGCCAGTACGCCATTTTATACAGCTATATCAAGGGTTTTTCCGCTTATGAAAGGATGTATTCAGGATGATAAAGATATTTTTTATCTGCCACGGCAGTATCTTGAAAAGTCCCGGAAAAGCCAGTAAAATCAATGGTTTTACGAAACAGAGAGGCGTTTACTACACCACGACTACACCATTTTTTGAAAGAGCCTTGATGTGACGAATTTTATGGACGATACAGTAAAGCGGCGTATTCCTTAATAGGAGTATCGTCGCTTGCTGCTAAATCTGATGTGTGAGTATCCAGTCCAGTAAATCAGAAGATTGAATGGTGCCTGCCGCTAATTGCAGGATAATATCGGACAATTCTGTTTGTGTATACTGTAATTCAATCCCGTTTAAAGCGAGGAACACCAGCATGGCGTTCTCTACCAAAGGTTTGGAAAGGAGCGCTCAGCGCAGAATCCAGAATCCCTTCATCGCGCAGGCCAGATGAACCTCCGGTCTCTGCAATGAGTTGTTCGTGGAGCAGAAGTATCTGCGTTTTGGATAATCGGATCATTTGGCAAGTACCTCGTAAGCCTGCCGGTTCTTTTCGATGAGACGTTTAGAAATAGCCATGATATCTTCGTCGTCAGCAAGCTGCTCCTGTTCAGCGGCACTGAATTCCATGACCAGATACCGGGGAACGTTGTTCTTTAATATGATGACAGAACCGATCTCATCTACGAGGCGGGCCACTTTAGAGAAGTTTTGATTGGCATCGGTGATGGAAACAAGATTCTTGGTGTTGATATACATAACGAAACCTCCTTTACGGTCTTTACTTTTATTATATCTGAAAATAGGATAAATTCAACCTATTTTCAAAAAATTATAGGCAGGGAAGATCAAAATCTTTACGGCGAAACAGCCATGGAACGACCATTGTTGTATGCTCGAATTATAGGCCAGTAGCGAGAATCTTGATTTTGTTCGCATTAGCGAATATAATTTAACTATAATTTGCCGAACCAAAGGAAAGGCAGGTAAAACATGGCTTATTTGTCGATTGCTCAGATGGCAGAGAGATTGGGCGTTTTCCCGGGTGGATTCAGATTCTGTGCCATGATGGGCGTGTTCCTGCGGCAATTTGAATTGGACATGCTTGGGAAATTCCAGATGATGCCAAAAAGCCCACAGATGCCAGAATTAAGTCTGGGAAATGAATCAAAACTAAGGATGACCAGGAAAGAGGTACTATCGATGTCTGACATAAAGGTAATATCAAAGGACTGACGGATGTAAAACAAGCCTGCTTGGATATTGAGAACAAAATTAATGACAGCATTACTCCTCAGCCTGATTATACACTGGAATTGCAGAATAATGACAGAACGATAAAACTGACTATAAAAAGCGGGCTTCAAAAGCCATATTTATATAAATCAAAAGCATACAAACGAAATGATACCGCAACCATAGAGGTTGACATCCTGGAATTATCAAGACTAATTTTGGAAGGAAAAAATATCAGATTTGAAGAATTGCCCTGTGGAGATCAAGAACTTACGTTTGATACTCTAAGCCGAAAATTAAAAGAATGCATTCAGATTGAAACTTTTAATCAGGATACCTTAAAAACGTTGAATTTATATAACAGCAATATTGGATACAATAATGCGGCTGGTATATTGGCAGATAAAAATCATTTTCCGGGAATTGATATTGTGAAGTTCGGTGAAGATATCAGTGTGATTCATAAGAGAGCAACATTCGATAATATGTCCATTTTGGCAGCATATGAAAAAGCATTAGAGGTATTCAAAGATTATTATCAATACGAAGAGATACAAGGTGCCGACAGGAAAAAGGTAGAAAAAATTCCGGAGGCTGCATTCAGAGAAGCCATTGCAAATGCATTGATTCATAGAGTGTGGGATGTGGAGTCACAAATAAAAGTTTCCATGTTTGATGACAGAATAGAAATTATTTCTCCGGGAGGACTGCCATCTGGAATAACAGAAGATGAGTATTTATCAGGAAAACTTTTTGTTTTAAGAAACCGAAATCTTGCAAATGTATGTTACAGGCTGGGATTTGTCGAAATATTTGGTACGGGAATTACACGAATAAAACAACTCTATGAAGAAGGATTAAAACAACCGGATTTTGAAGTGTCGGAAAATACAATTAAGATTACACTCCCGGTTTTTGAGAAAGACCTGAATTTAACAGAAGATGAAAGGAAAATATATAAGATTTTAAGTAAGACAATGTTGAAATCCATCAGCGAAATTGCTTCTTGCGTCCCGTTTGGCAAATCAAAAACAACACAGTTACTGAAAGAAATGAGCAAAAAAGGTGTTGTGAAAATTGAAGGGAGGGTATTGTATGTATAATTTGAAATTGAGACATATATTCCATGGAGAAGTGAGGAAATGCGATGGTTAATAAAAATGAAATCATTATATTTGAAACAAAAGATAAAAGCATCTCTTTGCCGGTTAAAATAGAAAATGAATCCGTTTGGTTGAATAGAAACCAAATGGCAGAATTGTTTGAACGCGATGTTAAAACCATTGGAAAACATATTAACAATGCCCTAAAAGAAGAATTATCCGAACAAAATTCAGTTGTCGCAAAATTTGCGACAACTGCTTCTGACAATAAAACATATATGGTTGAACATTATAATTTGGATGTTATTATTTCAGTTGGGTATCGGGTAAAATCAAAACGGGGTGTTGAATTTAGACGATGGGCAAATTCTGTATTAAAAGAATACATACTTAAAGGTTATGCCGTAAATCATAAACGTATGAATCAGTTAAATGAGGTAATACGAGTTATGAAAAGAGTAGAAAACAGCCTTGATTCAAAACAGGTGCTGGCGGTGGTGGAACGATACAGTCAAGCTCTGGATCTGCTGGACGCATATGATCATCAGAACATGATACGTCCGAAAGGAAATACGGCAACTTATATTCTGACCTACGAAGAATGCAGAAAAATGATTGACAGCATGAAATATGGAAACAACAGTACGTTATTTGGAAATGAAAAAGATGATTCTTTTAAAGGCAGCATTGGAGCAATTTACCAGAGTTTTGGCGGAGAAGACCTATATCCTACATTGGAGGAGAAAGCAGCAAATTTATTGTATTTTATAACGAAAAATCATAGTTTTTCAGACGGAAATAAAAGGATAGCCGCTGCCGTATTTTTATATTTTTTGGATAAAAATAATGCTTTGTTTAAAAATGAAGAAAAATTGATTGATGATCATACAATTGTGGCTCTTACGATTATGATTGCGGAATCAAATCCAGAAGAAAAAGAGATGATGATAAGTGTTGTCATGAACTGTATGAAATAATATCTTTCAGATACCACTTACTACACCATTTGCCCGTAAATCTGCGTAGATTTACGAAGAATAGCGTAGGTTTTGGGTAAAACACAAAAATTGAAAAAAGCGCCGGAAAGCCCGTAATATCAAGGTTTGAAGGCTTATGAAGCACCCTCCGGGCATCCCTTATGCGCTGAAAAACAGCGCAAAAAAGAGGAAAGGATATAAAAGATATGATAAAAATACTATTTATCTGCCACGGCAACATCTGCCGCAGCACAATGGCCCAATACGTCTTTCAGCACATGGTCGACAAACGCGGCCTCTCATCCAGCTTCTACATCGATTCCGCAGGAACCAGCCGCGAGGAAATCGGAAACGGTGTTCACCGCGGAACCAGAAAGAAGCTGAAGGAAGAGGGCATCTGGTGCGGCGACCACCGGGCAGTTCAGATGACAAAGGCCGATTACGGAAAATATGATTATCTCATTGGTATGGACAGCTGGAACCGCAGGAACATGATGCGGATTCTGGGCTCGGATCCGGAGGGGAAGGTGTCGCTGCTTCTGGATTTCTCGGAGCGGCCCAGAGATATCGCAGACCCGTGGTACACGGGAAATTTTGACGTGACCTATGAGGATGTGAAGGAGGGCTGTGAGGCGCTTCTGGAACATATTTTAAAGGAGGATGCGGGAAAGCTGCGTTCAAAGGATTGATGGAAAACGGCTTATCCATTATTAACAAAAAAGTTACAGAAAATTTTGATTTTTTATACAATTACGCCTGAAAATGAATTGACTGACAGTGCAAAAAGATCTATAATGGGAACCAAAGTTCGATTTTTTTGGACAAAATAAATAGAAGTGGGGGGAAGGAATATGGATCTGATGCAGCTCGTTTATACAATTTCATTTTTGGCCGTAGTGATCGCGTTTGCATATGCGGTGTACCTGCATTTCTGGGTGAAAAGACAGCCTGCGGAGAATCAGAAGATTCTTGAAGTATCTGGCTTGATTCATGCGGGCGCCAACACCTTCATGCGGAAGGAATATCTGATTCTGGCCAGGTTTGCGGGAGTGGCGGCGGTGCTGATCCTGGTTTTCCTGCCTGCCCCCATCTGGAATGGGAATATTGCGGATAATCTTTCCATGGTTATCGCGTATCTGGCTGGAACCGTCCTGTCGGCTATTGCCGGAAAGATGGGAATCGTGGTGGCGACGCAGGCCAACTCGCGGGCGGCGGAAGGCGCGCAAAAGGGCCTGAAGCCGGCGTTTCTGATTGGGTTCCGCGGCGGAGCGGTGATGGGCCTGGCTGTGGTAGGCTTCTGCCTGCTGGGTGTGATGGCAGTGCTGATGATTACGGGGGATGCCTCGATTCTTCTGGGCTTTTCTTTTGGAGCCAGCTCCCTGGCGCTCTTTGCCAAGGCGGGCGGCGGAATCTTTACAAAGACTGCTGATGTGGCGGCTGATCTGACGGGTAAGGTAGAGCTGGGGATTCCGGAGGATGATCCCCGGAACCCGGCTGTTATCGCGGATAATGTGGGAGATAACGTGGGCGACGTGGCCGGCATGGGCGCGGATCTCTTTGATTCCAATGTGGCGGCTATGGCTTCGGCCCTTGTCATGGCGCAGGCGCTGGACGGAGGCATCGGCGTCAACAGTGCGGTGGTATTCTGCTATGCGGCGATTGGCCTGCTGGCTTCTATTATCGGAATCGCCTGCGCGCGTGTGGGCAAGAACGGAAATCCCACGCAGGCGCTCAATTCTTCGACCTATTCGACTACCCTGCTGTTTATCATTCTGACCGGGGCGGCGACCTGGTTCCTGGACGGCTTCGAGTGGAGAATCTGGGGAGCCTCCGCGATCGGACTTGTAGTAGGCGTGGTTATCGGCATTACGACAGATTATTTTACAGATGACAGCAAGCCGATTGTCCGGAAGGTGGCGCATGCGTCCCAGTCCGGTTCGGCGTTTACGATACTATCCGGCATTTCCTATGGATTTATTTCAGCGCTTCCGGCTATGGTGGGAATCGCGGTTTCCGCTTTGGCGGCTTATAAGCTGTGCGAGCCGCTGGGCGAGGGCTATGCGCTGTTCGGCATTGCGATGGCGGCAGTCGGCATGCTTTCCATCGTTGGTATGATCATCAGCAACGATGCCTACGGTCCTATCGTTGATAATGCGAGAGGCCTGGCGGAGATGGGAGGTCTTGGTGAAGAGACGATCCGCGTGGCGGATGAGCTGGACAGCGCCGGCAATACGGTAAAGGCTGTGACGAAGGGATTTTCCATTGGCGCAGCGGGACTTACGGTGATTTCCCTTCTCGGGGCCTATATGTCAGAGGTCAACGTGTCTCTGGCTGCGCTTGGAAAGGAATTGATTACCGGCTTTGATATCATGGATCCGACCGTATTTTTCGGCATCCTGATCGGCGCGGCTGTCCCGGCAGTGTTTTCGGCCATGCTGATGCTGGGCGTAGATAAGAACGCGCAGAAGATGGTGGCGGAGATTCGGCGGCAGTTCAACGAGATCGTGGGGCTGAAGGAAGGAAAGGAAGGCGTAAAGGCAGATTACGATACCTGTATTAATATTGCGACGGAAGGCGCCCTGCATGAGCTGATTCCTGCGGGCCTGCTGGCGATTGTCGCGACGGTGCTCGTAGGCTTTATCGGCGGGCCGCTGGCTATCGGCGGCTTCCTGCTGGGGAATATTGTGAGCGGCCTTCTGCTGGCGCTGTTTATGTCAAACGCAGGCGGCCTCTGGGACAACTCGAAGAAATACATAGAGGCGGGCAATGAAGGCGGCAAGGGCTCCAGGGCCCACAAGGCTGCGGTTACGGGAGATACAGTCGGAGATCCCTTCAAGGATACGGCGGGGCCGTCTATCAATACACAGATTACGGTGGTATCTCTGGTCTCTTCCCTGCTGGCGTCTCTGTTTGCGGCGGTTTCGCTGTTTGGATAGGTGAGAAATGAAATACTGAGGGAATAAAGAAATCTCCCGCGCTGCAGTCTGCTTTGCAGCGCGGGAGATTTCTTTGCGTCCGGGGCCGGCGCTTATACTTTCGTTCCTGTTCATTTTCATTTCTGCTCAAAAGAAATGGTTCCTTCTTCCTCATTTACTGTATATGTTAAATCAAACAAGCTGCAGAAATCTTCCACAGTCACGCCTGCGCAGAAGGTGGCTGCTACCTGGATATCATCATCCGACGTGATCCAGGAAAGCTCGAGGGGTTCCCTGTTTTTTTCTATTTCAAGGCTGTGAATGGTGTTGTCATCGTATTCTGCTTTCATGCTCCAGGTGTTTTCCCCGATCTTCCAGGTGCTGGAATAAACGGATTCCCGGGCGGACGCTTCGTAGGAGCCGCCAAGCGCTCTCACATACTCCCGGATGATTAATGGGAAGCTCATATTGTCTGTTATGAGACCGATATCGATGACCATCATATAAGAATCCAGCTCTTTGCTGTACCAGCAGTATCTGTAATCGTCCGTGGTCAGCCCGTAGGGGCCATAAGGATTGTCGTTACTGTCATAGAGCATTTCCCGGCCGTTCAGGCGGATTGTATGCAGAGTGGATACGTGTCTGCCTGCGAGATATTCTTCCGGCACATCATCTCTGTCGATTTTGCCATCTACGTACAGCTGGGCATAGACTCCGGCCAGCCGGTCATAAAGCTCGCGCCTGCTGTTCTGCCCGGTGATACCGATGTCCGTCATGTTGACCCAGCTCTCATGAGCCTCCATTTCCACTTCCGAGCGGTGCCATACAAAGTGAATCGAAGCGAGAGGATTTTCTGTGAGAAATTCCGGCGGATTATAGGAAAGCTCCTGGCGGTATACCTGATCTGCCGCGAGCAGGGTGTCTACGGCGTTCTCAATATCCTGAAAGGAGAGCAGATAATACCAGCCGTATTCCGGCATGTAATGGCTGTCATGTTCCAAAACCTGCTTTAACTCATCCCGGTACAGGTCATGTACCACAGTTACATAATCACAGGAGAGGCTGCGGCTGTAAAACGGAGTCTGTGTAGCGTCAATCCAGATAGGAGACAGGAAGCTGTTTGCATGAAAGGTCAGATCACGCTTCAAGGTCCGGAATTCATATTCCATATTGTCCGGCGTTTCTTCGATCAGCTCTGTTCCTGTCAGCTCATAGGGCTCGGGGCAGATGGAATCCACATACTCCAGAACCCTTTCCTGCCCGTAGACGCTGCTGTCCTTGGTCAGACAGCCGGAAAGGCCGGAAATGAGAAGCAGAGTAACAAAGGAAAATAGTATATGTAACCGTAATCGCTTTTTCATCATGCAGAGCCCTCCAAAAAGCTGTCTGGGAATACCTGTATTGTAGCATAGGGAGGCGGTATTTTCTATCCTGTAAAGCCGATTCTTAAGATTTGTTTAATACTATTGACAAAGCTATATTATATGGCATATAGTATAAATATCTTATAATACTATACAGCATATAATATTATGCGATGTAAAGCAAGGACAAGGAGAGGATTGCATGGTATTTAACACAGGAGCGGCGCTCTTGGATGCAATCGTGCTGGCTGTTGTCTCCCATGACGCGGAAGGGACGTATGGATACAAGATTACCCAGGACGTCAGGCAGGCTATTGAGATATCCGAGTCAACCCTGTACCCGGTTCTCCGGCGTCTACAGAAGGATGGCTGTCTGGAGACCTACGATATGGAGTACGCGGGGAGAAACCGCAGATATTACCGGCTCACCGAGGCGGGAGCAGCCCAGCTGAATTTGTATACGAGCGAGTGGAAAAGCTATTCTGAAAAAATATCGAAGCTGTTCGAGGGGAGTGAGAAAAAATGAGCAGAAAGGAATTTATGGAAAGGCTGGAAAAGCTGCTGGAGGATATTTCTGACAGTGAGCGGGAAGAGGCCTTGCAATACTATAACGATTATTTTGACGATGCGGGAGTGGAAAATGAAGCAGAGGTGATTCGGGAGCTGGTAAGCCCTGAGCAGGTGGCGCAGAAGATAAAGGCCGGGCTTTCTGATTCGGCTGCTGAATTTTCCGAGCAGGGATACCGGGATACGCGGTTTGAATCCAGGGACGGGGAACTGTCTGCAGATCAGTCAGGACAGGAACCGAAGAAAAAAGAGACGAACTTCTGGAAGGTGCTGGCGATCGTGCTGCTCTGCATTCTTGCAGCGCCTGTGATCCTTCCTGTGTGCGGCGGAATCTTGATCGCTTTGATCGGCGCTGCGGCAGGAATTGTGGCGCTGATAGCAGGACTGGTGGCGGCGGGCTTCCTGATTTTGATAGCTGGAATCTTTGTCATCGGAATCGGAATTGCACAGGCTATGGCGACGCCGGCCGTAGGAATTGCCCTGGCAGGTACGGGCTGTCTTCTGACTGCCCTGGGAATTCTGCTTTCGTTTGTAACGGTGTGGTGCTGTATCAAAATCGTACCCTGGCTGATCCGGGGACTCGTAGGGCTGGTTAGCTATCCGTTCAGAAAGGCAGGTGCAAAAAAATGAAAGGATTTACAAGGTTTTGCCTGATTCTGGCGGGGGCGCTGGGCGTGATTGGACTTGCCGGCATCGGCATCGGGATGGCGCTGGGTGCAAGACCCGCACAGTTTCTGGATCTGGCACATTATGATGGCAGCATTTTTCATTGGCTGGATAACCGGACAGAAAGACTGTCCGGCTGGATAGACAGCTGGTCTGACGGCGTGGATGACAGCGTAGAGCAGTGGTCGGATGACATGGGAGAGGATATAGACAGCTGGAGTGAAGAATTGGAAGAGGATATAGACAGCTGGAGTGAAGAGCTGGATGAGAATGTAGAGAACTGGAGCAATGGCTGGGAGCATCATTTAGAAGGCGGCTGGGAGAGGGAAGGAGGACATAACAGCTGGAGCAGCGCAGGTCCCGTGCAGATTCAGCCGCCCTCCGGGGAGGGCATAGATTCCTTTGAGGACAGCTTTGACGCCAGGGATGTGAAGAAGATCGAGATGGATTTGCACTTTGCAGTGCTTCATATTATTTCCGGAGAGGAGGACGGGAGCATTCAGCTGAGCGGCCGTAATGCGCGGAGTTATTTTGAAAGCCGGCTGGACGGGAGCACGCTGAAGCTGGTGGATGAGCGTACGCATGCGCAGTATCAGAGAGACCAGGCCCTGGAGCTGGAGCTCGTGATCCCGGCACGGCAGTTTGAAGTGATTGAGCTGGATCTGGGAGCGTCGGATGCGCATATTGAGTATCTGCAGGCAGACCGGGTGAAAATAGACGTGGGAGCCGGCCTTCTCGCCGCAGACAGCCTGATAGGAAATGAAGTAGTGGTAGACTGCGGTGTGGGAAGCAGTACGGTAGATTCCCTGGATGCGCAGAAAAACGCGAAGCTGGATGTGGGAACCGGAGAACTGACGGTAAATCATTTTACAGGCGGGGATTTGGAGCTGGACTGCGGCGTGGGAACGCTGGACGTGACTGCGGCAGGAAATGAGGCGGATTATAATTACAGCCTGGACTGCGGAATCGGTACAATCCGGCTGGGCTCTTCAAGCTATTCCGGGCTGGACAGGAGCAAAACCATAGACAACAGGGCTGATAAACAGGTACATGCGGACTGCGGAATCGGTATGATTTCCCTGGATTTTGAGTAAAGCAGGGCCTGAGGAAGCATTCCCTTTTCTAATAATGGAATATAGAAGGTATGTAATTTCAGCTTGAAAATTTATGACATTGATAGACAGAAGGAGGAATCATTTATGGAATCAAAGAAGCTGTATCGCTCAGCTGTGAATAAGACTATCTGCGGCGTATGCGGAGGAATCGGAGAATATCTGAATATTGATCCTACGGTAATCCGTCTGATATGGGTGCTGGCAGCCCTGCCAAGCTGCGGGACTGCGCTGCTGGTCTATATCATAGCAGCGGTGGTTATGCCGGATACGCCGAGAGTATGAGAATGTAAATGCGGCATATCCTATCTTTTGTGGCGCTTTCAAGGGGGGAAGCCACAGAAAAACAGGAAATGGGGTATAGACAATGAAATTTTTATTTGCTTCAGATTCGTTTAAGGGAACACTGTCTTCCAGGCGGACGGCGGAGCTTCTGACACAGGCTGCGGAAGAGATTTTCCCCGGCTGTGAGTGTGCTGGACTGGAGGTCGCGGACGGCGGCGAGGGGACGACGGAGGCTGTACTCTCCGCTGTGGACGGACGAAGGATTCCGGTTTCGGTAAAGGGTCCGCTGTGGGAGCAGCGGGAGGCCTTCTACGGAGCCCTGGATGAGAACCGGGCCGTCATGGAGATGGCGGAGGCATCCGGGCTCCCCCTGGTTCCGAAAGAGCTGCGGGATCCGAGAAACACCACGACCTTTGGAACGGGAGAGATGATCCGTGATGCCATCGACAGGGGATTTCGCGATATCTCCATCGCGATAGGCGGTTCAGCTACAAACGACGGCGGGATTGGCTGCATGCGTGCGCTGGGCGTGCGTTTCCTGGATGAAAGCGGACAGGAGCTTCGGGGCTGCGGAGCCGATCTGATAAAGATACGGACGATCGACTGCTCCGGGCTGGATACAAGAATCAAGGAGAGGAAAGTACGTTTCACGGTGATGTGCGATGTGAAAAATCCGCTGTGCGGCGCGGATGGCGCTGCCTATACGTTTGGAAAGCAGAAGGGCGGAACCCCGGAGATGCTGGACGAGCTGGAAGCAGGAATGCAGAATTACCGGGATCTTCTGCTGCAGGAATTCGGCGTCAATATGGACGAGGTTCCCGGCGCCGGCGCAGCCGGAGGACTGGGAGCGGCGCTGACAGCTTTTTTAAACGCAGAGCTGAAGTCCGGAATCGAGACGGTTCTGGATCTGATAGGATTTGAAGAGAAGCTGCAGGGAGTCTCTCTCGTCGTCACCGGAGAGGGGAGAGCAGACTGGCAGTCCGTATTCGGTAAGGTGATGCAGGGAGTGGGAAGCCGCTGCCAGCGCATGGGAGTGCCTGCGGTCGCTATCGTAGGAAGCATGGGAACCGGGGCAGAGCAGATTTTTGACCATGGAATCGAATCCATCATGACCACTGTAAACGGAATCATGCCGCTGGAAGAAGCCATGGAGCGGGCGGAGGAGCTGTATCTGGGCGCTGCGCGGAGGATGTTCCGGATGCTGAGAGCTGCGAGAGGATTGTGAAAACCGCTGCAGAGCTGCAGGAAGGCTGTGAAAACCAGCCATGGAGGCATGAGAAAGCTGTGAGAATCGGTTGCGTCCGCAGGGGAACTTTGCTATACTTAAGAAGCACAGCGAAAGGCGGAATGGCTTGGGACGGCAGCTGCAGGCTGCGCCGGCGCCGTCTGTCCTTTGGCGGAATTTAAAATAGAAAGAGGTGGGAAAATGGTAGAACTGGATCAGTTTAAATATACGCTGAACGGCTATCAGGGACCATTGGTGGAATTGAGGGATTCACTTTGACCTGGCTGAAAAGGCAAAGCGAATCGAAGAATTAGAAAGAGAGATGGAGGCTCCGGGCTACTGGGACAATCCGGAAAAATCCCAGGAGGGTATGAAGGAGCTGAAAAATCTGAAGGATGAGGCGGAGGACTACGCGGCCCTCCAGCAGCAGTACGAGGATATCGAGACTCTGATTGAGATGGGAAATGAGGAAAACGATCCCTCTCTGATTCCGGAGGTTGAGCAGGAGCTGGCCAGCTTCGCCGCGAAGCTGGATTCCATGACCATCAAGACTTTGCTTTCCGGGGAGTATGACAGAAATAATGCGATTCTGAAGCTGAACGCAGGTGCAGGCGGAACCGAGAGCTGTGACTGGGCAGGCATGCTGTACCGGATGTACACCCGCTGGGCCGAGCATAAGGGCTTTTCTGTGGAGGTCCTGGATTATCTGGACGGCGACGAGGCAGGCATTAAGTCCGTGACCTTCCAGGTAAACGGCGAGAATGCGTACGGGTATCTGAAATCAGAGAAGGGTGTGCACCGTCTGGTCCGCATTTCTCCATTCAATGCCCAGGGAAAGCGGCAGACCTCCTTTGTGTCTCTGGACGTCATGCCGGAGCTCAATGACGATATCGACATTGAAATCCGGGATGAGGATCTGCGCATCGACACCTACCGCTCCAGCGGCGCAGGCGGGCAGCACATCAACAAGACCTCTTCGGCGATCCGAATCACGCATCTTCCTACAGGAATCGTGGTTCAGTGCCAGAACGAGCGCTCCCAGTTCCAGAATAAGGACAAGGCCATGCAGATGCTGAAGGCTAAGCTTTATCTTCTGGAGCAGCAGAAAAATTCGGAAAAGCTTTCTGATATCCGCGGTGAAGTCAAGGAGATCGGATGGGGGAACCAGATACGGTCTTATGTGATGCAGCCATATACGCTTGTGAAGGATCACCGTACCGGTCAGGAGATCAGTAATGTGAACGCGGTTCTTGACGGCGGCATCGATCCCTTTATCAATGCATATCTGAAATGGATCAATACGAAAACTGACGAGAGCTGAGAGAGGATTGCAGGCGGAAGCGTATTTTCCGCTTGCAATCTCTGTTTAAATATGCTACTATCTTTCGTGTGAATCCACACAGGAAACACAAATGTTTCTGGATGGCGAACACGGAGGAGTAAGATGTCAGAAAAAAGCAAGTATTTTGTTGTAAAGCAGAAGGCTGTGCCGGAAGTGCTTCTGAAGGTGGTGGAGGCGAAAAGGCTCCTGGAGTCCTCGAAGGCCATGACCGTACAGGAGGCTGCGGAGAAGGTTGGGATCAGCCGGAGCTCCTTCTATAAATATAAGGATGATATTTTTCCGTTTCATGACAATTCGAAGGGGAAAAGTATCACTTTTATTTTGCAGATGGATGATGAGCCGGGACTGCTTTCCATGGTTTTAAAGACGATTGCGGATTTCAGGGGCAATGTGCTGACGATTCATCAGACGATTCCGATCAACGGGGTGGCGTCTCTGACGCTGACGGTGGATCTTCTGCCGATCACAAAGGACGTATCGTCGATGATCGAGCACATCGAAAGCCAGCCGGGCATTCATTATCTGAAAATACTGGCACAGGAGTGAGAAAAGCACAGAAGCGAGAAAAGCAAAGGAGTGTAGAGAAAATGGTTCAGATTGCAGTGATGGGCTACGGAACCGTAGGTTCCGGTGTGGTCGAGGTTCTGAATACGAACCAGGCCAGCATCAATAAACGAGCAGGCGATGAGATCAATATTAAATATGTACTGGATCTCCGGGATTTTCCGGGTGATCCGGTGGAATCCAAGCTGATTCATGATTTTGAGACGATTGTAAACGACCCGGAGATCAAGATCGTAGTGGAAGTGATGGGAGGCGTGGAGCCGGCCTACACTTTCACCAAGCGGTGCCTGGAGGCAGGCAAGAGCGTGTGCACCTCCAACAAGGAGCTGGTGGCCCGCCACGGAGCGGAGCTTCTGGAGATTGCCAGGGAGAGAGAGCTGAATTACCTGTTTGAGGCCAGCGTAGGCGGCGGGATTCCGATTATCCGGCCCTTGAATTCTTCTCTGACCGCAGATGAGATTACCGAGATCACCGGTATTCTAAACGGAACGACGAATTATATTCTGACGAAAATGAGCTACGGCGGCACAGACTTTGATACGGCGCTGAAGGACGCTCAGGCGAAGGGCTATGCAGAGCGCAATCCGGAAGCAGATGTGGAAGGCTACGACGCCTGCCGCAAGATTGCGATTCTGACCTCCCTGGTCAGCGGCCGCCAGGTAGATTTTGAAGATATATACACGGAAGGCATCACAAAGATTACAGCAGAGGATATCAAATATGCGAAAAAGATGGGACGCGCCGTGAAGCTGCTTGCCATGAGCAAGAAGGAGGACGGAAAGTTCTTTGCGATGGTGGCGCCCTTCCTGATTAATGAAATGCATCCCCTTTACAGTGTAAACGGCGTATTCAACGCGATTTTCGCCAAGGGAAATGTGCTGGGCGACGTGATGTTTTACGGAAGCGGAGCAGGAAAGCTGCCGACGGCGAGCGCAGTGGTAGCCGACGTAGTGGATGCGGCAAAGCATCTGCACCGCAGTATCATGACCTTCTGGAGTACAAAGAAGCTGGAGCTTACAGATATCAGCAACGCGAAGAGGCGCTTCTTTGTCCGTGCGAAGGGCGACGGCCAGGCGGATGCTATCCGCATGGCAGAGCTTTTCGGGCCGGTGGAGCTGGTAAACGCAGATCTGGAAGGCGAGTTTGGTTTTATCACCGGAAAGCTCACAGAGGCGGAATATCAGGAATGTGCGGCGAAGACGGACGCGATCATTCACATGATCCGCGTGGAAGGATAGGCGCGCTATGAAATATGTGATTGTTCTTGGAGACGGCATGGCGGACGAGCCCATTCCGGAGCTTGGCGGCCTTACGCCGCTGGAATATGCGAAGACGCCGGAGCTTGACGCGCTGGCAAAGGCTTCAGAGATCGGCCTGGCTTATACGATTCCGGAGGGCATGAGCCCTGGGAGTGATACGGCGAACCTCTCTGTGCTGGGCTATGATCCGAAGAAATACTATACAGGGCGCTCTCCTCTGGAGGCATTGAGCATCGGCGTGGATATGAAGCCGGATGACGTGGCTCTCAGGACAAATCTGATTACCGTCTCAGATGGGGATGAGCCCTATGAGGAAAAGACAATTCTTGACCACAGCTCCGGGGAAATCAGCACAGAGGATGCGGCTGTTCTGCTGGACGCGGTCCGGGCAGAGCTGGAGGATGATATCTATCACTTTTATGTGGGAACGAGCTATCGTCATCTGCTGATCTGGGAGAAGGGCAGCGTCGTGCCGCTCACCCCTCCACATGATGTGCTGGGACAGAAGGTGGGAGCGTATCTTCCTGCAGACGAGAAGCTCCGGGAGATGCAGAAAAAGAGCTATGAGATTCTTTCCCGCCATCCGATTAATCTGGAACGGAAGAGGAAGGGGCTGAATCAGGCAAATTCCTGCTGGTTCTGGGGAGCGGGCACACGGCCTGCGCTTGTCTCCTTTGAGGAAAAGAACCAGAAGAAGGGGGCCATGATTTCCGCGGTCGATCTGCTGAAGGGAATTGCAGTGGGCTCCGGAATGACGAATATCCAGGTGGAAGGCGCCAACGGCCAGCTTCATACCAATTATGAGGGCAAGGCCCAGGCTGCTGCGGACGTGCTTTTGAAGGACGGCTTCGACTTTGTCTACGTGCATGTGGAAGCGCCGGACGAGATGGGACACCAGGGAAGCTGGGAGAGAAAGGTGCAATCGATCGAATATCTCGATCAGCGCCTGATCCGGAACCTGAAGGCGGCGCTGGACGCTTCAGGGGAAGCATACCGGATGATGGTGCTTCCGGATCACCCCACACCGGTAAGGGTCCGGACTCATACGGGAGAACCGGTTCCCTTCCTGATTTATGACAGCAGAAAAGAATATGCAGGGCCGGAGGCGTACAGCGAGAAGGCGGCCCGGGAAGGCGGCCTGGTGGTATCCCGCGGCTGCGATCTCATCGACAGGCTGTTTGAGAAGGTCTGACACTCCGAAGCCAGCGGATTCGCCAAAAGGAATCTGGCGGAGGAAGCTGCAGGAGTTAAGCTACTATATAAAATGAGGAGAACAAATCTATGCTGATAGTGAAAAAGTTTGGCGGAACCTCCGTGGGAGACAAGGAGCGCATTTTTAATGTGGCAAGAAGATGCGCGGAGGACTTTAAAAAGGGCAACGACGTCATTGTCGTGCTTTCCGCGATGGGAAAAACCACAGATGAACTGATTGCGAAGGCGAAGGATATCAATCCGGATCCGCCCAAGCGGGAGCTGGATATGCTGCTCACCACCGGCGAGCAGGTATCTGTGGCCCTGATGGCCATGGCCTTTGATACCATGGATATTCCGGCGGTATCTCTGAACGCTTTCCAGGTTGCGATGCACACCACCCGGGTGCACGGAAACGCCCGCTTAAAGCGCATCGATACGGACCGTATCATGCATGAGCTGGAGCATCGGCGCATCGTCATCGTCACCGGATTCCAGGGCGTAAACAAGTACGACAACTACACGACGCTGGGCCGCGGCGGTTCTGACACGACAGCAGTGGCGCTGGCGGCGGCGCTGCACGCAGATGAGTGTGAGATTTACACGGACGTGGACGGTGTATATACGGCGGATCCGAGAGTGGTTCCGAAGGCCCGCAAGCTGGATGAGATTACCTATGACGAGATGCTGGATCTGGCGACGCTGGGAGCCGGCGTGCTCCATAACCGCTCGGTAGAGATGGCAAAGAAATATGGCGTACAGCTCGTGGTACGCTCGAGCTTAAATGATCACGAAGGAACAATCGTTAAGGAGGAAACAAGTGTGGAGAGAATGTTAATCAGCGGAGTAGCGCTGGACAGAAATACAGCCAGAATTTCAGTGATTGGCCTGAAGGACGAGCCGGGTATGGCGTTCCGTCTTTTCAACCTGCTGGCAAAGGAAAATATCAATGTGGATGTTATCCTGCAGTCTATCGGACGTGAGAACAGCAAGGATATTTCCTTTACCGTATCCCGTGACGACGCAGATACGGCAGTGAAGCTCATCGAGGGCAATATGAGCCGCCTTGGCGGAAAGGGAATCTCCTGCCGCAAGGATGTGGCAAAGGTGTCCATCGTGGGAGCCGGCATGATGTCCAACCCGGGCGTAGCGGCAAAGATGTTTGAAGCCCTTTACAACAACAACATCAATATCAACATGATTTCTACCTCTGAGATCCGTGTGACGGTTCTGATTGATGAGAGAGACGCAGAGCGCGCAGTGAATGCGGTGCATGACGCGTTTGGCCTGGAGGAGTAAAGAAATAAAAGTTTTAATTTGTGGCACCTGCAGTGCTGTGTTGAAACACTGCAGGTGCTGTGAAGTTTTTAAAGCTCTGTCTTTATTTTTGTTGAAGAGGTGACAGTTCCAAATTTGGGAATGATATATTGGATTTCGAATTGGTGCATCTCTTCTGTAAATGATTCACAGCAGTCTTCCACCACATGGATTTGATATCCTAGTTCAGCTCCATATCGAGCAGTGCTGTCTACAACAAAATTTGTTGCGCAGCCAGTCAGATATAAATGGCGGATATTTTTGGCGCGGAGAATTTGGTCCAGATTAGTATAGGAAAAAGCGCTGGTATTTACATTTTTGATGACAAGATCTTTTTCTTTAGGTTGAATGATTTCTGGATTTGCAGCGCCCCAAGTGCCAGCGAGAAATGCATTAGCGTTTCTTGAATCAATGCATATGGGAAGATTGGCTTCTCCTAGTTCCGGGTATCCTTCTTTGAATTCATTGTTAATATAGATAACCAGCATACCTGCTTTTCGGCAGAAGTCAGCTAAATCAGAAATGATATTTAATGTGCGGTTTGCCTCGATTTGTTTATAAACACCTGAATGACTGTAAAGGCCATCTGGGTGAACAATATCATTTTGACAGTGCATGATAAGCAAAGCACATTCTTTAGAATTCATAATAATTCTCCTTTTAAGATATTTTTTCCGGAAACGTCTGAGCGGATCCTAACAGGTATCCATCATACATCCCCAAATTTTCAGATGCAGTGAAGGCTCCATTCAAAACGGGCCGAAGTGTTTCCCATAAAGTCTCCATAGACGTTTTTTCTTTGATTGTAAAATCTATTTCTTCCATACAGGCTTCCGATATATATTCTGGAATCAGAATCAGTGCAGGGGCAATAGCGGTTCCAATTACAAAGTGTCCATTAGAGGGGAGCATGACTAAATGTGCACCGCTGCAGATGAGATCCAGTGCCTGGTCGATGGGGCATGTAGCAGCAATACCGGTTTCCGCATGCCGATCCTGCAGGGGGTCTACAAGCCAGAGACCACAGCAATCTGGAATTTGGGAAATTTTCAGTACTCCTTGGAATGCAAAAGGTATGTTCTTCAGAACTGCAGCTTTAAAGTGTGAGATTTCTTCTTCGCTTTTTAGGCTTTGGAAAGTCTGCATAGATTGGGCGGTCAGGAAATCCTGCAGGTTCAAGAGTACCGAGCAGCAGGCGGCCTGAGCGCTGCTCAAAAGCTGGGGCAGGCAGCTTGAAAGTATGTGTGAAAATGTGGGGAGCCCTCCGTTTGTAAGCCCGATAATAAGGCGTGAGCTGGGCAGGGGCTTTCGAGGCAGAAATTTTATCTCAGTCCAAAGCTCCTGGAGAAGCGAAAGCCCAATTTCTATGGAACGCGAAGTTCCATAATTTTGATCCATCAGTATCCGAGCTGGTTTCCTGTGCTTCTCAGCATAGTTTAAGAGAAGATTCCCCTGAATAAATTCACAGCCATGGCCAACGATAAGAACAGCGCCCACATTCCCGTGAGCGATAAGTCTCAGCATTCGGTAAATGATAATTTGGTTGTCGAAGCAGCTGCCGTTTCCGATTACCTGAACAGGAATATCTTTTGGCGCTGCGCGGCAGATTTGCTGTGCAACAAAAGCAGAACAGTTGACAGTATATAAAATAAGTATGGAGTTTCGAATGCCGATTTGTCCATCGGCTCTTTCGTAGCCGGAAAAGAAAAGGTCATCCATAAATGATACCTCCTGTGTATGGTGCTATCTGAGAAAACTGTTTTTCATGGTTGATAAAACCATCGCGATGTCCGAGGGCTTCACCCTTTGAGAGCTGCCCGTTTATAGTTTGAAGAACCAGTTCTAACAGAGCATCCGCCAATTCGTCCGGATTCTTCTCTCCGTAAAGCATCGGGCTGGCATCGAAATCAATATCGTTACTGAGGCGGGAGTAGGTCTCCCGGTTTCCGGTGATTTTAAGTGTAGGTGTAACAGGAGTATTAATCAGGTGGCCGCGGCCGCTTGTGAGAATATTTAAAATCGTACCGCAGCAGGGATAGACCAGCAGGCTTGTGGCATCTTCACTGATATAAGGCCCGCATCCTTCTTCTGTATCGCTCATAGAATCCATGAGCCAAAGTCCCGGTTTCTTTGGAATCTGCCCGATTTTAACCACACCCTGAATTGGCCGGGAACCGCTTTTGCTCACAGTTCCCATGCTTTTTTCTTCAATAGTAGTCAGGCCTCCTTTCATATTTCCGGGAGTAATAAAAAACTGATTATGCTCTTTAGAATATTTCAAAAATTTATCATAAGTACAGGAAATTTCTCTGGCGGCCTCTGCCGTTTGGCAGCGGGAGATCAGATAGTCCTTAAGGCCGACAGCTTCATACATTTCTTCGAATAAAACAGTACTTCCCAGATCAACCAGCATATCAAACAGGCGGCCTACTAATGGATTGGCTGATATGCCGGAAGTAAAGTCTGAACCGCCGCACTCTGCTCCGATGATTAAATCAGAAAAACGCAGAGGCTGAGAAGGATTGACAGACAGGGAAGCCAGCAGATCTTTGACGAGAAGAAGCCCCTGGTTAATAGAATTGGCAATACCTCGATTATGATCCAGCGAGAGTAAAGCTGCACACCGCCCTGACAACAGGGCCTCCTTCAACAGATTACTGCTGTCCAAACCTTCTGAGCTGTGGCTTACAATCAGCGCGCCTCCTATATTGGGATGTGTGAGATATTTTTTCAGTTTCATTTCCGTAAATGAGCTTGTGCAGTTACGTGTGAAGCCTAACACCTCAACGGTATTTGGAGAAAATGCCTGGGAAATTTTGCGGGCAGCAAATTCTGCACAGGGAGAAGTGTACAGAATCAAAAGGCGGTTACGGATTCCGATACGACCGTCTTTTCTTAAATACCCTGTGCCAATAGCCTGATTCTTTAAATGGCTGAAAGAGTTACGCGTCATTCCATATCCTCCCATAATTGATAATTCATATCTTCCGGTGCTGCTGTTCGGAAGTCGAAGGCTGCTGAACGCAAGTCGTACAGGCTTTTGGCGTTGTGAATATGCACACAGGAGCCTGCAGGAATGTTTTTTACTGCTTTTGCAATGGGAATTCCATATTTGTAAATAATGTCTCCTGCGGTGATATCAGCCAGAGACACCTTAAATCCAAAAGAAATTTTTTCGGTGGCTGCGACTGTATTTGATACAGGAGTGCCCAAAGGAATATCCTGAATAGCTGTACCAACATTATCTTTGGGGTTCAGAAAAATAACGGGGTAGAAATTAGAGTTTCTCAAGATTATTTTCACCTGCCTTTTTAAAGGGTATCAAAAAGCCGTCTGCATCAAATTCCATAGGCTGGGCTTCTGCAAGGAGTTCTATATCATTCCGCCCTTTAAGTTCCTGGTACAAAGCAGGGGAAACCTGTATATCATGGAGAGAAAGGGTGTTTTTTATCCTGGCAATGCGCATATTGGAAGGATCAGAGCCGATACAGGTTCGAATGGAGAGCAAGATAGCCTCTTTGTCAGTGTTCATGTACAGAGGGATTTTTGCTCCCTGAATGCCGTTAGAGGTGATCAGGTTTGTCCAGGTAGTGGACCAGTTGATGTGATTTAAACATTGGCGTGTAGTGATATCTGCAGCGCCTATGCCACATCCGTTTTCATGAGTATCTTCTGTTAAATCTGCTATGAAAAGACGTTTTAAATTCAGAATTTTGGAAAAATCCTTCTGAATTCCATTGGTACGTCCTGTTACATTGGGATCGGCTCCGAAGCCGCTGATTTCTTTTCCAATACGATCTATAATCAGCAGATCCAGATCGTGAAATTTGAATGCAGGTATTCGTTCTTTGGCTAATTGAAGCAGACGGGCGTCCAGTTCTAAAAGGTCTCTGCCAGGGGCTGCCTCAATGGCGCAAATTTCGTCATAAGCATTTTGAACGATTCCGATTGCTCCGATTACCGGGAATCTGTGAATAAATGTTTGAGCTGTCTGTGGAAGGTATTGGGGAAAGTGCTCGAAACCGAGCTTATGAAATGTGGAGGCGCCTTTGTGATTGGCAAGACCTATGGCAATCATTTTGGCAAGACCGCTTTCGTGTTCGGCGCGGAAATCAGTGTGTGGTTTGACCTTGTGCATGATGATAATTCCATCTGCAGAAGCGGCATACTCATCGCAGTAAAGAGGAAGATTTCCGTCCAGTGTTCCGTATTGTATGACTGACATGGTACTTAAAATAGGAGCGTTTACGGATTGCTCGGTGATCCCATAAGAGGCCAGAACTTCAAGCTGGCCTTTTGCATCGGCATTGCCATGACTGCCCATAGCAGGCACTAGAAAGGGGCTGGCTCCAAGTTCGCGGAGGTAATCACAGACAGTTCTGTAAATGAGCGGCATGTGAGGGATGCCGCGGCTGCCTGCAGTGATACAGATGCGTTTGCCTTGAAAAGAATCTATGTCCAATTTTTTAAGCTGTTGGATGATATGAGCTTTTAGATTGGATATTTTGAAGTTCGAATAATTTTGCCGTATGAGGTACATTGGAGGGATGAAAATATTTTCCATCCCTTCGATTTTTACATCATTCGGCGGGAAATAAATGTGCATTTGTGTCCTCCTTTTTTTCATTGTCCCTAAAATCACGAAAGATTTCACGAGTTTGATAAAGGTGGAGAAGAGCGTTGCTTCCCATATGAATCGAGAGAAGTATGTATAAAGTGTCTATGGTAGCCATTTGAATGAGCCTGGCGTACATTGCGTCGGAGAGCAGGCTCGTTTCGCGGGCTTTAGTTAGAAAAACTACATCTGAAAGCTTGCCGATGGTCGAGTTTTCAGTAGCAGTTAAAGAAATTACAGGAACTTTGTAAGCAGGCAGTTTATTTAACTGACGCACAATATCATAAGTTTTACCTGATACGGATACGCACAGGATAACATCACCCTGGTTGGGCTGGGATAAAAGTGCGGCGTTAATGTGAGAGTCGGGAGAATAGTGACAGTTAAGCCCCAGCTCCAGAAAGCGGAAATGAGCATAGTTGCAGATAGGAGCTGAGGCGCCATATCCAAGAAGAATTAAACGGCTGGCATTGCAGACCAGCCGAACGGCCTGTTCATAATCTTGATCCTTTTGCCGCTCCAGACAGGAGGATAAGGAGGCGATCGAATTGAAAATAGTTTTCTGACGTATATCCTGTACAGAATCATCAAGATGAATATCTTCCACTGAATGTGAAAAGGTATTTCCTGACAGGTCCTGTGCCAGCTGAAGCTTGAAATCCTGATAACTGTCAAAGCCTATCATTTTGTAGAAACGCACAATAGACGCTTCGCTCTTTACGCCTGTCAGCTGCGCCAGTGTGCTGATGGTTGACTGGAGTGTCTCGTCGGGATGTTCCAGGATATAATCAGCGATTTTACGGCGCTTATTGGTCATTGCTTCATAATTTGCCCGGATAAGAGAAAATATGGAGCTGGAAGAACCAGATTCATTTTGTATGGACTGCATATTATAAACCTCCTGTGGCTTTTATACTTATCAGGTGCTTACATTTTGTTCCATAAAATTATATCAGAGAGAGGTTATTTTTGTCAATGTAAGTCTGGAAAAAAGAAAAAAATTTTTTTACTAAATACAGCAAAATGCACAAAAATAATATTTTATCTATAAAATACTTGACAAATAATTCAAGACGTTACATAATTCAAATTACAAAAAGAAAAAAATTCCTAAATTAGGGGCGATGGAGAGACAAATTAGGAAAAAATTTTCTTTTTAAGCAATGAAGGTGGAAGAAAATTGGAAGGTTAGCAGGAGGAAGTGAAAACGAATGAGATTGGAAGGGAAGGTTTGTGTAATAACAGGTGGAACCAGTGGGATAGGAAAAGAAACTGTCCGCCGCTTTGTGGAGGAAGGCGCGCAGGTGGTTTTTTGCGGAAGGAGGAAAGAGAAGGGGGAAGAATTCGAAAAAGAACTGCAGCAGAGCGGGTATTTGGGGAAGGCCCGTTTTGTACGCTGTGACGTAAGTGTGGAAGCTGATGTAAAGGCATTTGCAGAATATGTAAAAAAAGAATTTGGAGGATGTGAGGTATTGTTTACGAATGCGGGGGCTCATCAGACTGGAAAAGTTCATGAGACAACGCCAGAGGATTGGGACCGCATTATGAATGTAGATGTAAGGGGAGTATATTTATGCTGTCACTATTTTGTTCCACAAATGCTGGAAAAGCGCTCGGGTATCATTATAAATATGTCTTCTGTATCAGGGCTTTTGGGTGATACAGATATGGTCGCATATAATACGGCTAAGGGAGCTATTACCAATATGACGCGCTGTATGGCGCTCGACTATGCTGCTTCCGGAATTCGTGTGAATGCGATTTGCCCGGGAGCGGTGCGCACAGAGATTTTGGAGCACACCTTTACTTCAGTGCCGGGAGCAGAAGAAAAGTTTAAGAATGCTTATCCGGTAAAATATGTTGCTGATCCAATAGAGGTGGCAAATCTTGCGGTGTTTCTTGCGTCAAGAGAATGTGATTTCCTGACGGGAGCAAACATTCCTCTGGATGGAGGCATTACGGCACATACGGGGCAGCCCTACATGGGAAATTATTAAAAGGAGGAAAATATGCTTATTGAATTAAGCTATGTATTGAGCGAGACGGCACCTAAATGGCCGACGAATCCGGATGAGAAATATTACGCAATAACATCGCCGGAGCAGGGGGACATCAACACGACATCTTCGGTATATCATCATCTGCATAATGGAACGCATGTGGATGCGCCAAGGCATTTTGATGCTAAGGGGGCTACAATAGAGCAGCTGGCGATTGAGGACTTTTACTTTACCAGGCCCTGTGTACTAGAATTATCAAAGAAAAAGGGAGAGCAAATCACACTGGATGATTTGAAAGGAAAAGAAGCAGAGCTTGCAGATTGTGATATTCTTTTATTTTATACTGGCTATTCTAAACTGCGGGATACTGCTCCGGAAGAATTTATGAATGATTTTCCATATCTGTCTGCAGAGCTTGCCAGATATATACGGAAAGAACTTCCTAAATTGAAGGCAATAGCGCTGGATGTCCTGAGTGTGGACAGTTCTGTCCTGGGAGGACAGATGGGATATCCGGCACATCATGCGCTGCTGGACGTAAACGAAGAAAATCAGGAACGTACTCTTCTGATCTTTGAGGATGTGAATGTAGGGAAACTGCTGAACGTATCAGGGGTGAAAGAAATCTGTGCATTTCCGGTTCGCTGGGCTGGCCTGGAAGCTGGTCCTGTTGCAATGGTTGCTGTCGTATAGATAAAGGCTGTGCAAACGAGAAATAGAATAGGAGAAACGACATGAGTTTTAAATTGAAAGGTGTAATACCTCCAATGATTACGCCATTTACTGAAAATGGAGAATTGGATGAAATAAGTCTGGTAAAACTTGTAGAGTATTTATCAGAAAGAGTAGATGGCTTGTTTATCTGTGGGTCTTATGGATGCGGAGCCCTGATGTCGCTGGAAGAAAGGAAGCGTGTTGCAGAAATTGTTAAGAAGCATGCAAAGCCGGAGACACAAATAGTGGTTCACACAGGAACTACAAATGCAAGAGACACTATCGAATTAACTCTGCATGCCAAGGATATTGGCTGTGATGCAGCATCGGCAGTAGGACCATATTATTACAAATATCAGGACATAGATCTTTTTCACTATTATGAGAGTGTTTTAAAAGAAACAAAGGATTTTCCGTTTTATGTGTATCATAATCCTGGGTTTCAAGGGTATGAAACAAGCCTTTATGTGTTGAAACAGCTGAAGGAAATAGGATTGTCCGGAATTAAAGACGCAACCTTCGATATGCTGAAGTATGCTACCTATCAAAGAGAATTGGCGGATGATTCCTTTGATGTGGCGCTGGGAACAGAAGCTTTATGGATTTCTGCTCATTCTCTGGGATGTAAGGCGTATATTCCTGGTATCGGCAATGTATTTCCTGAGCTTTGTGAAAATATGTATCAGCTTTCCATACAGGGTAAGGCAGAAGAAGCGTTGAAGATTCAGTTTAAGATTAATGAACTGCGTGACATCATGTATCTGGCCCGCTCTACACAGCTTGCAATTTATGCGATTGCAGAAATCCGCGGCATTATAAAGGCATATCCCAGAGCTCCTTTCGTAAAAGCAAGTGATGTGGAAATGAAAAATGTCAGGGACGGGTTAGAAAGAATAGGAGTAATCTGAAATGTATTATGTAATCATCGACTGCGGAACGACAAATTCGAGGGCGTATATAGTAGATGGAAAAGGAACAGTATATGGAACGGCCAAGAAGACGGTAGGCGTAAAAGATACATCTGTGACAGGAAGCAAAAATACGCTTAGAAGCGGTCTCAAAGAAATTGTTGAAAAAGCTGTAAAAACGTCGGGAATTGAACTTGGAGAAATCGAAGCAGTTCTGTCCAGCGGTATGATAACATCAGAAATTGGTTTATGCGAGCTGCCGCATATGGATGCGCCTGGAGGAGAAGACGAGCTGGCAGCTTCCATGGCCGAAGTCAAAGATACAGGAATTATTGAAGGAATACCGGTCTATTTTGTGCGGGGTATCCGCAATCCTGTGCCGGATGATGGAAAAGATCCTACGGCCATTGTCGGAAGACTGGATTTTATGCGCGGCGAAGAGACGCAGATGATGGGGCTTATGGAAAAGCCGGGATTTCAGCTTCCGGCTATGGCTGTGGTACTTTCCAGCCATACAAAGTTTATTCCCATAGATCAAGAAGGAATGATATTGGGAAGCCTGAGTACAATGAGCGGGCAGCTGTTTGAGTCTGTAACACAGGGAACATTTCTCCATAAATCTGTAATCCAGGGTGATAGCAGCGAGGCGTGGCCAGAAGATTATTTTGATGAGAAGATTGTACGCGATGCCATTTACTGGAATAAAAAAGTGGGGCTTGCACGGACATTGATGTTTCCGAGATTTTTGGATGTATTGCTTGATACAAAGTGGTATGAACGGCTTTTGTTCCTTGACGCTCTTGTGGCGGCGGAAGACATGCTGTCAGTGAATCAGCTGGATATGCTGTCGGATAAGAAAATTACAGATTATTACCTGATTGGACAGAAGGAACGCTGCCGTCTGTATGAATTTATCATTCATGAAACAATGCCGGAAATCCATATTACGACCGTGAGTGACAGTGAAGAGATTGATGGATACAGTATTAAAGGCATGCTGAGAATTGCAAAAAAGGCAGGGATTGTAAAATGAGCGGCTATAAAATCGTATTTTCAGATTATTATTATCCAAATTTGGATGCTGAGTTAAAGGAATTTGAGAAGCTGGGGGAACCGGTAGAGATTATAGACTGTACCAAAATAGTTCCTGGAGGAATTTTTAATCCAGAAGAGCTGATTCCATACGTAAAAGATTGTGATGCTTTGGTTGTGCAGTTTTCCAAGATAACGGCACAGGTAATACAAAGCATGGAAAAATGTAAAATCATAGCGCGTTATGCGATTGGTGTAGATAATATTGATTTGGACGCAGCCAGAGAAAAAGGAATTATGGTTGCCAACGTGCCAGATTACTGCATTGATGAAGTGGCAAACACAGCAATAGCACACATCATGAATGCTATGAGAAAAATTACCGTATCAAGGGACATGCTGCTTTCGGGGACCTTTGATATGAATGCTGTCCGGCCAATGAAAAGAATGAAAAATGCGGTTCTGGGTCTTCTGGGATTTGGGAATATTGCCCGTGACGTAGCAAAAAAAATGAAAGACTTTTTTGCGGAGATTGTAGTATATGATCCGTATTTCCAGGATGTTAATAGTCATCCGGAAGTAAAATTCATGACTTTGGAAGAGGTTTTGAAAAAAGCGGATGTCCTTTCTGTGCATGTGCCTCTGAGTCCGTCAACACAGGATATGCTTTCCTATGAACAGTTTGCCGTGATAAAAGAAGGAGCTGTAGTTGTAAATACAGCAAGAGGCGGGCTGATTTGTGAAGATGCATTGATTCAGGCACTGGATTCGGGGAGGGTCAGTTATGCGGGGCTTGATGTGATTTGCACAGAAGATTTTGAAAATTCGAAGCTTCTGCGTCATCCGAAAGCAGCGTTGACACCTCATGTAGCATGGTGCTCTGAAGAGGCGCTGGCAGAGCTTCAGAAAAAGGTGGGGATTAATGTTGTTTCAGCATTGATAAAGGGCGAGCCAGTTTATCGTGTGAAATAACATAATCAATAGTAAAAACTATAAAGAAAGGCAGGAGGTAAACATGAAAAAGAGGTTATTGATTGCGGCTGTATGTGTGAGTATGATAGCATCGCTTGCCGGTTGTTCCGGCTCAGGGGGAAGCGCAGAAACGGGAGAGGCTTCTGTAGAGGAAAATACAGATGCGGAAGCAGCCGGCGGGGAAGAGACGGCGGATTCCGGTGGCGGCTATACCATTGGATTTTCTAATTTTTCTCTGACAGATTCCTGGCGTGTACAGATGGAGGCTGAGTTTGAGTATCATGCAGAACAGCTTAAAGAGCAGGGAGTAATTGATGATTACGTAATGCTTCAGGCGAATGGTGATCAGTCCAAGCAGATTTCAGATATCAGCGATTTGATTACTATGGGCTGTGACGCGATTGTAGTTACCTGTATTACGCCTGATGGCTTGAATTCCATAATAGAAGAAGCAAGGAATGAAGGCATTGTAGTTGTAAACTTTAATCAGTCTTGTACGGCGGAAGTAGACTGCAGAGTTGTGGTATCAGACTATGAACTGGGATATACCAGTGGTTCCTGGCTGGGTGAAAGAATTCCTGAAAATGGAAAGGTAGTAGTCCTGGATGGAACTGAGGGCAATCAGATCAATGCAGACAGGCATAATGGCGGAGTCGATGGATTGATGGAAGCGTGCCCGACTGCTGAAGTGATTGCAACGCTGAATCTGGACTGGGATTATGCAACGGCAAAAGCTGCAATGGAGGATATACTCTCGGCATATCCGGAAATTGACGGAATCCTGTCTCAGGGCGGAGCAATGACACAGGCGGCGATTGATGCTTATATTGACGCCGGACGTGATTTTGTGCCGATGACAGGTGAAGCAAGTAATGGGTTCCTTCGAGTGTGGCTGGAGAATGAGGATAAAGGATTAGAGACTATGGCATTTACGAATCCCACATATATCAGCGCAATCGCACTGGATTATGCAATCGATATCCTGAATGGCGAAGAGGTTGAACAGGAAATTGTATTGGAAGAGGATCCTGTAACAATTGATACAGCAGCAGACTTTTACAGAGAGGATCTGAATGATAACTTCTGGGTACACACATATCTGCCGGATGATATCCTTCAGGAACTGTTCCCTAATTAAACAGAGCTTATTTGGTTTGACAGAAGAGTATTTTGGATGTAATGCCGGTTATGGAATCTCAGATTCCATAACCGGAAGTCCGATATGGCAGAAAGGACAACACTATGAGACCTTCGATAGAAGTACGTAATATTGATAAGACTTTTGTGGGCGTACATGCTTTAAAAGATGTGTCTTTTACATGCTATCCGGGCCAGGTTCATGTACTGCAGGGAGAGAATGGAGCAGGGAAAAGCACGCTGTTAAAAATATTAACAGGAATGTATCGCCCGGATTCCGGTGAAATCTGGATTAACGGAGAAAAAGTAAATTTCCGGCATCCCATAGAAGCAAAAAAGAACGGCCTTGCAATGGTATATCAGGAGATGTCGCTGCTGCCGGAGTTGACAGTAGCGCAGAATATTTACCTGAATCAGGGCAATAAAAGGGGGTTTACGGATGAAAGGGCGCTTCTTCGGGCTGCAAGAGAAATAGCTCAAAAATATAATATTGAAATTGATCCCTATGCAAGAACTGCAGATCTGCCTATTGCGGCGCAGCAGATGGTAGAGATTTTAAAGGCGCTGGCTGCAGAACCTCAGATTCTGATTTTAGACGAGCCTACCTCTACGCTGACGTCTACAGAGGTGGATAAATTGTATCAGATTGTTCAGGAACTGAAAAGCCAGGGAAAAACCGTTTTGTTTATTTCCCATAGAATGGAAGAAATATTTCGATTTGGAGATTATGCTACTATCTTAAAGGATGGAAGTTATATTGATACAGTAAATTTGAGGGAATCAGATGAAAATACAATTATACAGCTGATGGTTGGGCGTGAACTGAAAAGTATTTTTCCGCACAAAAATACCCAGAAGGATGCGGAGGTCATGTTTGAGGTACAAAACTTCAGTGATAATGCTCATTTCCATAATATCAATCTGCAGATACGCAGGGGAGAAATAGTAGGGATTGGAGCGCTGGACGGACAGGGCCAGACACAGCTGTTTCAGGCGATTGCAGGTCTCAGAAGAAGGACATCTGGTACAGTCAAATTGAACGGGAAAGAAATTGTCTATCATAATGTACGCAAGGCAATGAAGCTGGGAATTGGTTATGTTCCTGAAGACAGGAAGGGACTGGGGCTTTGCCTGGAAATGTCTGTAGGCGATAATCTGAGCATGGCCAGCCTGAGGAGACGGCAGAAATTTGGTTTTATCAAGAAGAAAGAGGAAGCAGAGCAGGCAAATCAGATGGTGAAGCGTTTGAATATTAAAACTGCAAGCTTGCTGCAGAATGTTGTGAATCTGTCGGGAGGGAACCAGCAGAAGGTATCGATTGGAAAAATATTAGAGGATGTGCCAAAGGTTCTGCTGTTAAATGAACCGACAAGAGGAATCGATGTAGAAGCAAAGCAGGAAATATACCGGCTGCTTCGCAGTCTGGCTGATGAAGGCGTGGCGATTCTCTGTTATACAAGCGATATGATGGAAACAATCGGGCTGTGTGACCGGGTGCTGACTTTATATGAAGGACGGATTACCGGAGAACTTGGAGAAAGGGAAGGCGCTCTGATAACAGAAGAAAATATTATGCGGGGAGCGATGAATCAGAAAGTGCAGAAGACGACAGGATTGGAGGATGGACAGAATGAATAAAGAAATGTCTAAAGATAAATTGCTTTCAAAGCACAATCTACGTCTGCTGTACAAGAGAAAAAGTGAGGTTGTAATTGTCTATGTAATCTTTTTTGCGCTAATACTTTTCGCTTCTTTATCCAGCGACGTATTTTGGGGAACGCGGAACCTGAGAAATTTGCTGATTTCCAATATTGGTTTGCTGCTGATTACATACGCCCAGCTTATTGTTATTACTTTGGGTGGTGTGGATCTTTCCGTTGGCTCGATCATTTCCATGGTAAATGTAGCAGCAGTGACACTTATGACAGATTCTGTTGGGTCGTGGATTCTGATAAGTATTCTTTGTCTTATAATTGGCGTGGGTATTGGTATTATTAACGGATTGCTGGTTGTAAAAGGGAATATTCAGTCCATTATAGCTACTCTGGCGACACAGACAATATTTGCGGGAACAGCTCTGTTAATCATGTCATCGCCAAAAGGAACATTGCCCAGTGAATTGTGCCAGTTTTTTACAAGAGGATGGGGATATCTGTTCCCGTTCCTGCTGGTTATAGTGATGACGGTCCTTATCTGGATATTGATGTTTCGGACGAATTTTGGGCGCGCTATATTTGCTGTTGGAGGAAGCGAGCAGGCGGCGGAATGTTCGGGAATTCGGGTAGGCCGCACTAAAATTATGGCATTCGCAGTGTCCGGACTGATTTCTGCGGTGGCAGCTTTGTACATTTCGTTTTATTCGACTTCAGGAAATCCATTGATAGGAGAAAGCTATACGCAGAGATCAATTACAACGGCGGTAGTGGCAGGCGCTACGCTTGTTGGAGGTAAAAGCAGCGTAATAGGATGCTTTGCGGCAGTTGGAATTATGGGAATTATTAATAATCTATTAAACCTGATGCATGTATCTTCTTATTATCAGTTTGTTATTCAGGGAGTTATCCTGATACTGGCGCTTGCATTCAGTGCTATTCGATCCAGAAAATAAGGAGGAGACAGGGCATGGAAAAAGAACAGGATCTGAGACAGCTGAAATTGCAGAAAATCCTGCCTGTTGTCTTTGTTTACGCGGTGATGATCCTTCTGGCAGTGATTATTAACTGCGTCAGCACAGGATTTTTGACAGTTGATCATATTTATTCTATTTTAAAACAGGCAGCTTTTCTTGGGATTGTCTGCGTTGGCCAGTCGCTGGTCATTTTAACGGGCGGGATTGACCTGTCACTGGAGTATACCCTGCTGTTCAGCAATGTGCTTGCTGCAGCCATAATCAGCGGGCAGAACGAGAATACTTTTACCGCACTGGCTGCAGTTATAGGAGTGGCAGTGTTAATAGGCTTGTTGAATGGCTGTGGAGTGTATTTTCTGAAGATACCGGCTATGATTATGACACTGTCGACCGGAACTGCTGTATATGGTCTGGCATATATTTATTGCAATGGAGCGCCGGGAGGATTTACCTCAGATATTCTGAATCAATTGTCAAATGGAAGGTTTGGCGGTATTTTCAGCGGTGTGACAATTGTGTGGATTATTTTAGCCGCAGCAGTAATCGTGATTTTGAGAAGCACTGTTCTTGGGCGTTCTATTTATGCGATTGGAACAAATAGAGATAGTGCTGATTATTCTGGAATACAGGTTCGGAATGTTACACTCATTGTTTATATCATTGCAAGTGTTATGGCAGCGATTACTGGATATTTTCTGCTTGGCTATACTGGTACAAGCTATATGTCTACGGGAAGTGGTTATAACATGGATTCCATAGCAGCGGTAGTAATAGGTGGAACGAGCATCGCCGGAGGATCAGGAGGGTATGTAGGAACAATTGCCGGAGTATGTATTATGGTACTTATTAACAGCCTGCTGACTATTTTACATATGCCAGAAGCAGTAAAGCAGATTGTTCAGGGGCTGCTGATAGCTGTTCTTTTGCTGGTGGTGTCGGGGAGAAAGAAGGAACGCTGAAATGCTGTACAAAGAGGTTGTGGATTTGTCCTGGAAATATACGAATCATATGCTGGTTTTTCCGGGCGGGGTACCGATGAAAATCCGGAAGAACGGTGATTTGGGAAAAGGAGATCCCTGTGAAATTACAACGATGGATGGGTTCTGTATTCATTTTGGTACGCATCTGGATTGTCCTTCTCACATGCTGGCAGGAGGGTTCCGG
This sequence comes from Lachnoclostridium sp. An131, assembly GCF_002160825.1. Classification (GTDB taxonomy): domain Bacteria; phylum Bacillota; class Clostridia; order Lachnospirales; family Lachnospiraceae; genus Laedolimicola. The sequence goes on from NZ_NFLI01000009.1 coordinate 40,377, forward strand.
GCAGAAGATAAAGAAATTGCTTTTTTTGTAGGGAGAGGAAGAGTGTTGGACTGCTCCCATTACAGAGCTGGTGAAGTGATAGGGCAGGAAGTCCTGAAGGGACAGAGCCTGGAAGGAATTGAATTTCTTCTGTTTTATACAGGGTGGTCGAAAAAATTCGGAACAAAAGAGCAATATGGAAGATTCCCTGTTTTAGAATTACAGTTTGCAAAATGGCTCGGCAGGCATCCTGGATTAAAGGGCTTTGGAATAGAGACAAATAATTGTGACCATATCGGGGATGAAATGTATCCGATTCATCATGCGCTGCTGGATGGCAATTCTAAAATTTTATATGAAGCCCTGTGTAATATTGATAAATTGCTTGGAAAAGAATTTATTTTTATAGGAGCCCCAATTTCTATTGACGGAGCAGAAGGAGGGCCGTGCAGAGCACTGGCATTAGTTTTGTAATAAATGCAGGTGTGCTGAAGAATTTGAAAAAAATCTTTGGCGCACCTGCATTTTTGTTGGGAAATATTTTCAATAATACTGCTTATGTGATAATGTGTTTGATATCTTTTTAGAAATTCTACTTTGGCTGTCCGACATCGGAAGAGTCATCCCGCCCTCTCAGCTCCAGATACACCTCTCCCATTGCCGTATGGAAATAGGGCCGGATCCACAGGAAACCAATGCCGAAGGAGCCGATTCCCAGAAGGCACAGGGGCAGAAAGCCCAGCCACAGCCGGAAGATGCGGCCGCGCTGTCCGCGCGTCAGCCTGCGGCTTTGCCGCAGGGCATCCCGGGCAGGACGGTTTGGATCGTCCAGGAGCACATAGACAGCCAGGCAGTAGGGCAATGCAAAAAAGACCGCCGGAATCAGGGCGACAGCAGCCAGCAGAAGAGACATGCCCAGAAGATAGGGCAGGTCAGCCGGAATCTCCGTCAGATCGATCACTACAGGCAGCTGCATATAGAAATACAGGGAAGGAACGAACCAGACAAGAGATACCAGATAGCGGAACGCGTAGGTCAGAATATAGGTGTCTGCCTGGTTCCGGAACGCGGAAAACAGGATTCCCCGTTCACGTAAGGGCTTTCCCTTGCACAACGAATAGAGGAAGCGGAGCAGGCCGGCTTCCAGGAGAGCGCCAAATAAAAGAGCGATGAGATACAGAACCCAGTACAGAACCTGGTTCAGGGGATCGGCTGAAAGGTACAGGCCGCTTTGCTGAATCAGCAGAGTCAGCGCGGTCGTGAGCAGGGTCAGACTGACAGTCAGGCTGACCGCAGGAAAATAATTTCCGGTCAGGGCGATGCGGGCCCGCCGTTTCATCTCTTTTGGTATGATTTTCATATGCCGCCTCCAGTGGTCAGAAAATTCAACTGCTCGTTCAGGTAATCGTTGAGTGCCTTCTGCAGGGCCTCCGGATCGAGAACGGTCTCAAGGCCGAACATCTGAACGGCCAGGTACAGACTCAGAACGCTGATCAGAAGCATGATCAGATAGATGGCAAGGGAAAAGAAGCCTGTCCCCATTCCGACCATGGCCTGCTGCGGGAAGCGGAAGCCTCCGCCCTTGGACAGGTGGGCGAAAAGGATCGCCATATTGCTCAGAATCAGGCCCAGCGGCAGCGCCATGACAGAGCTCGGCAGAATAAGAAACCCAAGGGATATCACGGAAGCGATGCCCATAAATTGGGATATGGCGGCCATACGGTTGATTTGAGGATTCGAATTTATCTGTTCGATCATCAGTATACCTCCTGAAGCTTTCCTTAGCTGGCAGCGGAAGCCTTTGTCAGCCTTAAGGATATCTACTTAATACTACCACAGGCACGGGGGAAAGACAAATGCTTCTTGCGGTCAGGCTGTTTTTTGCCTATAATAAGTGATAGTCCGAACCTGACAGAAGGAGAAAAGCTATATGGATATTTTAAAGAAACTGACAGAAGAGCTGAATATTAAGCTCTGGCAGACAGAGGCGGCGGTGAAGCTGATCGATGAAGGAAATACGATTCCCTTTATCTCCCGCTACCGGAAGGAGGCGACGGGCTCCTTAAACGATGAGGTTCTGCGGAACTTAAATGAGAGGCTCTCTTACTTAAGAGGTCTTGAGGATAAAAAGGCGCAGGTGCTTGGGAGCATCGAGGAGCAGGGAAAGCTGACAGAGGAGCTGAAAAATCAGATACTGGCAGCGGAAACCCTGGTGGCGGTGGACGATCTGTACCGCCCCTACCGGCCGAAACGGCGGACCAGAGCTACGATGGCAAAGGAAAAGGGACTGGACGGCCTGGCAGATCTGATCCGGCTGCAGCTGACGAAAAAGCCGCTGGAGGAAGAGGCAAAGGCGTGGCTGTCCGAGGAAAAGGGAGTCCTGACTGTGGAAGAGGCTATCGCGGGGGCAGGGGACATCCTGGCGGAGGCGATCTCAGACGAGGCAGACTACCGGACTTATATCCGCAGGGCCACCTTGGATGAGGGCCAGATCTGCTCGGAAGCGAAGGATGAGAAGGCCGAGACTGTGTATGAGATGTATTACCACTATGAGGAGCCTGTAAAAAAAGCGGCAGGACACCGGATTCTGGCGCTGAACCGCGGAGAGGCGGAGAAGGTGCTGACGGTGCGGATCGAAGCGCCGGAGGAGCGTATTCTGCGTTATCTGGAAAAGCAGATTCTGGTCCGGGATAATCCTTATACCACACCGGTCCTGAAGGAAGTGATCGCAGACAGCTACCGCAGGCTGATCGCGCCCTCCATTGAACGGGAAATCCGGAACGAGCTGACGGAAAAGGCGGAGGACGGGGCTATCCGTGTCTTTGGAAAAAACCTGGAGCAGCTTCTGATGCAGCCGCCCATTGCCGGCCAGGTAGTGCTTGGCTGGGATCCGGCCTTCCGTACCGGCTGCAAGCTGGCTGTGGTGGACGCCACAGGCAAGGTTCTGGACACAGCTGTCATTTATCCTACTGCGCCCCAGAATAAGGTGGCAGAGGCGAAGGCTGTGCTGAAGAAGCTCATTCAGAAATACGGCGTTACGCTGATTTCAGTCGGAAACGGTACGGCGTCCAGGGAATCTGAGCGGGTGATTGTAGATCTGATCAAAGAGCTGCCTGTCCCGGTGAAATATGTGATTGTAAATGAGGCGGGAGCTTCCGTCTATTCAGCCAGCAAGCTGGCTACGGAGGAATTTCCGAATTTTGACGTGGGACAGAGAAGTGCGGCCTCTATTGCGAGACGGCTTCAGGATCCGCTTGCAGAGCTTGTGAAAATAGACCCGAAATCCATTGGCGTAGGCCAGTACCAGCACGATATGAACCAGAAAAAGCTCAGTGAAGCTCTGTCCGGCGTCGTGGAGGATTGTGTAAATAAGGTGGGAGTGGATCTGAACACGGCCTCGGCGTCCCTTCTGGAGTATGTTTCCGGCATCAGCAAAGCTCTGGCGAAAAACATCGTGGCCTACCGGGAGGAGAACGGCCGCTTCCAGAACCGCCGGCAGCTTTTGAAGGTAGCGAAGCTCGGTCCAAAGGCTTTTGAGCAGTGCGCGGGCTTTTTGCGCATCACGGGCGGAGATAACCCGCTGGATGCCACCAGCGTTCATCCGGAATCCTATGAGGGAGCTGAAAAGCTGCTGTCCTCCATGGGGCTGTCCAGGGAGGAGCTGGCAAAGGGCGGTATTCAGGGACTTTCCAAAAAGGTGCATGACTATGGAAGGCTTGCGGAAACGCTGGGTGTCGGCGAGCCTACTCTGCGTGACATCGTAAAGGAGCTTGAGAAGCCGGGGCGCGATCCCAGAGACGAGATGCCCCGTCCGATCCTGCGCACGGACGTGCTGGAGATGAAGGATCTGACGCCGGGCATGGTGCTGAAAGGGACAGTCCGGAATGTAATTGACTTCGGCGTCTTCGTAGACATCGGAGTTCATCAGGACGGGCTGGTTCATATTTCCCAAATTACCGATCGGTATATTAAGCATCCGCTGGAGGTCTTAAGCGTAGGCGACATCGTGGATGTAAAGGTGCTGAGCGTAGACCTGCAGAAGAAGCGGATTGCGCTGACAATGAAGGGGATTTAGCTCTCTTTCTATGCTTGCAATCCATCTCCCGGTATACTATAATTAGAACGGATTTTGACAGGAAGAGGCGGGGAAATATGACCTACGAAGAGGCAAGAGCTTTTATAGATGATACAGGCCGGTACGGAGCTGTGCTGGGTCTCGGATCTGTCACGGAGCTGATGAAGCGCCTGGGAAATCCTCAGGATGATCTGAGGTTTGTACATATTGCAGGGACGAACGGAAAGGGTTCCGTTCTGGCGTATATTTCGACAATTCTGAAAGAGGCCGGCTACCGGGTGGGCCGGTATATCTCCCCGACGATTTTTGATTACCGGGAGCGGATCCAGGTCAATGAGGAATATATCACAAGGGAAGGCGTAGCGCGGCTGGCCGGCCGGATACAGGAGGCATGCCGCCAGATGACGGAGGAGGGCTTTTCACATCCGACCACCTTTGAGGTGGAGACAGCGATGGCATTTCTCTGGTTCCGGGAAATGCACTGTGACGTCGTGGTGCTGGAGTGCGGCATGGGCGGACTGACAGATGCCACGAATGTAGTGAGGACGACGCTGGTCTCAGTATTTTCGGAGATCGGCCTGGATCATATGGGATTCCTGGGAGATACGATTGAAGAGATTGCGCAGGTAAAGGCCGGGATCATAAAGCCGGGTGCGGCGGCAGTCAGCGCGGTTCAGCGGCCGGAGGCGCGTAAGGTCCTGGAAAACGTCTGCCGGGAAAAGGGAGCAGAATTTCGGGAGCTCAGAAAGGAAGAGCTTCAGGATATCAAATATGGATTTGAAAACCAGAGCTTTACCTATAAAGGCATCAAAAATCTGAAGCCGGGACTTTTGGGAAGCTGGCAGATTGACAATGCGGCTCTGGCTGTGGAGGCCGTGACAGCCCTTGGAAGCTGCGGATTTACGGTGACGGAAGAGCAGATCCGGAAAGGGCTTGCGGAAACAGTCTGGCCGGGCAGGTTTACGGTGGTGGACAGACATCCTTTGTTTATCGTGGACGGCGCCCACAACAGGGACGCGGCTGACCGGCTGTATGAGACTCTCGATCTTTATTTTTCCGGTAAGAGGAAAATTTTTATCGCCGGGGTACTGGCAGATAAGGAATACGATTACGTCATGAGCAGGCTTACGCCTCTGGCTGCGCGGGTGATTACCGTCATGACGCCTGATAATCCCAGGGCGCTGCCGGCGGAAAGTCTGGCGGAGGAGGTCCGCAGATATAATCCGAATGTGGAAGCCGCGGGGGATCTCTGTGATGCAGTGCGCAGGGCCCGGGCGTATGCGGGGGAGGAGGACCTGATTCTGGCCTTCGGTTCCCTGTCGTACCTGGGAGAACTGATCCGGCAGGTACGGACGGCAGGATAGTGTCCGGACACAGTCGGAAGGAAAGAAACGCGGGAAGGTAAGAGAGGAATGTAATATGAGAGATTTGACAGAGCTTCGCCTTGAGATAGACAGGATAGACCGGCAGATAGTAGAGCTGTTTGAGCAGCGCATGGAGATTTCCGGGGAGGTGGCGGAGTATAAGGTAGCCACCGGAAAGCGAATCCTTGACAAGGAACGGGAGAATCAGAAGCTGGAAGCAGTAAAGGCCATGACGCACAACGAGTTCAACAGCCACGGAGTGGAAGAGCTTTATAAGCAGCTGATGGCCATGAGCCGCAAGCTCCAGTATCAGCTGATGGAAAAGCAGGCTCTGGGGCGGCTGCCGTTTATCATGGTAGATAAGCTGGAAAAGGAAAATGTCCGGGTCGTCTACCAGGGAGTGGACGGGGCGTACGCCCAGCAGGCTATGTTCGCGTTCTTTGGGGAGGATGTCAACCATTTTCATGTGGAGCGCTGGAGAGACGCCATGGACGCCATTGCGGAAGGAATGGCAGATTATGCGGTGCTTCCCATCGAAAATTCCACCGCAGGCATTGTGAATGACAATTATGACCTTCTGGGAGAGTATGATAATTATATTGTAGGCGAACAGATTCTTCCGATTCAGCATGCTCTCCTGGGTACGCAGGACGCAGAGCTGTCCGATATCAGGACGGTGTATTCCCATCCCCAGGGCCTCATGCAGTGTGCGAAGTATCTGGATGAGCACCGGGACTGGAAGCAGATCAGCCTTCTGAATACAGCGATGGCGGCTCAGAAGGTGGCGGAGGACGGGGACAGATCCCAGGCAGCTATTGCCAGTCCTCTTGCGGCCAGGCAGCATGGCCTGAAGGTGCTGGAGGAGGGGATCAACCGGAGCGGACAGAATTCCACCCGTTTCCTGATTGTGACCAATCAGCCTATCTTCTGCCGGGACGCGAAAAAAGTAAGCATCTGCTTTGAGGTCACTCATGAGAGCGGCTGCCTGTACAACGTGCTTTCGCACTTTATTTACAACAATCTCAACATGTGCCGGATCGAATCCCGTCCAATCGCGGATCGGAACTGGGAATATCATTTCTTTGTGGACTTTGAGGGGAATTTAAATGACAGCGCGGTAAAAAATGCCCTGCGGGGAATCCGTGAGGAAGCGCTGAATTTAAAAATATTAGGAAATTATTAGGAGGTACCAGAATGAATCCATATGTGATTATGACAGACACCACTGCGGACCTGCCGGAGAGCTACATTCAGGAGCATCAGCTCGCGATTCTTTCCTTAAGCTATACAATCGAAGGAAATACCTATGACAGAGAAAATCCTCTGGATGTCAGAGAATTTTATGCGAAAATGAGAGCGGGCTCCATGCCGACGACCTCGCAGGTAAACCCCGAGCAGGCGAAGGAAGCGTTCAAGGCCTGCCTTGACCAGGGAAACGACGTGCTTTACATCGCTTTCTCTTCCGGTTTAAGCGGCACCTGCGGCAGCGGGATGGTCGCTGCTGAAGAAATCCGGGAAAGCGGCGAATATCCGGACAGGAAGCTCATAGTGATTGACTCCCTCAGCGCTTCGCTTGGAGAGGGGCTGCTGGTTCATAAGGCTGTGCAGCTGAAGGAAGCAGGAAAATCTATGGAAGAGGTGGCGGACTGGGTAGAGAAAAACAAGCTGCACCTGTGCCATAATTTCACAGTAGACGATCTCTTCCATCTGCACAGAGGCGGCCGTGTCTCCAAGGCCACTGCCGTTCTCGGCACCATGATTAATATTAAGCCGGTGCTTCATGTGGATGATGAGGGACATCTGATTGCTATCGGAAAGGTCCGCGGCCGCAAGAAATCCCTGGCTGCGCTGGTGGACCGCATGGCGGATCAGATCAAGGGCTATGAGGATCAGAACAGTGAAGTATTCATCAGCCACGGCGACTGCCAGGAGGACGCGGAATACGTACAGAAGCTGGTTCAGGAGCGCTTTGGGGTTGACAAATTTATAATCAACCATGTGGGACCGACGATCGGAGCCCATTCCGGCCCGGGAACTGTAGCGCTGTTCTTTATGGGGAATCCAAGATAAAAACATACAGGCGAAGATACAAAAGGTGAAGATATAAAAAAGTGAATTTACAAAAATGGCGCCGGAGAGAAACATTCCCGGCGCCGTTTTTCAGATCCAGCTTTGCAAATATAAGGATATTATTTTCTCAGATTCTCTAAAATCTCATAGGGGATTTTCAGGTTTCCCCGGCCGCTGCCCAGATCGATCAGCGGCTTGTTCTTTCCGTGAAAATCAGAGCCTCCAGAGATTTTCAAGCCCAGTTTCCGGGCAAGCCTGCGCATCTGGCTCTCGTCTGTCCCCATATTGGAGGAATAGATAGCTTCAATGCCTAGAAGCCCGAGATCTTTCAGGGTCCGGGCCAGAGATTCCAGCTCTGGCATAGACAGATGATAGAGAAGCGGGTGGGCCAGGATGGGAATGCCTCCGGCCCCCAGAATCAGGCGGATGGCGGTCTCCGGGCGTGTCCGCTTTTTTTCTACAAAGCAGGGACAGCCGTCGCCCAGGTAGCGGTCAAAGGCTTCTGAAATGGACTTTACACATCCGTGCTCGAAAAGCCAGCGGCCGAAATGCGCCCGGGTAATCACAGTGTCCTGACCATAGCTTCTGCGAAGGTCTTCCATGGTAATAGCAAAGCCTCCGACTGTGCGCAGGAGCTCCAGCATTTCCTCATTGCGGGCGTCCCGGTTCTGGCGGAAGGCCTGCAGGAGCTCCGTCAGCTCCTTTTGCGTGCGGTCAATATCCAGGCCGACAATGTGAATGTCATGCCCGTCATAGTCAGTAGAAAATTCAATGCCGGGAACGAATTCGATTCCATGCTCCGCCGCTGCTGCTTCTGCCTCTGCCAGCCCGTCTGTTGTATCATGATCGGTCAGGGCAAAAGCCGCAAGTCCTTTCCTGGCGGCGTATGCCGCCAGCTCTGAAGGCGTAAAAGTGCCGTCAGAACTGGTGGAATGAGTATGGAGATCGACATATTTCATAAACGGAATACTCCTTCTCTTTCAAATCACGACAGGAGGATCCTGTCATTGTCCAGCTCATGTCCCGCTCCCTGCCTGAAACGGCTCAGCAGCTGTTCAACGGACATGTGCTTCCGTTCCTCGCCGCCTACGTCCAGGACGATATTTCCGTCCGCCATCATCAGCGTCCGGTTGCCGAGCTCCAGGGCCTGTTTCATATTGTGGGTAATCATGAGACAGGTGATATTCTTTTTGGAAACAATATCGCGCGTCAATTCCAGCACCTTCTCTGCAGTTGCCGGGTCAAGAGCGGCAGTGTGCTCATCAAGCAGCAGAAGCCTTGGCGGTACGAGAGTAGCCATCAGAAGGGTCAGCGCCTGACGCTGTCCGCCAGACAGCAGGCCTACGGGCTGTTTCATGCGGTCCTCAAGGCCCATATGCAGAAGAGACAGCCTTTCCCGGAAAAGAGCCTTATCCCGTTTGGAAATCCGGGCAAAAGGTGCGCTTCCCTTTGTGGAGCGCAGGTATGCCAGTGCAAGGTTCTCTTCGATAGTCATGCCGGGTGCGGTTCCTTTCAGCGGATCCTGGAACAGGCGGCCGATCATGCGGCTGCGCTGATATTCCGGAAGAAAGGTCAGATTGGTTCCGTCCAGCAGGATAGAGCCCTCGTCCACGTAAAAAACGCCGGCGATCGCATTGAACAGCGTAGATTTTCCTGCTCCATTAGAGCCGATAATGGTCACGAAATCGCCTGGATCCAGATGAAGGGACAGGCCGGAAAGAGCTTTTTTGGCATTGACGGTTCCAGGGTTAAAGGTTTTGGAAATGGAACGGATATCCAGCATCTTTATCGGCCTCCTTTCTGGCGGGCTGCCATTTTCCGTTTCTGAAATGCGGCCCAGCTCTTAATAGTCGGAAATGCGATGGCAAGGGCGACGATGACAGCGGTGGCCAGACGAAGCCCCTGAACCGGCATGATTTTTGTGTAAAGTACGATTGCATAGATGAAACGGTAGATGATGGAACCGATTATGGCTGCGATGGCTCCTTTCAGCACTGTGCGCCGTCCGAGCACGGTCTCTCCGATGATGAGACAGGCCAGGCCGATTACCACGATCCCAGTGCCGCCGTTGATATCCGCCGTATTCTGATACTGTCCTACCATGGCGCCCGAAAGAGCGGTCAGAGCATTGGAGATGCACAGGCCTACCGTGATGGTAAAGGTCGGGTTGATGGAAGAAGCCCGCACCATATCGATGTTGTCGCCGGTTGCGCGGATGGACAGGCCGAGTCTTGTTCCGAGAAAGAGGACAAGCAGAACTCCTGCGAGAACCGTGACAAAGCCAGCAAGCAGGGCTTCATGCCACTGTCCGCCGATCCCGGTGTCCTCAAACAGAGAAAAAATAGTGTCTACCCGAAGAAGGCTGACATTTGCGCTCCAGCCCATAACCATCAGGTTAATCGTATAGAGTCCCATATTGGTTACAATACCTGCCAGGATAGATGGGACGCCCAGGCGGGTCTGCAGAAATGCCGTCACAAAACCAGCGCACATCCCCGCAAGCATAGCTGCGGGGATGGCAAGAAACGGATGGCCGGATGCCGCCAGCGTGACTGATACGGCAGTGCCGAGTACAAAACAGCCGTCCGTGGTCATGTCGGCGATGTCCAGGATTCGGAAGCTCAGGAACAGGGCCATGGGTACGAGCGCGTACAGGAATCCCAGCTCCAGGGCTGTCTGCAGGATGTAAAGTATAGATTGCACAGGAACATTACCTCCGAAAATCAAATATATAGCTGTTATAGCTGTGGGTATGTGCCGGATTCTATTCCTCCGTGGTCTGAACCTCGACAACCTCACCCAGATCGGAGAATACGGAATAGTCGATGCCGAGAGCTTCCGCAGTCTCAGTGTTTACAGTAATGATACCGCCCTCTGACAGGTAGTAGTCCTCCAGGCCATCCATACCCTCTGTGATGGCAGTATAGGCCAGGTCGGCAGTTTCGGTTCCAAGGTTCGTATAGTTTACGCCGCAGGTGGCAAATGCGCCGTTGCGGACGAAGGAATCAGCGCCGGTGTAGTGCGGGATACCTGCGGCAGCCAGATCCTCATAGATAGCCAGCTCGGCAGCCATGATCACATTGTCAGTCGGAGTGAAGATGGCATCCACATTATCGGCGATCAGGGCGGAAGCGGCTGCGATTACTTCATCGTTGGTGTTGGCTGTCTGTTCGGTATAAGCGATGCCCTTTTCCTCCAGGTAGGTCTTTGCGTCAGCGATGGGCTTGGTGGAGTTGGTCTCGGACAGGGAGTAGAGCAGTCCCACATTCTGCACATCAGGATTGGCAGCCAGCATCATGTCCAGGATAAGCTCTGTATTGAGAGCGTCGCTGGTGCCGGTTACATAGTCGATGCCGGTCATCTCGGCAGCTTCCGGATCGGAGATGGCTGCGTAAACTACAGGTGTCTGGGTATCCTCTGCACAAACGGTCATAACCTGGGCTGCCAGCGTAGCAACCGGGATGATAGCGTCCACGTCGTCTGCGACAGCCTGATCGCCGATCTGCTTCAGCGTCGTCTGGTCATTCTGTCCGGAATAAATCTCATAATTGATGGTTACGCCGTTCTCTGCGGCGATTGCGTCCAGCTCAGCAGCGACAGCATTTGCAATCTCATCAAGGGAAGCATGATCCATCTGTTTTACAATAGCGATTGTATATTCGGCGGTCTCTCCGGCTGCGGCATCTGTGCCAGCTGTGTCAGAAGCTTCAGTTCCGGCCGTATCTGTGGTTTCCTCTGTTGTCTCAGCGGATGTATCATTCGCAGAATCTGAGCCGCCGGAGCAGCCGATCAGGGAGAGGGAAAGCGCAGCTGCGCATCCAAGTGCCATCAGTTTTTTCAGAGTGTTCTTTTTCATAACGTCATTCTCCATTCTTTTAGATTTAGGCGGCAGATGTGGCCGGCTGTCTTGCCGGGACAGCGGCGGATGAAAAGCCCGCCGGCGTTTTCTTCTTCCGAAATTGAAAATCAAAAAAGCATTCCGGAAAATAAAAAACGCCTCTGTCCCCATACATGGGACAAAAGCGAAAGCTTCTGCGATACCACCCAAATTGACATTTCCTGCGAAATGCCCGCTCGCTACACGTACCATCATACGTGCCCCGATGGATAACGGGTGGGGTCCCGTCAGCCCCTACTTGGAAGTACTCCGTTCAAAGCCGCCCTCCGAAGCCCATTCACTGACTGTCTCACATCCCGTTTCCACCCTCCGGGACTCTCTGTGGCCTGACATCCGCCAGCTACTATTCTTCTTCACAGGTTTCTCTTGTATAACGTTACTGGTATTATATGCGGTAAAGGGCCGGTTTGTCAACTGTTTTTTCGTTCAAAAAATTGCCAGCCCCTGTAATTATGCTATAATAAATGTACCTAAAATCCACAAGGGCGTAGACATCCCTGTGGGCTTAGAAGAATCGGGATTGAACAATACTGGATGCGAGGAGGAAAACTATGAGCTTTGATATTGTAACGATGGGGCCTCTTTTATGCGAAATTATGCGCAAAGAGCTCGATAAACCGCTCGACAGGCCGGCAGATTTCAGCGGCCCTTATCCCAGCGGAGACACTGCTATTATGCTGAATGCCGCCGCAAAGCTGGGAGCAAGATGCGCCATGATTGGTGTTGTGGGAAACGACGGCTTCGGACGCTGCGTGACAGACCGCCTGAAGGAGAGCGGGGCTGACTGCTCTATGGTAAGGGTTCACCCTGAAGCCTCTACAGGAGTGGCTTTTGTGTGCTATTACTCTGATGGAAGCAGAAGCTTTCTGTATCATGTGCATCATGCGGCGCCGGGGATGCTGACGGCAGATGATGTGGATCTGGATAAAATCAGGGACGCGAAGTGGCTCCATGTGAGCGGCTTCGCACTGTCCACGAATCAGAACAGTGCAGATGCAGTATATAAGATGGTAAAGGGGGCGTCGGAGAAGACAAAGGTGTGCTTCGATCCTAATATCCGTCCAGAGGCCTTGAGTGTGGAGGAGATAAAAGAATTGTGCCATCCGGTGCTTGAACGCGCCGATGTCATTTTTCCCAGCAGGGGAGAGGCCATGATGTTCACAGGCGCGGCTACGGATGATGAGGGATGCAGGCAGTGGGCTCTGGAAGGAAAAATCGTCGTACTGAAAAATGGAGCTGCAGGCTGCCGGATCTATGCGGGGGATGAGGTCATTCAGGTTCCCGGCTTTCAGGTGGAGGAAGTAGATCCCACCGGAGCAGGTGATACCTTCTGCGGTGCATTCCTGACGGCAATGATTGAAGGGAAGAGCCTGACAGAATGTGCCCGTTTTGCAAATGCGGCTGGAGCTATGTCTGTGCGGAAGCGCGGGCCGATGGAGGGAGCGCCTTCCAGAGAGGAGCTGGAAGCATTTCTGAAGGAGGCCGGCAGCCCGGAGGCATAGGCCGTCAGCGCGGGGATGCTCCTGAGCTGAGAAACTTTTTCAGGCGGGCGCCAGAGGCGGCGCCCGCCAGGCTGGCTGCCGCCCAGCCAATCACGCCTGTCAGGCTGAGGAGGATTCCCAGGCGCTTTCCGGGAGCCTCAAAGAGAAGATGAATTTCATGCTCTCCGGGGCTTAAGGGCGTTCCGGCAAAGGAAGTGTTGACCCTTGAGGGGCGGACCCTCTTACCGTCTACAAGGAAGGTCATCCCATTCTGCAGGGGAATAGAGGTGATAAACCATCCGCCCCTTGGAGCGCTGGCCCTGCATGCGAGAATTTCTCCGGGAGAGGAATTTAAGGCTTTGGCGGGAAGGACGCTTTTTTCAGTAAAAACGGAGGCGTCCAGCAGAAAGAACTGAATGCTTCCGAGCGTATAGTGTCCTTTGGGCAGGGTGATTTCCAGGGTTCGGAGCTCCTTTTCTGCAGAAGAAAAGGCGTAGTAAAAGCGGCTGTTTCCGTTGGGATAAGGGGCGTTCGGGGCAGAAAGCTTGTTTTTTACGCCGTTTATGGTAATGACGACCGCGCTGCGCGTATGATTTTCTACCTGAAAATCCAGAAGCAGAAGCTGATCCTTCAGGGGCTTCTGAAGGGACAGCGTCAGCCTGGTGTCTTCGGAGGCTGTGATCTCAAGGCTGTGCTGGCCCCTGGAATCGGCAGTCTCTGAAATGGTTAATGAAGAAGGAAGCTTTCCGGTGCTCAAGGCAGGGGAGAAGCTTTGAATTTTAGAATTCCAGTCTGCACGGCCGGAATCGGGCGTGACGGCATACCGTGCCAGCGCTTCCGCCTGCTCCCAGCCTGCAAGCTTTTCAAACTGTGCCTCGGGCATGGTTCTGTTTGTCACATACGCTGTCGGAAGGACGCGTTCATTTTCGGCTACGGCCATATCCCCATTTTCCCAGAGCACATGGTATCCGTCCGGAATCCGGGAGGGTTCTGTCTCCACATAACGAATCCCCATAAAATGCAGAAGAAACGGATTATCAGCCGCCAAAATTGCCAGGCGGTTGTTGATCTGGATCGGTGTTTTCAAAAAGTCATAATATACCTGAGAGTACGCTCCGTTGTAAACGGAGGAATACATGGTGCTTTTGTTCCGGCCGTCAGCTATGTCCATATTGCTTTTGGTCATGGGCTGAGAGAGGGAATCCCAGCGGTACAGGGCAGAGGCCTTTGGCCTGTATTCCGGTTCGGACAGAGCGGAAGCCAGCTTCTCCCGGGTTACAAAATCCTCTGTGGAGGCCGAGTGGAGAAAACAGAAAAAGGGCATCACAAAAAGGAGTGAAAAGGCTGCCCTGGAAAGAGTCCTGTGCGGAGCTGCCATATTTTTTGGGGCCAGCATCCAAAGGAGTACGGCTGCAGCAAAAAGGATCAGCAGATCTGCCAGAACCATGCCCCGGAGGCTGCGTTTCAGATACAGCCCTGCCACGGCCAGCATGGGCAGGAAGGGCCAGAGCCTCCAGCAGGCTTTCCCGGAACGGAGGTCTGCAAGCAGCCTTGTGGAATGAAGCAGGAGAAGGGGAAGAAAAGGAATCAGGATCTTGGATCTGGCATACAACGTTGCATTCAGCAGGTAGGAAGCGCCGCCCCATAGCAGCAGGATCAGGAAAATCAGACTGTCAGTCCTGTATTGCTTCAGGCTAAGTCCGAGAAGAAGAAGGTAGAGGACCAGCATGGTGAGGCCCAGACCATAGGGGCTGTAGAGCAGGGAGCTTAGGTTTCCGAAAAAGGTGAAAAGACCGCTGTCGGCTGCTGCAGACGCCCTCCTGTGCTCCAGGATGGCAAGGCCTGTGGGAAGCAGCAGAGCCGCCGACATGCAGGCAGCCAGAGCTGAGGACACAAGCCAGGGGCGGAAGAAGGCTTTCCCGGATTTCTTCAGCCAGTACCAGCCTGTGGCGAGAAAGCAGGCCGGCGCATAATAAAAGCTGTGCAGACAGATAAGCAGCAGAAAAAAAGGCAGCATGGGAGGCATGCGCCTGGAATTTTTCTGGACTGCCAGAAGAGCCAGCAGCAGAAACGGCATGTAGTTGACGAACATCAGCTGTCTGTGTGTATGAAAAAAGCAGGAAGCGGTGAGAAAGAGCAGGCTTCCCATAAAAGCGTACGGACGGGACAGCTGTTCCCGGCGCAGCAGCAGGTAAAACAGAAGTACGCTGGCCAGGTATCCGGCCAGAGAATAGAAAATCAGAATCTGATACATGGGCACGGACGGCAGGAGGCAGCCAATCAGGATGTCAGGCCGCAGGTACCCATAATAGGAGAACTGGAAGCCGTTGCTGCCTCCGCCCAGAGCCAGGAAATCAGGCAGCAGGGTGTTCTGCTCCAGACAGGCGTTCCGGATGGTTTCAGCCAGAGCAGCATGCTGGCTGAGCCAGTCTGTGTTGGAGCCATAGACGCAGCCGGAAGGCAGAGAAAGGGCAATCAAAAGGATGAAAAGCCCTGTAAGCAGCAGAGGGCATGCAAGCTTCCTCATGAATTCTCATCTCCTGCGATTACCTTTTCGATGCCCCTCATATCCGCAGCGATATCCGTAAAAGAGCTCCAGTAGCTGCCGATCAGCTTATCCGTGGCTGCCAGGCAGTACAGGTCAAGAAGCGCGTCGTGCATGCCCTCCACGGAATTCCGGTCAATGGTCCGGTTCTGGTTGCTGATGATTTTTCCGGGAAATTCCCGGCGCAGCAGCTCTTCCTCGGACTGGTCGTCGGTAGCCAGGAAAAAACGGGTCTCCGGATGAGCCTCGAGCTCCTTTTTCATCTCTGCGAGAAACTGCTCTGTCGTACTTTTTCCCATGGAAACTGCATTGTCCGTGCGGCGGATATGGACGCCTACGCAGCGGGGCGCGAAATCCCCTGTGAAGGAATCAATGCGCTTCTGCAATGCCGGAGTGGGTACGTAGAGGCTGTAATTGTGGGAAGGATAAAAATGCTCCCAGGTAAAGATATAAACCCGCTTCTTCAGCGAACGATAAAAATTCTCATTTAAGACGCCGTACGTCTTGTTGTTCAGTATGTCGTCGTTTCCGAAGCGCTGGCCGGCCGTGAGCTGAAGCAGAAGCTTCCGGGGGTCGCGCAAGGAACGGATATTGATGATTTTGATGCCCGGCTCTGTGACCGGAAGGAACAGATCCTCGAAGGAGCAGTTCAGCTCGGGACACAGATACCAGAGTACGATCAGCCTTTCTTTTCTGCGCTTCGCAAGCTCCCATGCCGAATTAATTACTCGTATTCTATTGCATAAACCGCCTGAAGGTTGTATTATTACCATAGTGTATCCTGCCGTAGCCACGCACAGGAGGCGGTGGCTGCGGTCTGCCTTTCTATATCATATACAGAGAATGTCTGACGACACAGGCATTATACCATTTAAAAAAAATACAGACAAGGGAGAAGTTATGAAACCGCAGAAAATAAAGAATCTGTTTCTGAGACAGAGTTATCAGGACGCCTGGGAGGAGTATGAAAAATCTCTCACGAAGAAATACTTTATTCAGTGGGATTATGTGATTCTGACAGCGTCCAACGAGGAGCAGGCGGCAGCCTATCAGGCGCAGATTGACGCGCGCCTTGCGATGGGGCGGCTGGCTGCCGGGACGGTATATAAGGTGCTTCCGGATCCGGACGGAAGGCGCGTGGGCTCGGGAGGAGCCACCTTTCATGTGATGAAATATTTGAGCGAATGCGGGGAGGGAGAGCGGTTTTTCCGCGGAAAGAGGATTCTTGTCATCCATTCCGGCGGAGACTCTAAGCGGGTTCCCCAGTATTCGGCCTGCGGGAAGCTGTTTTCTCCGGTTCCGCGGGAGCTGCCGGACGGAAGGCGCTCTACGTTGTTTGATGAGTTTATGATAGGTATGGCAGGGATGCCGGCCCGTTTTAAGGAAGGCATGCTGGTGCTGTCCGGAGACGTGCTGCTGCTGTTTAATCCGCTGCAGATTGACTTCACGTTCCGGGGAGCGGCTGCCATTTCGATCAAGGAGAATGTGGAGACAGGAAAGGATCACGGGGTATTCCTCGGAGACGGGGACGGCTATGTGGCGAATTTTCTCCATAAGCAGAGTGAGGAGCAGCTTCGCGCCCTGGGTGCGGTGAATGAGCACGGAGCGGTGGATCTGGACACGGGCGCCATTATGCTGGACTGCGATCTGCTGGAGAGCCTGTTTTCCCTGATTGGGGAGAAGGGAAAAATCGTTCCGGAAAAGTATGAGCGCTTTGTAAATGAGAGGGCGCGCATCAGCTTTTACGGTGATTTTCTGTATCCGCTGGCTTCCCGTTCCACATTTAAACAGTACCTGAAGGAAAAGCCGGAGGGAGAGTTCTGCATAGAGCTTGAGGAATGCCGGAAAGAGATCTGGGAGGCTCTTCACCCCTATTCTCTGAAGCTTTTGTGCCTGTCTCCGGCTCAGTTTATTCATTTCGGAACCACAAGAGAGCTTTTAAGCCTTGTGACGGAGGAGATCGATAACTACGAGTTCCTTGACTGGAAGCGCCAGGTGCTGGGAGTGGAGGAGGAAGAAAGCTCCTGCGCCTGCAGCAGCAGCTACATTGAGCGGGATGCAAGGGCAGCAGCTTCTTCTTATATAGAAGACAGCTATATTTACGGCGGAACGGTTGTGGAAGAGAACTGTGTGATTTCTGCTGTGACGCTGCGCGGAGAGAGGATTCCGGCCCACACCGTCCTGCATGGGCTGAAGCAGAAGGGCGGAAGCTTTGTAGTGCGTGTCTATGGGGTAAATGACAATCCTAAGGGTACGCTGGAAGAAAACGCGCCCTTCCTGGGGGGCACGCTTGGAACGTTTCTTGACAATGCCGGTCTTGCGCCGGAGGAGGTCTGGGAGCAGGAAGGGCATTTTCTGTGGACCGCAAAGCTGTATCCAGTCTGCGGTTCCATCGAGGAGGCTGTAAAGGCCGCCATGGAGGTTCTTGCGCTGGCGGCAGGGGAAACGGAGCATGCCGCCGCCTACCGCTCCAGAAAGCGCCTCAGCCTTCAGGAGAGCTTTGAGCATGCGGATGTGAAGGAGATCGTGGCCTGGCAGGAGAAGCTTGGGACTCAGGTTCGGATTGCCCGCTTCCTGCTGGCGCTGGAGCAAAGGAAAAGCGTGGAGGAGGCGGGAGCGGTCTTCGGAAGCCAGGGCGTCACGCCCTCCCAGGTGGAAAAGCTCCGCAGAATCGCGGAAAAATCAGAGTTTGGAATCCGCATGAGGATTTATTATTATCTGTCCAGGCTGACAAAGGGCCAGGTAAGCGAGGAGCTGGAAAACCAGTGCTTCCGTTATATCTGTGACAGCCTGTATGAGGCCAGCATCGGAGACGCTCCGAAGGATGAGGCCTATTATATTACCAGGGACGAGGTGACGGTAGAGCTTCCTATCCGTGTGAATTTCGGAGGAGGCTGGTCTGACACGCCGCCCTACTGTAATGAGCATGGCGGCACAGTGCTGAACGCCGCGGCGAAGCTGAATGGGATCTGCCCTGTGGTGGTGACTGTGAAGCGGATCGAAAAGCCATGCATTGCCCTTGCAAGCACAGATTCCGGCGCTTATGATGAATTTACGGATTTGGAGCGTCTGCAGAACTGCCGGGATCCCTTTGATACCTATGCCCTTCACAAGGCGGCCCTTCTGGCCTGCGGAATCGTTCCGCTGGCAGGGGAGGCTTCCTTCGAGAGCATCCTTCAAAAGCTGGGCGGAGGCCTTTACCTGTCTACGGCAGTTATGGGAATCCCCAGAGGTTCAGGCCTTGGAACGAGCAGCATCCTTTCCGGAGCCTGTGTAAAGGCTATTTTCCAGTACATTGGAAAGGAAGTCACGGAGAACGAGCTGTATTCCTATGTGCTCTGCATGGAGCAGCTGATGAGCACAGGCGGCGGCTGGCAGGATCAGGTGGGCGGCCTGACAAATGGAATCAAGCTGATTACGACAAAGCCGGGCCTGAAGCAGGACATCCGCGTGCAGCATCTGAATATTCCGGAACAGGCCGTAGAGGAGCTGAAAAGCAGGTTTGTCCTGATTTATACAGGACAGCGGCGGCTGGCCAGAAACCTGCTCCGGGAGGTCGTGGGCGGCTATATCGGATCCAGCCCGAATTCTCTGGAGGTGCTCTATGAGATTCAGAGGGTGGCCGTGCTGATGAAGTTTGAGCTGGAAAAGGGAAATATCGACGGCTTTGCCAGGCTTTTGGATCAGCACTGGGAGCTGTCAAGACGCCTGGATAGCGGAAGTACAAATACCTGTATCGATCAGATTTTCTTAAGCTGTGAGGATTTGCTTGCGGCCAGAATGATCTGTGGAGCGGGAGGCGGCGGTTTCCTTCAGGCTATTCTGAAAAAAGGGTGCACGAAGGAAGAGCTGCGGGAGAGAATCCGCAGTGTATTCCAGGAGAGCGGCGTAGATGTCTGGGACTGCGAGCTGGTATTTTGAGATTGGCTGTCATTACGGGGGGAACCCTGGAGGGAGCCAGGAGGACAGAGATTTGAAGGTATTACAGATTAATACGGTCTGCGGCAGCGGAAGCGTGGGACGCATCACGGTAGACATCGTTCATGCGCTGGAGGAGGCCGGAGACGAAGGGATGATTGCCTTCGGAAGAAGGCAGGCGCCTGAAGGAGTGAAGACCTGGAAATTCGGTACGAATCTGGATATGGGTGTTCATGTGCTCCATACTTTTTTTAAGGGAGAGCACGGCTTTGCTTCCTCAAAGCAGACGGCAAGGCTGATCGAGAAGATCAAGGAGTATGATCCGGATATTATCCATCTTCACAATATCCATGGCTTTTATCTGGATGTGGAACAGCTTTTCCGGTATCTGAAAACGTCCGGAAAGCCGGTGGTCTGGACCCTTCATGACTGCTGGAGCTTCACCGGCCACTGCGCGCATTTTGATTACATCGGCTGCATGAAATGGAAGACAGGCTGCGGAAGCTGTCCCCAGTATAAGAATGTTTATCCTTATGCGCTGTTTAAGGACAATTCAGCCGGAAATTATAAAAGAAAGAAGGATGCCTTTACAGGCGTGCCGGATCTCACGGTAGTGACGCCGTCCCGGTGGCTGGCGGGCTATGTCCGGGAATCCTACCTGGGAGAATACCCTGTGCAGGTGATTCCCAACGGGATTGCGCTGGACAGGTTCCGCCCGGTGAATGGCGGCCTGAGAAAAAGGCTGGGCTTTGAAAACAAATATATTCTGCTGGGAGTGGCCAGTATGTGGGAGGAGAGGAAGGGCTACGCCTATTTTGAACAGCTGGCGGACAGGCTTGACGATTCGTATCAGATTATCCTCATTGGCCTGTCGAAACGGAAGCTGAAAACGCTTCATCCCAGGATTCACGGCGTGATGCGGACGAACAGTATGGAGGAGCTTGCAGAATATTACTCCATGGCAGATGCCTATGTGAATACGACTCTTGAGGATACCTTCCCCACGACGAACCTGGAAGCGCTGGCCTGCGGGACGCCGGTCATCACCTTTGCCACAGGGGGCAGCGTGGAATCGGTGGATGCCTCCTGCGGGAAGATTGTGCCTAAGGGAGACATAGAAGCGCTGATCCAGGCGATCGAAGAGCTCAGGGGCGAGCCGGACAAAAAGGAAGCCTGCCTTCGCAGAGCTGCCGGATACGATAAAGACGACAGGTTCCAGGATTATCTGAAGCTTTACAGGAGCCTGCTTGAGAGACAGGGACGGCAGGCAGTGCCGGGACAGAATACAGGAACAGAGCAGTAGACAGAAATGGACGAAAACATGGAGAAGCATACACCAAAGGTCTCGGTCATCACCGCGACCTACAACGACAAGGAGAACCTGCGCCGGATCATCCGGCAGGTCAGTTCTCAGAGCTATGAAAATATCGAATATATCATTGTGGACGGAGGCTCTTCCGATGGGACGCTGGAGGTTATCCGGGAAGCAGAGAAGCAGTTTGGAGAGCGGCTCAAATGGATTTCCGAGCCGGACAAGGGCATTTATGACGCGCTCAACAAGGGGATTCGTATGGCCTCCGGAGATATCCTGGGCTGCTGCTTTGACGAGTACTCCGGGCCGGATGTGATCGCGAAGATGGTGGATATCATGGAGCGGGAACAGACAGACGGCGTCCATGGGGATCTCTATTATATGGAAGGAGAGCGGGTCGTGCGGCGCTGGCATCAGGGGCAGGGAAGGATCCGTTTTGGCTGGATGCCGGGACATCCGACTCTGTATCTTCGGAAAAGCGTCTACAACAGATTCGGGCTTTATAAGACAGATTACCGGATTTCGGCAGATTATGAATTTATGATCCGGATCCTGAAGGATGGAGGGGTGCGCCTTTCCTATCTTCCGGAGGTTCTGATTTATATGTCCCACGGGGGAACCAGCACGAACAGCCTGGGCGCCTATCTGGCGGGCATGAAGGAAGGGCACAGGGCTCTGAAGGAAAACGGAGTGCGCTTTGCGTGGTTTACGGATCTGTGCCGGACGCTAAGAGTACTTGCGCAGTTCGTCAAAAAGAAGTAAGATAAAAAGAACACGAAAGTAAGGAGAACACAGATGAAGTGTCTGGTGATTATCCCGGCGTACAATGAGGAAGAAAATATTGTGCGCGTGGTGGAAAACCTGAAGACGAATTATCCCATGTATGACTACGTGGTGATCAACGACGGATCGTCGGACGATACGGCCCGGATCTGCAGGAAAAAGGGCTATGAGCTGGTGGATTTGGCTGTGAACCTGGGGCTTGCAGGAGCCTTTCAGACAGGGCTCAAATATGCTTACCGGAAGGGCTATGACTATGCGATCCAGTTTGACGCGGACGGGCAGCACAGGGCAGAGTATATTGCCCCGATGCTGGAGAAAATAAAGGAAGGCTATGACATTGTGATCGGTTCACGCTTTGTGACGGAGAAAAAGCCGCATTCCATGCGGATGCTGGGCAGCAGGCTGATTTCTGTAGCCACGAGGCTCACGACCGGAAAAAAAGTAAAGGATCCCACCTCCGGCATGCGCATGTTCAATAAAAAGATGATTGCAGAGTTTGCGCTGAACCTGAATTACGGGCCGGAGCCGGATACGATCTCCTACCTGCTGAAGCAGGGCGCTACAATCGCAGAGGTTCAGGTGCAGATGGACGAGCGTATCGCAGGGGAGAGCTACCTGAATGTTACCAAATCCATGATGTATATGCTGCGGATGCTTCTGTCTATTCTGTTTATCCAGAACTTCCGGAAGCGCAGGGAGGTGAAGGTTCGATGAGCACAGTATTCCGCGTGATTCTGATAGTGGTGTCACTTTTGACGACCTTTTATATTCTGAAGAAAATCCGCCAGTCCAAGCTGCAGATTGAATACGCGATTTTCTGGATCCTTTTCGCGGGCGTGCTGATTCTATTCAGCCTGTTCCCGTGGATGGTATCTATGCTTACCAGGCTGATCGGAATGCAGCTTCCGGTAAACTTTATTTTCCTGTTCTTTATCTTTGTGCTGCTGGTCAAGATGTTCCTGATGACCATAGAGCTGTCCACGCTGGAGAATAAGGTAAAGGATCTGACTCAGGAGCTGGCTCTGGAGGAAAAGGAGCGGGCGGACGAGCAGAAGGAAGAAAATAAGGGAAAGAACAGATAAAAGAGGGAAATGCTTTGGAGACAATCTATAAAATTGCGGATTTGTGGTGGGGGAAATTTATCAGCTGGCTGAAGGAGGAGAAGAACCACACTCGTTTTATCCTGATCTGCTTTGTGATAAGCCTGATTCCGCTTCTGGCCCTGAGTTTTTTCAATCATCCGGCTATGGATGACTTTAACTATGGAATTCTGACAAGGCATGCGCTTATCGAAAACGAGGGCCTGGCAGTGATCCCGGCGGTCCTGAAGGCTGCCGTGCAGCGCGCTGTGAATCTGTGGCATTCCTGGCAGGGAACCTACACCTTTGCTATCATAGCGGCTCTGCGGCCTTCGATCATCACAGAGAAAATTACCTTTATTCAGACCTTTATTTTGCTGGGAGTATTTACCGCAGGCTTCTGGTATTTCTGCGAGGTGATGGTGCACCGGATCCTGGGCGCTTCCCGGGCTGTGGCTGCCGTGACGGCCTGCGTGGTGATGACGCTCTGCATTCAGTATGTGCCTTTCGGAGTGGAGGCCTTTTACTGGTGGAATGGAAGTGTGGGATATACGGGACTTTTTTCAGCCATGCTGGCATTTTTCGGCCTTCTGGCAGATTCCATGCGAAGGCAGAAAATATCCGTGAAGCGGATGATCGGCCTTTTGCTGCTGACTATCCTGCTGGCTGGAGGCATGTATCCGACGGCCCTTTTGACGGCCGTAATGCTTTTCTCCCTGGCTGTGGACGTTCTGGCAGGAAAAAAATACGGGAAAGTGATGAAGGTTCAGGCGTCGGCGCTCTTCCTTGTCTTTCTCCCGGCCTTTGCTTTGAGCTTCCTTGCGCCCGGAAATGCGAGAAGGCAGGCTCTGTTCCAGCATCGGACGCCCTTTGAGGCTATTTACAAATCCTATACGAAATCTCTGGAATATATGTATACAGAAGCGATGAATGTGGTGATTGTGCTGGCGGTGATCGCCTTATTTCTGTATATGCTCTGGAAGCTGAAAGACACAAGCTTCTCCTTCCGCTGCCCGCTGCTTTTCACTCTTGTGAGCTACAGTATGGTAGTGGTGATGTGGGTGCCGGGCATTTATGCGGTGCGCTATATTTCAGGAGGACGTTATTACAATATTTTGTATTACGGAGTCGTGCTGTTCTGGGCGGCCAACGCGGTTTACTATGCAGGCTGGCTTCGGAGGCAGTATGAGAAATGCGGCGCTGAGGTGATGGAGCTGCTCCGGAAGGGCGCTCCTGCCATCCTGGGAGCTGTGGGAATTTTCTGCGCGGTTCTGGGAATCTGGAAGATAGACATTGTCACCGATTTGGAGGAAATCACGACGGCGTCTGCCCTGAAATCCATGGTCTATGGGGAAGCGCAGGTTTATCATGAGGAAATCAAAGAGCGCGAAGCGCTTTACAACGACCCGGATGTGAAGCAGGTCGTGGTGGATGAGGTCACCTACCGGCCTGAGCTTCTGTATTATGGAACGCTCACAGAGGATCCGCAGGATGGAAGAAATCTTGCCATGTGTGAATACTATGACAAGGAATATATGGTAAAGAGGGTTCCGGAGGCTGAGACGGACACAGAGGACGCAGCGGAAGAAACACAGGAAACAACTGAGACTTCAGAGTAAGATAAAGGAGAAAAAGGATGAAAAGGATTATTGTGACAGGCTGCAACGGCCAGCTGGGCCGGGCGGTAAATCAGCAGTATGCGGGAAGCACAGAGTATGAGCTGGTGAACACGGATGTGGGAGAGCTGGATATCACGAAGGTGGACGAGGTCCTGAAGCTTGCGCGGGAGGTAAAGCCCTATGCGATCATCAACTGCGCTGCCTACACAAATGTGGACAAGTGCGAGACGGAGCCGGACCTGGCATATAAAATCAACGCGGTCGGCGCGCGCAACCTGGCTATCGCAGCCTCTGATACGGGAGCGAAGCTCATGCACATTTCTACGGACTACGTATTTCCGGGAGATGTGGCAGAGAGGCCGCTGACAGAATTTGATCAGGTGAATCCGAAGAGCATGTACGGAGCCACAAAGCTTGCCGGAGAGAATTTTGTAAGGGATTTTGCGGACCGCTATTTTATCATCCGGACAGCCTGGCTGTATGGAGACGGGCACAATTTCGCCAAGACCATGCTGAAGCTCTCTGAGACCAACGATACGATCGGCGTCGTGATGGATCAGGTGGGAACGCCCACCAGCGCGGCAGAGCTGGCAAAGGCTATTCGGTATCTGCTTCCGACAGACAACTACGGACTTTTCCATGGAACCTGTGAGGGTGATACAAACTGGGCTGAGTTCGCGGCTGCTGTGCTGAAGCTTGCGGGAAAGAAGACGGTGATCGAGCCGATTACCTCCGAGGAGTACAAGAGACGGTTTCCGGCTTCTGCAGACCGGCCGGCTTATTCGATTCTTGAGAACTATATGCTGAAGCTGACGACAGACTTTTCCTTCGCGCCCTGGCAGGATGCCATTGAGGTCTATATGAAGGAGCTGTTGGGATAGACGCTGTGCAGGATGGGCTTACCGCCTGTACGAAAGGAGAAACGCCTGATGACTGGAAATGACATTTTATATCTGGTAATCCCCTGCTATAATGAGGAGGCTGTGCTGCCTGAGACGGCCAGACAGCTGCTGGAGAAGATGAACTCCATGTTTGAGCGGGGAATGATTTCCAGAGAAAGCAGAATCATGTTTGTAAATGACGGCTCAAAGGATAAGACCTGGGAGATCATCGAGGAGCTGCATAGGTCTAACCCCATCTATTCCGGAGTAAAGCTGTCCAGAAACAAGGGACATCAGAACGCTCTTCTGGCCGGCCTTATGACGGCGAAGGAAAAGGCGGACATGACGATTTCCCTGGACGCGGATCTTCAGGACGATGTGGACGTGATTGACAAGATGGTGGAGAAATATTATGAGGGGAACGACGTCGTCTACGGCGTGCGGAGCGCCCGGAAGACCGACACCTTCTTTAAAAAATTTACTGCCCAGGGCTTTTATAAGATTATGCAGGCTATGGGTGTGGAGATCGTCTACAACCATGCGGATTACCGGCTGATGAGCAGGAGGGCCCTGGAAGGGCTTGCGCAGTTTAAGGAGGTCAATCTGTTTCTGCGCGGCATTGTGCCGCTGATTGGCTACAGATCGGATGTGGTGACCTACGAGCGCCATGAGCGGTTTGCAGGAGAATCCAAATATCCGCTGAAAAAGATGCTGGCCTTTGCGACGGACGGAATCACCTCCTTCAGCATCAAGCCGATCCGGCTGATTACGACCTTTGGAATCCTGATTTTCGGGATCAGCCTTCTGATGCTCCTGTATTCTCTGATTGTACATTTTATGGGAAAAACAGTGGCAGGCTGGACCAGTATGATCATCTCGATCTGGGCTATCGGAGGACTGCAGCTTCTGGCGATTGGAGTCGTAGGGGAATATATCGGAAAGATTTATCTGGAGACAAAGGAGCGCCCCAAATATATCATCGAAACTGTACTGGACGATTAGGAGTGTTTTATGAATAAGAAAACGGAAAAGCACGGATTCCTCAAATTTGACCGGGCAGACCTTTTGTATCTGGCGGCCCTGACCGTGATCGGCCTGGCAATCCGCCTGATTCTGCGTGTCGTGACGACGGATGACTGGGCAATGTACTGGGATCCGTGGATTTCGGATCTGAAGGAGATGGGGTTTTCCTATCTGGCTACGGACCGTTATGACTATACACCCACCTTTGTCTATATTCTGTGGGTAATCAGCAAGCTGCCCATCAACCCGATGACAGCCTACAAGGGCCTCCATATTGCCCTCGATTTTGTGGCGGCTGTGATTATGGGAAAGATAGCGTGGAAGGTGACAGGAAGCAGGCTCAAGAGCATTACGGCCTATGGGCTGATGCTGCTGGTGCCGACGATCTGGGCGAACAGCGCGCTCTGGGCTCAGTGCGATATTATCTTTATGACCTTTCTGCTGCTTTGCTTTTATTACTTTTTTGAAGACCGCCCCTGTCTTGCCATGTTCTTTTTTGGGATGGCCTTTGTGTTTAAGCTTCAGTCCCTGTTTATTTTCCCGTTCCTTGTGATTCTCTGGGTGAATAAAAAGGTACAGCTTAAAGCTTTTCTGTGGATCCCGGCGCTGTATTTCTTAAGCATTGTGCCGGCCTGGATCGCCGGACGGCCGTTGATGGAGCTGATCAATATCTATATGGCCCAGGGAGCGCAGGACGTCTGGTCCCTGTCGATTAAGTGGCCCAATATCTATCAGATCATCGGCAACCAGTTCTTCCTTCTGGAGTATGCTTCCTCGGGTACTTGGCTGATTCTGGGGATCCTGATGATTCTGATGTACGCCATGGCCCAGAAGCGTTACCGGATCACGAATGAATTTATCGTGCAGATGGCGCTGTTTTTCGCGATTCTGACGCCCTGGTTCCTGCCGCATATGCATGAGAGATACGGCTGTGTGGCGGATATCCTTGCGATCATCTATGCGCTGATGAACGTGAAAAAATTTTATTTTCCGCTGGTGCATATCCTGCTGTCCTTCAATTCCTACATGGCGTATCTGGGACAGCTGAGGTTTAATGAGCCGTCTATTTACTACGGTGTATGGGCCTTTGTGGAGCTGGGGCTTCTGGTTCTTGTGGGCCTTGATATCTGGAAATATATGAAAAATCCGGAAAACCAGCTGGCCCCGGTGAAAAAGGAGGCAGCGTAATGGATGATTTTTTGAGAGATTTTATCATTAAAAAATGGAAAATCGGAAGCCTGTCGTTTACATTCCTGGACGCTCTGCTGGCAGTCTGCATTACCGGCACAGGAATTTTCCTGCGCCTGCCTGTGATGAGCTATACAGAGACGGGAGTGGAGAAAATCGGTGCGATCGTGCTGGAGTATCTGCTGGCTGTCCTGTGCGGGGCTATCGTACACCGCTGTACGGGAAGCAGGAACCGGGCCTTCCTGACATACGCAATTCTTGTGATTTATCCGACTGTGGCAGCCAATGGCGCGCTTTGGAATGTGAATGCCGTATACTATGTGATTCTGTTTTTTGTGGGATTTTATCTGTATATCCGGGGCTTCCGTTTTCTGGGAGCCTTAAGCGGGCTGGCAGGAGCCGTGATTGCAGTGTGCCGGATGCGGCAGGGCTGGCTTGACGCGTCTGTGAGTATGAATGTGGACTATCCGCAGACTCTGACCTTCGGGTGGCCGAACTTTTATGAGATTATTCCCAAGGGAGCCTTTGTAAACCTGTTTGATAAGGTCTTTATTCTTTTCCTGCTGGGACTTCTCTTTACTCTTGCTTACTGCTTTGTGAAGAAGAAGGTGCAGATCACTCCGGATCTGGCTTTGCGGCTGTTTTTGTTCCTGGCTGTTTTGATCCCATATTTTGCGCCCTATATGCCGGCCTGGGCCGGATACACGGCGGATATTGCGGCGCTGCTGTACTTTATGCGCTGGAAGGAAAGGTTCTACATTCCAATGCTGCATCTGATCGTCTCCTACAGTGCTTATGCGAATGTGATCAACGGGGAGACAAAGCTGCCGATGGTGCTGTATTCTGTGATTTTGCTGGGAATCCTCGTAAACGTGGGTGTAGATCTTTATAAGGAAGCGGACTCATGACCTCAAATGTGATGCTGACTCTGGCTTTTCTGGCCGGCGTGCTGGCAGTCTTCTATCTGACGCCGAAGGCGGGCAGGCGGTGGATTCTGCTGGCCGCCAGCCTGCTTTTTTATCTGAGCGCGGACCCGCGCCTGCTTCTCCTTTCAGGAGGAAGCGCGCTCTGGTCCTTTGCGGCAGGCATCGGCACGGAAAGGGCCGGAACGAAAAAGGAAAAGAGGATCTGGCTGGCGGCGGCAGTCCTGCCGGTGCTCCTGGTTCTTTTTGTGTTTAAATATTTCAATTTTTTCATGGACTCCGTGGCGTCTGTGCTTGCCCTCGCAGGAATTTCCGGGAGTGTGCCGTCGCTGTCTCTTCTGCTTCCCCTGGGGATTTCCTATTATACCTTTAAGATCATCAGCTATAATGCAGATATCTTTCTGGGAAAGCGGGAGGCGGAAAAAGGGCTGTCCGGCTGCGGGGCTTATCTGACCTATGTGCTGTTTTTCCCGCAGATTGTGTCAGGACCGATTGAGAGATCCGAGAGCTTTCTGGCGCAGCTTCACGCAGGGCCGGCCTATGACGCAGGGCTGTTTGCGGAAGGACTTCAGAGGATTGTACTGGGACTCTTTAAGAAGATGGTGATTGCCAACCGGCTGTCCGGCTATGTAGATGCGGTATTTGCAGCGCCGGAGGCTTATCCGGGGCTCGCCTGCGTGATGGCGGCTTTCTTTTATTCCTTTCAGCTCTACTGTGATTTTTCGGGGTATTCGGATATCGCCATAGGAATGGGGAACCTGCTGGGAATCCGCAGCAGGGAGAATTTTGCCTGTCCGTATTTTTCCCGTGGAATCAAGGAGTTCTGGAGCCGCTGGCACATCTCTCTTTCCAGCTGGCTGAAGGACTATATCTATATTCCGCTGGGGGGAAGCAGGGTGTCATCCTTCCGGCATGGCGTCAATGTACTGGCGACGTTTCTTGTGAGCGGCCTCTGGCATGGAGCCAGCTGGACCTATGTGATCTGGGGCGGGATTCACGGCGTCTGGAACCTTATTTCACGGAAAAAGGATCCGGACAGCAGTCTGGCAAGAAGGATCTGGCAGACGCTGGTGACCTTTTGCGGCGTCACGGTCGGCTGGGTATTTTTCCGTGCTGAGAGCTTTGCCGGTGCGCTTGCGTTTCTTAAGCATGCGGTGACAGGCTTTTCCCTCTCTTATGCGGATATTCAGAACTCGATTCTGCCTTTTACGGGGGACAATACCTGCGCAGCCTATTTTCTTACAGCCTGCGGCTTTCTTTTCTTTTTATTCCTGTATGAGAGGGAACGGGTCTACGGACGGACGCGCGGGAAGGAAGGAGCCTGGCTGTCTGTATTCTGGCTTGCGTTTATGACGCTCAGCATTGTGCTGTTTGGCGTGTTCGGCGTATCAGGTTTCCTGTATGCGAATTTCTAGGAGGGACTGGAACATTTCATGAAACGAATACTGCTGACTATCGGAGGCGCGCTTTTGGCAGCCTTTTTGCTGGTCGTTCTGAAAAATGAATATGCCCGCCTTCTGCCGGTATCTACCTATGGCATGCAGGCAGCCATCGAGCGGGGAGAGACGGAAAACCTGTTTATCGGGTCTTCCATGTTCCGGCAGGGGCTTTCGATCGACGTGCTGGAGGAGGAGCTCCCGGGCAGCTCCTACATCCTTTCCTACAATGGCAACCAGCCGGCGCTGATGGCTATGGAGCTTGCGTATATGCTGGAGGAAGGGCTGGAGGTAAAGAATCTGTATATTGATCTTTATCCGTACACGGCGGCGGCGGATCCCTGGATCAGCGATACAAAGATTCTTCTGGACACGGATCTGGATTTCAAAATTCAGGCGTGGAGGCTGATGGCGGAGAACAGCGGCGCCTCCTTTTCGGATTTCTTTGAGTTTTTTGTGACAGCGAACAATGAACAGCTTCTGACCTATCCGATCAACAACGCGCTGGTGTCGTCCCAGTTCCGAAACGGAGGAACCCTGCTTCAGCAGGAGGGCAGTACGAGGGAAGAGCTGTATGCCCTGGGAATGCTGGGCAGCCGGAATGGGCTGCATGAGGCTCAGATGGAAGGCTACGGGAAAATCGCTGCGCTTGCGGAGGAGTACGGGCTGAATCTGTATTTTCTGGAAACGCCCAAATATGAGAGAATGTATGCAGACCCGGATTATATGGAGCTCTACCAGCTCTGCCTGGAGGAGGTTCAGAGGCTCAAGGCAGAATGGAACGGAAGCGGAAGCTTTGAGGTGCTCTGTGCGGAGGATCTGGATTTCGATTCGTCCGATGCCGGAAATTTTCAGGATCTGATTCATCTGTCATCGGCAGGACGGACAGAATACACACGGCTGCTCTGCGGCGCATTGAAATCCAGAGACTAACGGAGGCGTAAAGTATGAAGAAATTAGCTTATATCGACGGCTTAAAGGGAATCGGCGCCCTGATGGTATATTTCTGCCACTTTGTGTTTGCCTTTTATTATGCGGCCTACAGCCTGCAGCCGGAGTCGTCGCACACGGCGTCCCAGATTGAGACTGCCATTGGAAAGACTCCGCTTAACCTTCTCTACAGCGGCAACGCGGCGGTCTGCCTTTTTCTGGTGTTCAGCGGCTTTGTGCTCTGCCTGTCCTATTTTTCCGTGCGGGACAAAAAGAGGCTTGGAGTCAGCGCCTGGAAGCGCTATTTCCGGCTGGCGCCCATGATTCTGATCGCAAATACCCTGATTTTTGTGCTGATGTCTCTGGGGCTTTACCGGAATGCGGAGACTGCGGTCATTACGAAATCGGAAGCCTGGTTTGCGGGCTTCAATCAGTTCCAGCCGAATTTCCTACAGATGCTTTACGAGAGCCTGATTGGCTGCTTTTTACAGGGAACCAATGATTACAATGGCGTGCTCTGGACGATTCCCTATCTGTTCTGGGGAGCTCTGGTAGTCTACCTGGCCACGTTTCTCGTGGGAGAAAACCGCTTCCGTTACGTGGCCTACGGTGTGATGCTTCTTGTCTCGCTTACGACGGATATCTATTTTGCAGGGGTTTTCCTTGGATTTGCGGCAAGTGATTTCTTCTGTACCCAGAAAAAAGGGATGAAGCTCTGGAACAGGTACTGGGTTCTTCCGCTGCTGGCTTTTGTGCTGGGCGTATATCTTTTATCCTATCCGTCTATCGGCGTAGATATGGCGGGGACCATCTATGCGCCGCTGCCTCCGGCCTATACGGTCATTTATCATATGGCTGGAGCGGCAGGGCTTCTGCTTGGAGTGCTGGGGCTGCCGGGACTGCAGCGCTTTTTTGCAAAGAAGCCTTTTTGTTTTCTCGGGGATATCTCTTATTCCCTGTATCTGCTTCATTTCCCGGTGGTAGCCACGTTTTCCTGCTGGTTTTTCCTGGGGCTGCATGAAAAGCTGGGATACCACCTGACCGTGGGGCTGGACTTTTTTTGCACGACGGCGCTGGTACTGCTGGCTGCATGGGCGGGCCGCAGGTATCTCGAGCCTGTGAGCGGGGTATTGGAGAGAGGAATCCAGAGACTGTTTCAGAGGAGGAAACCGTAAATGGAAAAAAAGAGGGTGCTTTGGCTGGATATTGCCAAGGCGGCAGGAATCATCATAGTGCTTCTTGTGCATACGGGCAGATCCTTCGGGCCGGTGAGCTTTTTCGGCGGCATGTTTTATATGCCCATATTTTTTGTGCTGGCAGGTATGACCTTCCGCTATAAGCCGGAGGAAAGCTTCGCAGACTTCACGAAAAAGAAAGCGCGGCGGCTTCTGGTGCCTTATTTCGGATATAATCTGTTCCTGTTTCTGTTTTTCTTTGTGAAAAATGATCTGCTGGCTGGTCAGGTGAGTGCGCAGTCCTTTTTCCCGCTTTTGGGAATCCTGTATTCCAGGAACTGCCTGTTTCCGGCGGACGCGCCCGGAAACGTATATTTTATGCAGATTCTGAACGCGCCTACCTGGTTTTTGACCTGTATGTTTTTAGCCTATCTGATTTTCTGGCTTCTGATGCGGGCTGCAAAGGGAAATATGAAAAAAGCCCTGTATCTGAATTTTGGCCTGCTGCTGGCGTCTGTGCTGCTTCACTATCTCTGCCCCGTGCTGCTGCCCTGGAGCCTGGACTGCGCGCTTTACAGTGTGTCGTTTCTGATGTTCGGAAGCTCTCTTGCCCGGAGAGAGCTGGTGGAGAAGCTGTACCGGAAGCCGGGAATCCTTGTGCTGCTTGCGGCAGCCTTTATTGGACTGTCCTGTTTAAACGGAAGCGTGAATATGTCGGTGGCCGATTACGGCAGATCGATGATCCTGTATCTTGTAATTGGCGGCCTTGGCTCCTTTCTTGTCATGGAAGCGTCCCTGTTTCTGGAGAAGCATGCAGGCGTATTTGCGAAGGCCTGCGGCTTTCTGGGGAGGCATACGATGCCGGTGCTGTGCCTGCATTTATTTGTGTATTCGATTATAGAGACGATTTTAAATATTTTATAAGAAGTTCTGTTTGCACAATCTGGAAAAATGAGTTATAATGCAGGTATGATCGCAGACTGCTGTATTTATCTGGCAGGAATCCCAAAGAAAAACAAGACATGAGAAAAATACTTCCACTGTTAATATAGATGAAAGCTGCATAAAAGCAGGCAGGGATAAATCAATCAGGAGGATGAGGCATGACAAGAGAACAGTATGAGTCACTCCCGCTGGCAGAGCTGAAGGAGATCGCGAAGGCCAGAGGAATGAAAGGAACTTCAGCTATGAAAAAAAAGGATCTGATCGATCGGATGCTGGAGAAGGATAAAGAAGCCGGAGCGCAGAAGGAAAGGGAACAGGCGGAGCGCGGAGAGCACACGGAACGTGCCGGGCACGCGGAGCATCATGGAAGGCAGGAGCGCCCGGACAGACAGGAGAGAAAAGAGCGCGCAGAACACACAGAGCGGTCTGAGCGCATGGAACGGACGGAGCGTACAGAACGTCAGCCGGCCCAGACGCAGGATATGTCCAGTCTGGACAGCGGACAGGTAGTGACGGGAATCCTGGAGGTGCTGGGAGACGGCTATGGCTTTATCCGCAGCGATAATTATCTGCCTGGCGAAAATGACATCTATATCAATCCGGCGATGATCCGCAGATATAATCTGAAGACAGGAGATATCCTCTGCGGAAATGTGAAGGTAAAGGCCCAGACAGAAAAATTTGCGGCCCTTCTTTATCTGAAATCTATCAACGGATGCCGGCCGGACGATGCGGCAAAGCGCCGGAATTTCGAGGATCTGACGCCGATTTTCCCGAATGAGAGAATTCATCTGGAACGCCCGGGCGGAAGCATGGCGATGAGGATCGTGGATCTGATTTCCCCGATTGGAAAAGGGCAGAGAGGCATGATTGTATCTCCGCCCAAGGCTGGAAAGACCACCCTTCTGAAGGATGTGGCAAAATCCGTAACCCGCAATCATCCGGAAATGAAGCTTCTGATTCTTCTGATCGATGAGCGTCCCGAGGAGGTGACGGACATCAAGGAGGCGATCGAGGGGCCGAATGTGGAGGTCATCCATTCCACCTTCGACGAGCTGCCGGAGCATCACAAGCGCGTTTCGGAGATGGTGATTGAGCGGGCAAAGCGCCTCGTGGAGCATAAAAAGGACGTGATTATCCTTCTGGACAGCATTACGCGCCTGGCCCGGGCCTATAACCTGACGGTTCCCCCCAGCGGACGCACGCTGTCGGGAGGCCTTGATCCGACGGCTCTGTATATGCCAAAGCGCTTTTTCGGAGCAGCCCGGAATATGCGGGAGGGAGGCAGCCTGACGATCCTTGCCACCGCCCTGGTAGAGACAGGCAGCAAGATGGACGATGTCATCTACGAGGAATTCAAGGGAACTGGCAATATGGAGCTGGTTCTGAACCGCAAGCTGCAGGAGAAGCGGGTATTCCCGGCCATCGATATCCCGAAATCGGGAACCAGGCGGGAGGATCTGCTGCTGGCTCCGGAGGAGCTGGAGGCGATGGAGATCATCCGCAAGGGCCTCAACGGACTCAAGCCGGAGGATGCGGTGGAGAATGTACTGAATATGTTCTCGCGTACCCGGAATAACGCCGAGTTTGTACAGACAGTGAAGAAGACCCGGTTTATCTGAACAAAAACGTACCGTACAGCTAAATCAGAACAAATTTTCCTGTTGCAACCTTCTTCTTCCTGTGATATAATCTAAAAGCTGTCATATAGGCAGCTGAACTGCAGGGACTTGCAGGGATAGCCCGGGATAGCTTGCCGTGGATACATCGGAGCGGCATTGGCCGGGAATTGAGGAAACAGAAGTTCACAAAATATGAATGAAGAGGTGAAAATCATGAAGGAAGGAATCCATCCGGAGTATTATCAGGCAACCGTAACCTGCAACTGCGGCAATACATTTGTGACAGGTTCTACAAAGAAGGATATTCACGTTGAAATCTGCTCCAAATGCCACTCATTCTACACAGGACAGCAGAAGGCTGCGGCAGCTCGCGGACGTATTGATAAATTCAATCGTAAATATGGCATCACGAAATAAGAAGTGTGAGCAAGGGGTGAGGTTGGATAATCTCACCCTTTTTGTTTCGCGGGAGTTCCGAGGGCGGAACCCTTTCTGCATATGGAGGAAAAAGTATTGATGAGTACAGCGGGAAAATCTTCGGGAATCGGAGGCCAGGCCGTTCTGGAAGGCATCATGATGAAAAATCAGGATGTGTATTCGGTGGGTGTGCGCAAGCCCGACGGGGAAATCGAGGTGCATCTGAGCACGCATGAGGGAATCGGAAGCAAAAGGCTGAGAAAGATTCCGATCGTCAGGGGCGTGATTAGCTTTGTGGATTCCCTGGTTCTGGGTATGAAATGCCTGACCTTTTCTGCCAGCTTCTATGATGAAGAGGAGGCGCAGCCTTCCAAAGCGGACACGGTAGTCCAGAAGCTGTTCGGAGAGCGTGCGGAGAAAGTGGTGATGGGAATTACCGTTGCCTTTTCCATCGTAATGGCAGTGGCAATATTTATGGTGCTGCCTTATTTCGCGGCAGCGCTTCTGCGCAATGTGATTGTGTCAGACACTGTGCTGGCCGTGATTGAGGGAGCGATCCGCCTTCTTTTGTTTATCGGTTATGTGCTTCTGATTTCACTGATGAAGGATATACAGAGAGTATTTCAGTATCATGGGGCGGAGCACAAGTGCATCAACTGTGTGGAAAACGGCCTGGAGCTGAATGTCGAGAATGTACGTGCGAGCTCTAAGCACCACAAGCGGTGCGGAACCAGCTTTATGCTGATCGTGATGGTTGTCAGCATTATTTTCTTCATCTTTATCCGGGTAGATTCCCCGATCCTGCGCGTGGTGTTCCGTGTGGCTCTGGTACCCGTGATTGCCGGTGTCTCCTATGAGTTTATCCGGCTGGCAGGAAACACGGACAACAAGCTTGTGGGAATCCTGAGCAGGCCTGGCATGTGGCTGCAGGCGCTGACCACAAAGGAGCCGGATGACAGCATGATAGAGGTGGCGATTGCTGCTGTAGAGGCGGTCTTTGACTGGAGAGCCTGGCAGGGAAGAGAGGCTCCGCAGGAAATAGAGACTCCGCAGGAAATAGAGGATATCTTGGAAGAGAAGGTCCCGCAGGAGATAGAAAAGGTTCTGGAGGCGGAGGCTTGACGCTGCGGGAAGCGTGCCGGTACGGCGCGGACCGGCTCCGGGACGCAGGCGTGCCGGAAGCAGAGCTGGACGCCTGGTATCTGCTGGAGTGGGCGTCAGGACTTGGCAGAAGCCATTATCTGGCTTATCCGGAGGAAGAGCTGGGAAAGGAAGCGGAAAGCCGCTTTCTGGAGGCTCTGGAGCGGAGAGAGAGGCGGATTCCGCTGCAGCATATTACCGGGGAGCAGGAATTTATGGGCCTGTCCTTTCTGGTAAGCGACCAGGTGCTGATTCCGAGGCAGGATACAGAGATTCTGGTAGAACAAGCGCTGAAATACCTGAAGCCGGGCATGCGGTTTCTGGATCTGTGCACAGGTTCGGGCTGCATTCTTCTGAGCCTTCTGCATTTTTGCCCAGGCGCGGAAGGAACAGGGGCAGATTTGTCTCTCACAGCGCTTGAGGTGGCAGAGAGAAACCGGAAAAGGCTGTCTCTTCCGGCAAAGCTGATACAGAGCGATTTGTTTGAGAAGATAGAGGGGAGCTTTGATTTGATTGTGTCCAATCCTCCCTATATCCGCCGGGACGAGATCCCCGGACTGATGGAGGAGGTACGGCTTCATGAGCCCTTGATGGCTCTTGACGGACATGGGGACGGCCTGTATTTTTACAGAAAAATAGCAGAGCAGAGCCCCCGGTATCTGAGGGCGGGCGGTCTGCTCTGCCTGGAGATAGGCTGCGATCAGGCAGAGAGCGTATCTGAGCTTCTGCGGGAGAGCGGCTTTGAGGAAATTGAGATAATACGGGATTTGGCCGGGCTTGACCGGGTGGTCCGCGGAAGGCTTCCGGAGGACCGGAGTCAGGAAGGGGCATAACGGGCCGGTTCCGTTTTGAAAGATAGAAATTGATGGAGGGAAGAACATGTTTGACAAGCTGGACGATCTGCTTCTGCGCTATGAGGATCTGATGAATGAGCTGAACGAGCCGTCTGTGGTGAACGATCAGGAACGGTTCCGGAAGCTGATGAAGGAGCAGAGCGATCTGCAGCCGATTGTAGACGCATATAAGGAATATAAAAAGTGTAAGGATACGGTCGAGGAGAGCCTTCAGATGCTGGAGGAGGAGAACGACGAGGAGATGCGGGAGATGCTGAAGGAGGAGCTTTCCTCTGCCAGGGCCCGTATCGAGGAGCTGGAGCACACTCTGAAGGTGCTGCTTCTGCCCAAGGATCCCAACGATGAGAAAAACGTAATCGTGGAAATCCGCGCCGGAGCCGGCGGAGACGAGGCGGCCTTGTTTGCGGCAGAGATCTACCGGATGTATGTGCATTACGCGGAGAGCCGCCGCTGGAAGGTGGAGGTCATGGAAGCGGATGAAATCGGAATCGGCGGCATGAAGAGCGTGACCTTTATGATTCACGGACAGGGCGCATATTCCGTGATGAAATATGAATCCGGCGTACACCGGGTGCAGCGTGTGCCTGAGACAGAATCCGGCGGACGCATCCATACCTCGACGGTTACGGTGGCAGTGATGCCGGAGGCGGAAGAGGTGGATGTACAGATCGATGAGAAGGATATCCGCATTGACGTAATGCGTGCTTCCGGAAACGGCGGCCAGTGTGTCAATACGACGGACTCTGCCGTGCGCCTGACCCATTATCCTACAGGAATCGTGGTGTACAGCCAGACGGAAAAATCCCAGCTTCAGAATAAAGCGAAGGCTTTTGCACTCCTGAGGGCAAAGCTCTATGATATGGAATGCCAGAAGGCGCATGACGCGGAGGCGGAAGCCAGAAGAAGCCAGATAGGAACCGGCGACCGCTCTGAGAAGATCCGTACCTACAATTTTCCCCAGGGCCGTGTGACGGATCACAGAATCGGATTAACTCTGTATAAGCTGGATAAGATTATGAATGGGGATATTCAGGAAATCATTGACGCCTGCATTGCCGCCGACCAGGCTGCAAAGCTTGCAAAGATGAATGAAGAATAGGAAAGCTGACTGGCCGCCGGAGAGTGAAAAGCTTATGAGTGGAAAGACAGAAGCGTACAAGGGGACGCGCAGTCAGACAATCGATGCGATCAAGGGGGCCGCTATTCTGCTTGTGATGGCAGGCCATGTCCTTGTCTGGAATCACATGGAGGACGGTTACGTCTATGATGTGATTAAGGTAATACAGATGCCGCTGTTCATTATGGTCAGCGGCTATTTGTGCGGAATCGGAAGAACGGTTCAGGGGCTTTCTGATTACGGAAGAATCCTGGGTAAGAGGGCTCTGGCCTATCTGACGCCCTTTTTCTTCTGGATTATCCTGCTTCATCCGCGCCATCCCTTTTCCAGCGTCATACAGGTTTTGTTTGACCTGGATGAGGGGCTGTGGTTCCTGATGACGCTTTTTCTTCTGACGGCAATGATTTATACGGCCCAGCTGGCCGAAAGCGGCGCCAGAAAATGGAGAAGCAAAAAGGCCGATGCAGATACCAGTGAAGGGTATGCGAAGGCCGCATTCTGGCTGGTATATCTGGCTCTTGCCGCATTCGTGGTTCTGGAGACGCTGCTTGGATGGGAATTTTTAAGCCCGGGGCTTACAAGGCTTTACCTGCCCTTTTATCTGATCGGATATCTTGCGGGAAAGCGAAAGGAATGGCTTCGGGAGCTTCCGGAGACTGTAAAGAGGCTGGCCTGCGCTGCCTCCCTTCTGGGACTGATACTGATGGCCGCAGTCTGGGATCTGCAGGATGTGAGCACGCTTTTTCTTCTGGGACGCCAGCTTTTTGCTTCCCTCCTGGGCTGCCTGGGCGTGAGCCTTCTTCTGAAATACTTAAAGGACGGGCGGCTGAAGCGGTTTCTGGCTTTCCTGGGTGGTTATACGCTGGAAATCTATGTGCTGCATTTCCATTTTGCTACGGTTTTGAACCAGGGAAAGGCGTACAGCCTCTATACCTGGGAGGGTCTATGCTTTGCGGCAGCTTCCTTTGTGGTGATGAGTGTGATTACGGCAGTGATCATTATAGTTACGAAAAAATTCTGGCTGCTGGATTTTCTTCTTTATGGAAAGTGGAAAAAGGGAGCTCTTAAGAAGCGGGCGGACAGATAGACGGAGGAAATTATGGGATTTACATCGCTGGCCTTTCTGGCCTTTTTCCCAATTGTATGGCTTGGATACCTGATCCTTCCGGGCTCTGCCCGGAAGCCCTGGCTTCTTGCGGCCAGCTGGCTGTTCTGCGCAAGCTTTGGCCCTTCGGCCCTCCTGATTCTGCTTGGCTCCACGCTGGTGACCTGGCTTAGCGGGCTTCTGCTGGCGGCTGACAGGGAAAGGGCCGGAAGGAAAGACGGAGAAAAAGCAGAGGGAGCAGGAGGACGGAGCAGGCTTATCTTTGCGGCAGTTATCGGATTTCATGTCATAGCTCTGGGATTTTTCAAATACAACAGGATGGGAATTCTGCTTCCGGTGGGAATATCCTTCTATACCTTCCAGGCCATTGGGTATCTGGCGGACGTGCAGAGCGGGAAGGCGCAGGCAGAAAGAAATCTGTTGAATTTTGCCTTGTTTCAGGCCTTCTTTCCGAAGCTGGTGCAGGGACCGATCGAGAGAAGCGGAAATCTGCTGGCACAGATCCGGGAAATCCCAAAGAAGGATGTGCGCGATGCGGAACGCATCCGCAGCGGAGGCATGCTGATTCTCTGGGGACTTTGTGAGAAGCTTTTAATCGCGGATCGGATCGCGGTTCCGGTAAATGCGGTCTACAGTCAGTTTGGAGCTTTCGGCGGCGTGGAAATTGCGCTGGTGACGCTTCTCTACGCTTTCCAGATTTACTGCGATTTCGCGGGATATACGGACATCGCGCGGGGAATGGCAGAGATTCTCGGGTTTGACCTGCTGACAAATTTCAGGCGTCCCTACCTTGCGGACTCTATTCAGGATTTCTGGCACAGATGGCATCAGTCCTTAAGCTCATGGCTGAGAGACTACCTCTATATTCCTCTGGGTGGCAGCAGGAAGGGGACGTTCCGGAGATACTGCAATCTCATGGCGACGTTTCTGGTAAGCGGAATCTGGCATGGCACAGGCTTTCATTTCCTGGCCTGGGGCGGCATGCACGGAGCGGCGCAGATTCTGGAGACGATGGGCAGAAGGCTGGCGGAAAATGGGAAGCGGAAGCTTCCAAGGCCTTTGAAGCAGCTTCTGGTTTTCCTGTTTGTGGATCTGACCTGGATGGTGTTCCGCGTGAATTCTCTGGGCGATCTGAAAGGAATGCTTCTGATACTTGTGCGGGATTTCCGGCTGCGGGACTTTGCAGGCATGCAGCTGACCGGATTTGAATGGATTCTGCTCCTTCTGGGGATCCTGCTTGTTATTTGCAAGGATTTAGCCAATGAAAGGGGCTTTGGCTTCCGGGGATGGATCTCGAGACAGAATGCGGCGGTACGGTGCCTGATTTATACGGCGATGATCGCGGCGGTTGTGATTCTGGGAGTCTATGGGGCAGCTTATGATACGAGCCAGTTCCTGTATACACAGTTCTGACCGGAATATAGCGGAGCTGGGGTACCGTATTTGGAAGCAGCTTAAGGAGAAGACCGGATGGATACCTGGTTTCCGGAAAGGAGGCGTCTGCCTGTGGGAGAACGACGGGAGAAAAAAAGAACATATACCGCGCTGCGGTTTCTTGCGATGGGGCTTGCTGTGGCGGCGCTCACAGGCCTTCTGGTGAAAGCCTGTAATTATCTGCTGGTGGATGATACGTCCAGCTACACGAGGCTTACGATGCACGAGCTCTATGAGACGGCGGACAGCGGGGAAAATATTGATACGCTGTTTCTGGGAAGCTCGCACTGCTTCCGGGCGTATGACCCGCAGCTGTTTACGGAGCTTACAGGAAAGAGCTCGTTTAACCTGGGCTCTTCGTCACAGAATTATGATACCTCCTATTATCTTCTGAGGGAAGCGGCCAGGTATCATGATCTGGAGACGGTATATCTGGACATGCATTATAAATTTCTGTTTATAGACAAGAAGGACAGGGATCTGGTTCAGGCCAATATCATTTCCGACTATATGCGCCTGTCTCTTAATAAGCTGGAATTTCTGCTGACTACATCCGAGGCCGATGAATATACGAACCGGTTTCTGCCCTTTCGGCGGAACTGGCAGCAGCTCGGAAATGCTTCCTACCTGAAAGATGTCTGGGAGAAAAAGCAGGCAGAAGGCTACCGGGCGTACGAGCCGGTAGCCGGAGAGCAGGAATATTACGCGGGCAGAGGCTTTGTCTGGTCGGACGCCGAGCTGAATGCGGACGAGATTACCTGGTGGGACAACTTTTCGGATGTGCCGGAGGATATGGACAGCGATGTGACCTATACCCTGGATTATATTGGAAGGATCGTGGAGTTCTGCCGGGAGGAGGGGATCCGTCTGGTCTTCGTGACTGCCCCGAGCTTTGACAGGTATCTGGAGGAGGTAGGCCCTTACGACATGGCACACGAATATATTCAGGAGCTGGCAGATGGCTTTGGAGTGCCGTATCTGGACTTTAATCTCTGCCGGGACGAATATCTGAATCTGGGACAGGAGAGCTATATCGATGTCGATCACCTGAACGGAGACGGCGCGGAGAAGGTGACGGAGCTTCTGGCAGAGCTTGACGCTCCCGTGGCAGAAGCGGAAGCCTCCGGAACGCTGCAGGAGCTGATTGACGAATATTTCACAGCATGTTATGATAAGAAATAATGGGCAGAAAATGGCTGATGAGCGCCGGGCGGGATGTGCCCGGAGAGTCTCCTGCCCGGGGAAGTGAGGAAGTCACGATGAAAATTATGGCGAACAGGATGGACCGGGGATTTTTCAGGTATCAGAAGGAATTTGAGGAAAAGGCCCTGGAGGTTCTCCGCTCCGGCTGGTATGTGCTGGGAAATGAGGTAAAAAGCTTTGAGGAGGAGTTTGCGGCCTATACGGGCGGCGGGCACTGCGTAGGCCTGGCCAGCGGGCTGGACGCCCTGTGGATTGCGTTCCGGCTGCTTGGAATCGGGCCGGGCGACGAGGTCATCGTTCAGGGCAATACCTATATTGCCAGCGTGATGGGCATTACGATAAACGGAGCGACGCCGGTCTTTGTAGAGCCAAATGAATATTACAACATCGATGTTTCAAAGATAGAGGAAAAAATAACGGAGCGCACAAAGGCCGTTCTGGTCGTTCATCTCTACGGCCAGGCCTCCAATATGGCTGCTGTAAAGGCATTGACGGATAAGTACCACCTGAAGCTGGTGGAGGACTGCGCTCAGTCCCACGGAGCCTGCTTTGACGGGCAGATGACGGGGACCTTTGGAGATGTAGGCTGCTTTTCCTTTTACCCTTCGAAAAATATCGGCGCCTTCGGAGACGGGGGCGGCGTAGTCGTAAAGGATGCGGGGCTGGCGGAGGATTTCCGGGTGTTCCGCAATTACGGAAGTGAAAAGCGGTACTACAATAAGGTAGTGGGAGCCAATTCCAGGCTGGATGAGCTGCAGGCAGGGCTTCTGCGCGTGCGTCTGCGCCATGTAGAGGAATGCGAGGAGGAGCGCTGTCAGATCGCAGACAGGTAT
Organism: Lachnoclostridium sp. An131; assembly: GCF_002160825.1. Lineage (GTDB taxonomy): Bacteria > Bacillota > Clostridia > Lachnospirales > Lachnospiraceae > Laedolimicola. The sequence goes on from NZ_NFLI01000009.1 coordinate 82,726, forward strand.
CTGCAGGAAATCCGGAATCCCAGGCTGATGCTGCCGGGCGTTCAGGAGGGAGCTACCGCTGTATGGCACCAGTTTGTGGTACGCTGTGAAAAGCGGGATGAGCTGAAGCAGTATCTGGAAGAGAAAGGGATCGGTACGATTATTCACTATCCGATTCCGCCGCATCTTTCGGAGGCATACCAGTATCTGGGCTACCGGGAGGGAGCCTTCCCGATCACAGAACAGTATGCCCGGGAGGTTCTGTCACTTCCGATGTACAATGGGATGACAGAGGAAGAGCAGGAGTATGTAATCGAGGCGCTTAACGCGTTTTAGGAAAAATATCCGGAAAAGAGGCCCGGATCCTGAAGCCAGGAGCGGGGCTGCCGGCCGGAATACCATATGCAGGGAGAGACAGTATGAGTATCAAAGATCAGTATAAAATCCTGGAATTCGGAGATCTGGGAGACGAGAGGGGGAAGCTGGTGGTTGTGGAAGGCGCCATGGACATTCCCTTCGAAATCAAAAGGGTGTTTTATATCTATGGCTCAGACAGCCAGGTGATCCGCGGACAGCATGCCAACCGGGATTCAGAGTTTGTCCTTATCAATGTAAGCGGATCCAGCAAGGTGCGCGTGGACAATGGTTTTGAAGAGGAAGTAATTGAGCTGAACAGGCCGAGGATGGGACTTTATCTTCCTACGATGGTCTGGAAGGATATGTATGATTTCAGTGAGGATTCCGTCCTTCTGGTGCTGGCTAATACCCATTATGACGGAAATGAGTACATCCGTGATTATGACGAATATCTGAAGGAAGTAGGAGGAAGCCGCAGGCGATGAGCAAGCTTTCAATTGTTGTTCCTGTATACTGGAACTCGGATACCCTGATGCTGCTTTACCAGGATATGAAGGAAAAAATTCTTCATAAGCTGGAAGCATATGAGATTGTGTTTGTGGACGATGGTTCGGGAGACAATTCCTGGGAGATTATGAACCAGATCCGGGATATGGATGAAAATGTACGCCTTGTGAAGCTGTCCCGGAATTTCGGAGAGCATGCCGCGATTCTGGCGGGACTTTCAGTCTGTACCGGGGACTGCGCGGTTACAAAGCAGGCGGATCTGCAGGAGGACTCCGAGCTGATTCTTCAGCTCTATGATAAATGGAAGGAAGGAAATAAGGTCGTGCTTGCGGTCCGCGCGGACCGGGACGAGGGCCCTGTACAGAAGTTTTTCGCAAACCTGTACTATACGCTGATGCGGAAGCTGGTAATCAAGGACATGCCAAAGGGAGGCTTTGACTGTTATCTTCTGGACCGCCAGGTGATTGAAGTGCTTCTGATGCTGGATGAGAAGAATTCTGCGCTGACTCTTCAGGTGCTCTGGGTAGGCTTTAAGAGCGATAAGGTCTATTTCCACCGGAAGGCCCGCGAGATCGGAAAATCCCGCTGGACTCTTTCCAAAAAGGTCAAGCTGGTTATCGATTCCATGATGAGCTTTTCCTATTTTCCGGTGCGTTTTATGTCCTTCCTGGGCTCGGCATACGCCATTGTGGCAGTGGTTTGGGGAATTGTACTGGCAGTGCAGAGGCTTTCAGGCATTGAGGACATGCCGGGATGGACGTCCCTGATGGTACTGATGCTCTTTTCCTTTGGTGTGATTATGGTGATGCTGGGGCTGCTCGGCGAATATATCTGGAGAGCGCTGGATGCTTCCAGAAACAGGCCGCCGTTCCTGATTGACGAGACAAAGGGCTTTGACGAAGAGAAGAAATAACAGGAGCCGCTTATGGATAAGATTTCAGTGATCGTTCCCTGCTATAATGAGCAGGAAGCCATTCCCATTTTTTACAGAGAAATTTCAAAGACGGCAGAGGAGCTGCGGCAGAAGGCAGAGCTTCAGATTCTTTTCGTAAACGATGGTTCCAGGGACGAAAGCCTTGCGGAGATGAAAAGGCTGGCGGAGCAGGATTCCCGGGTGAAGTATGTGAGCTTTTCCCGGAATTTCGGAAAGGAAGCCGCCATGTATGCCGGTCTTTCCTATGCGGACGGTGATTATGTGGCGATTATGGACGTGGATCTGCAGGATCCGCCGTCTCTTTTGCCGGAAATGTACCGGATTATTACAGAGGAGCCCTATGACTGCGTGGCTACCAGGCGTGTGACGCGCAAGGGAGAGCCGCCGATCCGCTCCTTTTTTGCAAGGCGCTTCTATGCTATGATGCACCGGCTGTCCAAGACAGAGATCGTGGACGGAGCCAGAGACTACCGGCTGATGACGCGGCAGTTTGTAGACGAGCTGCTGCGCCTGGGCGAGTACAACCGTTTTTCCAAAGGGCTGTTTGGCTGGGTAGGCTTTGAGACAAAATGGCTGGAGTATGAAAATGTAGAGCGGAGCGCAGGGGAGACGAAATGGTCCTTCTGGAAGCTCCTGATTTACAGCATCGATGGAATCGTGGGTTTCTCCACGGCGCCGCTTGCCATTGCGGCGTTCCTGGGAGTGTTTTTCTGCCTGGTAGCGTTTCTGGCGCTCTGTTTCATTGTCGTTCGGACGCTTTTATTTGGAGATCCGGTGTCGGGCTGGCCGTCTATGACCTGTATCATCATTTTTCTGGGGGGAATTCAGCTGTTCTGTATCGGAATCCTCGGGGAGTATCTGGCAAAAACCTATATGGAGACCAAGCACCGCCCGATTTTCATCTGTAAGGAGACAAATATGACAAAGGCAGAGGAGGAAGGCGAATGAAAGAGAAAAGCTTAAGGCCGCTGCTGGCAGTATTTGTTCTTTTGTTCGCAGGGATGCTGGCCTGGAATATTTTTCTGCAGAGAGAGGTAGAAAAATATAAGCCCCAGGTGGAGGCCTATCTGCCGGAGGACGTCTATGTGGCGGTAGGGAGCACGATAGAGCTCTACAATGATCAGGTAGTCTGGTCAGGCATCCGGGACGGATATGCCTGCAATTGGGATTGTGAGATTGGAGAGAACCTGGAGGATCGGTTTTCGGTTACAGGAAAGGAAGAGCAGATTGGGGATTATCCCCTGACCCTGACGGTCTATGATTATAATGTCAATGAGGTCATGACGCTTTCCAGCACGCTGCATGTGGTAGAGCAGCTGGAAGGGGAATACTCCATCATGAATATGGGGGACAGTCTGTCTGACGGAAAAGAGTGGTACCGGACGATCTATCACCTGTCAGGGGATCAGATTACTTTTACAGGAACAAGGGGCTGGACCCGTTACAGCCATGAGGGAAGGAGTGGCTTTTCGGCACAGGATTATCTGGGGCCGACAGAATTTTTCTCCGATGGCGTGAGCGAGGGGATTCAGCCCTTTTATGATCCGGTACAGGAAATGTTCGACTGGAATTATTACAAGCTCTACACCGGAAAGGATCCGGATGTGATTCAGATTTTTCTCGGGACAAACGGGCTGAGCGACGATCCGTCCGGAACCGTGGATGCCATTGCGCAGATGGTGGACAATATCCGCCATCATGACAAGGACATTCCCATCTATATAGTCAATACGATTTACTGGGGAGATCAGGAAAAAATCGGGACGATGGTGCGCCAGGACGGCACTGCCTTTCTTCAGGGAGAATTCAAGAACCGGTCCGACAAGCGGATTATGGATCTGATGCAGGCGATCCATAAGGAATTTGACGGGAAAAGGAATGTGGAGCTGATTCCTCTGGCCCTGATGCACAACAGCGCGGAGAATTTCGAGGATGGAGACGCTCTTCACCCGGGAGCCGCAGGCTATGACCAGTTTGCGGCAGTCATGTACAGCGTTTACTGCGGGACGCTGAAGTCCATGCTGGGAGATAGGGCTGACACAGGAGGAAATTGATGATGACGACTGCAGGGAAAATGGCAGAAGCACCCATCCGGCTTTACCGGACGCTTCTGCGCCTGTTTGAAAAATATTACTGGGTGTTTTTCGCGGCGGCCTGCCTGACCCTTGCCTTTTACTGCTTTCGCTGTCTGGACGTGCAGTATGTGGACTCCTGGGATGAAGCGCGCCACGGCGTAAACGCCTATGAGATGATCCAGAATGGCGATTATATCCGCCATACCTACAACTATGAGACGGATGACTGGAACCTGAAGCCCTCGGTCAGCTACTGGGGAATAGTACTGGGGTTCCGGCTTTTTGGCTACAGTGTCATGGGGCTTCGGTTTACTTCGGCCCTTGCCTATCTGCTTACAGGCATTGCCTGCGCCCTGTTCGCGAAGCGCTACAGCAGGGAGGCTTCGATTCTGGTGCTGGGCTTTTTCTGCGCCAATGAACGGCCGCTTTCCGCCCATCTGGCCCGGGCCGGAGATGCGGACGCCCTGTATATGCTGTTCTTTACGCTTGCCATGCTCGCCATGCTGCGCATCCGGGAAAATCATAAGCGGCTTTATGTCTGCGGCCTGATGTTTTCCCTGGCGTTTCTGACAAAGAGCTGGCATGCCGGCATGATTGCTGCGATCGGCGGCCTGTATCTGCTTGGCACAGGGGAGCTCTTCCGCCTGAAAGCAAAGGAGTGGGGAGGCTTTCTTCTTTCGGTCCTTGCGCCGCTGCTTCTGTGGTTTGGGTGGCGTTATACAAAGGACGGGTTTTCATTCCTGACTCAGATGATTGAAGTGGATCTTCTGGCAAGGACAGGAAGCTCGAATTTCGAAGGCCATGAGTTCCCATTTTCTTTTTATTATGATATGGTATTTGGGGCGGAGGGCTTTATCTACCGCTGGCTGCTCCTGATTTGTCTGGCAGGCCTGGCGGCAGGAGCTGTCTGGATGTGGAAAAAGCATGCCTGGAAGAGCAGCTGGCAGAGCGGAGCGCTGCAGGATGTATCTGGATATCTGCTCTGGTTCCTGATACCGTTCCTTGGATTTTCCATGATTCGGACCAAGCTTATCTGGTACTGCTATCCCTGCACGGTGCCTCTGGCCATGGGGGCGGCAGTCTTTCTGGGTATGGTACTCCGGGCTCCGCTGGCAGCGGAAGAGGAGGCCTTCTGCCGGAGCGGGCAAAAGGGAGTAAAGGCGGCTGCCGGGATTGGCGTATGGCTTCTGGCGGCGGGCTGTGTCCTCATGACCGGACATTATATGTGGAACTCTTATCTGCACGTGATCCGTGAGGCTCACGGAGATCCGTTCCAGCTCTTTATTCAGGAGAGCGTGGACCGGGATTCGGAATATGCGGGAGAAAAGGCATACGTATTTGTGCCGGGAGAGGATCCTGGAAAGATAGGAAGCTGGGATCAGAATATGCTGTTTCTGGCGGAAATCAGCGGTGATTTTCACTGTGAGGACGGAGGCGTTGAGGAATTCCTGAAAGAAAAGGAGCCGGCAGTCCTGTATATCGACGCGGCTCATTATGAGGAATATCAGCAGGAGCTTCAAGCTGCCAGGCTGCTGTATGAGAATGGGAGCTATCTGCTCCTGGGTAAATAAGTAACAAAAGGGAGCGGGGAATGTTTTCTAAGGTAAAAATGCTGGCTGTCAGCCTGGTTCTGTGCTTCACAGCAGTTTAAGGCAGCCATTTTGTTTTGCGAACTCCAAGCGTGACTCCTGCGGCGAGCAGGAGCATTCCAGCGCAGAGAATCGCATATTGCTTGAGGCTGAAATAGGTGGTGACCTCGTATTCGTAGACTGCGAATGCCAGGTCGCCGTTTTTTTGCTCCTCCCCGCCTATGGTCAGGGAACCGCCGGCGTACAGATCCCAGTTTCCGGTATTGTAGGAGAGAAACTCGAGGCTGTCCTCTCCCTTGATATAGCCGGGGGCGATTTCCAGGGTATAGACGGTGGGCCCGTCAGGAACAATTTCGTCCAATATAAATTCATAGGCATTGGTCCGGTCTACCATGCCGGAAAGAAAGCGGTCGTTAGAGTAGACTACGCTGCCGTCCTCGTCTGTGAGGCGTACTGTGAAGGCAGACTGGTTATAAGGGCCTACCGTGTTGATGGCCTGTATGGAAATGCGGTTAAAGGGCTTGTCGGTAGTGAAGGTCTGCACGTAGGTCTGGTCGTAGGAGGTCACATAGCCGTCGTAGCCGCCTGCGTACTGATACTGGTTCACAGAATAATCCCTGGCTTCAATGGGAGTCTCTACCAGCTCCTTTTTCCCAAGGCCCAGAAGAACGGCAAGGACGGCAAAGGCCGCTCCGCAGACAATCCAGCTCTTTTTCAGAGCCGGTGCAGCCGCGGGAGCCTCTGACAGAGAAAGAATTCCGTCAGAGAGCAGCATCAGGCAGAGAAAGGTGAAGCCGATGCTGTACAGAGGATTGGTCTCCCAAATCAGGTGAAAGGCCATACAGCCCAGAACGGTCAGCTGGATCAGGAACAGAGGCGGGTATTCCCTGCGTTTTTTCAGGCGGATCAGCGCCAGCAGGGCGCAAAGGCCCATGACAAGCATGTTAAGAGCCCGGAAGGCCTGCGAGTAAAGCGTGAGAAATCCGCTCTTATCGCCGACCAGATAATCATAGAGCTTCGAGTAACGGCCATAGTCATTCTCATAAAGGTAGCTGTCTGTACCATCTACCCAGGTATTTAAAAGCTTTCGTCCCGCGAGAGAAATCAGTCCCAGAGGCCCGGCCTCTGTGATTCGCTCTTTCAGAACCTTTAAATCTGCCTCGATTTTTTCTTCCTTCGTCTCAAAGCTGAAGGTGTAGTTTTCGTCGTTCTGATCATAGGCTCCGTCCCAACGTGCGCCCATCATGATCCAGTGGACAAGCGGAAAGCCGGTATTCTGGTAGTCGAATTTTACATAGCGCTCCGTGGCAGCGGAAAAGAAGCCGAGGGTCAGGGATGCCGCCAGCAGAAAGGCAGCTCCGGAAAAGAGAGTCGTTTTCAGGCGGTTTCCCGCGAAGCTTTTCAGGACACAGAAAAGGCCAGGCTTTCCGCCGCGTCTGCTTCGCCAGAGCCGGAGCAGAAAATCAAGAACTACAGCAATGAATGCGATAGCCGCCGTGGCACGCAGCTTGAAGCCCAAAACTGTGAGAAATCCCAGAAGGGCGCAGAGAAGAACGCATTTCCAGGCTATAGCTTTTGCGGAAATGCCGCTGTCATAATTGCTTTCCTTCTCAGACGGAAAGGCTTTCCGCAGCTTCAGGTACAGATACAGAATTCCCATCAGGCAGGGCATGGAGCAGGTGGCTGTATAATAATACCCGCTCCATACATACGAGAGGGGGCAGAGTACGCAGACTGCCAGATAAAAAACCGCGGAGCGCCTGCCCTTCAGCTCCTTCATGATCAGGTAACCGAGCCAGATGGAAAGGGTGATGCAGGCGACATTGACGAGCTGCACTGCGGGCAGAAACCAGCCTTCCCGAACGCCCAGCTTCGATAAAAGAAGCAGGAACCAGTAGGTAAGGATTGTCAGGGGATAGTTGTTTGTATAGCGGGCGAAGTAGCCGGTCTCATAGGTTTCTGAAATGGTGTGGGTGCGGAGCATCTCCACGGCCATGTCGAATACCTTGAGCGGATCATAGCGGAGCTGGGGCTGAATCACAGCAAGAAAGATCAGCTGTCCTGCGGCCAGAAGAATCATGCACAGCAGGGCCAGGCGCTTCAGCTTCTGATCTGAAAGCCTTTTAAGCAGACGGCTGACCAGGAGAAGAGCGCCGCAGAGAAATACGGCAAAAACCAGCACAAACAGAATCTGTGCCGGGACGGCGTCAAGCTCCCTAAGCCAGGATGCGTCCCATCTCCAGAATGCAAATATACTGATATAAAGGCTGAACAGAGCCAGCAGTAAGAGTGAAATCGTGTACATGAAAACCTCCGGAATGGCGGTATGCCGGCAGGAGCCAGGCAGAAAGGAAAGCAATAAGGGCCGCACACCGGCCCGCATGGAAACCGCCGCGTATTTCTTATAGAATAGCGCAAAACCGGGATCCGGTCAACTGGCGAAAGGCAGGTTTCCTTTTTGCATCTGTATCTGGTATAATATCTTTAGCTGGAAGACAGGAAAAGGGAGGAACGCTGTTAATGAGATACATGAAAGCTTCAGCAATCATTCTAATGCTATGGCCTTATCTGGGCTTTGTATTATTTGGTATAGCCGGCAGGCTGGAACTGCCGTTTCTGTTTTGGGTCCATACAGCGTTGACGGTAGTAGTTTATGTTATGTGTATCCTAAATGCCTGCAGATGCAGGGGAGAAGGCTGTGCTTACCAGCTTGCGTTCTGGAATATGCTTATTAAGCTGGTTCATATCCCATATTATCTGTTTACTTTACTGGTGGGGATATTGCTTCTGGCTGTTATGGTCGTGCCTGCGTTTATATTTGCTTCTCCTATCCTGGTGCTGGTGCTTTCTGTGATCAATTACCTTTTACTGCTCACGTCATCTGTATATGGGATTAATGCGGTGCTTAGAGGAAGAAAAGAGGGAACGCTGCCAACAAAGACTGCAGTCTGTCATGGGATACTGCATTTGTTGTTCGTTACAGACTGTATCAGCGCGGTGATTGTTTTTGTGAAACTGAGAAAGGAAAAAAAGAAAAAAATCACTGCTGAAAATTGACAATTTATAGATGTGGAAAGGGCAGGGACTGAAAGTATGAATTTTCAGACGAAGATATATCTGGCCCCGATGGAGGGGATCACCACTTACGTTTACCGCAATGCCCAGGCGGCCGTGTACGGCCGCCTGGATAAGTATTTTACGCCTTTTCTGGAGCCTCACGAAAAGCGAAGCTTCAAAAAGCGGGAGCTGCAGGAGATTCTTCCGGAAAACAACAGAGGACTGTACGTCGTCCCCCAGATTCTGACGAACCGGGCAGAGGGATTCCTGGAGCTCGCAGAGTCTCTGAGAAATTATGGTTACCGGGAGATGAACCTGAATCTGGGCTGTCCTTCCAGGACTGTCGTGAGTAAAGGAAAGGGGGCGGGCTTTCTGGCTTTTCCGGAGGAGCTTAACCGCTTTCTGGATACTGTGTTTTCCGGACTGGCCGCAGCGGCTTCTGATATGCGTGTATCTGTGAAAACCCGGGCCGGTATGGAGAGCCCGGAAGAATTTTTGAGACTTCTTGAGATTTTTAATCAGTATCCCCTGGAGGAGCTGATTGTGCATCCAAGAGTTCAGAAGGATTATTACAATAACAGGCCAAATCTTGCTGTGTACCGTCTTGCACAGCAGAAAAGCCGGGCGCCCGTCTGCTATAACGGCGATTTGTTTACCAGGAAAGACCTGGAAGACTTTTGCGCGGAATTTCCGGAGGCAGACCGGATCATGCTTGGAAGAGGAGTGATTCGAGATCCGGGAATAGCGGCGGACAGGATGACGGAAGAGGAGGCAGCAGAACGCTTCCGCCGTTTCCACGGGATGGTTCTGGAAGGCTACAAAGGCTGGAATATGGGAGACCGGAACGTGCTTTTTAAGATGAAGGAGCTCTGGTTTTACCAGATACGCCAGTTTGAGGGTGCAGAGAAGCTGGCAAAAAGAATCAAAAAGGCGCAGACGCTTGCGGAATATGAGGTGGCCGTAAGCGGACTGCTGGGGTAGAAGAGGATGAGAAGGATGAAAGGGAAAATTAGAACTTGAGTATTTTCAGCTTTTTGTTATAATAAATCTGTAAATTGAAAAACCTTTCCAGAGAAAAGCACAGAGGAACGGGAAGGTTTTTTGCTGTTGCCCTGCGTGGGAAACCGCGGGAAGGGCGCGGAGATTGAAAAAAGCAAGGAGCAGACTATGGGAAAGTATTTCGGTACAGACGGCTTCCGCGGGGAAGCCAATGTAAAGCTGACGGTAGAACACGCCTTTAAGGTAGGAAGATACCTGGGATGGTATTACGGAAGAGATCATAAAGCCAAGATCGTAATCGGAAAGGATACGAGAAGGAGCAGCTATATGTTTGAGTACGCGCTGGCGGCAGGCATTACAGCCTCAGGAGCGGACGCATATCTTCTGCATGTGACTACGACTCCCAGCGTATCCTATGTGGTGCGCACAGAGGGCTTTGACTGCGGCATTATGATTTCCGCCAGCCACAATCCGTTCTATGACAACGGAATCAAGGTAATCAACGGTCTGGGCCATAAGCTGGAGGCTGAGGTAGAAGAGAAGATAGAGGCTTATATCGACGGCGTGACAGAAGAGCGTCCCCTGGCGACGGGAGCCGAGATTGGCCGGACAGTCGATTTCTCTGCCGGCCGGAACCGTTATATCGGATATCTGATTTCTCTGCCCACACGTTCCTTTAAAAATATGAGGGTAGGTCTGGATTGTGCCAACGGAAGCGCGTCTGCGATCGCGAAAAGCGTGTTTGACGCCCTTGGAGCCAAGACCTATGTAATCAATAACGAGCCGGACGGCACAAATATCAATACGAACTGCGGCTCCACCCACATTGAGGTGCTGCAGAAATTTGTAAAGGAAAATCGGCTGGATGTAGGCTTTGCCTATGACGGAGACGCAGACCGCTGCATCGCAGTGGATGAGAACGGAGAAGTGGTAGACGGAGACAGAATCATGTATGTCTGCGGCAAATATATGAAAGAGCAGGGAGCTCTGAAGGATGATACCATCGTCACCACTGTCATGTCCAACCTGGGCCTTTACAAGGCCTGTGATCAGGCGGGAATCCGCTATGAGAAGACGGCTGTGGGAGACAAATACGTCTATGAGAATATGACGAAGAACGGCTTCCAGCTGGGCGGAGAGCAGTCCGGACATATTATTTTCAGCAAGCATGCTACGACGGGAGACGGCATCCTGACCTCTCTGAAGGTGATGGAGGTCATCCTGGAGAAGAAGGCTTCCCTGGCTACGCTGGCGTCTGAGGTAAAGATTTATCCCCAGCTTCTGCAGAACCTGAGAGTGCAGGATATGGATGCGACTCTGAACGCGCCGGCAGTGAAGAAGGCCATCGCTGAGGTGGAAGAGCGCCTCGGCACAGAGGGCCGCGTTCTTGTAAGAAAGAGCGGAACCGAGCCGCTGCTGCGCGTCATGGTGGAGGCTCAGACTGACGAGCTTTGTGAGGAATGCGTGCTGCATATCATCAACGCAATGAAAGGCGTACAGGCCTGAATATAAGGAGGAAAATGATGAAGAAGACGACGCTGGTAGTGATGGCGGCGGGAATCGGAAGCAGATTCGGCGGAGGAATCAAGCAGCTGGAGCCGGTAGGACCAAATGGAGAAATCATCATGGATTATTCTATCCATGACGCGATGGAGGCCGGATTCAATAAGGTGGTGTTTATTATCCGTAAGGATCTGGAAAAGGACTTCAAAGAGATCATCGGAAACAGAATTGAGAAGCTGATCGAAGTGGAGTATGCGTTTCAGGAGCTTGGCAATCTCCCGGAGGGCTTTTCCGTGCCGGAAGGACGCACCAAGCCCTGGGGCACGGGTCAGGCAGTTTTAAGCTGCAAGGGAATTGTAAAGGAGCCCTTTGCGGTGATCAACGCAGACGACTACTACGGCAAGGAAGCCTTTGTGAGAGTGCATGATTATCTGGTGGAGGATCATGGAGACACCGGAAAATTCGATTTCTGCATGGCAGGCTTCATTCTTGGAAATACGCTCAGCGACAACGGAGCTGTGACCCGCGGCATCTGCCAGGTGGAGAATGGATATCTGACGGACGTGGTGGAGACTGGCGGCATCGAAAAGCTTCCGGACGGCGGCGCCGGCGTGCCGGGACCGGACGGAAAGCTGGTTCCGATCGATGCGGAGGGCTATGTGTCCATGAATATGTGGGGACTGACTCCGGATTTCCTTGAGGAAGTGGAAAAAGGCTTCAAAGAATTCCTGGAGGCCCTGAAGCCGGGTGATATTAAGGCAGAATATCTGCTTCCGTCTATCATCGGAGGACTTCTGAAGGAGGGACGCGCTGCTGTTAAGGTGTTGGAAACCCATGATAAATGGTTCGGCGTGACCTACAAGGAGGATAAGCAGTCTGTGGTAGATTCTTTTAAGAAGCTGATTGCGGACGGCGTGTATAAGGAGAAGCTTTTCTCCTGAAAACAGCCGGAGGCTGAACTATAAAACAGGGAAGAGAGAAGGACGTCACGAACTTGGGCGAATTGCCGAAGGGCCTGGCGTCCTTTCAAACGGGTGTGTTATGAGTGATACGAAAGCAAAGAAAACGACGATCTTTTCATACTATAAGCCCTATAAGGGGCTTCTGGCTCTGGATCTTCTGTTTGCTACAGTGGGAGCCGGCGTTACGCTGGTGATCCCGCTGATTGTTCGGTACATCACCAACCAGGTGATTTACGAGGAAAGCGCAGAGGCCTGGCATACCATTGTAGGCTTAAGCATTCTGATGCTGGGCCTGCTGGTTCTGGAGCTGGTCTGCAATTTCTATATTACCTACTGGGGCCATATGATGGGTGCCAGGATGGAATACGGAATGCGCAATGAGATTTTTGAGCATTACCAGAAGCTGTCCTTTACCTTTTATGACAACCAGAAGGTGGGACAGCTCATGTCCCGGGTGACGAATGATTTGTTTGATATCACAGAGCTTCTCCACCATGGTCCGGAGGATATTCTGATTTCCCTGATCAAGATCGTGGGAGCTTTGGTGATTCTTTGCAGAATCAACGGAGCCTTAACCCTGACGGTCGCCTGCTTTCTGCCCTTTATCTTCTGCTTTGCGCTTTTCCTGAACCGGAAAATGAAGCATGCGTACCGGCAGAACCGGGTGAAGATGGCAGATATTAACGGACAGATCGAGGATAATCTTTCCGGAATCCGTGTGGTGAAATCCTTTGCCAATGAAGAGATTGAGATGGAAAAATTCCGGCAGGGGAATGACCGTTTTCTGGCAACAAAGCGAAACAGCTATCTCTACATGGGAACCTACAATTCCGTGCTGAACGCCATGCTCACAGCGGTTACAATTGCTGTCGTTCTGGTGGGAGCAAGGCTGATCACGACGGGCTCCATGCAGGTTACGGATTTGATCACCTTTCTTCTGTATGTGGCTAATTTTACAGAGCCGGTGAAGAAGCTGATCAATTTTACAGAGCAGTTCCAGAACGGTTATTCAGGGTACACAAGGTTCCGGGAGATTATGGATATCGAGCCGGATATCGCGGATAAAAAGGACGCGGCGCCTCTGAAGGATGTAAAGGGAGATGTGGAGTTCCGCGATGTCTCCTTCCGCTATGAGGCAAACACGGACAAGGTGCTGGATCACGTGAGCCTTCATGTGCCGGCCGGCAGCTATGTGGCTCTGGCAGGCTCCTCCGGCGGCGGAAAGACGACGCTTTGCAGCCTGATTCCGCGTTTCTACGACGTGACCTCGGGGAGCGTCTGTATTGACGGAAGGGACGTCAGGGATGTAACCCTGAAAAGCCTGCGGGAAAACATCGGAATTGTGCAGCAGGACGTCTATCTCTTTGCAGGAACCGTGATGGACAATATTCTCTATGGAAAGCCGGATGCGACGCGGGAAGAGGTAATCGAAGCAGCCAAAAACGCCAACGCGCATGATTTCATCATGGAGCTCCCGGAAGGCTATGATACGGACATCGGGCAGAGGGGCGTCAAGCTCTCAGGAGGCCAGAAGCAGAGGATTTCTATCGCAAGAGTGTTCCTGAAAAATCCCCCGATTCTGATTTTCGACGAAGCCACCTCAGCTCTTGACAATGAGAGCGAGCGCGTCGTTCAGGAGTCTCTGGAACGCCTTGCAAAGGAACGGACGACCTTTGTGATTGCCCACCGTCTTTCCACAATCCGCAATGCCCAGAAAATTCTGGTGCTGACGGAAAACGGCATCGAGGAGCAGGGAACGCATGAGGAGCTGCTGGCGCTGCACGGAGTGTATGAGAAGCTGTACCAGATCCGGTGAGGGCAGGTTTTTGTGGAAAAAAAACAGGGAATGTGGTATACTATGAAAGCATAACGCGGCAATGGGATATTGCCGTGTTGTGCTTTCAACCGTTTTATCAGAAAATAACAGGCGGCAGACGCTGCAGGGAAGGAACGGGATACCCTGCAGGGCAGCGCCGCGGAAAGGCAGAAAATAAAAGAAGACTTATGGAAATAAAAATGAAACGGCCGGAGCTGGAAGACCGGGAGCTGATTAACAGTTATTTAAAATATGCGGATACCAGAAGCTGTGAGATGACCTTCGCAAATACCTATCTCTGGTCCCGGCATTACGGGACAGGCTTTGCGGTTGTGGAGGACATGCTGGTGTTCGGGGAGGTGGACGGCGTCTATTCCTATACGTTTCCGGTGGGCCCGGGAGATCTGAGAACCTGCCTGGAGACGCTGATGGCCTGCTGCCGGGAAAAGAACGTGCCTTTCCAGCTTCACAATATCACGAAGGAGGATTTTGTGCGCCTGGACGCCCTGTATCCGGGGAGATTCGATATCCGGTATGAAAGGGACTATGCAGACTATGTCTATGAGGCAGACAAGCTGGCTGCCCTTTCCGGGAAAAAATACCACAGCAAGAAAAACCATGTAAACAAGTTTATGAGCCTGTATCCGGACTGGAGCTATGAGCCGATCACAAAGGACAACGTAGAGGAGTGCTTCCAGATGGCGCTGCGCTGGAGAGAGCTGAACGGCTGTGAGGCGGACGAGGAAAAGCATGCGGAAATCTGTGTGACGCTGAATTTCCTCCGGCTCTTCGAGGAGCTTCAGATGCGTGGCGGAGCCCTGCGGGTGAACGGCGAGATCGTAGCCTTTACGGTGGGAGAGGCAGTGGGGATGCGCCAGGATACGCTGGTGGTTCATATTGAGAAGGCCTTTTCTGAAATTCAGGGAGCCTATACCGTGATCAACCAGCAGTTTGCGATTCATGAGGGAAAAGACTTTCAATATATCAACCGGGAGGATGATGTAGGACAGGAGGGACTGCGCAAGGCAAAATTATCTTATAAGCCGGTATTTTTAATTGAAAAAGGGGTTGTAAGAGAGCGCGGTCTTTTGTAAGATAAGAGAATGATGCGGCAGCAGATGAGCCGGGACAGTTACCCTGTCCCGGCTTCCGAAGATAAAGGAAGTTTGTGAAAAGGGGACAGACAGTTTATGAGAAATTGGGAACAGTATGTCCGCAGGGTAGTTCCCTATACGCCGGGGGAGCAGCCGAACCGGCCGGGCATGATCAAGCTGAATACAAATGAAAATCCGTATCCGCCTGCGCCGGGAGTGCAGCAGGCGCTGAGGGAGCTGGACGCAGGCAGCTTCCGCCTGTATCCGGACCCGGCGGCTTCGGAGTTGATCGACGCACTGGCAGATTATTATGGAAAGGAACAGGAACGGTTTTTTGTGGGAGTGGGATCCGACGATGTGATCGCCATGGCCTTTCAGACCTTTTTCAATTCCGAAAAGCCGATTCTGTTTCCGGATATCAGCTATTCCTTTTACAGCGTCTGGGCGGAGCTTTTCGGAATACCGTACAGGCGGCCGGCTCTGGATGAGAAGCTTTGCCTGGTGAAGAAGGATTACTTTGCGGAAAACGGAGGGATTATTTTTCCGAACCCGAACGCTCCTACCGGAATTTACATGGAGCTTTGCGAGGTAGAGGAGATCATTGCCCGCAATCCGGATTCTGTGGTGATCGTGGATGAGGCCTACGTGGATTTTGCGGGACCTTCCGCGATGAGCCTGGTGGATAAGTATGACAATCTCCTCGTAGTGCAGACCTTTTCCAAGTCCCGGTCTATGGCAGGGATGCGGATTGGCTTTGCGTACGGACAGCCGGAGCTGATCCGGTATCTGAATGATGTGAAGTATTCCTTCAATTCCTATACGATGAACCTGCCGTCCCTGAAGCTTGGAACCGCAGCGCTGAAGGACAGGGCATATTTTGAGGAGACGGTCGGAAAGATCAAGGCTACAAGAGAGCGGGTCAAAAGGGAGCTTTCCGCTCTTGGATTTGCCTTTCCGGATTCAGGGGCCAATTTTATCTTTGCTTCCCATAAGAGCTGCCCGGCAAAGGAGCTTTTTGAGGCTCTGAAGGAGCAGAACATCTATGTGCGCTATTTTGCGTCTCCGCGGATCGACAATTATCTGCGGATTACGGTAGGGACGGATGAAGAAATGGATGTGCTTCTGAAATTTTTAAAATCGTATCTGAGAGAATAAAAGGAGAGATGTCAGGTGGAACGCCTGGAAAAAAAGCTTTATTTTATTTATAATCCTCTGGCAGGCAAGGGGAATATCCGCGGGAAGCTGTACGAGATTATACAGACGCTTGCGTCCTCGGAATATGAAGTGACGGTCTATCCTACGCGGGAGCCCAGAGACGCTATCGAGAAGGTCAGGGAGCTGCCGGACGATTACGATTTGATTGTCTGCAGCGGAGGAGACGGCACGCTGGACGAGGTCGTGACGGGTATGATGCAGCGGGAGCATAAGATCCCCATTGGTTATATTCCGGCCGGCTCCTGCAATGATTTCGCACGTTCCCTGCAGATTCCAAACAATATGCAGCAGGCAGCGGAAATCGCCGTGCAGGGCCAGAATTTTGCGGTAGACGTAGGCTCGCTGGGGGAGAGAAATTTTGTCTATGTGGCTGCCTTTGGAATCTTTACAGATGTATCCTACTCCACAAAGCAGGGAATGAAAAATGTTCTGGGCCATATGGCCTATATTCTGGAGGGGATGAAGAGGCTTACCAGCGTTAAGTCCTATTATCTGAAGGTAACCAGCGCGGAAATGTGCTTTGAGGGAGATTTCCTTTTCGGGATGGTGACGAATTCCAGGTCTGTAGGAGGCTTCAAAAGCATTGTCGGAAAAAATGTAATTTTTGATGATGGAATTTATGAGGTGACTTTTATCCAGAGACCCCGGAATGCGATGGAGCTTCAGGAAATTCTGGCAGCCCTCACGATATCGCAGATTGATACAAAATATATGTACTCATTCCGAAGCTCCAGGATTGTGGTGGAATCGGAGGAGCCGGTTCCCTGGGCGCTGGACGGAGAGTATGGCGGCGAATACGAAAGGGTGGAAATTTTCAACAATCCGAGGGCTGTGGAGATCCGCACCTCGCCGGAGGTTCTGGCCTCCCTGAAAGAGGAAGAGGCACGGCAGTCTGAGGAGCCTGCAGAAAATCCGGGGCCGGACAGCTTTTAGAACTTGCATCCTGGAAGAATTTACAGTATTGTAATAAGAAAAAGATAAACAGAAAGATATGGGAGAGAGTGAAATGCCGGAAATGACCATGATTTCAGAAATATTTGGAGAAAACGTATTTAATGATACCGTGATGGAGCAGCGGCTTCCGAAAAAAATCTATCAGGAGCTGAAGAGGACGATCCGGGAGGGCAAGGAGCTTGATCTGGCTGTGGCAGATGTGGTGGCTCATGAGATGAAGGAGTGGGCCCTGGAGCAGGGAGCGACCCACTATACTCACTGGTTTCAGCCATTGACCGGAGCGACGGCAGAGAAGCACGACGCTTTTTTATCTGCGCCGAAGCCAAACGGCAAGGTTCTGATGGAGTTTTCCGGAAAGGAGCTGGTAAAGGGAGAGCCGGACGCCTCTTCCTTTCCGTCCGGAGGCCTGCGTGCCACCTTTGAGGCCAGAGGCTATACGGCCTGGGACTGTACCTCCCCTGCCTTTGTAAAGAAGAGCGAGGATGGTTCCAGAGCGATTCTCTATATTCCGACTGCCTTCTGCTCCTATAAGGGCGAGGCTTTGGATCAGAAGACGCCGCTTCTGCGCTCCATGCAGGCCATCAATAAGCAGGCCCTGCGCCTTCTGCGCCTGTTTGGCAATACGACCTCCCATAAGGTGACGCCTTCTGTGGGAGCGGAGCAGGAATACTTTCTGGTAGACAGGGAGAAATACCTGAAGCGCAAGGATCTGATTTTTACAGGAAGAACCCTGTTCGGCGCCATGCCGCCCAAGGGGCAGGAGCTGGACGATCACTATTTCGGGGTTATCCGTGAGCGTATCGCAGATTTTATGGATGATGTGAACCGGGAGCTCTGGAAGCTTGGCGTCTCGGCTAAGACCCAGCACAATGAGGTGGCTCCCGGCCAGCATGAGATTGCGCCCATTTATGCAGAGTGCAATGTGGCGGTAGACCATAACCAGCTGATTATGGAGACGCTGAAAAAGGTGGCTTACCAGCATGGCCTGCAGTGCCTGCTTCATGAAAAGCCCTTTGCGGGAGTGAACGGCTCCGGAAAGCATAATAACTGGTCACTGACGACAGATGATGGAATCAACCTTCTCGATCCGGGCAAGACGCCTCATGAAAACGTGCAGTTTCTTCTGGTGCTGACCTGTATCCTGAAGGCAGTAGACAGGCATGCGGCCCTGCTGCGGGAATCTGCAGCGGATGTGGGAAATGACCACCGCCTGGGCGCCAATGAGGCTCCGCCTGCGATTATTTCCGTGTATCTGGGCGAGCAGCTGGAGGATGTGCTGTCCCAGCTTATCAGCACAGGAGAGGCGACGCACAGCCTGAAGGGCGGCCATCTCCACACCGGAGTGCGCACGCTGCCGGATTTTGCCAAGGACGCTACGGATCGGAACCGTACCTCTCCCTTTGCGTTTACCGGAAATAAATTTGAGTTCCGTATGGTGGGCTCCAGGGACTCTGTGGCAGAGCCGAACGTGGTGCTGAACACAATTGTGGCAGAGGCGTTCTCCGAGGCCTGCGATGTGCTGGAAAAGGCGGAGGATTTTGATCTTGCTGTCCATGATCTGATCAAGAAATATGCTTCGGAGCATCAGCGCATCGTATTCAACGGAAACGGATATTCAGAGGAATGGGTCGAGGAAGCCGCAAGAAGAGGCCTGCCGAATATCCGGACCATGGTAGAGGCGATTCCTGTGCTGACAGAGGAAAAGACAATTGAGCTGTTCGAAAAATTCAAGGTCTTTACCCGTGCCGAGCTGGAATCCCGTGCGGAGATTCAGTATGAGACCTATTCAAAGGCTATCAATATCGAGGCACGTTCCATGATTGATATAGCCAGCAAGCATATCATTCCGGCTGTGCTTCAGTATACGACAGCACTTGCCACATCCATCAACCAGATCCGGGAAGCCTGCACAGAGGCGAATATCAGTGTGCAGATCGAGCTTTTGAAGGAATGCTCCTCCCTGCTGGCAGCCACCAAGGCGGCGTTAAAGGAGCTGACTGAGGTGACAGAGACGGCAGCCGCAAAACCGGAGGGCCGTGAACGGGCAGTTTATATCCAGGATATGGTGGTGCCGGCTATGGAGGCCCTGCGCCGTCCGGTAGACAGGCTGGAAATGCTGGTGGCGAAGGAAATGTGGCCGATGCCGTCTTACGGCGATCTGCTGTTTGAGGTATAAGAAAAATCAGCGGAGAAACAGGAGGGAGACAGAAAATATTTCGGTTTTTTAATTTGCGCTTGCTTTTCTTCCTATTTTCGTGTATGTTATAGAACATAAAAAAGCGAGACGAACGAGGGCGTTCCACAGGGTGGAATGCCCTCGTTTTTGCATTTCGGACAATGCAGCGCCGCTGCGCGGGGGCACAGCCCCGCCTGTGCATCGGTGTGAAGCCGGCTTTTGAAAGGAATGCGGCGGTCCCGCATCATCAAAAAAGGTAGGAGGCTATTATGAGCGAATTTACGAATGTATCTGAGATGTTTGGTTCCAATGTGTTCAATGACACTGTGATGCAGGAACGTCTGCCGAAAAAAGTATATAAAGAACTGAAGAAAACCATAGAGGAAGGAAAGGAGCTGGATCTGGCTACAGCCGATGTGATTGCTCATGAGATGAAGGAGTGGGCTATCGAGAAAGGAGCGACCCACTATACGCACTGGTTCCAGCCCATGACAGGCGTCACTGCAGAGAAGCATGATTCCTTCATCAGCGCTCCTGACGAGAGTGGAAAGGTCCTGATGAGTTTTTCAGGAAAGGAGCTGATCAAGGGAGAGCCGGATGCATCCTCCTTCCCGTCCGGAGGACTGCGGGCTACCTTTGAGGCCAGAGGCTATACGGCCTGGGACTGCACCTCTCCGGCCTTTGTGCGCCAGGACGCTGCAGGAGCGACACTCTGCATTCCCACTGCGTTCTGCTCTTATACAGGAGAGGCTCTCGACCAGAAAACGCCGCTTTTGCGTTCTATGGAAGCGATCAACACCCAGTCCTTACGCCTGCTGCGCCTTTTTGGAAACACTACCTCTAAAAAGGTAACGCCCTCTGTCGGACCGGAGCAGGAATATTTTCTGGTAGATAAGGCGAAATATCTTCAGAGAAAGGATTTGATTTATACAGGACGGACCCTGTTCGGCGCCATGCCGCCCAAAGGCCAGGAGCTGGAGGATCATTATTTCGGCACCATCCGCCAGCGTATCGCCGCTTTTATGAAGGAGGTAAATGAGGAGCTGTGGAAGCTTGGGGTGCCTGCAAAGACTCAGCATAACGAGGTAGCTCCTGCCCAGCATGAGCTGGCGACTATCTATACAGAGGCGAATGTGGCGGTGGACCAGAACCAGATCGTGATGAAGACCCTGAAAATGGTAGCCTGCCGCCACGGCCTGCAGTGCCTGCTTCATGAGAAGCCCTTTGCAGGCGTGAACGGATCCGGAAAGCATAACAACTGGTCTATCACCACTGATGATGGCATCAACCTGCTTGATCCGGGCACGACGCCTCATGAAAATGTACAGTTCCTTCTGGTCCTTGCCTGCATTCTGAAGGCTGTAGATACCCATGCGGATCTGCTCCGGGAATCTGCGGCGGATGTGGGAAATGATCACCGCCTGGGAGCAAATGAGGCTCCGCCTGCTATCATTTCTGTCTTCCTTGGAGAACAGCTGCAGGATGTGGTAGAGCAGCTCATCAGCACTGGATCGGCCACCCATTCCAAGGAGGGAGGAAAGCTCCAGACGGGCGTAAAGACTCTTCCGGATTTGGCAAAGGATGCGACGGACCGTAACCGTACCTCTCCGTTTGCATTTACCGGAAACAAGTTTGAGTTCCGCATGGTGGGCTCCAAGGACTCCATCGCAGCTCCGAACACGGTATTGAATACGATTGTTGCGGAGGCGTTTTCCGAGGCCTGCGATGTGCTGGAAAAAGCGGATGATTTTGATCTGGCAGTGCATGATCTGATCAAGACCTATCTGACAGAGCATCAGAGAATTATCTTCAACGGAAACGGCTACTCTGAGGAGTGGGTAGAGGAGGCAGCGCGCAGAGGGCTCCCGAATATCAAGTCCATGGTAGACGCGATTCCTGCCCTTACCACGGATAAGGCAGTGGCGCTGTTTGAGAAATTCCAGGTATTCACAAAGGCAGAGCTGGAATCCCGTGCGGAGATTCAGTATGAGACCTACGCCAAGGCTATCAATATCGAGGCCAAGGCCATGATCGACGTTGCCAGCAAGCAGATTGTTCCGGCCGTGGTAAAATATACGAAGACCCTGGCAGATACAGTGAATTCCGTAACGGAAGCAGGAGCGGTGGCCAATGTACAGATTGAGCTGCTGAATGAGACCACAGCCTTGCTGGAGGAGACGAAGGCAGCCCTTGCAAGGCTCATAGAGCTGGATGGAAAATCTGTGGAAATTCCGGAAGGAGCAGAACTGGCTCATTACTTCCACGAGGAAGTCTTCCCGGCGATGGAGGCTCTCCGCGTTCCGGTGGATAAGCTGGAGATGATCGTAGATAAGGAAATGTGGCCAATGCCATCCTATGGCGATTTGATGTTTGAAGTATAATATCAGGAAAAACTATATCAGGAAAAACATGCGGCCGGCATACAGGAGAAAATGCTCCTGTATGCCGGCCGCATCGTATCTTCGCAGGCAGGGCTGCTTCTGAATATTATTATAGAAAATTGGTTCTAAAAAATCAAATACCCAGATCAAATACACAGTTATAGCTGAAAGATATCGTTCTATTTTTTCGGGATCCTGAGTACCTGCCCTGCATAAATCATATCACCGTCCAGCTGGTTCAGCGAGATGATTTCCGGATACCGGCTTACGCTGCCAAGCAGCTTCTGGGCTATTTTCCAGAGAGTGTCCCCTCTTTGTACTTCATAATCTACCTTTCCTGGTTGTTTTGCCTTATAGTATCCGTGTCTTTGCCAGAAAATATGTACCCTGAATGGATAAAAATATATATATTTGCCAGATTAAGGCATGGAAATGAAAAAACGCCGGCATGCAGGGAGTTCTGCTCCCTGCATGCCGGCGTCGTGTACGCTGTATTTTCCTGTATGTCTCAGGATTTTTTCATGGCAGCTCTTTTCCGCAGAGTCGGGTCCAGGATTTTCTTCCGGATACGCAGGTTCTTCGGCGTCACCTCCAGAAGCTCGTCGGTATCGATGAACTCCAGGCACTGCTCCAGGCTTAGGATCCGGGGCGGCGTAAGCTTCAGCGCTTCGTCCGCGCTGGAGGAACGGGTATTGGTGAGCTTTTTGGTCTTGCAGACGTTCAGCTCGATATCCTCGGCTTTTCCGTTCTGCCCGATGACCATTCCGGCATAGACCTTCTCGCCAGGCCCGATAAAGAGCGTGCCGCGCTCCTGGGCATTGAACAGGCCGTAGGTGATCGCTTCTCCGGCCTCAAAGGCGATAAGAGATCCCTGCTTGCGGTACTGAATGTCTCCCTTGTAGGGGCCGTAATTTTCAAAAATGGTATTCAGCACGCCGGTTCCCTTGGTATCGGTCAGAAACTCGCCACGGTATCCGATGAGGCCCCTGGCCGGGATCAGGAATTCCAGGCGGGTAGAGCCGCTGCCATTGCTGTGCATATTGATAAGCTCGCCCTTGCGCTCCCCCAGCTTCTGGATGACATTTCCGGCGTACTCGTCGTCCACATCGATGTAGGCCCTTTCCATAGGCTCCAGCCTCTTTCCGTTTTCATCCGTATGATAAATGACCTCAGCCTTGCTGACCGCAAACTCATACCCCTCCCGGCGCATGCTCTCGATCAGGACAGACAGATGAAGCTCGCCGCGGCCGGAGACCTTGAAGCATTCCGTGGAGTCTGTCTCCTCTACGCGGAGGCTGACGTCTGTATTCAGTTCTCGGAACAGGCGGTCGCGCAGATGGCGGGAGGTGACATACTTTCCTTCCTGGCCGGCCAGCGGGCTGTCGTTTACCATGAACTGCATGGAGATGGTCGGCTCTGAAATCTTCTGGAAAGGAATCGCCTTCGGACTTTCCGGAGAGCAGAGCGTATCTCCGATGTGAATGTCAGCGATGCCGGAGATAGCGACGATGGAGCCGACGGTGGCCTCTGCCACGTCTATCTTCTTCAGGCCGTCAAATTCATAGAGCTTGCTGATTTTGACCTTCTTTAATTTGTCCGGATCGTGATGGTTTACAATTACCATTTCCTGATTGACGCGGATGGTTCCGTTGTCTACCTTTCCGACGCCAATGCGGCCCACATATTCGTTGTAGTCGATGGTGCTGATCAGCACCTGGGTTCCGGCGTCCGGATCTCCTTCCGGAGCAGGAATGTAATCGATGATGGTCTTAAACAGGGGAGCCATGTCCTTGGGCTCATCGTCCATACTGCGCATGCAAAAGCCATCCTTTGCAGAGGCAAACAGGAAGGGGCAGTCAAGTTGTTCATCAGAGGCGTCCAGATCCATCAGAAGCTCCAGCACCTCATCCACGACCTCCAGGGGGCGCGCCTCCGGACGGTCAATTTTGTTGATGCAGACAATGACCGGGAGGTTAAGCTCCAGAGCCTTGCGCAGTACGAATTTGGTCTGGGGCATGGAGCCCTCGAAGGCGTCTACAACCAGGATGACGCCGTTTACCATTTTCAGGACGCGCTCCACTTCGCCTCCGAAGTCTGCGTGACCAGGTGTGTCTATGATATTGATCTTTACGCCGTGATAGGTGACGGCTGTATTTTTGGAAAGTATGGTGATTCCGCGTTCTCTCTCAATGTCGCCGGAATCCATCACGCGCTCCGCGACCTCCTGACCTGCCCGGAAGACGCCGCTCTGCTTTAAAAGCTCGTCTACCAGCGTAGTCTTGCCGTGGTCTACATGGGCGATAATCGCAATATTTCGAACATCTTCTCTTTTCATAACATTTTCCTCAAAACCTTTATCTTCACTGACTTCTCGCAACCTATTTAGTTTACCACATTCCGCCGCAAATACAAGCAAATTAAAAATTTTTATGGAAATTGGTTCTAAATCTGGAAAACGGGGCATATATATCATAAAGGCAGCGGGAAATATAAGGGAAAACTGTGCGCTGCCCCCTGGGAGTAAATCAAGATACAAAGGTCCTGGCCCGCAGGATAAGCGCGCGTCATTGGCGGTCCAGAGAGAAGAAGGGAGAACAAAAGTTATGTCAGATAAGGTCATTGAGAACAATCAGGTATCTGTAATCGGAGAAATCGTGTCAGGTTTCACATTCAGCCATGAGGTATTCGGAGAAGGGTTTTATATGGTAAACGTGCTGGTACGCCGTCTGAGTGATTCGGCAGACGTGATACCGGTGATGATTTCTGAGCGCCTGATTGACGTCACAGAAGATTATACGGGAGAATATATCCGCATAGCGGGCCAGTTCCGCTCGTATAACCGGCATGAGGAAAAAAAGAACCGTCTTGTGCTTTCGGTTTTTGCCAGAGAAGTAGAGTTTCTTGAGGAAGAGGTGGAGAATGCGAAGACAAACCAGATTTTTCTGGACGGCTATATCTGCAAGATGCCGGTGTACCGGAAGACGCCTCTTGGACGGGAGATCGCCGATCTTCTGATCGCCGTCAACCGTCCCTATGGGAAGTCCGATTATATTCCCTGCATCTGCTGGGGCAGGAACGCACGCTTTGCTTCCGGCTTTGAGGTGGGCGGACGCGTTCAGATTTGGGGCAGGATCCAGAGCCGGGAGTATGTGAAAAAGATCAGCGAGACCGAGTCTGAAAAACGTGTGGCCTACGAGGTGTCTGTCAGCAAGCTGGAATATGCGGAATAACAGCCCGTCCTACGTTTATAAAGAATCTTGCATTTTATGCATGATTGGTGTATGATAAGAGCAATTATGATACCTGAATCTGGCAGAAAATCAGCTTTTTCTGCCAGATGCGGATACATCGGGAGAAGAACACTGGATTCACATGCCTGCCGTCGGCAGGCGGGAAAGGAGTGTAGGATGGGGAAAGGACATGTTACCATATTCTGTGGGGGCGGGAAAGGAAAGACTTCTGCAGCTTTGGGGCAGGGAATCTTTGGAGCCAGCGCCGGGAAGTCTGTCATCATCATTCAGTTCCTGAAGGGAAAGATGGGAGAAAGGATTGATTTCATCAAAAGGCTGGAGCCTGAGATCAAGGTATTCTGCTTTGAGAAATCAGAAAAGGATTACCAGTCTCTTTCGCCGGAGGAGCAGCAGGAAGAGGTCATGAATATAAAAAATGGCCTGAATTTTGCCAGAAAGGTGCTGAGCACGGACGGCTGCGATATCCTGATTCTGGATGAGGTTCTGGGACTTGTGGATAAGGGGATCATCACGCTGGACGAGCTGAAGGCGCTGATAGAGACAGGCGACGGAGACACAGAGCTGGTGCTGACAGGAATTCAGATGTTTGATGAGCTGTATCCCTATGCGGATGATGTGTTCCGTATCAATACGCTGAAATAGCGCCCCGGGTTGACAAGGGCGCACAGCTGTGTTATTCTGAACACAGCAGTTGATAATTGAATAAGAGGCGAGATAGAGGTTGCGTTTTCCAGGAGTACCTTTTCGGATATGGCAGGCATAGAAGAAGGAAAGGGAAAGGGGGCGACGCCGAAAGAGGTCGTTTCCTGCGGGCGGTTTCTTGGGCATGCCGTGAAGAATGGTATGACTGTCATCAGTTTCTGATGGGGCGCTATCCAGAGAATACATGCATAAAGGATTCGATTCTTTTGGGGCGTACTTCAGAAAGTACGCCTCATTTTTTGCGCGCAGGCAATGAGCCATGCGAAAGATTTTGGTCAGGACATCCGTGGGAGCTTGCTCACAAAGGATGGACAGAACAAAATCTTTCATAGGGCGAAGCCCGCGAGCCGGATTTTTTAAAATCCGGCTGGGCAGGGCTCATTACTGAAAAAGGGGAAGAGAGGGCCCCTGGGGGGAGGCAATAAGCCATGCGAAAGCTTTTGCGCCGGGCCCATTTCAAGAGAAGGCCTCCTGGGGGGAGGCAAAGAAAATCATTACCCGGGACGGGATGAAGGAGGAAGAGACATGTCTATTTTTAAAGGAGCAGCAGTAGCGATTATTACGCCGATGCAGGAAAACAGAGAAATCAACTATCCGAAGCTGGCACAGATTCTGGATGATCAGATAGCGAATCATACAGATGCGATCGTGATCTGCGGAACGACGGGAGAGTCATCCACGCTGACCCATGAGGAGCATCTGGAGGCTATCCGCTTTACAGTGGA
The DNA here is from genome assembly GCF_002160825.1 of Lachnoclostridium sp. An131. Lineage (GTDB taxonomy): Bacteria > Bacillota > Clostridia > Lachnospirales > Lachnospiraceae > Laedolimicola. The sequence continues at coordinate 109,002 of NZ_NFLI01000009.1, forward strand.
GCATGTGGCAGGAAGAGTGCCGGTCATTGCAGGCACAGGCTCGAACTGCACGGAGACAGCCATTTATCTTTCTACAGAAGCAGAAAGGTATGGAGCGGACGCTCTGCTGGTGGTGACTCCTTATTATAATAAGGCGACGCAGAAGGGACTGATCGCCCATTATACCGCCATTGCGGAGGCGGTAAGCCTGCCGATTATCATGTACAATGTTCCTTCCCGGACGGGCTGCAATATTCAGCCGGAGACAGCGGCCTATCTGGCGAAGAATGTAAAGAATATCGTGGGAATCAAGGAGGCCAGCGGAAATATCTCCCAGATAGCGAAGCTGATGGAGCTGGCCGGAGATCAGATTGAGCTTTATTCCGGAAATGACGATCAGGTGGTTCCGATCCTGTCACTGGGCGGACTCGGCGTGATTTCCGTGCTGTCCAATGTGGCTCCGCAGCAGACCCATGATATGGTTATGAGGTTCCTGGAGGGTGACGTGGCGGGCAGCCGCGAGATCCAGCTGAAGGCGCTGCCGCTGATTGACGCGCTGTTCTGCGAGGTGAATCCGATTCCGGTCAAGGCGGCTATGAATATGATGGGCTGGGAGGCCGGTCCTTTGCGGATGCCGCTTACGGAGATGGAGCCGGAGCATAAGGAAAGACTGAAGAAGGCAATGATTGATTTTGGAATCGAGGTTAAATAAATGACGGATATTTTACTTCACGGCTGCAACGGCCGTATGGGACAGATGATAGCGGGACTTCTGAAGGAGGATTCCGAGGCGAGAATTGTGGCGGGAGTCGACGCGTACACAGGCATTGAGAATCCGTTCCCGGTTTTTTCGAGGATAAGCGACTGTGATGTGAAGGCAGATGTGGTGATCGATTTTTCAAATGCAGGAGCGGCAGACGCGCTTCTTGACTGGTGCGTGAGTACAAAGACTCCGGTCGTGCTCTGCACGACCGGGCTTTCCCCGGAACAGCTTGAGAGAGTGGAGGAAGCGGCAAAGGAGACGGCGGTGCTGAAATCTGCCAATATGTCCGTCGGCATCAATCTTCTGCTGAAGCTTTTGAAGGAAGCGGCTCCGACGCTGGCAGCGGCAGGCTTTGACATTGAGATTGTGGAAAAGCACCACAATCAGAAGCTGGACGCGCCCAGCGGAACAGCTCTTGCGCTGGCCGATGCCATCAATGAGGCTTCAGACGGCGTTTATACCTATGTGTATGATAGAAGCCAGGTCCGCCAGAAGCGGGGCAGCCGTGAGCTTGGGATCTCTGCAGTCCGCGGCGGCACAATTGTGGGTGATCATGATGTGATCTTTGCGGGAACTGACGAAGTCATTACCTTTGAACACAGAGCCTATTCAAGGGCCGTGTTTGGAAAGGGCGCGATTCAGGCGGCAAAATTTCTGGCGGGAAAGCCTGCAGGCCGTTACGATATGAGTGATGTGATCGGATAGAGGGACGGATCCCGTACCAGAGGCACCGGGGCGAACAGACGCATGCCGGGACCGGAAGGATGGAAGGCCAGACACAAAACTTTCACAAAAAAATCACAGGATGATTTCAAAATGAACACAAAAGAGGAATATTCTTAGATAGATTACGTGGTCTGTCTGGAATATTCCTTTTATTTTGCGCACAGAAACCATTTTGAAAGTACAGCAGACTGACAGAAGGAGGAAAAGAATGTGATAGAGGTCAAGGGCCTGACAAAGCGTTACGGTAAAAATGTGGCTGTAGATCATTTGAATTTCCGTGTGAAGGAGGGGCAGATCTATGGCTTTCTCGGACCTAACGGAGCCGGGAAAACCACTACGATGAATATGCTGACAGGATATCTGGCGGCGTCAGAAGGGAAGATTCTGATTGATGGGCATGATATTTCGGAGGAACCCATGGAAGCCAGGCGCTGTATCGGCTATCTGCCTGAGATGCCGCCGCTGTATCTGAACATGACGCCTCTGGAATATCTGGAGTTTGCGGCGGAGCTGAAGAGGCTTCCGAAGGAACAGCAGGATGAGGCTGTCAGGAAGGTGATGGAACAGACGCAGATTTGGGATATGCAGGATCGCCTGATCCGTAATCTTTCAAAGGGCTACCGGCAGAGAGTGGGGCTGGCGCAGGCGCTGCTCGGCGATCCCAAGGTGCTGATTCTGGATGAGCCTATGGTAGGCCTCGATCCCAAGCAGATTATAGAGATCCGTGAACTGATTCGTTCTCTTGGAAAAAAGCATACGGTGATTTTGAGCTCCCATATTCTTTCGGAAATCACCAGCATCTGCGATCATGTTATGATTATTTCCCATGGAAAGCTGGTGGCCAGTGACACGCCGGAGAAGCTCGGGCAGTATATGAAGAGCTCAGATGTCATGGAGCTCCGGATCCGGGGAAGCGCCGAGGCATGTGAAAAGGCAAAACGGCTTCTGGAAAAAGCAATCAAGGGCCTGGAGATACAGACGACGACGGCTTCTCTGGAGGAAGTGTTCCTGGAACTGACTTCGGAAGGCTATGGAGAGTCTGATGGAGAAAAAGCAGAAGGGGAAGAGCCAGAAGTGGAAGAACCGGAAGCAGATAAAAAGGAGGAAAAATAGATGCGGGCAATATACAAAAAGGAGCTGCGGACATATCTGACGTCTATGACAGGCTATATTTTCATGGCGGTTCTCCTGGCTGTGGCAAGCCTGTATTATGCGGCGAACTGCCTGATCGGCGGATACCCGGTTTTCGGCGTAGTGCTGTCCTCTGTGTATTTTGTTTTACTGATTATAGTGCCGGTGCTTACCATGCGGAGCCTGGCTGAGGAAAAGAGGCAGAAGACAGATCAGCTTCTCCTGACGGCGCCGGTTTCTATCTGGAAGATCGTTGCGGGAAAATATCTTGCCATGCTGACGGTATTTCTGATTCCGATGCTCATCTTGTGTCTGTATCCCCTGATTCTGCTGCAGTTTGGAAGCGTTTCTCTTCCTATGGCTTATTCGGCGGTTGCGGGATATACGCTGTTTGGGTCCGCCTGCCTGGCAGTTGGAATGCTGGTGTCTGCTTTGACGGAAAGCCAGGTGATTGCGGCAGTGCTGACCTTCGGAGCGCTGTTTTTCCTGAATATGTCAACCGGAATCGCGGATCTGCTTGGAGCAGAGGGTATTTTTTTATCCATTCTGTCAGCCATCTGTATTTATGAGCCTTTTGTAAATTTCGTGCAGGGCATTTTTGACATGACAGGTGTTATCTATTATGTCACTGTGATTGTACTGTGCCTTTTTCTCACAGCTCAGCTTTTATATAAAAAGCACGGAACCTACCGGGCCAGCATGTCAGTTTTTGCCTGCGCAGCGGCTGTTCTGCTCAATCTGATAGTGGCCAGCCTTCCGTCCCAGTATCTGAAGTATGACGTCAGCGAGCAGCAGATTTTTACCACAGGAGAACAGACGGCAGAAGTGCTGGAGAACCTGGATGAGGATATTACGCTTTATCTGATTGCCCAGCAGGGTAGTGAGGACGCCACGCTTCTGGAGCTTCTGGAACGGTATGAGGGGCTTTCTGAGCATATCACGGTAGAGACCCGCGATCCGGTGCTGTATCCGAATTTTGTCTCCCAGTACACAGATGAAAGCTTGTCGGAAAACAGTATTCTGGTTGTAGGACAGGAGCGCTCCAGAGCCATCGATTATTATGATATTTATCAATACTCTATGGACTATTCTACGTATAGCAGCAGTCTTGATTCTTTTGACGGGGAAGGACAGATTACCAGCGCTATCGATTATGTGACTGCGGAGGAGATTCCGGTGCTTTATACGCTGGAAGGACATGACGAGGCTTCTTTGAGCTCCTCGGTTACATCCTCGATCGAAAAGGAGAATATAGAGATAGAGTCCCTGAATCTGCTTACCAATGAGACGGTGCCGGATGACGCCGCCGTGCTGCTGATATACGGCCCGCTGTCTGACGTCTCGGAAGAGGAAAAAAATAAAATTCTGGACTATATGAATCAGGGCGGACAGGTCGTTTATCTGCGGGGCTATACAGATCAGGAGACGCCGAATCTGGACTCGATTCTGGAGGAGTATGGAATTGCCACAGTGGAAGGCATCGTGCTGGAGGGCAGCAGCGATCATCATCTGGCGGGCTATCCTTATTATCTTCTTCCAAATATTAATTATTCAGATTATACCTCAGATGCAGCCTCCCGTTATGTGCTCTTGGCATTTGCAGAAGGGCTTACGGAAGCAGGAGGGGAGGAAGACGAAGAGTCTGAAGACGGGCTTACCTACGAAAGCCTTTTGACGACTTCCTCAGAGGCCTATTCAAAGGTAAACCTGGAGTCGGAAAATCTGGAGATGGAGGATGGAGACATCGCCGGTCCTTTTGATTTGGGGGCAGCCTCGACAAAGACGGTCAATGAAGAGGAAGGGACAGAGGCAAAGCTGGTTGTGTTTGCTTCGGAGACGCTTCTGGATGAGCAGGTAGACGCCATGGTATCTGGCGGAAACAGCACGCTGTTTATGAATGTGCTGAGCCAGCTTGTAGATCATGAAAGCACCGTATCGATTGAAGCAAAAAGCATGGCAGTCTCTTATCTGACTGTAACAGCAGGCTCGGCAATTTTCTGGGGAATCCTTACAGTTATAGTCATTCCCCTGTTCCTGCTGTGCCTGGGAGGCGTAATCTGGTACCAGAGGAGGAAACGGTGATGACAAAAAAGAAGAAACGAATCCGTATGGCTGCAGCAGTGCTGATTCTGGCTGTACTGGCAGTGATTTACATTCTGGTGCTCCGGGCGGATTTTAATGGGGAAGAAACAGCAGAAGAAATAGAAGAAATCACAGTGCTGACGATAGAGCGGGAGGATATTGCTGAAGCAAAGATAGACAATTCTTACGGCACGCTGAGCTTTTCCTATGACGGAGAAGCCTGGACCTGTACGGACAATACGGAATTCAGCCTGAACCAGGATTCTGTAAGCGCTCTTTTTAACCGGCTCAATTCCCTCACCGCTGTCCGGGATCTGGGCGAGATGGAGGAAGAGGATCTGGACGCATATGGCCTGGCGGATCCAGCCATCACGATCTCAATTACGCTCCAGGACGGTCAGGAAATCTCTGTTTATCTTGGAAACGAAGCTTCGGATGGAAATCTGTACTACAGGACTTCGGAGAGCGCTCATGTCTATACGGGCGACAGCTATCTTGCGACAGCCTTTGACTGTGAGCTGTCTGATCTGGAGGCAGAGGAAGAATAGGGCTGGAAATTCTGCCGGATTTCGATTATACTGGGTATGGCGGCTTCGCAGAAACTCAGCATTACAGGCAGAATCGAGGAAATGATATGAAAAAGAAAGTACTTCATGGGCTTATGGCTTTGCTTTTGACGCTGACGGTTATTTCAGTGTCTGTCGTATTTACACTGGCATTCCGGCCTTTGTATTATTTCGATATCCATGCGCTGGATATTCCGGAACGAACGGGCTATTCAGAGGAAAGGATCCGGGAGAACTATGATGTACTGATTGATTACAATCTGTCTTTTGGAGACGAACCGCTGGAATTTCCGAGTCTTGCCATGTCGGAATCAGGGCGTATTCATTTTGAGGAGGTAAAGGACATTTTTAACCTGTTCAAATATATGGCCATCGGAGGGGCGCTCATAAGCGCCGCCGGCATCTGGCTCATGAGCCGGCGAAGGGAATATCTGTATCTGAAGCTGGCTTCCATCCTGTCCATTGCGCTTCCAGCGGTGATTGGACTTTTTGTGGCAGTGAACTGGGAGTGGGCTTTTGTGACCTTTCACCATATTGCGTTTGATAACGATTACTGGATTTTCGATCCGGCGACGGATCCGGTCATTAACATTCTTCCGGATACGTTCTTTATGCACTGCGCATTGATGATTCTTGGATGTGTGGTACTGGGAAGCGTGGCATGTGCGCTGGTGTACCGGAGAGCGAAACGGAGGATGCGGGAAAAGCGCCTGAAGGAGGCATAGGGACAGGAAAAACGTCAGGCATGAAACATGCGTTTGAACCGGGAAGAGAAGCTAATGCTTCTCTTCCTCTTTGATCTCCCAGTGAATCAGAAACGTAAGCGCTGCCCGCAGGGCGATGATCCCGGCTACGATGCCGATTTCCTTCCAGTCACGGACTACTACAGTCCGGAGAATCTCGCTTCCCAGCTTAAATTCCAGTCCCATGGCAAGTCCTTTGGCCAGAGTGAGCTTTGTGTCGGGTGAACGTCTGATATAAAGCACAAAGCCGCGGATGCCGGAAAAGATAATGATTCCCACGCCGATAAATTCAAAAAGCAGGATAGCCGCGTCTACGATATTTTCCAGAAAGACATGAAGCAGTTCGAGTAAATCCAGGGCATTCATCTGTATTTCCCCCTTTGGTTTTCATAAGCTATAAAAACAGTATAACCGGCAGGATGCGCCGCGTCAAAGGATGTTTATATTTTTTTTAGATTTCTTTTATTGACATTCAAAGATAACCGTATTAGCATATAGGATGCTATGTATTTGCAATCTGACAGAAAGGGAAAGGAGGGGGAGGAGGCATGCAGCGGTTAATCGGCAAACAGCTCAGAATGATCAACAACAAGTTTCGTGAAGTTGCAGACAGAAACCTTCAGAAATACAATCTGACGGCAGCGCAGCTGGACGTATTGATTTATTTGAAATGCAGCGGCGCGCAGGAGATACATCAGCGTGAGATTGAACGCTGGTTCCAGCTGAAAAATCCTACCGTTACAGGACTCTTGAACCGTCTGGAGGAGAAAAATTTCATCGTCCGCAGGACCAATCCCGCCGACAGACGATACCGGGTTGTTGAATTGACGGAAAAGGGCGAGCAGATGCTGGATGCTATGTGGGAAGAGGCACGAAGCCTGGAAAACCGGATCTACAGCGGCCTGTCTGCGGAAGAGCTGGAGATGCTTTCGGGGCTGCTGGAACGTATATTGAACAGGCTGTCAGAGGCCTGAGCATGGATTTGGAAGAAAGAGAGCTTGGATCCTGAAAAAGTAAGAGGAGAAAAACGAGGAGGAAATTTATGCTGAAGACATTGAAGGCCTATGTAGGCGAATATAAAAAGACGGCAGTCGCAGCGCCGATCTTTATCATATTCGAGGTCATTCTGGAAATGATTATTCCGCTTCTGATGACGCAGATTATCGACAACGGCCTTGGAGCGGGAAATATCAATTATGTGGTGAAGGTGGGAATTATCATGCTTCTGGTGTCCTTCGCATCCCTGTTCTGCGGAGCTATGGCTGCCCGCCAGGCGGCGATTGCGTCTGCGGGCTTTGCGAAGAATGTCCGTGCGGGCATGTACAATCATATTCAGGAGTTTTCGTTTTCCAACATTGACCATTTTTCCACGGCAGGTCTGGTGACGCGTCTGACCACGGATGTGACAAACGTGCAGATGGCGTTTCAGATGATGATGCGTATGTTTACAAGAGCGCCGATCACGCTGATCACAGCAATGACAATGGCATTTCTGATTAATTCAGAGCTGTCAGCTGTTTTCCTGGTAGCCCTTGTATTTCTTGGAATTGTGGTGGCTGCTCTGATGAGCCGTGTGGGCCCTTATTTCCGCGCTATGTTCGACCAGTATGACGCGCTGAACGCCAGCGTGCAGGAGAACCTGACAGGGATCCGCGTGGTGAAGGCCTATGTGCGTGAGGAGTACGAGACCAGAAAATTTAAAAAGGCTTCTGAGGCGCTGTACCGCTGTGCGATCAAGGCTGAGAAGCTGATGGTCAGCATGATGCCGACCATGCAGTTTACAGTGTATGCCTGCATCATTGCGATTTCCTGGCTGGGAGCGCAGATTATTGTAGTGGGAGATATGACCACAGGACAGCTTATGAGCCTTTTTACTTATACGATGAATATTCTGATCAGCCTGATGATGATAGCGATGATAGCGGTTATGCTTTCCATGGCGAAGTCCTCGGGAGAACGTATCTGTGAGGTGCTGAATGAGACCAGCAATCTGGCAGACAGGAAGGATCCGGTGATGAGCGTGGAGAACGGAGCCATTTCCTTCGAAGATGTATGCTTCAGCTATCACGGCGATCCGGATAATCTTCATCTTTCTCATATCAATCTGGACATCAGGTCTGGTGAGACGGTAGGAATCATCGGCGGAACCGGAAGCGCCAAGTCTACGCTGGTTCAGCTGATTCCGAGACTGTACGATGTGACCTCCGGAAGCGTAAAGGTAGGCGGCATTGATGTCAGGGATTATGATATTGAGACCCTGCGGAATGAGGTTTCCATGGTGCTTCAGAAGAATGTGCTGTTTTCCGGAACGATCAAGGAAAATCTGCGCTGGGGCAATAAGGAGGCGTCTGACGAGGAGCTGGAGCGTGTCTGTAAGCTGGCCTGTGCCGATGAATTTATTGAGCGGTTCCCGAATAAATATGATACCTGGATTGAGCAGGGCGGAAGCAATGTGTCCGGCGGCCAGAAGCAGAGGCTGTGTATTGCGCGGGCGCTTCTGAAGAAACCAAAGATTCTGATTCTGGACGACTCGACCAGCGCGGTGGATACCCACACGGATGCTATGATTCGAAAGGCCTTCCGGGAAGAGATTCCGAACACGACGAAGGTTATTATTGCGCAGCGCGTATCCTCTGTACAGGAATCTGACAAGATCATCGTGCTGAATGATGGCCAGATCGATGGAATCGGAACTCATGAGGAGCTGCTTAAGTCCAATGCGATTTACCGCGAAGTATATGAATCCCAGCAGAAACACCCAGAGGGCGAGGTGAATTTGCCGGAACGGCAAAGAGAAGGCCGCCTGGGCGGTGTACCTGAAGGTCCTGGAGAAACGGACAAATCAAGGAAAGGGGGAGACGCAGATGAGCAGTAATCAGACAGGGCGCACAATGCGGGGCCCCAGAGGCATGAAGGACGGTCCCAAGGCCAAAAATCCGGGACGTACCCTGAAAAGAATCATTGGAATGGTGGTCAAGGGCTATCCGGTACACTGCGTGTTTGTAGTGCTGGGCATTATCTTAAGCGTGCTGGCTAATGTGCGCGGAAGCCTGTTTCTAGAGACCCTGATTGACGATTATATCACCCCGATGATAGGAACAGCCTCTCCGAATTTCGCGCCTCTTTTCAAGGCGCTGGCGACGATGGCGCTGATCTACCTGGTGGGAGTGGGCTCTACGTATCTGTACAACCGCCTGATGGTGGTAGTGGCACAGGGAAGCCTGAAGAAAATCAGGGACCAGGTGTTTGAGCATATGGAGACGCTTTCGATTCCGTTTTTCGATACCCATCCCCATGGAGATCTGATGAGTATCTATACAAACGACACGGATACGCTGCGCCAGATGATCAGCCAGAGTATTCCGCAGCTGCTGTCATCCTCAATCACGATTGTCAGCGTCTTTGTATCTATGCTGATGCTGAGCCCGATCCTGACCATTCTTGTAGTGCTGATGGTTCTGGTTATGGTTAAGGTAACCGGAAAAATCGGCGGACAGTCGGGGCGTTATTTCGTGGCCCAGCAGAAGGATATCGGTATTGTAAATGCCTATATCGAGGAAATGATGGACGGCCAGAAGGTAGTAAAGGTATTCTGCCATGAGGAAGAGGCAAAAGAAAAGTTCAAGAAGCTTAATGATCAGCTGTTTGAGAGCACCAGTAACGCAAACGTATTTGCCAACATTCTGATGCCGATTATGGCGAATATCGGAAATATCAATTATGTTCTGACGACTATCGTAGGAGCGCTTCTGGCGATCGAAGGTGTGGGCGGACTGACCCTCGGCGGACTGGCGTCCTTCCTTCAGCTGACAAGGAGCTTTAACCAGCCCGTGACGCAGATCGCCCAGCAGTTTAACTCGATTATTATGGCACTTGCAGGCGCTGAGCGTATCTTTGATTTGCTGGATGAGCCTTCTGAACAGGATAACGGCTATGTAACCCTGGTCAATGCACGCTGGGAAAACGGCGAGCTGGTAGAGGTTCCGGAAAGAACAGGAACCTGGGCGTGGAAGCATCCGCACCATGACGGAACCCTGACCTATACAGAGCTGAAGGGCGACGTGGTAATGGACGGCGTAGACTTTGGCTATACGGAAGATAAGATTGTGCTGCATGATATCCGCCTGTATGCAAAGCCTGGCCAGAAGGTTGCCTTCGTAGGAGCGACGGGAGCCGGAAAGACGACGATCACGAACCTGATCAACCGTTTTTATGATATTCAGGATGGAAAAATCCGCTACGACGGCATCAACATCAATAAGATTAAAAAGCCGGATCTGCGCCGTTCGCTGGGAATGGTGCTTCAGGACAGCCATCTGTTTACAGGAACGGTGGCGGATAATATCCGGTATGGAAAGCTGGACGCGACCGATACGGAGGTAAAGGGCGCAGCCATGCTCTCCGGAGCCGACAGCTTTATCAAGCATCTGCCGGACGGCTATAATACGATGCTTTCCGGAGACGGAGCAAATCTGTCCCAGGGACAGAGACAGCTGCTGACGATTGCCCGGGCGGCTATCGCAGATCCGCCGGTACTGATTCTCGACGAGGCTACGTCCAGCATCGATACGCGTACCGAGGCGATCGTGCAGCGTGGTATGGACAGCCTGATGCAGGGCAGGACGGTATTTGTGATTGCGCACCGGCTTTCTACGGTCCAGAATTCAGATGTGATTATGGTTCTGGAGCAGGGACGGATTATCGAGCGGGGCACCCATGAGGATTTGATCGCCCAGAAGGGGAAATATTATCAGCTTTACACGGGAGCCTTTGAGTTATCATAACATCGTTATGATTTTCTGTATCCTGTGTTCGGCCCAGGCCGCCACCTCTTGCCGCACAGCGACAATTCACCTTACGGACATCTCACGTACATCAGTGTGCTTCCGGACGGACTGAAGTCCGCCGGAATCCCACAGATGTACGTAAAAAGCCGGACACAAGGATAACAGAAAAATCAAATAACAAGGTTATGATTGTAAAAAACAGCAGGAGGAAAAATGAGAGATAAATTTCAACGGTTTATGCAGGGGAGATACGGAGCTGACGAGCTCAGCCGCTTTCTGACGGCTGCCGGCCTGATTTTGATTGTGGTGAACCTGCTTGTGAGAAGCGCCATTTTGTCTTATATCGTGCTGGCGATTCTGATCTACTGCTACTACCGGATGTTTTCAAGAAATTGCAGCAGCCGTTATGCGGAGAACCAGAGATTTCTGGCCTGGAGGAACCGTCTGAGATCCGGTCCTTCCAGATGGAAGTCGGAAATGGAGCAGAGAAAGGTGTATCATATTTACCGCTGCCCCTCCTGCAGACAGAAAATCCGTGTGCCGAGAGGAAAGGGCAATATCATTGTGACCTGTCCGAAATGCCGTACGGAGTTCCGGAAAAAAAGCTGAGGCAGAGAAGCTGGCGTCCGGTGCCTGAAATTTAGATTTTTGTGAATAAAAAAGCTCTGAGCTGCTCATAATGTGGATAAAGCAAGAAAGGAGAGTTCTGTTATGAGAAAGTTCAGAAAGCTTGCGGCAGGCATTCTGCTGTCTATGCTTGTGCTGTCCACAGCCGCCTGCGGCGATTCCAATGGCAATACGACGGATAATAATACGACGAATCAGGGAAACACCACGGAGGATACTACAGACGGCACTGGCAACACAACCAACGGCACGGATGACAACATGGTAAACGATGTAACAGACGATGCCGGAAACGCAGTGGAAGATGTGGGCGATGGCATTATGGATGGCGTAGACGATGTAGTAGATGGAGCCGAAAACGCGGTGGACGATGTGACCGGAAATGACAACGGGACCACAAATACCACGGATGGAACAGAAAATACGCGGTAGCGTATATAGAAAAAGAGAGATATCTCAGACAGAACCGGCAGGGGCCTTATGACCTTATGCCGGTTCTGCCTGTGTTCCGGCGCGTCTGCGCACAGGCTCTCTGTACAACTTTGCCCGAGGAAGGTAGTTGCAGGGAATGGAAAAATGCGTTATACTGATACATACAAAATTTTTTAAGGACGCTTCAGTCAGCCGGCAGCTTCCGGATGACTGGACAGTGACAAAAAGATAGATAAAAGGACAGGGATAGGGATTATGAAGTGTATTACTGTAAAAGAGCTGTACCAGGATACGGCAAAATATCTGGATCAGGAGCTGACTGTGGCCGGCTGGGTGCGCAGCAACCGGGGCTCCAAGGCTTTCGGCTTTCTGGTCATGAGCGATGGAAGCTGTTTCCAGACGCTCCAGATTGTATATCATGATACGATGGAGAATTTTAAAGAGATTTCCAAGCTGAATGTAGGAGCGGCTGTGATTGTAAAGGGAACGCTTGTGGCGACGCCGGAAGCGAAGCAGCCCTTCGAGATTCAGGCGGCTGAGGTCACTGTTGAGGGTGATTCCGCTCCGGATTATCCGCTGCAGAAGAAGCGCCATTCCTTTGAATATCTGAGGACGATCTCACATCTGCGTCCGAGAACGAATACGTTCCAGGCGGTGTTCCGGGTGCGTTCTCTGATCGCCTATGCGATTCATCAGTTTTTCCAGGAAAGAGGCTTTGTCTATGTGCATACGCCGCTGATCACAGGAAGCGACTGTGAGGGAGCCGGGGAGATGTTTCAGGTGACGACGCTGGATCTGAAGAACCCGCCACTGACTGAGGAGGGAGAGATTGATTACAGCAAAGATTTCTTTGGAAAAGAGACGAATCTGACTGTAAGCGGCCAGCTGAACGGGGAGACCTATGCGATGGCCTTCCGGAACATCTACACCTTTGGGCCTACGTTCCGCGCAGAAAATTCCAATACGACCCGTCATGCGGCTGAGTTCTGGATGATCGAGCCGGAGATGGCTTTTGCGGATCTGGAAGACAATATGGAAGTAGCCGAGGCTATGCTGAAGTATGTGATCGGCTATGTGCTGGAAAAGGCTCCGGAGGAGATGAATTTCTTCAATCAGTTCGTAGACAAGGGGCTTTTGGAGAGACTTCAGGGCGTACTGAATTCCGAGTTTGGTCATGTGACCTATACGGAGGCTATTGAAATTCTGGAAAAGAATAACGATAATTTTGATTATAAGGTAAGCTGGGGATGCGATCTGCAGACGGAGCATGAGCGCTATCTGACGGAGCAGGTATTTAAGCGCCCTGTGTTTGTGACAGATTATCCCAAGAAGATCAAAGCCTTTTATATGAAGCAGAATGACGACGGAAAGACTGTGGCGGCTATGGACTGCCTTGTTCCGGGAATCGGAGAGATCATCGGCGGAAGCCAGAGAGAGGATAACCTGGAAAAGCTGTCTGCCCGCATGAAGGAGCTGGGATTGAAGGAAGAGGATTACGGCTTCTATCTGGATCTGCGGAAATACGGTTCAGCCCGGCATTCCGGCTTCGGCCTTGGCTTTGAGCGGTGCGTGATGTATCTGACGGGAATGTCAAATATCCGTGATGTGATTCCGTTCCCGCGGACGGTGAACAACTGCGACCTGTAAATCAGAAGAAAAGGGCGTACAAGGATCGGGAAGATTTTTGTGCGTCTTTTTTATTCTCAGCTGGCGGCGTGCAGAAGCTCCAGCCAGCTGACATAGAATGACTGAGAGAATCCCCGGCCGGCAAGGACGTTCTGGTCTGGGACGCGTTGATATGAACCCATGTGATGAAAACGATGCGGAAAGAAAAGACAGAAAAATATGCAGCAGAATATGAAATCCTGGAGCTTGCCAAATTAAAGCTTTATCAGCGGATGCACGGGCTTGCCCCTGTTTTGGGAGCCCTGGAATTCCAGGTTGGGAGCTGGAAGAAGGGCGGGCAGAAGGGACAGCCTGTGGAAGGCTGCTATCTCACAGACGGAAGGCTCTTTTGCCTGGATGCGGACCGGCTTCGGGCGGATTTCCTGTGCGGAGAAAGGGAAAATGGAGCTCCCGGCGGGAGCGAAGGCCTCTGCCTGGAGCTTCTTCATATGCTGGGCCACTGCCTGCTGGGACATCCATTTGGGGCCTGGCGCGCAGAGAACCGGAGAGAGTGGGAGCGAAGCTGTGACAGGAAGGCCTGGAGGCTGGCAGAAGAGCTTTGGGGAAGTCCTCTTCCTCATCTGAGAAGGGCAGAACACTTACTGGAGGAAGGTCATGCGGAGGAGGCGGAAGCGCTGCTCTGTGTCGACGACCACAGCGGCTGGGGGCAGGTCGATGAGCACCGGGCCGCATGGTGGCAGGGGCAGGGAGAAAGGCTTTTGGGGAGCGGAGCTCCGAAGGGCAGGCGGAAGGCCGGTACGTCGCACAGAAGCAGGCGGCGAAGGCTGATGCCGGCAGCAGGAGAGCGTGGAGATTACCGTGAGCTTTTAAAAAGCCTTTCGGCCTGGAGGGAGGAGACAAGAGTCAACCAGGAGGAATTCCAGTATTCCTGGTATCTTTACGGCCTTCAGCTCTATGGAAGCCTTCCTCTCATTGAGCCGCTGGAGTACAGGGAGGAACGAAAAATCGCAGATCTGGTGATTGTCATTGATACGTCCGGCTCCTGTGAAAAGGAGCTGGTGCAGATCTTTCTGGAGGAGACAAGAGGAATTCTTGAGCAGGAAAGACTGTTTTTCAGGCAGTTCTGCCTTCATATTATCCAGTGTGATAATCGGGTTCAGAGAGACGACTGCATACACAGCAGAGAGGAATTTGAGAAATACCTGGAGGAGCTTACAGTTCAGGGAGGAGGCGGCACGGATTTCCGTCCGGCGTTTCAGAGGATTGAAGAGCTTCGGAAGGCAGGGGAGCTGGCCTCCCTGCGGGGAGTTCTCTATTTTACAGACGGTTGCGGGAGGTATCCGGAACAGGAGCCGGATTACCAGGTATGGTTTGTGATGCTGCAGGGGCGCTACGATGCCATCGATATGCCCTCCTGGGTACACCGCTTGATTTTGGAGGAAACAGACAGATATGGATATACGGGAAGCAAAGCAGGAAATTAAAAAAGCAGTAAGGGCCTATACGGCGAAGACGGAGGCCGGGACCTTCCGGATTCCTCAGAAAAGGCAGAGGCCGATTCTTCTGATGGGGCCGCCTGGCGTCGGTAAGACGGCAATTATGGAGCAGATTGCCAGAGAGAGTGCCATCGGTATGGTGGCTTATACGATGACCCACCATACAAGGCAGAGTGCCATCGGACTTCCGGTTCTGGGGCAGAAGGAGTTTGACGGGAAGAGCTATACAGTTACCTCTTATACCATGAGTGAGATCATTGCCTCCGTCTATGAACAGATGGAGAAAAGCGGCTGCCGCGAGGGAATCCTGTTTTTAGATGAGATGAACTGTGTGTCGGAGACATTGATGCCTGCCATGCTTCAGTTTCTTCAGTACAAAACCTTCGGGAGCCACAGGCTGCCTGAGGGCTGGATCATCGTAGCCGCCGGAAATCCGCCCGCCTATAACCGCTCTGTCCGCGAATTCGATACAGTGACGCTTGACCGGGTCCGCCGCATGGATGTAGAGCCGGATCTGGGAGTGTGGAAGGAATACGCCATAGAGCGCGGCCTGCATCCGGCAGTTCTTTCCTTCCTGGACCTGCGCCCGGAGCGCTTTTATGTGATGGAGCCGGGACACGCAGGCTTCGTGACAGGACGGGCCTGGGAGGATCTTTCGGAGATTCTCCTGACAATGGAGGAAATGGGGCTTGGAGTAGAAGAGGCGCTCTTTGGGCAGTATCTCCAGGATGAGGATACGGCCCGGGAATTTGCCTTTTACTACCGGCTTTATGAGAGGTGGAAGGAGAGGCTGCGCCCGGAAGAGATTCTGGGAAGCGGCGTGTCAGTCTCCGAAGGGTGGGAGCTGCCGGCTCTTCCCTTTGATGAGCGTCTCTGTATTGTCTGGCTGCTTCTGCAGAGGCTTCTTCATATGGGAGCAGAATATGATGGACAGCAGAAGCTTTCGGACAGTCTCAGATATTTTGTGGAGGGAATGGATTTTCCGAAGCAGTTGAAGGAGGCAGAGCGGCAAAAATGGGAGACGCTGGTAAAGGAACGCCTGGCAGACCGGAAAAAGGGGCTGGCAGTGCGCAGGGAAAACGGACTTCTCTCCTCCGATGAGGAAGAAAGAGAGCGGAAGCTTGGCGTAATGCTTCATTCCTGCATAGAGGAGCTGCATTTGACAGGCGATCCGGATGTTTTTTCTGAAAAGACCAGAGAAGAGCAGGAAAAGGCCGGGGAGCAGAGGAAAGCCCTTGTCAGAGGAATGGAGAATGCTGCGGAATTTATTTGCCAGAGCTTTGGGGAAAATCAGGAGCTTATCGTATTTCTTACCGGCCTTACGGAGCATTCTGTCTGTGGAGGCGTGCTGAAAAAGGAGCTTCCGGATCTTCAGGCAAGGGCGGAAGAGCTTCTGGGAGCAGACGCCCGGGAGGAAGAGCTCAGGAGAAAGCTTTTGGGCTGAGATTTTTTGCGCTGGATCAAATTTCCTGAAAAAAATTTTGCAGGACTGTGATATCTGCCCCTTCTGTCCCGTTCTTATAGTGAAAGGCCTTTTAAAACAGCAGAAGGGGAGGTGGACAGTTGGAGCGCAGCGAATATGACAGGATTGTGGAGACCTATCTGGATACCGTGTACAGGGCTGCGCTGGGATTCTGCGGCAGCGTGCAGGATGCAGAGGATATCGTACAGAATACCTTTTTGAAGCTGCTTTTGAAGGCTCCGGAATTTCGGGATGAGGAGCATATCCGCAGATGGCTGCTCCGGGTGGCGGCCAATGAGTCGAACAGTCTGTGGCGTTCCTTCTGGAAGAGGCGGACTGTTGATATTTGTATAAAAAACATCCCCACCGGGCGGATTGTCTTTTATCCGGCTGTATGGTATACTATGAAAAATTAAAGCAAAGGAAATCTTGCAGAAAAAGAAAGAGATAGGAAATACATGAGCGAAGAACGGCATACCCATACAGCTCCGGACGGAACCGTCTACGAGCATACCCATGGAAGCGGAGAGCATCCCGGCCATGAGCATTCCCACGGGCACAATCACACGCACACCCACCAGAATACAAAGGCGGTGTTAAACCGCCTGTCCAGAGCTATCGGCCATATGGAATCCATCAAGCGCATGGTGGAGGACGGGCGGGACTGTAGCGAGGTCCTGGTGCAGCTGTCGGCAGTGAAAGCGGCGATCAACAATACGGCGAAGGTGATCCTGAAGGATCACATCGAGCATTGCCTGGTGGACGCGGTGGAGAGCGGCGATCATGAGGCGATCGAAGAGCTGACGTCTGCCATTGATCGTTTTATGAAATAGGCTTGCAAAAACAGGCCGGCAGGCTTATAATAGATTTGTTAATTTAATAAAACGGATATGGGGAGCTGGCAGCAGCCGGCTGAGAGGGGACTTATGCGTCTCGACCCACAACCTGATTTGGATAATGCCAACGTAGGGATATGCTTGAGAGAAGAGGAAGTGCCTGCGCACTTCCTTATTTTATGAAGAAGGATGTCTGCGGGCGTCCTCTTTTGTTTTCGGAAGAGAAGTGCGCTTCTTTTAGAAAGCAGACAAAGCTCCGCTGAGGCAATTCCGATCAGTCAGAAAGGAGAAAAGACATGGAAACAAAGGAAAAGAACATGACAAGAAGGCTGGCTGTGGCCGGAGTGCTGACAGCCCTGGCCGTAGCGGGAAGCACACTGGGCTTTCCTGTGGCGGGAAGCAAATGCGCACCGGTACAGCATATGGTGAATATTCTGGCTTCTGTAGCGCTGGGGCCTGCCTGGAGCGTGGGGATCGCGTTCTGTGCCAGCCTGCTGCGGAATCTGCTGGGGCTTGGAAGCCTGATGGCGTTTCCGGGCAGCATGGTGGGAGCGCTTCTGTGCGGCCTGGTCTGCAGATATACGAAGAATCTGAAGCTGACCTGCCTTGCGGAGGCGTTCGGCACAGGAGTCCTTGGAGGAATCGCAGCTTACCCGGTAGCAAAATACATCATGGGCTCCGCGCCTGCGGGTCTGTTTGTCTACGTGATTCCGTTCCTGATTTCCACAGCAGCCGGAAGTATTCTGGCATATATTCTGGTCACCATTCTGGAAAAGGGAGGCGTCCTTGCACAGCTCTTCCCGCAGCAGGGAGGCCAGGTCAGGTAGTATGCTTGAAAAGGAACAGCTTCAGCTTTTAAATCAGGTCAGGCCCCGGGTGCACTGCCTGACAAATCCGGTGACAATGCAGGGGGTGGCAAACATGCTGCTGGCAGCAGGGGGCAGCGCGATTATGGCCCAGGATCCGGAGGAGGTGCAGGATATTGCGGCGCTCTGCCAGGCCGTTCTTTTGAACACCGGAGTTCCGGACAGAGAAAAAATCCGGGCCTGTGTGCTGGCGGGTGAACGGGCGAACGAGCTTGGAATTCCTGTGATTCTCGATCCTGTGGGAGCCGGGGCCAGCCCATTCCGGCTTCGGGAGCTGGAACAGTTGGCAAAAAAAGTCCGCCTGTCTCTCATCCGCTGCAATCAGGAGGAGGCCAAGGCGCTTCTGCACATCTGGAACGGCAGGTCAAAGGGAGTGGAGAGCGGAGCGGATTTGGGCCAGGAGGAACAGAAAGGATTGGCCGTAAGCCTTTCAAAGGCTTATGGCTGTGCCGTTTTGGTGAGCGGAAGGCAGGACGCCGTCTCTGATGGGGAGAGGACAGAGCTTTTAGCCGGAGGCGACGGGCGAATCGCACGGATTACAGGCGGGGGTTGCATGCTGTCTGCTCTGTGTGCCCTGCTCTGCGGGGCGGGGATTCCAGCCTATGAGGCGGCCCTGACAGCAGGAAAACTTTGGCGGAGAAGCGCGGAGCTGGCCGGAAAGGCAGCCGGAGGGATCGGCAGCTTTCAGGCGGCGCTCTTTGACGCGGCGGAACAGTGCTTTTACCGGGAAATGCAGGAGGAAAGAGGATGAAGATAGAAAGAGAGACGCTGAGGCTTTACGCTGTGACAGACAGAAGCTGGCTGAAGGAAGGAGAGAGCCTCTGTTCTGTCGTGGAAGAGCTGCTAAAGGCAGGCGTGACCTGCGTGCAGCTGCGGGAAAAGCATCTGAGCGACGCGGAGCTTCTAAAAGAGGCCTGCGAGCTGAAGGAGGTCTGTGCCCGCTACCAGGTGCCCCTGATTATCAATGACAGGCCGGATATCGCGCGAAAGGCTCAGGCAGACGGGGTTCATGTGGGGCTCTCTGATATGGGGATCCTTCAGGCCAGAGAGCTTTTGGGAGAGGAGTATATCATCGGGAGCAGCGCCCACAATGAGAAAGAGGCTCTTGCGGCCCAGGAAGCGGGAGCGGATTATCTCGGATGCGGAGCTGTATTCGGCAGCACGACAAAGACGGACACCACCGGGCTTTCCCTGGAAGAGCTTCAGAGAATCTGCGGGGCGGTACAGATACCAGCGGTGGCAATCGGAGGCGTCAGCCGGGAGAACATCCGGCTTCTTCGGAATACAGGCGTGTGTGGAGCAGCCGTAGTGAGCGCACTTTTTGCGGCGGAAGACAAGCAGGCGGCAGCCAGGGAGCTCCTTAGACTGTGGGAGGGAGAATGACAATGAAAAAGGTATTGACAATTGCAGGCAGCGATTCCAGTGGTGGAGCTGGAATCCAGGCGGATATCAAGACGCTGACTGTGCAGGGTATTTATGCCATGAGCGCGATTACCGCGCTGACGGCCCAGAATACCACAGGAGTATATGGGATTGAGGAAGTAGCGCCGGAATTTCTGGCAAAGCAGCTGGACTGTATTTTTCAGGACATTGTCCCCGACGCGGTCAAAATCGGAATGCTGCCGGGGACAGAGCTTATCCGGGCGGCAGCAGAGAGGCTGAAGCATTATCATGCCGCACATATTGTGCTTGACCCTGTTATGGTATCTACAAGCGGTTCCCGGCTTATGCAGCAGGAGGCCGTGTCTGCCCTGAAGGAAGAGCTCTTTCCGATAGCAGAGCTGATCACGCCGAATATTCCGGAAGCAGAAGTATTGGCAGAGCTTGAGATTCACGGCAGAAACGATATGGAACAGGCCGCGGAGAAGCTGCATCAGAGATGGGGCTGCGGGGTGCTTTTAAAGGGAGGACACCTGTCGGATTCGGCAGATGATTTACTGTACACAAAGAACGGGGGCCTGTGGCTCAAGCAGGAAAAAATCAACAGCCAGAATACGCACGGGACAGGCTGTACGCTTTCCA
This sequence comes from Lachnoclostridium sp. An131, assembly GCF_002160825.1. Taxonomy (GTDB): domain Bacteria; phylum Bacillota; class Clostridia; order Lachnospirales; family Lachnospiraceae; genus Laedolimicola. The sequence continues at coordinate 129,146 of NZ_NFLI01000009.1, forward strand.
GCGCTATTGCAGGAAAGCTGGCTCTGGGCCTTTCGCTTGAGGAAGCTGTCCGTCAGGCGAAGGAATATCTGACAGGCGCTCTGAGGGCAGGACTGAATCTGGGCAGAGGAAGCGGTCCTTTGAACCATATGTATCTGTATGAAAACCAGTCATATGCCGGAATGCCGGAAAATACCACGGCAGCCGCTATTTCCGCAGAGGAAACAGTGCAGAGGAAGCGGTATTGAAATAGAAATGCAGGGCAGACGACAGACAGAACAGCGACAGAGCTCGCAGAAAAAGGAGAGGAAAATGAGAGAATGCACCACACAGATGGACGCCGCGAGAAAGGGCATCATTACAAAGGAACTGAAAATCGTAGCAGAAAAGGAGCATATGCAGGAGGAAGAGCTGCGGAAGCTGGTGGCGGAAGGCAAGGCAGTCATCTGCGCAAATAAGAACCATACCTGTCTGAATCCGGAAGGCGTAGGCAGCATGCTCCGCACGAAGATCAACGTAAACCTGGGCGTTTCCCGGGATGTGAAGGATTACAATGTGGAAATGGAGAAGGTCATGAGCGCCGTAAATATGGGCGCAGAAGCCATCATGGACTTGTCCAGCCACGGAGATACCCGCCCATTCAGACAGAAGCTGGTGCAGGAGTGCCCGGTTATGATCGGCACCGTTCCGGTGTATGACAGTGTGATCCATTATCAGCGGGATCTCGACACGCTGAGCGCAAAGGATTTTGTGGAGGTTGTGCGGATGCATGCCCAGGACGGCGTGGATTTTGTGACGCTCCACTGCGGCATTACCCGCAAGACGATAGAGCAGATTCGGAAGCATAAGCGGAAAATGAACATTGTAAGCCGCGGAGGAAGCCTGGTATTTGCCTGGATGAGCATGACCGGAGAGGAAAACCCGTTTTATGAATACTTTGATGAGATCCTGGATATCTGCGAGGAGTATGACGTGACGATTTCCCTGGGCGATGCCTGCCGTCCCGGCTGCCTTGCCGACGCTACGGATGTGTGCCAGATCGAGGAGCTGGTGCGCCTCGGCGAGCTGACAAAAAGAGCCTGGGATCACAATGTGCAGGTTATGGTGGAGGGTCCGGGCCATGTGCCGCTGAACCAGGTGGCGGCCAACATGGAAGTGCAGAAGAGCATCTGCATGGGCGCACCCTTCTATGTGCTGGGACCGCTGGTCACGGATATCGCCCCGGGCTACGATCATATCACAGCTGCCATCGGCGGAGCAGTGGCAGCTATGAGCGGGGCAGCCTTTCTCTGCTATGTGACGCCTGCCGAGCATCTGGCGCTTCCGAATCTGGAGGATGTGCGCCAGGGAATCGTCGCTTCGAAGATTGCGGCGCATGCAGCCGATATCGCAAAAGGAATTCCCGGAGCCCGCGACATTGATGATAAGATGGCAGACGCCCGCCGGGCGCTGGACTGGGAGGCGCAGTTTGCCTGCGCCATCGATCCGGAGAGAGCCCGCGCTATCCGTGATGACAGGCTGCCTGAGGATGACCACAGCGATACCTGCAGCATGTGCGGAAAGTTCTGTGCTGTGCGCAGCATGAACAAGGCTCTGGCAGGAGAGCATATAGACATTTTATAAAGGAATGATGGCTCTGCAGGCGGAAATTCTTCTAATTCCTTTCGGGCTGCATATACTGTAGGGAAAACCAGAATGTCAAAGGGAAACGTATGCGCAGATTTTCCATAAAAGCCATGCAGACAGATCAGCCGGATGAGGGGCGCCTGAAGGTCCATGTCACAGCGGCGTCGGGCGGCACTCCGATCCCCGGAGCAAGGATCGCGATCTCCTATACGGGAGAGCCGGATCGGCAGCTGGAGGAGGTGACGACCGACAGCTCAGGGAATACAGAGGAGCTGGAGCTTGCGGCGCCGCCGCTGGAGTACAGCACCTCGCCCAATGAAGAGCAGCCCTATTCCGAATATACGCTTTCCATCACAGCTCCCGGATTTGAGCCGGTAGAAGTGGTGGGAGCAGAGATCCTTCCTGAGGTGACAGCGCTTCAGGAGATACAGATGATACCGGAACAGGGGGAAGAGTATGAACGCTTTGTGATTCCGGCCCACACGCTGTTTGGAGATTATCCGCCGAAGATAGCAGAGGCAGAGATTAAGCCGACCAGCGAAACAGGAGAAATCGTATTGAGCCGGGTGGTAGTGCCGGAGTTCGTGATCGTTCATGACGGGGTGCCTACCGACAGCACGGCGACCAATTACTGGGTGCGTTACCGGGATTATATCAAGAATGTGGCCAGCAGTGAGATTTATGCCACCTGGACAGACGCCGCCATCCGGGCCAATGTTCTGGCGATTATGTCGTTTACGCTGAATCGTGTGTATACCGAATGGTATAGAAATAAAGGCTATGATTTTACGATAACCTCGTCTACAGCCTTCGACCATAAATGGATCCACAATCGAAATATTTTCCAAAACATCTCCCGGATAGTGGATGAAATGTTTGGTAATTATCTTTCCAGGCCGAATGTAAAACAGCCGATCCTCACACAGTATTGCGACGGACGCAGGGTGACCTGCCCGAACTGGATGAGCCAGTGGGGAAGCCAGGCCCTCGGGGAACAGGGCTACAGCGCAATTCAGATTCTGCGAAATTATTATGGGGAATCTATGTATATCAATACGGCGGAAGAGATTTCCGGCGTGCCATACTCCTGGCCGGGCTCCAACCTGACGGAGGGCTCCAGGGGCCAGAAGGTCCTGCAGCTTCAGGAGCAGCTGAACCGGATCGCGAAGGCTTATCCGGCTATGCCGACGATTTCAGAGGACGGTATCTACGGGTCTGCCACGGCCAATTCCGTGCGCACCTTCCAGTCCATTTTTGGCCTGCCCCAGACCGGGATTGTAGATTATCCTACCTGGTATAAGGTGTCAGAGATCTATGTGGCTGTGTCCAGAATTGCCGAACTGAATCCGTGAGAGAAGCGGAAAGACCGGAGAGCCTGTAAAGCTCCGGCCTTTCCGTTTAATGCTCAGGTACCTTGGGAATTTTCATCCTTTCGACGGGGATGCGGCGGGAAAGGAAACGAAAGACGTCTGCCCGGCCCGTTCCACAGCACGGCTCCGCCCAGAAGCCAGATGCAGCAGAATAAAGGCAGAGGACAGTCAAACACCCGGTAACTGACGTCAGAGCTCCACAGATGCAGGGCGGACGGAAAAGAAAAATAAGTCTCGCCGCCGGCGGGATACTGGCTCAGGCTCTTGGCACAGGGAAAAATATTACCAAGAGAAATGATACCTGTTTCCACGCAAAGCGGAATGACGCTGAGAAAATACAAAAGCATCAGAACCAGAAATACATAAAACAAAGCGGCGCTTCCTTTTCCGGAAAGTCTTCTGGCTCTCATAAAGAGTTTCATAAGCTGCATAAAAACCCAGCCGGTCAGAAGACAGAGCGTAGGAATCAGGATAAGGTACATGAAAAATCCGAGTCCCACGTCATAATACTCTTTGACCAGCACCTGCTTCCAGGAGTCAAGGTAACGGTAGAGGAGAACCAGCACAGCCAGAGCAATGACGGCGGGGATGAGACACCGGATATCTTTTTTTCGTTCAGACATATCGGAAGTGCCGAAAATAAGAACCGTCACATCTGCCTGGAAAATTTCTGCAATTTTTAACAGCATATCAATATCCGGATTGGATTTTCCGGTCTCATAATTCGATATGGTCTGGCGGCTCACAAAGAGCTTTTCTGCCAGTTCATCCTGCGTCATGCGCTTTTCGTTTCGCAGCCGGCGGATATTCTTTCCTACATTGGCCATGATAAATCCCCCCTTTATCAGCAGCTTTCTTTCAATAAAAGAATTTTTTCTTTGCTTACAGTGTAAACCAGGAGGCGGAGAAAGTCACGCAAAGATCCCTTGCGCAGACCGTTTGCGTTTCATTTTATAAAAATTTATAAAAATTTATGAGAAAAAATACTTGCGCCCCCTGTTCTTCCGGGTTTATAATTCCTGTAGAAATAGAATATGGTTAATTCTTCAGGGCAGGGTGACCGGTCCGCATACATGCAGTTTTGTTTTCAGACGGCTAAAAGGCTGAGATCTGCAGAGAACCGCATGGAACGCAGAACCGGAATTCCCGACCGGCGGTAAAGTCCGCGACCCGCCTTCGGGCGGCTGAACCGGTGAGGACGCAGTATAAACAGGAAAAAGAAAAGCTGCGGCAGGATTCCGGTACCGACAGTATAGTCTGGATGAGAGAAGAAAACAAAGCTTTTTCTGCTTTGCTTGCTTATTTTGCCCTGAGTGCGGTTATGCACCCGGGGCTTTTTTATTCCCGGCGCCTGCCGGATGGATGTGCGTGCGCAGCTATACGGCAGACTGCCGCAGGAGCAAAATGCAGTTGAAGAATTATCCTTTCTGATTCTGAAAGCACTGCGGCCCTGTGCTGCAGCAGATTTTATTGAATGGAAGGAGAAATGTGAAATGTCAAATCTGATTCAAAATGTGGAGGAAAACCTGAAATTTCTGGGGGTCTGCCTGCTGATTGTCATTGCGATTTTTGTGATAGCGGCTATGACGGAAAAATGGCTTCGGAAAAAGAGCGCTATGCCCCGCAGCAATACCCCGGCCCGCCGGGCGGCCATTGTAGGCGTGTTTTCTGCAATTGCGGCGGTGCTGATGTACCTGGAGGTGCCTCTGTGGTTTGCTCCAAGCTTTTACGAGCTGGACTTCAGTGAGATACCTGTCATGATCTGCGCTTTTTCCATGGGACCCGTGGCCGGTGTGGCTGCGGAGCTGTGCAAGGTGCTGCTGAAGCTGGTGCTCAAAGGAACGACCACAGCCTTTGTAGGCGACTTCGCCAATTTTGTGGTTGGATGCAGCTTTGTGCTGCCTGCCTCTATTGTTTATTACATAAAGAAAAGCAAAAAGATGGCTGTCACAGGGCTTGCACTGGGAACTTTGGTCATGACTGTCTTCGGAAGCGCCTTCAATGCTCTTTACCTGCTTCCGAAATTCGCAGAGCTGTATGGCATGTCCATGGAAGCCATCATTGGAATGGGAACTGCCATCAATGCCAGCATTGACAGTGTGTGGACGCTGGTGTTTTTTGCGGTCGTTCCCTTCAATATTTTAAAAGGGCTGATTATATCCGTGGTAACCACGCTGCTCTACAAGCATATCAGCCCGATTCTGAAAAAGCACTGATTCTGAAAAGAGGCTGATTCCAGGTAGACAGCGGCAAAATGAGTGTGCTATAATAAAAGCCGCAGAAAAACGGCTGAAAAGAGGGGCCAGAGCTCTTGCGTCTGGCTCCTTTTTGGAGAATAAATATATGATAGCAGAGACATTTTCAGAAAAAGAGACCAGGGATCTGGGAGAGAAGCTGGGGCGCGCGGCGGTTCCGGGCGGGCTCTATACTCTGACCGGCGATCTGGGGACAGGAAAAACGGTATTTACCCAGGGCTTTGCCAGAGGACTTGGGATCACAGAGCATGTGAACAGCCCGACCTTTACGATTGTGCAGGAATATGACGGAGGGCGGCTTCCGTTTTATCATTTTGACGTATACCGGATCGGCGACATCGAAGAGATGGACGAGATCGGATATGAGGACTATTTTTACGGGGAGGGCGTCTGTCTGATTGAATGGGCGGAGCTGATCGAAGAGCTGCTTCCTGCGGCAAGAACCTCGATCCGGATAGAAAAGGATCTGGAGAAGGGCTTTGATTATCGGAAAATCACGGTGGAGGAGATCAGATGAAAATACTGGCGCTGGACAGCTCGGGCCTGGTGGCTTCTGTGGCTGTCGTGGAGGATGACGGAGTAAACGGAAATCTACTGGCAGAATATACCGTAAATTATAAGAAAACGCATTCGCAGACCCTGCTTCCCATGCTGGATGAGATTGCCCGCATGATCGAGCTGGATCTGAATACGATAGACGCTGTCGCAGTGGCGGCCGGCCCCGGTTCCTTTACGGGACTCCGTATCGGGTCTGCCACGGCGAAGGGGCTGGGACTGGCTCTTGACAAGCCGCTGGTGCACGTGCCTACCGTGGACGCGCTGGCATATAATCTGTATGGAACAGACCGTATTATATGTCCCCTGATGGACGCCCGCAGAAATCAGGTCTATACCGGGATCTATGAATTCCGTGATAATCAGCTGTCTGTCATTGAGCCCCAGATGGCTGTGGGCATCGGGGTGATTGCGGAAAAGCTGTGTGCCCTTGGGCGGGAAGTGATTTTCCTGGGGGACGGCGTGCCGGTGTTCCGGGATGTGCTGACAGAAAAGCTGATGAAGGGGAGCCCGTTTTCCTTTGCTCCGGCCCATTTGAATAAGCAGAGAGCCGGAGCGGTGGCGGCCCTGGCAGTCTCCTATGTGCGCGCAGGAAGGATTGAGACTGCGGCGGAGCACAGGCCGGATTACCTCCGGCCTTCCCAGGCGGAACGGGAGCGGGCAGAAAAAGAGGCCCGGGCCCGGCAGGAGGAGAAAAGTGCTCAGGAGAAGCCCGATGGACAGGCTTAAGCGCGAGGCGGAAGCGCGGGAAGCAAAGGGAGCCGGGGAGAAGCTGCAGATCCGCCCAATGGCGGAAAGGGATTTGCCTCAGATCTGCGAAATTGAGCAGGAGGCCTTTTCCACTCCCTGGTCGGAGAAGGGGTTTCGTGACAGCCTCGCGCTTCCCTATGCAGTCTTTCTGGCGGCGGAATACGAAGGAGAGATCGCAGGCTACTGCGGCTGTTATCTGAGCCAGGAGGAAGCCGAGATCACCAATGTGGCGGTGAAGCGATGCCTTCGCGGCCGGGGAATTGCGAAGGCGCTGATTCGGGAGCTTTTCTGCACAGGACGGATCCGGGGGGCCTCAGTATTTCTTCTGGAGGTAAGAGCCGGAAATCAGCCGGCGATTGGCCTGTATGAAGGCCTGGGCTTTGAGCGTGCCGGCCTGCGGCGGAATTTTTACGAGAAGCCTAAAGAGGACGCAGTAGTGATGTGGAAGCGGTTTCCGGACGCATGACAGTGATTCCCACTATCTGCGCAGACGATTATTTTGTAAAATATTCACGTAGCACAAAGCAGACGCCGCGAGGCTTCGCGGCGCCCGGATTCAGGGAGGAAAAGCAGAATGCGTGAGTATAAGAATAAAGAAGCAAAAATATTGGACAGGATTATCTGCAATGGCTGCGGAAAGGTAATCACAGTCAGAAGGGGTATGCCCATGGAGGGTGTCTTTTCCGTCCATCAGGTGTGGGAGTATATGTCCGGCAAGGACGGGGAAATCGATCGCTTTGATCTCTGTGAGGACTGCTATGACAAAATGACAGAGCAGTTTCAGATTCCGCTGACCAGGACGGAACAGGCAGAGCTTTTGTAATAGGAGACAGGAATGTTAGATGTATGTTTGCTGGGAAGCGGAGGCATGATGCCGCTTCCTTACCGCTGGCTGACAGCGCTGATGACCAGATACAATGGAAGCAGTCTTCTGATAGACTGCGGAGAGGGGACGCAGATCGCGATCAAGGAGAAGGGCTGGAGCTTTAAGCCGATTGACGTGATCTGCTTTACCCATTTTCACGGAGATCATATCAGCGGCCTTCCGGGGCTTTTGCTGACCATGGGAAACGCAGAGCGGACAGAGCCTCTGATTCTCATTGGGCCCAGAGGCCTGGAGCGTGTCGTGAATGCCCTGCGCGTCATCGCGCCGGAGCTCCCGTTTCCTATAGAATACCGGGAAATCACGAAGCCCCAGGAGGAGTTCTGCCTGAAGGGCTACCGGATTCGTGCCTTCCGTGTAAATCACAACGTGACCTGCTACGGGTATTCTATCGAAATCGACCGGGCTGGGAAATTCCAGCTTGACCGGGCGCTGGAGCTGAATATCCCCAAGAACTTCTGGAACCGTCTGCAGAAAGGGGAGACGGTGGCAGACGGCGAGGCGGTCTATACGCCGGATATGGTCATGGGCGCCAGACGGAAAGGCATCAAGCTCGTCTACTGTACGGATACACGCCCTACGGCGTCTATCGCGGAGCATGCAAAGGGCGCCGATTTGTTTATCTGCGAGGGTATGTACGGCGAAAAGGATAAGCAGGCCAAAGCGGTGGAGAACAAGCATATGACCTTTTACGAGGCGGCCCGCCTGGCGAAGGAGGCAGACGTGGGAGAGCTGTGGCTGACCCATTACAGCCCGTCCCTGACCCGGCCCGAGGAGTACATGGATGAGGTGCGCCGTATTTTCCCGCGGGCGAAGGTCGGGAAGGACCGGAAGTCTGTGGAACTGAAGTTTGAGGATGATGAGAAATGAGTGATAATACAGAAAAGGATATTTATATACTGGCGATAGAAAGCTCCTGTGACGAGACAGCTGCAGCCGTGGTGAAAAATGGACGCTGTGTGCTTTCCAATATTATCTCGTCGCAGATAGAGCTTCACAAGCTTTACGGAGGCGTCGTGCCTGAGATTGCGTCCCGGAAGCATATCGAGAAAATCAACCAGGTGATTCAGGAGGCTCTGGATACGGCCGGCATGACCCTGGATGATATGGATGCAATCGGTGTTACCTACGGTCCGGGGCTCGTAGGAGCTCTGCTGGTAGGCGTAGCGGAGGCCAAGGCCATCAGCTATGCGAAGAAGCTGCCGCTGGTAGGAGTGCACCATATTGAGGGGCATATTTCCGCCAATTATATTGAAAACCCGGATCTGGAGCCGCCCTTTGTATGCCTGGTGGCTTCGGGCGGACACACGCATCTGGTAGCCGTACGGGATTATGGAAAATACGAGATTCTCGGACGGACGAGAGACGATGCGGCGGGGGAAGCCTTTGACAAGGTGGCCCGCGCTATCGGTCTTGGCTACCCTGGAGGGCCGAAGATAGATAAGCTTTCAAAGGAAGGAAATCCGGATGCGATCGCATTTCCCAGGGCGAAGCTTGAGGATTCTCCCTATGATTTCAGCTTCAGCGGCCTGAAATCCGCAGTGCTGAATTATCTGAACGGTTGTCAGATGAAGGGCGAGACGGTGAATCGCGCAGATGTGGCAGCTTCGTTCCAGAAGGCGGTCTGCGACGTGCTGGTAGAGCATGCGATGCTTGCCGTCAGGGACAGCGGACTTGATAAATTTGCGATTGCGGGCGGCGTTGCCTCCAATTCTACGCTGCGCGCGGCCCTTTCCGAAGCCTGCCGGAAGAACAAGATTCAGTTTTACCATCCGTCCCCGATTCTCTGTACGGACAATGCGGCGATGATCGGCGCGGCGGCCTATTACGAGTATATTGCAGGAAGGCGGGATGGCCTTGACCTGAATGCGGTTCCAAATCTGAAGCTGGGCGAGAGATAGGAAACAGGAACTAAAAGCTGGCTGCCAGAAAGCCGGCAGACAAATGGCAGGCGGTAAAGAATAGCGGCAAAGAAGAATGCCGCAGAATGAAAGTTACGGGGGAAAGTGAAGGTGCGCAGAACAAGAAAAAGGTGTACAGCCATCGTGCTGGCGGCAGGCCAGGGAAGACGAATGGGAGAGAAAATTCAGAAACAATATCTGGAAATTCAAGGAAAGCCGATTCTATATTATTCTTTGCAGATTATGCAGAGTTCACCATTGATTGATCAGATTATTTTGGTAACAGGAGCAGAACAACTCTCTTATTGCAGAAAAGAAATAATAGATAAGTACGGATTTACAAAGATATGCAGGCTTGTAGAAGGAGGCGCGGAGCGCTATCTTTCTGTATGGAATGGATTGGAAACCATTCAGAATGAACTAGAAGCTGATGATCGGGAAGGCTATGTATTTATCCATGATGGCGTTAGACCTTTTATTAGCGAGGAAATGTTGGAACGGGCTTTGATGGCTGTGGAGGAATACAGGGCCTGTGTGATTGCCATGCCTGTGAAGGATACTATTAAGATAGCAGATGAGAATGGCTTTGTGTATCATACACCAAATAGAAAAATGGTATGGGCAATTCAAACGCCTCAGGTTTTTGAATTTGCGCTGGCGTATCAGGGTTATAAAGCGCTGATAGAAAGTGGAAGGACGGACGCCACAGATGATTCGATGATTATTGAGACCTTTACGGATGTTAAGGTGAAGCTCATCAAAGGTGCGTATGAGAATATAAAAATCACCACACCGGATGATTTGAAAATTGCGGAAGCATTTGCCCAGGAGTGACAGGGGAAAGCTATCATTTTTATAAAATGTAAATAGGGAGTGAGCATGGTCATTTGCTGCTGCTATTAAGTAGATGACTTTGCTGCACTCCCTTTTAAAAATTTATGGATTGATTCGTATCAGAATATGCGGATAGCGACCAGTTTCACAATCCATATAAGCTTGAGTAGCTTCTTCCATAGAGTATATTTTGGTAATTAAAGGTGAAAGGGATAATTTACCTATGATTTTTTCTGTGCGGGGAAGCATATAAGGAGCCATGTGGAATGGTATTAGGCTTGCTTCCTTGATAAAAAGCTCTGAGAGCTTTAGTGGTGGCTGCTTATTCAATCCATATACGCATCCATAAGCCAGGACTCCCTGTTTAGCCAGCAGCATGGCAGCGATAGATATCATGTCCAACATACCGCTTGTTTCAAAGATAATATTATATCCCAGATTGTGAGTTACTTTTAAGGTATGAAAAGCAATGTTTTCTGAGGTAGGATCGATGCAATAATCAGCTCCAAGCTCCTGTGCAATTTTCCGGTTGGTCAGATATGGATCAACCACGGTTACGATATTGGCTCCATTCATTTTTGCCAGCTGTAGAAGGATTAGACCGGGAACTGTTCCGCCTATAATGAGAACGTTATCTCCAAGCTGCATATTAGCTCTTGTGATGCCATGAAGAGAAAAGCCTATAGGATCGGTAAGTACAGCTTCCTCAAAAGAAACAGTATCAGGAAGCTTGATTAGTTGTGACATATCCCAGACAATATATTCAGACATGGTGCTTTGAGAAGGCTTCAGATGCATGCACAAGTTCTCTTTGCCACTTCGGCAATAATCACATTGCCCGCAGTGCTTCCAAGCATAGCCGCTGACGCGGGTGCCGGGAGTAAAACCATATTTCAATGCTGCGTCTCCAGCTTCTGTAACAGTTCCTGACATTTCATGGCCTGCCAGTGGAAATATAACGGAGCCCCAGGCGAGCATATCTGCATCACGGCGAAAAAAAGGCATTTCATCTGGGCATACACCAGAATATGCGACTCTTATTTTTACATCACCAGAACCGCAAATTTGCGGTTCTGGTTCTTCAACTAGTTCCATTTTTCTTGCTCCAGCCAACCTGACTGCTTTCAATGGTAAAACCTCCTAAAAGATGATTTTTGGAATTCTGGAATATATCAGAGAATAGCGTGAACGATATTCACTGGGAGTAAATGTTGTTTTTTTTCGAAAAGTATTACAAAAATACCGATAGTCGGAAAAGCCACAATTTTCTGCAATTTGGAATATTTTTTGCTCTGTGGATGCTATCAAGCGCTTGGCAAGAGTAATTCGCAGATTCATCTGAAAATCGCTGAAAACGATATTGCATTCCTTTTTAAATAAATGGCTTAGATAAGTTGGAGTAATATTTATGGCCGTGGCAACCTTGGTTTGTGACGGAGCTTCGCTGCAGTGAATGATGCAATAAATAATTGCTTGCACAATCAGGCTGTTAGGCCTTTTTATGTGCGTTTGGGAAAAGGTATTCATTTCCAGCAGCAATGGGGAAAGTTGCTGGTATTCGTCTTCCAGCGTTGTATAGTTTGTTTGAAATGCTTGTTGTATTTGATTAACGTTTTCTCTTTTTAGAAAGAAAGCGGGATAGATCAGTTTGTACGCATATAGTAATAATTCCAGTAAAGTCAGAAAGTAAAAGCAAGTTTCCAGAGAAAACGAATGTTTTAGTGTTTTCATGTAAATGTTTTCTAAACGCTCTGCAAATTGTTCCTTGCTTTCCTGAAACAGGGAAAGAAAAAAATGTGACAACATCTCCTCTGTCAGGATGATATTATGGGAAATTGCATTAGGCTTCGTAGTACGAAAATATACCGAACTGATACCTTTGCAGAAAAATCCCTGTCTATAATATTGGAGAAGTATATGGTATTCTTTGTCTAAATTGTTCAATGGCAGCTCGTCTCCAAAGAAAAAGACAAAATGTGTATGATGGTATTTTATGATGGTGCTCTGCAGTTCTTGCAGGATTTTTCCATAAGAGTCTAAGGATGCATGGCTGTTAACCGAAGGAGAATTAATTATCAAACAGGGAATGTGCTGAGGGTTAAGAAATGCAACTCCGCCATTATTCGCATCTAAAACACCCTGCATATGCTGGAGCATTTTACAGGAGATACTTTTAAGCTCATTAGTAGGATAAAGCATGAGAAATCGAACGTTGGAAGCTAATTTCCATGTCAGTCTTTTTTTGAGTAGATCCAAATTTTTGCTGCAGAATCCACCATTGGATAGAATAGAAAGAAGTTCCCGGTGATAATTTTCGTTATAATGGCAGAGGGAAGAGTGGGAGGAGGGAGTAAAATTGCCTGAAACAAGTAGCTTACTGAGTGCCAAAATATGTTTGCTCAGCAAAGCAGCATCCAACTTAGTCTTTTGTATATTCTGGTAAACATGAGGAAGCAGGGAATCGTTTACAGATCCGTCCAAAAGGATGATATAAAAATTATCAGAATATTCCCCTAACATATAGATAAAATCTTGCAATTTGATTAATACCATGGAAGTATCCAAAATAACAATCTGCGGAAGAAAAAATCTAAATTTTTCCATTCCGAGAGCACAATTGTACTCCATACCAATGATATCAATGTTGTCAAAACTGCTATCAATCCAGCCTTTTAGTTTTTCTGCTAGCATATATTCTTGTGTCATTATTAATATTTGTGCGTTCATTACAATTCTCCAGCATAAAAAATCACACTATTTTTTACTAGTATACAAAATAGCAAATAATTCGTCAAGAACATATAGTGGAATATTTTGCTATTAGTCTGATTTATCCATAAAATAATACACATATTACAATAAAAACAAAGCTTTTTTGTGGAATTGTGCATAATATTTCTGGATGATATCATGAGAATCACAAAGGTGTAACAAAACAAGTCAATTCAAGAAAAAGGGAGGTATTTCATGAAAAAACGTAGGTTGTTGACAGTATTGCTGATGGTGGGGGTCATGGTTCTGACAGGCTGCGGCTCATCGGAAGAGAATGAGCCGGAAGGAACAACGACAGAAGCTGCGGAACAGACGGATCAGGATTCAGAAGAGGGGTCTATTTATGATTCGGCCAGTACTCTTTATAACCCGGAAGGGGGAAATAAGATTGGAATTACAGTCATTGATAACGTGATCCCTCATTGCCAGGCTTTTATTGAAGGGGCTAAATCTGTAATTGAAGAGAATGGTGATACAGCGGTTGTATTGGATCCAGGTTTTGACGCGGTAGTTCAGGCAACCAATATTGATGATTTTGTTGCACAGGGATGTGTGGGGATTGTGTGTGAGACTATCGATGGCAATGCGCTGATAACCAGTGTACAAAATGCGGTAGATACAGGTGTTATGGTTGTTTCGGCAGACTTCCCATTTGCAGAAGGGTATGAGCATCTGGTGTGTTCACAGGTTATGACTCCGAATCAGGAATCGGCGGCTGTTCTGGCTGAGAAGATGGCGGAAGATATCGGGGAAGAGGGTAACGTAGTAATCCTTTGCCGTCCTGACGCCGGTTCGCAGGCAAGAGCAGATGGTTTCCGCGAGGTATGCGAGAAATATGGTTTGAATATTATTTTTGACGGTGACGGCGGTGGAGAGGTTGAGAAAGCAAATTCTGTTATGCAGGATTTATTGCAGGCGCATGAGAGGATTGATGCTGTGATTTGCTCCAATGATGAGCAGGCTATTGGTGCCTATACAGCAGCTGAAGCGGTTGGACGTGCAGATGAGGTACACTGCTATGGATTCGATGGCGCTCCGGAGGCACTTGAGTTTGTTAAGGAGGGAAGAGAAGCTGCAACATTGCAACAGCGCCCTTATGAGATGGGCAAGCAGGCTGCCCTTGATCTCTATAAGGCTATGCAGGGCGAGGATGTGGGAGCTGCAGTTAAGAATGTTCCTTATCAGGTAGTGACTGCCGAAAACGCAGACGAAGGAATCGACACATATTATACTGGAATCCCAGATTACGAATTTGAGTAAGCTTCTGACGGTAAGGAATGATAGTATGGATAAGAAAATCGTTGTTCGCATGGAACAAATTACAAAAATATTTGGTAGCGTAAAAGCGCTGGATCAAGTGGATTTTGAACTCCGTGCAGGGGAAGTGCATGCTTTGCTGGGAGAGAATGGCTCGGGAAAATCCACATTGATCAAAGTGCTTGGCGGTATACATAGGATGGAGTCGGGACAAATTTATCTGGATGGGAAACCCGTATCTATTGAGGATGTATTTACAGCTAATAAGCTGGGAATCAGCATTGTACATCAGGAATTATCTTTTGCTCCAAGAATGACGGTAGCCGATAATATTTTCATGGGCAAAGAATGTAGAAACAGGTGGGGGCTGATTGATGCCAAAAAGATCATGCAGGAGTCGAAAAGGCTCCTGCAGGATTTTGGTTCTGATATTAATCCAAGCGAACTGATGTGTAATCTGAGTATTTCGCAGCAACAGGTTGTGGAGATTGTAAAGGCATTGTCGAATCAGGTAAAGATACTGGTTATGGACGAGCCTTCTGCTTCGCTTTCACTTACAGAAGTTGAAAATCTTTACAACGCGGTGGATAGAGTAAAAGAAATGGGGATTTCCGTAATTTATGTTTCCCATCGGATGGAGGAACTTTTCCGCCTAGCTGACAGAGTGACAGTATTAAGAGATGGAAAGTATATCGGAACCGTGGATATTAGTGATGCAGATGAAGATTCACTTGTGACTATGATGGTAGGACGAGAGATAGAGCCTCATTATGGAGAACATAAAATTTATGATGATATTGTGCTGGAATTAAGACATTTGTCTCGTGGTGCTATGGTTCATGATATCAATATGAAGGTACATAAAGGCGAGGTGGTTGGTATTGCTGGAATTGTTGGAGCAGGCCGGAGTGAATGTGCTCGTGTGATTGCAGGGATTGATAAGGGATATGAGGGCCAGATCATTTTAAATGGCAGGGAAATTCAAATTCGGAATCCGCAGGACGCCATTTCCCATGGAATTGTTCTGATACCGGAGGACAGAAAAGAGCAAGGCCTGGTGTTAATGCAATCAGTAAAATTTAATCTGACCTTATGTGTGCTTAAGAAATTCATAGGGTTTATTGGCGTAAATACAAAGAAGCAGAATCAAATAACAGATGAGATGATTAAGCGGCTTCGAATCAAAGTATCTGGAAGAGATATGGAGGTTGGCAAGTTAAGTGGCGGAAATCAGCAAAAGGTTGTTCTTGCAAAATGGTTGGCTACAGATCCCAAGGTTTTGATTCTGGATGAGCCTACCAGAGGAATAGATGTAGGAGCGAAAGCAGAGATCTACAGCTTAATAGATGAACTGGCATGTAAAGGAATGAGCACCATCTTGATTTCTTCCGATTTGCCCGAAATCATGCGAGTATGTGATACTGTATATGTTATGCGTAAGGGCAGTTTGGGAGGAAAAATCAGCGGAGATGAGTTGGCACAGGAGAAGATTATAAGATACGCTACGGGGGTTGAGCATGAGTAAGATTCAGAATAGAGAAAGGCTCCGTGATGGAAATGGATTTAAAGCGGTAAAGAATAATCTTGGGATTATTCTAAGCTTGTTAGTGCTGTGTATACTTCTGACATTTGCAACGGAACACTTTCTTACAACAAGAAATATTTTAAATGTATTACTTCAGATTTCCACAAATGGGATGATAGCTTTTGGAATGACATATGTCATTTTGCTTGGTGGAATTGATCTTTCAGTAGGTTCTGTTGTGGCGCTTTCAGGAACCATATCCATGGCGTTGATGGCCAGAAGTAACTGGCCGCTGGTACCAGCCCTCCTTATCGGAGTAGTAATTGGCCTGGCAGTAGGTGTTATAAATGGACTTTTGATTACGAAAGTCAAAATGCCAGCTTTTATTGTGACTTTGGCTATGATGAATATTACCAGAGGCTTGGCTTTGATAATGACAAGTGGGAAACCGATTTATGTACAGGATGAGAGACTACTTATTATTGGAAATGGGAAGTTCCTTGATGTCATCCCGCTCCAAATTATTTATATGCTTATTATATTTTTAATTCTCTTCTGTGTCTTGAATTACACTCGCTATGGAAAACATCTCTATGCGACAGGAGGCAATATAGAAGCGGCTAGATTTTCGGGAATCAACGTGGACAGTGTACGTATTATCGCATATGTTATCTCGGGCGTTGTATCTGGAATCGCAGGAGTCATGACAGCAGCAAGGCTGTATTCCGCGCTGCCGACAATGGGCGAAGGAGCAGAAATGGACGCTATTGCAGCTGTTGTTCTTGGTGGAACAATGATGACAGGCGGCAGTGGTACTCTGGGAGGCACCCTGATTGGCACCCTGATTATCGGAGTTATGAATAATGGTCTGAACCTTTTGGGAGTAAATTCTTACTGGCAGGATGTTGCAAAGGGCATTATTATCATCTTTGCTATAGTAGTGGATATCATTAAGAACAAAAAGAAGCAGTAAAAAGCTGATATAAAACAAAAGGAGGGAATTCATGAAATTTGAAACATTGGTGTTACCAGAAAGCGTAGGCGAGAAATTTTTAATAGCGACGTATTACATGAAATCTGACAAAGAGCCAGATTTATATGACTGGGTAAAGCTGGTAGCAGCAGATCAGAGTGCGGGAACTTGGACACATGTAGAGGGAGAAACGCCGGAAGTTATTGAAAAATATGGTGCAAAGGTTATAGGGGTATATCCTATGGCGGAAGAAAGAGCCTGCGTTGCGAGAATTGCATTCCCTACGGCGAATTTTCCGGCTTATATGCCTATGATCATGAGTACAGTGGCAGGAAACGTTTTGGGGCAGGATGGAATTCGTCTTGTAGATATAGAATTTCCGAAGAGTATACTGAAAGAACTGCCAGGACCAATGATGGGGATAGACGGAATACGAAAGCTGCTGAACATTCCAGAACGCCCCCTAGTAGGAGCTATCTTAAAGCCTTGTATTGGTGTGGAGCCAGAGGTAAGCGCAAGTGGTGCTGTGAAAGCGGCATTGGGCGGGGCTGATGTAATCAAGGATGATGAACTGTTGAGTGATCCGGGTTATTCACCGATGGTGGAGCGTGTAAGTACGGTTATGAAGCGCCTCAGGGAAGTGGGGAAGGACAGGAGCTGTTTGTATGCTGTAAATATTACTGGTGAAAATCTTTTGGAGCGTGCAAAACGCGCAATTGATGCAGGAGCAAATGCTCTTATGATTAACTATCAAGCAGTAGGATGGGGAGCTTCAGAGGATCTGATTCGTGCATTAAAAAGAGAAAAACTGATTTATCCCATCTTTGGACATTGTGCAGGAATGGGAGCTTATTATCGTTCTAGATCTAACGGGATTGGAACTGCTCTTGCCTGTGGAAAGCTGGCCCGGCTTATTGGAATGGATATGCCTCTTGTTTATCCGGACAGCGGAAGGTTTGGCATTGCAACGGACGAGCTTGTTGAAGCTCATGCGCATTGCGTAGCTCCGATGGAGGGGATTAACAGAGCGTTTATCACTGTAGCTGGAGGCGTACATCCAGGAACCATCGAATATCTCATGCGGCTCCTTGGAAATGATACAATCCTTATGGCCGGAGGAGGAATTTATGGACATCCCATGGGGGCAGAGGCTGGAGCAAAAGCGATTCTTCAGGCAATTGAAGCTGTTATGGAGGGGAAAACAGTTGTGGAAGCTTCTGAAGAGTTTACAGAATTAAAAACAGCGCTTACATACTGGGGAGTCAAATAGAGTGGAGGAAAATATCATGGAAAAAAATGCATTGTTAAATGCTTATCGCATGATGAACCGTATCCGGGAATTTGAAAATGAGGCTATTGAACTGGCAAAGGCAAATGAAACACGCGCAGCTGTGCATACCTACCAAGGGGAGGAAGCGATTGCGACCGGAGTGTGCGCGCATATGACCCGGGAGGATTTTATCACCTCTACGCACAGAGGACATGGACATTGTATTGCCAAGGGAGCGGATTTGACCCGTATGTTTGCAGAGCTTTTGGGAAAGGGAGAAGGCTACTGTAAGGGCAAAGGCGGTTCCATGCATATTGCAGATCTGACCACTGGAAATCTTGGAGCAAATGGAATTGTAGGAGGCGGAATTCCGATTGCTGTTGGCGCAGCTTTAAGTATGCAGCTTGACCATAGTGATAATTTCACAGTCAGCTTTTTTGGAGATGGTGCGGCTAATGAAGGCAGCTTTCATGAAGCATTAAACATGGCTTCGATTTGGGATCTTCCGGTTATTTTTGTGTGCGAGAATAATCAATATGGAATTTCCACTCATGTGAGTAAATCCATGCATGTAAAGGATATTGCGGAAAGGGCAGTAGCTTATAATATTAAGGGTATGGTAGTGGATGGCAACAATGTAGCGGCTGTTGACGCCGCGATGGAAGAAGCTGTCGCTCATGTGAAGGCAGGTAAGGGGCCAGTGCTGATGGAGATGAAGACTTACCGAATGGCAGGACATTATTTCGGAGATAACCAGAACTACCGTACCAGAGATGAGGTAAACAGCTGGAAGGACAAGGATCCGATTCTTCAGTGTGCGAAGCTTCTTATGGAGCAGTGGGAAGTGTCTGAGGAAGAACTGAATGAAATCAGAAAAGAAGAACATAAAGCTGTCCTAGATGCATCAAAGGCTGCAAGGCAAATGAGTGATCCGGATATTGAGGATTTGACAGAGGATCTTTACGACCCGATATTTGCAGACATAACCTGGAAGGCATTTCAGAAACCGGATAATGGAGGGAAGAGGCTATGAGAAAGATTTCCATGCGTGAAGCGATTAATGAGGCGATGCATATCGCATTTCATAGTGATCCGAATGTATTTACCATGGGAGAGGATATTGCGGTTTACGGAGGACAGCTGCGTTGCAGCTATGACCTATATGATAATTTTGGAAGTGAACGTGTTCGTGATACGCCTATTTCAGAGATGGCAATCGTAGGAGCTGGAGTAGGAGCTGCTCTACATGGTAAGCGTCCTATTGTGGAATTATCATATTCTGATTTTATAGGAACAAGCTTTGATCAAATCTTAAATCAGGCTGCAAAAATCCGCTATATGTACGGGGGAAGTGTTAATATTCCGCTTGTTATACGAACTCAGGGAGGGGCGGGTCTTGGAAATGGAGCCCAGCATTCCCAGTCTCTTGAAGCAATTCTTGCCCATATTCCAGGAATTCGTGTTGTGATGCCTTCAAATGCCTATGATGCCAAGGGGCTTCTTTTACATGCCATCCGTGATAATAATCCAGTAATATTTTACGAACATAAAGCACTCTACAAGCAAAAATGCGAAGTCCCTGAAGAGCCTTATGAGATTGAGTATACGTCAGATGTGAAACGAGAGGGAACTGATATTACAATTGTAACATATTCAGCCATGGTAGGGCGTTCTCTGAAGGCAGCAGAAGAGCTTGAAAAAGAAGGAATTTCTGTAGAGGTCATAGATATTAGAACGCTGGAGCCTTTGGATATGGAGCCCGTGCTTGCATCTGTAAAGAAGACTGGGCGGGTACTGATTGTGCATGAGGCATGCAAAAAGGGAGGCTTTGGGGCAGAACTTTCAGCTCAGATTCAGGAGTTTGCATTTGGGGCATTGAAGACAGGAGTGACAAGAATCGGTGCGCCGAATGTTCCGGTACCCTTTGCAGTGAATTTGGAAAAAATGTATGTTCCAGAAGTGTCCCTGATTGTAGAAACAGTAAGAAATTTAATAAAAAATAATTAAGGAAGGAAATTAAAATTATGAAACTTCTTGTGACCACTTATATGGAAAGTCCTTATTTTGATGAGTTTCGCAAAATGTTTGATACAATTGTTTATGAAGGCATGATGAAAATTGGTCGCGTACTAAGTGAGGACGAGATGTGTGAAGCTATTAAGGGATGCGATGCAGTTGTGGCGGAATTTGACCCAATTACAGCAAAAGTACTGGAAGCGGCAGACAGCCTGAAGGTAATCGCTTCTCCAAGAGGAGGAGCACATGCAAACGTTGATGTAAAAAAGGCGACAGAGCTGGGAATTCCGATTCTGTTTGTTCCGGGAAGAAATCAGGATACAGTGGCTGATTTTACAATGGGCTTGGTTGTAGCGGTTAGCCGTCATCTTGCACAGGGAAATTATCTAATTAAAAACCGTATAATTACAGATGATAAGCCTTACAATGAGAATGGCTTTTGCGTCACGGATGTTAACTGGGTAGGCTCTACACCGGAAAAATTCGCTTACCTGCAGTTTAAAGGACCTACGTTAAGCGGAAAGACGCTTGGTCTTGTGGGGTATGGAGCCATTGGACGAGAGACGGCGAAGCGTGCTTTAGCGTTTGATATGGAAGTGATTGCTTATGATCCTTTTGTGAAGCAGGAGACGGTAACACAAAATGTAAAGCTGGTAAACCTGGAAGAATTGATGGAAAAAAGTGATTTTGTATCCATACATCTACCGGTAAACGATGGTACAAGAGGAATTATTAGTGCAGAGATGCTGAGCTTGATGAAGCCCACAGCATATATGATTAATACAGCGAGAGCAGCGGTTATGGATTACAATAAACTGATTGATATGCTCCAAAAGAAGGAAATTGCAGGAGCTGGCCTGGATGTCTATCCTGTAGAACCCCTTCCGGCAGATCATCCGCTGCTTTCTTTGGATAACGTGGTTCTTACGCCGCATATCGCAGGCTGCAGCTATGACCCATATGACAGGTCTTATAGGGTGCTTGCTGAAGATCTGAAGCTTTTCTTTGCAGGACAGAGACCTGTACACCTGTACAATCCGGAGGTTTGGAAGGATTAATTAAAACAGAACCCGAAATGAGGTGAGGCAGAATGAAGGCACAGTTTTTAGGTGTTGATATTGGAACAACGAAGGTTAAGACGGTTTTGTTTGATGAGAGTGGGCAGGAACTAAAACTGGCCAGACGTAATACGGCTCCTGACTGTCGAAGAGATGGGAGCGCTTACCAGGATATGGATTTACTCTGGGACATGGTTGCAGAGACAATTCAAGAAGTAATGCAGGAAACAAAAGAACAGGGAGAAGTTAAAGCAATTGGGATAACTGGTCAGGGAGACGGCTTGTGGCTTTTGGATAGAAATAAAAAGCCGTTGGATGTCGCAACTCTGTGGATAGATGGGAGGGCAGGAGCTTATATAGACAGGTGGAAGCAAAATAAAGTTATACAGAGTAGCGGAAGGATAACATTTGCGGGTTCACCCCTGGCCCTGGGGGCATGGTATTACGATCACGAACCGGAAAAAATGGAGCAGGCCAAGTATTTGGTTTTTTGTAAGGACTGGATTAAGTTTTGCCTGACAGGTGAAATTGTCACTGATACCTCAGATTTATCAGATGCTTCATTAGTGGATGTATGGAGTAGAAAGTATAATCGGGAACTATTGGAAGGCTTTGACATGGAGCGGATCTATGAGCTGTTGCCGCCAATCCGTTCGAGTATGGAAATAATAGGAACGGTAACAAAAGAAGCCGCTGCAAAAACAACGCTTCCTGTTGGAATTCCTGTTGTGAATGGGATGATAGATATAGCTGCTACGGCCTGTGGAAATGGAATGCTCCAGAATATGGACAGTTGCTCTATTGTTGGAACAACTATTCATAATGAAATGGTCGTTGATTCCCTAGATGATTTTCAAATGAATAAAGAGGAAGCACCCTCTCTTATCTGCTACATAGAAGATAAAAAGTGGTTGATGACGATGGGAACCATGCTTGGGACGCCAAATTTGGACTGGTTTATTGATACCTTTTATCATGGTGAGAACTGTAGGTTCTCCTATGAGGAAGAGGAGGCAAAAATGAAACAGATCGGGGCTGGTTCCGGAGGAATCATTTTTCATCCCTTCCTGGGGCAAGGAGGTGAGCGGGCGCCGTTTGTAAAACCGAGTGCAGCAGGTCAGTTCTTCGGAATTAAAAGTAATCATACAAAAGAACATCTATTGCGTTCTGTGTATGAAGGAATTGCATATTCCATGAAAGATTGTTACCAGCATTTTCCGAATCAGCCTGCAGTGGTGCGAATTGCCGGAGGAGGAAGTGCAAGCGAATTTTGGTGCCAGATGTTTGCAAGCTGCCTGAATAAGACTATACAGGTAACAAGTGGAAAAGAAATTGGTGCGCGGGGGGCGGCTCTTTTGGCTGCAGTTGCTTCGGGATATTTTGATAATATATATCAAGGAATGGATCAAATGATTCATATCAAAAAGGAATTTGAACCAGATAGGGAAGAAAACAAAATATATGAAATGAATTATCAATTATATACGGAGTTATACCGTGCAAACTGGAAAATCTGGGATAAGCGTGCAGAACTAAAAAATTATAGATAAAGAATATATGAATTAAATATTAAGGAGGAAAATACTATGCGTAAAGAGGTTATTATGCCAAAAGTAGGCTTGGACATGGAGGAGGGGATTATACAGGAATGGTTAAAAAAGGTGGGTGATCATATTACAGCTGGCGAGCCCTTGATGTCTATCGAAACAGATAAAGCTATTACCGAAATAGAAGCTGCTGTAACCGGAACACTTGTGGAAATAGTGGTTCCAGAAGGCGAGGAGGTAGAAATTGCGACTGTTGTAGCTTATATTGATACAGACGAGGAGTAAAATGATGGAAGATACCGTCATGAAGTTGAAGGGCATAAAAAAAGCAATGGCCCGGCAGATGACAAAAAGCTGGACAGATGTTCCTCAGTTTCACATGGAGACAGAGGTAGACTGTGAGCCGATGATAGACTTTAGAAGACGATTGGAGTACAAACCTTCTTACACAGCAATTATAGCCAAAGCAGTAGCGGACAGTCTTTGCAAGCATTCGTCACTGAACGCATACTGGGGTGATGATCAAATTACATATTGCGGAAAAGTAAATATTGGTGTAGCAGTAGATACTAAGAGAGGGCTTCTGGTTCCAGTTATTAAGAACGTGGATAAACTCAGTCTGAGAGAGGTCTGTGAGAAATTAGAGCAAATAAAAGAGAAAGCAGTAATGGGTATTTATTCAGCGGAAGAACTTGCAGGAGCCACTTTTACTGTAAGCAGTCTTGGGAAGTTCCGAATTTATTCTTTTTCATCCATTGTAAATGCACCACAGGCAGGTATTTTATCTGTACCCAGAATGCAGGAAAAGCTGGTTTGGAATAAAGAAGAAGAAAACGTGCAAGTCAGGAGAATTATGCGTCTGACACTGGCATTGGATCATCGGATCGCAGACGGAGCTTCTGGAGCTCGCTTTTTAACAGATTTAGCAGAGATGCTGGAAAAACCTGAGGCTCTAAAATAATTGAAGTAATTTCGGTTATCAGAAATCAAAATAGGCCGCCATAAGTATTTGGGCGGCCTATTTTGATGAAATCGCTTTATTTTCAAAAAAGGCTGAAGTGAAAAGTTTATTTCCACTTTGAAAAACGTGAAAAGAAAAGTGGCAATTACTCTTACAAAAATGAGTGATTGCTGCTTTTTCTGTTTTATTAAGTAGAAATAAGTGTTACACTAAATGAAGAAAACAACAGGCTGCTTAAAAAAGAGAGGATTTTTGGACATGACAAAAAAGCGGATTTTAGCCGGTGTTTTTAAGGGTGTAGGACTAAATTCCACTTGCTGTGGATGGTATTTACTTTCTTTGACAGCCGCCTGTTGTTTTTGATTAAGTAGTTTTCCTTACTTGTTTCTCTGCTTGAGCAGGTATGGTTTTAAAATGATCTGATCCTTTTCAATCGGATGGATGCCGAAAGCCAGCAGTTTTTCGTACAGATCCTGATACATAAATTCCGTCAGTTCCAACGGACTTTTACTGCCGAGCATCTCGCAGGGGGAGGAGTTTATGTGGCTGAGAACCAGATTCAGCCCGGACTGGCCGGTCAGTCCGAGTTCCCTCAGATTCGTTCCTTTTGGAAGGATGTAACGGAGTTCTATATGTTTATTCTCCAGCGTGCCTTTCTGCCCTGACTGCATAGGATCGCAGTAAAATACCCTTGTCCGCCTTGTACCGTCAGAGGAGGTCTCCATAGCTTCGGCGGCAGAAAATTCGGTCCCTCGGTCAGTCAGTAAGACATGAACATATTTGCGGAACAGTTCTGTGCCAAGAATGGGTTCCAGTATGTCAACGCCTTCTTTCATGGAAGCAGCGGTTTTCTCATTGCGGTATAAGGCAAGGATGATGCCGGCTCTCACAAATTTAAAAGTCTGAAGGAAAGGACCGTTTGTCTCATCGTTATAGACCGTATCCATTTGGGTAACAAAGACCTCGGGATGCTCGGAGAGGTAGGATTTATAATCTTTGTAGGTTCTGCCTTGGAGATACTTTTTGTCGATACGTTTCTTATAAGTTTTTGCCTTTTTCTTCGGCAGCCTGCGTGATACCTGCCGCCGCAGATCCAGGGCAGTGATGCCGGCAATCTCGTGGAAAACACCGTTTTCGATATAGTTGTAAAGCGTTTTTTCTGAAATGCCGAGTTCCGGATGGTTTGTAACGATCTGAAAAGGGGACTGCCCCTGTTTGAGGAGCGGAGCGATAACAGCAGCCATCTGTTTTGCTTCCTGTACGGCAAGATTCACCCCTTCCCGGGAATCGACCAGAGTAGTGCGGTAATCCATATGGGCCTCTTCTGGACATTACTGGTATTTATCAAAACGGCATCGGGACCAGTTGGAACAGCCATTGCAGGCGCCAGGGGAGCGGTCGCGTCTGGAACAATGGAAAGGACTGTACTCCGGACAGTCAGGTGTACACTGGCGGCCGTAAACACATTTTTTATAATGATTGCACTCCAGAGGCATTTTACACTTATGAGTAAGGGCTCTGTGAAGCTTAATCTCCTTGCCGACAGTGGATTTATCCTTGCCGATGGTCTGTGCGATGGCAGTTTTCGTGGAACCATTCGTAATACCGGTGAGAATGATACGCCGTTCCTCCAAAGTTAAATGAGAAAAAGGGTTTCGAGTTTTCATAATAGACACCAGCCTTTCCGGCGACTGCCTAACATGAAAAGTGTAAGACTAAATGCTGCATTTGGGGAAGTAGAAATGAGTGAAAGAGTAAAATCTACTTTGCCTCCTTCAAAGTGGAAATAAACTTTTCACTTCAGTGGTAAAATTTTTGGTAAAAAAAGATCAAAAAGATGTTGACAGAGAAAGTCAAAAATGCTAGAATACAATCTGTCGCCACGCTAAGGCGGTGAGCGCGTCAGAGTGTGGAGAGGTATCGAAGTGGTCATAACGAGGCGGTCTTGAAAACCGTTTGTCCGAAAGGGCGCGTGGGTTCGAATCCCACCCTCTCCGTTAATAGCCACTGTCGATAACAGACAAGCTATCAATTATATATAAAATTATATATAAAATCACCGGGTTTTTGAGACCGGGCATCTTGGAGAAGTACCCAAGCTGGCCGAAGGGGCTCCCCTGGAAAGGGAGTAGGTCGTTAACAGCGGCGCGAGGGTTCAAATCCCTCCTTCTCCGTTAAGCTTGAAGAAGTAAAAAAGAGTTGAATAAAAAGTGAAAAAAGTGCTTGACATTCGATTCTGATTATGCTAACATATTCAAGCTGGCTCGTGAGAGTCAACAGCGAACCTTGATAACTGAACAGTGCTAAGAATCCTTGAAAATTCTAAAGAGAATTGTTCAAAGAACAAAACCTATTTATAACAGTAAACGGGAAAGAGATTGCCAG